>NZ_AXWP01000001.1:0-67088 GCF_000482725.1 Psychromonas arctica DSM 14288
AAATGCTTGGATACAGTGCCAGGCTTCCCCAGTTATTACACTGACTCCCTGTTAGAAATGACCACCCTCAAACACAGTGTTGGTCTGACTGAGTATTGGACTTCGCGCTATTTTGGACGCTTATCCACCAACACTGCCGAAACAGGTTACGGTTAGTTGTGTACTTCTAACTTCCTATGGCTTCCTTCAGACCCCACCGTTAGCCAGTGACGCCCTTGCCATTCGGATTATCTTCCCCTCAATCAGGGTGATCTCACTTTCTTGCAAGTGAGCGGGTTTGCCAGCTTTGCTGGGCAAACAAAAAAGCCCCGCTATTAAAGCGAGGCTTATATTCTGAGTCAACACAGTAAGAAATCTAGTTAAGAGATTACCAACCAGTTACTTCACGTAGTGCTTTACTGAAATAAACAGCTGCTAGAGATTTAATCAATTTTATGCTTATATCTGTTGTTCTAATACAACTCACAATAAATAACTGCCATAAAAAAGCCCCGCTATTAAAGCGAGGCTTATATTGTGAGTCAACACAGTAAGAAATCTCGTTAAGAGATTACCAACCAGTTACTTCGCGTAGTGCTTTACCGATATCAGCAAGTGATTTAGTCGTTTTCACGCCTGCATCTTCTAATGCTTTAAATTTATCTTCTGCAGTACCTTTACCACCAGCGATAATCGCACCAGCATGTCCCATACGCTTACCAGCAGGTGCAGTAACACCAGCGATGTACGAAACAACAGGTTTAGTTACGTTTGCTTTGATAAATGCAGCCGCTTCTTCTTCCGCAGTACCACCGATTTCACCAATCATTACGATTGCTTCAGTTTCAGGATCTTCTTGGAATAATTTTAGAATATCGATGAAGCTAGAACCAGGAATTGGATCGCCACCAATACCAACACAAGTAGATTGACCAAAACCTTCGTCTGTAGTTTGTTTAACGGCTTCATAAGTTAATGTACCAGAACGCGATACAATACCTACTTTACCTTTTTTATGAATGTGGCCTGGCATAATACCAATTTTACATTCATCAGGTGTGATTACACCAGGACAGTTAGGACCGATCATCACAACACCTTCTTGATCTAGTTTGATTTTAACTGCAACTAAATCTAGTGTAGGAATACCTTCCGTAATAGTAACGATTAATTTAATGCCTGCATCAATCGCTTCTAAAATAGCATCTTTACAAAATGGAGCTGGTACATAAATAACCGATGCTGTCGCACCCGTTTCTTCTACAGCTTCACGTACTGTATTAAATACAGGTAAGCCTAAATGTACTTGTCCGCCTTTACCAGGTGAAACACCACCGACCATTTTTGTACCGTATTCAAGCGCTTGCTCTGAGTGGAAAGTACCTTGACCACCAGTGAAACCCTGACAAATTACTTTAGTGTCTTTATTAATTAAAATACTCATTATTTTCCACCTACCGCTTTAACAGACTGCTGAGCAGCATCTGTTAATGATGTTGCTGCAATAATATTAAGACCAGACTCTGCTAAGATCTTACGACCCAATTCTGCATTGTTACCTTCTAAACGAACGATAACAGGAACAGAAACACCTACTTCAGCTACTGCGCCAATAACACCTTCTGCGATTAAATCACAACGTACGATACCGCCAAAGATATTAACTAAAACAGCTTTAACTTTGTCATCAGAAAGGATGATTTTGAATGCTTCTGTAACACGTTCTTTAGTTGCACCGCCGCCAACATCCAAGAAGTTCGCCGGATTGCCACCATGTAGGTTAACCATATCCATGGTACCCATAGCAAGGCCAGCACCATTAACCATACAACCGATATTGCCATCAAGTGCTACATAGTTAAGTTCCCACTGAGCAGCATGCATTTCACGTGCATCGTCTTGTGTTGTATCGTTGATAGCTTGAAGTGCTTTTTGACGGTACATTGCATTTGAGTCAATAGTAATTTTGCCATCTAAACAGATTAGGTCGTCTGAACCTGTCACTACTAATGGGTTAATTTCTAATAACGCTAAATCTTTATCTTCAAAAATAGTTGCAAGGCCTAAGAAAATCTTAGTGAATTGGCCAATTTGCTTACCAGATAAACCTAATTTAAATGCTAATTCACGACCTTGGTACGCTTGTGCGCCAACCAAAGGGTCGATCATAACAGTATGGATTAGTTCAGGTGTTTCTTCTGCAACTTTCTCAATTTCAACGCCGCCTTCAGTAGACGCCATGAAAGTAACACGTTGTGAAGCACGGTCAATTACCGCACCTAAATAAAGCTCATTAGCAATGTCACTACATTCTTCTAATAATAATTTATTAACTGGCTGACCATTTGCGTCTGTTTGGTAAGTCACTAAGTTTTGACCTAACCATTTATGAGCGAATTCACGAATACCGTCTTTTGAATCAACTAACTGTACGCCACCCGCTTTACCACGACCGCCCGCATGTACCTGACATTTAATAACCCAACGTTCGCCACCTAATTTAGATGCAGCATTCACAGCATCTTCAGCGCTGTCGCAAGCGACACCATTAGGAACCGGTAAACCGTATTCTTTAAATAATTGTTTTGCCTGATATTCATGCAAATTCATGATTTATTTCCATCTGTTTAGTTAAACTTAATAGCCCGAAGGCCGTGAGTGTAAAAACAATTTTTTTGTGGCTGTTTAACAATATAAACAGCCAATCGACTATTTTTAAAAATCGATATTAAACGTCTAGTAATAGACGTGTTGGATCTTCAAGTAGTTCTTTGATTGTTACTAAGAATCCTACTGATTCTTTACCGTCAATTAAACGATGATCGTATGAAAGTGCTAGGTACATCATAGGTAAAATTTTCACTTCACCATTAATGGCCATTGGGCGGTCTTGGATTTTGTGCATACCTAAGATAGCCGCTTGTGGTGGGTTAATAATTGGCGTTGAAAGCAGTGAACCAAATACACCACCGTTAGTAACCGTAAAGTTACCGCCCATCATTTCGTCAACCGTTAATTTGCCGTCACGACCTTTGATAGCAAGCTCACGAATGCCCTTTTCAATGTCAGCAACACTTAAAGTATCTGTATCACGTAAAACAGGTGTTACAAGACCACGTGGTGTTGATACAGCAATACTGATATCAAAGAAGTTGTGGTAAACGATATCAGTACCGTCAATTGCAGCATTGACTTCTGGGTAACGTTTAAGCGCTTCAGTCACAGCTTTGATGTAGAAAGACATGAACCCTAAACGGATACCATGTTTTTTCTCGAACACTTCTTGGTACTGCTTACGAAGATCCATGATTGGTTTCATGTTTACTTCGTTAAAAGTCGTTAACATTGCAGTCGAGTTTTTAGCTTCTAATAGACGTTCAGCAACACGCTTACGTAAACGAGTCATTGGTACGCGCTTGTCGCTGCGTGCAGCAACAGCAGCAACGATATCAACTTTAGGTGCCGTTTCACTTTTGTTTTTAGACGTACGGAAGTTATCTACATCTTCACGTGTGATAACACCACCTTTACCAGATCCTTTGATATCACGTGCATCAATGCCTTCTTCAAGCATTAAACGGCGTACAGATGGGCTTGCATCAGCAGTTGCTGCAGGCGCTTCAGCTGGAGCAGCTTCTTCTTTAGCTGCAGCAGGTGCATCTGCTTCTTCTAATTTAGCTAATAATTGCTTAGAAAGTACGGTTGCACCTTCATCTTCAATTATTTCTTTTAAGATACCTGATGCTGTAGCAGGTACTTCTAAAACAACTTTATCGGTTTCGATTTCAACTAATACTTCATCACGCTCGACGAAGTCGCCAGGTTGTTTGTGCCAAGTTGCTACAGTTGCATCTGCAACTGATTCTGGAAGTTCTGGAACTAATACTTCAATCATAATTAACGCTTCCTACAATAATAATTTTCTTCAATAAATTCGATTTAATTTTGATTACTGTTCATCAAAACCAAGTGCTTCGTTCACTAATGCTTTTTGTTGCTTAACATGTAGAGACATATAACCTACCGCCGTTGATGCTGATGCTGCACGACCTGCATAATGCAGCGTAGCGCCTTCAGGCATGACAGTACGGAAATTATGTTGACTACAGTACCAAGCGCCCTGATTTTGAGGCTCTTCTTGACACCAAATAAACTCAGTTACATGCGCATATTGCTCAAGTAAATCATTTACTTCATCCGTAGGGAATGGGTATAGCTGTTCGATTCGTATAATCGCAATATGGTTTAATTCTTCAGCACGACGTTTTTCTAAAAGTTCGTAGTAAACTTTACCACTACATAGAACAATTCGAGTCACTGCTTCAGGGTTTAATTCATCCACTTCACCAATTGCATTTAAGAATGTACCTGATGCTAATTCATCTAAGCTAGAAACCGCTAATGGATGACGTAACAATGATTTAGGTGACATAACAATTAATGGGCGACGCATTGAACGAATTACTTGGCGACGTAACATGTGGTAAACCTGAGCAGGTGTTGAAGGAACACATACTTGCATATTATGCTCAGCACACAATTGTAAGAAACGCTCTAAACGAGCAGAAGAATGCTCTGGACCTTGACCTTCATAACCATGTGGTAATAAAACAGTCAGACCACACATACGGCCCCACTTCTGTTCACCTGATGATAAGAATTGGTCAAATACAACTTGAGCACCATTTGCAAAGTCACCAAACTGCGCTTCCCAAATACATAAACCTTTAGGTGCACCAGTTGAGTAACCATATTCAAAAGCAAGTACCGCTTCTTCAGATAGCACTGAATCATAAACATCAAAGTGACCTTGATCATCAGAGATATTATGTAGAGGAGTATAACGTTTAGCTTCCGATTGCTCATGCAATACAGCATGGCGATGGAAGAAGGTACCACGAGCAGAATCTTGACCTACCAAACGAATGTTATACTTAGAGTCTAACAAGGTTGCATAAGCTAAGTTTTCGGCAAAACCCCAATCAAGTAGCTTTTCACCACGGGCCATCGCCTGACGGTCATTGTAGATTTTCGCAATACGTGAATGTTGTTTCTGATCTTCTGGATAATGACTAATAGATTCCGCTAATTCCACTAAACGTTGTTTTTGGAAACCCGCTTCGTAGGGTAAATCCCAGTCATGTTTTAGGTAAGGAGACCAATCTATTGAATTGCCTTGCATCGATTGCCATTCTTTAACCACACACTCGCCATTATCTAAGGCATCACGGTAATCAGCAACAAGCTGTTTAGCAAAACCTTCTGCAATCACACCTTCACTTTCAAGTTGCTTGCTGTAGATATCACGTGGCGTAGGATGTTTTTTGATTTTCTGGTACATCAATGGCTGTGTTGCACTTGGTTCATCAGCTTCGTTATGGCCATGACGACGGTAACAAACTAAATCAATAACAACATCACGTTTGAATTTATTACGGAAATCAATTGCGATATGTGCCGCTTGCATGACTGCTTCAGGATCATCACCATTAACATGGAAAATGGGTGCTTGGACCATTTTAGCAATATCAGTACAGTAACGCGTTGAGCGAGTATCTTCAGGGTTTGAAGTAGTGAAACCAACTTGGTTATTGATAACGATACGGATAGTACCACTTACTTTAAATGCACGTGCTTGTGACATATTGAATGTCTCTTGCACAACACCTTGACCAGCAATAGCAGAGTCGCCGTGGATAGTGATTGGTAAAACACTTTCACCAATACTATTTAAACGTTCTTGACGAGCACGAACCGAACCTAAGACTACAGGGTTAACAATTTCTAAGTGTGAAGGGTTAAATGCTAATGATAAATGAACATTACCTTTAGCCGTTTTAAAGTCACTACTAAAACCTTGGTGATATTTAACATCACTTGAGCCATCTATATTGGCATGTTTACCAGCAAACTCATTGAACAAATCAGCGGGTTTTTTACCTAATACGTTAACTAGCACGTTTAAACGACCACGGTGAGCCATTCCAATAACAACTTCATGTGCACCTTGCTCGCCCGAACGCCTAATGACTTCTTTAAGCATAGGGACAAAAGAATCACCCCCTTCTAAAGAGAAACGTTTTGCACCTGGGAATTTAGCACCAATGTAACGCTCAAGCCCTTCTGCTGCAGTTAACTCTTCTAAAAATCGATTTTTAGCTTCGTTGCTGAACGATGGGCGACTTTCACATGACTCAATACGGTTTTGGATCCAACGCTTTTCATCAGTATTCGTGATGTGCATGTATTCCACACCCAACGAACCACAATAAGTACGTTTAAGCGATGCAATAAGATCCTTTAACACCATCGTTTCATTGCCAGCAGCAAATGAACCGATATTGAAATTAGCATCTAAATCAGAACCAGTCAGTTCATGGTAGAAAGGGTCTAACTCTTTAACTGATTCAGTTTTAACTAAACCAAGAGGATCTAAGTTAGCGATTTCATGTCCACGGTTACGATAAGCACCGATTAATTGTAACACTTTGACTTGTTTTGCATCATTGTGAACAGCACCATCTGGTGGTGTGAAACATTTTGGCCCTTTGGCCGCAAGTTTCATCTGTTCACGGATAATCGAATGACGCTCCTCAGGAGCATCAGTCACACTTGGTAACTCATCAAAGACTTCACGCCAATTAGCGTCCACAGCAAGTGGATCCTCTAAATACAATTCGTAAATGTCTTCGATATAAGTAGAATTTGCCCCGGAAAGATGCGATGAGGCTAACCAAGTTTCCATAACATTAGTTGGCATTAAAATTCCTTATTCTTTATTAATGTTTAATTAATAATAATTATTTAGTAATTAAACTGCGCGTTGTAATAACATAGATTTAATTTTACCAATCGCTTTGGTCGGATTTAATCCTTTCGGACAAACACTCACGCAGTTCATGATACCGTGACAACGAAAAACACTGAAAGCATCATCTAAATTCGACAAGCGTTCTTCAGTTGCACTATCTCGACTATCGATAAGGAAACGGTAGGCAGCTAATAAACCAGCTGGACCAATAAACTTATCAGGATTCCACCAGAATGAAGGACAAGAGGTTGAACAACAAGCACATAAAATACACTCGTATAAACCATCTAATTTTTCACGCTCTTCAGGAGATTGTTTGAACTCTCCAGCAGGCGGTATAGTGCCATCTGTAATTAAAAATGGCTTTACTTTTTCATACTGAGTATAAAATTGTGTCATATCGATCACTAAATCACGTACCACTGGTAAACCAGGTAGTGGACGAAGCACAATTTTTCCAGCAGAAAGTAAATCAGAAAGAGGCGTAATACACGCTAATGCATTTTTACCATTAATATTTAAACCATCACTACCACAAACACCTTCACGACATGAACGACGGAATGACAATGACTTATCTTGCTCTTTTAATGCAATTAAAGCATCAAGCACCATCATGTCAGAGCCTTCAGGTATTTCTAATGACATCTCTTTCATTGAAGGTTTGTCATCAACATCAGGGTTGTAGCGATAAACAGAAAATGTAACATTCATATTATAAAACCTTCTTAGTAAACACGTGCTTTAGGTGGGAAAGCTTCACGTAGTACTGGCGCCATATTAACGTCACGTTTACACATACTTTCTGTTTCAGGATTGAAGATACTATGGTGTAACCAATTTGCATCATCACGATCAGGGAAGTCAAAACGACTATGCGCACCACGACTTTCAGTACGGAAGTTTGCCGCTAAAGCAGTTGAAAAAGCAGTTTCCATTAAGTTATCTAATTCTAAACACTCAATGCGATTTGTATTAAACTCGCTGCTCTTATCGCTTAACTTAGCATTGTTCAAACGTTCACGTAACACGCGTAACTCGGCAAGGCCTTCAGCCATTGCAGCACCGTCTCTAAATACTGAGAAGTTATTTTGCATACATTGTTGTAGATCTTTACGAATTTGATCAGGACACTCTGTACCCGTACCTTTTTCCCAACGATTGAAACGTGCTAAAGAAGCTTCAATGTTTTCTTCTGTAGGTGGCTTAGCTGTATTTTCTTTGGTTAATACTTTACCAAGATGTTTACCTGCGGCACGACCAAACACGATCAAATCAAGTAATGAGTTACCACCTAAACGGTTTGCTCCATGAACTGATACACTTGCAATTTCACCTACCGCAAATAAACCTTTCACTTCAACATCTTTACCATTTTCATCAAGCTTTAATACTTGACCATTAACCGTCGTAGGTACGCCACCCATCATGTAATGACAAGTAGGGATAATTGGAATCGGTTCATGTACAGGATCAACGTGAGCAAACGTACGAGATAATTCACAAATACCTGGCAAACGAGTTTCTAATACATCTTTACCTAGGTGATCTAGTTTTAATTTAATGTGCGTTCCCCAAGGACCTTCACAACCACGACCTTCACGAATTTCAATCATGATTGAACGAGCAACAACATCACGCCCCGCTAAATCTTTAGCATTAGGCGCATAACGTTCCATGAAACGTTCACCATCTTTATTTAAAAGATAACCACCTTCACCACGACACCCTTCTGTTACCAGAACACCTGCACCAGCAATACCGGTTGGGTGGAATTGCCACATTTCCATATCTTGTACCGGTACTCCAGCACGTAATGCCATACCAACACCGTCACCAGTATTAATGTGAGCATTAGTCGTAGAAGCATAAATACGCCCTGCACCACCCGTTGCTAGTACTGTAGCTTGCGCTCTGAACACACAAACTTCACCGCTTTCAATATCAATAGCAGTACAACCAACAACATCACCATCATCATTTTTCAATAAATCCAGTGCGTACCATTCAGAGAAAATAGTCGTTTTATTTTTAATGTTTTGTTGGTAAAGCGTATGCAATAAAGCATGACCTGTACGGTCAGCAGCTGCTGCAGTACGAGCAGCTTGTTCGCCACCAAATTCTTTAGATTGACCACCAAAAGGACGTTGGTAAACTGAGCCATCTTCGAAACGAGAAAAAGGTAAACCCATATTTTCAAGTTCACGAACCGCATCAGGTCCTTCGTTACACATAAACTCAATAGCATCTTGGTCGCCGATAAAATCAGAACCTTTAACCGTGTCGTACATATGCCATTGCCAGTTATCTGCATGTGCATTACCTAGCGCTACTGTAATACCACCTTGAGCAGATACAGTATGAGAACGCGTTGGAAATACTTTAGTAATCAACGCACAGCTTTTTCCTTCCTGCGAAATAGATAATGCCGCGCGCATACCTGCACCACCAGCACCAATAACAATCGCATCAAATTCTCGAATAGGTAAACTCACTTAAACACCCCACAAAATTACAAAACCAAAAATAACGTAAGCAAATGCAATTGTTGTTAACACAAACTGTAATGTGCCACGCAATAAAGTACATTTAACGTAATCTGTTAAAACTTGCCAAATACCAATCCATGCATGAACTAGCATTGCCACTAATGCCATTAACGTAAATACTTTTGTTAATGTTAGTGAGAAAAAGCCTGTCCAAACTTGATAAGTAATATCCGCAGATGCAACAAAGCCTACAAGATACAAAATGTAGGCTAATAAAATAACTGCACTGGCACGTATTAATATGTAATCGTGGACGCCGCTTCGTCCGAAAGTACCTGCAACCTTTACCATACTAAAATCCCCGCTAATATTGATAATACAGCAGTAAGGCCAAAGCCTACTTTTGCACTAAGTGATGCACTGTCCATTTCTTCCCAGTACCCTAAATCTTGTATCATATGCCTAACACCAAATACGGCATGGTAAGCAAGACCTGTTAATGATCCCCAGAAAATAAATTCAACGATAAACAAGTCTAAATAACCTTGTACACTTTGAAAATCTTGAGCTGATGATAACGAACAGTTTAGGAGGGTAAGGAATATTGCTAATGCAATAAAAACGATGATCCCAGAAACACGATGCAGTATTGAAGCTGTAGCAGTAATGGGGAATTTAACCGTGGATAGGTCTAAATTTTTAGGTCTCTCTTTGCGCACAATTTATCTCTTTATGATGGCTAAAAGTTAGGGGTTGTTTTACGGGCTCTATTGTTAGCACATTGTTAATGCTTTGTAACATCGAAACGCATTTTTTTGTGAGCTAAGTACGGTAAAATTTGCAATTAATCAATAAATAATACAATTAAAAAATTCACCCACCCAATCCTTAAGATATCAGAGGCTTGAAAGAAATTATAGCTCTTTGGATTATTAAAGATTTTATCTAATATTTGTTGCGATCTTCTCCCGCAAAGTTGCAATGTATAATTTGACAAGGTTAAATTTTGACTGTAAAAATGTGGCACCAAAAAAGCGTGTATATAAAAATAAGAGTACAAAAAGAGTACAAAGAATTTTAAAAAATATAAATAATTTTTAAAACAAGGGAGAAAATAATGTCGGACAAAGTCGCAATACTTCACTTACCGGGACAAGATCCTGTTGAACTACCTATCTTTAGTGGAACAGCTGGTAATGATGTCATTGATATTCGTAGCTTAGGAAAAACAGGCTACTTCACTTACGACCCTGGTTTCCTTGCAACAGCCTCTTGTGAGTCTGCAATAACTTTCATTGACGGTGATGAAGGGATTTTACTACACCGAGGTTATGCTATCGATGATTTAGCATACAAATCAGATTATTTAGAAGTTTGTTATTTATTACTAAACGGTCAACTACCTTCTGAAAAAGAATTTGCCAAGTTCAAACACACTGTACTTCATCATACAATGTTACACGAACAACTAGTCGCATTTTACCGCGGTTTTCGTCGCGACTCTCATCCAATGGCGATTATGGTTGGTGTAGTAGGTGCTTTATCAGCTTTCTACCATGACTCCTTAGATATTACAAATGAGTCATGTCGTGAAATAGCAGCATTCCGTCTCATTTCAAAAATGCCAACTTTAGCGGCAATGAGCTACAAATATTCTATAGGTCAACCCTTCATGTACCCGGATAACACATTATCTTATGCCGGTAATTTCTTGAAGATGATGTTTGGTATTCCATGTGAACAATATGTTGTTAATCCAGTACTAGAAAGTGCAATGGACAAAATATTGATTCTTCATGCTGACCATGAACAAAATGCATCAACCTCTACTGTGCGTTTAGCCGGTTCTTCAGGTGCTAACCCATTCGCATGTATAGCAGCTGGTATTGCTTCATTATGGGGACCTGCTCACGGTGGTGCTAACGAAGCATGTTTAGAAATGTTAGAAGAGATCGGTACTGTTGATCGTATTCCTGAGTTCGTTGCAAGAGCAAAGGATAAAGATGACCCATTCCGTTTAATGGGCTTTGGACACCGCGTTTATAAAAACCATGATCCACGAGCAACGGTAATGCGTAAAACATGTCATGAAGTATTAGATGATCTGAAAATTGATGATCCACTTCTAGATGTTGCAATGGAACTAGAGCGTATTGCGCTTGAAGACCCTTACTTCATCGAGAAAAAACTTTACCCTAATGTAGACTTCTACTCAGGTATTGTTTTACGTGCTATGGGTATTCCACGTACTATGTTTACAGTAATATTCGCTGTTTCTCGTACTATTGGTTGGATTTCACATTGGAAAGAGATGTTAGATCAACCTGGGCAAAAAATTGGTCGTCCTCGTCAAATGTATACGGGTGAAGTTGATTTACATTACCCTGAAAAATAATACGACTAGCTCATCACACTTAATGGCGTGACTAAGTAGCACCGCTACAGGTCATGTTCTTTGGTAAAGTGAGCAATAATGAGGGTATACAGTAGTTAATGGGTTTCATAACCTTTAATTATCTGTGTACCCTCTTTTTTTAAAGCTGTTTTGACCATTGAAGTAGTTTTTTCTTTGGATACTTCTTCATTATTTCTCGTTGAATTTGTAAACAACAACCATCACTTGAATTATTTAACTTAAGTAATCTGCGTGCATATAACGCCCTAGCCATGTCGTAACTTTTCACTGTTAAATATTTTAGTATGTAGGTTGCTGCATAAGCTTCAATTTTAATTACATCTATTTGCTTATCGTGTTTATTAAAATTAATACTATTTTCAAAGTCATTTATATGGGCAAGCCCATGGATAAGAAAAGTATATTTATAAGCCTCATTCATATAACGATCATCTAAATCAGTGCTGTAGGGAATGATTTCACTTTGAATGAAGATAATAGATTTAAATTCATTATTGAATTTATAGAATGTTGTCACGCTGCCTTTAATGTCGTTACAATTGCTAATGGTATTAAAGGTTATTTTTGAATTTAAAATATCATCAAATTTAATTCTATGTCTTATCATCAAGTCTGGAGATGGGATGCTTAAATCAGGTGTTATAACAATAGTCACTTGCCCTTTTTCTTCTTCTTTTTGCTTTCTAACTTCAAACAAGTTTTCGTAATCGATTACACTCATCAATGTGACCTTAATTTTTTAAAATGTGATAAATTTAATACACGATAACAAATAAAATAGTTAAATGTTTGAAAACCCGATTTATTGAGTAAACAACAGCTAACTGTAAAGTGATTACCTTTTTGATTACCTTAAAAACACAGCCAATAAAAAAGGTAGCCTAAGTACCGTTATGGATCCTTAATCTATTAAAATCATGTAAAATGCAGACTTTAAAATAATTACCGCCGTTATTTATAACCTGATAATGTTGAGTTGAATAACTGATCAATATAAAAATAGCATTTTTTAAATTCTTGGGAATATCACTTACTAGCAAATAAGCTAGCTTTAATTATTTTTCCCAAAACATCTAGAGAACTTATGCCAAAACAACTCACCGCATTATCCATTGACTCTATTCAATTCCCCAATGCCAACAATGCGTTAGATGATCCAGAAGGACTATTAGCAATCGGGGGTGACCTATCACCCGAACGGCTGCTTAATGCCTATCAACACGCTATTTTCCCTTGGTTTTCTGATGGCGAGCCCATTCTATGGTGGAGTCCTGCTGAAAGAGCCGTAATCCAACCACAGCAAGTGCATATAAGTAAAAGCATGGAAAAATTTATTCGCCAAACAACACTTACCGTGACGATTAATCATGTATTTAAAGACGTTGTTAAAGCCTGTGCACAGCCACGTAAAAAGCAATCTGAAACGTGGATCAGCCCAGCGATCCAAGCTGCTTATTATCAGTTACATTTGCGCGGCGTTGCACATTCAGTGGAAGTCTGGGATCAAGATGAATTAGTGGGTGGATTATATGGGGTGAATATAGGTGGCATTTTTTGTGGTGAGTCGATGTTTCATCAACAAACTAATGCATCAAAACTTGCTTTTATTGCTTTTAGCCAGCATTTTTCACGTTTTCAAGGGCAATTGATAGACTGCCAAATGATGACAGCGCATTTACAAAGTTTAGGTGTAACTGCGAACACGCGAGTAGCGTTCATTAAACAACTTGAACAATATAAAGGAACCCCGATCAATTTAACTTGCTGGAATAAACAGGTTATTAACCCAAGAGTGTCGTAACAGTTAGTCGCATTATCATTTTTATGATGAACAATACAAGTCAAAGCTTATGTTCAAAACATGAAAAAAGTGGAGTTAAACTAAGGAGAAGTTTAGATACAAAGGTAATACAAAGAAGTTAGATGGAGTTATTTACAGAATATTAGGCGCTGCCACACTGTTTCTATTACAGTATCTTTAAGGCTTAATTTAGATTTAAATAAATCTAAAACGTGCCTAATTAGCACGTTTTATATGCACTACGACTGATGAATATTAAATGATCGCTAATATTAGTTTTGTTGTAATTGTGACTTGATTGCGCCCAGCACAACTTTTCGAGTGATCAAACCAACATAAATATTATCCTCGTCTAACACAGGATACATTTTTGGTTTTTCGTGGATCATTTTCTGTGCTAAATCTAAAATGCTAAGCGTCGAAGGGATACTCAAAGGAGCATCAGACATAACATCTTCAACCAATGCAGCATGTTCATGGTAATAACTCGCTTCAATTAACTTAGCAAGGCAATCCTGCTCAGATAACCAACCTACTACATGTCCCGACTCATCGACAACAGGCCCACCAATTAAATTAGATAATAATAATTTATCAACAGCGGCTTCTAAATTCATTCCTTTTGTGAATGCAATGCTTTTACCTGTCATAAACTGCTTAACTTGTAAATTTTTCATTATATTCAGCTCCTTGTATTTGAACATTTCCTTTATCCGACAATTCAATCTAACCCTTTTTTAAAAGAAAGTCGATATTTGAAATAATATTATATGCTAAACTATTTCCTTTATATTTCATCAGCAAAAGGTTTCGATATGGCTTCATTACAAGAGCAATTAATGAATTCAGGTTTAGTTAATAAGCAAAAAGCAAAACAAGCACAAACAGAAAAACGTCGCCAAGCAAAACAAAAGAAAAAAAAAGGGACAGTGGTTGTTTCAGACTTACAAAAAGCAGTGCAAGAAAAAACTGAATTGCAAAGACAAAAAGACCTAGCGGATAACCAAGAAACCCAACAACAATTAGCAATAAGAGCTGCACACGGTAAATTAATCCAGATGATTGCCCAGCATTGTGAAAAAGATTACCAAGGTGAACTAGACTACCATTTCACATATGAAAACAAAGTTAAACGCATTGCGGTAACCCCCTCTATTCAGCAAGGTTTAATTAAAGGTGCTTTTGCTATTTGTGTTTTAAATGATGAATTTTATTTAATCAATAAAGAAGCCGCTGAAAAATTACGAGCTATTGATGAGTCAGTACTTGTTGCACTGCATGACCAAACTGATAACTCAGCAGAAAATGAAGAAGATGACCCATATGCTGAATTTGCAATACCAGATGATTTAATGTGGTAGACCACCAAAAGATCCTTAGTAATAAGTGACATATAGAAGGTATCGACCTAGAATAACTTTTTAATAACAAATACTATGTAAAAAGAGATACTGCATTTATGGATTTTAAGGCTTATCAATCGCAAATCAGAACATTAATTCCGCTTCGAAATAAAGCGGATTTTAGTACTATGCTGGATAAAATTTTCTTTGGTGAAAGTACTAGTGATAAGTTTCTGGTCAAGATGGAATTAAGCCGACTTGCTAAACCTTGTTCTCGAATTATTGACCTGCGTGAAAAGGTAACAGATGATACGCAACAATTCATGCACCAAGAAATTATGCATTACCTTACCCCTTCTGCTGATAAAGAATTAACAGCGGCAATAAAATTATATGGTGAATATACTATTGGTGCTTATGAGCAAGTGTTAGAGCATGTTCAAAAAGTAAAACAGGAAAAATCAATAAAACCTGTGGCTAAAATTACACCTGAAGTAGATCCCAATATTACAGAAAACATTCAATTAAATAATCACAGTAAACAATCTGCTGCACGTATGTTTTTTGTATCAAAAATAACCGTCATACTTGAAGATGGTTCTGAGCATCAAGCCAGTACTTCAAACATCTCTATTACAGGCCTTAAAGTCAAGTTATCTGAAAAGTCGAACTACCTTGATGATCAATTCATTAAGGTTGATTTTACCGCTTTAGGGAATGACTACAAAGACAAAGCTATCACAGGGCAAAACATAACTTATCGTTTAGTTAAACAACAACAAGAAAAAACGGGTTTTTATCTGTATTTAAATCTAGAAGACGATAAACCGGCTTTTGTTAATTTTATCAAATTATTTATTCGCAGTAATCAACATAAATATAAATTAGATGTGCACTATTATTTCCATCTAGCGCGTGAAAAACTCATTAGAACCAGTACATTGATGGGCTTAAGTAGCCTTCCTCTTTATCTTAATGCTGCCCACAATTCCCCATTAATATTTTCACTCCGAAATCAGGCTAATAAAGAAATTATAAATGATTGGCGTTGTGATAATGCCAATCAACTGCCCTTTTTATTCTCTGAAAAACGATTAGCGGCTATGTTGAATATGGCGCAGCCAACACTAGCAACCACAGTATATTGCTTTACTTATATGAGTGAAGGCGAGGAGTTCTTCTTATCGGCGACCGAAGAAGAATTAAAAAAAGAAAACTTAAAGCATTTATTTATTGAGTATGGTCGTACTAAACCTAATTGGCGTTGCTATCATTTAACTCTACAAAAAAATATATATGAAGCAAAAAAAACATACGGGTTAACTGATATAAAGCCATCAATATTTAATGATATTACGCATCTTGCAACATTAACTGAAATAGCTACCAATGAAATCATTGAAATAGATCATCGCAGCGATGAAAAAAGAGACCTAAACTTATTAAATATCTTTGTGCACCGAGAAAAACAACCAGGCTTTGTTCCTGTATATGATCTGTTTCCCGATGAATTACGTAAAGAAGAACGTTATAGCTTTAACAGTGTAATCAAATTAACAGCGGGCAAGGATATTTGTACTGGGAAAATAGTTGATTTCTCAACGTCAGGTTTAAAAATACAATTGAGCGCCAAAGAATCGTTGGCAAGACGAAGTTTAATTAAAATTGATTTTATCGATCTACAAAAGCTATCTAAACAATTTATCCTTTCTAACATTGAATACCATGTGATTTCTTCTGGCCCAAATAATACCTTCCACTTGCAAGTTGCAACCCGTGATAGTTATTTAACTATGAACCAATTCTTTTCAATTTTAATTAAAAATAACCCAACACACTTTCAAGTAATCCCACTTAAGGCTAATAAACAACCCGTAACATCACGTTTACGAGAAGCGGCAGAAAGTGCGCTACATCCCGCCTTTTTCTATGTATCAACACAAAATTTAAAAGCAAAAATTGGACTATCTTCTATTGCAGACACGTCTAAGGCACTCAAGCAATTATTTAATATTAATAGTGAAGCTATAGGTAGCAATAATCACTTAGCCTTATCTAATAAAAGGTTATTAGAACGTATTTTACATACTCCATTAAGAACAGTGTCAACACTTGAAAATTCACTTAATTTTGAGTGTACTATTTATGTTCAAAAGATATTAGTTGCGAATAAACATTGGGAAATCAATAGCTACTTAGATGAAGACTTTAAATCTAAAGAGAATAAAAGAAAGTTTATTTTAGAAAATAAAGAACTGAAGCAACTGCAAATATTGCATTACCGACTAACTTCCATTAAAGCACCTGATTTAGCGGTAGTTAGCTCAGAAATAAATATTCTATCCTGCTATGCAAAACATCTTGGCCAGCGTATTGAAGAAGAAATACTAAAAATTAATGCCATGATTCAAGTTATAGACAGGACGAAACAGATTCTTGGTGATTAAGACTTTTTGCTGGTAGTTGTTGAGGTTTGTTTATGGTCGATCATTTTATGTTGGCCATTAACAATTGATAGTCAACTTTTAATAATTACCTGTAAAAAGGTGACTGTTCAAAGAAATAGCTCGTCAATGCTGGCACAAGCTCACTTTTATTAATCAAGTTAGGCGGTGCATACAAACAGTTTGCTCCGCCTATTTAATCTTGCAACTAACAAAAGGTTTACTTATTACTTATGCCAATTTAATTAAGTATATGGTTAATTATTGGCAAGAAAAAGACATCAATTTAAGGCAGAAATTGCCACAAATGGTTGTTTTTTACAAAATATCTAACATATAAGTAATATATTTTAACCAACAAGAATGCTCAGCTGTTTAACCTAATTGCTATTACTTAGCTTGTAAAGGCAACGAAGCAATAAGTAAACACAACGCCCCTTCCAAATCTAAGTGATTAAGTGCAACTGCAGCTTTCTCTTGCACAATAGGCTTCGCATGTATAGCAATTCCCATTGCAGAGGCCGCCATCATTACTAAATCATTAGCACCATCTCCAATAGCAACCGTCTGATTCATAGGAATTTCAAACGTTACCGCTAACTCTTTTAGTGTACGCGCTTTAACATCAGCATTTACAATTTCACCCGTTACTTGGCCTGTTAGCGTTTCATCAACAATCTCTAAGGTATTCGCATAAGCCGCATCAAAACCATGATCCGCTTTTAATCGATTAGCGAAATAAGTAAACCCACCAGAAGCAATCGCAACTTTCCAATTCGCCGCTTTTAAGCCAGCAATTAATGCCACTAAACCTGGCATGAGTGGCATATTATCGGCAACTTCTTTAATCACCGACTCAGGTGCTCCTGCTAACTTGCCGACACGGGTACGTAAACTTTCATTAAAATCTAACTCACCTCGCATTGCCGCAGCAGTAACAGCTGAAACTTGATCACCAACACCATATAAACGTGCAATTTCATCAATACATTCAATCTGTATCGTTGTCGAATCCATATCCATCAACACTAGACCAGGTACTGCAAAATTAGGTAACTGTTCAACTAAGGCAACGTCACACTCATGTTCAAGTGCAAACGCGCTAACAGCATCGTTTACAACACTTGGTAGCGTATTAAGAGTTAGGCGTATAAAATTAACCCCTTCAACCTCTCCTAAATTAGATAATACAACCTGTGAAACAGCTTCATTAATTAGTATTGTTTTTATGGCTGTTAAAGCGCGAGTGTTGAGATTTTTTCCCATTAACACTAATTCCGCTCGAGCATAAAATTCATTTTCTGGTGTATCATTAATTAAAAATAATGGCTGTCTCGCTTCAACTGGAGATTGCAAATCTACTTTCCATTGCAAAAATGAGATAGAGTGAGTAGGTACTTGAAGTGTTTTAATCGTTTCCACTGTAATATGCCTATAGGTTAATTGCCGTAAAAATATTGCTCACAAGATAGCGATTGCTAATTTATAATGCAAGCGTAGATACGATAACAAAGGGTTTAAAAGTATGGTAAACAAGCTTTTCTGGATAAAACGTACGTTACAGGTCGTAACTATGTTTGCACTATTTGCAGTGATTGCTTATCAATTTATTGCCCTACAAAATGAATCGAATGAAGTCCGCTTCCAACAAACAGAAAAGTTCTCGTATTCATTAACCAATTTAGCCGCCGCTGAAGCATCCCGCTATTTATCACAAAAAAACCAAGAAAGTTTACAACTATTGATTGATGATCTCAGTGAAGATCCGATTGTGAGAGATGCAATTATCTACGATAAACTGGGGCAAATACTTTACCAATCTAAAGCATCAATCCCTTTACCTGTATTACTCAAAATTGGTGGTAAGCAAAGTGATCAAGCAGAGGGTGTTATCCCCTACATCGCAGAGCTTTATGCCGATGGCACTAAGATAGGCTATATCCGTATAGCTTTGGAACAAGAACGTATTTTAAGTTTAATTCAACATTATCAGCAACGTGGGTTATCGATAATGTTACTATTAATCTTACTGTCTTTCATAGCAGGGACATTATTAACCGCCATTTTCTATAAAAAAGTCACCAGTATTTACAGACAGCTCATTGCAGAAATCCCAAAACTTATTGAACGCACTAAAAAAGAGGCCACTAAATAACCTTAATTGCCGTTAAAACAGACGAACAACAAGCGCAGTGCACAAAAAAACATCAAACAAACTAAAGTTGCTAAAGTTTCATTGACAGCAGTGCCAAGATATCGCAAAATCACTTCGCTTTCAACAGCTTCTATATAAGCTCGCTTAACTCAGTTGGTAGAGTGCCGCCATGACATGGCGTAGGTCACTGGTTCAAGTCCAGTAGCGAGCACCATTCTCTTGTTCCATAACATCCATTAACGTCTATATTTCATTTAAAAACCCCATATTTATCAGTGCTTAGGCTACTTCTCATTCTTTTAGTGTCCATTAACGTCTTGCAGAATCTATTGTTTATGGTAACAATGGAGGTAACACTGAGATAAATGATATGAGACGATGTTACCATGGCTATAAAAACTACCCCTCTTACAGCTACACAAATACAGCAAGCTAAACCAAAAGAGAAAGAATACAACTTACTTGATGGTAATGGTCTTGCACTCAGAATTAAGCCTACTGGATCAAAGCTATGGCTATTTAACTACTATCGTCCTATTAGCAGAAAACGCGCTAATCTTAGCCTTGGGAAATATCCTGCACTTACCTTAGCAAAGGCAAGAGCAAAAGCAATCGAAGCGAGGGAACTACTTGCTGATGGAATTGATCCAAAAGAATATAGAGATAATACGTTAGCTGTTCAACAAGTAGAGTTAACCAATACTTTACAAGCTGTGTTCGACGATTGGTTCACTGTTAAGAAATCGAGCATCAAAGACCTTACTGCTACCAAACTAAAACAACGTCTAGATAAATATATTCTTAGTCATTTAGGGAAATTCCCTATAAATGAAATCACAGCGCCTCAAGCAATTAAAATATTACAACCCGTTGCTAACTTAGGAAAACTTGAGACTGTTGGTAGAGTTTGTCGTAATCTCAATGAGATAATGACCTTTGCTGTTAATACCGGAATTATTGAACACAACAGACTAGCTGGGATTGGCAAAGCTTTTGCAACTGCAAAAGTAACTAACCAACCTTCATTAAAACCAGAAGAACTACCAGAGCTTTTAAATGCACTAAATTACGCAAGTATAAAGCTAATCACTCGTTGCTTAATTGAATGGCAACTGCATACAATGACCCGCCCTTCTGAGACGGCTGGCGCACGTTGGGATGAAATTGACCGACAGCAGCAACTTTGGAACATTCCAGCAGAGCGAATGAAAAAAGGTAGGCCTCATACCGTTCCATTAACTAGTCAAACCTTAGCTTTATTAGAAACTATCGACTCTATTACAGGAGAATGTGAATACATTTTCCCAGCAGACAAAACAAATAAAAAACATATAAACAAACAAACGGCAAATAAAGCATTAGAGAGAATGGGTTTTAAAGGTCGTCAAACCTCCCATGGGCTTCGAGCTCTTGCGAGCACCACTTTAAACGAGCAAAGCTTTGATGTAGACGTAATAGAAGCTGCCCTTTCTCATGTAGACAAAGATAAAGTAAGAAGTGCTTACAACCGCACTGATTACCTTGAGCGTCGTAAGGTTGTAATGAGCTGGTGGAGTGAACATATTGAAAAAGCGTCTAAAGGTTCAAATTCTATTACTGGTTTAAAAGCGTTAAAAATTGCGAACTAATGTCATCACCTTAAAAAGATATACGCAACTCCACTTAGTGATGACGCCTAGCGGCGCATCAGCAATTCTCTTTGCAGACTCGGTTTCTAAACATTTTCTATCTGCTTTGACTTGATTAATAACATAATCTTTAAAAAATGAATTGTCATAATCTACTGTTGCGAAGCGATAAGTGCTCCGACGCATTATCATATCTTCAAATTTATCTTTTTCATCTTCACTCAAATCACTATTGTAGATAGTCTTTGCTGGCCATCAATCACAGTAAAAGAATCTATTTTTTCCTCAAAAAGAAAATGCCCAAAGTAATAAGGGCTTTGAGCGTTGCTTTTGCTATATTCATTAAGGTCATTTAGAAACACATCAATTTGAGTACTTTTTTGTTTACGCTTTAATTGAGGAGTTTACCATGAATAGGCTCGTTGGTATGACGGTACAAATATTTTATTACCTGCGAGCATTTTTCTGATCGTTGATGCGGCTTCCATTCTTTATTTTCCTTTATGTCTATGAGTTAAATTCAGCTATAACCATTAGAGCCCATTACCATCGAGTTTCAGCTACATCCTTATTGCGGTATTCAGCAGAATTTCCTTCTGCTTTAAGACGACCAAAATCTTTCAGCAAGAGATCAAAAGATGAAAGGGCCTTGCAATCTAACTCAGTATCAATTGGAACGGGTAAAACCTGTTCAGATTCATAATCCTCATAATCTAAGCCGTAAGATTCAAACGCTGCGATTTCATTTTCAGATAACAATTCTGATGATTTATGTTCAAACACTTGAGCCTTTAGCCAAAACTTAATATTACCAAGTGAAAATTCAAATAGTTTTTTTTCCAAACGCCCATCTTTCTGGTCATTTACTCTATCCATAGAAAAAACTGTCATAACAAGTGCAATACTATATTGCTTCTTTCCAACAGTTATTTCTGGTCTAGCAACCTCACATCGATGGTCTCCATCAGAGAATCTAAATAATTTATATTTTCTGATGGAGTCTGGACCTTCAACTTTAAGAGCTCCACCTAAACTTTCATTCTTAAGCCAGGGGTGCGTATGAAATGAACCAATGTATCCATAACCATCACCAAATGCAGAAGCAATATCTTTTTTTATTTTGAGAGATTCAGGGTTTCCCCATACGCTTCCTCGCTTCCTTTCCGCAGAAGTCTCAACAGACACATGCTCTATTTTACATTTGAACGGTGCATTTTTATTTACCGTTCCCCAAAGGTGAGCTATCGTTTCTACTGCAACTTCCTTCTTTCCATCATGCTTTATCGCATATGCTTCCATAGCCGCCATGACGAGTTCAAAAAGTGCACTTTTGTTCATCTGAATTGTTGCAGTCATACGTCATCTACCCTTTATCATTAGTAATTAAAAATATAATTATCACTATCAAACAAACCCAAGCCGACGATACTTTTCAACCTGCTCGGTTCCCCAATCATCACTATTTACTTTTAAATAAACCTTCAGATATGCCAGGGCTTTCTCTGGTTGCCTCACCTGTTCATAAGCAAGTGCTAAACGTTTTAAAATATGCGCTCTACGTGGAAACTGTTTATTAAGACTGACTAACAGCTCTATCGCTTCATCATAGCGAGATTGCAAACCGCATACTGAAGCTTTCTTTAACAACATTTCAGGCTTAACAAGATCACCTCGAGTTTCAATATCTTCAATTATTTTATTAGCATTCAACACATCTTTTGTTTTTAAATAGGTATTCAATGCAAGCTCTCTAAACTCAACACCCAACTCATTGTCTAACGATAAACAATCTTTGTTTTGCTTCAAAGCAGCAACACATTCAAAGTACCGAGCACCACGATATAACGCTCTTAATTGAGCTAATAATGCATGGTAATCTTTACTTGAATCAAACTCAGCTTTAGCGACTTGTGCAGCCTCAACATATTTCTCATCTTCAATCAAAGACATCGCACGTGTAGACCAATCACCTAGTTCAATACCCGACTCTGATGTCGCTATGCAAGGTTCAAAGTTCAGCTGAGCTATACGAACAATTTTTAAATCAGATAGCACCTCATCAATATTTAACCAACGATCATTAGGTTCAATACTCAATGCCTTAGTTATAAATTGTTCCAGTTTTGGAGAAACAGTTTTGTTAAGCTCACTTGGATTTGCGTATGGAAGACTACGATATACAGCACTAGGCGTGTCATGCGGAGGCCGACCGGTAACAAGCTGATACATGAGAACGCCCAGGCTATACATATCACCTCTGATCAACTCAAGAAAGCTACCTCGACGCTCAGAGCAATCTGCAAACTCAGGAGCTGAATACAAAACCGTACCACCATTTTGACGACTGCGAGCGTAAATCTCTTCAGGTAACGCTGAGCTGCCAAAGTCTGTTAGCTTAACCTGATCACCACTAATTAAAATGTTGTGTGGTTTAAGGTCCCCATGAGAGACTGGCTTTTCTAAATCGGCTAGATGTTTAACACCCAGGAGAATTTGTTCGTAAATCTCGAAAATTTGTTTGTAGGTTTTGGCAAATCCACTGTACTTATCTTCAAGAAGTTGCGCCAAACTCCTACTTGGAAAGTATTCCATTTCAATACCGTACCATTCTCTTTCAGGCGGAATGCGTCCCATCCAGTAAATCTGAATAACATTGCTATGTGAGGGAGCATCGAGTAAATCATGCCCTTCTCGCAAGCTACTATCTGAAGCAGAGCAATCCTTGGGTATCTTAACGGCTACAATTTCGTTATCTTCTAAACGCTGTGCGCGCCAGACCCAGCCATGAGTACCATCGCCGAGTTGCTCAAGTAATAAATAGCGGTCGCCTAACTTCATATCACTACTTGGCATGAAATAGTGTTTTCTTTTCGTCATCTTCAACCTCTTTCAATCACATCAACAAGTTTATGCACACCTTGTTTATCACACTCAAAAACAAAATTTAGCATGACTAACTGTTTAGGATTTGATCCTTCAACACGCTCGCCATTACCTAATAAAAAGCCTTGAGAAAATAATTCTTTTAGTGCCTGATGATCAGGCATTGTTTTTAAACCTGAAGTCCAATAAGCAAGAACTAACAACTCAGGTTGTAGTAACCAACGTCTATGAGCTAATAACAAGTTTTTCACTTTACCAACGAGCTTTTCCTGATCCGACTTACTGCCGGAATAGCGCTCATATTCAACAACAAGCTTCGGTTGTTTACTTACTTTATCGAACCAAACAGCATCTGAGCGAATATCGTGCTTAGCCCTGACTGCATACTGAAGGGGAGCAGGTATCTCTACTGCTCCAGAGAAACCAAGATGATGACCTAGCTGCATCCAATAACTACATCCTAAGCTATGAATCAGAGTGTCCTCATCTTGGATACCCCAATCACTCAGCATAGGAAATGCACCTCTTACAAAAGCTTTATCGCCTGTTGCTTCGCTAATACGTGATAACAAGCTATTACTCACTAAAGCTACCCCAAACATTTAATACTTCCGGTGATTCACCACCATGCACCAACGCTTTAGGACCCACTTTTACAAGCAATGGAGCAGGAATAGATCGCCCACAAATCAACGCTTCACCCGTTGATAAACTTGGTAACTCTTCCAAGTCAGCTTTGCTTACCATATCAGAAGCTTTAGTGATAAAACGCTGATCATCAGGGTTTTTAAGTCGCATAGTGATCAAAGTATTACATTGTGAAGTTACATCAGCATCTAGTTTCGATGGTCTCTGACTTACGATGCAGAACCCCACACCAAATTTACGACCTTCACCCGCTATTTTTTTAATAATTCGGTGACTTACCGCTTTACCACCCGCAGGAGCAAAGTTATGCCCTTCTTCATAAACTAAAAATGCCGGACGAGTTTTGTCTGTTTTACTTGAGGCCGCACGGAGAATCTCGCTAGATAACAAACCACAAATAACTTGTTTTGCTGTATCACTTAACCCTTGTAAGTCGACTACAACTAAACGGCCTTTCTTATCTGAAGGACGACCTATCATTTCATAGATATCTGTTGGCCCAGAAAGATCTGATGAGTAGAAGCTTTGTGCTTCATTCAATACTCGAGATAGTTTCATCGATGCAACAGCGGCAGAGCGACCATTTAATGCTTGCGCTTCTGCACTGCTTAAATCATCCCAATTTTTTACTTCATCAATACCATCACCAAGGAAGTAGCGTAGTTTGTTAATATCTCTTGGCTCTACCGTTTCAACGGTGCGCCAATATCGAATTGCTACATCTAACACACGTTGTTGTGGTTCAGTTAATCCAGGGAGAATTTCAGAAATATCATCCATCTCAAACTTATCAAACTGTAATGCCAGCACATTATTTTTATTGGCGTATTTTTGTCTGAACGTGTCAATTTGAGGCGTATATATTTTAATACCCGCATCCGCTTTTTGAAGCTTCTCAAACATTTTTTTGATTTCAGGTAGTGATTTAGCATCACGCTCATCTTCAGTGTCAAAATGATCGCCAAACTGTAAATTACCACCTTGCAATGCACGACCATATTCACCATGAGGGTCAAATACAACAACTGTACCGTTGTTAAGTGCAACCAAACGCTCGATTACACGCCCAACAGTATAAGACTTACCAGAGCCCGTCATAGCCAAAATAGCCATATGTTCAGTAACAAGCTTATTGACATCTAAATAAACAGGTACAGTGTTTTCACCGTGTTCATAACCAACTAAGTTACCGATATGCAGACTGTTTTGTTCATTAAATTCGTAAAAATCACTTAAAAACTGGTAATCAACGGTCTCAACTTTAGAGCCTGGATCTAATGGTCTACGCGGGATCTTAATCTGATTAGTTTCTGAATCTTTATAACCTACTAAATCAACAGTGGCATAAACATGCTCACCAGTAACCTCAGCACCCGGTAATAATTCAAGCTCTGAAACAGAGTTTCCAAAGCCCGAATTAAACAACATATTTGTACGTTTAATAGAGACGATACGGCCTAGTACATAAGTAACAGGCTCATCTTTTCGTTCTTGATGTCGAATACGTACAAACTCACCACGGCGTCCTGAAAATGAACTGTTTAGCACCATTTGTAAATTATGTGGTTCACCCGTGTTACCAACTAAGGTACCTAAAACTTGATGTTTCATTAAAACTCTCCGTCTAAATCAGATAACCAAATATCTTCTACTTCTCGTGATTTGAGTGCAGATTGAATATTGGATTTATAAAATTTCACAAACTGGTCTAACTGTCGTAACTCTTGTTCTGCTAGCTGTATCGGTAATGGATAAGCTTTTTTCCCGCCAACCGCCATCAAACACATTAACTGCCCACACAATTTATCTAACGCTTCAGCGTGCCACTCAGGCTCATCCCCCGCCAGCTGTACAAGGCGAATACCGGTGTTATTACCACCTTTAAAATGGAACCCAACCAAACCATTTTCAGCGGCTGATTTAGGCTCTAATCGGGTTTGATTTTGTGACATACGAAAAGCAGCGGTCCGTGTAAAGCTACTTAAAATGCCATTAATGAAACGTTGTTCACCAATGCTACTCAGACCTTTAAGGTGACTAAGAATATCGCCAGCAGCTTGCTGATCGATGCCTTCACTGGATAATAACTGTTCCATGCCTTTAGGGGTTCTAAGGTCTTGCTTAGCAACATACAAGATCGCACCAAATTTCTCTGATGCGATGCCAGCCAAAATAGGACCAGAAGCATTCCAAGGATAAAGCTTTTCTTTATGTTCTTGCCAAAATTGATCGATTACAGATAAAGTCTGCTCATACGTTTTTCGATATTCAGCATGCTCAGGAGCATCTTTAAGAGGCGCCATGTCTCGACCAAGAAATAATGGACAGTCCATTAAAATCAAATCAGCTGGCTGGTCACTTAACAAACGTTGCTCAGCCATTTGGTAAGCTTGGCGAATTTGAATTAACGCCAAGCGTTTGGATTGATTAACAAAATCGATATCATCAAGCTCACATAAACTATCTTGCCCTGTAGTTGACACCGCATTATCTTGAATAGTGAGGTCTAAACTGACAGCAGCACTCGCATATAAAAAACCACCTAATGTTTTTTGAACTGCTGAACGGGTCGCGATACCTGCGACTTTAATGTTCAATGGATTAGGTCGCTCAACAGGCTTAACCAGGCCCGCTTCAACAAACAAAGGGGCAAGCTGTTCTATATCTCTTATTTGTTGTAATAATCGCCCCACCGTCCCAGGCATATGCAATTGTGTTTGCACCGCTAAGGTTTGCGCTAAACTACGGTTACTCATCCTGGCATCCTTTTTAATTCATCGGCATAGAGCTTATAAGGGCTTGCCACCAATGCAGCTAAGCCCTTTTCGGTCAATTCACCGTTTAAAAATAAACTATCGTCGATCAACTCAACCAACGCTAAATCTAACTCTTCTGATAATAATCGAAATACACCTAAGCGCCCTACTCGTTGCACTAAACTATTAGCATCTTTAAAACTATGCCCATAAGCACAGCAGAGTAAAACGAGATGGTTCTCATTAAGCACTAACATTGCTTTATCAATGTCTAAAGTTGGCTCTTTAACTTGTCCTGCAATAACTGATAAACCAGCTAACCATGATTTCACTATTTCTGGAATATCAAGGCATGTGAGGGACCATAGTGGAAGCGAGGTGGCGACAAACACACCACCTGAAGAGTGAGGTTTATAGTAAAGAGTATTTAAACTATCATCGTTCCAATTATGCGCATATTCAGAAGAAAACTGGTGAGACACAGCTTCAAACTGAAATCGAACTTCATCCGCTAAATTTTGTGCTAAACCATTAACAGAGGTAGTCTTATCATCATTTATGTTTTCAACTTGCCAATCTAATACATCGCTAAGCTCCCCCGTGTTAAAAGGAGGAATTAACAAAAGTGATCGACCAGAAGACTTAAGCCAAACCATTAAATTAGCTTGCTGTTCTGTACTATAAGTTTGCCACTCTAGGCCAAACATCATCAAGGCACCGTAAGCTGGCAGCGCACCATCACTATCTAACAGCTTAACTGGTAAATAGTCAGAGATAACAGCGCCTCGTCGATGGCTTGCAAGACCTCCGAATAGGTAGAATGTGGTTTCCAAAGTTACGATACCCCGCCTAAACGGTAAGTTCTTACGATCACTTGCTTAGCAACTAATTCCTCAGCTTCATCAGTCTGTAAAGCAGGATCGTTATCATCTGCCATATCTTGCACTATTTGCACCCAACGCTCTGCACTTATTAAAGTAGAATTGAGCAAACTAGTTATCTCTGTCATATGGCTTACCTCTCGCTGAGAAAGCTTCTCTTTTGCGTCAGCTAAGGTACCAAAAGCCTCAACATTCTTAAGCATAAGCGGTGTCAATGGGCTCTGATGATTCACCTTTTTTAATACATTTAATGCACTATCGACCCCTGTATTTTGAGAATTCAGCAAAGACTCTCTATAACCTTTACTAAAGTTTTTAAGTGAATCGATATCACCTTGCCATTGAGTTAGTTGCTTCTTCACACCATCTAGTAGCGGTGGAACTTGATCATTAAGTAGTCTAAATTGGCCAAGTTGCATCTCACTATTTATCTTATCTTTCAGGTCATTAGCATCATCTTGAACATCATCAAACAGGCTATCGACATGTTTAACTTTCTTTTGTAAATTTGCCAGTTTAATTGATCCATCAGGGTAAAGCTTCGCATAATCTGAAGGTGCATTGACTAAGTCACGCTCAACAATTGCGATCCCTTCCTTAGCTGTTGTTGCTCTTAGTAACTGCTTTTCAAACTCTTGCTTAAGCATGCGATAAGCGCTAATGATCGCCCCATCAATCTGTTCTATATCAGAAAACAATTCAGTGTCAGGTGAGTAACCAACCTCTTTCGCTAGTTGTTCCAGTCTAGACAGTGCACGATCTACTTCTAAATTCCGCAAATAATACCCAAGTGTTCCAGCTTCAGATTGTTGCTTATCTGCAGTTTCTCCTAACATAGTACCGGGCTTTACTGCACCTGCCAGAATATGAGAGATTTTCTCAAGCGATAACGTGAATATATTAATTGGGAATTGTATTAGCGTGCTATTGTCTTTTTTAATTAACGCAATCAATTCAGTCGTTCGCTTAGATATAGCAGACTCGGTTTTATATACCTGATCTGAAAAGGCCTTAGCTCTGGCAATACGTTGCCATAATGGCGTTTTATCTAGCTCAAAGTCTAAATTAAAAAACTGATCTTGTTTTAGTGTTACTTTGTACTTATCAGCGTCATATACCCAATCTACAGCTTGCTGGTGGTTAAACCTAGCTTGAGACGTTTCACTTAACGCTAACTGGTAACTGTTTTCATCGCTTGAAAGTTTTATTAAATCAGTTTCTTCTATACGTTTAAAAGTATCTTGATATTTTTTAGCACTCACTAATTTAGCTTTAGCTTTGTTAGTTTTAGTACCCACTTTAGTGCGCCCGAGTGGAGCAAAAAGCTCGTTAATTCGCCCCTCACCAAATAGGGTTGCAATAGTATCAACTTGCTGAGGGTAATCATTCTTTAGCCAATTGTCCGCTTCAGTCAAATTACCTTCAAAGGCACTCCGTTTGAACAATCGGTAAATAGATACTTTTGGTTTACTAGGGTCTGCACTTTCTGTGATTAACAGTGCAGTGCGCAAAATAAGCATCCAGTCAGTAAACACCTCTTTAGGCGTAACTATCCAACTGTAACCAAAAAACCAATCTTGCTTAGCTTGCTCAAAAGTTAGCGCCATACTTTTGAATAAGCGCTCCTTCATTAAACGGCAAACAAAGACAGGAAATTGTGCATCTGCAGAAAGTTCATTAGTTGACGTAAATAATTGGCTCCATTCTAATTCACTGAAACCATCGTTTTGCTCTTTAGTAGGGACGCGAAGTTGATGAACCAAATCATATAATGCATCATCAGCAACACTTTTAGGTGTCTTATCATATCGACTTAAAGATTTTACATTTGAGCGAACAATAAGATCAGCCCATCCCTGTACTAATGTTTCACGATCTTTGTCATTAAGCTTTTGCCCTACACGAAGTGGCATAGCAATCAAACCACGCTCATGGAGGCCTTGACGCCAAATGTTAATACACTCCATCACACCACGGTTTAATGCATTCAATCGTTGCATAAACTTGGTGGTAAACCCCTTCATTTCTAGAACAAAACCATGGCAATCTTTCGTTGCAATCCCTATTTGCTCAAGTATATGCTCCTCGTTATGACTCAAACGATACAAACATAAATAGTCTTTCGCTTTTTGTAAAACGGGATCTGATGCATTTTGAAACTTATTACTTAAATCAATCGATGATGTAACAGCAATAACAGGATATCTACCCTCATTACCAAACTGTGCAGTCGCTTGTGAACACAGTTTTTTTAATTCAACTTCATTACTAACGTAAGCAAAAACAACTCGTCCCTTAGGATGTAACTGCAAGGCACGGCATGAAGCGAGGCCATTTACATCTTGCTTTGCTCTTGATGCATTGGTTGCAATAGTGTTCAAGTCGCTTACTAACTCACTATCCACCGCATCATATTGCCAATGGCTATCAATTAAACGCATCAAGCCCGTTAAGCGTGTTCGTTGCTTATCACTTATTTTCTCACTTCTATTAGCCATAATTTTTTCATGTGCATTCGAATAATCTTGATCTCTAAAGATCAATGAATGCTGGCTCTGCTTTCGATAGCGAAGATTTAAACGATTAAGCATCGCAACACTCGGACCAATATGAGTAGGTGTTGCACTAAGCGCTTGCACATCACTATAAAAGTGTAACCATAAAGCACGTGCGATATCGTCAGTTGCACCATGCGGGTAAAGTAGCTGTAATAACTCTATAAACTCGACCTTGCTAGTCGGGATCAACAACTGGCCTGCTTGTTCATGAATGGCAAAGGTTGATAAGTTTGCGAGTAATTGCTTTAGGTTGATTTGTTGCTCAATACCATCAAATAGCCATAAATCACCTTTATCACGCTTAAACTTTGCATTTTGTAACGCTGGCCTACAACTATCAACAGTCCATTTATCCGCGTTATAATAAGTTGCAACGGGCTCTTCATATTCATTTAAAGTTGAAACTAACGCCTTGGTTTCATCACTTGCTGTATCTAACGCGATTGGCAATTGACCATAAAGTAGTTCTGTTGCTGCATCAGTTATTTTTAAATTAGTTGTTTTTATCGCCCCGATAGCCCCCGCATCTAAAACATGGTCCCTTATTCTTGGTGAACTATTCACCACCGCATTGAAAAGTTGCCCAATACTTTTTACAGTTTCTCCATTCATTTTTAAGCTAGTAAGCTTCTCATCTACCGCGGCCATAATCACATTGAACCAACCGAAGTTTCCGCCACTCATGGCATAAGCTGATTCAACTAAGCCTGGTAAATAATTCTGAGCAAGCCGACCACTTTTTGTTAATGTTGCAACATAATCACTTACATCAGAAAACGCATTGTGCTCTAAATCCAGCATCGAAAAACGACGTGCTAACGACGAGACTTCTCTCAGCTCTTCACCAATGGCAGGCGAACATAACGCCACATAACGCAACCAAGGTAGTTTTCGGCGCGGATCTTCCTCTTTAATCGCCTGTCCCATCAGCTTAATAGCACGGCCATCAAGGCGTTTTAAATCATCCCCTTCTAATCCGTAAGTCGCGGCTTCTGCAGCAGTTTCTAGCTCATCCAATACAACTAATAGATACTTAATACCAAACTGCTGTAAGTATTCATAGGCAGCATTAACAAGTCTAGTGGCGAGAAACTCATCATCGTAAAGTTCTTTATCACTATATTTTTTATTAATTTCTAAACGGTTAGCAAGCTCTTGGTGATCAAACCCTTCTACCTCTAATCGGTCAAAACACTGTTTCGCTACCTGAGATTGAATAGAGCCGTCAAAGGTGTTTTTTGCTAATGGCTGCAATGCTGTATATAAACCATAAGCAAACCAATTATCAGAATTTTGAAACTCTGTTGCGATTTGGCTATAACGAATATACAAACCTAAATACTGCTCACGATCAGCATCACTTCTAAATAATGTTGATTGCTTTAAATCACCAGCTTGGTCACGGCAATACCATCCAGGGCTTGCATCATTAATTTGTGCAATTAGTTCATAGCCTAAACGAGATTTACCACGGCCCCATTCCGCCACCATCGAAAATACCTGGGCAAAATTATTGTCTTCTTTATCCACTAGATGAATGAAGCTTTCGAAATCATTAAAAAACTGGCTTTGACCAACCAAAGGGTCTTTAGGCGGATAAGATGACAAACCATCGGACTGCCAATGATGCTTAGCTGATGATTGAAATGCATAATTCACAGGGCTTTCGGCAACGCAAGCCGTTTCATGTAATTCGTTTGTAGTAGTCACGATCTGTTAGCCTCTAATTATTTGAAATTTGTTGGTTGTAAAAATCATCGTTCTAAATAAACAAACACTCATCGAACACTCCTTATCTGGCCACTTAACTCTACTGCCCAGTGCTCTGCTTGTTCACGAATTGCAGCGGTAATATGTTGACCAGGTCGCGCAAAATTAATCGTACCCAAACGTGTATTAGGAATGGGTTCGAATTGCGGATGGATTTGATAATGGGGAATGTCTTTACTACTACCCTGAATAAATTGCCAAACTTTGGCTTCCACCATATAACCAATAATCGGACTAATGACAGCATCTAATTTAGCCACTTGCTGTTTAGGGGCGAGCTCGGTAAACAGTGAAATACTCAAGTTATCTAATACACGTAAAAGTAACTCTGCTAACGTGCCACAGCTCACTTCTACATCATCACGTGTCGTGACAATGACCTGAATTTTACTGGGTTGCATAAAATGCTTCGCTTGTGTGGGATCAATCTCTAATCTCAACCCACCCGCAATTTGTTCTGAACGCCACACATCTTGTGCATAAGCCACGTGGGCTAATAGGTAAGCCCAAGGAGTCTTTAATAGCCAAGCTAAACTAGATTGTTTATCTATTTCAGAACCGATTGCTTCAACATTACCCGTTAATAAATATTGATCTGCTTTATCCGAGATAGAGGTAATATCAGGCACTCGAATTAAGCGATTAATTTGCCAAGTCGAAGATATGTTATCGCTATCGATTTTAGTTAGTTCAATAGCACTTTTTTCATCTTTTTTTATTGTTACTGCAGAGGCTAAAGCGCGTAACAGTTTGGGATAACTGGCACTTTGCTCGGCAGCTTGACCAAACGCTAAGCTTTCAACCTCTATAAAATTCGTTGCCTGTAATGAAGCATTATCAAGCTGGTTTAACACGCTTTCTGCAGCATCACTTAACTGACTAATTTGCTCGATCAACGCTTGTTCATCGTTACGAGAACCCGCATCTTTTAATTGTGCAGCAACAATATTGCTCCACGCAGTTTGATAAGTCGCTTGTGTAGCAAAAATAGCAGCGACGGTATCTTGGCTAGTCGGTAAGGATTGGCGTAAATCTAGCAATAGCTTGCTTGCGATTAAGCATTGCTGATCATCAGATAGATGCCAAAGTCCCAAGGTTTGCAATACCTCCAAGTTTGACGTATTAACACAGATACCTTGTTCAATGAGAGCAAGTAAAAGGAGAGTCTCCTTACTCATCATTTATACCCTTCCCATTTTTAGTAAACTTCACTTCGTCAAATAAGTCATACAGTACATTAAGGTCGGAAAATAGTAGGTCCCCTTTTTTTTCTCCAAAACCTTTATCGGTGAGTTTACTAAGGATTGCTTTATCTTTTGAGTTATCGCCATCATCTAGAGCTTGCTGGGCAACAATGATTTCAGCTTCAGTGATAATACCTTCTATCAATGCTTCTACGATAAACTTAGCGGCAATAGTTAATTGAGTAGAGCACTCACTAGCAAGGGCAGCTTTGGCGAGTGATTGATCAGTAGCAAGCCAGCGTTCTAATTCCTTCCCCTCTAGTTTAGGTACAAATATATCTAACTTTTCCATATCAGTTGGGTATGAATGGGCAGTAATTCCACGAATAGTCGATTGAATTTGAACAAAGCCTAGTTTACTTAACAAATAGGTACGTAAGTATGAAGATGGCACTCTAGACGAATCAGTTCTAATAACCATCACTTCAGTTGAAGGGAGTAGTGGTTTATCACTGTGTACAAAAGTTATATCTTTACCTATATACGATTTATTATGAGCTGCATTACACATAAGTAAATCGTATTTTTTAGTAAGCTTTTCCTTATTTTTTGGTGCTTCGACTATTCTTGGGTGCCCTTTGATATAATCAGGGGATAAATTTGCTACCGTAACTTGCTTACATCCATCCTTGCCAGTTTGCGTTTGCGTTTGCGTTTGCCCATTAAATATCGAATTACAGTAACCTGATAGCTTTCCAAAATTTTCAGGCTTTTGACTTAAGTATGTATCAACAACCCCTGGATAGAAATGGGCGTCCATTCTTTCTGTCATTATAGTTGCAGAAACTAGGCGTGTTTTTTTTCCGAAATTAAGCCTAGTTTGATCTGGAATATAGGCACTATGATAAGTTTGGATTTCTTCATCTTTATTTTTTGCCCACTCAGCTAAAACCTCTGCTTGGCGAACTTTATTTCCTATGTAGGTTTGAGCTATTAATCCTACATTAGGAAGCCTAATATCTGGAATTTCGTGTAAACTTACATGGTCAAATACAGCGCCTCCACAGAGTCGTATCAATTGTGATTGGCCATATATATTATTTAAAAAAACAACCAAGAAATATTTATCTATTGGTGCTGAAATTTCAAGTTTGATATTTATAATGTCAGACACTGAATTTACATAATCAAAACTACCAGAGTTAACTATTGCAGCCGCTCCGACACGACCACTTTTGTTTATAATGATAGATCCATTGGAAACGCGACAGTGAGCCCACTCCAAGTCAGCTTCTTTTGAAATGTATTTACATTGATCTAATGTGGCAAATAGGTTTTCTCTAACCTGTTTCGTAGTAAAGTAAGGAATGGAACCTTCTACTTCACTAGATACATAGTCCTTTGCAATTGTCCCTGTAACTCCAAGTCTGGGCTTAGCACTGAGGAATGTCCCCAATTTTTTTCCATTTTTGGTTTTCTCTATAATACGTAATAGATCTGGGGAGTATGATGGTGCTGCAATAATATCAATTAGCTCTTTAGCTTTATAACGCTTGGTAAACATTACTCGCCCCTCACATAAGCACCGGCTATAGCAGCTAAATCATTCGGAACCCCTGTTGAGTAATCTTCAACGTTATTCTTCACGACATAACCCAGTGTATCAGCCACCGCCATAAATACATCCGTCTGTTCTTGATTAGCGAAAGTATTTTCATCATCATGATGTGCATTACGTTTTTGTAGATACAGAATACTGGTTTTAGCACCTGTGCCTGAAAGCTTAAATGTATCCGAAGGTAAAGAAATGACGGCTTTAACAATGGCTTTTCCTCCACTAAATTTACCGCTTTTTTCATCTTTTTTACCCATAATGTATTCACGTACATAACTGTCACCCGAGTTACACAAAATGCCATTGCATATTACCATCCATGCCGATCACCTAATAACCTCTGACCCGATCACCTAATAACATCCATCGCGATCACTCATTAACATTCATGCCGATCACTTTTGGCGAAAATGTTATTAAGTGATCGCCTGAAATGTTATTGCTCATAGTTTGTACTTTTTTGTCTGCCTGTAGGTGTTTTTAACCGTTATTCTTCTTGGTTTCATTTGGGGAATAACCATGGCAACGGTACACATTTCTATGCGTAAACTTAAAGAGATCTTAAGACTAAAATATGGCTGTTTACTTAGCCATCGCCAAATAGCAAAAAGCCTATCAATTTCAGCTTCTATTGTTTCTACTTATTCTGCGCGAGCAGCATCCTTGGGCATCGCAAGTTGGCCTTTAAACGATGAGTGGAATGATGAGTCATTGCAGCGGGCATTCCTTAAATCAAAGCCTCGGCCAAAGCAATTCGCCATACCCGATTGGGCGGTGCTACAACAAGAACTCCGGCCAAAGACCATGACATTACTTTTGCTCTGGCAGGAGTATGTTGAACGGCATCCAGAAGGTGCTTACAGTTACAATCACTTCTGCCGGCAGTACAAAACCTGGTTGAAATGCCAGAAGCCCTCAATGCGCCAAAACCATAAAGCTGGTGAAAAACTCTTCGTTGATTACTGTGGTCCCACCATGAATATTACCGATCCCAGTACCGGCGAATGCCGGACTGCACAAGTTTTTGTTGCCGTTATGGGCGCATCAAATTACACCTATGCGGAAGCCACATTTACCCAAGGCTTAGAAAATTGGGTAATGAGTCACTCTCGTTGCTTTGAATTTCTGGGTGGCGTACCGGAACTAATCATTCCAGATAACCTGAAAAGTGGTGTAACACGGGCTTGTCGTTACGAACCAGATCTTAATCCTACATACCAACAGCTTGCCGCGCATTACAACACCGTCATTGTCCCTGCAAGGCCCTATAAACCTAAGGATAAGTCTAAAGCTGAAGTCGGTGTGCAAATTGTTGAACGCTGGATAATGGTGCGATTACGTCATGAGCCTTTCTTCAGCTTACGTCAATTAAATACGCGCATTGCAGAATTATTGATTGATTTAAATACGCGTCAAATGAAGAAGAAACCAGGATCCCGCTTATCTCAATTTGAATTACTCGATAAACCAGTCTTAAAACCGTTACCCGACAAGGCTTACATATTTACCCAAATCAAGCAGGTGAAAGTGCATATTGATTACCATATTGAAGTAGAAAAGCATTACTACTCTGTCCCTCATTGCTTGATAAAACAAAAGCTTGAAGCGCATGTCACCGGTCAGCTGGTCACGCTTTATCATCATGGAAAACAGGTTGCGGTTCATTCTCGCAATCATCGGCTCGGCGGGCACACCACAAACGAACAGCACATGCCGGTAGCTCATCAAAAACAGCAACAATGGTCTCCCCAGCGGTTTGAAAGTTGGGCAAGAGATATCGGTAAATCAACAGAGAAGCTGGTGATTGAATTTTTACAAGCTAAAAAGCACCCAGAGCAAAGTTACCGTGTCTGTTTAGGATTACTGAGCCTTGCCAAAAAATACAGCCCTGCACGGTTAGAAGCCGCTTGTCATCGCGGTCTGTGGATGGGGGCAACCCGTTTAAAGCAAATCACCAACATCCTTGAAAAAGGATTAGATAAGCAACCATTACCCGAAGTTCAACTTGATTTATTGAATGAAATTGAACATGAAAACATTCGCGGAAATAGCTATTACCATTAAGGAAATACAATGAAAACAGTCTATCAACAACTCAACAATCTAAAATTAAGTGGCATGCGTGATGCGCTTAAACAGCAAACTGAACAACCGAACGCTTATGTTGAACTTGCTTTCGAAGAGCGGCTGGCGCTACTACTCGATAATGAAATAACACAACGAGACAACCGGAGGATTGAACGCTTAACACGGCAAGCAAAGTTCCGAGTAAGTGCGCAATTAGCACAGTTAGATTATCAATCGAGTCGTCAGATTAACAAAGTTCAAATACGCTCACTTGGGCAAGGCGAGTGGTTACGACTACATCAAAACATACTTATTACTGGGGCTACGGGGTGCGGTAAAACGTATCTCGCTTGCGCGCTTGGATACAATCACTGTCAGCAAGGCGAAAGCGTTTATTATTTTAGACTCAAAGAGCTACTTGAAAAAATGTATCTTGCACAAGCAGATGGTAGCTACCGAAAACTTATTAACAAACTCAGTTCAGCAAGTTTATTAATATTAGATGACTGGGGACTAGAACCGTTAACAGTACAACAGCGTAGTGATTTATTAGAGCTAATTGATGCAAGATACGATACTAAATCGACCATGATTAGTAGTCAGTTACCGATAGAAAATTGGTATGAAATGATTGGAGAATCAACGCATGCCGATGCGATATTAGATCGTCTAGTACATGGCTCAATTAAACTAGAATTAAAGGGTGAATCGATGCGTAAAAAACTAAATACCTTGACGTCACCCGATCACCTAAGTTAGATTTTACTGAGGTCTACAGACAAACAAAAAAGCGATCGCGATGAATGTTATTGAGCGATCGGCATCATGTTAATACGCATTTATTACCGGTAACCACCAGCCTTTAAAGTTAGGTGTTGTTAAATCAAGAGAAGAAAGGTTAAATGCTAAACTGTTTTTTTGATAAGACAGGACTAATCTATCAATAAGTTTGGTTACGAGTACAAATTTTATTGTTTCAGGTTTATTTAAGAAAGTGCCATCACCTCTAATTAAATCTTTATACTGCACGAGGATATCAATGACGCTATTCATAAACGCATCACTAAACTTTTTACTGTTATTTACCAGTTTCAATAACTCAGAATATTGTTTTAATAAATCCTGTAAATTATTTTCAAGCTCCGATTCTTCTTTAGCAAGCCGCCTTAATTGTATTTGAATTTTCTTTTTCGTTTGTTCTGATATTCCATGTTTATCTCCTTTATTTGCAAGCAAACCTGAGTGGTCGAATAATGACTTAACTACCTCCCCTATACTTGGAAAACTAAAAATTTCACTACTAATATAAGGATCAGCTTGTAGCTGATCCTTATTCACTTTATTTAGTTTCATTATTTCCCCTTAGGCACTGCGTTTCCACGACCTCCACCCGACTTCCCACCAGTAGTGCTTGGCCAGTTCCCACCAGGACCACTATGGCTTGAAGGCCCTCTTCCTGAACTTGATTTTCCTGTGTTGTTTGGCGTACTATTATTTTTTGACATGATGAACTCCTATAGTTTTCTAGTTAATTAAATGTCGTTTGTTAACGACAGTTAGAATAGTAGTTAAGTCATCACATAAAGTAATCTGGCTTTTTGGAAACAACTTTTTAATGGTTAATTAAGCCAGCTCCCAAGCAAGCATTTTAAAGCGAATAAGCCCAAAGTTTTGAATGTTCAATTACCCCAACAAAGCTTGTAGCACTAAACCCATCAAGATAAAGTGAACCGACTCTATTGTCTTCATCAATTAGTTCAACCAAGTCCACCAGCATCTCAGCTTCGTCTCTTAATGCTATATGTAACTCTTCTACTGAGATCTTCAAATACCCATTAAAGTACTCATGGTCATATTCTAAACTTGTATCGGCTATCCACCCTACTACGTTCGATTCCTCTGATTGTTTAATACCTAACAGTTCCCGAAATGTATCATCAGTTTCTAACAGGTATTTTACAGCTTCGGTTTTCCTTTTTATTTGTTGCCCCGCTTTTCTTAATGCGGAATGCTTGTAACGTATAACTTCTCTTTTGCTGGTTCTTCGATATGTCGATTTAACTTCAACTACTATTACGGTGTTATCTAGAACACAAATCAGGTCAATCTCACCAGGATTAAAATCATCAGTTCTATCAGGCTCATAGCCTTCAATAACGGTAAAGCCACGCTTTTTAAATTGATTACCTAAGTTAGTCTCGATTCTTTGAGTTTCACTTCTAATTTCTGGACGCTTATTCGCAAAGCGACGTAATGTATTTATCACATTTACGCTGGTTAACTGCCCTGCCATCATCCAAGGTAATTGAACACTGTAATTACCAAGTTTAAAGATTGGCCTTTCAGTTAGTTGAGGCATGTTCTCATGATTATTGGCTTGTAGTTGAGTTGACCATTTTTTACAATCAAAAGACCAAAAATCGAGTATTGCTTCTGCAGCGTTAATATTCCCTTTAGGAAAATCTTTACTAACAGTCCATCCAACTATATTTTTTGCTTTTTCTTTCCAGTTACAGAACGTGATAGGGAATCTATTTTGTAGGTTATTGGGGTCTATTAACCCACTAAGTGCTAGCATTCCTAAAGATGTTTTCCAGTCACCTGTTTCATGTAAGTTTGTTGCAAACACTTTAATATAGTCTTTGTTATAAAATGCAATCATTAGCTCTAGTGATAACAACGCCTGGTGTACATCTACCTTTAGCCCATTATCCGTTTGAATAACGTTATCAATGCCGTAGATATCTGATAGCTGAAGATATGCACCAAGTGATTTGATATAAGCAATTTGATTATCGTCATGGTTTTCTACTGAACCGATTAACTGTTTATCCAACCCCCTATCTTTAAATTCTAAACCTCCTCGCATAACCCAATAACCATCGATTAAGTTTTGTTTTTTACCATTTAGATCCCACGCTCGTTGTTCTGAAAACGTGTCTTTACGCATTTCCAAGCGCTCACCCTCTAAATAATATCCACATTCATCATCAAAGCAAAATGGAGTAACACAGCGAGATAGAAATCCATCTAATTCAACTTGAGCTTGCATCAGTTTTTCAAAATGGTGTAAGAAGTACTCAGGGATTGATGAGTCTTCTTGAGAAGGAAATACTAATGGGGATTGATGAATTTTTAATGATTTTCCTATATTAACTTCGGTTAGGTTAAAAGAGCTATGCTCCGCATGACGGAGCTTCCATTCAGCTATTTCTTTTAATGCGCAGAAACGTTCACCTGTTGAAATTACACTACCATCAAATGCATCTGGCTCATTAAACAGATATTTAAACGCATACACACTCGAATAACTTAATAACTCAAATACACTTAAATCTTTGAACGGCTGTTGATATTTAACAACTAAATCTACACGTTCTTGATGAGAGTGCTGAAAGGCACTACAAACAGCGACTAACTCAGACAGCTCACCAGGAATCCTCGATGCTAATTGCTTTATTTCAGTCCATTTATTGCTCGATGGCCTTAATACTATCTCGGAAGCTCTTATCGCCTTTCTCATCGATTCAGGGGATCTGTAAGTAATTTGCTCAAATAAACTAAAGTTAGATATTTTCTCAACAGAAAAGTAACGCGCGAGTGCAAGAATAAAGGCTTCTGAACTTATCACTTCAACACTTAAGTCCCACAAAAACACAGACGACCAAAATAGTTGGTCATTAGTTGCTGTTTTTTGTTTTTTGGACTTTGCAGGTTTAGGTTTACCATCTAAATATGCTTCGATAACATCTAATATGGCGTCGTCATTACTAATCCCCTGTTTGGATAGGGTAGAAAGTTTTTGTTCGAAGTAGTTTTGTTTTACAGCGCAGTCCATAGCATTCTCAATTACTTAGGTAATCATTAAATACTAACAAATACAGTTAACTTTTAAATGGTTATGTTCCTAATTATCAGCATATTTATAATCAGTGAACTTATTACACTCACATTGCTCTGCATCTCGTTCCGCAATGCGTTCAAGCATCCACTCTTCAACCTCACTTTCCAACCAAGCAACAGCACGATCACCCAATGATACCGACTTAGGGAATTGGTTATTAGCAATGTATTTGTAAACCGTTGCACGTGCAAGACCCGTCATTTCCATCACTTCTTTTAATCTCATGAATTTCATTATTACTTCCTCATTTGTATTACTTCTCATACATAGAGGACGTCAGTAAAAAATAAGAAGAACGAGATACTTTCACCTAGCTTTAATTGAAAATATATTCAGATATATATCATTTTGTGCATAACCAACCCACCTGCTTTTAAGGAGCAATCAATGCACAAAGAAACTAATACAAAATACCCTACTAATACCCCAATGACCGAACATCAAATACTTGAAAGAGCATCGGAGATTATTGCAACTAAATTTGTTGATGGTGAAGAGTTTATAAGTGCAACTTCCACAAAAGAGTATCTAACGTTCAAGCTGGCTCATTACGAACATGAGGTATTTTCAATTATGTTTTTAAATAGTCAACATCAGTTAATTGAGTACAAGGAGATGTTCCATGGGACGATTGATAGTGCAAATGTGTATCCTCGTGAAGTAGTGAAAGCGGCTTTATTAGTAAATGCGAGTGCGCTAATACTTGCTCATAATCACCCGTCGGGGTCGCCGACGCCATCAGAATCAGATAAACGCATTACTACACGATTAATTGATGCATTAAAGTTAATCGATGTTCGAGTATTAGATCATGTCGTAGTAGGCAGAACGGCGCTTTCATTTGCAGAGAGAGGATTGATATGAAAAATATTAAACTTAAATCTAGCCCATTAAAAATATCTACTCAGTTATTAGTTCATATCAATGAAGCAATTAGTCGCAATAAGATTGCTAAAGAGAGAACACATATCAGCATTAACTTTCGTGATAGTGAATATAATTATAAACTTGGTGGCTATCACCCTGTTGAAATTGGATTAGAGAAAATGGGAGATAATAAGCGATGGAGTTTGTTATACATTACAGACTTCAGCTACCTGGGTTACCCCTATGCAGAACTGGTTAAGGAATTAAATTTCGATTTCAGTGAAGGCATGTTATTTACAAATTATTGCCCTCCTAGACCGATTACTCATTATACAGTTAAAGCGTTATTTGAGTTGTGGCAACATAACTTTATAAGCTATCTAGAGTTTAGTGCGTTTGACCAAATCAAAGTATCGACTTAATAGTAATCATCATGCTTCCCGACTTGGCATTTTGGAAAGTAAACTGTTACTCAAGGAGAGCGCATCACCACACCAGTAACCACGGGCCTTCAGCGAGCGCAAGTAACTCACTATGACAGAAGTACAGTCGTTAAAAGCACTGACATCATCAAACTACTTAGCCACTTACTTGAAATTAGATTCAGTAAGCAAATGTCTTATATTTGGGGTATCTGTTTAAATCTCGCATTGCGTATATTCCAGCTGCGTATAAAACTTACTGATACCAAAACCAAACAAGGCGATATAGGTAAAGAACTTACAGAGTTAAAAACCTAAAAATCCACAACATAGCCTCTAATACTCGTGCTAAAGCACGAGTATTTTTATGCCTAAAATTTAATAAGGAAAGTATTATGTCCAGTTTAAACCAAGTCATCACTACACAAAATGTTGAATTAGAAATCGATTTAATTGAACTCGCCTATGATCATATTGAATCTGTCGACAACCTAAAAGAGTTGCTTGAAGGGATTTCACCTCATACCGTTGATTTATACAAAGAGGAACTAAGGGAAAAAGCGAAAGAAGAGCTATACGATAACATTAATGATACTGATGATATTGTGCAATTTCTCAGTCACATCGATACCAGTATCGCGGACGAATATCGCCAGAAGATAATTGATGAAGCATCTAACCAACAATCGACAGATTTGATTGACGCAATTTGCTCAGCAAATCAAGATGAACTTCAAGACGTGCTTATCTGTATCTTGAATCAAAAGCCTAAAGCATTACATCAATTCTTAGCAAGTAAACAAGCAATGGTACAGTTAGCCATGATTGAAAGTGCACAGGCCTTATTGAAAGACCTAGAGCACTACTTCTAATCGAGACCAGAATAAAAAGAAAAGAGGTGTTACTTCTTTTTTTTGTATGTTTGATCCATGACTGACACTTGATACAAATAAAACTCACCAATAGAGGCCTGTTACAAGGCTTAGTCAGTGGTGCAATTAGGTTATATGCTTACAGCGCTAAAAATGGATGCAATCAAAGTACACGCGGCTCCGGATGAAAAGTGTTTCAAATATATATTATTATTAAAAACTCTTTATGTCAGATATTACGTCTGCGACTACAGCCATAGGCATTTCGGCTTACACCATAAACTTTAGTAATAACTTTAGCAAAGTAACTGATCCTATTAAACAAATCACGATAGTTTATATCCTGTTCAGGGGAGTCCCTTTTAATTAGCTTGTACGAAGCCTTAGGAGGAATAGAGACTAAATCCCAAGCTTTTCTGAAAGAAATATTTAGAGCGCTTTCCCAAGCTTCAACGATCATATTGACTAAATTACTGGATTCCTGAGGACTACTCTTAAAACCTAAGCTACGAAATGTGTCGTTATTTAAAAACAAAACGAGATGATAGTGATATGAACCATGTTCTCCACATTCGCACACCCAAATATAATTCACTGAAGTATTGTAAACATTCGAAGTGGATTTAATTTCTCTTCTACGCTGATTAAGGAGACTCTCTACTTTGCTTTTGAACGATTTAATAAACCTCGTTATTTCAATTTCATTGAACACTTTAGGATAATCAGCATCGAAATAATTGCAAGGAAAGCGTAGATCTACTCTTATTGCAATGGTTCGGCGATGAGTGTTCAAAGCATCATTCATTACACGCTTATTCGATACTAAATATTGTTCAATGAATTCGTAGGCACCACGCCCCTCTGGTCTTGTTATTGGTAAGTTTTCGAAGGTGGTAGCTTTGATGACATTAAGGTTTTTATTAGTTGGGTGTTTACGCATGAGTATTATATCCATTGGTTAGTTGCTATCAAATGAATACGTTCTCTATAATTTTTTAGTTATTTATCTTTCCTCGTCGCATTACTAACCTAAGGGTTATTAATGAATAGAATATATGGTGAGTATATTATCTAGACAGTAGTTTTCCTTACTCCTATTTCAAACTTGTCGTGAGCCCCCTAATAATGGGCAACAAGTTTTTGTATGGTACTCGCATAATATATTTTTCGCTGAGTATTAATTTTAATGCTTAAATGTAAATTTGAACCATGCCATAACACGTTTAATAGAGCTTCTTCCTTCATATAATCCGTTTCAATAAACCTAACATTGCTTTACTTAATCCGTATTGTGCTCACCCTTTCTACATAAGTAATGACTTGGTTTATTTAATTAGAATGGTTTCATGTATATTTTTCAAAGATTCGATTTATTATTTATAAGGCTAATAGTTAGCCTTCTCTAGTCGCCCAGATACACGCTTATCGCGCTCCTGTAGAGGATTTAATCTCATTAACCACAAAGTACCATGCACTAGGTTCCCCATAAAAGAATACCAACAGATTACTATCAACATTCTTTTTATTCAAAATCTAGGTAAACGACTGCAACCGTAACTATTTCTATTTTCTCCATAAGCTTTTGTCTTAACTTTAGCAAAATAACTAAGGTGCTTAAATACAGCACAATACGTTAGATCGTCTTTAGGGGAAGGCGTATTACATAAGGAATAAGAGCCCTTCGAAGGAATAGTTACTAAATGCCATGCAGTCTCAAAATCAACCCTAAGCGCACTCTGCCATGCTTCTACAATCATAATAGCGAGGTGACTGGATTTTAGTGAACTTTTAAAAATAGGGTATCTAAAAGTGTCACTGCTTAGGAATAGCATTAGGTGGTAATGGTCTTTATTGGATTTACCACGTTCACAAACCCAAATGTATTTTACTCCTGAATAATGTACACGTCTGCCACCTCGTGCTGTACGTGCAATGTGGCTCTCCACCTTACTTTTTAATGATTTAATAAATCGAGTGATAATCGCCTCTTGGAGGTTGTTAAGGCTTCTGTCTAGTAATGTTGGTATGTGTAAATCAACTCTCACTGCGAGCGTTCTAGCGTGAGTATGTAACGCGTCATCCATTACGTTAATATTCGAATTAAGATATTCTTCAATAAATCTATAAGTACCTTGTATTTTAGGTTTTCCCAAAGGGAGGTTTTCAAAGGTACTGGCTTTTATGATGTTTAAGTTTTTATTAATTGGGTGTTTTGACATTATTTTAGATCCATTTGTGATTTACGTTCAAATGAATGCTTGTGTAGTAATTATTAAGTTGGAGCCACTAACGCATTAGTAACCTAGGGGTTACTAATGAACTCTATGAGTGATATGGAATGAGTAATAGTATTACCAATAGCCGACACTTTCCTTTCTTTATAGCAAAAAATAAAAATGGTCATTGAGCCAGTGATAATGAGTAATCATGAAATCAACAATATTGAAAAATCACACGCATAATATATTTTATATTGTTCCTATCTTATCCACTTAATACCGTCCTTTTTTCAGCCGTAAGTTACAATTTTCCGGTTAATATTCTGATCCCTAAAGCATAAGGAAGATAATGTTTTTAAAGTAACACTCACTCAGAATAATCTATTACATGTAGATTGTATTAACACATAGATATACAGCTATTTTAGTTATTAGCTGTTCTGTTTTGTGTTTGGTAGATTTAAATAACTGTAAAATATAACGCAAGAGGTGACATTTATGATGCCAAATAGACTCTAAACTCAGTATTTACAATTAATAGAGAAATATATAATTACGTTATAATTATGCAATAATTACCTTTAAACTATCAATTAACTAGCTTATTATTACTTAAATTTTATTTAAATAACGAGACCATAATGAGTAATTCTTTAGAGTCAAAGAGTTGGAGAGAAGCCGTTTTCTATGCCAATAACCTCAGAGAAATGTTTGGTATTAATTCAAATTCGTTGATTAACCAAGCCAAAGATTTGACGGGAGCAGATTCTTTTTTGCATCAAGATATATCTGATTTTACTCCTGAAAGAATAAGAAAATGTTTAGCCGGCACAATTCAAAAACCTGATGATAATGACCTTAAAGCTGTGCTCATTTCTTTACTCAAGAAAAGCTTTCATGAAAAAGAACAGCTTACCAATGATGCTTTTGAATGGATAAAAAATGACAGAAGAATATGTGCTTTTTGTTATCATTTCCTAAAAGAAAATAGTCCATATAGCCGAGCTAAAGAGGAGGATTACGACCCTAAAGGGAACCGTGAACCATTACAAAATCAAGAAGAGAGAGGTGGGCTAAATAGCATTTTGAATGGTAAAAATGCAATGAGACTGTTTGATATTCGCCCTCGCAACAAAATGCCTAATAGTCATCAAGAAAGACTGGAAATAATTAAATGTGCTTTCTGGGAGGGAGAAGTTTCGATGAGCGGGCAACAGTATATAATGAGCTTGCTTTCAGAAGCCTGGGTAAAAAGCTTCAAAGAAAAAACTAATATAAAGTTGTTTCGGTGGCTAGATGGTAACGATAAGCAAAAGGTTGAGTGGCTACATAACTATATGGAAAAGCAAATAAAAAGGCTTCGCCTACCATGGGAGGCTATCAATGACGAAGAGCGTTATTTCGCTTTACAAGCGGATTTTGATTACCAATTTTTGAAGAACCCAGTGGGAACTGAATCTTTATTTTTAAAGGCTCGCTTGGCTTGGAATCAAATGACAGCCCGAAATAAGGAAAATGGCCCTAAATCTCGTGGCATATCAATGAGTAAACGCACTAGCGAGCGTTTAGATTGGCTCGCTAACAATAAAGACCAAAAAATTAATTCTTTAATAAAGGATCTTATTGATAATGAATTTGAGCGCTTAAGAGGCCCTTCTAATTCATGATAAATAATAGGCAGGGTTGTTTATTAAAGAGAACAATTAAAACTACATAAATAACCCTGTGTAGCTGCAGCTTTTTAAATATAATATTTAATAGAGTGTTTTTTAAATAAATAAACGAGTCACTTTCCTTTAAAGTAACACCTCAGGTAACACGGCAACATAAAAAATAAATTACAATCATTAATTTCAATGGCTTGAGCTTAAAAGTTGAGTCCAGTAGCGGCACCATTTTTTAGTCTTAGTAATTCTTCAAGTTTAAATAAGAAATTCAGTACCAGACCCTCTTTTCTATTTTTAAAATTTCTGTTTTAATCCCTCTATAATTAATAACACCTTAAATTATTAAATCCAACATATATCAAATCATATTGCTTCTTTATCGTGCAACGATAGACCAGACGTCATGCGTTATCTGTAAAAAAACACAACCCATCTTTTTCTAACGATCTATTTAAAGTGTTATTTATTCGCTTCTTGATAGCAGTTCAGAATGCAGGATGTTAGTCTATTTGACAGTTCATCCTTACCAAACGACTACCTTAATAAATAATTTTAAAAGCCATTAATACTAATAGTTATCATTTGTATTAAATAAATGAATTTAACGATATAATCATATTATTTTATTCAAGGTGTTACGCATGATTCAATTACTTGTCCGCCCTTCCTTAATACTGCTTATCGGACTTGTATTAGCAAGTTGTGGTGAAGCACCAAAAACCAATTCAGCATTAATACTGGATCAAGTTGAAAAAAACCCTGCAGGTTGGCCAAGAAGCATCATGACTTCACAGGGCCTATTAACACTCGATAAACCACCGCAACGTATCGTGTCTACCAGTGTGACTTTATCTGGCACATTACTGGCAATAGATGCCCCCTTAGTCGCCTCTGGCGCCACCATGCCCAATACCAACGTCGCCTCAGAAAAAGGCTTTATGCGTCAGTGGGACAGTATTGCAGAGCAACGTGGTGTAAAAGCCTTGTATCAAAGTGAGCCTAATGCCGAAGCTATTATTAAAGAAAAACCCGATATTATTATCATTTCAACCACTGGCGCTGACTCTGCAATGCGTTTGTATGATCAACTTAAAGATATCGCCCCGACTTTGGTCATTCGTTACGATGATAAAAGCTGGCTGCAATTGGCACAGATATTTGGTGACCTGTTTGGGTTAGAAGCACAAGCGAAATCAGTAATCGATTCATTCCAACAACAAGCCATAAAAACCAAACAAAGCATTACATTACCTGCACAACCTACCACTGCGATGGTTTATAACCCTGATGGCAGTGGCGCCAGCATTTGGACAAGCCAATCTGCTCAAGGGCGTTTACTAGAAGAGTTAGGCTTTACACTGGCCACCATTCCAAATTCAATTAAAGGCGATATTAGTATGGGCGTTCGCGATGACATTATTATCGCTAAAGGTGAACGATTCCCAGATGCAGTGACCGGTCAATCCATTCTGTTATTTGCTACTGAACAAGCGTCAGAGCAATTAGTACTCGACAATAGTTTTTTACAAAACAATAAAGCAGTTCAAAATAACCAAGTTTATGCTGTTGGTAATGATACTTTTAGGCTCGACTATTACAGCGCAACCAACTTGCTAACACGATTACAGTCGTTGTTTGGTGACAGCAGCAATGATTAATGATCAAACTCATAACGGTTCAACAAGTCGCTATCAATCCTTACAATGCTTACGTAGCTTAGTATTAAGTCGTTTTCAATGGCTAATGCTTTGCATATTATTGTTGGCCTTGATCATGGTCGCCAGCCTATGTATTGGTGCTAAATCATTATCGATCAGTGATATTTACCATGTTCTATTTTCCGACCAACCTGGATTAACCAGCACAATTATCTTTGAAGGTCGTTTACCAAGAACATTAAATGGATTATTTGTAGGCATGGCCTTAGGGACTTCAGGTGCCTTAATACAAGCAATCACACGAAACCCATTGGCAGACCCAGGCATACTCGGCATCAATTTAGGCGCGAGCTTGACAGTCGCCATTGCAGTGGTATTTTTAGGCGCTACTCAGTTTAGTGACTTTTTCATTTATGCCGCGCTAGGTTCATTAGTAGCGAGCTTATTGATATTTGCTATTGGTAGTCTCAGTGCCGGTAAAGTAGACCCGCTTAAATTAACCTTAGCAGGTATAGCATTAGGGGCGGTATTTGCAGGCCTTAGTTCTGCATTAATTCTATTTAATCCTCTGGCCTTTGACCAAATACGATTTTGGACAGTGGGTAGTTTGGATATTCGCACCTTGGCAGTCCCTTTATATATCGCGCCTGTTGTTATTGCCGGATGTTTATTAGCCTTAAGCATTACACCCGCATTAAACGCATTTGGTTTAGGCGATGCATTAGCGGCTTCGCTGGGCAGTAACCCTATTCGTGTGCAAATTGTTGGTTTAATTACCATTACCTTATTATGCGGAGCAGCAACCGCTGCCGCAGGCCCTATAGGGTTTGTTAGCTTAATGATGCCGCATATTGCGCGTTGGATGGTTGGCCCTGATCAACGATGGATCATTCCATTCAGTTTTATTCTCACGCCTTGTTTATTACTTATTGCTGACATTATCGGCCGAGTTTTAGTGGTTGGTGAGTTAAGAGTCTCTATTGTCACGGCTTTTATTGGCGCACCTATTCTTATTTATCTGGTACGTCGAAAGGGAGCAAGTAGTTTATGATCGCCAATAGCAGCTATTCTTTACGTACCCCTACCCGCACCATTTTAGGCCCAGCTTTTGTGTTTACTTTAGCGTTAGCCTTAATCTTTTTTACCCTGTTTATTGGGCATGGTATTGGTGATGGTATTGCGAGCAACCTACAAGGTATCTGGCAGTTAATCATCGGTGAAGCAGACAAATATCAATCGATTGTCGTGTGGCAGTGGCGAGCATCAAGGTTATTCGCGGCCCTCATCATTGGAGCCGCACTAGGCATTAGTGGTGCAGTTTTCCAATCATTAGTCAGAAATCCACTTGGCAGCCCTGATATTACAGGCTTTAATGTTGGTGCCTTCACTGGCGTACTCATTGCCATCGCACTATTTGGTAACCTCTATTGGTACAGTGTGATTGGCGCATTAATCGGTGGTTTAGGTGCGGCGGTTTTAGTTTATCTCTTTGCTTATCGTGATGGTCACTCAGGCTTCAGGTTGATTATTGTTGGTATTGCAATTAGTGCTACTTTAACCGCATTTAATCAATGGTTGTCACTAACCGTTTCATTAGAAACCGCAATGACCGCCGCTTTATGGAGTGCGGGATCATTAAATGGCATGACTTGGTCACGCATCATGCCAGCGACCCTATTAATTTTGCTGTTAATCGGCCTCTCAATGCTATTAAACACCCGTATGAAATTATTAGAAATGGGCGATGACACCGCGGCAGCATTAGGTATTTCAGTCAATAAAACACGCTTGGTATTAATGTTAGTTGGCGTGTCGCTAACCGCAGTGACGACGGCTATCACCGGCCCAATCTCTTTTATTTCATTGGCCGCCCCACAAATAGCACGTCGGCTACATCCACAACGCCATATTACCCTGTTCGGCTCTGCGCTAGTGGGTGCATTGTTGCTCACCAGTGCTGACTTTATTGCTCAACACGGTTGGCAAAACACGACCTTGCCAGTAGGACTTGTCACCATTAGCTTAGGTGGCCTCTATCTAGTTTATTTGATTATTCGAGAAGGTAAATAATGACACAATCATCATTTAAGGCACGTTGTGTCAGCACATCAGAAACAATGACTGAACAAGCAGCACTGGAAACAAAATCAGTAACCCTAGCCTACGAACACAATGTGATTGCTAAAGACCTCTCAGTGAATATTCCTCACGGTAAATTCACGGTGATAGTCGGACCAAATGGCTGTGGAAAATCGACCCTATTACGATCATTAAGTCGTTTACTGGTGCCTAAATCAGGTGAGATTTTATTAAATGGCGAGAACATACACAGTCAATCGACGCGAGAAGTGGCTAAAAAATTGGGTTTGTTGCCGCAATCTGCCATTGCTCCTGACGGCATTAAGGTAATCGATTTAGTTTCACGTGGCCGATTCCCGCATCAAAAATGGTTTCAACCTTGGTCTGAAGCGGATCAAAAAGCCGTGGAATTAGCCATGCAAGCCACAGGCGTAATCGACTTTGCGCAGCTCAATGTCGACCAGTTATCTGGCGGCCAACGTCAACGGGTCTGGGTTGCGATGGCATTAGCACAAGAAACATCATTATTGTTATTGGACGAACCCACCACTTATTTAGATATTGCCCACCAAATCGAACTGATGGATCTATTTCAAGATCTTAATCGAATTCAAGGCCATACATTAGTTGCTGTGTTGCATGACCTTAATCATGCTTGTCGTTATGCCGACCATTTAATCATGATAAAATCAGGTGAAATAATTGCCACTGGTTCACCAAATGACATCATCACCGAAACACTTATTGAAGAAGTATTTGGTTTATCCTGTTTAATTTTGCCTGATCCTATTTCGCATACGCCGTTAATTATACCACGAGGCAGAGCCTCAACAGTCACAATTAACGAAATGAAGCTTAAATTAAATCCACACTAATCTAAACACTAAACAGGCTAAACCTGACTGGGTAAAAGCGAGATTAAACCATTTATCAAAGAGGATCGCCATGATAACCAATCGTGGCCACCATCCACTTTTTGATAGGTAATTTTCGCACCATGTTGCTTGAAAATTTCATAATGCAAATCGTTATAAACACTTAATTGTGTTTCAGCATTACCTACGGTTTGATAAATATGCAAACCAGCCACACTCACCTCATTATTTGATACCCGATCAGCTAAGCTGTTTTTGGGTACTATTTTTTTCCATTCTGGATGCGCTGATTTATAAGCATCTGGATCTTGCATTCTTTCAACCTCCGGCCACCAAAACGAACCAGATAATGAAATCACCTTAGTAAAATACGTCTGAAAATGTATCCCTGCGTAGACAGCAGATAATCCGCCCAGACTTTGCCCTGCTAAGATGAACTCTGAGATTGATTTTTCCGATTGTAAAAGCCTATCTGTAACTCGAGGTAACAACTGTTCCGTAACCGCTTGCCAAAACAATGCAGAACAACTCAATTCCTGCCACCTTGTTTTACTGTCAATAGACGGAATTAACAAGTAATGAGCGGGCACTATTTTGTTAATGTTAGTTAAGTATTGCAGTACAGAAAGCATCCCAGAATCTGCCCCCCATTTTTCTCCATCTAACAAAATAACTAAAGGTGCTTTGCCCGTCGCCGTAGAAAAAACCGTACATTGACGTTGATTATCCAGTTGGTCTGCAAACCATGTAATATTAACATTTGCCGCAATAGGTAAATTATTAAGCTTACCTTGGTCCCATTCTTGCCAACCTAACTCACGTGGTGCATTCGGTAAATGTAATGAGGAGTTCAGTCCCCAACCAGACGCAACCGACGGACCGCTATTCAATGGATCTAGCACTTGTTGCTTTACCATTTCTAACCACCAGCAGCGTTGTGCTTCTCGACTTTCATCGCCTTGTTTAACAAGTTGTGGTAACTGATTAGCTTGAATCGGAATAAAAGAATAACTGCCGCGCCATTTGTCATTAATATCCAAACAAGCAAACCATAGAGCGCTGTCGTTATATCTGTTTAAACAGTTAGGTTGCCATGTGTTGTGGTTGGTCAATCCGTTAACATTTAAGATAACCGAGCTGGTTGTTGATGAGTGCTTACCGCCTTCAGGATCCTGCCATATAAATAACACTCTACAAGTGCCATTCTGCTGTACCTTGGTAAAAGGAGCTTTACTTTTAGATAAGTCATTCCACCATCGAGAAGAACCAATAGCATTTTTTGAGAGATCAAAATACGTTAATAAACTATCTAATGGTAATGCGTTGTTCATTAATAACCTTTTAAATTTTATACAAGTGTTGCTAAAAAATGTAATAAGTAATCATTTAAAGCATCTACGCATGATCTGTTTTAAGAATGAGATCCTGTGGTGGAATACCAAACGCTTTTTTAAATGCACTGGTAAAATTAGAAGGATGGCGATACCCAGCATTATAAGCGGCTTCAGAGATTGACATTAAACCCGCCTCAAGTTGCTGTTTGGCAATATTTAAACGCCGACGGCGAATATAACCTAACACACTGATACCCAGTGAACTTTTAAATTTATGTTGCAAGCTAGAAATACTCATTGCCGAAAACTTTGCTAGGTCACTAACAGATAAATCCATGTATAAATTAGCTTCGATATAAGACACTAACTTATCTAATACAGGATCGTATCCTTTTGATTCATTGATTAAACTGGTGTTCTCAAGCTGCTTTATAACACTCGCGGCATCATTTAGTTGCATGAGCACCTTAAGCAATAACTGCTGCGTTAAAGATTCAAGGTGTATTTGCTCGATGGCCGTACTTGGTGTACTGGATTCAATAATATTAGTCGTTAAATAAAGTATCTCAGTTGTTAATTGAAATTCAAAATTCGCTAAATGTTGGCTAATAAAATGACTAAAATTATCATCACAGCGAATACGATGTTCAATCCATTGGTGCAGTAATATGATGTTAAGTTTAGCGACTTGATTGTCTTTATATAACGTTCGACGAAAACTCACAGGTTTTGTGAGACTAACCACCACGCCACGTTGTTGCTGTGTTGCATCATAAAAAAAGTTTAGATCATCATATCCAAAGTCTAATTTACCAGTTAACAATATGGTGATACAAAGCGATTTTTTGGCAGTAGCCAGTACTTGAAAATCGACTAATTCCTTAGTCTTTCCACCATGCAGTATAAAGTTATTATTCACTTGATAAGATATCAGGTCGCCTTCTATTAACGCTAAGCTTTGCTTGTTTTTATCTGTAGCACAGGTGTTAGAGTGACTGTCAGAAAAGATAGTTTTTTGCTTTAAATCTCCAATTGTTCGAATAAAAGTACCTTTAGGTAAAGTCTGCTTTAACTTCCCTTTAAACTTCATAAAATTTTTTTCCATAACTGAATAGCCGTTTTGCATAACTTATTGTGCTGTGATCTTAACAGTAATTACATTGACATTAATGATAATAAATATCATTACCAATTAATATAAAAACAACTTAATAATGGAACTAGTAAATATGAAGCATTGCAAAGTATATGCAGGCATTATGATCGCGTTAACCGGTCAAGTCATGGCAGAAGAACCTTCACAGACAGAAATGATCATTGTGACAGGGGAAAAAATGAATAGAAATATCAAGGAGACCACCACAGCAATAACCCTAATTGAAGGTGAAGATATTGATAAAACGGGGGCCAAAACGGTGAATGATGTGATCATCAAAGCCCCCAATGTGGTCACATCAGGATTTGGTAGTGTTAATATTCGTGGTGTTAATGGTAGTGGAGCGGCAACCGGATTCTACGCGATTCGAAGTGGTGCTCGTCAACGTGTTGATACAAATGTCGATGGTGTTTCCGATGCATTTACTGGTTATAACTTTAGTGGTTCAGGAGTGTGGGATGTACAACAAGTAGAAGTAATGCGTGGCCCACAATCAACGACACAGGGTGAAAACTCTATTGGTGGTGCCGTTTCAGTTAAAACCAACGACCCTACTTTTGCGCCAGAATATGCAATTCGTGGTGGTGCTGAAATTTACAAAAACGGTAATGTGATGAAAAATGTTGCATTAATGGCATCAGGCCCAATCAATGAACAATTAGCCTATCGCTTCGCATTCGACGGTACCGATGGACAAAGCTATATTACCTACGATGGCGATACTGATACCGTGCCAGTCGATCCTGAAGATTCAAGAAACCTAAACTTCCGTGGTAAATTATTGTGGAAACCAGCCTTTAATGAAGATCTATCAATCAAATTGACAGCTAATTACCGCAAAGCAGACGGCAACTATTTGAACTGGGCAAACTGGGACGATGGTTCAGGGCATGAAGATGAAAGCTTCACCTTAGGTACTAATTATAATGAAGGCCTTGGCCGCAACTACAGTTACAACACACGTATTCAAGATTCTAAAGTTTACAATATTTCTTCGGAAATTAAATATAAGTTTAGTAATCAAATAGAAAGTAGCACCCTACTGTCATTTAATAGTCAGACAAATATTTTTGACCAATACCCAACCGAACAAACTTATAACTTTAAAGATAAAACGAGCAAAATAGAGAGCCAATTAACTTTCACACCAAGTAATTCTAAAGTCGATGGGTTTGTAGGTGTGATGGCTGCCGATCGGGAGAATACAGTTTCAAGTCAAAGCTTTTCTACAGAAGGTCAAACAGACGAAACACGCTTAGGTCTGTTCGGTGAAATGAATTATTACATTAACGATCAATTCACACTGACAACTGGTGCACGAGTTCAATACGAAAAACAAGACAGATTATTTACTGCGACTTATGTGACTAATGATATAGATGATGATATTGAAGATGTGTTTGTATTACCTAAACTTGCTTTAACTTACAGCCCAAATGAAGATACAACGTTTGGAGTTTCAGTACGTCAAGGTTATAACTCAGGTGGGCTTGGTTACTATAACTACGCAGGTGCTTCTGAGGTTTATACTTATGAAAGTGAAACGGTCAATGCCTATGAACTAAGCGCTAAAACAGCATTAAATAACAGCACCACCATCAACACTGCCATTTTCTATAATGACTACACAGACTACCAAGGTATTTCTGATTACAAAATCACTAACGTAGGTGAAGCACATACAATGGGGTTAGAAGTTGAATTATCTCACTGGTTAACTGACAGCTTAGAAGTACGTCCGTCAATTGGTTTATTAAAAACTAAAGTTGATTCAGATGACAGCTTTGCAGGTAATGAATTATCAAATGCCCCAGAGCTAAATGCATCATTAGGATTAACACAATACATTGGCGAAAACCTAACACTAGGTGCTGATGTGACCTACGTCAGTGAATACTACTCTGACCTTGATAATACTGAAGATTACAAAGCGGGTAATTATGCAATCATAGGTACAAGTGTTGATTATACTGTCGGTGATCTATTAATCAGTGGTTACATCACTAACTTAACAGATGAAGACGTAGTGTATTTAATTAACGGTGGTTATCGTGCATCAGTAGGCCAAAGCCGCACTGTCGGTTTAAACTTAACTTACCGCATGTAATTAAAACTTGTAGTCCTTGCAGCTATAGCAATAGTTCAGTAATTTGGGGAGTTTTCACTAAGCAGGGCTAACGCCTCTAGCATTAAAAAAGGTGGATCAGCAATGATTCACCTTTTTTATTCATACAGCCAGCATTTAACCAAATACATTAAGTCTGAGGGTAAAGTTTACAACGCTGAAGTGATGTATTCTAATCTGCAAGGTTTAGTAACCTTCCTCGATTAAAAATGCATATATCTACTGCTGGTTGTATTGCTACTTATTTAGCTACTCATATAGATAATTGATTCACTTAACAATAACTAGCATTAAAAATCCTCAATAAACTGACGAATTCGTTTGGCATTTTGTCCCCGATCACCACGACCTACTCGAGAGTGAGATCTAATATCTATAATACTACTGTTGCCAGTATCGCGAACTCGAATAACAATATCGTCTTTAAAGCCAAAAAAAGCGGTTGTAGCGACGGCTTCAATAACTCCGCTAACATCATCTTCTGCAATTAGTTTCCATCCTGAATCTGCAACTATTTTAAGACTACGTTCAAAAGCAGCTTGGCTACCAAGTTCTGATTGGATAGGTGCAATATCAGGAAATGCGACTGATTGCCTTGCCACAGCCGATTCACCAGGATAAACCAAAGTATTGCTATCACTAGGTCTAACTCCTGCAACTGCATCGAATTTAGGCGGATCTAAAGTGTCTGTTGAAATATCATTAAGTGCAGGCCCTGCAGGCGAGTCATATTCAGAGGGTTGACTAGTTACAGCTACAAAAACGAGCGCAGAAAGCATTAGTGCCGCAATCCCACTCATTAAGCTCGAAATAAGCTCTCTACGAATCAATGAAACGATCAAAATTACAGTCGAAAAAATAGCGATACCGGCACTTACCTGAACAGTCAATCTTGTTATTCCTGCGGCATCCCTAAACCCCATCGTTCCACCTTTTACACTAAACATGCACCAAACAACGACTGATATGCAAGCAACACTGGCAACGAGTGCAAGAGCAGCCCATTTTTTCGGTTTTTGTAATAATGGCATTAAAAATCTTTCCTTTTTTTAAAAAATCACATTAGATATCTATTTAACTTCACTTTATTTATGAACCACAAAAAATTTCATTTTAAACATTTTATAACTCAAATTGGGTCGAGCTTACAGAGGAATAGGTTAAGGCTAGGTTAATAAAGACAGGGAGTAGGTAACAACATATCGTGAAGAACTATCGCCTCAAAACCACAGAGATTAACATTAATTTTCAAAGGAAAAATCTGACTATCATTCCAAGCTCCCCGCCTCCCAAAAAAAGCTAGATAAAGAGAAACAACCTCAATCAATTGTTAGGTGCGAGTGACGTCCTTTATATTTGAAGCAGCTTTTTCAATTCACAGGGGTTTATTAAACCATTTTCATCAATATCTACAAAAAATGGAATTTGCCAGCGTTGGGTTTTCTTGCCTGACTCAGAAAACACCTTAGTACCAACACCCCCTCTATCTTCGCTCCACGGCGGAAATACTCTAAAGCCAGTTTTTCCTTTACTTTTTACCGAAGCTAAAATCCCTTTTTCAACTAAAAGAGAAACAGGAAAGATAAACATGCCATATTTAGTGCTATGTTCAAGCCCTTCCGAAATATTCGAATGGCTCTCTACTTGTATAAATAAATAATCGAGATCATCAGATGTTAATGGTATAGGTTTATTATTATTTAAATCCTCTGAAGGGCGTTGCCAAACAGCCAAAAAAGCGCCTGGTCTATCTGAAGTAACCTTGCCCTTGCGATAAACAATACTTCGACCATTGAGATGAAAGTTTAACCCTTCATATTTAGCGCTTTCAGGGGGCGGATCTAGCGTTACCTTCTGTGTTATTTGATAACCTGATGGCACAAACTCTTTAATTAATAAAAATTCTAACTCATGTCGATAGTTTTTATTTCCCAAAATACACCTTTAAAATTTAACCTTATTAAGCTATTAACATAAAATTAGATCAAATACCTGACACATTGCTAAGCGGAAAATAATGGTTGGCTATATTCACGAAGCAAACGACAACTGTTATTTTTTGTTTAAGCAACTTGTCAGGCATTTGCACAACGCATTAATTTAATGCCACCGACATCAGTCGAAAAATCAAAACTAGAATAGAACGATTCCATTTCAGGTAAGCAATATAACTCGAAATGCTTTACCTTTTTTAACTTTTCATGGTTTTTAATAAGACTCATCATTTTTTGCCCTACCCCATTGCCACGACAACTATTACTTACAATCACATCAAAGATAATTGCCTTGTAAATAAAGTCGCTAATAATACGAGTAAAGCCAATTAAGTTACTGTCATCGTCGAGTATTCCAATACAAATTTGAGAGCCTTTTACACAATCTATTGTATCTTCTAGCGAGCGATCTTTAGCCCACCAGACTTCTTTATATAATTGATGAACTTGCTTTATATGCTCATCTGAAAATTCGTAGATAATCGTCATATTTGATACATGCCTAACGAGGCTGTAGAATTTCTCATTTTCAGCCTGATTATTTAAAATAAAAATCACATTAATTCACATTTACTTGAGATTCAAATAGATTATTCACTTTTCAATAAATGATTGATTAAATTGAGTTGTAAAAACGTAGATGAGGCTAATTAGGCTGTATTATTGAGGCTAAAGGGCTTTGACCTGGCTTAATATAAACTATTCCTTAACTTCTCATCTTTATAAGGAACAGTATGATCAAGGCAATACATCTGCCACTGGGTATTCACTTTCTATTGATAGATTGTGTAAAAACGCCGTTTAATTGGCGCCGCCTTTGCTTAAACGAAAAATGCTAAACGTAATGAACGACTCATCAATACCCCTATAAATTAAGAGTGAAGAATACAAATCTAGCTTAAATAATTAACAAATAAAAAATGAAAAATCTGACCTTATATTTTAGGAATGTCTTCCCCTTGTACAATAGAGGGGAAGAGTATTAGGTTGGTTTAAGAATGGGGTTAATTATGAACTTTTACTCCCATATGATTTAAATAACCATCTTCATTCAATTGCTCTCTCACCTCTTTAACTTCTGATGCGGTAATCTCAGAGCTGGTTTTATTACCCCATGTTGTATTTGCAAAATTAACTAAGTTAGCAACATCCTTATCTGAAATACTATCCGTAAAAGAAGTCATCGCAACAGACCCTTTTACTAAACTTTCTTGCTGTTTTGGAAGACCTCGAAGGACCACTGCAATAGCATTAAAAGCAGAATCATCTTTGAAGACGGAATTCTTATTCAATGCGACTACTGCATTGGGTTTTCCTAAACCATCAGCCCCATGGCAACCTGAACAATACGCTGCATAAGTGTTATATCCTTTGTCTGACTTTTGTTGTGCAGATAAATAAACCCTAGGTGGTGTAAGTGAAGCATCTATCTCACCTGGTTTCATATCCAATAGGTATACAGACATAGCTAAACGTTGTGCTGGCGTTAAATGGCTTAAGCTTTCTTGAATAACCAATTTCATACCACCGAACGTTGCACCTTGATCTGAATTACCTGTTTCAAAAAAATCGGTTAAAGAGCTTAACGTCCAACCATTTTTCTTTAGTGCTTCTGGTGTGATAGAAACTGCATTCCAACCTTCAAGTACTTGGCCTTCTAGTGCTTGCTCTGTTTTCATTGCATATGCTAAATTTCTTGGCGTATGGCACTCACCACAGTGACCTGAAGCTTCGACTAAGTACTTTCCTTCATTCCACTGATCACTTTTACTTACATCCTCTTTAAAATCAGTGTCATCAAAAAACACTTGATTCCATGCGCCTAATGTAAAACGAATATTTGCTGGAAAAATAATATTATTATCTATGTTTTTCACAGGAATGCCGTTGATAGTTTTCATATAAGCCCATAATGCATCCATGTCTTCATCACTTAATTTTCGATAAGATGTGTAAGGCATCGCTGGATACAAGTTACCGCTGTTTTTAGAATAACCATATTTTACGGCATGATAAAAATCTTCACGGCTATAATTCCCGATACCATATTGTTTATCCTGCGTTATATTTGTTGAATACAATGGGCCAAAAGGTGTCTCGAATTCTAATCCCCCAATATAATCTGCACCACCTTCTGTGGTGTGGCAAGCAAGACAGTCACCTTCATAAGCAACAGCTTTACCGCGTGTTATTTTCTGCTCTAATGTCAACGTAGATTCTTTTTCTGCAGGAACCTCAACATGAAGCCCACTCCCGTAATAGATAAACAGTAGTACAGCTGCGAGTATGGTAATAAAACTAAAACTGATAATTTTTTTCATAATCACCTACTTAATGAGTTCAGGTTGCGAAAGAATTAATGTTTCCATTGCCTCATAATATTTCACATAACCGGTGCAACGACAGACATGTTCCCCTAATGATGCTTCAATAGACTCTCGAAGTTGTTCTTTTGCGATAGGGGTTTTCTTTAATTCTTCGTAATAACCAACAGCTTCATTAACAAACCCAGATGTGCACCAACCACATTGAAATGAAAAGTTCTCAATGAATGCCTGTTGAACAGGGTGTAATGTCATTTCTTGTGTTTTAACATCAATCCGTGCATGACCTTCAATAGTAGTTAATTCCATACCATTAAATGCAGCAACACCAGTAATACAAGTTCTATGAGTGTTATGGCCTGTCATCGTTTTTTCTAAAATCACACAGGCATGACAAATACCTGCACCACAACCAAACTTAGTGCCGGTTAAATTTAAATATTCATGTAAAAAGGCAATCATCATCGTACCTTCAGGTACTTTTGTTGGGCCAACTTTTTTTCCATTTAAGGTAAATTCTATTTCGTTATAATTCATCCGTTTAATCTCTTTTTAATTTGTTCTGCGGTAATTGGCGTTTGATCGAAGCGTTGTCTTGTCGCATGAAAAATAGCATCTTGGACTGCTGAAATAACAGGCATCATAACAACTTCTGCAATGCCTTTAGGGCGTGCTGTTTTATCTGATGTAGGGAGAATTTCAGAGGTCATTGTCCAAACGTTTACATCTCTCGCCATCGGCACGTGGTAACGATTAAGGTTCCATGTGCCGTTACCAGCACCTTCTTCAAATGAAGGTAAATATTCATGTAACACATGTCCTAACCCCATGACTAGCCCTCCTTGTATTTGACCTTCAACGATAGGTTGAGAAATAACCGGTCCTGCATCAAGTACACTGTGACTACTTAATATTTCAACCTTACCAGTATGTTTACTGATTGCTAATTCGATGAGGCAATCACAAGGTGCGTAATAGGTCACCATGGCATTGTTATAGCTGGTACTTGGGTATTTAACCCAATTACGTTTAATTAAATGATATCCGAGGTTATCCATGGATTGTTTTTTAGAGGCTGTTGCGCCATTGCCGTAACGAACAGCTAATGCGTCTAATGAGTGAATGCGTTTATCACCCTCAATCTCAAATTCAGCTTCAGTCCAAGACCAGCGATTAACGGTATGAGCAACAGAGCCAGTAATAAGACCTTGGTCGTGTGCTTTTTTAGCTAATATAGCAAGTGATAATGGTTTATTGTCTTCAAATGTTAACTTGCCATCACGCCATTTAGCGTTGCTTAAGTCAGCGTTCGTTTTTAATTTCCACAGTAAACGTGCGGCAGGCAAAATGCCGTAAAGATAAACTATATTACAAGCCCCTTTAGTCGCTTCTGTTTGGAATGTTGCTGAGTCTGAAGCACTACTTGCCATATGCTTCACTGGTGTCCATAGAGGATCTTTAGACATTTCATCTTGTTTTTCTTGACTGATAATATATGGGTTATCAGTTTCATACAGTTGTAATGCTTTCCATGTTTCGGTGACGGCTATTTTCACTTCACCGGCAGCTTGCCCAAAAAAATCATGGGTCAATAATCCTTGGCTTGTTTGAGCACCAGAACCCATTTCCATGTATTCTATTTCAAGAATTATTTCACCGTCAGCAGTAATATTAACCGCCGAATTAGGCCCAACATTACCAGTGCCATAGTTTTTTGATAATAAGGAATAACCTACGCCAAACAATTTATCAGGGTTGATTGCTTCATAGCTTTTTTTATTCGTAAATCTTTGTTGCCAAACAGGGTGTTTTTCCGCTTTATCTAATATTTCTAAGTATCGGAGTTCACCGTCAATTTTGGCACCTTGCGTATTAAGGTCATTAGTTTTTAATAGATTTTTTCGGCGAATTTCAAATGGGTCCACGTCTAGTTCAGCTGCTGCTTGAGTAATCATCAAGTCAATCACAGGCATACATTGAACGGACCCATAACCCCGCATTGAACCAGAGGCTACGTTACGAGATTGGAAAGCGGTCGCTTGTAAATCACTTTTAGGAATATTGAAGATACCTTGCATAGCTGACATACCAGCAGAGGCAACACTTGCTGAAAAATTCTCTCGGCCACCACCATCAACTTCTGATTTAGATGTTAACGATTCAATCTTCAATGTTTTTTTATTGATAGCTAATTGGTTATGAATCTTAAATGGATGACGTTTTAAGCCTGATTGAAATTGCTGGTATCGGTCATTTGCAATACGGATAGGATTGCCATCTGAAAATAAACTCGCGGCTAACGCATAGAAAGGAAATACTGAATGATCTTTTGCGCCAAACCCCCCACCTACAAATCCAGAATAAAGCACTAAGTTTTTAGTTTCTTTACCTTGCTTAGAAGCTTTAACCATATGCACGGCCATTTCAGTAAAATCTGTTGGATCTTGACAGGTGACCGCCCCATGAAGCGTTTTTTCTTTATCATCGTACCAAATATTGGCAGCTTCAGGTTCCAGCATTACAGGGTCAACAATTTGCGTTTGGTAATGTCTATCAACAACATGTAAATCTGGGTTGGACATATCTTGGATTATTTTATCAGCATAAAACATACCTCTTTCACTCAAACTTCCATTCACATTTTTGGTTGTCGGCCATTTAGGTTGTCTTAATTGATAAGCAGGGAAAAATAATCCATCTTTGAAGGGCGAAAAGGTATCGACACCTTCTGTTTTATCCCCTGCAATTCTAATAACTCGCCACGCCGCATAAGGGTTACGTTCATAAAGGGGAGTTTTATCACCGTACTCAACTAGGTTAGGATTAAAGTCTAAACGTGATTTTGCAGCGTTAAAATCATCAAATTGGTCAAATAATAAAATAGCGACTGGATGACCGATGAAATGAGCCGTTTTACCTTTCGGTAGTAACATATCTTCACCATGAAACTCAGGCAAATAGATATTATTTTCTATTAAATCTTCCGACAATATGACTTTTGTTGGTGGTTTTTCTAAGAAACTTAAATTGATATCTTTGAATATATGATCTGCTTGCGTCGCACAAACGATGTAACCATGCCATTGGTTATCAGGCCAGTGTGTAAAGTCTTTTGATCTAAAATCACGAGCAAAAACTTTTTGCCCCGTTACTTTTTGAATCGCATCTACGCGATGCTTGGCTTGATTACCTTCCGCCCATGGTTGAGTAGGTTTGTATAAATAGTTTTGCTCTCTACCAGAAGCGGCTCTAGTAAGTGATGCAAATGAAACGCTCACGCCAGCAATGACCATTGTTTTTAGGAAGTCTCGGCGACTTTGTGTAAATTTTTTCATTATAATTACCTACATTTAGAATGTATAAAGCATCATTCGCATGGTATGAATATCCAGACAATAGATTCAGTAATGTCGAGTTATTACTATGTAGTAATCTCTCGAAATTCAATAATTTGCTTCAAATTAGTACTTTTAGGAAAGCCTTAAAACTGAACTTATTGATATACATTGTGATGAACTAACACTTTATTTTAAACGCTATGCTATAGACAAAAGTTTAAAAAAACGAAGGGATATTACTGATCGTTTTATATTAAAAAATCCATGCAGTGCATTGTTAATGTTGAATGTTTCAGTCTAAACTATTTTATTTGAAATTGATAATTGATCTACTTTTTAATGACAGTGATGTAGTTTTCTTCTCTTTTAAGCTGGTTTTATTGATGGACTATTAACAAGAAGATTCGGGGTCAGGTCCTGACGGCCCTCCATAACTATGTTAATAATTTCAAGTAGTTATGGTTTTTTTTGTAGGTTTCATGAAAATTAGCGATTATGTTGGTCACCACAACTAACAAAAAAGCTAATCATCATGAAACCGTCTACTATTTTACATACCTTTTTCAGAAACAAGCTGAGGGTCAAAACAAGCTGAGGGTCAAAAACAAGCTGAGGGTCAGGTCTTTCATTTTGCATTACCGATTACCTTACTTTTTATCAGCCGATATAATACGGCTTACTAATGAATAATGTATTTTGAAATGATCACCGATTTCTTTCATTGTATATCCTCCTGACTGGTAAGCTTTTATAATCGCTTCATTACGAGTATCGGATTGTTCATGATAACTTTTTAACGTCAGTGGCGACAAAGAACGTTGTTTAAAGGGGATTTCAGATACATCCCCTTCAAGTAATTCTTTTAATATTTGATGTTTTTCTACAAAGACATCATCACCTAAATATATTTGATGCTGTAAATCATCCCAGATGGTTTTATTCATTCCCTCTTCTACAAAGTGAATATATTCTGCAATCGCTACTGACCGCTCTTTATCAAAATAATTTAACAACGCATCCGTTGCTAACCAGTTTGGGGAGGCTTGTTTTCCAACCATACAATGCCAACTACTCCACAACCATTCATCAGGAGTATCAACCATTTTTGCACGCACAGGATTTAAAACAATATAACGACACAGTTCTAATAAATAAGCATCCTTATCAACCAGAATAGCTTTATAGCGCCCTTGAAAAAGGTGCCCTACTCGATTGTGCTTTCTATTGATTGATTGCGTAAATACACCGTTTAACTGGCGCATTCCTTTACTCAAATTAGCATCGGGAGTCTCTACAAGTAAGTGGTAGTGATTATCCATTAAACAATAAGCGTGAATAACCCAGTTATAACGTGAACAAACGGTATTTAATAAATTAAGGAATATCTCGAAATCACTGTCTTCTAGATAAATAGCCTTTCTTTCATTACCACGCGATGTGACATGATAAAGCGCACCTGAAAACTCTAAACGTAAAGGACGACTCATAAATACCCCTACAAATTTAAATTGAATAAGGTAAATCTAATTTAAATAATCAACAAATGCAAAATGAAAGACCTGACCCCATTTGTTTTTCAAAGCGAACGCCTTAATAACAGACGTGTAGGTTGGTGTTATTTTTGCGTCTTTTTCTCTTGCAAAAATGATGACAACCGTAATACGCCCAGTTGATTAACTTGTGTACGCCCAGCATGGGCATGAACTAATGAGGTGAAAGTCCTCTGTAGGAAGATCACCGTTTAATCAATTAAATGATTAAACGCTAACTACTAGCGAATGGCAAGGGCTTATCCGTGAGGATGGGTCCGGAGGAAGCCGCTAGCAACTTTGCGAGCTGATGAACAAGAACATCATATGAGGCGTAGGCTAAAGGTGAGTTGGCACAAGACAACGAAACCACGTGATCTAATGGCCACCGTAAATGATGCAGCAGTGCAAAGAAAGTACATGCTCTTATCTGGGGAGATCTGCTTAACACGCGATCGGTAACTTAACCAGTCAGGCACTGGTCTATAACAGCCTTGGCTTTTCAGCATCATCAACTGAAAAGAGCTAAACCGATGAAAACCGATAGCACAGGTTTAGGTAACTAAATCTGTGAGTAAGCAGAAGTCAGCAGACGGCATAGTAGCCAAACGCCCATCGTAATGGAGGGGACACGGTGAAGGCCTGAACATCTTAAACGAGGAGATACCATATTGAACTTGAACCACAAAACCTCACCATGTTGTGATAGTGACACTCAGCGTTCAGATATGAACCATACCTTAAATGAATATCCATTAATGACGTTAATGCTCAGTGACGACAATATGAAAGCGGCATGGAAACATGTTAAAGCCAATAAGGGTGCGCCAGGTATTGACGGAATGAGTCTCGAAGACGCTGAGCCATTTCTATTAGCTCATTGGCAAGGAATAAAAGTAAAACTGATGGAAGGACACTATTTTCCGCTTGCGGTAAGACGGGTCATTATCCCGAAACCCGATGGTGGAGAACGCTTCTTGGGGATACCTGCGGTCATCGACAGGCTACTTCAGCAAGCGATGAATCAAGTGATCACGCCTTACTTTGAACCAGTATTTTCGTCTCATAGCTACGGATACCGCACGGGTAAAAGTGCACATCAAGCGGTAACACATGTACAAGATTGCATCTCGCAAGGGTACAAAACAGCCGTTGATATTGACCTCTCAAAGTTCTTTGATGAAGTTAATCATGACATGCTAATGAACCGCGTTGGTCGTAAAATCAAAGACAAGGCATTAATGCAATTACTCGGTCGGTTTTTACGAGCAGGTATTGCAGAGGCAGAAACAGGTCT
>NZ_AXWP01000001.1:67098-92356 GCF_000482725.1 Psychromonas arctica DSM 14288
GCCATTCGGATTATCTTCCCCTCAATCAGGGTGATCTCACTTTCTTGCAAGTGAGCGGGTTTGCCAGCTTTGCTGGGCAAACAAAAAAGGCCGCTCGAAAGCGACCCATCCTATCATGAAATAGGTTATTTACTTATATCGTCAAAGAATGTTTTTAAACTATTCAAAAAACCTTCTGATTTAGGTTGGTGCTTTTTGCTGCTACCTGATCCCAGTGAGTTTTCAAACTCTTTTAACAATTCACGCTGTTTGCTTGATAATTTAACTGGTGTTTCAATAGTCACTTTACACATTAAATCACCCGTAGAGTGACTACGCACTGATTTAACACCTTTATTGCGCATACGGAACATACGTCCAGTTTGCGTTTCTGCAGGTATTTTCAGTTTCACGCGACCATCTAAAGTAGGAACTTCAATTTCCCCTCCTAATGCCGCTTCAGTAAAGCTAATGGGTACTTCACAATATAAATCATTGCCGTCGCGCTCAAATACATCATGCGGACGTACATTCATCTGTACATACAAGTCACCAGCAGGTGCACCTTGCTCTCCCGCTTCACCTTCACCGCTTAAACGGATACGGTCACCAGTATCAACACCGGCTGGGATTTTAACTGATAAGGTTTTACTGCGCTCGTAACGGCCTTCACCGTGACACTTGTTACATGGGTCAGTGATAATTTTACCTTTACCACGACAAGTAGGACAAGTTTGATTAACTGCAAAGAAACCTTGACGCATTTGTACTTGGCCTTGGCCGTGACAAGTGCCACAAGTTTTAGTATCTGTACCTTTCTTAGCACCAGAACCATTACACTGTTCACAATGTACTAATGTTGGAATTTGGATCTCTTTAGAGATACCTTTAACGGCTTCTTCTAATGTTAGCTCCATGTTGTAGCGTAGGTCTGAACCCTGTTGAGGACGCTGCGCACCACCACGGCGGCCACCACCAAAAATATCTCCGAATATATCGTCAAAACCGCCACCGCCGAAACCACCACCGCCATGACCTTGCTGATTAACACCATCGTGGCCGTATTGATCAAATGCGGCTTTCTTTTGGGGATCGCTAAGAATTTCGTAAGCTTCTTTTACTTCCTTGAATTTTTCTTCTAGCGCATCATCACCTTTAGTACGATCTGGGTGGTACTTCATCGCTAAGCGTTTATAAGCTTTTTTAACTTCTTTCTCTGACGCATCTCGGCTTAAACCAAGTACCTCATAACAATCTCGTTTAGACATGGTTATTTCTCAAATCTCTGTTTATTGAAAACAAACACGCGGATTATAGATAAATCCATAACCCGCGAGTTGAAACGATCTTACTTATTTAGGGTTTACCTAATTATTTTTTCTCGTCTTTTACTTCTTCAAACTCAGCATCAACGATATCATCATCTTGCTTAGCTTGTGCTTCTGGTTGTTCTGCACCGGCTTCACCAGCTTGTGCTTTTTGTTGAGCAACTTCAGCTAGTTTTTGTGATGCTTCAGCTAGCGCTTGAGTTTTAGTCTCAATTGCTTCTTTATCTTCGCTTTTAATTGCAGCTTCAAGTTCAGTTAACGCAGCTTCAATTTTTTCTTTATCGTCAGCTGGTAGCGCATCGCCTGCTTCTTCAATTTGTTTGCGAGTAGTGTGTACTAATGCATCACCTTGATTACGTGCAGTTACCATTTCTTCAAACTTTTTATCAGCATCAGCATTTGCTTCTGCGTCATTTACCATTTTTTCAATCTCTTCGTCAGATAGACCAGAGCTTGATTTAATCGTAATTTTTTGTTCTTGGTTAGTATCTTTATCTTTAGCAGATACGTGCAAGATACCATCAGCATCCATATCGAAAGTAACTTCGATTTGTGGTGCACCACGCGTTGCAGCACGAATACCTTCAAGGTTAAATTGACCTAGAGATTTATTATCCGCAGCTCGTTTACGCTCACCTTGAAGAATGTGAATGGTTACTGCACTTTGATTGTCTTCCGCAGTAGAGAATGTTTGTGACTGTTTAGTTGGGATAGTTGTATTTTTCTCGATAACTTTCGTTAATACGCCACCCATTGTTTCGATACCTAGAGATAACGGTGTAACGTCTAATAATAGAACGTCAGTTTTGTCACCAGAAAGTACAGCACCTTGAATCGCAGCACCCATTGCAACAGCTTCATCAGGGTTAACGTCTTTACGTGCCGCTTTGCCAAAGAACTCAGCAACTGCTGCTTGTACTAAAGGCATACGAGTTTGACCACCGACTAAGATAACATCATCGATGTCACCAACAGATAAGTCAGCATCTTTAAGTGCAATACGTAATGGTTCAAGTGTTGCTTTAACCATATCTTCAACTAAAGACTCTAATTTAGAACGAGTTACTTTAATGTTTAAATGTTTAGGACCTGATGCATCAGCAGTGATGTATGGCAGGTTGATGTCAGTTTGCTGTGCAGAAGAAAGCTCGATTTTTGCTTTTTCAGCCGCTTCTTTAACACGTTGCATCGCTAATGGATCTTTAGTTAGATCGAAGTTCTGGTCTTTTTGGAACTCTTTAACTAAGAAATTAATTAGACGGTTATCGAAATCTTCACCACCTAAGTGCGTATCACCATTAGTTGCTAATACTTCAAATGTTTTTTCGCCATCTACTTCGTCGATTTCAATGATTGAAATATCGAAAGTACCGCCACCTAAGTCGTATACTGCAACAACACTGTCGCCTTTAGAGTTATTAACGCCGTAAGCAAATGCAGCAGCAGTTGGCTCATTGATGATACGTTTAACATCAAGACCAGCAATACGGCCAGCATCTTTAGTTGCTTGACGTTGTGCATCGTTAAAGTAAGCAGGTACTGTAATTACAGCGCCAGATACTTTTTCACCTAGGTAATCTTCTGCTGTTTTTTTCATTTTTTTCAATACTTCAGCAGAGATTTGTGGAGGTGCCATTTTATTGCCACGCGCTTCAACCCATGCATCACCATTATCAGCTTTTACAATTTTGTAAGGCATGATTTTGATATCGCGTTGTACTTCTTCATCTTCAAAGCGACGACCGATAAGACGTTTGATAGCAAATAAAGTATTTGTTGGGTTAGTTACAGATTGACGTTTAGCAGGTTGACCTACTAAGATTTCGCCATCTTCTGCATAAGCAATGATTGAAGGAGTAGTACGTTCGCCTTCTGCATTTTCAATGATTTTAGCTACATCGCCATCCAGTACAGAAACACATGAATTCGTAGTACCTAAATCAATACCGATAATTTTACCCATTTTAACTCTCTCCACACTTGTTAATGTTGTTACTTGTTTAGTTGACTAACTGCACGCTGGCAGTGTCTGTTCGATACTTTATATATAAGGGGCTATTTTTTTGTTTCAAGGGCTACAAGCAAAAAAAATGACTTTTTTTTAAATAATGCTTATTGCAAGAAACTACTAAGCCGCTTTATTGATTAAAATAGATGATTAAAACGCTGAATATTGATAAATAAACAGGCAATCACCCACTTGTCTCTATGCACAATATTGATTTAATCAATATCATTTAAAGCAATTTCTTTAACAGCCCCTGCCTAACATTTAATAGTTAGGGCGATGTGGACATAAAAAAAGGTGCTAAAGCACCTTTTTATTCATTTTTATTTGAGCCGATATTTTTACAAGCTTTTAGCTTTCAAAAAAATTATTCTGCAGCTTTTGAAACCACAACCATTGCTGGACGAATAACTTGACCACCATTTAACTCATAACCTTTTTGCATAACAGCAACAACTTGGTTAGGCGCAACACCTTCAACCACTTGCATACTCATTGCTTGATGCTTTTCAGGATTTAATGTTTCACCGATTGGATCGATTTGTTGAATACCGATGCTTGCAATCGCTTTCAATAGCTCAGTTAAAGTCATTTCAACGCCCTCAACCATAGGTTTCAAGGTTTCATTCTCTTTATCTGCGTGTTGAATTGCTAATTCTAAGTGATCAACAACTGGCGTTAATGCATTCGCAAATGTTCTTAAAACAGATTTGCGACGGTTTTCTGCATCAATGCCTGCTTTACGAATTTCGTTTTGAGAGAAAGCTTGAGCACGAATAACAAGATCTTTCTGCTCAGCTAATGCTTCTTCAGCCAAAGCTAATTTTTTAGTTAACGTTTCAATTTGAACAGCTTGCTCATCAACAACTTCAACAGCAACATCTTCAGTTATTGTTTCTGCATTTTGCTCGACAGCTTCTTCGCCTAAAACAGTTTCAATTGCTTCTTCAACAGTCTTTTTTTGTTCTTCGCTCATAATTCAATCCTACTTAATATTATTTGGGTCAATTTTATAAGCTCTATTATGGGGATAGTAATAATAGTTTCAAGCCTGTTAATAAAAACATTTATAACAGGTATACTGAAAATCATCACATTTTCGCAAGTAGGCATTCTATGAGTCTGGATAATCAGCAACAATCTGAATTTAAAACCATTGGGTTAATCGGCAAACCACAACACAGTGAAGCGCTACAGACACTAACTAGCCTGTACTATTTTTTAGAAGCTCGTGGTCATTCAATCATTGTTGACCTGCGTTTAGCTGATGACTTAGACCTACCACAAATACGCTATGAAGATTTAGTGGGGATTGGTCAAAAATGCGATTTAGCAATAGTCGTTGGCGGTGATGGATATATGTTAGGCGCCGCTAGAGTGCTTGCACGATTCGATATTTCAGTAATTGGTGTAAATAGAGGTAATTTAGGTTTTTTGACAGATTTAGATCCTGATAACTTCGAACAGCCACTTAGTGAGGTATTAGAAGGTAACTATCAAACTGAACATCGCTTTTTATTAGAAGCACAAGTGCATAGCCACGGTCATATGAAAAGCAGTAGTACAGCGGTTAATGAAGCGGTGTTACATCCTGATAAAATTGCACATATGATCGAATTTGAAGTATATGTTAACGACAACTTTATGATCAACCAACGTGCAGATGGCTTGATCCTATCGACTCCAACCGGTTCAACAGCTTATTCGCTGTCAGGAGGCGGCCCGATTTTAACGCCGAAACTGGATGCAATTAGTTTATTACCAATGTTTCCTCACACCCTTAACAGCCGCCCTATCGTTATTGATGCCAATAGTGTTGTGCGATTAAAAATGGCGCAATCAAATACGACAGAAATGCAAATCAGCTGCGACAGTCATGTTAATTTATCAGTGTTACCCGGTGATGAAGTCATTATTAAAAAGACACAGCATAAATTGCATTTGGTGCACCCTCAAAATTACAACTACTTTAACGTACTTCAAACTAAATTTGGTTGGGGTAATAAACTTTTTTAATATATTTAACTGACTAAAAATCAGTACAGGCCATCCTAGGAATGTACTGATTCAAGTAACCTAAGTTCTGGATAAGCAAAGCGATATCGCACCGTTATTCCAGCGGATTTCTTCGATAATTCGCCTTGAACTACGCAAAACTAACGGCACTATTTAATAGCCAAAAAATATAATCTTATGACGTTATGATTTTAACTAACCTCAATTCCACTTTCATTAACCAAAATTAAAGTGTTCAGTTCAATTAGACCAGAATAAGTAATCCCCTCTAGCCAAATCAATCACCATTACCATTCGACCTCCCCTTTCATACTTATTTGTTATTAACCAAAACAACATTTCTGAATACATTGGAAAATGAACAGCATTAAAAAATTAACGAAAATTACACAAACAGCACTTTACTGTTTAAAAAAACAGTATTAAACTACAATCATAAGCTGTATTTTTAAACAGTACTTTTAAACCACTGTTTTTAACTAATGGTCATTTCGTTGTTAATATAATCGTTAAGATAATCATAGGATATCTATTTTATGCTAAGCCAATTAACTGTTCAGAACTTTGCAATTGTGAAATTTCTAGAGCTTGATTTTCACCAAGGTATGACCACAATCACTGGTGAAACAGGCGCAGGTAAATCAATTGCTATCGATGCATTAGGCCTATGTCTTGGTGACCGCGCGGATGCAAGCATGATCCGACAAGGTACGGATAAAGCAGAAGTCAGCGCACGCTTTAACCTAAGTGACACACCAAATGCACTTGCTTGGTTAAGTAATAACGATTTAGAAAATAGTCTCAGCGATAACCCTAACGAATGTTTATTACGTCGTATTATTACCAAAGAAGGACGCTCGCGTGCTTACGTTAATGCAACGCCGGTACCGCTTTCTCAATTAAAAAGTTTAGGTCAGCTATTAGTTAATATTCATGGTCAGCATGCACACCAAAGTTTATTACGCCCTGATATACAACTATCGATTATTGATGAATATGCCAATCATCAACAACTAGTACAAAAAGTAAAAGACACTTACCAAGGTTGCCACTTTCTAAAAAAACAATTGCAGCAACAACAGCTAAGTCAACAAGAAAAACAAGCGCGGAAACAGTTACTTGAATACCAAATTATTGAATTAGACGAGTTTGCATTAGCAGAAGACGAGTTTACAGAAATAGAGTCCGAGCATAAAAAATTAGCCAATAGTGGCGCGCTGTTAGAAAACACACAAATTAGCTTAAATTTATTAACGGATTCAGATGAAGTCGATGCACTAACGCTATTACAAAAAAGCATTTCATTACTTGAATCGCAAGTACAGCACGACAGCAAGCTTGAAAGTATTGTCACTTCGCTACAGGAAGCCGTGATTCAAATTGAAGAAGCAGGCTACGAATTACGTCAATACAGCGAACAACTAGAACTGGACCCAGAGCAATTTGAGCAATTAGAGTCACGCTTAAGCCAGGCACTGACATTAGCAAGGAAGCACCAAGTTCAGCCAGAAATGTTATATGCGTTCCACCAAAAACTAAGCAAAGAATATCAACAACTTAATAATAGTGAAGCACAGATAGAGAAGCTAACGATGGATCTTGATAACGCAAAACAAGATTACATTAAACATGCACAAAAACTCAGCCAAAGCCGTCAACGCTACGCAAAAGAACTAAGTAAAAAGATTACTCAAAGCATCCAAAAGCTTAATATGGAAGATGGCCAATTTGAAGTCGCAATGACTCAACACGGTGCTGATAGCCTGAGTCCTCTTGGTATTGATGGCATTGAATTCCAGGTTGCAGCTAATGCAGGACAAGGCTTACAAAATTTAGGTAAAGTTGCATCGGGTGGTGAATTATCACGTATCAGCTTAGCGATTCAAGTGATCATCAGCCAACGCGTTTCAACACCAACGCTAATTTTTGATGAAGTTGATGTAGGTATCAGTGGCGCAACCGCCGCAGTAGTTGGCAATTTATTACGTCAATTAGGTGAAAGCACACAAATATTTTGTGTTACTCATTTACCGCAAGTAGCTGGTAATGGTCATCAACATATGATTGTTAATAAACATAGTGACGGTAAAAGTACCAATACTAATATGCAATTATTAGATGAATCAGAACGTATTCATGAACTCGCAAGGTTATTAGGCGGAGATAGTATTACCGAACATACATTAGCCAACGCAAAAGAATTGCTAATTTCATAGATAAGTTGATTGGTTAATTGTCTGCACTCATTCATTACCAATAAAATGCATTACTTATTCAAGGTAATGCATTACCTTTCATCTAGCCATTATGCGTTATTTCGCTTTCAATTAATTTACCAATGACAACGAACTATAAATCCAGCCAACAGATAAAATGAACGAATAAAATAATGAATGTTGAATCTGCGAAACAAAAGAACAAAGCGATCACTAAAATAGTTTGATATATTAAAACCACTTTTCTTGGCTGGCTTTAATAATGAAAAAATTACTTTCACTGATATTTATTATTACCCTCTCTGGTTGTTCTCAATTTAATAACTCAGATTCCGACGACAACGCGCTATTAACTAATCTGACTTGGGAACAGCAACAACAAACATTACAACAACTTGATCACTGGACACTCACCGGTAAGCTGGCTATTTTCCTTGAAACGGATCGCCAGAGTGCCAATATTTATTGGCAACAACAAGGTGATGATTATTCAATTCAACTAACTACTTTTATTGGTACACGTATTTTACAGGTAACTAAAGATAAACAAGGTGTTGAGATAATCAATAATGATGATGAAGTGTTTACAGGGCAAGATGCCAACACATTAATTAAACAACTCTCCCCAGGTTTAGATCTCCCTATCGCTGCTTTACAACAATGGATCAAAGGTAACCCTGCTAATGCATCTTACCAACTAAATGATCAACAGCAAGTCAGTGAACTAGTGGGTTTAGATACAAGCCAAAACCTTTGGGAGGTTGACTTCCAACAATATCAAGTTTTCTCTGGCACGGTTTTACCCACCAAAGTAAACCTTAAGCGCGATGATATTCGCGTCAAAATAGCTATTAATCAATGGAAAGTAGCAAACTAATCGAGTTTATTATGCGAATTGAATCTATCCGCTGGCCTGCACCAGCGAAGTTAAACCTTTTTTTATATATCACCGGGCAACGTGCCGACGGTTATCACGAATTACAAACCTTATTTCAGTTTATCGATCGTTGTGATCATCTCACCATAACCGCGAATAACAGTGGCAATATTAGCATCAGCCCTGCCCTTGAGAATGTGCCCCTAGAAAGTAACCTGATCTATAAAGCGGCGATGTTATTAAAAAAACATACAGGTTGTTCATTGGGAGCCAGTATTAATTTAGAGAAAAATCTCCCAATGGGTGGCGGCTTAGGCGGCGGTTCATCTGATGCAGCGACAACCTTAGTCGCACTCAATTACCATTGGGATTTAAACTTAAGTGAACAGACCTTAGCTGAACTCGGCAAATCATTAGGTGCTGATGTACCTATTTTCATTCATGGAAAAGCCGCGATTGCCGAAGGTGTAGGTGAAATTTTACATTCAGTTCAACCGAAACAAGCTCATTATTTAGTGGCGGTACCAGATTGCCATATCTCCACTCCTGAAGTATTTAAAAATCCATATTTAAAAAGGGATACAAAAAAGCTTCAACATGAGCAACTTATGACCAATAAATGGACAAATGATTGCGAACCTTGCGTCAAAAAACACTATCCTAAGGTTGCTAATACCATCGACTGGTTGCTAGAATACGCACCAACTCAAATGACAGGGACAGGGGCATGTGTGTTTAGCACATTTGACCATGCTAATGAAGCTGAGTTATTAGCACAACAAACGCCAAAATGGTTGAATTGCTTCACCGCGGAAGGCTTAAATACTTCACCTCTATGTGAATTATTATCTACAAAAAAATCAGACTAATTAGTTGAAATTTCAATTAATTACACTTGTTAATGACATTACGTTATTGACTAAATCAACAGGATGAAAGAGGTCCTCAAAGTGCCAAACATGAAACTATTTGCAGGTAACGCAACACCCGATCTAGCTCAGAAAATAGCAGATCGTCTTTTCATCAAATTAGGAAGCGCAGACGTAGGTCGTTTTAGTGATGGCGAAATTCACGTGCAAATTAATGAGAATGTTCGTGGTGATGATATTTTCATCGTGCAATCTACTTGTGCACCAACCAACGACAACTTAATGGAATTGATTGTAATGATCGATGCACTTCGTCGCGCATCAGCGGGTCGTATTACAGCCGTAATTCCATACTTTGGTTATGCTCGTCAAGATCGCCGTGTACGTTCAAGCCGTGTTCCAATTACTGCTAAAGTAGTTGCTGATTTCCTTTCAAATGTTGGCGTTGACCGTGTAATGACTGTTGATTTACATGCTGAACAAATTCAAGGTTTCTTCGATGTGCCTGTTGATAACGTATTTGGTAGCTCAGTGCTATTAGAAGATATGTTAGAGAAAAAACTAGAAAACCCAATGATTGTTTCTCCAGATATCGGTGGAGTAGTACGTGCACGCGCACACGCTAAACTATTAGATGATGCAGATTTAGCAATCATTGATAAACGTCGTCCTAAAGCAAATGTTGCTCAAGTTATGCATTTGATTGGTGATGTTGAAGGTCGTAACTGTATCATTGTGGACGATATGATCGATACAGGTGGTACATTATGTCAAGCAGCTGCTGCACTGAAAGAACGTGGCGCACTTTCTGTATATGCTTACGCAACACATGCGGTATTCTCTGGTTCTGCTGTTGAGAACATTAAAAACTCTGTCATTGATGAGTTTATTGTTACGGATTCTATCCCATTAACAGATGAAATCCTTGCTACTGGTAAAGTTAAGCAATTGACTTTAAGCGGAATGTTAGCTGAAGCCATTCGCCGCGTGAGCAACGAAGAATCAATTTCTGCGATGTTTCATTACTAAATTTTATTACTAAGGGAGCAATGAGATAGTTACCCTCTCTTTGTGTTCTATTTTGAGAAGCGCTTATTTGTTATAAATAAGCGCTTTTTTTATGCATTTAATTTGTACAAAAGCGTTTACTGAGTTACTATGGCGCGCCTTTTTTATACACCCTAACGGGGAAAAAGGCGGTTATCGCTGGTCGCAAACGATAATCTATTTTAATTTGAAAAGACATTTTGTTTTTTCAACAATGGAGTTTTACCATGTCAATTACATTAGTAGCAACAAGCCGTACAGATTTAGGGAAAGGTGCGAGCCGCCGCCTACGTCACACAAACCAAACACCTGGTGTTGTATACGGTTCAGGAAAAGATCCTGTATCTCTTACTTTCGAACACAAAGAATTAATGAAAGTTGAATCTATTGAAGCATTTTACTCTTCAGTATTGAACTTAGAAATTGATGGTGTTTCTGAGCAAGTATTGCTTAAAGCTATTCAACGTCACTCTTTCAAAGAGCGTATCCAACATTTAGATCTTTTACGTGTTGATGCAACACATAAATTACAAACAACTGTACCACTTCACTTCTTAAACGAAGAAACTGCTACAGCTGTTAAAAATGGTGGCGTTATTGCTCACTTAGCAAATGAGTTAGAAGTAACTTGTTTACCAGCTGATTTACCTGCGTTCATCGAAGTTGATATCGCAAATGTTGAAATCGGCGGAACAGTTCACATCTCTGACATCACATTACCTAAAGGTGTTGAGTCTGTTGAGCTTACTAAAGGCGAAGAGCATGATTTACCAGTACTAGCTATCACAGCTAAGAAAGTAGCTGCTGAAGGCGAAGAAGAAGCAACAGAAGTAGCAGACGCTGCTGAGTAATCGTGTCAACTACGATTAAATTGCTTGTGGGCCTGGCTAATCCAGGCCCCGAATATGCAAATACTCGACACAATGCCGGACAATGGTACATACAACAACTCGCCTCACAAGAAAACATTCAGCTAAAACCTGAAGCAAAGTTTTTTGGTCTTACCGGACGCATTCAGTTTGCAGGTAACGACATTCGTTTATTAGTTCCAACTACCTTCATGAATCTTAGTGGTAAAGCTGTTATAGCAATGGCAAAATTCTACCAAATTAAACCAGAAGAGATTTTAGTAGCCCATGACGAGTTAGACATTTCCCCAGGAGTAGCAAAGTTTAAACTGGGTGGCGGTCATGGTGGACATAATGGCTTGCGAGATATCATTTCCAAGTTAGGCAATAATAAAAATTTCTACCGTTTACGTATCGGCATCGGCCATCCGGGCGATAAAAGCCGTGTTAGCGGTTATGTACTTGGTAAAGCAACAAGTACTGAACAGAATTTGATCGAGCAAAGTATCGATGAAGCTGCGCGTTGCACACACATTTTAGGTGTTGACGGCATAGAAAAAGCGATGAATCGCTTACATAGCTTCAAAGCACAATAACAGTTAATTAATAGGATAAAATCATGGGTTTTAAATGTGGTATCGTTGGTTTACCCAATGTTGGTAAATCGACCCTTTTTAATGCATTAACAAAAGCAGGCATTGAAGCGGCTAACTTTCCTTTTTGTACAATCGAGCCAAATACTGGCATCGTTCCTGTACCTGATCCACGTTTAGATCAACTGGCTGCGATTGTAAATCCGCAGAAAGTGTTACCAACGACCATGGAATTTGTTGATATCGCCGGTTTAGTTGAAGGCGCATCAAAAGGTGAAGGTCTTGGTAATAAATTCCTAGCAAACATTCGTGAAACAGATGCAATCGGACACGTTGTGCGTTGTTTCCAAGATGACAATATCGTTCATGTTGCGGGTAAAATAGACCCACAGGAAGATATTGACATCATCAACACTGAATTAGCACTAGCTGACTTAGAAAGTTGTGACCGCGCTATTTTACGCTTAGGTAAAAAAGCTAAAGGCGGCGATAAAGACGCTAAATTTGAATTACCTATTCTAGAACGTATCAAAGCACATTTAGAAGCTGACGGTATGGTTCGTGGTTTAGAACTTGAAAAAGAAGAACGTGCTGCAATAGACTACCTAAGCTTTTTAACGCTTAAACCGACTATGTACATTGCTAACGTTGCTGAAGATGGTTTTGAAGATAACCCATTCTTAGACAAAGTACGTGAAATTGCAGACAGAGAAGGTGCGGTTGTTGTACCAGTGTGTGCTGCGATTGAATCTGAAATTGCAGAATTAGATGATGAAGACAAAGCTGAGTTTTTAGAAGGTATTGGTCAAAGCGAACCAGGTCTTAACCGTGTTATCTACAGTGGTTACGAGCTATTACACCTACAAACTTACTTTACAGCAGGTGTTAAAGAAGTACGTGCTTGGACTGTGCCTGTTGGCGCAACTGCACCGCAAGCAGCTGGTAAAATTCATACTGATTTTGAACGTGGTTTCATCCGCGCAGAAATTATTGGTTTTGATGACTTTGTTGAATTTAAAGGCGAAGCTGGCGCAAAAGAAGCGGGTAAATGGCGTTTAGAAGGTAAATCGTACGTCACTAAAGACGGCGATGTGATTCATTTCCGCTTTAATGTTTAAAGGCTAATCTGCTTACTAAACATCAAAAGGCAACTTCGGTTGCCTTTTTTGTCTTTACTATACTGTTTTTACTGCTTAGCTTTTGCCGGCCACCGTTAATAACGATAAGTTGATAAAAGCCTTAATTACGCAATTTCTAATCTGTTTCTGCCATTCTTTTTCGCTTGATATAAAGCATCATCGGCACGTTTTAAAAAGCGTCCAAAATTTTCATCTTGCTCTGATATTTTAGCCATACCGATACTGATAGTGACATTAATATTGTGCGGATTAAGTGATTCAATCACATCCAATAAACCCACTGCTTTATTAAAGGCTTCTTCATCTTCACAGGGGTCAAAGAGGATCACAAACTCTTCACCACCGGAGCGAGCAATCAAATCTTGATCGCTACAATCCTGCGCTAATGTTTCTGCAACGGCTTGTAAAACAATGTCACCAACCGCGTGGCCATGGGTATCATTGATCTTTTTGAAATGATCAATATCTATCATTAACACCCAAAGCGCAAAGTGATGACGTTTCGCGGTCAACACCTCTCTTTCAGCAATATCCATTAAATAATGACGATTATATAAACCAGTTAATTGATCATGGAAAGCCATTTGATTGAGTTTATCTCTTTGCAATTTAAGCGTTAAATGGGTTTTAACGCGAGCCACCACAATCGCAGGTCGAATCGGTTTAGTTATGTAATCAACAGCGCCAATTAACAACCCCCTTTCTTCATCTTTCTCTGCGTCTAACCCCGTCAGAAAGATCACTGGAATAGCTGCCGTCAGTGGATTTTTCTTAAGCTGCTCGCAGACTTCATAACCATCCATATTCGGCATAGTTACATCTAATAAAATAAGATCAGGCTGAGGGTGTGTTTGTGCTATTTGCAAACATGCCGCGCCGTTTGTCGCGATACTAACTTGATGCAAATCTTTTAGACAAGAGGCTATTATTTTTAAGCTGACTTGCGAATCATCAACAATCAACACAGATTCATTCTTAGACATTATTTACTAAACTTCCTTCTATTTTTGAATATTGTTTACTATTAGTCAGTTTAAAATAAAACATCCTTACTTTATTCCATTTACCAATATTGCAATTTATTGGCAAGTATAGCCCGATATAACTTAAACTAGTTTGCAGCTGATCGAGTTAATCTGCGCAAATTTTAATATCAATCCCCTGCTCTGAAAATAATGCTAATAGCTTAGGGTCTGAGCTTGAATCCGTTACTAGGCAATCAATTTTGTGCGCATCACACACTTTATGCGTCGCCATTTTACCTAATTTCAAATAGGACGCTAAGGTTACCACTTGCTCTGATTGCTCAATAATGGTGGATAATGTCTCCGCTTCATCAATATGATTAATGCTTAAACCTTGGCTTGGGTGTAAGGCGCACACACCTAAAAAACTACAGTCAAAATGAATCTTTCTTAACATAGCATTGGTGGTTGCACCAAGCGCCATTACTGAAGGTTTAAATATTTTCCCACCCAATAAAATAAGCTCAATATTATTATGATGGATAAGCTTAGTCGCCACCAGCGGACTTGGCGTGACCACGGTGAAATTAAAATGCGTCGGTAAATTCATTGCAAGTTGTAGGCAAGTGCTTCCTGAATCAATAAGGATCGTCTGTCCCTCTTTAATTAACGGAATAGCGGCTAGCGCAACACGTTGCTTTAAGGGGTCGACTTCTTCATGGCGTTGACGATACTCTTGGCTTTCATGCTGCAAAGGTAAAGCGCCACCATGCACACGACGCAATTGTTTAAGTTCATCTAATAACTTTAAATCCCGGCGTACCGTATCTTCTGACACACCTAATTGCAGGCTCAATTCAGTTGCATAAACACGGCCCAATTGACTTAATAATTCAAGAATTTTGCTGTGCCTTTGTTGTTGTAACATACTATCCCCTGCGTTTTTTTTCATGATCTTACTTGATTATGCAGTAATATCTCATAATTAGCACCCTTCCCTTTGCATGGAAATGCGTCTTTGTTATCAATGACCACACAACGGGAAGGTATAGCAACTAAAAGCCTCTGCCAACGTTTATAACGATGCTTATATTTCTATTTCACACTACTTAAAAATCACCGCCAAATTACCCCTTCTCAATAACAGGTTTAAACTGATATTGAGGTGCTAACTGACTAAAACCTGCCGATGCGCCTTTAGTGACATGGATTTGGTGGTTAATACGCTCCTTTAAGGCATCAACATGCGAGATAATACCAATTAACTTACCCGTCGCATTTAAACGTTCTAATGCTTCTAAAGCCACTTCTAGGGTATTAGCATCTAACGTACCAAAACCTTCATCCAAGAATAATGATTCTATTTGAGTTTTATGGCTCACTAAATTTGATAAAGCCAACGCTAGCCCCAAACTGACTAAGAAACTTTCACCGCCAGATAAGGTTTTAACATCTCGCACGGTATTCGCTTGCCACAGATCAACCACTTGCAACGCTAAAGGTTGGTTAATATTACGCTGTAACTGATAACGTTGATGTAAGTTAGCCATCTCTTTATTCGCTAAATAAACTAAGTTATCTAACGTCACTCCCTGCGCGAAAGTTCTAAATTTAGCGCCATCCGCAGAGCCAATTAACTTATTAAGCATTTCCCATTGCTGTGCATTTTCTTGTTTCTGTTGTTGTTGCGTTAATAAGTTTTGTTGCTTAACTTTGGCACTATCATCGGCTTGTAACAACCCTAACTTAGTTGCATAAAGCTGATGGTGTTGTTCTATTTTTTGTTCAGCCCCTGCCAATGACACCTTTGCTTGCACTAAATCTAACGCAGTTAATTTCAATGCTTGTTGCGTAGTTAGCTGGTTTTCTAATGTTTGTAAGCGTGTTGTTTCAGTTAATAACTGCTGTTGTAGCTGTTGCCTCTGTTCCGTTAACGCTTGCATTTCATCTTGCGTTAAACAGGCATCAAGGTAACCAGCTTGGTCAGTAAACAGTGAAGAAGTTAATGCCGTTGTAAATAGCTCATCAGCCTGGGTTAACTGCTCTTTATATTGAGCTTCTAAAGTAACCAACTGCGAGTTTTCGCCTTGTAATGCTTGCTCTATCGCACTTAACGTTTGTAATACTGATTTAGACGCTTCTAACTGAGTTTGGCATTGCGTTAGTTGCTGTTGTGCTTTATCACGTAATTGTTGCTGAGAAAGATCACCAAACTGCGTTTTCCTATGTTGTTGCAACTCCGTTATTTTTTCAGTTAACGCATTAATTTGAGTGGTGACTTGTTGTAATAGCGCGGTATGTTGCTGTGCAACTTGTTGTGCTAATGAATATTGTTGCGATAACTCAGCCAGTTTTTGTTGTAGTTGCTGCTCATTGGTTAACTGTAATTGATAGTCAGAAACTTGCTGTGTCATGTCAGCTAACCATTGTTCTGGTTGATTAAAAATGACGGTTGGATTTAAAAAGGTTAAGTCATTAGCCTCTGAAAGCTGAGAGTGATCTGGCAAACTGTCTATGATTGTTTGTTTAACGGCACCTGTTTTTAATGCAACTTGCTCAGATTCAGCTGTTAATGATTCAAGTTGTTCAATTAATGACGTTTGTGCATGTAAACTCTGTTGCTGCGTTAGTGATAAATTATGTTTGTCAGTCGAAAGCACTTGTAATTGATTTGATTGATCAGACTGTAGCTTTTCTAAGGTTCGAACCACTTCCATTTTTTGAGTTAGCTGCTGTGCTTGTAATGTTAATGCCTGCCTCTGTTTTAACAACCACTCACTGCTTTGTGGGTTATATTCCTGAGTCATTAAATAAGCATTATTTGTCCATAAAGTCAGTAACTCCTGTCTTTCGACTAACAAAGCTTGTAATGAAGCTTCGATCTGAGCTAGCTGCTGTTGTTTGGTTTTTAATTGTCCATTTAACTCACTATAACGATTACGAGCGTCAAGCAATTGTTGCTGTTGTTCGTTTAAACGAGATTGATGATGTGAGGCATCAATTTTTTGATAATTAACTAAAGCAGGATGATCTAACGAACCACATAAAGGACACGGCTCACTTTCTTCTACTTTCATTTGCAGCGCGCTAAGACTTTGTATTATCTGATCTTGCTCAAGCAGTTTTTCTGTATTGTTTACATCGTCGGCTAATTGCTTGCCCTGAGTTTTCCAGGCGAGTAGCTGTTCATTCTCTGCTTGTAATGAGGCTTCTAAGTTAGCTTTATTATCTGTTATTTTTGTTAGATCCGCTTCAATGCGATCCAATTTATCCACCAGCGGTAAAGCTGACTGACAATGTTCTAATTCATTTTGAATATTAACTAACTGTGCATTTGCACTGGTCAGTGATGATTCAGGTAATAAAGCTAATGCATTTTGAATGTCAGACTGTGTTTTCTGAAGCGCCAATTCTAATGGTTCAACTTGACCCATTAATGCATTCATTGCTTGCTCAGCTTGATGACTTGCCTGAAGAGCTTCAGATTTTTTCTTTTCAGTTAGTTGCAATGTTTGCGAAAGCGTTGATTTTTTATCTTGCATCTCACTAAGCTGATTGAGCTGAAAGGAGATAGTCGATAACTTTTCGCTTACTTGTGGAATATAAGCACGTGATTTTAAAATTAACTGACTGTTTTGAATCTGAGTTTGATAGTCAGTTACTTGTAACTTCTGCTCCGTGAGCTTTTGATTTTCCTGCATTAAAAGCTTTGATTTTTCAGCTTGTTCTTGATTTAACTGTTCAAATTGAGATTGTTTATCTGCGATGGATAACTCTAAAGGCACTAATACACGGTTAATTTCATCTAAGGTTTTATCAGTTGTTTGTTGCTGCGCTTGTAATTGTTCACTTCTCAATGATTGATCTTGTTGTGCTTGCTGCATTAGCGTTTTATTACTATTACGCTTTTGTTCAATATCCAATAATTGTTGTTTAACACGTTCATGCTGCAAAAAAGATTGCTGTTTTGAGTCAAATAATGGCGTTAATTTAGCCGCTTTTTCAGCGTTAACTAAAGCTTTATCTTTGCTTGCAAACTCGTGTTGCTGCTGATTTATGTTAGTCACAATATCAGTTTGCTTTTTCACATCATCAGAAAGTTTTTGCGTTTGTTGCAACCAATTACAGGCGGTTTCTAAAGCTTTATGTTCTGTTGTTAATGTTTTTTGTTGTTGAGATAGCGTAACAATCTCTGCGTCCAATTCAGCACGTTGATCTTCATCTAACAAGCTTAATACTTTTGATTGTTCAGTGAGTAATGTTAATTCGCTTTGGATCTGCTTATTTTGCTGATAAACGTACTGTGCGATTTCGCAATATATTTCAGTACCCGTTAACTCTTCTAATAATTCAGCTCGTTCACCACTTGAAGCATTCAAGAACGCCGCAAAACCACCCTGCGCTAATAACATAGACTTAGTAAAACGAGAGAAATCTAACCCTGTCAGCTCGGTGACTTGTTTTAATACCTCGCTGCTTTTAGTGGCCAGCACTTTGCCATCTATTTCAGTTAATTCACAAATCGGCGCTTGCAAGTTACCATCAGCATGGCTACGAGCACGTTTTTGCGACCAATAAACTCGATATCCTTTGCCTTTAACCTCAAACTCAACTTCAGCATGACAATCACCACAACCCCGCGTCATTAATTCATTTTTACTTTGCGTTAATTTATCTAAGCGTGGTGTTTGTTGATATAACGCTAAACAGATGGCATCTAAAATAGTACTTTTACCCGCTCCCGTTTGCCCAGTGATCACAAATAAAGCGTTCTCTTGGAAAGCTTGATCTTGAAAATCAATTTTCCATTCACCTTTTAAGGAATTTAAATTTTTAAAACGTAAAGAAAGAATCTTCATGATTGATGCTCCACAGCTGATAACACTTCAGCAAATAACCCTTTTAACTGTTGCTTCTGTTCGTCACTAATATTGTCTTCAATATCCAAACGATGCTCAAATAACTGCTCTGGCGTGACGTTATCCAAACTTTTTTTATCGTTATCTTGCCATTGATTAGCTTCATTAATCTGCGGACTACTGACTTTTAAAATATCAATGTGAGTCCCTTCTACTAATTGACTTAAATGCGAGTGCAAGTCTGACATGTAATGCGCTTGTTTAAGTTTTACTTCTACCCAAACACTTTGCTCAAGGTCATCAGCCTTAAGTGCATTAATTTGTTCTGAAATACTATCAAGGTCACCACTGATTACTTTTAAAGATTGAAAAGTCGGAATGTCTATTTCACTCACACTAAGATCTGTTTTATTCGTAAACTCAATAAGATTCACTTTCTTAGTTTGTTTGCTTTCATCAAAGCTCAATGGAATAGGCGAACCGCTATAACGAATAACGTCAGACTGTTGCACTCGTTGCGCCTTATGAATATGCCCTAATGCAATATAGTCAAAGGCCGGAAACAATGAAGAAGGAAAAGCCGTTAACGTACCAATATAAATTTCACGTACCGAATCAGATACCGCGCAACCCACTGCGGTTAGATGGCCCGTTGCTAAAATAGGAGTGTCAGTATTCGCTTGTTCTTGCGCTGTTTCATAGATTCGTTGATAAGTATCAGCAATTCCCTGCTGCAATGACATCTGTTTATGTTCAGCCGAACTACCTTGCTCACTCACCATCACATCAGTTGCACGTAAAAAAGGCAACGCACATAACAAAGCCTGTTGTTCACCGTTTTTATCTTTTAAAGAAATAAGATGATCAGCTAAGTTCTCGCTCAAGCCAGCCAACACAGAAACGTTTAAAGCACTTAATAGAGATTTACTTTCATTTAACACAGCAACACTGTCATGGTTACCTGAGACAATCACTAACTGTGAGCAATAGCTTTGTTGTAATTGCACCACAAAGTCTGCATATAGTTTACGTGCATAAGAAGCAGGTGAAGCACTGTCGAAAATATCACCGGCAACGATCACCGCATCAACTTGTTGCTTATTAACGACCTCAATTAACCACGACAAAAACTGTTGATGTTCATTTTCACGTGTTTTCATCATAAAATACTGGCCAAGGTGCCAATCTGAGGTATGTAATATTTTCATGTTTCACTATTCTTAAGTTAAATTATGATCAGTTTATCTTTTTCAGCCGTATAAAACTCTATTCAGCGTTGTTTTTGATTATGTTTGCACAAAATAAAAACAACTTGATTAGCAATTAAGCAAAAAAACAAAAAAACGTTTTTTTTATTAAAAAATAGTTGACGAGGTTCACTGATATCCGCATAATGCGCCCCATCGAAATGACGCACTGTTCTGCAGAGGTCGTTAAGATTAAAGTAAAAAATGGCTACATAGCTCAGCTGGTTAGAGCACATCACTCATAATGATGGGGTCCCAGGTTCAAATCCCGGTGTAGCCACCATTTACTTTACGCGGAAGTGGCGGAATTGGTAGACGCGCTAGATTTAGGTTCTAGTATCGTAAGATGTGAGAGTTCAAGTCTCTCTTTCCGCACCATTCTTTATTTCGATAAAGAAGCCAGAGAAGAATAACTCTATAAAATAACCACTCAATGAGATTAAACTCTATAAAATAGTAATTGGGATATCGCCAAGCGGTAATGCACCGCAGGATTTTAATATAGGATCTCGGCATGTTCTTAAGAGAATGAACTCTTTAAAATAACGATTGGGATATCGCCAAGCGGTAAGGCACCGGGTTTTGATCTCGGCATTCAGAGGTTCAAATCCTCTTATCCCAGCCAAATTTTGCGGAAGTGGCGGAATTGGTAGACGCGCTAGATTTAGGTTCTAGTATCGCAAGGTGTGAGAGTTCAAGTCTCTCTTTCCGCACCATTCTTTATTTCGATAAAGAAGCCAGAGAAGAATAACTCTATAAAATAACCACTCAATGAGATTAAACTCTATAAAATAGTAATTGGGATATCGCCAAGCGGTAATGCACCGCAGGATTTTAATATAGGATCTCGGCATGTTCTTAAGAGAATGAACTCTTTAAAATAACAATTGGGATATCGCCAAGCGGTAAGGCACCGGGTTTTGATCTCGGCATTCAGAGGTTCAAATCCTCTTATCCCAGCCAAATTTTGCGGAAGTGGCGGAATTGGTAGACGCGCTAGATTTAGGTTCTAGTATCGCAAGGTGTGAGAGTTCAAGTCTCTCTTTCCGCACCATTCTTAACCACACCAGTTAAGAAATAAATTAACCAGCTAATTGCTGGTTTTTTTATGCCTGAAATTCATGGAATTGGCAGACGCGCTAGAATTAGGTTCAGCTATTAATACCAATGTAGTTAACTATCTAACCTACCTTACTGGTTAAAATCAAAACTACCTGCGTTGTTTTCAATCCCAATAGCTAGCTATTACTCAATCAAACGCCTTGCTACTTTTTATTTTTCCTGCGTAATATTACGGTCATCTACTCAACTAGATTGGTATAGAACGCGCAAGGTGTGAGAGTTCAAGTCTCTCTTTCCACACCATTCTTAACCACACCAGTTAAGAAATAAATTAACCAGCTAATTGCTGGTTTTTTTATGCCTTAAATTCAAAAATCAGTGTCGACAATGTTTACAACTTTTACAATTCCCACTGCCAAGGTTAATGATAAGCATATAATAAATATGAAATTCTAATCACTGGATCATAATATGCATTATTTTTAGTCTTACAAAGGTGGAGTTTATTAAAATTTCACGAATTAATAAGGAGATTAAAATGAAAAACATTATACAAGGGATTTTGGTAACAGGGACTATATTGGCAGCTAGTTCTTCTGCCTTAGCAGTTCCGGTAGCTTGGACCGACTGGACAAGCGTTAGTGGAAATACTGCCACAGGTACGATAGAGGGTATTGCCGTCACGGTAACCGGCACTGCAGGTTTGAATGGTGTATCGCAAACAGGTACAGGTGCCAATTACTGGACGGAGCCAGATGCTGCTGACCTCGCCTATACTGGCGGCACAATTGATAATGCCCCAACAGCAAGTGAGCAAGTTGGACTAAACACAGCTAACAGTATTACTGTAACTTTCGGATCTGCGATTAATAATCTGTACATGGCATTACTGAGCGTCGGCCGTCCTAACTATACTGTCACTTACGATTTCGATCAGTCTTTCACAATTGACAGTGAAGGTCGCGGATTCTGGGGTAATGATGTAACTAATGGTGTGCTTGGTGCCAACGATACTCTGGCAATGCAGGAATTTCACGGCACGTTACTATTCGATGCACCAGTCACAACTATGACTTTCGACACTAATCCTGGGGAAAATTGGCATGCATTCACTTTCGGTAAAGCGACGAGTGTTCCTGAGCCCGGCTCATTCATACTACTAGGCCTCGGCTTAGCTAGCCTTGGCTTCAGTCGTCGTAAAGCAAAAGTGCAGGCCCCCCACAAACTTTAATCAACTTTATACTTTACTAATAACGACTTAAAATCGTATGAAGTTAAGTACTTAACCTTCCTCACCCTTCGTGGTTAAACAGCTTTTGACTCTAAAAAATCAAGCAACCACGAAGCGCTACGCTTCACGAAGAACACGAAGTAAGGACTTTAAAAATATGTAAACTTATTTTTTGACCTTATCTTCTTCACCCTTCGTGCCTTCATGGTTAAACTGCTTTTGATTTTAAAAATACAAAGCCCAACAACGTTACCTTTTCACAATTGGAAGCTGTGATAATAAAATAAAAGTGGCAGAATAATAGTCTGTTTCTGGCGTTATCTGAGGCAATGTAACATCAGCATCTTCATTATTCATTTTAGCTTCTGTAACGGCTTTAATCGCTTTCATTCCAGCGTTAGCGACTGTTTCTGAACGTTGACCTGTCAATAAATCAACCGTTGCTGGTAGCGTTTCCTGAGCCCAAAAATCAATAAATGGTGCGATTAATTGTGTTTGGTAATCTTGTGCGAGCATTAAATAAAGCGGTAATCGATTAGCATTCTCTCCATACTCTGTAGAGTTAGCCCCTTCTAAAGTTGCTTTATTCTCTGACAGGATCATCCAATCTGACGGTAAATTCCAATCACTAAAACGCGCTGAGTTCATCAATGATGTGCCCGATTGGTATACTTCAGCCCAAATCGGGTCGCCTGTTACTTCAGTAAATAAATTTAAAGCGGGAAATACCCAGTAGGATAAATTGATTTGAACACGGTCATCAGGCAACTCAAAGCCTGTTTCGCTCGGTAATACCAACTGATAACCGAATTGTTGACGAATAAGTTTAGCTTTAATGGCATCTAACACCCGTAAACCTTCAACCAGGAATATTTGGCGATCCCATTTATTTTCTGCGGCTAATAAAGCCCACGCAATAATAATATCGCCATTACTTGCGTTGCTTTGAGCAGAGATACATTTTTTATCGCACACTTCTTTTTCTAAGGGTGAATATTGTTGACGAAATAAATGATCTTCGCGCTGCATATTTTGTTGTGTCCACGCCCACATATCTTGAAACTGCTTTCTATCATTAGAAAAGACAGCAAACAACAAGGCAAGCCCTTGCCCTTCACTGGTTGATATATTGTTATTTTCAGTATCAAGCACTCGGTTAGTATCAATAAATTGTGCTTTGTAAGTGATCCAATTTTTTTGAAAAGGGGTTCGCTCAAAAGAAATAAATTTGGGAATAAATGAAATCGCAATCAAAAATAAGAGTATTCCGATGAATATAATTTTCTTCATTTCCCAGTATTCCTTAATCTTTTTTAATGCAGTGGTATTGATAAATAGACCGCCATCATAAAGGTGAACAGCATAAAAATCATCAACAATAACAGCTAACTAATACCCTTATCCTTGTCATAGCGATTATCAAAAGAACTTAAATCAAGGTACTTTGCTAAAGGAGTATTCAACAATATGGAAAAGTGGATATTCATATTCAAAGGGTATAATTTGCAGGGGTAAACAGGGGTAAACTGGCAGTCAAATCTTTTACAGAAAAAATATTATTAATCAATAACGAGCACATGACAATAAAGCAATGGATATAATGATATTTACATTGTTCCAAGACCTTAATATCTTCACATTTAGTGCGCTAGGCTGAATGTTATACATGCTTAATATTAGCGAGTTTCTAATGAGGATATGTTGGAAATTTTGATAGTGATAAATTAATGAATTGATCGTCGTAATTGGTTTTTACTGGCTATCCAACATTTACCAGTGTGCTCAGCGAACGAAGCTAACTCCTCTAAAGAGCCTACAGCACCTTGATAATCCTTTCCGAAACGACTAGCTAGGGTCAACCAAGTAGACTCATCGAGACCAAGTGTATGGAGTAATTGAGGATGATGACTGGCGATTGCACCTCGTTTATCTTCTCGTAAGATACGTCCACTCCAATCCACTAACTCAAGGTAATCTATCAATGAAAAAGAAATGCCTGGCTCATGATTAATCTTATCACTTTCATCAGCGTCACCAATAAAGCCAAATAAAGATTTTTTCTTAAAATAATAATTTGATGGGTTATCTTCTGGTTGGGCGTTGCCATGTATTCGTTCATAAACTGATGTATATTCAGAAGTTTCAACGCTATCATTTATTTTTGCACGAATTGGATTTAAATCTACATAAGCCATACAAGTCACTAACGCATCTTCATCTAGCAAAGCCTGAGACTTAAAGCGCCCTTCCCAAAACCGGCCTGAGCATTCATCTTCTTTATTCGCTTTACGCGCGATAAATTCATTTAAACAACGCATAAACCAAGATATATCGACTAGACGCTCTCGCCAATTACTAATAATGGCTAATGCCGCTTTATTTTCTGCTGCTGAGCTTGTCTGCTCATCCAGCCAACGCGCCACTAAGACAGGCTTGGAATATAACTGACACCAACGTTCACAAACTTGCTCATTACTCAGCTCTTCACTGTGCCGCTCATTCACATGTAATACTAAATGATAATGATTAGACATAATCGCATAAGCACAAATATCAATACTAAAGACGGAAGCAAGATAATGCATTCGTTCAATCACCCACTGGCGTCGATGCGCAAATGATTTTTCTGTGTATTTATCTTCACCGCATAAATAAGCACGACGAACACAACGTGAAATACAGTGATAATAAGGTGTATCTGATAGCGACACTTGAGATTGGCGAGACTGAGTCATAACAACTACCTCTTAGCATGTAAAAGCGACATAACTAAAAGATAGAAGAGTACTTATGAGCCGTCAAAATTTATGGGTGTCCGCTATTTTTCTAGTTGATATTGACCTCTCAAAGTTCTTTGATGAATTAATCATGACATGCTGATGAACCGCGTTGGTCGTAAAATCAAAGACAAGGCATTAATGCAATTACTCGGTCGGTTTTTACGAGCAGGTATTGCAGAGGCAGAAACAGGTCT
>NZ_AXWP01000001.1:92366-97197 GCF_000482725.1 Psychromonas arctica DSM 14288
AAGTTACCGATCGCGTGTTAAGCAGATCTCCCCAGATAAGAGCATGTACTTTCTTTGCACTGCTGCATCATTTACGGTGGCCATTAGATCACGTGGTTTCGTTATCTTGTGCCAACTCACCTTTAGCCTACGCCTCATATGATGTTCTTGTTCATCAGCTCGCAAAGTTGCTAGCGGCTTCCTCCGGACCCATCCTCACGGATAAGCCCTTGCCATTCGCTAGTAGTTAGCGTTTAATCATTTAATTGATTAAACGGTGATCTTCCTACAGAGGACTTTCACCTCATTAGTTCATGCCCATGCTGGGCGTACACAAGGGTTTTCAAGTCGGACTCGTAACAGTTTGCTCGGTTCCACTTCGTTTCACATTTTAGCAAACTGTTTCTCGCCGCTTAAAACGGCGTTGAGGCTGTAGAATTTCTCCAAAAAGAGCGTTTATCGCTCTTTTTTCAATTATGTCTCATTGTGCAAAAAATGACCTTGAATGCGGTGATCGACTGTGATCTAATAGTTATTATTCGCTCAGAGTTAAATGTGATGGCCAACTACAAACCTGACTTATCTTGCCAAAGTAAATTCATTCCGATTGATTTTGCACAGCAAATTATCCCCGGTACTTTTGAATACGCACTTTCTCATATCGTCGACAAACACCTTGATTTAAGTACTTTTGATAAATGGTACAGCAACGATAAAAATGGCGCGGCTGCTTATCCTCCTTCAGTCATGCTTAAAATAATCTTGTTTGGTTATTCACGAGGCTTAGTCAGCAGTCGTCGCATTGCAAATGCTTGTGAAACCAATATTACCTTCATGAGTTTATCGGGTGACGTACAACCTCATTACACTTCAATTGCCAGTTTTGTCGCTAAAATGAAAGACCAAATTGAACCACTTTTTACTCAAGTATTAATGATATGCGACCGTGAAGGTTTGATAGGCCGTAATATGTTTGCGATTGATGGATGTAAAATTCGTTCGAACGCTAGTAAAGAGTGGAGTGGCACATTTGATGAACTTGAGCGTAAACAAGCGAAGTTGCGCAGAGCAAGTCAGCGCATACTTGCCCGCCATCAAGCACAAGATAGTTTGAGTGAAGATGAAATTACCCATGATTTAAAACAACAGGCTAAACTTGATAAAAGCGCGGATAAAATTAAAGAATTTTTGGCGACCAATGAAGAGAAGTTAGGTAGTCAGAGAAAGCCTGTGAAAAGTAATATCACTGATCCAGACAGTGCCAAGATGACCACGAGTAAAGGTACGATTCAAGGCTACAATGGCATTGCGATTAACGATGATAAACATCAAATCATTTTACAAGCCCAAACATGGGGAAGTGTGGGAGAGCAACAAACCTTAAAACCCGCTATCGAAGACTTGAAAAAACAACTGACTGAACTCGGTACGCCTGAAGCCTTGTGTGAAGCAAAATTTACCGCAGACAGCGGTTTTCATAGTGAAGTCAATCTTGAGTTTATGGCTACAACGGGGCTTGATGCTTACATTGCAGACACTGCATTTAGAAGTCGTAATCCATTATTTAAAGAGAGCGAAACCTATCATACAGAGCAAGAAAAACGACGATTGAAACGCAGTAAAGGCCGAGCGAGATTGTTCAATAGCAAAGACTTTTACTTTGATAAAAAGAAAAATGAATGCCATTGTCCTGCGGGTAAAGAAATGTGGTTAAGTGTTAAAAACATTGAAACCGCCGGTCGGCAATACGTTCGTTTCTCTGGTTATTTGAAGGATTGCCGTGTTTGTCCATTGCAAAAGCAATGCATGCGAAAAGTGCCCACTAAACAAGGTCGGCAAGTTCAATTTGAAACAGGTAAAACAACGAAGCACATTTCTTATACCGATAGAATGCGAGTGAAAATAGACAGTAGCCCAGGCAGGCGTGAATATAGCAAACGACTCGGTGCTATTGAACCTGTATTTGGTAATATCACAGTGAATAAAGGCATGAATAAATTCACACTGCGCGGCCAAGAGAAAGTGAATACCCAGTGGCAGATGTACTGCCTTGTTCATAATATTGAGAAGTTAAGGAATAGTTTACATTAAGCCAAGGGCAAAGCCCTTTAGCCTCAATAATACAGCCTAATTAACCTCATAAATACTCTTACAACTCAATTTAATCAATCATTTATTGAAAAGTGAATAATCTATTTGAATCTAAAGTAAATATAAAATACTGTGTTTTTATAATTAAAATTCGGGCTGAGAATGAGAAATTCTACAGCCTCGTTATGTTTTCAATCATCCAAATGGAGTATGTATGTCAAGAAGTACAGATAATGTTATTAAACTTGTTAAAGCAGGTGGTTTGCTTAGTATAAATTGTGAAGGAAGAAGTACGGATAATGTTTTGAAAATCATTGAGGTTGCTAATTCAGTTGGGAGACCTGTAACTATTAGAAACCTTGATGACCATAGTACAGATAACGTATTACGTATAATTCAAGCTAGTGGCGACAACATTTTACTAGAAGTCTAGTTCCGTAAATATAAAAACATAACAAACAAGGATAGGTGTCGCGCAGCCGACACCTTATCTGGGTGTTGGACAAGCCCGAATGAGACTCTTTGCTTTATATAGTAAATAGTGGAATGGGTTTTGGGCTGGCTCAATAATTCAACTTTCTTTAAGGCGAGTCTCACTAATATACAATTGATACCTCAATTATATCAGTATGTTATATTTTATATGTTGGATGCTATATCACCTCTCTGGCTTGTTAATCTTTCATTTGTGTCAATTATCTGTTTAAGACCGTACGTTTTCACGCATTAGTTTCTCAGTCGACTTAAGCCCATAAAATGCATTTCATGGTGACAGCATGGGCAAATACAGACAGCACGCTTGCGTTTTACTGGTGTCGCCATTGTGCTTATATCGCTCCCCAATATCAGCAATATTTGTAGTCGCAATTGTTTGGCATTGCCTCTTAAAAACCCGTAATCTCTCACCCGTTGCAGACCTTTTGGTAACACGTGTTGTAAGATTAACCACAAGAATTCGAGCACAGGTAAAGTACGTTCTTTAGTCATATTAGTGCTGCTTTCTTTATACTTAAATGTGACCATTTCTTCGGATAGATTAATAATGTCTTTATCGGGTAACACGCCACGATACAGATAGCGTGATAAGTATTTAAAAGCAGAAGCACCAAATCCGACCTTACGGCAATCTACCATCCATTTTTTAGGCGTGTCAGTGGGCATGGTTAACTTCGCGCTCTGGTTAATCGCATCAATGACTCTTGCTCGCCATACTTTAGCGAGTGCAAATTCATTAAACAGATATTGCTTATCACTTTTACACCACTGTTTTTTCACAGCATTATATCGTCCGCAGGGCACAATAATATGCACATGAGGGTGACATTCTCGGCGACGATTATGTGTGTGCAATACACTAGTAAATCCTAAACTGCCTTTATTCTCTCGCTTGGCAAAGTCTTTTAATATGCCCGCCGTCACTTGTAACATCAATTGATACAGTGCTTTGGGGTGTTGACGAACCAGTACTCTCAATTGATAAGGTAGCGTAAAGGTGACCATAAAATAGTGCACGGGTAATAGTTTATCGGTCTGTTTAGCTAACCAATTTGAAGTGGTTTGATGCAAACATTGTGGACAACTTCTATTCCCACAGGATGCTGGGAGTTGTTGGTCATGCTGACAATGGCCACAATGCCATTGGGTCGTTCGATTTACATCGTTTTTACAGTGCAGCATATCAGTGATAGCGCGACGAATATCTTGATTCAACAATCCACCATATTGTTGCTCCAGTTTTGCTTGATAGCGCTCAAGTAGTGCAATAAATTGGCTCATGATGCCTCCCATTGAATTGATAACCTGTTGGTTAATTGGTTCAAGGCGGTGACATTATCTTTTTGTTTGAGTGGGGTAAGTTGAGTGTATTTCGCTGTCGTATTCAGGCTGTGATGTCCCAATAGTATTTGCAGAGAGCGTAGGTCAATACCTTGCTCTAAGAGATGAGTTGCAAAGCAATGTCGTAATGAATGTGGACTGATAGATTTATTAATACCCAATTCAGTCATTACTTTTTTCAACGCTTTCTGCACACTGCCTTTATCCATCGGCACTTGTGTATTTTTACCAATACTTGGAAATAACAACTGCGTATGACGATGCGTTGACCAATAGCAACGTAATGCAGAAAGTGTTCGTTTGGGTAAAGGGAGTAAACGGTCTTTGCCTCCTTTACCTTCGCGAATATGCACTTGCATGGTATGGCTATCAATGTCGTTCACCGTCAAATCAAGGGCTTCACTTAAGCGTAATCCCATGCTGTACAAAACAAGAAAAAACACCTGATAACGTAACGCACGAGTGTGGCTAATCATCAATCCAATTTGTTGTGGCGTGAGAATGTCTGGAATGCGTTTTACTTGTGGTGGTTTGACAATATTGAGCCATTCCCACTGTCTATCGAGAGTATGTTTATAAAAAACTGTAATCCATTTCGGTCTAATTTAATGGTACTCCATGAGTGAGTTTGAATGAGTTGTGCAAAGTAACACTTTAAATCTGCTTTGGTTAATGTGTCAGGTGTGCGGTCAAAAAAGGTAGTTATTCTACGTACTGCACGAGAGTAGGCATCAATCGTGGCAGGTCTCATGCCTTGCAGTGTTAGGTTGGTCAAATGCTGTTGATATAAAAGGTTAAAGTGTTGTTGCTCTGAAGTGTTCATGGCTTATACTCCTATTAGATATCACCGAAAAGTGATATAGATATAAGTATGAACGTTATTGGTATTTTGTTTTTCTGCCGCACAGCGGCTTCGTTCAACAAG
>NZ_AXWP01000001.1:97207-128383 GCF_000482725.1 Psychromonas arctica DSM 14288
AGACAAGGTTTGATATCATTAAAGGATCTGTGGATTAATATTCACTATTCATCATAAGATGAACCGCCCTGTGCGGAGCCGCATGCAGGGTGGTGTGGGGGCTGGAGGTTAGATACCTCCGGCTACCCGATTATGTTTAAATTGTGCTAGCTAATGCTGAAATAGCTTTTTGGGCTTCTTCAAGCTTTTTAGCTCGTCTCATTTTCTCTAATTTATCATCAAGAATAATCTCAATTCCTAATTTAATTACGGGGAATGCAGCTAGGCATTCATTTTCACTAAGCTCATGTATACCTTTGCTTAAAATTGAATACATGGATTTGTTTTCAACCAAAAAATGGGGTAGTTCAGAACTAAGTATCTGAATTTTCTCATTCATTCTTGCTTTAATATAAGAGCTTTCATCCCATGTAGCAGAGGCTTCTGCTTTCCTATGAGCTTCTTCAATCAAGAACTCAAAGATCCGCCTCAGATAAACAAATGAACCAACACCAACTCCATGTGCCGCAAGCCCAATAGATTTAGTTAACTCTTTGAAATATTTTTGCTCAAGTACTTTTGAATATTTTTTAACATCAAATAAATTCAAAGAAGCTATAGAGGGTAATTGACCTATTTTTTGAATAGTTTGACCTTGCGCTGTAAATAGAAAGAAAAGGATATGGCTGGGATTTCTACTACACTTTAGCTCTACTACAAACCTTCCAACATTCACCCAACTATCGGCTCTAGAGCTTGTAGTGTGAGTACCTCGCCAATGACGTGAAAAAATACTATGTTGATTACACTTAGGACAATACGTGTCGAGAGTCTCATCGAAATAAAATAACTTTCTCCCATCTTCTAGTTCTTCGTCTTCAAAAGTAATCGTTTCATACAAAGGTAAATCAATTAAAAACTCTTTGGGAGTTGGATATTTTTGTTCGTGGCTCAAATTTGAGTCTCCTTTAAACATAACGCCGCAATAAGCGGATTAAAATAGTGGGTTAAAATGTGGAGCGAAGCGAAACGTAACCCACTGTTTTAGTTCCGTTTAATTGCCTTGTTAGCTCTTTGCCGATATTTGTTCAATGGTCAAGCTTGAACCCAGCTCAGATTCTGTATCATATTCTAAGCTTGCATCTATATATAAGCGGAAGATAAATGATAGCTTCACAACATCGCCATCTATTTCAATGTTATATATTGATTTGATCGATTCTATTTCATCTACATGTTGCTTAAATTCTATTAAATCAATTGTTACGACCAAATCAACTCTGCGCATCTCGTAGAAGCAACTAATATAAACACTTTTCTCTGGAAGGCGGCTAACGTAATGAACATCAGGATCTTCTAACCCCTCGAAAATATCAGGAACAATCTCTATTACATCAGTTAGCTTATCAGAAAATACCTGTGTGCCTAATAAATCACTAATATCATTGTTTTTCATATTCTTAAGATAATTTTCTGTTTCTTCAATCAGAAAATCTTCTAAGTCATCAAGTATTTCTTCACGGTTAAAGGCATGTTCAATTTTATCAACATTCTCTTTTATAAAATCGAAAATATTTAAATACGGCTTGATCGTTGCCGTAATACCAATTTCGTCAATGTCTTTTTGCAAATCGCCATTAAAAGATAGAACCTTATTTTTCTTTTCAAAAAAATCATGCTTATTGTTTGTAATGAATGCAATTTCACCTTCAACATTCTGAGCTTTTAAATAACTTAAAAATGAAAGCCAGATCAACGTGTCACGGTAACCTTTCTCTTCACCAGTAAATGGTTTTACTAATTTCAATGCTCTTTCAACAACCTGTTGATGTGGCACCTCATCGTATGAAATATTTTCTATACAATTAACCTTGTTTTTTAATATAGATTGAACGTCATACTGAGTTATCCCCAAGCTTTCAATCGAAAAATCAACATCTCGCTTGTTAAGTTTATTGACTCTGTTAATCAACCTATCAATCTCAGTTGTTGTTTCTAACAGCTCTCGCTCACGAATATTATTCACTTCCTGAGCGACTAATTTTGATAATAAAAGGTCTAATTCTTCATTATTTAAGTAATGAAACAATAGTTTGAAGTTTGCATTGTCGACGAACCAGTTGTTGTAAAATGCATTTGTGTCTAGAAAAACTTTCATGAAAATCTTCTTTGAGTAAAACTACGAATAAAGTAGAGAGAGCTAACGCCGCAAATAACCGGGCGCAAAAAACGCGAAGCATTTTTTGTGATCCGAGTTAATTTGCTTTGTTATACAGGCTTTCACAGACATACCACTCTATATCTTCAGCTTTATTTCGCCCTATATTATTTTTGAATGCAACTAATGCGCTATCACTACCAGCTTGAATCGCTGTAAGCAATAGACCGCGACTGAACAAATACATGCCATGCTCTTTAACGGGACTAAAAGTCCACCAAAGAAAATCAAGATAATTGTATTTGTATCTTTGAAGATTATCTGTTCTTAACCAGAGCCATGTCCTATTCAAGGGGCCTAGAATTTCTCCAGTTTCAAATAGATGAATCTTTTTATTTTTTACGTTTTCGTCAACATTGAAGAAGGCCCTTGGGGATGAATTAAAAACTACTGCCTCAACCCCTTCAATTCTTTGAGCCATGTTTAATGCTATCCCACCGCCTAATGAATGACCTGTAACGTAGATTTCCTTATTTGTATTTTCTTTAACAAACTTACTTAAGTGCTCAAATGCCTCTGAATACTGATTCGGCTCAACTAATGCGAAATTAGTTGCCCAATCGTTCCCCTCTGAAAAATCGGTACCTTTGTAAACCACACTATATTTTTCACCAGAGTTGAAGTTATATACATCAATAACTAAACCACTATCACTTTCATACCTAGATTCTAGTTCCCAGCTTGGAATTGCATAATATGGCGATGAACTATCACGATACACATTGCTAGCCATTAGAGAAAAAACATAATAATCCTTAGCTCCCTCAAGCTGGTAGTCCGACATCCAATCAAAATACCTGTAGTTACAAGATAGGTATTGTAAATCAGTGTGCTTCCTCAACTGATGCTCAGGATGATCTTTTGATTCATATGTATGGTCTATTTTTCTGAAGTTCGATGTTGTGCAACCCGCTGACATCAGCATTATTAAAATTACGATTGTCCTATTCATTCCGGCTCCCTATGATTTATGGGCCTGTATAACAGCTTATTTTAATTTGACAAAATTAATTGAACATTACACTTAAAAATTAACAAATCAATATCTTACGATAAATTATCAAATACTCATCATGTAAATAAACAGAATAATTCCGCATTTTCGACGGAAATACGGAATAACAACTACACTGTATATAAAAACACCATTTTGTTACGATGAGGAAATGAAAATGAAATCTCCATTTTTAAGTGCCGTTGCCGAAAATATGCGTTTAAAGTTTTATGCAGAAAAAACCATTAAATCTTATATTCATTGGATAAAATCCTACATCTATTTTATTAATAAGCAGCACCCATTTAGTTGCCATAATACCGAAGTTGAGTCTTTTCTTTCCTACCTTGCTAACACAAAAAAAGTAGCTCCACCTTTCTATTCTAAATAACGTCAGGCACTAGCGCTAAACTCATTAGTTTATTTATATCGCGAGTTTTTGGATAAACCATTAACGTTAGAATTAAACTTTAATAAAACAAGTACACAACCGAAACTGCCCATCGTATTAACCCCTGAAGAAGTTACTAGCTTATTGAGAGAAGTCCCAGCAGCGGTCTCACTGCCTTGTTATTTATTATACGGTAGTGGATTAAGGTTAATGGAAGCGGCTAGATTACGAATTCAGGATCTTGACTTTGATTATTTATCGATCAATATTTGGCATGCTAAAGGTGGTAAACATAGACGTGTAACCTTAGCGCCAGAACTCAAGCAGTCTTTACAAAATCAAATAATGAAAGCTAAGTTGTATTATCAAGAAGATATGCAAAGAAGTGATTATAAAGGTGTCTTTTTACCTCATGCATTAGCGGGTAAATACCCGAATGCTGCTAAAGAATTTAAATGGCATTATTTATTTCCTTCAGTGCGCCTTTCTATAGAGCCAGGGACTAATAATTTAAGACGCCATCATATTCACGAAACAAATATTCAAAAAGCGATTAAATATACAGCGCGTAAGTTAAACTTTAATAAGCAAGTTACTTGTCATACTTTGCGCCATTCTTTTGCAACACATCTATTACAGCGCGGTGCTGATATCCGCACGGTTCAAGAACAATTAGGGCACTCCGATATCCGTACTACACAAATTTACACTCATGTATTACAAGCTGGTGCAAATTGTGTAAGAAGCCCGCTATCCGATTTAATGATTGATCAAAAATAAGACAAGCTTAATTGTTATGTAAAAAGAATATTCTTTAAGGCTTTTAGTACCTTAGAAATAACAAACCTAATAATTTATCATGCTGTTTTGTGCCGTTTTCCAAGTTTTAACATTAACCCGAACAACCCAGAACGGAACGATAAATTTGTGGCTAATGGCTTAGCCACAATATAACTACATCAGTACAACTACACCAACCTCTAATTTATCTATTTTATCGAACAGCTTTTATTTATCTCAGAACTCGCTTACTTATAAGCTAGGCGCCATGTATAAGCCGTAAAATAAAAAGCTACCACCCAAAGCGATTAACAAATCCTCCTCAATCTTTATTAGTGGAGATCTAGTTAACACTTTAACTTGCTTGAAGGAAGATAAGGGTAGGCACTGAGGCTAATTTTGATTACAGTAAAATGATTTAGTTATTTAATTTCAAAGTGTTAGATAGGTTACTGATTCTTCTTTTTATATGTCCCCTTTTTTAGGTGACAGTCTGAATGGACCAATTCATATAGAGTTACTTACTATAAAAAAACACTATTTACAGCACAGACTATTGATGAGTTAGGAGATTATTTTATGCAATACCATTTGAATGGTTTTAAACCAGGTAACTATCAAATTCCAGATTCGATTAGAAAGCCGGCCCCTACTCCACCTATTGTAGACCTGCCAAAAGAGGTCGATGTATTGATTGTGGGTTGTGGACCTGCAGGCCTAACAATGGCAAGACAGCTGTCTGAATTTAATGATATTACAACCTGTATTGCTGATTTAGAAGATGGCCCACTGCAGTTTGGACGTGCCGATGGAATATCATGCCGTACTATTGAGATTATGGAAGGCTTTAACAGCAGTGAAATGATTGTTAAGGAAGCATATCGATTAAACCAGAATACATTTTGGGAGCCAGACAGTGAGCACCCAGAACAAATTAAACGCACACATAAAGTAGCAGATGCGCGCATTGGTTTGTCTGAGTTTGCACATGGTATTGTCAACCAAGCACGTCTGCATGAATTGTTATTAGAGGGCATGAAAAACTCGGTGACTGGTTTGGTTCCTCATTATAGTCGACGACTCATTGAGTTAGATGTTGATCAAGACCTAACTCAAGATTTAGATGCGCACCCTATTACAGCAAAATTTGAATTAAATGATGGGTCTGACTCTCCAAAAATAGAAATTGTTAAAGCTAAATATATTGTAGGAACGGATGGCGCACGGAGTTCAGTTCGCCGTGGCCTATCAATTGACTTAAAAGGAGATTCCGCGAATAAAGCTTGGGGTGTGATGGATCTATTATTAGTGACAGACTTTCCTGATATTCGTGTTAAAAGCTTTATTCAATCAAAAGAATTTGGTGCTGTGATGACTATCCCGCGTGAAGGTGGGTATTTAGTCAGATTCTATATTGAGCTTGGGTTGTTAGGTAAAGATCAACGTGCGGCGGATCTCAACCTTAAAGCAGAAGATGTGATCGCCAAAGCACAGCAGATTATGCACCCATATAAACTCGATGTTAAAGAAGTTGCTTGGTGGTCTATTTATGAAGTAGGCCAACGTATTGCTGAGAAATTTGATGATACTCCCTTAGATAATCCTGATGGTCGTATTCCACGCGCATTTGTTGCGGGCGATGCCTGTCATACTCATAGCCCTAAAGGCGGTTGGGGGCTAAATACGTCTTTACCGGATACTTTTAATCTCGGTTGGAAAGTCGCGTCCGTTTTACAGGGTAAATGTAAGCCTGAATTATTACAAACCTATGCCATTGAGCGTCGTAAAGTGGCGTTGCAGTTAATAGAAGCAGATAGGCAATTATCAAAACTGGTTGCCACACAACCAACGTCGAATGAAAGCGCTCCAGAAGCGAAAACCAATACCGCAGATATTGAAAAATTTATGGCCAAACAAAATGGCTTTGTTTCCGGAACCTCAATTGAATACAACCCTTCTTACATTTGTATGGGAGCAGAAAATCAACAGTTAGCCACCGGCTTAAAAATTGGGCAACGTTTTCATTCTGCTGAAGCTATTCGTGTTGCAGATGGTAGAAGAGAACATTTAGGTCATTTAAATAAAGCCGATGGCCGCTGGAGAATCTTTATTTTTGGTAATAAACAAAATCCAGGTGATAGCTCCTCTGCGGTGTATCAATTGGTAGAGTTTTTAGCGACGGCAGACTCATCACCTGTCAAAAGATATACACCAGCGGATGCAGACATTGACTCAATATTAGATGTCTACGCAGTGTTCCAGCAAGCAGACCTGTCAATTGAGAATATGCATGACTTCCTATGGCCCGCTAAAGGTATCTATGGGTTAAGAGATTATGAGAAAGTATTCCATGCAGAGCCAGGTAACGATGTTTTTGAACTACGTGGTATAAACCGTGAGCAAGGTTGTATGGTTGTTGTTCGACCTGATCAACACATTGGCAATATATTAGCGTTAGATGAACATGAGAAACTAGCTGAGTTCTTCGATACGTTTATGATCCCAGCAAATCAATAGATCACTTTTAACTCTCTAATACCATGCTTCTGTGGCACAAGTTGAACAAGGAGGTTCGACTTGTTATCCCGAGCTTGATAAAAGCGCGTTTTTTATAGGTGATCGCGCTACTGGTTGCAATACCTACGTCAGCTCCCACCGCTTCCATTTTTTTACCACACAAAATACCTTGGCAAACTTGGCGTTCTCTTTCTGAAAGAAACGATAAAGGTCCATCATTATTAATTTGTTTAGTTAAACGAAAATGCTGGCTAATAATGGCAGCCAATAAGTTTGCTTCACTAGGATCATTAAAAAGGCGTTGCTGCATAAAGGATTGACGGCCTTTGCGGCGATAAAGGTTAATATAATATTTACCCACTTTATCAGCCGTTAAAATACTCACCTTATCAGCAAGGTCACTTTGTTTAAAAAAATGCTCTTGATAACTATCTACCATACCGATTTTAAAATCTTGAAAATGCGATATGGTTGTTTCACCAACAGGTAAAGCGTTCAAAAGAGGGAAGTTTGGATCGGAATTGTAAGCCCCTTCAACGTAAGCATTCGATAAATTACGAGCAAGTAAATCGTCGTGAAAATCACGCGAAAGTAAACACTCGATAGTAGATCGCTCTCCCAAGAAAAAGACCGAACATTGGTCTGCACCAAAATAATGTTTAATCATTTCAAAAAACGGTAGATAGAATGCGTCTGTACCCGCGTGTTGAATGCAACGCGTTGTATAGTCGAGTAAATTCGTAGTTGATTCACTCATTTGATCACTTTGAAATTTTTCCAAAATATGTACCTTCTATAAAGTTTGCCAATGAAATATTAGGGGTTACTCGCACTATGTTTAAAAACCGATACCGAAAGGTTGAAAGTAGGCGTCGCCAACAGCTGCACTACTACAAACTATTATTTAATGACTACAAATGATTATTTAGCTACTGCAAACGATTGCAAAATAATACGATAAACAATGAGCAGAAAATGATAGTCATATAGGAATATTAACCATCACTTTTTATATGCTTAGGTGGGTTTTAGTCGTTAAACTTACCGACTAAGATAAATGCGATGATGATATGAATATTATGTTCAAATGTTAATAATTAATTGCACTAACTAATGTTTAGAAACTAATAACTCGCTGTAATTTCTTTTCCATCTTCATCACAATATTGACTAGCAAGATTACGCAAAGACGTTGCTAATAAACTTGCATCCACACCCACACCAACAAAACTAGCTCCTATTGCGGCATAGCCTTCAGCCAATGTTTTATCAACGGCTAATACTCCTGCTGCTTTGCCTGCTTTTAAGATTGTTTTAATGCCTTTTTCAACGGCAGCAACCACTTCTGGATGTCCTGGATTACCAACATAACCCATAGAAGCTGATAAATCAGAAGGACCAATAAACACCCCATGAACACCGTCGATATTAACGATCTCTTCTAAATTATCGATAGCTTGCTTAGTTTCCGCTTGCACAATAAGGCAAATTTCATCGTTGGCTTTTTGTAAGTAGCCTTCAATACCGTTCCAATGTGCAGCGCGTGCCATCGATGTACCCAAACCTCTAATGCCTTGTGGTGGATATAAAGAGTCTTTCACTAACTGCTTCGCTTGATCTACAGTATTAACCATAGGTATCAATAAAGTCTGTGCACCAATATCAAGTAACTGTTTAATACTCGCAGTCGTTCCTTCCGGCGGTCTTACTATCGCAGGCACATCATAAGGTGCTATTGCTTGTAAATGGCTTTGGATACCTCGTAAGTCATAGGGAGCATGTTCTGCATCGATTAACAACCAATCAAAACCAGCACCGGCACCTATCTCTGCACAAATGGTGTCTGGTAATCCCATCCACAACCCAAACTGGGTTTTGTTGGACTTTAATGCTTGTTTAAATTTATTTTTTGGTAATTTCATTAACAGCCCTTCTTAAACAAAATGACAAGAGATAGTACCTAATGGACCGTAATCAGCATTGACTGTATCACCGGCTTTCACCGCCACTGGCGCAGTAAAAGAGCCTGATAAAATAATCTGCCCTGGTTCAAGTGAAATACCGTGTGGTGCAAAACGTTTAGCAACCCAGCAAATACCATTAGCAGGATGATTAAGAACCGCTGCCGCAAGGCCTGTTTCTTCAACTACGCCATTAATATTTAAGATACCACCACACCAACGTAAATCCATATCTAATGGCTTAATTGGGCGGCCACCTATGATGATCGCAGCATTACCTGCATTGTCAGCCACGGTATCCATCACTTTTCGAGTGTAACCTGTTTCAGGGTCCTTACGATGAGTTCGAGCATCAATCAATTCTAACGTAGGCACCACATAGTCGGTCGCATTTAATACGTCAAAGATGGTGACGTTTTCACCTTCCAAGCGATCTTTTAACACAAAGGCAAGTTCTACTTCGATTCTAGGATCACAGAATTTAGACACATCAATTTGATCACCATCGTTATAAACCATGCTATCCAGTAATACACCAAAATCGGGTTCATTAATGTTTAATGCTTTTTGCATAGCACGTGAAGTGTATCCAATTTTGTAACCGACCACTTTTTGGCCTTGTTCTATTTTTTTATTAACCCAACTTTTTTGAATTGCATAACCATCTTCTAAGGTCATATCAGGGTATTTAATTGATAATGGTTTACCTTGTGTAGTACTCGCTTCTGCTTGTAAATGGTCAATTGCAGCTTGTTCAATGATTTGTTGACTGAGCATAAAAAAACTCTCCCCATTAATTTTTATTATTTCGCAAGATAGTCACGAAGGTTATTTTTATTAAATTTATGTTCCGGTAGCTCAGTAAGCTCAAATGAAATAGCCAGCCCCTGATTATCATAAATACTCGCTAGATGGTCGGTTAGCACCGAAAATAAAAGTTTAGCAGCGCTGCCTTTCTGCTCTTCGGTTCGCCCTGAACCAATACGCACATTTAGATGAACAAATCCAAAACTTTTTGTGCCATCGGCAATTCTGAATTGTTCGCATTTATGAGCGCGGCAGCGGATCCCCGCTAAGGGAAAAATCCCCGTAGAAACAGCTGTATCAATTAAATCTGAGAACAAGGTATCTACATTCAGTTGCTTATCTTCTAAATTGCCAGAGTGTTCTAGTATAAAATGTGGCATCGTAAACCTCTCTTATTCAACTGGGAAAATGGCGTTAATTTGGCCGGTGCCAGAACTACCAAAGTAAGGAGTCACAACTTCAACCTTACCCTTGTATTGATCCCACCCTAATGCTCCAAGTAACATCGCGGTATCATGCATAAAGCCTTCGCCATGACACTTAAGTGCATACTCAGGTAACATTTCAGTGAAGGTTGCCCACTCACCTTGCTCCCACATCTCAACAACACGGTGATCGATATTTTCTAACAGTGGTGACCATGTTTTGTGTAGATAGTGTTCTGATACGCCATTTTGAGCAAAACGATGCGATAATGAACCTGAAGCAAAAATAGCAACGGTGCCATCATATTCTTCTTCAATGGCTTTTCTTAATGCCGCCCCCAGTTTTGCACTATCGTTTAAATCATGAACTTGGCACATGGCAGAGATCGACACGACTTTAAAATGTTTATCTTCATTCATATAACGCATAGGTACTAACGTGCCATATTCCATACCTAATGTTGTATCAGAATGTGCTCTTACGGCTACACCCTCTTTGTTAGCAACATCAGCGATTATGTCGCCTAATTCAACATTACCATCATAGCTGTAGGGCATATTTTTAATAAAATGTGGTAGCTCATTACTGGTATAAATACCCTCGAACTTTGGCGCATTATTAATGTGATAACCAGAATTAACCAACCAGTGCGTATCAAATACGACAATGGTATCCACGCCTAATTCTCGACAACGGCGTGAAATTTCTTTATGACCTTCAATAGCCGCTTCACGACAACCTTTATGCTCACCTTCCATCTCAGATAAATACATTGATGGGACATGTGTTATTTTGGCAGCAAATGCAAGTTTACCCATTTGAGTTTCCCTTATTATTAAAGTTTAAAGTGCGCCTAAAACAGGTACTTTATGTGTGCCATGTGCAATACACACGTTTTTAGTTTCCATATAAAAATCGAAACTCCAATCACCACCATCACGGCCGATACCTGATGATTTAATACCACCAAAAGGAGAAGGTAAGTTACGATTATTTTCAGAGTTAACCCATAACATACCTGACTCAACTTGTTTTGCCATTCGCATTGCTCGGCCTGTGTTCTCTGTCCAGATATAACCCGATAAACCATAGTCTGAATCATTCGCAATATTGATTGCTTGTTCTTCTGTTTCAAAACCAATAGCGGTTAATACTGGGCCAAATATCTCTTCACGCGCGACACGCATTGTATTATCCGCATCGGTAAATAAAGTAGGTGATACATAATTGCCAGTCCCTAAATCAACACGATGAATTCCACCTACTTTAGTGGTTGCGCCATCTTGTTGTGCAATGGTCATATAACGCATGACTTTATCAAAGTGTTCTTTGTGTACTAATGGCCCTACTTCCGTATTAGGGTCTAGTGGATGCCCTACTTTCAAGTTAGCAACGCGTTTCTCTAGTGCAGAAAGGAATTTTTCTTTAATGCCATTTTGAATTAATAAACGGCTTGAAGAAGTACAACGTTGACCATTCAGGCTATAGATCATGAATACAACCGCATCTAGCGCACGCTCAAAATTAGCATCATCAAATACAATAACAGGGTTTTTTCCTCCTAATTCAAAATGCACACGTTTTAAGGTATCAGCTCCTTGACGCATAATATGGCGGCCCGTTGCTGAATCGCCCACTAAAGCGACTGCTTTTATCGCAGGGTGTTCAGTCATACGCTTACCCACCGTAGTGCCCAAACCATTAACTGTATTCCACACGCCATCGGGGATCCCAGCTTCTTTGGCTATTTCAGCCATCAACATAGCACTGAGTGGCGTTTTTTCTGCAGGTTTATGGACGATAGTACAACCAGAAGCCAAGGCCGGTGCTATTTTCCATGTTGCCAACATAAATGGCGTATTCCAAGGTGTGATGATACCAACAGGACCAATCGGCGAGCGTATAGTGAAGTTGGTATGTTCATCTTGATGAAGAGATAAACCATTTTGTGCTTCGGCCGCTTTATCAGCAAAGAATCTAAAATTAGCCGCGCCACGGATCGCCGCCTGTTTCATAAATCGTATCGGTTGACCACAATCCATTGATTCTACTAAAGCGATTTCATCCGCTCGTTCAACTATTTTATCTGCAAAATGATGTAGGAGCTTTTTACGCTCTGCGCCAGGCATATCACGCCATGCAGGAAACGCTTTTTTAGCCGCTTCACATGCTTTATTCATATCGGCCTCAGTGCCCTCTGAAACTTCACCAATAGAGGTGTTATCTACTGGAGTGAAATTAGTGAATGTACTCTGGTTACTATAAAACTCGCCATCAACAAAGTGCCCTAAAGGTACATTTTTAAATCGTGATAAATAGTTTTCAGCTCTACTTAAGTTATTTTCAAATTCAGACATGAGTCACTCCAATTTATAAATTAATTAAAATATGTTCAGATAAAGTGTTTTGATAAAATTTTAGTTAACAGGTTAAGTATATTTATTTTAAAGGTCAACCCCAGTTCTCCTCTTATGAATAAAAACGAGATTTGATACACATAATGAATATAAAACACAAAAAATTGCGGGTAATTAGTTAACGTGTTATGTTTTAATTGATTTTTTTAATGAGGGGTCCAAAATGAAATTTCTAACATTTGTTCGTGAAGGTAAAGAGTCTTGGGGAGTGATAAATGATCAAGGTGTTATTGACCTAGGTAACTTAGTAGGCGGGAGTTTATTGCAAGTACTACAAGATGATAAACTTGAAGCAATGAAAAAACTGGCTAAAGCACTGGACGTGGATTATCAAGCAGAAGAAGTTGAGTTTTTACCACCAATCAGTAATCCAGGAAAAATTGCCTGTGTTGGCGTTAACTACGCAAACCGAAATGCTGAATATAAAGATGGTTCTGATGATCCAGAGTATCCAAGTTTGTTTTTACGCACACCAGACTCATTTACAGGCCATGCCCATCCCCTTATTAGACCACCTGAATCACACAAACTCGATTACGAAGGCGAAATAGTGATCATCATTGGTAAAGAAGGTCGTCGTATTTCAGAAGACGATGCTTACGACCATATTGCTGGTTTAACTATTATGAATGAAGGCACACTTCGTGACTGGGTTCGCCATGCTAAATTTAATGTTACTCAAGGTAAAAACTTTATTCACTCAGGCGCGATTGGCCCATGGATGGTCAGTGCCGATGAATTTACAGCAGAACAGTTTGAAAACTTGCGCGTCACAACACGAGTGAATGGTGAAGTTAGACAGGATGATACAACTGCGAGTATGATGTTTCCTTTTAAATATATCATTAGCTACTTTTCAAAGTTCTTCCACTTAAAGCCTGGTGACGTTATTGCAACGGGTACACCAAATGGTGCTGGTGCGCGTTTTGAACCGCCTCGTTACCTAGCACCGGGTGACGTGGTTGAGATCGAAGTAGAAGGTATTGGTACCTTAGTTAATGGTGTTAAGGACGAAGATTTATAATTATGACTAAAAGACTCCGTAGTTTCGAACGTTCACTGCCAATGACTCTATTGCAGACAAGAGAAGCAGTGATGAAAAAATTCATTCCATCACTAAAAGAACATGGCTTAACACCACAGCAGTGGCGTGTGATCCGAGCTTTGGAGCATGAAAATGGCCTTGACATCAGCACTATTGCAGAACGTTGTTATTTGCTTATGCCAAGCCTATCAAGAATTATTACGTTTCTAGTAAAAGAAAAGCTGGTTGAACGTCAAGCTTCCGAGCATGACCAACGTAGATCAAAAATATTACTAACTAATTTGGGCCGTGAACTGTTTGCTAAAATCGCACCAAAATCTATTGAACGTTACATTGCGATTGAAGAAAAATTCGGCGTCAGAAAATTAGAGCTTTTATATGAATTGCTAGATGATTTGATCCAAACTTTAGAAGAGAGTGATTAATGAATAATTTAATCGATTCAACCTTATTAAAATCGGGTAGTTACCTTAACGGTAAATGGATAACTAAAGCAGAAACACAGGCTGATGTCCTTAATCCTGCAACAGGTGAAGTTATTACTACACTTGCACTGTCCAATGAACAAGATACAAAAACAGTCATTGATGATGCAAATACTGCATTTCAAACGTGGAAAACAACATCAGTACAAACACGTTTTGAATTATTAAAAAAATGGTTTGACCTGATCATCGCAAATAAACAAGATCTTGCTGCGATCATGACGATGGAACAAGGTAAAACGCTTGCGGAATCACTTGGCGAAATCGATTATGGTGCTTCTTATGTTGAATGGTTTGCAGAGGAAGCTAAACGTATTTACGGCGATGTGATCAATTTACCAGGCCAAGACAAACAAGCTTTAGTCATTCGTCAACCTGTCGGTGTTGTTGCTGCTATCACACCTTGGAACTTTCCTAATGCAATGATCACTCGTAAAGCAGCGCCGGCTTTAGCTGCAGGTTGTACGATCATTATTAAACCCGCACTAGAAACTCCTTTATCTGCATTAGCATTAGCTGAATTAGCAGAGCGTGCAGGTATTCCTGCGGGGGTAATCAACGTGATTGTTGGTAAATCACGTGACCTAGGTAAAGTATTAACTGATAGCTCTATTGTTCGTAAGCTTACGTTCACAGGCTCAACACCTGTTGGTAAAGTGCTGATGAAACAATGTGCAGATACCGTTAAAAGAACTTCAATGGAATTAGGCGGTAATGCACCACTGATTATTTTTGATGATGCCGATATGGATAAAGCGATAGAAGCAACACTTGCTTCTAAATACAGAAACTCAGGTCAAACCTGTATTTGCGCAAATAGAATATTGGTTCAAGATGGTATTTATGATCTGTTTGTCACTAAACTTAAAGCAAGAGTTGAACAATTTAAATTAGGTAATGGATTTGATCAAGGTACCACACACGGTCCGTTAGTATCAGAAAAAGCAGCTAATGATGTTAATAATTTGGTTCAGCAAGCAATCAAACAAGGTGCAAAAGTTGAAATTGGCGGCAATATATCAGATTTAGGAAGTTGCTTTTTCGAGCCGACTATTTTGACCAATCTTGATGCCAAAATGGATATTTTTAGAGAAGAGATATTTGGACCTGTTGCGCCGATCTTCAAATTCCATAGTGAACAAGAGGCTGTTGATTTAGCCAATGATACTGAATTTGGGCTTGCTTCCTATGTATTTACCGACAACATTAGCCGTGCATGGCGAATGGCTACCAACATAGAATATGGCATGGTTGGTATCAATGAAGTGGCAATTAGCTCTGCAATGGTTCCCTTTGGTGGCATCAAAGAATCAGGTAATGGCCGAGAAGGCTCAAAATACGGTTTAGATGATTACACAGAAATGAAATACATCTGCTTGGGCGGTCTAGGTAGTTAATAGCTTTTAAACCTTTGTTAACAGTTTTAAGGAGTAACGTTATGATTTATAAGGTTACTCCTTTTCATTTATAGCTTTACTATTCACAGCAATACTATCCATCACGCAAAGCTTTTACCTCGTGTCACCCCCTTATATAGTTAATCAAATGTAACCTAGTCATTACACCTGTTTATTTACTCCCTCAAATCAACCTAATTTTTATTTAAAACAAGTACTTTATTCGCTACTCCCTCTAGCTAGAAGAGGCCATTAAGCCATCAATAAGGCGATGACCTATATAAAGGTCCTTCTTGTATCGTCGTTATAACTCGCCATGAAAATCAGCAAATCAAGCATACAAAGTCTCTAAGTATAAATTGCAGAGCGAATGGATCATTTGAGATTTAATAACCAGATGTAATCACAGAGAACGTGCTTGCCTCAAAGGTTCATTCACTTAAAATCAGGCATTGTCCGCTATCTTAATGTTCTATTAATGCTCCAAAGGTAAGTAAAAAAGGTAAGTAAAAAAGGTAAGTAAAAAATATTTGGGTTGGTAATGAGTATGTAAGAGTACGAGTAACACTGAGCTGTTAATATTAGAGGCAGTTGTTGTTAGATCACCCCACAAACTAAAAAGCCTGCCAATAATAAAACCACTTAAAGTGATCGTCTTATTGACAGGCTTTGGATAGAAAAATCATAAACTAAAGTTAAGTTACTCTTTATCTGTTAATGGAATGATTAATAATGGACGTTTAGAATTTAACATCACTTTATTGGCCGTTGAGCCAGTGAAGAATTGCCCCGCAGATGAAGAGGTACGAGTGCCCATAACAATAAGGTCCGCATCCATTTCATTAGCAACATTAACAATGGTCTTCCAGGCGATTCCTTCTTCAATACGGGATTTTATTTTAGTCATTTTTAATACGTCGGATTCTTGCATTTCTGATTTCAAAAAGTCATCTACTCTTTTTTCAAGCTTGTGCTTCAAATTTACCAAGCTTTCGTTATAGAGTTCATCTAAATCAGCTTCTTCAATGAGGTCATTAATCCTAGATTTAATCGCACTACTTATCGGCTCTATGACGTGTAAGTAAGTAATTTCTGATTGATATCGACCACATAGATTAACCGCAGCTCGTAGTGCTGGGCGAGATCCTTTTTCGATATCAGACGCATATAGTATTTTATTCACTTTTGATAACATAACTTATCCTTTGTTATATGAACGATCACGAATGTGAGGCTTATCTATATAGCCATATCGGTAATGCCATTGCGATCGGTGCTATCAAAGTAACCAATAATAACCTCACAATATCAGCACACCAAAACGGTGTTACCCCTTTGAATATAGTGCTAGCTTTAACATCCTTGAGCACCGCACTTAATACAAATACATTCATCCCCACTGGCGGTGTTATCAAACTAATTTCAGTCACCACCACCACTACTATACCAAACCACACAAGGTCAAACCCTAAGCTTTGCACTAATGGATAAAAAATAGGCACGGTCAATAACATCATAGAAAGGCTCTCAAATACCATTCCTAATACGATATAAATAGCCAGTATGACAAAAATAACTAACATTGGTGATATTTGCAGTTGGCTGACCATATTAAATATGTCGTCGGGCATGCCTGCACGGTTAATAAAGTCTGAATAAATAAGCGCACCAATAAGCACAGCAAACAACATTGCAGAAGTACGCGCAGTATCTGTTAATGTTTCAAATAAACCACTAAGAGAAAGCGAACGTCTACTTATCGCGATTAAAAATGCACCTCCAGCGCCCACACCAGCTGCTTCCGTTGGTGTAAATATACCGAAGTAAATACCTCCCATCACGATACCAAATAGAATCAATACTCCCCAAACCCCTTTTAACGCCGCCTTTTTCTCTTGCCACGACATTTTTTCACCACAAGGGCCTGTTTCAGGGTTACGCCAAACAGTCCACTTTACCGCACCCAAATATAAAAGAATGCCCATAAAACCAGGAATGAATCCAGCTGCGAATAGCTCACGAATACTGGTTTCAGTCATGATGCCATATAACACCAATATCACACTCGGTGGTATCAAAATACCTAATGTACCACCTGCTGCAATCGATGCAGTTGCTAGAGAGTCTGCATAGCCATATTTACGCATCTCAGGCATGGCGACTTTCGCCATGGTTGCAGAAGTTGCTAAGCTTGAACCACAAATTGCAGAGAAACCACCACAGGCAACCACCGTAGCCATTGATAAGCCACCTTTTTTATGGCCAAGAAATGAATAAGAAGCGCGATAAAGCTCTTTGGACAAGCCCGATTTAGTGACCAGATTCCCCATCAATATAAACAATGGGATCACCGATAAACTATATTCTTGTGCAGTGTCTGCTACTCGTTTTGCAGCCATTGATAAGCTACTATTCCAATTAAATGTCATCATGTTATCGAAGCTTAAGCCCTGCAGATAAGCAAATCCTGCAAAGCCTACTATTCCCATCGCGAACGCAATAGGGATACGTACGACAATAATAATTAATAACAGTATCGCAAAACCAATTAATGCAATCGTCATATTAAGCCTCTTTGTTTGTGGTAGATTTAGTTTTCTTTAATAGGTGATAAGTACCGTAACTAATCACTGTCGCAGCAGTTACCCAGCTCATTATGGCGATGTACTGCACCACGTATCCCATTGGAATAGCGAGAAATTCACTGGCCTCTGAACGCCTAATTGAGCGAGCACCTAGAAAGAATATTTTGGCCGCTAAATAGTATAAAGAGCTTGAAATAACCAATATTGAAAGAACACCCAACACTTTAACAATGGTTCCGCCTAAGAAATTATCCAACATATCAACAACAACATGACCACCACGCCAAGTAATAATTGGCATCTCAGCAAAAACTATGATTGCAATACCAATTTCTGTTAACTCACTTGCAGCATCTAAAGAGTTGTTGAACAGATACCGCCCGACCACATCAGTACAAGTAATAAACATCAGTAATAACAATGTAATACCAGCAATAAGCTCTAATGAGAAGGCAACCCATTTAATGGCCATACCTTGTTCTTCATAGTGTGCTGAAATCCAATTATTTAGCGTCATAATTAGTTACCGTAATTTTGTGCAATTTCTTTTAATTCATCCAAAGCTTGTTGACCTTGAACGCCAGTATCTTTAACACTTTCTACCCATTCAGCTTCTAAACCTTCGCTAATTTTTTGAAATTCTTGGCTAAGTTTTCCGCCTTTTTCAGCTTCAACGATATTACCGCCCATTTCTTTAGCGTATTGCTCACCTTTAACATCATCTTCATCGTATAAACGCCCTGCTAATGCAGATAGTTTTTCACCCGACACACTCATTATCGCATCACGATCTTTTTGACTTAAATTAGCTAGAAAATCTTCATTCATAAAAATAGAAAAACTTCCTAAGTACATACCGCCTGGTACTTTTAATACATTCGGTGCAACTTCAGCTAAACGTAACGCTTTTTGCTCATTAATAGGTAAAAATACACCGTCAATAACACCTTGTTGTAACATTTCATAAACTTTTGAAGCCGGTGCTGCGATTGGTGTTATACCTAAACGCTCTCCTAATTCACTTTGAATACCACCACCAATACGAATTTTCTTACCTTTTAATTGTGCAAGGCTAGTAATAGGATCGATGGTATGTACATAACCAGGACCATGAGTAAACATACCAATTAATGCTAAACCTTCGAATTCATGCGCTTTGGCAAAGTACTTTTGTTGTACTCTCCAAAGAGCAACCGAGGCAGCTTCTGCTTTAACACCTAAACCAGGTAGTTCAACAGCCTGTGGCAGTTTGAAGCGACCCGGTACATATCCGTGGTAACTAAAACCTGCTTCAGCAACACCATCTTCAACCAAGTCATAAATACTTTTTGGGTGACCCATACCGTATTCAACTTTTACAGTGACTCGTCCCTCTGTCGCTTCTTCCACCCATTTCCCCCAAGTTGGCCAAAAATCGACATTCATGGTGTGGCTAGGTGGTAACCAAGTTGCTACATGTAAAACTTGAGCTGCAGTCGCTGCTTTTGATATTACTAAGCTAAAACATAATGCAATCATAAATTTCAAAAAATTCGTTTTCATCATTATTGCTCTCCTTTGAGGTATTTAATTCGTTCAAAATGGGTTTAAAACAACCCCTTTCATTACTAATATGTCCATGTATATGATTATGTCTTTGCTAATACAGCAACTTACAAGCACTCAAGCGGTAGATTGGATTGTTAAGGATCATTCATTATTCAACCTTTACAAACTCACTTACTTAACGCGTTAACCATTTACTTGAAATCATGTTAAATGAATTAGCTTCTGATATTAAGCTCTTTTAACGACATATTTATTGTTATGTGACCTCTCCCTCTCTTTCTATAATCGCGTAACACACTATATTTTTAGGTAAAAATGAATTTAACGTACTTATAAGACACGTGTCTCATTACTTAGTAATAGTTGTTTTATATAGACGAAAAAAACAAAAAGAGTATAAACAGCTGATATTCCGTATAAAATATTAAAAATTGTAGTTAACACGTTAAGTTACTTGTTTACTTTACTGCTTAGTATCTGGTATTTAAATAAATAGCATCTAGTGTTTAAAAATTCGCGGTTAAGCCTCCCAATACAGAGCCTCATTTAAAAAGTGAGGAAAAAATAGGTAGGTTGATGTGAGCATTATGTAGAGAGAAATATTGAGATTGTGTTACGAGGAATTGTAAGGACTTAATTCAAGCGGTTAACGGAGTTGATATTAATAAACGAAACAGAGGAGCAATAATGACCAAAAGTATGGGGGATATTTGATACACCATACTTTGCACAATTGAATTAAAATGCTATCAGTTTAAGTCAATAGATAAGCTCAATTAGATGATATGTTTAGTTTCGTTAAGTAACTTAGCATATGCACCAACAGGGAAGTTATTCAGTTTCTCAAAATCTGTACCATCATAACCTACGATTTTCCCCGTTGTTTTTAAACATTTAAGATCAATCATAATTACCCCAGCTGTCGGTATAATTTTTTCACGCCAAACAAATAAGTATAGCTCTTCATCAATTTTGTAATAATGACAAAGGTCAGTATCTGCCAAGCCCTTTTCAACTCCGTTAAGACATTGCCATGTATAATAATTTTGGTTCAAGTAGACATGCTCATAAGACTCATGTTGGCTATAAGTATATTGAACTCTTTTACCGATTAGCTCATCTGTATGTTGATGACCTCGACCTTGAGTATAGGCAGTGCCCATAGTAAATTGTACAAAGACGGAATCAACCGGTGTCAGTAAATCTCCATCCATAACTCGTTGGTAAGCAGGACGCATCGTTTCTTGTTTGGATGGCATTCGATTGATAATAGCCGTTCCATTATCTGAATTTAAATTCATTACAAGGCTAACGCTAGTTGCTTTTTCCTTTGACTTAATAAAATCAACAAAATAAACGCCTTCTCGAATACTGGTAGCGGTATAAGCTTCAGTGACCTTTTCACCAACACCATTACCTTTTAAAATTTCCCACGTTAAGCTACTTCCACTATTAAAAACATGTCGAATCAACCATCCATTCTCCATGTAAAAATCAAAGGTCTTACCTTCTAAATCATCAACATACTTTAAAGTATTAGCATCTGAAGCAAAACCGTTAGCTAAGTCGCCTACTTGAACCCATTCTGTTTTGTTATCCATCATTTACCCTTTCAGTGATTATTCATAAGCTATGTCATCACCTATAAATCGATGACAACATGATATCTATGCTTTTATTTAGTCGAATTTAATTTGTTTAGACGTACAAAACCTGTGTTGTTACTTTTCAGCAACTTCTTTAAAGGGAGATAAATATTACTTAAGCTATTACTTAAGCGCGAACATGCACCTAGTATCAAGGTTTTAAATACGCGGGGTGCTTTATCTTTTAAATTTTTGGCTTTCAAGCTTTTGGCTATTAATGATTTACTTTGAGTTGAGACTTATTTTATCTGATGCGTTTACCCCAAATACATAAGCAAAAAAATAGGCTGTCCGAGTATTATTTTTCTAGGATGCGCCTAGAACTAAACCAATCCCAAACTAGGCCTAAATAGCTTGGTTTGAAATAGGTTTAGTCGAGTAAATATTTTTTATTTTGCTACTGATAAATAATGCTTAACGAAGTAATCAGATAAAACATGCCACTCAATTTTGCTACCTTGCGCTACAAACCATGAATCGCCTGGACCAAATGTTTCTTCTTCACCCGTTTCTAAATTCTTTAATTTTAATGAGCCTTGCAAAATAGTGGCGTGCTCAGTAAAAGGATATTGCATTGAAAATACACCTTTCGTACATTTAAAAATTGCACAGGCCACAGGATCTTCTGGAGCACCATCGATCATCGCGATACTCGCCTGCGGATCTCCTTCAATAACAGTAGAGCCTAAGTTAGTAACACTTCCGATTTCTACCATTTCCGGTAGGGCTGCATTAAGTAATATTGGTTTCATGTTCTGTTCCTTTAATTAAAGAGTAAGTAATAATTAATGTTTCTGAGTTTGAGTAATAAATTAAAATCTATCTAAAAGGTTATATTAACGACGCCCATTCCAATAACCTGATAGTTGATGCCACATTTTTCCGCCTGTTAATAAAGCAGGAGCAACGTAGTCCTTACCAAGAATATTGACATGAGGGATGTTGCTGATGAGCTCATATCTATCGGTTCTTTCAGTCATGCCTTCCGCTAATACTTTACAAATGATATGACTCGGCGTGACTCCGAAACCTGAATACCCCTGTACATAAAAGACATTGTCATGGCCTTTTAATGTACCCATTTGCGGAAATAAACTAGCACTAACACATAACGGGCCACCCCATGCGTAATCAACTTTAACTTGATCTAAATAAGGGAAGATCTTTAACATTTGGTCTCTATTCCAATTTTTTAAATCATTTGGAATATGCTCTACCGCTCTTGTTGCTGCACCAAAAAGTAAGCGATTTTCATTGGTCACCCTGTAATAATCGATCACTGGGCGAATATCGCTGTATGCTCCTCTTATTGGGCTTATCTGCTCGATCAGCTGATCTGACAAGGGCTCCGTGGCCATTTGAAATGCGTAAGTATTGATGGTTTTTTTGTGTAATTCAGGCTCCATCCCTTCTAAAAAACCATTACAAGCCCATAATAGTTTTTTAGCTTTAACGCTACCGGTCGGCGTTCGCACCGTTACCGTATCCCCATATTCCACGGAAATAACCATTGAATTTTCGTAAATTTTTACACCATAGAGTTCTGTTACTGCTTTTGCTTCTCCCAGTAGTAAGTTTAAAGAATGCACATGCCCTGCCCCCATATGCTTTAAAGCACAACTATAAGCATCTGAACCTACGACACTTTTCACATCAGATCCGGTTAGCAGTTCAATTTCAGTATCAGAAGACACTGATTTGAATTCCTTTTCCCATGCTCTGAGTGTTTTTTCTTGACGAGGATTACTGCCTAAATAAGCGTAGCCATGACGAAAGTCTGCCTTAATATCATATTTTTCCGCACGCTCTTTAATAATGGCTGCACCTAAGTTACCTATTTTAAATAGCTCTTGAAGGCCTTCCGGTCCAACGTGTTTTTTAACGGTATCTAAATCATGACCAAGGCCCGCCATGATTTGCCCACCATTTCGTCCAGTGCCACCATAACCAAGGTAGCGCCCTTCCAAAATAACCGTATTAGTAAAACCTTTTTCAGCCAACTCAAGCGCGGTGTTAACTCCTGTAAAACCGCCTCCAATAATGACCACATCAGCTTCAATATCGTCTGTAAGTCTGGTGAAACTTAAGTCATATTTTTTTGTTGCTGAGTAATATGTTTCAGAGTCTAAATGTCTTTTCATCTTCTCGTCCTTAGCGTTTTTTATGACGATATAAAAACATAGCCATCAACAGCTAACAATCAGCCGTAAGGTTGATAAAGCAGTATTCATTCAGAATTCAATCCAGAACAAAACACCTTAATCTACTGATTAATAACAACTTTAATTTAAAAGTAAAAATATTGATTGTGGAATAACTAAAAACACAAATGCGACATAGGTCAGATTACACCGCTAAAATACGCTTTCTCATCCTTAAGGTTGATTTCAATGTGAGGGATTATCTTTTTTAATAGCTCACCAGTTATGAAAAGGAAATGTCATGAGAAACGATATTAAAGTCATCATTTATGCTTCAGACGCTAGTCAAGGAAGTTGGAGAGCATTTGATGTCGCAATTAATCAAGCAATCAAGAATAAAGCAGAAATTGTTTATGTTCATGCGATTGAAAGTATTAAGACCATTACATCCGAGGCTTCCTATTCATATCTGCCAAAGGGAATAGAAAAAATCCATTCTTCTCAACGAAAGCAAGAAACCGCGTCAAAAATCAGAGAAAGAATACAGCGATTTGCACTGGTTAAATTTAGTGACTTAGGCACTCCTCCTAAATTTTCAATTAATATAGAATTTGGTCCTCCTGAAAAAGTCATCATAGACGTAGCAGAGAAAACCAATGCCGGCTTAATTATTATGGGAAACCGTAAATCTAGCCCTTTTTCCAGAATGTTCTTAGGCTCTACAGTCAATAAAGTTCTGCAAACAGCAACAATCCCAGTTTTAATGGTCCCCCTTCCAAATGGATTGGAAGCCCGTAAAAAATTAGCAACACTTTAATCAATAATCATCAAAGGATTTAATATGAAAAAATTAAAAGTTTGTTTAGCAATGTTACTACCCGTCGTATGTTCATCTGTTCCTGTCATGGCAGCGGAGTATCCTAATAGACCTGTAAAATTTGTAGTTCCTTGGCCGCCCGGTGATTTAGAAGATATTCTTACGCGCTTAATTGCAGAAGAGATGTCTAGCCAAACAGGTAAACCTGCGACTGTCATTAATAAACCTGGCGGTGGTGGCGTTATTGGAGCGGCACAAGTTGGTAGAGGTAAAGCTAACGGCCTCACTATCGGCTCTTTTGTTGCAGACATTCTGACTACACAGATCATCTCTGGTAATGCACCTTTTGATCAAAATACCTTTGAGCCTGTGGGTATTTTTTTAGATTATCCTTTTGTAATTGCAGCTAAAAATGACGCACCCTATAACAATATGGCTGAGCTAGCTAAGTATTCTCAGGAAAACAATGTCTCGCTAGCACATTTTGGTTATCAAGCCCTACCAACAGCGATTACCTTTAAAGCTGCTGATAAAATTGGCCTTAAATTCTCTTCAAATGCTCCCTTTGATTCCATTACCTGTAGCACCTTAGCAAATGGTGATGCAGACATTATTAATACAACCACACAAACTATTCTCGCTTGCTTACAATCAGGTGATGTCAAAATTATTGCTTCTATTACTCAAAATCGCATGAGTATTAGCCCAGATGTAGCAACGCTTAAAGAGCAAACCGGTGTAAAACAAACAACTTGGAATGGTCTATTTGTTAAAAAAGGCACACCTGAAAATATCAAACAAAAAATTGCTGATATAGCACAGGCGGCATTAAAGTCACCACAGGTAAAAGATATCAGTGAAAGCACTGGGGCTAATGTTTTTTGGATTGGCGGAACAGAAGCACAAACTATTGTTAACAATGATTTTTTAGGTGCGAAAGAGCTATTGGAATATATGAAGTAATTTAAATATGAGTAGATAAATTATCTACTCATATTTTCACAATAAGGGAGAAAAGAATGGCGATTGAAATCGAGATAGATGAAAAAAATACAAGTGACTCAACGGACAATGAATTACCGATGAACTATTACTTTTATTTATTATCTTTTATTGGCTCCCTCGTGCTGATACTTCTACAACCCTTTGAAGCAGCGGCAGTAACAACTACACATGGCTGGTATTCTCAGCCTTTTGTTGCCCCTTTATTTGGGTTATCTATTATTTCAATTTTTAGTGGTACCTATTTATTAGTCAACACTAAGAAAAATTTTCACTGTTTGAAAAATGTAAACCCCATTGAGTTAAGTTTTAACGCAGTCAGTAAATATAGAACCGCGATTATAATTAGCATGTTTTTTTACTTATTTATCGCAAGTTTGTCAGTGGTCGGTTTTGCTATATCAAGTTTTGTACTGATCATTTCAATGCTTTGGATTAGTAATCTATTTAATCGCTTTTGGGTGGTTATGTCGCTTATCTCAGTCTCCATCTTGATCGTAATATTTAGAGTCATCGTTAGTGTTTGGTTACCCGATGTTTGGCTGTATAACTTGTTTCCCGATTCTTTATCTGAATTCGCGAATATGTACTTGTAAATAGAGATAAAATTATGGATGTTTTCTTATTAGGCATGCAAGAAATAATAACAATAAACGTTATGCTTGCTATTGTTTTTGGTGCAATTTTAGGGGTGTCGATAGGCTCTATTCCTGGTCTTGAACCTGCCGGTGTTATTGCTATTTTATTACCGATGACATTTGCAATGGACCCGTTACCAGGCGTCACGCTATTACTTGGCGTCTATGGTGGTGCTTGGTATGGCGGAGCTATTCCAGCCATTTTGATGAATACCCCAGGTACGCCAGTTGCCGTACTGACCACTTATGACGGTTACCCGATGACCCAAAAAGGCAAGGGTAAAAAAGCACTATCGATAGCTTATTCTTCATCTTTTGTAGGCGGTATTATTAGTGTGCTATCACTGATATTTTTAGCACCAATATTATCCCAGGTAGCCACATTATTTGGTTCAACAGAGTTTGCTATGTTAGCCGCTTTAGGCATGATCTTTGTTGTTATGGCACATTACAAACAAGCATTTTCTGCCGCAATGATGCTTGGGTTAGGTATTTTCTTTGGCTCGATTGGCATTGATAGGTCCTATAACACCATGACCTATACATTTGAACAAGAATGGTTATACGGAGGAGTACCTCTGGTCCCAACAGTCATTGGTTTGTTTGCTATGTCACAAGCATTTGTGCTGCTATCTCAAAAAGGCAATGACTCACAAGTTACAAAATATGAAGGAGAAGGCAGATTCTCTGGCATGTTAGTGGTATGGAAATATAAGTGGACCGCTTTTCGTTCAGCAGCATTGGGCGTGCTCATGGGATTATTACCCGGTGTTGGTGAATTTGGTTCTCAATTCTTTTCTTACACCCTTGCACAAAAATTTTCTAAAACACCAGAGAAATTTGGTAACGGAGCAGAAGAGGGATTAATTGCCTCTGAAACATCAAATAATGCGGTAACGGCATCGGTTATGATCCCCCTACTTGCTTTTGGAATTCCTGCTGATGCTTTGATGGCGATGTTACTGTCAGTATTTATGGTTCATAACTATATACCCGGTCCTACCCTATTTGCTGAGCACCCAGAGTTTATTTCTGGATTATATATATCGATATTTTTAATCAATATCGTGGCATTTTTATACCTGACTTTTTCCAGTAAATTAATTGTTAATTTAACAAGAATTAGAGGTCGTTTCATAGGCGCTATTATTTTGATTCTTGGTTTTATCGGTAGTTATAGCCAAAATTATCAATTTTCAGATGCGCTCATTGCATTAGGCTTTGCAGTTTTTGGCTACATTTTAAAAAGAGAGCAAATTCCCGCGGTTCCAATTATTCTTGGCTTAGTGCTAGGCCCTGTATTTCTAACTCGAGTGAAGCAAGCACTTGGCGTTTCTAACGGTGATTTCGCCATTTTTGTAGAACGACCAATTAGTTTGACGCTACTGATCATGATCATTGTATCGATCACATTATTTGTAGTGACGTTAGTTAAAGACTCAAAAAAATAAATATTAACTAGGAGAAATAAATGAACAAATTATGGATGACAATAAATGGTGCCAATGCAGAGGGCGATTTATCCCCGATTTCAGTACTTAACCCTGCAGATGAAACAGTGATATATGAAGCGCCACAAGCATCTATAGAGCAACTTGATTTAGCCGTTGAAGGTGCAGTGAGTGCATTTAAAACTTGGAGTGCATTAACTCAAGCAGAACGAGATGTTTATATAAATAAAATTGCAGATACGATTGAAGAAAATACGGAACAACTCGCTAATATAATAGTCAACGAACAAGGTAAACCATTACAACTTGCACATATGGAAGTGGGTGGCGCAGTCGCTTGGACAAGGCATGCAACCAATATCGAAATTCCAGTGGAAGTTTATCAAGAAACAGATGACAAGCGCATCGAAGGAAGGTGTAAGCCAATTGGCGTTGTCGGTTCAATCACGCCATGGAACTGGCCATTAATGATTGCAATATGGCACATAATACCAGCACTTAGAATGGGTAATACGGTTATTAGCAAACCCTCTGAGTTGACCCCGATTAATACCTTGCGCTTGGGAGAACTACTTCAAGATGTATTGCCTGCAGGTGTTTTTAGTGTGGTATGTGGCGATGGAAAGATTGGCCAAGCAATGAGTGAACACAAAAACATTAATAAAATTGTGTTTACTGGTTCAACCTTAAGCGGCCAACGTATCATGAAATCAGCGGCAAATAACCTTAAGCGTTTAACTCTAGAGCTTGGCGGTAATGATGCAGCTGTCATTCTACCCGATGCTAATTTGAGCAAACTGGCTGAAGCTATTTTCAATACGGCATTCATTAATATGGGACAAACATGTGCCGCTATTAAACGAATTTATGTACACCAATCACAACATGATCAACTGTGTGAATTACTCGCTGAAATAGCGGATAAGAATATTGTTGGCTCAGGTTTATCATCTGATACCACCTTTGGTCCAGTTCAGAATAAAAATCAGTTAGAAAAAGTTATTTCGCTGGTTGAAGATGCTAAATCCCATGGCGCGACTATTTACGCCGGAGGCAACAGATTAGATACCCCAGGTTACTTTTACCCCCCTACTATTGTTGGTAATGCAAGCCATGGCATGCGTATTGTTGATGAAGAGCAATTTGGGCCAGTTGTTCCTATTATTAAATACACTGACGTTGATGATGCAATTCAGCAAGCTAACTCTTTAGAGGTTGGTTTAGGTGGTTCAATTTGGGGAGATTTAGACTCAGCAATTCAATTAGCATCAAAATTAGAGTGTGGGACGGTTTGGATCAATGGTCATGCTGAAATACTACCCCACGTCCCATTTGGAGGCTGTAAAATGTCAGGCTTTGGTGTTGAATTTGGGCTAGAAGGTTTATTAGAAAATAGCTTGCTGCAAGTAACCAACATTAATAAAAGTTAGGTTAATGCTTTGATATAAAACTCACTCGATAATGTTTCAGTGTTTCAGTGTTTCAGTTTAGTTATGAGCATTATCGTGTGAATTTAATTAACTTAGATCCCCTCTAATACCACTCTACTCGAGCTAATTCAATCGTCAAAGTCAGTAAAATTCAACTTATAGAATACAGTTTGCACCATAAACTTTATTTACTAACTCAATCTTACTGCTCACTTGTAATTTAGAAAATAGATGTTGTAAATGCGTTTTTACAGTCGGTAAGCTCGATTTGAGATTTGATGCAATGGTTTTATTTTGCAATCCTTGAATAGCTAGTTGAAGAATTATTTTCTCTTTATTCGTTAAACCATACTGCAAGCAAAAATCCTCATAGCTAATCTTAGTATTATTCTGTAACTGCTTATTTAAAGTGAACTCTATATAACGTTGTAGACCTACTAATCTGGCTAATTCATTTTTATTAAGTTCTTCAGAGTTTTTGTTGAAAAAAAGCGATGAGCCACCAATCATGACGCCATCTTGATAGTAGAATAACTCAATAATGTCTCTTACATCCCATTGCCTAACAAAATCAGAATAATAGGTATTATCGGCCTGCTGTGATCTAGGAACAAGATCACTCATTCTCACTACACGGTCTAACTTATGTTGAAAATTAGTAGGATGTAAAGGATCAAGTTTGTAGAAATTTTCAGTATATTCGCGATGCATCATAGTAGCGATATTATAGGTTTCGTAACACAAAGGTTTACAAGACTCATCAACCAAATAACTGACTGTGCCTGCTATATTGAAACTAGAACTCAATAATGTAACAACTTCATTTTGAAATTCATGTAATTGCACTATATTAGCGTTAAGACTTCCCATATAAAACCTCCCTGAATACACATATTACTTAACACGTTAAGCATTTAACGAAAAGATGCTACTTTATTTGTAATCATTAAAAAGTTAATCACTTCACACTATTAAATTTTTTTATTTGAATATGACCTATTACAAATTATTGATTAACGCATCCCTAATATTAAAGAACTGCAAAGCATCGTAAAATACAATGGGGAAGTTGGCACATGGTCTGCCATAGATATTCGGTACTTTGCCGGCATTTAGGATTAATAAAGATCCATCACAACTATCTCTAGTATGTTTTAGATTATAGTGATGCCTGATCCTATATTTTGCCACATAAAGTTCGCTCTAGACCTATTTATACTCCGTCGCTTTGAAGACACCTTTTTAATAAAAACCATTATTCAAGCTGCCAATAAACAGCTTTTTAAGCACGGTTATGAATGGTGACGTAAAAACACCAGTTAATGACATTCCAAAGCCTATAATCTAATGAATTTTATAAAAGTTAATGTTCTAAAAATTGTAGTACTCAGTTATTTCCCTTCTTTATTTATTCATTTAATGAATAAAAACGGCGACTTTGATGTTCTATAAAATATATTTCACTCCTGTATTTTTGTTATTTTTTAAATGTCATTGAAGGTTTTTTAATCTTTTTCAGCCGTTTGAAAGCAATTTTCAAAGTAAAAGTCAGATCTGTTTTAAAAACATTACTAATGGTAAAACCTATCAATTATTACTATTTTCATACTTATAATTTAAGTTCCCATATACCACAAAACTGCTCTGCAACACTGACTGCAATTGATTTTTATACTTGATAAAAAGAAGATGTTTACTCTTTTTTAGCTGGTTACCTTCACTTTAAAAACAAGCTTGCCATTATCCTATTAATTACAAAAATAACGACAAACCACCACCATTAAAGGGATTGCTTATTGCCATCGCAAAGTGAACCTTTTATTTACTTCATCCGTATCATCACTTTTACGATCGACAAATTAATTCAATTATTTGTCATTTCTTAACCTGCTATTAACCTCAGGAAGACTATTATCTTCCTCAACAACGACCGATAAGGGATAAAACTTAACCGTTGTTGTCAGGTGATAACAGATGAATAAATACACGGCTTGTAAAAAATATTTGCAATAAAGGAAATTTATTTCCCACTATGTAGGTCTTTTGAAGTGAGTGTGTATTAAAACAAGATGACGCAAAGGAGTTGGCTGATTCAAACCTTGTTAATGTGAGTGAGCAAGAAGAAACAAGCCCACGTCACAGGTAAATAAACAACAAGGTAAAACGGTGAACAATCACTTAGCTTTTTTCATTCTAAATTCGATTGGTGACAAAAAAGCCACAATGAATGGAAAAATAGAGTGATGACGGTCACATAAATAATAGGCATAATAGCTACATCGAGTGAGGAAACAGCGGTAACGCATTAACCACTCATTCAATACAAATATGTATCAACAAATTATTTAAGGTATTCAAAATGAAAAAATTAACAACTCTAGCAGCAACCCTACTTATCAGCTCAAGCGTTTTTGCTGGTACACAAGTCGTTCATTCTGACAAAAACTTCAGCACTGATGCATTCACAAATAAAGCAGCAGCTTATGAAGCCGGTTTTAATT
>NZ_AXWP01000001.1:128393-207094 GCF_000482725.1 Psychromonas arctica DSM 14288
GGCAATGGCGAAAACCACGGACGAAAGTGAGATCATTGATCAAACTGGGAGTCAGTGAACGTTTAGCTGTTTCCTGTGGGCTCACCAGCAAAGGACCTTGCCGTAGTTCGAAAACCAAAGGGATCAATATAGCGATCAGTAATGAGTTTTTAGCTAGACAAGGTTTGATATCATTAAAGGATCTGTGGATTAATATTCACTATTCATCATAAGATGAACCGCCCTGTGCGGAGCCGCATGCAGGGTGGTGTGGGGGCTGGAGGTTAGATACCTCCGGCTACCCGATTAGCTATTTTCTAATACTAAAGAACCGAAATTTCTATAGCCAAATGAATAATCTCGAATATTCTTGAGTAGCATCTTAGCATTAGGAGGGAAGCTGTCGCTTTGAATTTTATTGAGTAATTCCTTGGTTAGCTCCATATAATGATATGCAAAACATGGGTGCTGTAAGGCACTTAGAACATCTAGATTAAATATTTTTTTTGTGTAAATCGTTAGCGATTGAGTTTTACATTGCCACTTAAAAAGATAAGTACCTTTATCATCATCGGTTAAAGTATCTTTAGGTACCACATAAGTGGTCCCATGTGCAGCGATATTCCTAAGAGTAAAAATTGAGTTTATTGCTGAGGTTTTTTCTTTATCTAGGGCTTTATCTAAATTTACGTCTAAATACTCTTTATATTGGCGTTTTAATTTATCCCAACCTCCTTGGAATTCGACCTCTTCTTGAAAACTCTTAAGTAGATCATAAGATCTAGTTAATACCTTGTATTGAGGCTGATCAGTATTAGATATAGTGTGTTCACCTAGTTTTTCAGAGTCTCGTTGTATTACTTCACAAAGAAGAGAACGAAGAGATCCTTCTAAAACAGCTGCATTTATGTTTATTAAGGCTAAATTAAGTCCAACACACTCTGCACTTTGTTTGTGCTTATCGAAAGGTATATTAAAAGGGTTACTTTCACCTGGTATATATGCTTTTTTCTTAATAGTTAAAGCTAACTCGTCATACGCATTAAGTAAATGAGCTGAAGTATTCATTTGAATGAAAGTAAATTGATTTCTTTCCATTATTATTCCTGATGACTCGAACGAGCTTATAAACTTTGTGGATAACGCGAATAGCTAACAGCTTATTAACTTACAAAATGTCATTTTTGAGGTAAAAACACTACATAAGCTAATGATAAAAAATAATTTCAATCTTACGTTAATTTATTTCTATAACAAACAAGGATAGGTGTCGCGCAGCCGACACCTTATCTGGGTGTTGGACAAGCCCGAATGAGACTCTTTGCTTTATATAGTAAATAGTGGAATGGGTTTTGGGCTGGCTCAATAATTCAACTTTCTTTAAGGCGAGTCTCACTAATATACAATTGATACCTCAATTATATCAGTATGTTATATTTTATATGTTGGATGCTATATCACCTCTCTGGCTTGTTAATCTTTCATTTGTGTCAATTATCTGTTTAAGACCGTACGTTTTCACGCATTAGTTTCTCAGTCGACTTAAGCCCATAAAATGCATTTCATGGTGACAGCATGGGCAAATACAGACAGCACGCTTGCGTTTTACTGGTGTCGCCATTGTGCTTATATCGCTCCCCAATATCAGCAATATTTGTAGTCGCAATTGTTTGGCATTGCCTCTTAAAAACCCGTAATCTCTCACCCGTTGCAGACCTTTTGGTAACACGTGTTGTAAGATTAACCACAAGAATTCGAGCACAGGTAAAGTACGTTCTTTAGTCATATTAGTGCTGCTTTCTTTATACTTAAATGTGACCATTTCTTCGGATAGATTAATAATGTCTTTATCGGGTAACACGCCACGATACAGATAGCGTGATAAGTATTTAAAAGCAGAAGCACCAAATCCGACCTTACGGCAATCTACCATCCATTTTTTAGGCGTGTCAGTGGGCATGGTTAACTTCGCGCTCTGGTTAATCGCATCAATGACTCTTGCTCGCCATACTTTAGCGAGTGCAAATTCATTAAACAGATATTGCTTATCACTTTTACACCACTGTTTTTTCACAGCATTATATCGTCCGCAGGGCACAATAATATGCACATGAGGGTGACATTCTCGGCGACGATTATGTGTGTGCAATACACTAGTAAATCCTAAACTGCCTTTATTCTCTCGCTTGGCAAAGTCTTTTAATATGCCCGCCGTCACTTGTAACATCAATTGATACAGTGCTTTGGGGTGTTGACGAACCAGTACTCTCAATTGATAAGGTAGCGTAAAGGTGACCATAAAATAGTGCACGGGTAATAGTTTATCGGTCTGTTTAGCTAACCAATTTGAAGTGGTTTGATGCAAACATTGTGGACAACTTCTATTCCCACAGGATGCTGGGAGTTGTTGGTCATGCTGACAATGGCCACAATGCCATTGGGTCGTTCGATTTACATCGTTTTTACAGTGCAGCATATCAGTGATAGCGCGACGAATATCTTGATTCAACAATCCACCATATTGTTGCTCCAGTTTTGCTTGATAGCGCTCAAGTAGTGCAATAAATTGGCTCATGATGCCTCCCATTGAATTGATAACCTGTTGGTTAATTGGTTCAAGGCGGTGACATTATCTTTTTGTTTGAGTGGGGTAAGTTGAGTGTATTTCGCTGTCGTATTCAGGCTGTGATGTCCCAATAGTATTTGCAGAGAGCGTAGGTCAATACCTTGCTCTAAGAGATGAGTTGCAAAGCAATGTCGTAATGAATGTGGACTGATAGATTTATTAATACCCAATTCAGTCATTACTTTTTTCAACGCTTTCTGCACACTGCCTTTATCCATCGGCACTTGTGTATTTTTACCAATACTTGGAAATAACAACTGCGTATGACGATGCGTTGACCAATAGCAACGTAATGCAGAAAGTGTTCGTTTGGGTAAAGGGAGTAAACGGTCTTTGCCTCCTTTACCTTCGCGAATATGCACTTGCATGGTATGGCTATCAATGTCGTTCACCGTCAAATCAAGGGCTTCACTTAAGCGTAATCCCATGCTGTACAAAACAAGAAAAAACACCTGATAACGTAACGCACGAGTGTGGCTAATCATCAATCCAATTTGTTGTGGCGTGAGAATGTCTGGAATGCGTTTTACTTGTGGTGGTTTGACAATATTGAGCCATTCCCACTGTCTATCGAGAGTATGTTTATAAAAAACTGTAATCCATTTCGGTCTAATTTAATGGTACTCCATGAGTGAGTTTGAATGAGTTGTGCAAAGTAACACTTTAAATCTGCTTTGGTTAATGTGTCAGGTGTGCGGTCAAAAAAGGTAGTTATTCTACGTACTGCACGAGAGTAGGCATCAATCGTGGCAGGTCTCATGCCTTGCAGTGTTAGGTTGGTCAAATGCTGTTGATATAAAAGGTTAAAGTGTTGTTGCTCTGAAGTGTTCATGGCTTATACTCCTATTAGATATCACCGAAAAGTGATATAGATATAAGTATGAACGTTATTGGTATTTTGTTTTTCTGCCGCACAGCGGCTTCGTTCAACAAGTAATTACAGGTAAAACATAAAACTAATATCATGGGAAAAGACGACAAATTGCAATAATTACGGTGAAAATACTGCAACATGGCTATACTGTATATAAAAACACCAATTTAAAAGATAGGAGTGACATATGCCTTCTCCATTTTTGAGTGCAGTAACTGAAAATATGCGAATGAAGCACTACGCAGAAAAAACAATAAAAGCCTACCTTTATTGGATCACCTCTTTTATCTATTACAACCAAAAGAAACACCCCAATGAATGCCACGATGATGAAGTACAATCTTTTTTATCTTATTTAGCAAACCAGAGAAATGTAGCACCTAAAACACAATCACTGGCTTTAAATGCATTAGTATTTTTGTATAAAGAGTTTTTAGGTAACCCACTCACATTAGATCTAAAATTTAACCGAAGTACTGTGCAACCTAAATTGCCGGTTGTATTAACTATTTCAGAGGTTTCATTATTACTCAATAATATCCCTGTTTCACTATCACTCCCGATACAGATTTTATATGGTAGTGGCCTTCGACTGATGGAAGTATTAAGACTCCGTATACATGACATCGACTTTAATTATTTATCATTGCAAATATGGAACGCAAAAGGTGGAAAGCATCGCAGGGTCACGCTTGCTAAAGAATTAGTCCCCTCGCTAAAAAACCAAATTGAAAGAGCCAAAATTTTCTATCAACAAGATATGAATAATCCCAAATACAAAGGAGTCTATTTACCCTATGCGCTTGCAGCTAAATACCCTAGTGCGCCAACTGAACTAAGTTGGCATTACTTATTCCCTTCATCCAATTTAAGTGTTGAGCCAGCAACGCAATGCTTGAGACGACATCACATCCATGAATCTAGCTTGCAACGAGCAGTCAAGAACACCGCACGTAAATTGGCCTTTGACAAAAAAGTAACATGCCATACTTTACGTCATTCGTTTGCCACCCATTTGTTACAACGAGGCGCTGATATTCGTACGGTACAAGAACAGCTTGGACATTCAGATTTACGTACAACACAAATTTACACCCATGTACTTCAAGCTGGCGCGAATGGTGTTAGAAGTCCACTATCAGACCTATTAGCCGAATTCAAGTAAATTGACATCTTAAAAATTCAAATAAAAAACAGTTAAAGATTAACCATCAATGCGCTTGTAGTGTATTGGTAATGAATAGCACGATGGTTTCTTCTGTGATTAAAAGAACTGCAAAAAAGAACTGGACATAAATTGATATTAACAATATTAAACAGTTAAGATTAAAACCTTACCCAGATTGGCTACATCCATCCCCACCGTTGAGCTTTCCCAAACGAACAATTCCTTTCAGCAACAGCAAACAGGACGTTTGCTGTAAGTTCATTCGGCACACGGACGTGCCGTATGAACTGGTGCGTTAGGAAAGGTATTGATGGATTGGATTAGAAAGCGATTCGGTGTCAGTCTTTTTGCTTACTTTTTCTTCTGACTAAGAAAAAGTAAAGTCGCCGAAAGGGCGAAAGACCAAGTAAATAAACATCAAACTGACTGGACGAGCGCAGACGAGCTAAACTCACTGTAAATACAATATTTAACAGTTAAAAGAAAACTGAATGAGCATAGACGAGCCCTAAAAATAAAAGGGCAATAGCTACCCTTTTAGCGTTAACCTTTTAACTCAGTCAACTTCAATCTCACACGTTTCGCTGATACTGGGTACGGTGTCCCCAACTGCTGTGCAAACAACGACACCCTTAACTCTTCCATCATCCAATATACTTCAGCTAAACCTTCATGCTCATTTTCATTACTCAATAACTGCTTACATAACGCACGATAGCGCTCTTCAAGATCATGTAACTCAATGGTATTTAATCGGTCTTGGTTTGGATTCACCGGTAACTTCTCTAAACGCTTTTGTAACGCTAATAAATAACGTTTAATGTCGTTAAGTTTTCCCTCACCCACTTGGCAAACAAACCCTGGGAAAATTAAGCGCTCTAACTGCGATTTAATATCCCCTTTAGCCACTAACATACTTAAATCCGCTTTACCTTTTAACTGCTTATTGACGGCATGTGCAAGGGTTAAGACTTGTTCTACTTGTTGTGTGATTTGTAAGGTTTTGTCAGCTAATTCCGCGCGTACTTTTTCTTTCTGTAGTTCAAATTCAGGCGCTTCTTGTGGATGAATTTCGCCATCTAAAATCGCATCAACGGCACAACTAATACAGTCATCAATTAAGTCTTTAACTTGCCCAAAAGGATTAAAATACAGCCCTAATTTGGCTTTATTCGGTAAACTTTGTTGTAAATATTTAATCGGTGATGGTACGTTTAATAGAATTAATCGACGCACACCTGCTTGGTTATAACGTTGTGCTTTCGCTTCACTATCAAATAACTCGATTGCCACACTTTTGTTTTTATCCACTAATGCAGGATAAGCTTTTACTTCATAACCACCGTGATCTTTTTTGAATGAGGTAGGTAATTTACCAAAATCCCATTCAATTAAGTCTGATTTTTCAATTCCTTGTTTTGAAACCTTAGATAATGTTTGTTTTACTTTACCTTTTAAGTCGTGCTGCAATAATTTTAAATCGGTACCGACAGCAACACTTTTTTGCTTATCGTCAATCACTTTAAACTTGATACGCAGATGCGTCGGTAATGCCGATAGATCCCATGAATCTTCAGGAATTCGCACACCAGTCATGCGCAGCAATTGCTTTTCAAAAGCTTCTAATAACGGCCCCTGTAAAGGCACTAAATTTGCCATGGCCGCTTCTGCGTAGTTAGGTGCAGGCACAAAGTTACGACGAATAGGTTTAGGCAAAGTTTTGATTAGCGCCACTAAAAGCTCTTCACGTAAGGCCGGAATTTGCCAATCGAACCCTTGGTCTGATATTTGGTTTAATAGCGCTAGCGGAATATTTACCGTCACACCATCTTGCGCAGTACCTGGCTCAAAGGCATATTCAAGTTGTAAGCGGAAATCACCTTGTTGCCAATGGTCTGGGTAAGCATTCGCGGTGACTTTGTCGGCATCATGCGCCATCACTTGGTCACGTTGATAATTTAATAATTGTGGCTGCTGCTGTTTCTCTTTATTCCACCAACTATCAAACTGTTTGGCACTGCATACGTTTTGCGGCACGATTTCATCGTAGAATAAAAACAGGGTTTCATCGTCCACCAAAATATCGCGACGACGTGATTTATGCTCTAGTTCCTCAATATCGTTTAATAACGCTTGGTTATCTTTGAAGAATTGATGGCGCGTTTCAAACTCCCCTTCAACCAAGGCATGACGAATAAATAATTCACGACATAATACGGGGTCGATATGGGTGTAAATAACTTTGCGCTTGCTAACGATAGGAATGCCATACAGCATTTGTGTTTCGAACGCCCCCACTACGCCGGATTTTTTCTGCCAATGAGGCTCGGCATAACTGCGTTTAATTAAATGCTGTGCTTGCAGTTCAACCCATTCCGGTTTAATACGTGCAGCAACACGCGCAAATAGTTTTGAGGTTTCAACTAATTCGGCAAACATGCCCCACTTTGGTTGTTTTTTGAATAAACCAGAGCCAGGGAACATGTAAAACTTACTGTTACGTGCACCTAAGTATTCTGCATCTTTATCTTTTAAACCGATATGCGATAGTAGCCCAGCTAGCAATGCTTGGTGAATATCATCAAAGTTAGAGGGTGTACTGCTCACTTTAATGTCTAACTCGTCGGTTACCTGCTTGATTTGTGTGTAAATATCCTGCCATTCACGAACACGCATATACGCGAGGAAATCTTTCTGACACATTTTACGGAAATGACTGCTAGAAAGTTCTTCACGCTGTTCGTTGATATAATTCCACAGGTTTACATAGGTAATAAAATCAGAATCTTTGTCCTGGAAACGACGATGTTTTTCATCGGATGCTTGCTGTTTATCCATCGGGCGTTCGCGTGGGTCTTGAATGCTCAAAGCCGCACTGATCACCATCACTTCATGCACACAGTTAAATTCTTTAGCCGCTAAAATCATACGCGCTAAACGCGGATCTACTGGTAATTTAGCGAGTTGACGCCCTAACAGTGTAAGTTTTTTACGTGGGTCTTTGGCTTTTAAATTAACTGCGCCTAGTTCTTCTAATAAGCTCAAACCATCTTTAATATTTCTATCTTCTGGTGGCTCTACAAAGGGGAATTTATTTAATTCTCCTAACCCTAGCGATAACATCTGCAAAATTACCGAAGATAAATTAGTACGCAGTATTTCAGGGTCAGTAAACTCTGGGCGACCTTTAAAGTCTTCTTCACTGAATAACCGAATACACACACCTTCACTGACACGGCCACAACGTCCCATACGTTGATTCGCGCTGGCCTGTGAGATAGCTTCAATCGGTAAACGTTGAACTTTAGTACGGTAGCTGTAACGGCTGATACGCACGGTACCGGTATCAATAACGTATTTAATACCCGGAATGGTTAAAGAGGTTTCTGCCACATTAGTCGCTAATACAATACGTTGACCACGATGCCCTTGGAAAATTTTATTCTGCTCTGCAATACTTAACCGAGCAAATAGCGGCAGCACTTCTGTATCGCGTAATTTACGTTTAGTTAATGCTTCTGCGGTATCACGAATTTCACGTTCGCCATTCATAAAGATAAGAATGTCACCACGACCTAGACGTTGTAATTCATCAACTGCTTGAAAGATACCTTCAATTTGGTCGCCTGCGGCGGTTTCTTCTAAAGGACGATACAAGGTTTCAACGGGAAAAGTACGGCCGGAGACTTCAATAATTGGCGCGGCTTTACCACGTTTATCTGAAAAGTGTTGTGCAAAACGCTCTGGGTCGATGGTTGCTGAAGTGATAATAACTTTTAAATCTGGGCGTTTTGGTAATAGACGTTTTAAATAGCCCATTAAGAAGTCGATGTTTAAACTACGTTCGTGGGCTTCATCGATAATGATGGTGTCATATTGACTTAAGAAGCGATCATTTTGTATTTCAGCTAATAAAATACCGTCGGTCATTAGTTTGATATAAGACAGCTCACTGACTTTGTCAGTAAAACGAACACGATAACCTACTGTTTCGCCAAGCTCAGAATCTAACTCTTCAGCAATACGATTTGCCACAGTTCTAGCGGCTAAACGTCTCGGTTGAGTGTGACCAATTAGGCCCGATACTCCACGCCCTAGTTCTAAACATATTTTAGGGATCTGTGTGGTTTTACCAGAGCCTGTTTCACCGGCAATAATCACTACTTGGTTTTCTGCAATGGCTTTCGCTATTTCATCTTTTTTCTGGCTAACGGGCAGGTCAGGATAAGTCACTTCTGGCAGGTTATCTAAACGTTGCTTACGTTTATCCATTGATACTTGTATATCAATGGCGATTTTAGTCAGACTTTGTTCTACTTTTTCAGGCGATTTTAAGTTAGCAAGATCATCAATCCTACGTTTTAAACGGAATTGATCTTTGTATAACACGTCATTTAAATGGTCTTTTAAAGCAGTAGCAGAAATGGTCAAAACAATTACCTAGCAGAAACAAAAAAGTGATCCTAGCAAGGCTACTCGAAAAAGGATAGTCACGAAGGCTTGTTTATTATTGGGTAAACTAAATAGCCCCTCAATGAACTGTAATGATGCAAAGTCGGTTAACCTTGAAGTTGAATAAGGTGAGGCATTAAAGGCTCTTATTAGGTTAAGGTATTGAAGTTAAAATATTGAAGTTAAGGTATTGCAGCGATAGCATTGAGTGTCATTCTATAGGCACAAAAAAAGCAGGCAAGCCTGCTTTTTAGTTTTATTCAAGGTTTAGTTTTTATCACTGAAGAATGGGCGAAGAAATTGAAGAACGAATTAAATATGTTTTCATCACCACAATCACGGTCACAAAGGCAGCGGCTGAGGCAACTAAAGCCCCTATCGTTGAACCAGTAAAGCCAATCACCACAAAACCAACAATAGACACGAATGCCATTGCAAGCGCATAGGGTAATTGTGTTGCAACGTGGTCAATATGTTCACAACGTGCCCCCGTTGACGATAAAATAGTGGTATCTGAAATCGGAGAACAGTGGTCGCCAAATACAGAACCCGCTAATACCGCACTTAACATCGGTAACATCATGGTTAAATCCGTTGCGCCAGCCATATCACCGGCAATCGGTAACATAATGCCAAAGGTGCCCCAAGAAGTCCCTGTTGAGAACGCCATTGCGCCGGAAAGTACAAATAGAATAACCGGTAACCAATGTAATCCAATATTACCCTGTACTAAACTTGAGAGATAAGTGCCTGTATTCATATCGCCAATCACAGTACCAATAGACCAAGCAAAAAATAGAATAATAATGGCACCAAACATTGATTTTGCACCAACCCACAAGGCAAATCTAATATTTGCAAAGGTTTGCTTTTGTCTTGCTACTGTCAATAAAGAAAGCGCTAAGCCGATTGAACCACCGTAAACTAAAGAAGCACCGACATCGGTATTCTCAAAGGCACCTAATACAGAGAAAGCTTGACCCGCTTCGGCTAATGCAGCGTTGCCGGTATAAAGCATAAAAAATAACGTACCGATAATTAAGCCAATGATTGGATAAATTAAATCGCCAACTTTACCTTGTTCATGCTCTTCAATACCCATTTCATCTTGTAAATCGATATAGTCTTGCTCACCCTTGGTGATCTCTTTTTCTGCCATTGCTTCATGTTTTTTCATTGGCCCAATATCGAGCTTGAAAATAATCACTGCAAATACCATTAATAAAGTGAATATCGCATAAAAGTTCATTGGAATTAACGCAACATAAGCCCCTAACGGCGAATACTCAGTCATACCATGACTGACTAAAATACCGCTGATAATGGTCATGATGTAGGCCCCCCAACTTGAAACAGGCATCAGAATACACATTGGTGCAGCTGTTGAATCAAGTATGTAAGCTAATTTTTCGCGCGACACATTAAAGCGGTCAGTAACAGGACGAGAGATAGAGCCCACGGCTAAGCTATTAAAGTAATCATCAATAAAGATAAACACACCTAAAAAAGCTGCTAATAACGAAGCGCCACGTTTATCTTTAATATGATCTAGCGCCCAATCCGCAAAAGCACGCGTGCCACCAGAAAGCGTTAATACCGCCGTCATCATGCCCAGTAATAATAGGAAAGCGACAATACTCATATTCCAAGTATTTAAGCCGCCATCTTCAACTACCACACCTTTGACTGTGTTAAAGATGTAGCTTCCTGCTGCTACCACTGAAAAATCAACCAGTAATAAAGCACCTAATATAATACCTAAACCTAACGACAACAAAACTCGACGAGTAAGAATAGCTAACCCCAGTGCAACCACTGCAGGTAAAATCGACAGCGTAGAAGCTGAAAAATCGATTAAAGACATTAATCTTTCCTTTGTTCTACATTTGAAAATAAACTGTACGATACAGCAGACTTTCAAATGTTTTTAATATGACCGGTACAAAATACCGAATTTAAGGGAACGGGATTTTAACCTACTTTTAAAACAAAAAAACCCCCTGCTCTAAAAAGAGAGGGGGTTTATTAACACTAAAACTGCATGTTAAGTAATGTTGTTAGTATATTGCCTAACAAACAACCAATAATGGTCTGTTTTAATTAGCCATCATTAATGAATCATTGATACATTCAAGGTTAGAGTTACCCATCAAGTATGTATCGATAGCACGTGAAGCTTCACGCCCTTCATTAATACAACGTACGATCAGGGACTGACCTGTACGCATATCGCCTGCAGCAAATACACCTGCTTGCGTAGTTTGGTAATCGTTAGTTTTAACGTTACCGCGCTCATCTAAGCCAATTGCTAACTGTGCTAATACACCTGTTGGTTCTGGGTGTAAGAAACCCATTGCCAAGAATGCTTTAGTACAAGGAATTGAACGTACAGAACCTTCAATTTCTTTAAAGTTAGGACGTTGACCCGGTGCCGCTTCTTCCCATTCGATATCTGCAACCACTAACTCTTTAACGTTACCATTTTCATCACCGATGAATTCTTTGGTTAGGATTGACCAATGACGATCCACACCTTCTTCATGTGAAGTAGTTGTTTTTAAGATCATTGGGTACGAAGGCCAAGGCATGTTAACGGTACGTTTCTCAGGTGGAATCGGCATGATCTCCACTTGCGTAACAGACGCAGCTTTATGACGGTTAGAAGTACCTACACAATCAGAACCTGTATCACCACCACCGATAACTACAACATGGTCATCTGCAGCATGAATTTCTTCAGTCTTAAGATCCATACCGTTTGCACGGCGGTTATTTTGACCTAGGAATTCCATTGCAAAATGAACACCTTTTAAGTCACGACCAGGGATTGGTAGGTCACGAGGAACCGTAGAACCACCTGTTAATAACACAACATCAAATTGCTTGCGCAAATCTTTTGCATCAAAATCAACGCCAATGTGTGCATTCACAACCATTTTAATACCAGCTGCTTCCATTACTGCGATCTTACGATCGATAATGTCCATACCTAGTTTAAAGTCAGGAATACCAAAGCGTAACAAACCACCTATTTTTTCATCGCGCTCATAAACCGTCACAGTATGACCTGCTGAGTTTAATTGCTCTGCCGCTGCAAGACCTGCAGGACCCGACCCGATGATAGCAATGGTTTTACCGCTACGAGACCTTGGTATTTTTGGTTGAACATAACCATTCTCGTATGCTTTTTCTACAATTGTTTTTTCAATATTACAAATTGTAATTGGATCTTGGTTAATACCCAAAACACATGATGTTTCACATGGAGCAGGACAAACACGCCCAGTAAATTCAGGAAAGTTATTCGTTGAGCTTAGAATATCCCAAGCTTCTAACCAACTTTCGCGGTAAACCGCATCGTTGAATTCCGGAATGATGTTACCAATTGGACAACCGTTATGACAAAACGGTACGCCACAGTCCATACAACGAGAGGCTTGGTCATTAATCTTTTTACCAAACACGCCGTTTTGTACAAACTCTTTATTATCTTTTAGACGCTCTTCAACCGATAATTTCGGTGGAAGTTCACGACCTAATTCTAAAAATCCAGTAGGCTTACCCATTATGCTGCTTCTCCTTTCACTCGAGCTGCTAATGCCGCTTTATAATCACGAGGCATCACTTTAACAACTTTTGCTAAGCTTGCTTCAACATCTGCTAAGAACTTAGCCGCCATATTAGACTCCGTAAGCTCTAAATGTTTAGTGACTTTGGCAATTAACAGGTCTTTATCTGCTTGATCAAGAGGATCGAGGTCAACCAGTTCCATATTACAATTAGCAGCAAACTTATCATCTTGGTCCCAAATATAAGCAACACCGCCACTCATACCCGCCGCAAAGTTACGACCCGTAGACCCTAAGTTGATCATTATACCGCCAGTCATGTATTCACAACCGTGATCACCGACACCTTCAACAACCACTTCTGCACCCGAGTTACGTACACAGAAACGTTCACCAGCCATACCATTAATGTATGATTGACCAGATGTTGCCCCATAAAAACATACGTTACCGACGATAATATTATCTTTAGCAACTAATGTTGATGAGCGGTATGGATAAACCACGATTTGACCACCAGATAAACCTTTACCCCAGTAATCATTTGCGTCGCCTTCAACAGTAAACTCAACACCCTTAGCAAGGAAACAACCAAATGATTGTCCCGCAGAGCCTTTGAATTTAACTTGCATCGGTTTTGGTAAACCTTTGTCGTCATAGACTTTTGAAATTTCATTAGAAAGCATGGTGCCACAAGAACGGTCGATATTAGTGATAGGGAATTCACCCGATACTGCTTCGCCTTTCTCTAACGCTGGTGCTGCTAACTCAATTAATTTTCTATCTAATACTGCTTCAAGGTTATGATTTTGAGTTGTTTGGTTAAACATCCCATCTTCTTTTTTACCCTGTTGCTTGAATAGAATAGTGCTTAAATCTAAGTTTTTATATTTCCAGTGCGTCACATCTTCGCGTACTTTCAAGTTCTGTGTTTGGCCAACCATTTCAGTGATTGATTTATAACCTAACATCGCCATGTTTTCACGCATGCCTTGAACCATGTAACCAAAGAAAGTAACAACATCATCGACACGACCGTCAAACCGCTCACGTAATGTTTTGTTTTGTGTTGCGATACCAACAGGACAAGTATTTAAATGACACTTACGCATCATAATACAACCTTCAACTACTAAAGCAGCGGTTGCAACGCCCCATTCTTCAGAACCTAGTAACGCAGCAATAGTTAAGTCACGTGGTGTTTTCATCTGACCATCAGCTTGTAACACAACACGGTTACGTAAACCGTTCTTCATTAGCGTTTGATGTGCTTCAGATAGACCTAATTCCCACGGTAAACCAGCATGACGAATAGATGATAATGGAGACGCACCTGTACCACCGTCAAAACCAGCGATCAAAATAACATCAGCTTTCGCTTTAGCAACACCCGATGCAATCGTACCAACACCCGCTTCTGATACTAATTTAACGTTAACACGGCCTTCACGGTTCGCATTTTTCAAATCGTAGATAAGCTGTGCTAAATCTTCGATTGAGTAAATATCGTGATGCGGTGGTGGCGAAATCAAGCCAACGCCTGGTGTAGAGTGACGTGTACGACCAATCCAGTCATCAACTTTGTGGCCAGGTAATTGACCACCCTCACCTGGTTTTGCGCCCTGAGCCATTTTAATTTGGATTTCAGCTGCGTTAGTTAGGTAATAAGAAGTTACACCAAAACGACCCGATGCAACCTGTTTGATTGCAGAGCGTTCCCAATCACCATTTTCTTTTGGTTTGAAACGGATTGGATCTTCACCACCTTCACCAGAGTTTGACTTCGCGCCAATTCGGTTCATTGCAATCGCAAGTGTTGAGTGAGCTTCATGTGAGATAGAGCCAAAGCTCATTGCACCTGTCGCAAAACGTTTTAGAATTGATTCAGCTGGCTCTACTTCGTCAATTGAAATTGGACCTGTTTCTTTAGGTACAAATACAAATTGGCTACGTAAAGTCGCGGCATCATCACCCTGTTTATCAACGGCTTCAGCGTATTGTTTGAACTGCTCGTAATTTTTGTTACGAGTAGACTCTTGCAATAATGAGATCGTTGTTGGGTTAAATAAATGCTTTTCGCCACGTTGCTTCCACTGGTATACACCACCCACATCTAAACGTTGCGCAGGTACTGCACGTAATGGATAAGCAAAACGGTGACGCACTAGGATTTCATGTGCAATATCATCAATTGATAAACCTTGAATACGCGTTACAGTGCCTTTGAAGTAATCATCAACCACTGCTTTGCTAATACCCAATGCTTCAAATATTTGCGCACCTTGATAAGACTGAATCGTTGAGATACCCATTTTTGAGAAAATCTTCAACAGACCTGCATCAATCGCATATTTGTAAGATTTAAAGATCTCATCAACAGATTTATCAGCTGGTAAACGTTTCTTATTTTGTAGATCAACAATCATTTCTTCAATTAAGTAAGCATTTACGGCAGAAGCACCGTAACCAATTACTGTTGCAAAATGATGTGTTTCACGTACATCGCCTGTCTCTACTACGATGTCGCACATAGCACGCAAGCCACGTTTGATTAAGTAGTGATGCACTGCACCTGTTACTAACATAGCAGGAATTGGCGCATGGTCAGACGTTGCATTACGGTCAGAAAGAATGATGATTGAGTAACCATCGTGAATCGCATCTTCTGCATAACGACAAATACGTGCTAATGCTTTCTTAAGCTTACCTTTTTCACCTGTTGCTAAAAAGAAGGTTTCTAATGTTTTAGCTTGTAGATGTTTGTCATCTAATGCATTAATTTTTTGTAATTCAGCATTACTTAATACAGGCGACTCAAGTTCAACTTTATGACAATGCTCTGGCGTTTCTGCCAATAAGTTTTTGTCTTTACCTAAATAAGTATTTAGCGACATAACCATACGCTCACGAATCGGATCGATTGGTGGGTTAGTTACTTGCGCAAACAACTGTTTAAAGTAATGCGATAAATGTTGAGATTGATGAGAAAGAACCGCTAACGGCCAATCCACACCCATTGCACCTAACGGCTCTTTACCGTCACGGAACATCGGTAAGATAATTTCATTTACTTCTTCAGAAGTCACACCGAAAGCTTGTAAACGTTTTAATAACTTACCAGCATCTGGTTGGATATTACGTTCAAGCGCAGCAGGTTGATCTTCTAATTTAACAAGGTTGTTTGCTAACCAAGTTTCGTAAGGTTTTCTAGCGGCAATTCCGTCTTTTACTTCATCATCAGAAATAATGCGGCCTTGCTCAAGGTCAGCAACAAAGATACGACCCGGTTGTAAACGTCCACGTAACTTAATGTTCTTAGGATCGATTTCAACAACACCTGATTCAGATGCCATTACTAGGAAGTCATCTTTAGTCACAGTGTAACGAGATGGACGTAAACCATTACGGTCAAGTGTTGCACCTACTTGAACACCATCAGTGAAACAAACAGAAGCTGGGCCATCCCATGGTTCCATTAAGTTTGCATGATATTGGTAGAAAGCACGACGCTTTGGATCCATGTTTTTATTTTCTTGCCAAGCTTCTGGGATCATCATCATCAATGCATGAGGCAGACTACGTCCAGACAGCACTAATAATTCTAATGCCATATCAAAGCTTGCTGAATCAGACATACCATCAGTACAGATTGGCATTAACATGTCTAATTCTGAACGAGTGAAAAACTCAGCTTCAAGCAAAGCTTCACGCGCTTTCATCCAGTTGATATTACCGCGAACCGTATTAATCTCGCCATTGTGAGCAATGTAACGGAACGGTTGCGCTAAACGCCAACGTGGGAATGTGTTTGTTGAAAAACGAGAATGAACCAGTGCAAGTGCAGTCACCATACTTGGATTTTGTAAATCTAAGAAGTATTGTGGCACTTGTTCAGTGGTTAATTGACCTTTATATACAATCGTTTTGTAAGAGAAAGTATTAATGTAAAAGTTATCTTCGATACCTTGAACTGACTCTAAACAAATACGTGTTGCATAATTACGTAGAATAAATAATTTACGTTCTAATACAGCAGGCTCCATATCAGGACCGCCAGTCACAAACATATGTTCGAATTGTGGCTCGCTGCTTAATGGATCAGCACCTATCATTGAGTTGTCGGTAGGTAATACACGGTAACCAATCACTTCAAGAGAAAGACGTTCAGCAGTTCTTGCTAAAATTTCGCGACAATGATCACGATGATTTTCATCTTTAGGGAATAGAATGGTTCCTACACCGTATTGATCAAATTTAGGAAGGGTAATGCCTTCTTTTAATGCTTCTGTTACTAAAAACTCATGTGGTTTTTGTAAAAGAATACCCGCGCCATCACCACTACATGGATCGCAACCTTGACCACCACGGTGTTCCATACGCGCTAGCATATCTAGAGCTTGTGTCACAATCTTGTGAGACTTGCTGTTTTTTAGATGTGCGACGAAACCGATACCACAAGCATCATGTTCCAGTTCAGGCACATAAAGGCCTTGAGCGTTTTGCTCTATATTAGTCATAAACATGTCCTTCAAGATAAAACAGTAATGTTACTTAACTGTAAGATCTAATGTTTTCGAAGTGCTACACACGACTTGTAATTGAGTTACCAAAAACAAGCAATTAATTTTTTTACTTTTTTTGTAAAGGAAACTACTTTCTTATGAAAAGTGCACTTAACAAAAACTCCCTTGACCAAGAAATAACGCGCATAAAAGCAGTATAAGCACAGGACTTATACATTATTTCTTGAAATCACCCTACTGTTAAAGGTGTAATTTTGTCTGTATTCTATCTTTTAAGCGGCATAAAATCCAATTTTCTTATTCACTTCAGCCGCACTCCCGTGTTAAAGCAATGTTAACTGCATCAGAACCCTTGTTATCACCCTGTTAAAGCCTATGATCCACTAGGAATAAAGCGAGATGGGAGATGACGTCTAAAGACAATGATAAAGATAACTACTAACAAAGGTAGACTCAAACGTTATAAAGCGCTTACTTCATGAATTTATATTTACGAATAATGCATATAAATTCATAAAAAACTAACTTAACGCTGTTTGATAAAGTAAAGATATCACCATAATATGCTTAACGGCTAGATTTTATTGTCATTAACTAAATGACCGTTTCGATAAAGACAATATTCGCTTTAGACAGCAAAAAGCGTAAAATGTTTTTTTATCCTAAACCACGGCTATCCAATGAAAACGCATCCTTTTTTACAAAAACCTGAAAGTTTATTACTTGTGATGGCCTTTATCATGCCATTAGTATTTTCCGTATGGATGGTGCTATTGAATAACTTTGTGGTTGAAAAAGCAGCCTTTACAGGTGTTGAAATAGGAATTTTACAAAGTTTACGTGAAATCCCCGGCTTTTTAGCTTTTACTGTTATTTACGTTCTATTATTTATTAAAGAACAACGCTTAGCTATCCTCTCTTTAGGTATAACATCGGTAGGGGTTGCCATCACAGGCTACTTTCCACAAGTGATGGGGTTATATTTGACGACTATGTTAATGTCGATCGGGTTTCATTATTTCGAAACAGTTAATCAATCACTCACCCTGCAATGGATCAATAAATCTGAAGCTGCCCATTTCATGGGCCGAATACTTTCTGTTAAAGCCATCGCCTCATTGCTTGCTTATGCCAGTGTTTGGATTTTGATGGACTACTTTAACGTTAGTTATGAAGTGACTTATTTATTATTTGGTGGGTTAGGCTTAGTATTAACTCTCATTTTAGCCTCAGCTTTTAAACAATTTCCGCCACTTACTGAACAAAGCAAAAAATTTATTATAAAAAAACGCTATTGGTTATATTACGCACTGACTTTTTTCAGTGGTGCACGTCGACAGATTTTTGTCGTGTTTGCCGGTTTCTTAATGGTAGAAAAATTCCATTACAGCGTCGCTGAAATCAGCGCGTTATTCTTAATAAACTATGTTTTCAATTGGCTCTTTGCGGCAAAAATTGGCAGATTAATCGGTCACTTTGGAGAACGCTCAGTTTTGTTATTTGAATATATCGGATTGGTTATCTTATTTATTTGTTACGGCTTAGTAGAAAACAGTACTCTTGCGGCTTCGTTATATGTCATCGACCATTTGTTTTTTGCTTTAGCAATTGCGATTAAAACGTACTTCCAAAAAATAGCGAATCCTGAAGATATCGCCGCGACTGCCGGCATTAGTTTTTCTATTAATCATATTGCAGCAGTAGTGATCCCGGTATTATTAGGTTTAGTGTGGATAGTCAATCCCTCGTGGGTATTTTACTGTGGTGCAGGTTTTGCACTTTGTTCTTTAGGTCTTTCTTTTCTCATTCCTAACAACCCTTCAAAGGGCAATGAATTTACTTATCAAACAAAAGAAGCCTAAAAGATGGAAGAATTTGCACAAAATATCTATACCATTTTGTCTTATTTAGGCGAAGGTAAATTAATAACCTATGGGCAACTAGCGAAACAAGCCGGCTTTCCTCTTCATTCCCGCCATGTTGGCAAGGTACTAGCGAGGCTACCTAAAGATTCCCGCTTACCCTGGTTCAGAGTGGTAAATTCGCAAGGTAAAATATCGCTAATAGGCGAGGCATTTATCAGGCAAAAATCGTTATTGGAAAAAGAAGGAATAGAAATAACTGACCAAGGTAAAATTGTAAAATTTAAGCAGTACTTGGATTAAATATCAGTTAAAGCTAATTCAACACGAAGGTTAAAGAAGGAACCCTTAAAAAGTACGAGAATAAATACCTTTCAATATTTTCTGCTTGTTCTTTTCTTCGTGCTCTCTGTGCAGCACAGCGGCTTCGTGGTTACCTTTGTTTCTAAAATAAAAAACGATGTAACCACGAAGTGAAAAGAAGAAAACCTTAAAAATTACGAGAACAAATACCATTCAATATTTTCTGTTTATTCTCTTCTTCATGCTCTCTGTGCAGCACAGCGGCTTTGAGGTTACCTTTGTTTCTAAAATAAAAAGCTATTTAACCACGAAGGCACGAAGTGAAAAGAAGAAAACCTTAAAAATTACGAGAACAAATACCATTCAATATTTTCTGCTTGTTCTTTTCTTCGTGTTCTCTGTGCAGCACAGCGCCTTCGTGGTTGCTTTTGTTTCTAAAATCAAAAGCGATTTAACCACTAAGGCACGAAGGGAGAAGAAGGAACCTTAAAAAATACGAGAATAAATACCATTCAATATTTTCTGCTTGTTCTTTTCTTGGTGCTCTCTGTGCAGCTCAACGGCTTGGTGCCTGGGTTTTAAAATAAAAAACCGATTAACCACGAAGATACGAAGTAAAAGAAGAAAGCCTAAAAGCTGGGATTATTCTGTTCAAATATGCGCTTATTGGACTTTCCTTGGTGGTGAAATATTCAGTAGATTTTATTATAGGCATAAAAAATCCGATGCTTTTTGAGCATCGGATTCTGATTTTTAACTTAAGCATAAACAACCAGTAAATAAAGCTATTTGATATGTGGTGTGTTTGTTGTTACATGTAAGTTTTGTGCACGGTGACGTAACACATGGTCAAGTAACGTGATCGCCATTTGTGCTTCAGCAATTGGCACTGCGCGAATACCTACACATGGATCATGACGCCCTTTTGTGATCATTTCAGTTGCTTTACCATCTGTTGTGATAGTACGGCCAGGAATGGTTAAACTTGATGTTGGCTTTAATGCAATAGAAGCAATGATATCCTGCCCTGTTGATATACCGCCTAACACCCCACCAGCATGGTTAGATAAGAAACCTTCAGGTGTCATTTCATCACGATGTTCAGTGCCTTTTTGATTCGCAACAGCAAAACCATCACCAATCTCAACGCCTTTAACTGCATTAATGCTCATTAAAGAATGTGCTAATTCAGCATCTAAACGATCAAATACTGGTTCGCCTAATCCAACGGGTACGCCTGAAGCAACAACCGTTACTTTAGCGCCTACTGAGTTACCTTCTTTAATTAAGGCTTTCATATAATCTTCAAGTGCTGGGATTTTACTGACATCAGGGAAGAAAAATGGGTTATTTTCTACTTCATCCCAATCAATGATATCTGGCGTGATGTCACCTAATTGACTCAAGTAAGCACGTATCTCAACACCAAATTGCTCTTTTAAATATTTTTTAGCAATTGCACCAGCGGCAACACGCATCGCAGTTTCACGTGCAGATGAGCGACCACCGCCACGGTAATCACGGTGTCCATATTTTTGATGATAAGTGTAATCAGCATGTCCTGGACGAAACAAATCTTTAATCGCAGAATAATCTTTAGAGCGTTGATCTGTATTTTCAATGATCAAGCCAATGCTACAGCCTGTCGTTTTACCTTCAAATACACCGGATAAGATTTTAACTTGGTCACCTTCTTGGCGCATCGTTGTATAACGAGATTGCCCTGGGCGACGGCGATCTAAGTCGTGTTGTAAATCAGCTTCTGTGATTTCTAAATTTGGTGGAATACCATCAATAATACAACCTAATGCTGCACCATGGCTTTCACCAAAAGTTGTCACTTTAAAAACTTGACCAATACTGCTTCCTGCCATTTTAAATTTCCCACTTTATAAATTTTGAAATCAAAAGGTACTTTATTCGACCTTTTCAGTTAATTTTTTATAAGTTGCAATGCTTCATAGATTACAACTCAAATTGCACATAGATTGAAATTTAGAGTAAATCTAAGAACTTGCCTAGCGTTAATTAGCTGTTGTTAGATTTTAATTGTATCTAGCTGTGCTTTCGTTAACACAAATACGCCATGCCCACCGATAGAGAACTCAATCCATTGGAAAGGTATTTCTGGGTAAGCAGCTTGTAAGTGAACTTGAGAGTTACCAACTTCTACAAACAACACCCCTTCTTCATTTAACATTGAGCTTGCTTGACGTAGCATATTACGTACTAAATCTAATCCATCATTACCACAGGCTAACCCTAATTCAGGCTCATGCTTGTATTCTTCTGGTAAATTAGCCATATCCTCCGCATCAACATAAGGCGGGTTAGATACAATTAAGTCATATTTTTCGTTTTCAACACCGCTGAATAAATCAGATTGGATAGGGAAAACTTGTTGTGAAACACCATGATTTTGAATATTAATATCGGCAACTTCTAACGCCTCTTCAGATAAATCAACCGCATCAACTTCAGCATCAGGAAAAGCATAAGCACAAGCAATCGCTATACAGCCACTTCCTGTACATAAATCTAAAATACGTTTTGGTGGTGTTTTAACCCAAGGTTCAAACTTAGCTTCAATTAATTCTGCAATCGGCGAACGAGGCACTAATGTACGCTCATCAACATAAAACTCTAACCCAGCAAACCACGCACTGTTGGTTAGATAAGGAACAGGAATACGTTGTTCAATGCGAATAACCACTAAATCAATTAACATTTGACGCTCACGTTTAGTTAAACGTGATTGTAAAATCATGACATTACTTTGCAGTTCAATATTCAACGATGGCAAAATCAATTGCACTGCTTCATCCCACGCATTATCAGTGCCGTGGCCAAAAAATAGACCCGCACGGTTAAACTCGGTCACCGCCCAACGTACAACATCTTGAATGGTTACTAGTTCGTCAACCGCTTCATCACTAAAAATCGTATCCAATTTATTCTCCACTTGAGGTAAACTTCGCACATTCAACTACCTAGTTTTGGAAAAAACATGACCGATAAAAATAATGATGATGATTTTTCACTGTTTAGTGCAGAATTTGCTGGTATAAAAAAATTGCTACAGGATACCATAAAATTGCCACCGAAAAACATCAAGAATAAAGCGGTCATTAAAGAAAAACGCGAACAAAACTTTGAGCAAAGCCACTTCTCAGACGCCTTTGAACCACATTTACCTGAAGAAGGCCCAGTACGTTATAGCAGAACCGATGCACAAAAATATTTGGTGAAGCAATTACGTCGTGGCGATTTCACGCCAGAGATCATTCTTGATTTACACGGTTTGACGCAGCAGGAAGCAAAAAATGAGTTAGCAGCCTTGATTAGCTGCTGTAAAAAAGAGGGATTATATTGCTGTAGTGTGATTCATGGTATGGGTAAACATATACTTAAAAAGCAAGTCCCTTTATGGTTAGCCCAGCACCCTGATATTTTAGCTTTTCATCAAGCGCCGCTTGAGTTCGGCGGACAAGGGGCATTATCGGTATTAGTTGAATTAGCCGATTGGCAAATGAAAGAAGAAAGAAAACGCTAATAGAAAAGGGTTATTGCTTGATAACCCAATGTTTATTGAGCATACAATAGCCTTTTAACAGGTTGATCACGCTCTCTAACACCGGACCTGATGCATGGCTGCGAGAAACCAAACACCCCACAACGGTCAGCCAACCATCATATTCATGTGAGACAGGTAATGAAATAACATGTCCTTCTTGGATCTGTTGATGAGCTAATAACTCTGGGACAACAGCCCAACCAATATTGTTTTTAACAAGTTCAATCAAGCTCATATGCGTATTTGTATACCAAGCCGTCGGGCTTATTTTATAACTAAACCACAACTCCTTTTTTTGAGCACTACGATGTACGCATTGTCGATGTGCTTTTAAATCAGCCTCACACACTAAAGGCAAAGCGGAAAGTGGGTGTTGTGGTGATGCGATAGTTAAAAATCGTGCATGCCCTAACGTAAAAAAATCCATATCGGACTTCAATTCACCATTAACATAGATAATGCCTATATGTGCGACACCCGTTCTCACTAACTCTTCCACATCAAAAGTAGAGGTAGTAATAATCTCAAATTCGGTAATGGGAAATTGATTAGCCAATGACGATATTACCTTCATTAGCTGATCATTAATGACACTTTCATCGATCGCAATAACCAATTCATATTCATCACCCTTAGCCAATGATTCAACCTTATGATCGAAATATTGTTGTTGATGTAAAATAGATTTTGCAATCGGTAGTAAGGCTTCACCGTGTGGCGTCAAACTCGGTATGTTTTTATCTCGACTGAATAACGTTTTGTCGATCGCGATTTCTAGGTTAGCAATCGCTTGGCTTACCCCCGATTGAGCACGCTTTAACTGACGAGCGGCAGCGGAAAAAGATCCCGTTTCACAAACGGCAACAAATATTTTTAATTGTTCAAGGCTATACATCATATTTACTCTCATTAACCCCCCTTCATGCTATCACCATTCGTGATGGCTGTTAATTTTATTGTGTGATAGATATCACTATAATTAATTATCCTGCAAGTGTAGGAGCCTTTTACATCAACAAATTTAAAGAGAGAATGTTAGAGAATGAAACCGATTGAACGTATCTTTCATGCTGTATTATTTGAAGTGTTAGCGGTCGCATTAGCGATTATTATACTGACCATATTTACAAACCATGATGCAGAATCACTATCAGGAACAATGATAGTTGTAGCAACGATTGCAATGACATGGAATTTTATCTATAACTGGGGTTTTGACCGAATGGTGACAGGCGATAAAACAAAACGAACAGTCCCATTACGCATTGTTCACACGATCATATTTCAAGCGGGTTTATTAGTGGTAACTATCCCTGTGATCGCATTGATGTTGAACATCAGTTTCTGGCAAGCACTTATGATGGATATTAGCGTCACTATTTGCATTACAATTTATGCATTTTTGTATAACTTAATCTATGACCACACCAGAGCTTTTATTGTGCGTGTACCTGCCATACTAAGCTAGCAAGATTAACGTTAACAAACTAAGCTAAACTAAAACACCCTGTTTTTGTAGATTACAAAACAGGGTAAAACACAAATATCCATCATTAACAAAGACCTTTATTAACAGTCACTCACCATTAATAAAAACCGATTTTTAGTAAATTAAATTGTTAGTTACTTGACTACAATAAATTAGAATTAATAAATTAGATCCAATAACTAGAATGTAATAACTAGAATGTAATAACTAAAGTTTAATAAGCTGTATCATGCGTATTATGAGTGCTTTTTAGATTGTTATATATTTTAAATACGTCGAGCTGCTCTGCTGAAATTGGGCGTTGGAAAAAATAGCCTTGGGCAAAATCACACTGTTGTTGTGTAAGAGTATCCAAGCTATTTTGGGTTTCTACCCCTTCGGCTATAATTTTCATGTCTAGTTGTTTGCCCATGGCAATAATAGTCGAGGCTATCGTATCGTAATCACTGACAAAGCTCTTATCGATTTTTAATACGTCAAAGGGAAGTTGTCTTAAATAACTCAAACACGAATAGCCCGTACCAAAATCATCCATCAACAATCTAACGCCCATCTCTGACAGTTCATTTAATGTTCTCAAAAAAACCGCATTATCAGAAACAGTCATACTTTCTGTAATCTCGAGGTCTAAACAATGTGGTGGTATATCAAACTCAGCCAGTATTTTTTGTACTAATTGAGGAAAATGGGGATTAAATAATTGATAAGGGGAAACATTCACCGCGATATTTAACTTACTCGCACCACTCTCACGCCATAATTTATTCTGTTGGCAAGCATTCCTCAATACCCACTCTCCTATCTCAATGATCTGCCCTGAATATTCAGCAATAGGAATAAAGATATCTGGAGATACCATCGTCTCTTCGTTTAGTTGCCAGCGCAGTAAAGCTTCTGTGCCTTGAGTAGCAAAATTATTTAGATTAACGATAGGCTGATAAACAATATGTAATTGATCTTTCTCTATTGCACATCTCAATTGTGATTCATAAGATAAGCGGCGAGTATATTCTTGACTAAAAGCATCCTGATAAAATAGATATTGGTTTTTACCCTCTTTTTTAGCTTCATACATTGCTGTATCAGCGTACTTAACTAAAGATTCTGCATCATCTGCATTACTTGGATAAATTGAAATACCAAGACTAGCAGTAACATAAACATCGGTGTTTTCTAATAAGACTGGCTCAGCAATCGTCTTGATGAATTGTGAGGCCATTTTTTCAACGTCATGTTGAACAGTCGAAAAATTCACGATAGCAACAAACTCATCGCCACCGAACCTAAAGACATAACCATTATCTTCCATCGCTTTCTCTAAACGATTAGCGATTATATTCAGTAATTTATCGCCTTGAGCATGGCCCCTTGTATCATTCACATCTTTAAAGCGGTCTAGGTCAATAAAAAAAACGGCAAATTTTTCAATACTGGACATCAAAATATTTTTGTTTATTTGTTTGTCTAAGGCATTTCGATTTGGCAATCCAGTCAATGAATCTTTATGAGCAAGCTGTTTATTTTTTTCTTCGCTAATAACGAGTTTATCTTTTGTTTCTTGCATTCTTTTAACCACTTTTAAAATCGCTTGCGCAATGGTCAGAGCCATTAGAAAAAGAAAAATCGATAATATCACTGTCGTCATCGTTGAGGCTTTGACAATAAAGTAACTCAATTTATCAACCGGTCCAATAAACTCGATTGAGTTACTTCTAAATTTTTTGTTACCTATATTAAGGTCGATTTTCATTGCTGATGGTGTGATCAACCCCAGCTCAAACAACTTAATGCTTTCTAATAAATCGTCCGCTATTTTAATATCTTTTTTACAAATGGTGATGATACTTTCAGCATTAATCATTCTCATTAAAAAACGATCAACACTGCTAGGTAGTGCAACACAGGCTTCAGGCTGATCTTGAATTTTTATTACGACGGCTTTAAGTGCTTCTGTCTCTGGCAATGCATTAGGGTAACGAGCAATAAGCTCATTGAGTTCGATGATATAATTGAAGTGTTGGCTATTAAGTTGGTGGAATCTTGCGGCATCTGAAATTTTAAAAGCACAGGCGACAACAATAATAGAAAATAACGATATAAGCAGCATTAAAATAGAGAGTTGTTTATTAATCGTCATTAAAAGTCCACTTGTTGTTTGAATTTATTTTAATATTTAATGGGGTTATTAATAAAGCCCAAATTATGATGATGTAAGTTTAGGCTAACATCATAAAAGGACAAATTTTAAACAACTCGACCCAGTAAATAATTCCATACAGTACTATTTATGCAGTGCTGCTCAAATAAAGTTATCTCAGTAAACAAGCCGGTATCAATATTCATTAATTGATATTAAGTCAACTAATACTCGCTTAGGGGAAAAGTACTGAGTACTCTCTATCTCATTGACAGCTTATTCTCTATTTCAATAACCATTTCCCCTCTGCTTCAATAATCACAGTTGCTGAACTGGAAATACTTAAAAATATCGAACCATAATATCTGTTTTAAGCATCACAGTTTAAAACAACAGCAACGGATACTTAGTTAATAAGTTTGATCGACTATCAAATAACTCAATGAAGCGCGTTTAATGTATTGTAAATTAATATAAAATAAATTAATTTTTGATATAGCAAAGTCATCATTTTTACCATCCAATCTTTCACATATAAATTAAGTTATCTATTTAATTTACTTAATTTACTTAATTTACTTATTTAGATAGGTTTTCTAGATAGGTTCGCTAAAAATAGATAAATCACTCTAATATTAAGGGTTACCATGATAGGAAAAATAAATAAAAGCTCACTTCTCTTAGGCCTACTTACCTTTATTTTAAGTATAAATGCAGCCCAAGCCAGTGAAAAAATACGGGTTGGAGCACTACGTTGGACATCCCATGCGGCGAGTTTTGTCGCTTATGAACGCGGATACTTTAAAGAAGCGGGTTTGGATGTTGAATTTAAATTTTTTAAAGCCGCACAACCGATGGCCATCGCTATCGCTTCTGGGGATGTCGATTTTGGTATCACAGCGGTTTCTGGTGGGTTGATTAACCTAGCAGGAAAAGGCGCTATAAAAGTGATCGGTGGCGTATTAAATGAAGAGGATGGTATCGATGGGCAAATGATCCTGGCTTCTAAAAAAGCCTATGACGCGGGGCTTAAAACACCTGCAGATTTAAAAGGGCATTCCTTTGGCATCACTCAAACTGGCTCATCTTTTCATTATATGGCACATAAAATAGCACAAAAAGAAGGCTTTTTAGACTCAGATATTAAGATGAAACCACTCCAAAAGATTGGGGCTATTATTGGCGCATTAAAAACCCAACAAATTGATGCTTGGACGGTGGTACCTCACATTGCTAAAGAACTGATTAAAAATAAAAATATTATGTTGATTGGTAACATGTCAGACTATATTCCCAACTACCAAGTCACCACCGTTTTTACTTCATCTAACACGGCTAGAAACAAACCAGAACTGGTTAAATCATTTCTTAGTGCATTTTCAAAGGGAGGCGCTGATTTCAATGCTGCACTGGTTGACAAAAGTGCCGGCGAACAAGCCTCTAAAGACATGGTTACATTAATTCACAAGTATGTTTACAGCGATAAACCTTATGACAAAGCCGCTCCTTCTATCATCAATGGGGCAATGCGACTTAATCAAGGTGCAAAATTAAACATCGCCAGTATCGAGGATCAATTAAATTGGTTTAAAACAGAAAAGTTGGTTAAAAGTAATATAACAATGGATATGTTAGTGGATCCTCGTTATGTAGATAGCTACTAAATTAGAGTCATTTATGAACTTACATATCAACAATATTTCGCATAGTTACTCCAACGTTAATGTGCTAGAAAATATAAACCTTGAAATCAATCAACATCAGATTGTTTGCTTAGTTGGCCCTTCAGGATGTGGCAAGTCAACATTACTGAGACTTATTGGGGGCTTAGAAAAGCCTTCCAGTGGTCAAGTAACACAAATTGGGAGCCCACCAGAAAACTCCATTAACCCGCTCACCTATATATTTCAAGATTTTGCGCTACTGCCATGGCGAAATGTGTATGACAATATTTCACTGGTGCTTGAAGATCATGGCATTGGTAAAAAAGAAATAAAAAATATTGTGGATGATGTGCTCACTAGAACCAAACTCAGTGAATTTGCCAACGCAATGCCCAAACAACTCAGTGGTGGCATGAAACAAAGAGTCGCCATTGCCAGAGCGTTAAGTGTTCGCCCTGCGGTTTTACTGATGGATGAGCCACTTTCAGCACTAGATAGTCAAACGAGTGAATTATTGATGGATGACTTAGTTTCGCTTTGGGATAGAGAAAAATTTACTGCTTGTTATGTGACACACAATTTAAGTGAAGCGGTACGCCTTGGCCACAAAATTGTCGTACTCAGTCGTAGGCCCGGCACGATTAGCGAAGTTGTCACGATCGACATTCCATTAAATGAAAGAAAAAACCACACAGATGAACTAGATAAAAAACAAAAATACCTATGGAACCTGATGCGAGAAGAAGCATTGCTTGCCGACAAGGAGCTTATCAATGCCGACTAACAAACATCAAGTTAACAAAGAAGTCCCATTCAGAGGAGGTGGTTTTACACATAAACCGCTCCTTTTTGTTGGCCCACTCGTTTTTGTTTTTATCATCGCCTTGCTTGAATGGGGAACAAGTACTGGATGGATTTCAGACTTAACATTGCCTCGTCCATCTGGCGTAGCGCAGACTCTTGTTGACCTTTACCATTCTGGTCTTTTATTTAAGCACCTACTACCTTCATTAACCCGTTTACTAATGGGGTCGCTAATGGGTATAACGGCAGGCATTGCGGTAGGATTATTAATTGGGCTATTTAATCTAGTAAGAGCCGGCGCATTGCCCGTAGTTGCAGCCCTATTTCCGGTTCCAAAAATTGCTCTTTTACCTTTATTTGTAATTTGGTTCGGGATTGATGAAGGTTCAAAATATGCATTAATCGCATTAGGATCTTTCACTCCTACTGTGGTTGCTACCTATGCTGCAATCGATAATGTGGATAGAGGTTATATTCGCATGGGGCAAAGTTTCGGACTGTCATGGGTTTCGATTGTGCGTAAGATTGTATTACCGGGTGCACTTCCTGGTATTCTGTCAGGACTCAGAATCTCTCTTGCAATATCAATCATCCTGTTAGTTGCCGCTGAAATGCTGGGCGCAACTTATGGAATCGGTGCTTATGTACTTGAAGCAGGCTCACTTTATGATTTAGAACGTCTTTTTGCAGGTGTGTTTATTTTATCTGTGTTGGGCGTGATTATAAATTGGTTTGTTGGTGTATTAGAGCGCAGACTGTTAAGCTGGAGAACTTAAAGAGCACAGCTAAAGAAAAGTGTTTAAGCTTAAAAACGAAAATATACATTCCCGATTTTAAGCTTTATTAATATAGTATGCCTGCTTTTTACAGGCATACATTAATGGCTTTAGAAGTTGTATCTGATACCAGCGCTCACTTCATGAGATGTTACGCCGTCAATCTCGAAACCATCAGTGAATCCATCTTGAGAAGTTTTAGCATCCCCTAATAGAACATACTGGAGAACAGAATTCATCTGATTCTTAGCATCTGGCTATATAACTACTGCTTAATTGACATCAATATATCCAATGCTTGATGACGTTTTTCGCTATCATAAAGATCATTTGTAAATATAAATTCATCGACATTTAATTGCTGTGCGATTATTTCCAGTTTGTGTTTGATACTCGTAGGGCTTCCTATCACGCTAAGGCTTAAAAAGTTATCTACTTGTGCTTTTTCCTGTGTATTCCATAAATTATCCATGCTACTAACAGGTGCTTTTAACCATAAACCTTGACCACGCATTAATGCCAATACACGTTGCTTTGAAGTGGTGGATAAATATTCAGCTTCTTCATCGATTGCGGCAGCAACGAGTGGCAATGCCAGCATAAAGTAAGGCGTTTTGAGGGTATCAGAGGGTTTAAATTCACGTCGATATAACGCAACGGCATCGTGCAAAAATCGAGGAGCAAAATGGCCGGCAAACACATAAGGCAGCCCTTTTTGTGCCGCTAATTGTGCACTAAATAAACTAGAGCCTAACAACCACAGCGGCACATTTGTATTTTCACCGGGTATAGCGCGAATTGCATGCTTCCCATCATAGGGACCTAACAGCTGTTGTAACTCACTCACTTCAGCAGGAAAATTATCTGCACGGCGTAAATCACTGTTTAATGCTTGGCTAGTTACTGGGTCACTGCCCGGTGCTCTACCTAACCCCAAATCAATTCGTCCTGGATATAAACTTTCTAGAGTACCAAATTGCTCTGCGACAACTAAGGTGGAGTGATTGGGTAACATAATACCACCTGAACCCACACGGATTTTTTGGGTATTACCGGCAATATGACCAATTAAAATCGATGTTGCAGCACAAACAATACCAGGCATATTATGGTGCTCAGCAAGCCAAAAACGATGAAAGCCAAGCTGATCGGCATGTTGCGCATACTGAGTGCTTTTTTGAAGTGTTTCTGAAACACTTGCATCTTCGCGCATCGGCGCAAGTTCTAATAATGAAAAAGGGATATTAGCTAACAATGTTCCACCTCATAATGAAAATAAACTTATTACGGCAAAAATATAACAATCATAATCAAGCTGTAAGCAGCATTTCAAGTTATAGCAAATATTCCCACTTTTCAATGACAAAGACTCTCAGCTAAAAAATAGCGAGGGTAAGATTAAAATGAAAATTATTAATTCCCCTCCTATTTTATCAACAATCTCACTTCAAGCTTTCTGCCACTGGTTTGACTTCTCCTGCATTATTGTCGTTTATTTTTAGCGCCACGTTCTTGGTCGTCATAACCGAAGGCGATAACACAGAAGCGATGGAGGCAAACACAATGATGCTAATACCAATACTCTGTGTAATAACAAGTTGCTCATTTAAAATAAAAAAACCTGCCAGTGCACCTAAAACAGGCTCCCCACTTGTGAGTACACCATAGGTTTTGGTCGGTAAATGCCGTAATGCTTGCATCTCCAAAACTAAAGGGATTAAACTCGATAACAATGCAATGGCAATCAATAATCCCATTATTTCAATGCTCATATCACTTAAAGAAAAGGTATCTATGGCTACCGGTAATAGCGCCATTGACGCGACTATTAACCCTAATGCAGGGGCTTTAACACCATGTTGAAATCCTGCTTTTTTACCCACAATAATATAACTCCCCCAAAAGAAGCCAGCCATTGCCGCGTACACTAACCCCCTACTATCCAAGACGACATTACTTGAAGCATTAGGGATCAGCAGGTAAATACCTATGGCTGCGAGTATCGCCCACACAAAATCACTTTTGTGCTTAGAAAATAAGATTGCAACCAATAACGGGCCAATTAATTCAACGGCCAATGCAACACCAATGGGGATAGTTTTAATGGCCAAATAAAAAAATAAGTTCATACCAGCAATGGTGAGACCATAAACAAACACTGAGCCTATATTTTGACCTGTTATTTTAACCTCCCACACACGACATACAAAGAACAACATAACAGCAGCCATACTCAAGCGCATAAAAGTAACACTTTCAGGCTTGATAAAAGAAAATATAGACTTCGCCAATGACGCCCCCACTGTGATTGATAGCATCGCAACTATTATTGCTACAACAGCGAACAGAGTTTGATTTTGATTGATTAAAGAACGCATAGGCTTCTCACTTTGATTAAAAAATCTACATGATAAAATTTATCAATAGTGAGTGATTAATATTGTTTATTTAGCGAGTAATATGATAAAAATTATCATTATTAACTTAAAAAAGGCCTTGTAATTATGGACAACATAGATCTTAAGATTCTTCACCAACTACAAACCGATGCTAGGGCATCGATTGCGGAGATTGCAGCACAAATCGGTCTATCTGAACCTGCTTGTTATCGTCGAGTAAGAGAGTTACGCAAAAGTGGTGTTATTGAAAAAGAGATGGCCATCATCAAACCTAAAAATATGGGCTGGCCATTAAGTATGATGTTATTGGTTGAGTTGGAACGAGATCATAGCACTATCGTCAATGCATTTTTAAGCAGAATAAATAAACAACCAGAAATTATCGACTCATGGTTTGTAACAGGCGATTATGATTTAGTTTTACAAGTGATCGCAGCAGATATGGAAGCCTTTGATCAATTCACACAACAGGTGCTTCATAAAGATAATAGTGTCAAAAACTTTAAAACCTTAGTCGTGATGCGTCACTCCAAAGCACATGGTCCTATTCCACCAGACAAAAAATAAAGTCAGATTAATCTTCAAGTGCTTGCTCATTAACTTACATCGGTTCATGTCCACAAGGAGTACGGAGCAATATTACTATTATCCATAAAGTGTCATCATTAACCCGATTAAAATTACGGTGATAATCTACCTATATTTACCAAGACTTTTGAGTGTTTCAGGTTTAACTTTATCGAGTTCTTCCGAGCGAATCATTCCCTTGAGACAAAAGAGAATAGCCAAAAAAAACATACCAGAAATGGTAATGAAAGAGTCGATAGTATAGTTGAAAACATAATGCGATTAACAATCTATAATTCCTATAGCGCTGCCGCCTAGTATCAAAGTGCAGGCCATCCTAGCTAATGCAAAATGTTTATTGGTTTTTTTGTGGCCGCACACCACAATTTACTTTACTTATCGACAACGAGGTTACTTAATCATTTATTGATGCATTGCTTTAACTAAAACAACCAGAGCATCTTTTGATAACTTATCAGCCTTGTGAACGGTATCCGTTAGACTCTTCATTAGTCAAAGTTAGTGTGAAATCAATGGCAGGATTAAGTGTCGTTTTTATGTGTATATTTTACGTATATTGACCAATTCAGCGCAGTGTATCGGCCCCTAGCTCGAAAACCAAGACTAAATTGTAACATTCGATAGGACTAGCCATTGTCATCATGTTACGCCTTGTCTTGAAATCCTAGCGAGCGACTGAATAATGCATTTTGATTGCTAAAGGGTGTTTATTGATATAACACGACAAGACTACTTGCTGATCTAGGTAGACAAGTTGTAATAACTTCGGATAATCAATTACTGTTTAATTTGACACTATTTCTGATCACTAACTTATATTGAACGAATTCAATATGGTTTTTTAATAAATCTTTTTCGTCACTCTGTATCAAGCGATATAACAAATTTGCAGCTATTCTTCCGGCTGAATTAGAATCATAAAAAAGAGAGGTTATTTTTGGGTTGTAGTGTTGGGCAAACACTCCACCACCTACCCCACATACGCTAACATCTTCAGGTATAGAAAGGCCTTGATCCAAAATATAGTTTATTGCACCTATTGCCATCTTATCGTTTGCAGCAAATATTGCATCAGGAGCAGAACCAAATTGTTCGAATATACGCTGGCAAGCATCATAGCCACTTATAACAGAAAATGCTCCGATGCTGAGTAGTCGTTCATCTTTCTTTATGCCATGTTTTTCAAGTGCATTCAAATACCCTTGTTTACGCTCAACTCCTACTGAAATATCTTCCTCGCTAACCCCTATATAACCAATATTATGATGTTGGTTGTCGAGTAAATAATTGGTTAACTCTTGAGCAGCTTCTATTTCATTAAACACAACACATGGCGTACCATCTAACGATTTTTGTCCCATAATAACAATAGGAATATGAAGTCGTTTAATACGAGCTTGATGTTCAGGGGTGAGTGTTGTTGCAATTAAAATGATTCCATCAACTTGCTTTTCTTTAAACAAGTCAAGATATTCAAATTCTTTATCTACAGAATGGTTCGTGTTGCCGAGAATAACGCTATAACCTTGCTTTGAAAAATAATCATCAATACCTGCAATATTTTCACCGGATGAAGTTGCATTAATTTTTGGTAAAATAACACCAATTGTAAGACTTTTTTTACTATGAAGTGCCTTAGCAAATGCATTAGGCCGATACCCTGTTTCATCGAGTATGACTTGGATTCGATCACGTACTTCTTTTTTTACATAACCAGAAGAGTTGATCACTCTTGATACGCTGGAAGGTGATGTTTGTGCTAGATTAGCAATATCTTTTAGGTTCAAAATACTTTTCGTCAACCTGTTACCTCATGATAAGTCATATTTATCAAATTTTGTTATTGTACAAGATCCATGGGAGTAAATACTAATATTACGAGCTTCACTTAATGGAAACACTCGACTGGTAAAAACTTCTTCTCCATCATTAACAAAGATTTCGATAGATGACTTATCTAGAAACATATGCAACTTCAAACTTTGCTTTGATAGCAATGTGCAACTGCGTACACCTGATTGATTTGGTGTTGAATTTCGGTCTAAACTTAATTTACTATTGTTAGGGTTGAATGTAAGGTCAATATGGTAATGCTCATAAGCATTAAAATGAACGCCACATTCCCCCTGAATGTCATTTAATTCGATTTCAATTTCACAGCAAGGTGCGTGTATTTGAGTGAATGATTGTGAGTTGCTAACTACAATGTCTTGATAACTCAATTGGTTTTGACGTAATTGTTTTAATTCTTCAACTGGGTACTGATATAAACGACCATTTTTAATTTTAAGCTCACGAACCAGTGTTAGTGCATGTAGCCAGTTATACGCTAATGTGGGTTGCTGATCTTCTTCAGGTATTCCCATCCACGCACTCATTAAGCGCCGTCCCTTTGAGTCAGTAGTAGTTTGCGGAGCATAAAACTCAAAACCGCGATCAAGTTCTATAAATTCATTATGCTTAAACTCATGAGCTTGTACATTATATGAGCCTATAAAATATCCTGATTGATATTTATTGTGGTACTTATCTCCCTCCTTCTCTATCCCTTGAGGTGAGCATATCAAAATGTAGTTATTATCGAGTTCAAAGAAATCTGGGCATTCCCACATATAACCAAAATAACCCAATTCATTAAGCCCACTGCCTGCTAATGGCCCCATTAACTCCCAATCATTTATATTGATAGAACGATATAATAATATCTGCCCTTTTTTATCGATCGTTTGTGCGCCAATGACACAGTACCAAACTCCATTATCATGCCAAATTTTAGGATCACGAAAATGTGCAGTATAACCTGCAGGAGGACTATCGATCACAGGCCCCTTTTTTATAAACTTGTCATTTAAGCTATTCGCTTCTGCAATACACTGAGTTGATAGCCTTGTCCCATCTTTATTTTTTACATTTCCAGTATAAAATAGCATCAACTTTTCATTATTAACAAACGCGCTACCAGAATAACAACCATTTTTATCATAATTCTGATCAGGTGCCATTGCTGTAGGTAACAAACGCCAATTAACTAAATCATCACTAATACAATGTGCCCAAAACTTACTTCCATGTGCGCATTCAAATGGATTCCATTGATAAAATAGATGATATATACCTTTATGCTCTATAAAACCATTAGGGTCGTTGAGTAAACCAACTGCTGGGGTTATATGGTATTTAAGACGAAATGGATCTTCAATATTACAGTGAGCAGCACTCGCAGCGATATCTGCCTCTAATAGCAAATCAACCATACTATTTTACTTCCTTTAGTTGTTCTAATGTTGGGATGGCAGAAATTGCCCCCATTTGAGTACAAGTTAATGCGCCTACTTTGTTTGCAAACGTCACCATTTGACATAACTCAGAATGATCAAAACTCACTTTTTTATGTTTTGCTAGTTGATATAATATTGCGCCAATAAAAGCGTCTCCAGCACCGGTAGAGTCAATAGATTTGATAGAAATACTGGGTACTATTTTTTGTAGGTTATTATAAGAAACCAATGTTCCCTTTTTTCCAAGTGTCACCAGAATAAAAGGACAACCAAGCCCATGTAAATATTCAAGCCCGATAGAGCTATCATTGTTGCCCCCTAAAAGAACTAACTCTTCTTCACTGATTTTTAATAAATGTGTCCACTTTAAACAGGGTAGAACGGCTGCTTTAAATGCATCTTCGTTCAACCAAAGTGCTGAACGGTAATTAGGATCAAATGAAACAAACTCACCTTTTGATGAGCACTCTTCCATAACACTGATATAAGTATATCGTGTAACACTAGGCAAAAGAGCCGTCGCTGAGCCAAAATGATAAATTTCTGACTGATTAGTTTTTATCAATACATCTGTACGAGTAAGCTCTCCATCCGCACCTCGATTAAACACAAAGTCACGTTCTCCGTCATCAGTTAACGAAACAAAGGCTAATGTGGTAGGATGTTCAGCATCAAATGAGAGCCCCTTAGTTCCGACGTTAGCATCAGTTAACACCTGCTTTAGAAAAGTGCCAAAAGGATCATTTCCTACTTTTCCGATGAACTCTGCTTTACCTCCTAACTTACTGACGGTTGCAGCAACATTAGCAGGTGCACCACCGGCTTTTTTGATAAAATGAACACCGTCATGCAACTGCTTATTTGTATCTGTACAAATAAAATCGATCAGCAACTCTCCAATACAAACCACTTTCATGTTTGATCCTTTATAAATATATTAGCTATTTATTGCTTGATAAAAATATCTATGGATAGAAAAATGGCTCACTAAATAGTGAGCCATGCACCCTATCTATTCGTATTTGGTCTTACTAATATTTTAGTGAAAATCATTGCACTTCCCATTCCGATAACAATCATTGCTAAATACATTCCTAGCCCGTGACCTAGATACGCAGGTATTGCTGGTAAAAAAGTAACGCCCATTACAGCTGGAGCAATATGTGTAATTGCAGCAAATGTACCTGCAATTGCGCCACCGATAATACCGGAGATAAATACTTTTGAGTTTGTTAATGTGACACCAAAAAGTAGCGGCTCGGTGATCCCAAAGAAACAAGGTATTATCGAAGAGTATTTAAGTGCTTTTTCTTTTTTATCTTTAATGGTCATAGTGTAAGCGATAGCTGCACCAGCTTGCCCAGCCATCGAAGCAGTAATGAAAGCATTGAGCGGATTAACGCCTTTAATGGAAGAAAGGAAGTCAAGCTCGACAACCATTAATGAATGATGCAAGCCAGTCACTGTCAATACTTGTTGAATACCACCAAAGATAGCGCCGCCTAGGCCAAATGGTAAGTTAATAATCGCATCAGCTGAAATCATTACCCCATGTTCTACAACATTAAATACAGGGCCAATAACTAACAACCCAGCAAATACGGCAATAATAATGGTTAAAAATGGAGTGAATACAAGGGCGACGACAGATGGCATCCAAGATTTAATCCAACGTTCTACATACGACCCGAAAATACCAACGATAAGGGCTGGAATAATTGTCCCTTGAAAACCTTGCACTTTAAATATACCAAATGTGAGTGCTTCAGCATTACCACTCGCCACGTCCCACGCATTTGGCAACATAGGTGCTATCAACATTAAACCAAGCACAATACCAATAACCGGTGTACCACCAAATCGATTAAACGCAGACCATACAACAAGAGCAGGTAGAAATATAAAGACGGTATCAGTGATCATTTGTGACATAACAAGCAAGTCACTCGAGAATGTAATGCCTAATTGCTGAGCAAATCCACGTAAGCCCATAAATAGACCAGTAGCAACTAAAACAGGTATCAATGGTACAAAAACATCTGCTAAAGCACGCAGTGATTTTTGAAAGATATTTAAGTCATCGTAAGCTGCACTTTTTGCATTATCGTCAGTTTCACCGACCATATTTTTTAAAATACTATAAATTTCGTTGACCAACCCTGTACCAATAACAATTTGATGCTGGCCAAATTGAAAAAAGTAACCCGCTACTTTTTCTACTTTCTTGATTGCTTTGGGATCAACCAAGCTGTTGTCATCAACCACAATTCGTAATCTAGTTGAGCAATGCTCCATAGCTCTTATATTTTCTTTGCCGCCCAATGATTTTAGCAACGATCCTGCGATGTCATTATTCATTTGTAACCTCACGTAAACAAAAATGTGAAAACCTTTTCACACAACGTGGTAAGCTTTTCATATTTGTATTTTAAGATCAATAACGGGCTAACTTCATTTTAAATAATATGAACTTCATCACCTTTATCATGCTTAAAATTTTCACTTACTGTCACTGAATATTAAGGAGTACTATTAATAAAAATTCGATCTTGAGGGGGGCATTACATATAAGAGAGGCGGAACCGAAAGTAGAAAAATTTAATCAAAAATGACGTTATGCTAGTTAAAAAAATATTATTTTTCAGTAAATATTAGGTTACCTCCTTCAAATTAACGAATTAACAAGTTGTTTAATAGCATGTTATAAGTTGCCATAATTAATTTACACCGTACAATACTGAAAACCGGGGCCTTTGATAAATATCAGATGCCCCGGTTTTTTTTGCCCATTTTTTAGTGTTTCGATTTTTAGCCGATCAAGACATAGGCATTATTATTAAAGGCTGATCTTAAAAGGAATAACCATGCGTATTGAACAAGATTTAAAGTTAGGCTTTAAAGATGTACTTTTTCGTCCTAAACGATCCACGCTTAAAAGCCGCTCACAAGTAGAGCTGACTCGCTCTTATACTTTTAAACATAGTAGACGTGAATGGTCAGGCGTACCTATTATTGCCGCTAATATGGACTCAGTTGTAACCTTTGAGATGGCTGAAACGCTAGCTTCCCATAATGTAATGACCGCTATTCACAAACATTATAGTGTTGAAGAATGGGCTACTTTTATTAATAAAACCGATACTAATGTATTAAATAATGTGATGGTGTCTTCAGGGACTTCTGAGGCGGACTTTCAAAAAACTAAACAGATTATGGCATTAACAGATGACCTCATTTTTATCTGTGTTGATATTGCAAATGGCTATTCTGAACACCTCGTTGACTACGTTGAGCGTGTTAGAGCAGAGTTCCCTGACAAAGTCATCAGTGCAGGTAACGTTGTTACCGGAGACATGGTTGAAGAACTTATTTTAGCAGGTGCTGATATTGTAAAAGTCGGTATTGGGCCTGGCTCAGTATGCACCACACGCGTAAAAACAGGCGTTGGGTATCCTCAACTATCTGCCATTATTGAGTGTGCAGATTCTGCTCATGGTTTAGGCGGTATGATCATTGGTGATGGCGGCTGTAGTTGCCCCGGTGATGTATCAAAAGCGTTTGGTGGTGGTGCTGATTTTGTAATGTTAGGTGGAATGCTCGCAGGCCATCAAGAAAGCGGCGGTGAAATAATTGAACAGGATGGTAAGCAGTTCATGAAGTTTTATGGCATGTCTTCACAAAGCGCAATGAAAAAACATTCTGGTGGTGTCGCTAAATACCGTGCAGCTGAAGGAAAAACAGTAATGCTTCCGTATAAAGGCAGCGTCAACGCAACCATTGAAGATATCATGGGTGGCGTTCGTTCCACCTGTACTTATGTAGGCGCCGCTAAGCTCAAAGAACTGACTAAACGTACGACGTTTATTCGCGTGCAAGAGCAAGAAAATAACGTTTACGGTAAAGAATAACGTTATATTTGAGCCTAGTCGTTATGGGTTATGGTGATCAAAGAAGGGTATTCATAGTGATCCCCTTCTTCACCCAAAAAGTAATAAATATGGCTAAAGCGCTTAAAAAACAGCAAATATACAATTATGGATATTTAAAAACATACCCGCCTATGGCAACGTTTGATAGCAACTTTTTATGGCAGTCCTTGATGGTAGCGCTTGATCGTAATATTTGATCGCACATTAGATGGGTCAGCACACTGGGCGATGCAGGCATTTGCATAAACCAGAAAAATAAAAGCAAAACATACTTTAACAACCCGAAATAATAGCTGAATTTAAAGCGCATTTTAAATACAACAATCTATTTCTCAAACTTCAGTGAGAATAACAATATGATGGAATCGGAAAAATTTACCATCCGTGTTAACTTTAATCGAAAACAGAGCAACATAGCGCAGGACGAAGACACTCATGGTTATCATTGGGGGAGAATATTAGGGGTTTTGTTGCTTGTCGTCATTGCTATTTTGTCATTCATTTTTGCTAGTGGATATTATTCCGAGCAAAATAACCTTAATGATAAAAACCCGACAATGCCTGTGGCAAGTAACTCAGAGTTAACATCGACAAACAACATCACTCATAGCGCTGTAGAAAAAGATGAAACTTCCAATCCTTCCTTTACAATATCCGATAAAGCTAAAATCGAAAAAGTTGAAATTACAGCACAAGTAGCTAAACCAATAAACGGCGAAACTGCAGTATCTACCGATAACAGTAATCAAGATAAAGGTAAAAGTTTAACCCAAGCTGAGCCAATATCAGTCCCCTCGACTATACCGAGCATAGAAAATACAGCCAATACGGCTATATTCTCTCAATCTGATGTTGAAATACTGTCGAATAATGTCACGCGTTTTGTTATTGCTTCATCAGTTATTGAAAATGAGCCCATTGGTAAAATCAACAATATTATTTTCAAAAATAATATTGCAACCGTTTATGCATTTTCAGAAGTTAAAAACTTAAAAGATAGCACACTCTATTATATCTGGAGTGTTGATGGTCAACAGATTGCCAAAGTTAAATTAAATATCAACGGTAATCGTTGGAGAAGCCACTCAAGCAAATTTATTCAGCCAACAATGCACGGTCAATGGAAAGTAGAACTACAAAATGGAAAGGATGAAATACTCGCCATCAATAGGTTTACTTACTAGACTTACTTAGCAGATTCACATGCTTTATTTTTACAAGAGACAACATTTTATGAAACCAAGCTTTTACTTTATGACCATAATGAGCATCATCTCTATCATGGGTTGTGCTGAAGCAGAGCAATCTTTAACGGTAACAGCAAGTGCCTATACCTCAACTATGGGTGAAACTGATTCAACACCAAACTTAGCGGCATGGGGTGATACCTTGAAACCAGGAATGAAATCAATCGCAGTATCAAGAGACTTAATAAAATTGGGGTTAACTCACCAACAAGAAGTAAGAATCGAAGGATTTGATGGAAAATACACAGTACTAGATAAAATGAATAAACGTTGGACCAATAAAATTGATATCTACATGGGAGAGAATGTCGAAAAAGCAAACCAATGGGGAAAGCAGGAAGTGGTTATATATTGGATTAATAAAGATTAGTATTTAAACTATTCAGCGATAAGATAGCTTGTTTCGGAATACTTAATAAAGGAATTGATGTCCACAACTAGGACAATGAAGGTTCAAAGTATGCCTTAATCGCATTAGTCTCTTTCACTCCGACCGTTGTACGACCTATGCAGCTATTGATAATAATTAGTTGGAATTCTTAGTTTCCATATATGGACATCCCGTACTTTCGTACTATGTTCAACAGGACGTCAGGTATAGCTCAAATCAGCACATGGATGTGCTGTTTTGAGTAGTGCGTTAAAAAGACGTTGAATAATACAAGATCAAAAAGATGGCTTGGGTATCTTTTTCTTTGGTTACTTTATTTTGGGCAAGTAAAAGAAAGTAACACGCCGTTAGGACGAAATACAAAGCTGGAAATATCTATTCTAAATGATGAGCGTAGCCGACCCACACTTATCAAAAACTAAGTTTAGAGATTTAACTATCTAATTTTAATCTGATCCCAGTTATTTATTCCTTTGAACTACAGAACAACTTTAACTGCATACGCTTCACTTTATTAATCACATGGGGTTGAAATTTATGACTGATATAAATCCCAGTTACAGATAAAATTAATGCTGGTAGTTGGCTATAAATAAACATATAGCTACTTTGTAGAGGGTGTAAAACCCAATCTAATATAAAAAATACCAATATATTACCAATGACATAAAGGCTTAATACATACTTCAATTTAAAGAACAGCGCGACGATCGTAAAAAACAAAGTAATCATTGAAGCCATTATGATTAAAGATACCACGTCAGCCCAACCTCCTTGAGAAAACAGCACATAACGCAACATGCACACAAATATTAATACTAAAAATCAACTTGAGTTGATTAATGTTCCACCATCCATTGACGGCGATGTTCACATAATTGGCCTGAATATTAGTCAAAGTTTGTGGGTGTCCACAACTACTTGCACAACTACTTTGTATTAACAACAGAGAAAGAAAACTTAAAAGCCTCTAATCAGATCATCAGTTTAACTGATAAAGAAATAACGATGAGTGGATTAGAGATATCTCTTCAGAGCTACCTCTAATCTAGATTTATAATTTTAGATGTTATCAAATTATCTCGCAATAAAAAATTTCTTGTAGTCTGAAATGACTTTGGTGGTCTACCATACCAGTTTGAGGCTAAAAATTTTATTCTATTGATATCGCTCTTTCCCCTAGCAATCTTAATTTGTCTTTCGAAATCATAAAAAATAACAAGACGTGCTTTATTCAACCTATCACAGTTCAAATTAAAAATTCGTATCGTTTCTTCAACCAATTGGAAGGTACTTTCAAATTTATTATGGGGAATTTCATTATTGGCGCAATATTCTGTATTAGGAATCAACATACCAGTGGACTTATCAAAATTAAATAGTTTATTATTTTCTTGTAAATCCAATGGAAATAATACTTTTCCAAGCCAGTTTTTATCTGCAATTTTTTCTACTTCTTCGATACGAGCTTTATGAGAGTCGCAACTCAAGTTTTTGGGAAGATCATAAGTTTCCTTGTTTTTGAAATCACTACCACCAATACACACACCTAAAAGATTAAACCAATCTAAATGCAAATTTTCACCTAGGTTAGAGTTTCCAGATTTAGATTTAAAGTGTTCAATCCTTTTAGTGTTCTCACTGCAATCTTGTAAACTAACTTCACAATACGCACAGAGTTCAGATTGCTCCTTAAATAACAACTTCTTAGTTGAATTGTAAGGATTACCTTGATCAATTCCTCGAAAATCATCCCATGTTGCATTAGGGTCACTTAATGCAAACCTAATTAAAGCATTTTCTTCAGTAGATTTATTAATTCTGATCAAAGGTTTTTTCCCACTCTCGGTTTTCAATATACATATCTAATTCAACCAAGTAATCATAGTCATGACCAAAGTGTTCTTTTAATCTTTGACGAATACTGACAGCTCTTTCTGAAGAATACTCATTCTCATATACTAGTTTTTTATACTCTGACAGCAATTGAGTAAATTTATCTTCAGGAGGTCTTTCTTCTACTTCAAAAAGGTTTTTTAATACCCAAGATGACACCCCTCCTCGTACTCCCTTAGGTGCTCGATATTTTCTACCTTCTTTTAATAACCAAATATATTCGCTATCAATGGTATGACATACTTGAGGACTATGCGTCGTAACTATAAATTGTAAATTTTCAAACGTAGACTCTAATCTTGAAATTATTTTTTGTTGCCATGAAGGATGTAAATGTAAATCTATCTCGTCTATCGCGACTATCCCTGTTCCACTTAATGGATTATCACTAGCAGGATTCAATAGTGTAAGTCTTCTCGCAATATCTGCGACCAACGCTAATATACTTTTTTCCCCTTGAGATAACTGGAGAACACTTAATTCTTTATTATTTTTTCTAATAGTTAAATCAAGAGGCTTTCTTTGCACTTTTAGATTTGAAAATCCGGGCAGAAATATATAAATAGCCTTAGATACAAATTCCAGAGTATGTGTAGTTAAATTTGAAAAATTATTCAATTCAAACGTTAGTTTTTTTATGTCTTCATGATGCCGAGCGACCAGAGCCCGGCTAGTATCAGAGTCTTTAGAATTAGCAATTAGCTCTTTCAGCAAAGGACTATTAAACTCTTCTTCTTTTGATTTTATTTTAGCCTTCAATACCTTGATTTCAGAGTTATCTTCATTGTCAGCTTCGACAAGTTCTTTATACCATCTAAAAAACAACTTAAAATCAGCCTTTCCACTTAAACTCTTGCTATATCCTTTAGATTTATCCCATATATGACTATCCAATATCTCATCTGAATTTTCTATGTCTTTAGTCGTCACATCATTTGCCCTTTCCACCGTGTAGCACGCCAGCAAGGGATAAGGGAATTTTTTATCTATGGAATTTGCTTCTCCTAAAAATTTCCCTAAGTCATTAATTTCAGTATATTTACTTTTTACTTTAGGAGTTGATAGTGCCCTGCTTTGTGACAACTCCATCTTAAATAAGCGGTCATCAATAGAAAATACTGGAGTCACCGTTGTAAAATTAGCATTATTGTTGATCTCTATTTCATCAATCTGTTCACCATTATACGAGCGAGTTGTTAACCTTGAAGAAATATGGGTTAAAACTTTTTGTATTGCATCGAGAATAGTAGACTTACCACTCCCATTATTTCCGACCAACACTGTTGTGTTATTATTAACAGAAAAATCAAGCTCTAAATCATTAAACCCTTTAAAATTGACTAACTTAATTGAGGCAAGTCTAAATTGGTAATGAGTAAATTGCTGAATAAAGAGTTCCTTATAATACTGAGCTTTATCCAAGTCCTTCTTAATACCCGCAATACCTTCATAGTAGATCTCAATAAGCTGATAAGAGGATGTATAATGACCTGCTTTAGACTTTCTTATTAACTCTCTAATACCTCTAGGCTCGTAATCATTCATTGCACTCTCCTAATGAAAACTTCTTGATCGCTTCCAAAGTTTCATAACCATATTTTTTACCCATTCTATGAACAAAAATATCCTCTATATGGACAGCATAAGACAACAAGCCTTTCAAATGCATTATGTCTTGCTCATCAAGCTTTTTATTTTTAAATTTGTGTATTAATGCAGATATATATCTTTTCTTTTCTCGTCCGATTGAAAGCCGATTACTATTAGTAAGAGTAATCCCAGTTACATGCCTATTGTGTTTTTTTGATGAAAAAACAGTTTTAGAATCATTAACTACAAGACGATTCCCAAATGTTCTATACAGCAGCTTTCTAATCTCGGGTAGTAAAGAAAACAATTCCCCTTTGTCACAAGTAGAAAAAGTAAGGTCATCCGCGTACCTTGTACAAATTACTTTTCTTTTTGTGCACATAGATTCTAGTTTACTATCAAACTCATACATTATTAAATTCGATATAAATGGCGAACTCGGCGCACCTACACTTAATACAACTTTACCGTTTATCCTTTTACTCCGATTCCAAAATAACAACTCTCTAAGTATTTTCTCATCTTCTGAAGATATTTCTACCTTTTGTTTGGATAGAGCTTTCATCAACATTTCAGGATTAATACTATTAAAGAAATTTTCAAGATCTATTTTCATTAAAAATTCAGAATTAACGTGTTTTAATGCATTAGACTTAATACTCTGACCTTTAATGTAGGCAGTTGCAATTGGATGAAGCTGTACTTTGGGAGAAAGTATTTCGATGATCTTACGCTGAATATCTTTAATCTCAGAAGTTGGCTGTGCAATTGTTCTAAAACCAATTGTTCGTTTAGGTATCTTATAAACTTTATAATGTGTTGAAGGTAAAGAGCTTAATAATTTATTAAGATTACAATTATCTGTCTCAAGCCTTTGATATAAATTTAAATCCATATAGAGGTCTTGTATTACCTTGCAATTAGGGGTGAAAATCACGATGCGCATTCACAACATCGTGATTAAGACTCTTTACCTAGAAGCTAGCGGAACAACATTTCTGATCCGTAAGCGGATGTGAAGTATGAGCAACGTATTGCGGTTCAGAAATTTTGTTCCGCAACTATAAATATGCTCAATAAGTTAGAGTTTGGCGCAACGCCAAACTAGATTAAAGCATTTGAATTTAATCCAAAAAACGCTAAAGAGTTGCACTAATTTAGCAAACATTATAGATGAATTCAATCTTTGTTAACTGCACTCTAGTTTTAGCTTAAGAAATAAAAGTCACAAAATTTATTCCGCCGGATATGCACCGGATAACTCGCAATCATGATTGTATTGATCAAGCGCTTTTACAATAATAATTCAGTGTCAAGTCGCTCCTTTTTATAAATTTATCTTATTAGAATTTAGCAAATTGCTATAACTAAAACAGATGCATTAATATTATTGAGTTTTCATGTTTATTATTTTCAATAAAAACAACTTCTTATTTTGCAAACAATCAAAACGAACCTAAATAAATATTAACTTATTAATAATATATGGAAGTCATCTGCCCTTATTTAAAGATAATAAATAGCAATTTTCACTCGTTAAATTTACGCTCTTTATTACCCGATACAGGCAGCTTTAGTGAGATCACACTAGTGATCAGCAAGAATACAAAAGCTATCCATAAACAAGCGGCAAAGCCGTAGGCTTGGTAAATCCAGCCGGATAATACGGTGCCTACTAAGCGCCCCATGGCATTCGCCATATAGTAAAAACCTACATCTAATGACATGCCATCTTGCTTTGCATAGCTGATGATTAAGTAGGAATGAAGTGATGAATTAATCGCAAAGATCGCACCAAAAATCAATAATCCTACGATAATCAATGTTTGTACTTGCCACTCAAGCTGAATGCCTACTGCCAATACACCTGTCACAACGGCTAATAATGCACACCATAACATGGCATGTTTACCGCCTGGCGCTGAGCCCTCTTTAGCAAAGAACGCAGTGATCTTAGGGGCAAAGCCTTGCACGATGCCGTAGGCGATCACCCAAGCAGCCAAGAAACCACCAACTATTGAATGTGACCAGCCAAAAATGCTAGCCAGGTAAATAGGTAAAGCCACAACAAACCAGACATCACGTGAAGCAAACAAGAATAATCGCGCCGCTGACAATATGTTCACAGGGCCTGATTTGGAGAACATCTGGCTAAATTTTGGTTTAGTTTTTGCTTTGCCTAAGTCCCCTTCTAGGAACAATAAACTCATTACAAAAACCACCGCTAATACACCCGCCATGATCATCAAGGCCACTTGAAATCCCACCAGCGTTAACAGTAAACCGCCAATGAAAAATCCTGCGCCTTTTAAAGCATTTTTAGAACCAGTTAGTACCGCAACCCAATGATAAAGCTTACCTTGTTGGTTATTAGGAATAAGGGTTTTGATGGAACTTTTGGCACTCATTTTATTCAGGTCTTTGGCAATACCGGACAAGGCCTGTGCCATCATCACCCAAGGGATAGTTAACCATTCACTGGGGACGGTAAGTAGCAACAAAGCAAACACTTGCATACCTAAACCGATATTCATGGTGCGATTTAAGCCTATCCTTGCACCTAACCAACCTCCAACGAGGTTAGTCACCACACCAAAAATCTCATAAAATAAAAACAATAATGCGATATTTAATGGGCTGTAACCCAATTGATAAAAGTACAACACCACCAACATGCGTAATGCGCCATCGGTGATAGTGAAGTTCCAGTAATTAAATGTCACTAAAAGATACTGTCTTAAGGATTTATCAAGCTTTAAAAACCACTTCATTGCTACTATTCCTAATGCTTCCTGCGATGTAAGCCGACTAAGCTAATGCGACTTTTTTCATTAACTCAGCGGTACGGGTTGCATAGCCCATTTCGTTATCGTACCAAGCGTAGATTTTTAACATGCGCTTACCAATTAACATGGTAGATAACCCATCAACGATGGTTGAACGTTGGTCGCCTCGGTAATCAATGGATACTAACGGGCGCATTTCAAATCCTAAAATACCAGCCAGTTCACCGTCAGCCGCTTCTGCTAATAACTGATTAACTTCTTCCACTGTGGTATCACGCGCGACTTCAAATACGATATCAGTTAATGAGGCATTAGCTAAGGGAACACGCACTGCATGGCCATTTATTTTATCTTTTAATTCTGGAAATATTTCTACAATCGCTTTTGCTGAACCCGTTGTGGTTGGGATCAAGCTCATGCCACAGGCGCGGGCACGACGTAGATCTTTATGCGGAGCATCAAGAATAGTCTGGGTGTTGGTTAAATCATGAATAGTGGTAAATGCGGCATTGCTGATACCTATTTTTTCATGAATAACTTTAACGATCGGCGCAAGACAGTTAGTCGTACATGACGCAGCAGTAACAATTTTATACAACTGCGGATCAAACACATGGTCATTCACACCGACGACAATATTTGCGATGTCAGGATGTTTAACCGGTGCAGATACCACCACACGTTTCACGCCTTGTTGAATATATTTATCTAATAATGCTTTATCGCGATTTACGCCCGTTGCCTCAATCACTACATCACAAGCGGACCAATCAACTGCATCAATTTCACCCTGCTGCGTCACCGCAATCGATTTACCGGCAACTTGCATGGTGTTTTCCGTACAAGTGACTTCATGCTGCCAGCGTCCCTGCACTGAATCGAATTCTAATAGATGCGCTAATGTTGCGGCATCACCTGCGATATCATTGATTAATACAAATTCTACTTCTGGCCAATCAAATGCGGCACGCATTGCTAAACGACCGATACGTCCGAACCCATTTATACCTACTTTAATTGTCATTACATTTCTCACTTTTATAAATTAAGCTTTTATTAGCATTGAGTTGTTTTAAACTTAGCCTGCATTAAAAACAGGCGTTACCCATTAAATTTTAAGTTATTTTTAGCGACTAACTTGTTTTAGCGATTTGTTTCGCAAGTTGAAATTTTTCAATATCTTGTTGATATTCTGCTTTCAAACAATTGGATGCAGTTAACCCACTAATGACTTTACGCATCCATCCAGGCAACTCCGAATTCACTTTGTAATACACCCACTGCCCTTCACGTTGATCAAGTAACACACCTGACTGCCTTAAAATAGCTAAGTGCCTTGAAATTTTGGGCTGGCTTTGTTCCAGCGCGATACATAATTCGCCGACACTGACCCGATCTTCACGCGCAATTAAAATCAAACAACGTAAACGTGTTTCATCGGATAACATTTTAAAAAACTGATTGGGTAACATATCTACATCCACATATACGAATATCCATATATATTAAGTTAATTGAATAATATTTCAACGAAAAAATTAAGAAAATAATTTCAGAAATAATAAACGTGAATATTTTTTAATATCAGAAAGTTAACGTTTCAGCTGAGACAAAGCTGTTTTTCAGATTAAATAGTATGGAGGTTCTATGACAGAAATATGAATTAATTAATACTTTAACCAAATAGGAGATAATAAAACATCACGATTAAATAACTCGATACGCCAAGCTATCGGTTAATTTTTCTATTTTAATTGGAGTAAAACAAAGTGTGCGTGCTATTTTTTTCTGCGTATTCACTTGAATACTTTGCAGGCTTTGCTCTGACCACAAAATTTCACTTGATACCGCTATTTGATAGGCATGTCCCTGCTGCCAATCGCAAAATAATAAACTCGCGATAGGATTTTCTAACAAATTACCTAAGGTATTAAAAAAACCATTACCAACGTAATCAGGCACTAATAACTGTCCTTTTTCATTAATGGTAATGAAACCAGGCACACCACCACGATGAGAAATATCAACACCTCGATTATTTAATGCTTGTCCATCATCAAAGCGGCTGGCAATAAAAAAGGCATCTGCATTAATTATCAATTCTTGAATGTTTTGCGTTAGTGATACGGTCGAACTAGTTGATTGAGCATCATAATGTGGATTCGTTACCAGTATTTTAGGTTGAATATATTTAGGACAATTGCCGTAGCTTTGTAATACCTTAACTTGAATATTTTTTTGGTTGATATCGGTAATCACCGCGTTGAGTCGATTGCGCCTTTTACTGATAAACTCAATCCCCAATAACCCAATCCTATCACCCACATTAAGATGATTATTATTAAAATCATTAAGTGAATATTGTGTATTGATCTGCAAGGTGGTTTCACTGGAAGAAGTTATAAAGCCGGGTTCACCAAATAATAGACTGGCGCGAGTTTCCGACTTTGAATCACTATAACCGATATATATCATCGATAGAGATTGAAAAAAATCACGATGTTGTTGTGGCATAAATTCTCGAATAAATTTAGGGCCAATTTCTGCCATTTTTTGCGCTGTACCCGCACGTTTTTGTACCGATAATTCACCTTGATGCCAGCTATTGACCACTAGTTTATTCATTTGATTAGCTCACTTATAATTAGATTTTTTTGTTAACTTACTATTCACTAATAAGTTCAAGTCTAATGCCACCTGGGATCAAACACATCATGTGTTGAAAAGGTGAAGCACCTAAGGCTTCTGGTGCAAATTCAATCTCAACATTATCGAGTTTAGTCAGGTTTTGATAAACGGCTTGTAACTGATCGATAGTGCTAACTTTCAAGGCAAAATGATGCAGGCCTACATTTTTTGTGCGGTCAAATTCCACTCTATTATCAACATCTTTAATCTGCCATAACGTCAACATCACCGTACCATCAGAGATAAAAATAGCTGGGTAGTCAGGTTTTTCACCGACCTGTTTAAAATTTAATTGCTCAATGAAAAAGCTGGCCACCTCTTTAATATTGGTAACGCTCAGACCAAGATGGTGAATACCTAAAGTAGTAATAGCCGTTACACCGCTGTTTGTAGTTGTGTTTGATGCTGTGTTTGATGATGAAGTAGTGCACATAATGAAGCCCTTTTAGTTTTATAAATTAGAGTGAACAAATCTGTTCACTTACTATAGGTGAACAGAACTGTTTACGTCAAGTTTAAATTGGTTATACTTACTAAAAATAAAATGGTGGTCTAAAGGACTAGCGATAATATGCAACCAAGAAAACAACATTTGATCGAAACTGCGCTGACTCTGTTTAATCAATATGGCTACCATGCAACGGGTATTGATTTGATTTTAGCGGAATCAGGGGTTTCCAAAGCAACCCTATACAAACATTTTCGTAGTAAAGAGGCGTTAATTTTAGCTGCGCTACAACTTCGTCATGAACAAGTGATTACAAGACTTCAATCAACCATTGATGACAGTAATAAATCACAGTTAAAGCATGACTTAACGGACCAACAACTCATGAATAACGCATCAACTAATGCGGCAACGGATAAAGCAGCTAGTGAAAAACTATTGGCTATTTTTGATGATTTAAATGAGTGGTTTAATAGTGAAACTTTCTTTGGCTGTAACTTTATTAATGTTAGTGCGGAATATGCCGATCCTAATCATCCAATCAATCTATTTGCTGCAAAACACAAACAAGCGATTGTAGATATTATCGCTGCGCAATTAGCAGAACAAGACAGCCACAAAGCGGACCAAATAGGTTTATTGATTGAAGGGGCGATTGTGATGGCTCACACTCGAGGGATAAAACAATCAGCCTTGCTCGCAAAAGAGATGGCTAGACAATTGATTTAATACTTTAAGATTTCGGATTTCGGATTTCGGGTATTTTAAACCGAGCAAATCTATTGATTGGAATAATAATAACTTACCATCTCAGCAACACACTTTTAGGGCTGAGACAGTTGTTATTCATTACTCTTGTTTGAGCAATCTTAATCGCTTATTTGAGGAACCGTTGTCAAACTTAATAACTCGGCAAAACCATCTTCATCACTCAAAGAAAGGTGTCCAACCGCTGACGTTGAAAAAGCAGGTACGCCAGCCGCAGGTGCAAGTTCCCCTACAATGTAACCCACTAAAGGTAGGTGAGAAATAATCATCACTGACTTCACCCCTTGCGCTTGCATTGCTAATAACTCATCCACCGTTTTACGGGCGCTGCCGCTAGGGGTCAAACAAGGCAATACTTGAATGTTAGTAACCCCTTCAAAAAATGGGCTTACAGACTCCCAAGTTTGCTGCGCTCTAACATAGGGACTGACTAATACGGCATCTAGTGACACATCCTGTTCCACTAAATATTTAGCCATTAATTCAGACTCTAAACGACCGATATCGGTCAAATTACGCTCAGCATCTGAATAAGCCATCATCTCTGCCTGTCCGTGGCGCATTATATATATCTGCATAAACTTATTTCTCCTGAGCAAAAAAAAGCCCCATTACATTAAATGGAGCTTAATCATTATAAACAATTGATAGCTATCTTTATAGGTAGCATTAACATGCTTTGATTAATCTTCGACAGGTGTATCACCTGAGATTTTTAAAATAGCAACAGCACCTATAAATACAGCAACAAAACCAGCTACAAAAATAGTTGGCATAGCCATATAACCTAGTACATGCCAAATGATTGATTCTAATTGACTCATAGCGGTTCCCTTAAATAATTAATGAATAAAGTAATACAATCAATATAGCCTAAATAAAACAATAAAAATTTTTTTTCAGCAAAGCTTTTGATCTATTACAATATTTTTAAGTACTTTAAAGAAATAATTGTAACTTATTGTTTATAAGGATTGAACTTTTGGGTCTTGAACTTGCCCTTTATAGGCAGTATATTTTCCTCAAAATAAATTAATGAAGATACTCACAATGGCAAAACAACAATTAAATCAATTACGTCACTATTTAAATCAAATGATACTAGGGCAAAGCGAGTTAGTTGATAGCTTATTAATTGCCTTATTAGCCGATGGACATATTTTAGTTGAAAGCCCACCTGGTTTAGCAAAAACACGTGCTATCAATGCATTATCTGATGGTATTGAAGGTGACTTCCACCGTATTCAATTTACCCCCGACTTATTACCTTCTGATGTCACAGGTACTGATATTTTTCGTCAGGAAACGGGTCAATTTATTTTTGAAAAAGGTCCGATTTTTCATAATCTGATCTTAGCTGATGAAATTAATCGAGCACCGGCTAAAGTACAATCGGCATTACTTGAAGCAATGGCAGAACGGCAGGTAACCGTTGGTAAAACAACCTATCCGTTACCGGAGCTATTTTTAGTGATGGCAACACAGAATCCGCTTGAGCAGGAAGGCACTTATCCCTTACCTGAAGCACAATTAGATCGTTTTATTATGCATATTCAACTGGATTATCCGGATGCACAAACCGAACGCGCGATTCTACAGTTGAACCAAAAAGAGATTTTGAAAGAGAAAGTAGCGGAAGTTACTCCCCTATTAAATGAACAAATTTTTGCCATGCGTGAAGAGGTCATGAAAGTGAGTATTGCTCCGCACCTAGAGCAATATCTGATTGATTTAATTATTGCAACGCGCCAGCCAGCTCGTTTTGGTGAGCAGTTAGCACAATGGATAAGCTATGGTGCGAGCCCGCGTGCAACACTGGCTTTAATGCGTACCGCCAAAGCACGCGCTTGGTTAAATGACCGTGACTATGTAATGCCAGAAGATATCATTAGTAACTTATACCCAGTGTTACGCCATCGTCTTATTTTAAGTTATGAAGCTGAAGCGCAAGGTGTCAGTGCCAATCAAGTTATTCAAGAAATCGTTAATCAGGTGGCTATTGCAGGATAATGGATAATAACGTGCCCGCTATTTTTACTAATACGCCTTATACCACAGGGGTGGATGTGCAATTAACTGAATTGCTCAGTTATAAACAGCACGGTAAACTTTCGCTTAATGCAAAACGCTTACCAGCAACACGCCAACTCTCTGGTAACTATTTAGCGAATATTAAAGGCCGTGGTATGGAGTTTGCTGAAGTACGTCATTACCAACCTGGTGATGATGTACGTGCCATTGATTGGGCTGTAACCGCAAGAACAGGCAAAGCACACACTAAATTATTTCAAGAAGAAAAAGAACGCCCAGTTTTTTTATTAGTTGATGTTTCCGATAGTATGATTTTTGGCAGCCAATTAGTATTCAAATCTGTACAAGCCTGCCATTTAGCCGCCCTATTAAGTTGGCAAGCCAAGCAGCGAAATGACCGTTTGGGTGGGATTGTATTTAATCAACAGCAGGTTGCAGAGCTAAAACCAACATCACGTAATAAAGGCTTAATGGCATTTTTACATCAAAGCCAAACGTTATGTAAAAAAATAGCGTTTAAAACAGCACAGCAACAATCACTTTTTTTACAGCTAAAACGGCTATCTCATTTAGTACAAACAGGTAGCCAAGTTCATTTGATCAGTGACTTTTCTCAATTAGATTCAGCCTGTTATAAACTTATTAATTTAATGCGGCGGCATAATCAGGTCACTGTCTGGCAAATTAGTGACCCTCTTGAATCTCACTTACCCAAACAAGCGTTACAAGCGGGTTTAAAAATTAATTCAATCAAGGGCAGTGGTTTTTTACGTAATCAACGACAACAACAATCTTACCAAGAAGCTGCTAGTCAACGTCAGCAATTAATGGAAAATAATTTACTTAAGTATGGTATTGCACATTACCATATCAGTGCAGCAGTGCCATTATTGGAGCAATTTAATGCCTACGCCCAATAACCCATTTGAACAAATAATATTGCCTGTCGATGTGCCGTCTGCTTGGCCTCCAGCACCTATTTATTGGTTAATTTTGGTTGCGGTCATTGCCGTTAGCTGGTTAACGTTTTTTTTAGTTAAACGCTATATCAAAAAGAAAAGAATAGTGAAACAAGCCTTGGCATCATTGCAGCAATTACAAAAGGATAACGCCAGCTTTGCACAATTAAACCAATTATTAAAAGGCTTATGTTTACATTATTACCCTCGTGAACAAATCGCATCGATTACTGGACAAGCATGGTTTAACTTTTTACAAGCACACCATACGCAACAAGGTGTTACTCTGTTCAATAATCAGGATGAGTTTTGCCGTCGTTTATATCAAGATAACTCCTCTTGTACTGAAAAGGATTTTCTCTCTGCCAAAAAATGGATACAAGCATTTCCAACACAGTTTAAAGCACGTCAAACGTTAGCTTTAAAAAATAAGCAGTTAGCAGGTAAAAAAGATGTTTGAATTTGTATACTGGTGGGTTTTTCTATTATTACCACTGCCTTTATTAGTCCGTTATTTTCTAAGCCCTAAAAAACAATCTTACACACAGGTATGGATCCCGCTTGCTGATGGTTTACAGCAACAAAAAACGACTAAAAGAAATCCTCTGATCAGTTTTGTTATTCCTTGGTTGTTATGGCTTTTATTACTTGCCACCATCGCTAAACCTATTTGGTACGATCAACCTATTCGCATTCAACAACAAAGCCGCGATATGATTTTATCTTTGGATTTATCAGGCAGTATGGATGAAGTGGATATGCCATTAAATGGTAAAACGGTAAATCGTTTAACCTTAGTAAAATCAATCGTTAAAGACTTTGTTAAAACACGACAAGGTGATCGCTTAGGGCTTATTTTGTTTGCCGACCATGCTTATTTACAGACTCCGTTAACCTTTGATGTGGAGACTGTTTCCACCATGGTAGATGAAACACAAATCGGCCTAGTAGGGAACCGTACCGCGATCGGAGAGTCGATCGCAATGGCCATTAAGCGCTTTGTAGAAAATAAAAATGAACAACGTGTTTTAATATTACTGACCGATGGCGCAAATACAGCGGGTAAAATTAAACCGATTGCCGCAGCGCAACAAGCCGCTAAAAATAATATTAAAATATATACCATTGGTATTGGTGCCGATGAAATGATTAAACGTGGTTTCTTTGGCAACCAACGTGTTAACCCTTCTGCGGACTTAGATGAAAAAACATTAACTAAGATTGCAACATTAACTAATGGGCAATACTTTAGAGCCAGAAACCAGGAAGACTTACAAAAAATTTACGATACGATTAACCAATTACAACCCGTAGATAGTGAGTTTTTAGAGTTTAGACCAGAGAAAAACTTGTTTTTTTGGCCTTTATCGTTGGCAATATTGATTTTATCAATGGTAATTATTTCATTAAAACTAAGGGGTGAAGATGAACTTTAATGACACCTTAGCCAGCACTTTTGGCCCATTAAGCTTTATTCGTCCTTATTGGCTAATTGGGTTAATCATTATCGCCGTCTATAGTTTATGGCGTTATCAGCGAAGTCAACATAAACAAACCGGTATTATTGCCAATCATTTAAGTGAACATTTGGTTACCTTGCCTGAAACCAGCAAAAATAATCGCCTAGTCATCACTATATTATCTGCCATTGCCTGTATTGCATTATCAGGGCCGAGCCTGCGTAGTGTTGAATTACCTGTTTATGAAATACAAAAAGCACAAGTCATTGCACTCGATTTATCCTATTCGATGTATGCAACGGATATTAAACCTAACCGATTAAGCCGCGCTAAATACAAAGCAATCGAGCTATTAAAACAATGGTCGGAAGGTGAAAAAGGCCTGATAGCCTATGCCGGTGATGCCTTTACTATCACCCCTATCACCATAGATAGTAATGCCATTATTAATCATATTCCGCACCTTTCTCCGGAGTTAATGCCAGTGAAAGGTTCTCGACCTGACCTCGCGCTACAAAAAGCGATTTCATTACTCGAAAATGCTGGGTATCAACAGGGACAAATTGTCTTTATTAGTGACGGGTTTGATCAACAAAGTTTGAATAAAATGAAGGATCTCATTACAGGTACAAAATGGATGGTATCAGTATTAGCAATGGCTACACCTGCAGGGGCTGCGATCACATTACCTGATGGCAGCTTATTAAAAGATGATGCGGGTAATATCGTTATACCAAAACTAGAAGCAGATAAGCTTTATCCGATCGCTAATATGAGTGATGGTTTGTATTTAACTTTCGATGCTAAGGGACAAGAAATTCCTTTACTAGCGAATCATTATGACACCAATAAAGCAGTAAAAGAGAACCAGAAAAATGCTAAAAACATGGCTAGTAAACAATTGATTGATGATGGTTATTGGTTAAGTTTATTACTTTTCCCCCTATTTTTATTGTTATTTAGGAAAGGTACTTTTTATGTTGCATTATTAGCGCTCACTTTGCCATTAACAACACCGAAAGTAGAAGCGTCAATATGGAAAAATAGTGAGCAGAATGCCTATCAGGCTTTGCGAGATGGCGACTATACACAAGCCAGTGACAACTTTCACAATCCAGATTGGAAAGCCGCGGCACTATTCAAGAATAAACAATATAAACAAGCTGAAGCAATTTATTCACAACAAACAAGAGTAGATCCCAAAAATGCAACGACACTTTATAACTTAGGCAATACACAAGCTATGCAGAAAAAGTATCAACAAGCATTAGAAAGTTATCAGCAGGCATTAGCACTCCAGCCAGACTTTGCTCAAGCTAAAGCCAATAAAGAAGCAGTTGAGAAATTACTAGAGCAGCAAGAGCAAAAACAGCAACAGGATCAGCAGAACCAACAAGACCAGCAAGGTCAAAGCCAACAAGATCAACAACAATCATCTGAGCAACAGAATCAACAAGACCAGCAAGGTCAAAGCCAGCAAGATGAACAACAATCATCTGAACAGCAGGATCAACAAAGTCAAAGCCAGCAAAATGAACAACAATCATCTGAACAACAGGATCAACAAAGTCAAAGCCAGCAAAATGGACAACAATCATCTGAGCAACAGGATCAACAAAGTCAAAACCAGCAAGATGAACAACAATCATCTGAGCAGCAGGATCAACAAAGTCAAAGCCAGCAAGATGAACAACAATCATCTGAGCAGCAAGAGCAACTGGCTCAGCAACAAGCGGAAATGAATGCAGCGGTACAGTCACAGCAGGATCAAGCCGTAGAGCAGGAAGCCAATGCATTATCATCAACAAATGAAGAAGACGTTAATAAAGAGTATGAAGAATTACCGATTTGGTTAAAGAATATGCCCGATGATCCTTCTTTATTATTACGCAATAAAATGCAGCTTGAATACAGAAAGAGAGCCGCTAATAAACCTGTTTTACAAAAAAATAACGGAGAAATCTGGTAATGCCGTTTTTACATAAATGTTTAAGTGTGATCCTACTTTTAATTGCGATCAGCTCCTCTGCTTCAGCCGCGACACAGGCAACGGCATCGGTTAGTAATAATCAGGTTTTTCAGGGGGATACTTTTATTTTAACCATAGAAGTTAATGACACGGGGTCAGAATATCAACTCGATACCAGTGCATTGACTGATGACTTTAAAGTAAGTGGCCCGTCTCGAAGTCAAAGCACTTCAATTATTAATGGTGATATTAATCGAAAAATCACATGGGTATTACGCTTACAGGCCAATAAAGTAGGTGATTTTACCATTCCTGCTCTAGCAATCGGTGATCTTTTAACCGACCCAATAACAATACAAGTTAAAGAAGCTGGCGAAGAGCAACAATCAACATCAGGCGACACTATCTTTATTGAAAACAGCGTCGATAAAACACAAGTTTATTTAGATCAACCTATTATTTTAGAAAGCAAAATTTATGTCTCTGAAAATATCGTCGATGGTGATGTACAAGCGCCAACATTAGCAGCTGCAAATATAGAGCGTATCAGTAATGATAACCAGCAAACACAAGTGATACTTAATGGACTTCGCTATAAGGTATTCACTTATCAATATCAGATAACGCCAACAGAAGCCGGTGATGTGGAGATAACTTCGCCACTCTTGGTGGGTTCAATTCGTAAAAATGTCAGTGTCAGCGATTGGCAAAATAGGATCATTTCACAACCTATTAATATACGAGGTAATAGCATTGCCATCACTGTAAAACCGATGCCGGCTAATTATCAAGGCGATTGGTTGATCAGCGAAGATGTACATTTAGTTGAAAATAATAACTTACAGGCAGCTTCTTATACCGTTGGCGACCCAATCACACGTAGCATTAGCTTACGAGTGGCATCAATTAGCGTCGACAAGATGCCTGAAATTAAACTTAACTATGACAGCTCCTTACGTTACTACCCTGATCAAGATGATTTAAAACAAGGAACGTTAAATGGTGTCTTATATAGTCAACGAACTATTACCCATGCGATTATTGCTGATAAAAGTGGTGAGCTAGTTTTACCTGAAATAAGAATTCCTTGGTGGAATAGTAAAACTGAACAACAAGAGTTTGCAACACTACCAGCACAAACATTAACTATCAAAGCGGCATTACCAAACACCAATAATAGTAATCAGGGTAATGCCAGTAACGTTGTAAATAATGATGCAAGCACTCAGGGTGCCCTCTCGGCAGCTTCACAATTAGCAAACAACGATGCACAAAACAAGCTCAATGAATATGTGGCTGAAAATGAACAATTAACAAAACGTTTATTGTTCTGGCAAATCAGTGCACTAATACTTTTAATTCTAGTTATTTCACTTTGTATCTATTTATACTTTGTAAAAACTAATAAACAATTAAAAGCAGTGGTTACCCCAAGTAATAACAAGAAAACAGCAACACCCTACCAACAATTATTACAAGCTTGTGAGCAATCAACGCCGCAACAGGTTTATACCTATTTATTACGCTATTTTCAGTCACAACATGCTGATATTACGCAATTACAACAAATTACGGTATTTAGCCCATTGCCGGATGATCAAAAACAACAACTTCAAAGTAATTTGCAACAACTTGAGCTAGCTTGTTCAGGTAAAACGCACCAATGGGATGCAAAACAACTAATAAAGTTAATAAAAATGCACCAAAAAACAGCAAAAATACATAACAGCCACTCAATTAACACCCTCAACCCTTAACTTCAGTCAAAAATGAGCAGATTGTTCTTTTTTAATTTGCTCATAAATGACGTTTAAAACTCATTTTTCGTTAAAAAACAAACCGAAACATGACCTAAATCAAATAAATAGATAGACAAACCCTAATGAGGTAGAACCCTCGCATATGATGCAACTGTTCAATATACGGGATGGCGTTTTAATTACTCCTTTTTCGTATTATTAATGAGCATTCATCATAAAGTGGCATGTAAGTTGCTGTAATTACTTTATATGAATATCGTTTTTAGTGCGTACCCATATATTCATAGTTGATTTGACTATAATTTTAAGCCACAAGGAAAATACAATGAAAGTGACAAAATTAGCATTATTGGTTGGTCTTACTGCAGCAATCCCTTCTCTATCTCACGCTGACACATTACAAGATGTAATGGAAAAAGATGTTTTAAACTGTGGTGTATCGACAGGTATCCCAGGCTTCTCAGCAGCAGATTCTAAAGGTGTATGGAAAGGTATCGATGTTGACATGTGTCGCTCTGTTGCTAGTGCAGTATTGGGTGATGCAAGTAAAGTTAAATATATCCCACTGACAGCAAAAGAGCGTTTTACAGCACTACAAAGTGGTGAAATTGATCTGTTAGCACGTTCATCTACTTGGACAGCGACTCGTGATACATCACTAGGTTTAAACTTTGCTGGTGTTAACTATTATGATGGTCAAGGTTTCTTAATCAGTAAAAAACTAGGTGTAACATCGGCTAAAGAGCTAGATGGTGCAACGTTCTGTATTCAAGCAGGTACTACTTCTGAACTTAATCTAACTGATTACTTTAAGTCTAATGGCATGGAATACAAAGCCGTAACTTATGATACATCAGGTCAAACTATTGATGGTTTCAAAAAAGGTCGTTGTGATGCAGTAACATCAGATGCATCTCAGTTATACGGTTTGAAATTAAAAATGGATGATCCAAACACAGTAATGGTATTGCCTGAAATCATTTCTAAAGAACCATTAGGTCCTGTAGTTCGTCAAGGTGATGATAATTGGTTCAACGTAGTACGTTGGAGCTTATTTGCAGCACTTGAAGCTGAAGAACTAGGCGTTACTTCTAGTAATGCAGAAGCAATGATGAAATCAGAAAACCCAAGTATCAAACGTTTATTAGGTACTACAGGTAACGCTGGTGAAAACCTAGGTCTTAAATCTGACTGGGCTTACCAAATTGTTAAACAAGTAGGTAACTACAGCGAAATGTTTGATAAAAATGTAGGTAAAGATTCTCCGCTAAATATTGACCGTGGTTTAAACAAACTATGGAACCAAGGCGGTCTAATGTACGCAATGCCAATTCGTTAATTTTAAACAGTCTCTTAGGGGGAGTTTACCTCCCCCTTTTCCCTAGCTGATTAAAAGGCACATTATGAACAACAAACAACTCCCAATAGACGGTAAAGGTTTCTTAAACAACCCCCAACACCGTGCAGTTTTCTTCCAAATTATTGCCTTAATCGCCGTCATTTTATGTGCATTTTATTTTGCTAATAATATGTTCGATAATATTGAAAAGCGTGGCATAACAACTGGATTCTCTTTCTTAGATAACACCGCTGGTTTCGGGATCAGCCAAACTCTTACCAATTACGATGATGGTACATCGACTTACTTTGATGTATTTATTGTCGGTTTATTAAATACTTTATTAGTCTCTATTTTAGGCATTATTTTCGCTTCTATTCTGGGGTTATTAGTTGGTATTGGACGTTTATCAAACAATTTTTTGATTTCTAAACTATCACTTATCTATATAGAAACATTCCGTAATATTCCTATTCTATTACAAATTCTATTTTGGTATAACGTTGTACTAGCGGCATTACCTAGCCCACGTCAAAGTATGAATTACTTAGACAGTGTGTTCTTAAATAATCGTGGTTTATTAATACCAGAACCTATTTTTGAAAGTGGTAGTAGCGCGATTTTAATCTCGTTTATCATTGCTGTCGCAGCGGTTTTCTATCTGACTCGATGGTCAAGAAAACGCCACGATAAAACAGGTGAAGAATTCCCACTTATTAAAGTCTCTCTTGCTATTTTGATCCTAGCGCCAACATTAGTTTACTTTATTGTAGGCCAGCCTATTTCAGCTGTTTATCCTGAATTAAAAGGATTTAACTTTAGAGGTGGCCTAGCCATTATTCCTGAGTTATTAGCGCTTTTATTTGCACTAAGCATCTACACAGCAACTTATATCGCAGAAGCAGTTCGTGCCGGCATTGAAGCCGTGCCTAAAGGACAAAAAGAAGCGGCTAAAGCATTGGGTTTAAAAGATCATATTATTTTATCAAAGGTTGTTTTACCACAGGCATTACGCGTGATCATTCCACCTGTAATTAATCAATTTTTAAACTTAACTAAAAACTCATCCTTGGCAACCGCGATTGGTTATCCTGAACTGGTCACATTATTCTCTGGAACAACATTAAACCAAGTCGGTCAAGCAATTGAAATAATACTCATGACTATGGCTGTTTACCTCACTATCAGTATTGTTATCTCACTGTTATTGAACTGGGTTAACGCCAAAATGGCTATAAAAGGACGTTAAAATGGCAACTTATACAATGAAAGAAGCCAAGCCTGCCCCTTCGGGAAGTAAAGGCATTATTTTTTGGTTAAAAACAAATCTATTCTCGGACGTAAGAAATAGCTTATTAAGTTTGGTTGGTCTGTATCTTATTTACCTCACCATTCCTCCGCTGTTAAATTGGATGATATTTGATGCAACTTGGAGCGGAACACAGGATGAAGTGGTTAATTCAGGTGCACGATGGATATTTATCATCGAGAAATTCGATCAATTTATTTATGGTTTTTACCCTGAACATTTACATTGGCGCCCTAACCTAGTTGCAATGCTATGCGTTGCATTCTTAATCGCATTAAAAGTATTAAAAAATAACAAATCTAAAATAGTGCTGATGTTGCTATTCCCTTTTGTTTGTTTCATTTTAATTAGTGGTGGATGGTTTGGTCTAGAAACAGTTGAAACAGAAAAATGGGGCGGTTTAATGCTAACCATTTTAGTTGCAGCCGTTGGTATTATCGCTTCGTTCCCTATTGGTATTGTATTAGCCCTAGGTCGCCAATCTGATATGCCAATTCTAAGAACCTTATGTATTGGTTTTATTGAATTTGTACGTGGTGTTCCGCTGATCACTATTCTATTCATGGCCTCAGTGGTATTACCGTTATTTTTTCATGATGGTATTGAGTTTGATAAGTTACTGCGCGCTTTAATAGGGATCACGCTATTCCAAGCGGCTTATATTGCAGAAGTGGTACGCGGTGGTTTACAGGCGATACCAAAAGGTCAATACGAAGCAAGTGAAGCACTGGGTCTTAGCTACTGGCAGGGAATGATTTTAATCATTCTTCCGCAGGCTTTAAAAATATCTATTCCTAATCTAGTGGGTTCGTTTATCTCGTTATTTAAAGATACTACCCTTGTTTTAATCATCGGTTTGTTCGACATTCTTGCCATGGTAACACTGACTAACAGTGATACTAATTGGCTAGGCTACGAAGTAGAAGGCTATGTTTTTGTAACCCTTATTTACTGGGTATGCTGTTTTACTATGTCACAATATTCAAAATCGATTGAACGCAAATTTAACACCGAGCATTAAAAGGAAACGTCATGTCAGACCAAGAATTTATGATAACAATGAAGGACGTCAACAAGTGGTATGGTGATTTCCATGTACTAAAAGATGTAAATCTAAATATTAAAAAAGGCGAGAAAGTCGTTATCTGTGGCCCATCGGGCTCAGGTAAATCAACCACTATCCGTTGTTTGAATCACCTTGAGAAATTTCAACAAGGCCAAATTCATATTAATGGAACAGAGCTGATTGATGATGTGAAGATCGTACGTCACATTCGCGCACAAGTGGGCATGGTGTTCCAACACTTTAATTTATTTCCACACCTTTCAGTGTTAGAGAACTTATTGATTGCGCCAACTTGGGTACACAAAAAGCCTCGTAAAGAAGCCATCGAAACAGCGATGTATTACCTTGAGCGTGTGAAAATTGCGGATCAAGCACATAAGTACCCTAACCAGCTATCAGGTGGACAACAACAACGTGTAGCGATTGCACGTTGTCTATGTATTAATCCTGAAATCATGTTATTTGATGAACCAACGTCAGCACTGGATCCCGAAATGGTATCGGAAGTATTAGACGTAATGGTGGAATTAGCTGACGAAGGTATTACTATGATTTGTGTAACCCACGAAATGGGTTTTGCAAAGAAAGTAGCAGATCGCGTTATCTTTATGGATGCTGGACAAGTAATTGAAGAGAATGAACCGCATCAGTTCTTTGATAACCCACAATCTGACCGACTCAAGCTATTCTTAGATCAAATACTTTCACACTAATCTACTTAGGGCTGTTGATATTTCTGGTTTAAACGAAACAATCAACCGTCCTCATAACCTTAGCATTTAACAGAACCAAAAAAGGGCTAATTAATTAGCCCTTTTTTATGTCTTTTTATTTTTTTATATTCTAGCTTCAACTAAAAATAATGGAAGTATCTCAATAAATTAGCGTTTTGCAGCAATGTCACGTAAAGCTTGTTTCTCTTGTGCTGATAAAAATGACATTTCTAAACCATTAATCTGCGCTTGTTTAATTTGTGCTAATGACAGCCCTGCTTGTATTGCAGCTACTTCGTATTCATAAGGTAGTTCGATACCTTCAACTGCAGGATCATCAGTGTTTAATGACGCCATTACACCGTGATTTAAAAAAGTTTTAATAGGATGATTAGTAATATCGGCAATAGTACTGGTTTGTAAGTTAGAAGTAATACAAGACTCGATACCAATCTTATTCGCTGCAAGATAATCCATTAACTTCATATCTTCGATAGCTTTAACGCCATGCCCAATACGTTCCGCACCTAACTCTTTAATCGCCTGCCACATGCTTTCTGCACCAGCAGCTTCTCCAGCATGCACAGTGACGCGTAAACCTGCATCCCTCACCTGCTTAAAGTGATTAACAAACAGGTCACCTGGTTTACCTAATTCATCACCAGCAAGGTCTACTGCAACCAACTTATCTTTCTGGCTAAGTAAGCCGTCTAGTTCTATTTGACATGCTTCAGTACCATATGAACGGCTCATAATACCAATTAAATTGGTTTTTACATTGAAGTCTCGACTACCTGCAGCAACACCAGCAACGACAGCTTCAACCACACCTTGTACCGGTAAATTGTGTTTTAACGCCATGTAATAAGGTGAAAAACGCAATTCAGTGTAATCAATCTGCGCATTTTTAGCATCTTCGACATTTTCATAGGCTACTTGATAACAAGCTTCTAAATCGCCCAGCACTGCCACGCCCCAATCTAGTTTTGATAAGAAAGCAACTAAGTTAGGCTCAGCTTCAATGACTTGCACAAAGGGACGCAATGTATCAATTGTTGTTGCAGGTAAAGCAAGATTAAATTTTTGGCCTAATTCTAAAATGGTTTCAATACGAATGTTGCCATCTAAATGGCGATGTATATCAGTAAGCGGTAAGTTTTTAGTGATCATATTCAATCCTCTGTATTTGAAACCAAGATAAAAAATTAAACCACCTTAAAATGCAATTTCCGAGGTTACAAATTAAAGTGGTTTAGTAAATGTAGTATAAAGAATGTGGTTATTTTTTGTCATCATAAAATCCGACTAAATGTCACTTTTTAAACTAAACTTAAACCCTATTAACATAATGTGTTGGCAGGATGTAATTAGCACAGGCAGAACATATTTCGAATAATAACGCACTATTGTAATTTTTATGCCCGTTGTCGTTAAAAGCGAGTATAAATTTCTATTTACCCCTTAGCTCTTCATTTTTATGCACTTATTATTTGAACCTAAGCTTAACAACAAATAACCGCACTTTTGATTATTTTGGCTAATAACAATTTCAGCCTTAAATTTATGTCCTCTGCTTGATATTCGTTCAATTAGTTAATGAAACAGGCATCAAGAAGTGAATAATTAAATGATTTGAGTGTGAATAGCTAAATGATTTGAAAATAGGTTTAAGTCTATTTACAAATAATTCAGAGGTTAATATCGGGGTTTTGTGAAATGAATTGCAGGATAAAAGACTATCCTGCAATTATTTAGATTGGCTACATGTTATTTAGATGCAGTCAAAAAAGCGATGCTTAGAACTTGTAAGTAGCAGCAAAGTAATGACCGAATCCAGTTGATTTAAAGCCGCTAGAATCTTCGATTCCATAAACGTCTTTAAACGCTTTAAGGCCATATCCCAATGCAAAGTTATCTGAGTGCCAGTAAATACCATTAAACATTACACCACCATTGCTTGACGTAGCACCATATTCACTCTTAATACCCATTTGGTAATCGATATAACCTTGATACGAAATGAATGAACCATTTTCAAAGAAGTGGAAAGGTTTAAACCAGTTAGTAGAAACTTGGTAACCATTCCAATCCTTATCATTTACGCTATAAAGTCCGTAAAAATTTAAACCAACTTTTCCTAACCAAGGTACCATGACATCAGACCCAAGTCCCACAAAAGCATTATTTGTAGTAGACCCTTCAATAGTCTTAACATCGCCATTTTGAGCCTTGTAAGTAGTATCAGAACCACCTCCACCCCAGTTAAATAAAGTAGCTATGTATAATTCTTTAACTGGGCCAAATGATAAATCTGTACCTGTTAAACCATCAAGTGAAATACGAGGTGCAAATTTAATAAAAATTCTATCTTTTCCATCTTTATCAGAAGAGTCACTACTAGTTAAGTTAAATACATCAGCATAACCATAGTAATCTAAGATTCCAGAACGGCCACCAAACTCAAGCTCAAGATAATCATGGTCTGATTCACCTGGAAGTTCATTAACGGCATACATTAAATTACCTTGCATCCAGTTATAATCATTTTTATGCGTATCGCCATCGGTATAATCAGCTGCAAACGTTGGCATTGCTGCTGCTAAGCTAAGAGCAAGTATTGTTTTTTTCATTGTAAAGTTCCTTTTATTAAGTAAAGCAAACCCTAGACATGATAATTCATGTCCAAAATTAGGCCATTTTTGATGACTATCATCCATAACGTCACATTGGATGATGGTTAAAACTCCTGCCGCTTAGGGAGGACCATAAGCATTAAATGGCAGGAATTTTTAGATGTACTTTTTTATTCTGCAACCACAGAATCAAGTGCTATTAACAACATTTCATTAAAGCTTGTTTGACGATCATCTGAAGACAGTTTTTCGCCAGTACGGATATGATCCGATACGGTTAAAATACACAGTGCTTTTGCACCGTATTCTGCTGCCACGCCGTATAGACCAGCCGCTTCCATTTCTACGCCTAAAATATTGTATTTTTCTAACGTATCGAACACTTCAGGCTCAGGTGTATAGAAAGTATCAGCAGAGAAAATGTTACCCACTTGCGCTTTAATACCGTGCGCTTTTGCTGAGTTCACAGCTTTTTCTAGTAGGCTGTAATCTGCAATAGCAGCAAAATCATGATTAGCAAAACGGATACGGTTTGCTTTTGAATCTGTTGATGCACCCATACCAATGATCACATCACGGACTTTAATGTCTTTGCTTACTGCGCCACAACTACCTACACGGATAATGCTTTTAACGCCATAATCCTTGATCAATTCAGTAGCATAAATTGAACATGATGGGATACCCATACCGCTGCCCATAACTGAAATACGTTTGCCTTTGTAAGTACCAGTAAAACCAAGCATATTACGAACATCCGTCACTTGCACAACGTCTTCTAAAAAGGTCTCTGCAATGTATTTAGCTCGTAAAGGGTCGCCTGGCATTAATACTGTTTCTGCAAATGCGCCGTCGACTGCGTTAATATGTGGTGTTGCCATGTTAATTCTCCAATAATTATTTAAAAATACTTTTACCGTATTCAAGATCTGGTAATTGATGATATTCCGCGATTGTTTGTCCGATATCAGCAAAGGTGTCACGCAAACCAACAGGGCCTGCAGGTACATTTTTACCGTAGAAAATGACCGGAATATGTTCACGAGTGTGGTCAGAACCAGGCCAAGTTGGGTCACAACCATGGTCTGCTGATAACACTAATAGGTCGTCGTCATCCATCAACTCAAGCATTTCTGGTAAACGAGTATCAAAATACTCAAGCGCTGCGGCATAACCTGCCACATCGCGACGATGACCAAAATCCGCATCAAAATTTACAAAATTTGTAAATATAATGGTTTCTTTATCTGCGTCTTTTAGCGATTGTAAAGTGGTATCAAATAATGCTTCTAGACCCGTTGCTTTAATCGCTTGGGTAATACCTTGGGTTGCAAAGATATCCGAAATCTTACCAATACTGACCACTTCTCCACCGGCATTTTTCATGCGATCTAACAAGGTTTCAGAAGGTGGTAATACCGAGTAATCATGACGATTACCAGTACGCGCAAAATTGCCCGGTGCGGTGCCTAAAAATGGACGCGCAATCACTCGGCCAATGTTGTAAGGCTCTAATAGCTCACGTGCAATTTCACATAGCTCATACAAACGCTCAACACCGTAGGTTTCTTCATGGCAGGCAATCTGAAAAACACTATCACTTGATGTATAGAAAATCGGCTTACCGGTTTTCATGTGCTCTTCGCCTAACTCATCTAAAATCACCGTACCTGATGAATGGCAATTTCCTAGGTAACCAGAAATGCCTGAACGTTCAACAATTGCATCTAATAGTTCTTTCGGGAAACTATTTTTCTTGTCTTTAAAGTATCCCCATTCGTACAAAACAGGTGCGCCAGTAATTTCCCAGTGGCCACTTGGTGTATCTTTACCCGTAGAGATTTCCTGTGCGTAACCATACGCAGAGACAGGAACAACAGTTTCGTCGAGTTCGAGCGGGAATTCACCTGAACTATCTCGGCAAGCATGTGCTAGGCCTAATTTGGTTAGGTTAGGTACCACTAAAGGCCCCTTGCGATTTATATCTGCTTGACCTGTTGCACAAAGTTTGGCAATACTGCCAAATGTATTTGCACCCACATCATTAAAAGTAGTGCCATCGGCTAAACTGCCTTCAAATTGGTCTGCATCGTGGCTTGCGCCTATACCTAAAGAATCAAGTAATAGAATAATGGTGCGTTTCATTAGTAACCTCCAGTTTCAGCGGGTTTAGTCGCTAAATTTAATTCCGCTAATAAGCTTCCTAAAAGGCTTGAAGCCCCAAAACGGAAATGCTCTGTGTTCACCCAATCGTCACCCATAATATCTCGGGCTAATTGCATGTAATCATTTGCAGTTTGTGCATCTTTCACACCACCTGCGGCTTTAAAGCCAATATCCTTGCCTGACTTTTTAATGGCTTCGATCATTACTTTTGTTGCTTCTAATGTTGCGTTGACTGGTACTTTACCCGTTGATGTTTTAATAAAGTCAGCGCCTGCATTAATACAAATTGAACTTGCTTGCTCAATTAACTCGGCAGTTTTTAACTCACCGCTTTCAATAATCACTTTTAAAGTGACTTGCTCGCCGCAAACTTCTCGGCAGGCTTTAACCATTTTTTCTCCAACCGTAGCGTTGCCCGCTATTAATGCTCGGTATGGAAATACTAAATCCACTTCATCAGCGCCATAGGCGACAGCGGCTCTAGTTTCAGCGACAGCAATGTCGATATCGTCATTACCGTGTGGGAAATTTGTGACTGTTGCGATTTTAATATCGCCAGTGTTTTGTGCTTGTAATGTTTTACGTGCAATCGGAATAAAGCGTGGGTAAATACAAACAGCAGCAGTGTTACCTGCAGCACTCTGTGCTTGTTTGCATAGCGCAATCACTTTTTGATCCGTGTCGTCATCATTCAGTGTGGTTAAATCCATCAAATGAATTGCTTGTCGCGATGCTTGTTGTAAATCACTCATTTAAAAATCCTTTGATTTCATTTTTTGGGTCATTAAGTTGTATCGTATTTATTGATACTACCTAAAGGTTAAATAACTGAGGGCTCATTAAGAGCACCTCAGTGCTTATTTAAATATGTAGGTTATGCAACGCTTAGTGCGAAGAAAATACCTACTAGAGTTGCACTCATTAAGTTAGATAATGTACCTGCCATTACCGCTTTTAAGCCTAAGCGTGCGATATCAGGGCGACGTGAAGGAGCTAATACACCCAGACCACCTAATAAAATAGCCATTGACGATAAGTTAGCAAAACCACATAACGCAACAGTAATAATTACTTGTGTATGTTCGCTTAATGCTTCTTTAACATTTATAAAGTCGATGTAAGCAACAAACTCATTCACTACTAATTTCTGACCTAATAAGCTACCTGCAACAACAGCTTCAGACCATGGCACACCAATTAAGAAAGCTATTGGAGCAAATAAGTAACCTAGAATTTGTTCAAGTGTTAACGCCTCAAAACCAACAACATCACCAAACGCACCTAACATAGTATTAATTAATGCAATTAATGCGATGAACGCGATTAACATTGCACCAACATTTAGCGCAAGTTTAAGACCAGATGATGCACCTGAAGCCGCAGCATCAATAACGTTAACAGGTTTGTCTTCATCTTCAACTAATGCGAGTTCTTCGGCAGTAAGCTCTTTGGCTAGTTCTGTTTCAGGCTCTAAAATTTTAGCCATTAACAGACCACCAGGAGCGGCCATGAATGATGCAGCGATTAAGTACTCAAGGCTAACACCTAAAGATGCATAACCTACCAATACAGAACCAGCAACCGACGCTAAACCACCACACATTACAGCAAACAATTCAGAACGAGTCATATGTTTAATGTAAGGTTTAACCACTAATGGTGCTTCAGTTTGCCCAACAAAAACGTTCGCAGCAGCTGACATTGACTCAGTACGACTTGTGCCTAGTAATTTTTGTAGCGCGCCACCAAAGATTTTGATAATGAATTGCATTACACCTAGGTAATACAAAACCGCCATGAATGAAGCAAAGAAGATAATGATAGGAAGTACTCTAAAGGCAAAGACAAAACCGCCACCGCCAAATACTTCAAACATCTTACCTGATACAAGACCACCAAATAGGAAGCTTACCCCTGCATTAGCACTATCGATAACACCTTGAACTGCGCCAGAGATCCCCTGCAGGAATGATGCACCCCACGGAGTAAAAATAACGAAAGCTGGAATGATTGCTTGTATTGCAAAAGCCCCACCCACAGTTCGAATATTAATTGATTTTTTATTCTTAGAAAAAAGAAAAGCAATTAAAAGAAGGGATATAACTCCCACTAGACCCATAATTATGTGCATATATTTACTCCATTCATTTATGTCAATTAGACTGAAGAATAACTCTACAGTCATCTCCCTCTGATATCCTGGCCAACCCAGGCATGTATAATCCGAAAAATTCGAATTTGTGCGGTTTGTTACCTATTGATAACAAACCTAATTTGTTACACCTCGATTATAGTTTATCCATAATCATGGTTTCTAATTTATTCTGGTCAATCGCAAAGTTGCGAATACCTTCGGCTAATTTCTCAACCGCCATAGGATCTTGATGATGAGCCCATAAAAACTCAGATTCTGTTAATGCACTTGGTGCTGCTTTAACTTCCGTAGTTGCGATTAATTTTGTTTCAACTTCACCATCAGCATCACGTAATTCCTGTAATAATTGCGGGCTAATCGTTAAACGGTCACAACCTGCTAGCTCTAGTATTTCACCGACATTTCTAAAACTTGCACCCATTACCACTGTGTTATAACCATGTTCTTTGTAATAGTTATAAATAGACGTTACAGAGATCACACCAGGGTCTTCACTAGGTTCAAAATCAACACCTTGCTTTGCTTTGTACCAATCCATAATACGGCCAACAAAAGGTGAAATTAAAAACACCTCGGCTTCAGCGCAAGCCTGTGCTTGAGCGAATGAAAAAAGCAGCGTGAGGTTACAGTTTATCCCTTCTTTTTCAAGTATTTTAGCTGCTTGAATACCATTCCAAGTTGCCGCTAGCTTGATTAAAATACGATCATTGCTTATTCCTGCATCATTATACATTTTCACCAACTGACGAGCCTTTGCTAAACTTGCTTCAGTATCGTAAGAAAGACGCGCATCTACTTCTGTAGAAATTCGACCAGGAATTGTTTTTAAAATCTCTTTACCGATATTGACCGCTAACATGTCACAGGCAACTTCTACTTGTTGTTGTTTGTTATCACCCTGCTTTTTAGCATATTCAATCGCATCTGCGATTAATGGTGCATAGGCTTCAATAGTCGCAGCTTTTAATATCAGAGATGGGTTCGTTGTAGCATCTTCAGGTTGGTACTGTTTGATTGCTTCAATATCACCTGTATCTGCAACAACTGTTGTCACTTGGCGTAATTGCTCTAATTTATTTTGCATGTTTATTCCTTTCACTTGATTCTTTATTTGCAACTGAAACCTAGTTGAAAGCGTCTCACTTTTTATTTATATTAAGTATTTATTTACGACAATAATGGGATGATAAATTATTGATAAACTATGCCACCAAGATAAACACCAAAAATTCCGATAATGCCTGAAAGTACTGGTGGAGCTGGTAGCGGCAGTTTCAAAAAGGCAAATATTAACCCTACAACAACCCCCGCAAATAAAGCTAATAGTATTTCTTGCATCTCTGTTCCTCGTCATTCTTCAATGAGTAAATAGTAGGCATTCAAAGCACTTTAAAATGAGATCTTGATCTATAGATTTGATATTGACTGAAAAGCATTAACTAGCGTTAACAAAATATGTGGTTTATGCTAATGGTAGATTTAAGGGACCAATATTATGTTTAATATAAGAGAAGATTTTAATTGTTGTAAAACAGTTAGTTGCAGAAATTTCGGCATAAATAAAAGCGATGACTATATTTATAAAAGTAAACGCTTAGGGTACCTTGCAGTGGAATGTAAGGCCTGTGGTAGCCACCCACCCTGGGTAAATAACCAAATAATTGAAAATATTTTAAAAGAAAAGCTTGCATTCCATTTTGCGAGAAAAATTAGCCACTGTACGCATTGTTATCAATATTTCTTTTTTAACGAAAAAAATGAAGCTCAGTTGCACGGTTTCACTGCAGCGGGTACACAACGTTTGAAGTGTAAAAATTGCCAACGAGTGTATAGCGTAGGTAAACATAAAAATATTGATGCAATCAAACAGGTACTACAAACAATAATAGATAAAGTCGATACAAGTGCTGCGATCAAACAAACCGGTTTATCGGCACGTCTTTATTACTTTTACCTCGAAAAACTATCATTATTGTTGACCAACTATAGCCGTTTAAAAGAGCAAGGAGTAGTACAGCGCGACTACATAGCACTGCAGACTGAAGGCAAGGTTGTACATTTAGACCACAAGCGAGGTTTTTATGCATTGTTCACTGCGGAGGCAGATAGTGGCTATATTTTGTTACAAACCAGTAATATCACACAACAAAAGCTAACCAAACAAGATACTTACCACAGCACTGAAAATACTGTCATTAAAGATGGGTATTCTAGTAATGTTGAAAATGAAATTAATCAACGTTACCAGCAAACGATGCAGCGTAAACATTTCGAAAAATTATTGGTTGGAGAATTAAAGCCGATCAACCGCTGTAGTTTAATCAACCCAGCAAGGCTCTCATACGTGCATTTTTCGATGCTACGCGCCTTTATATACAAAACAGAGCATTACAGACATTATATCGAGTTAGAAAGTAGTATTCGTGCCGCGGCATTAATGTCAGCCTATCCAGAGATTAAAACTGAAAAAGCGGAAATCTATTATTATTTACCTTTTGCTAACAGCAAAGAAACATTAATTAATAAAAAAGCGGGATGGTGGGGAGATCGTTGGTCAAGTTTTGAATCAGGTGCATATAGCGCGATCACTAAAAATTTGCAAAGTAGCCCCCCTTTTGACTTAAAGGATACGGAATATTTGAATCGTTATTTTGCTTATTTAAAAGGAAGTTTGAATAAAGGGTTAAATAGTATTAATACCCTGGCAAACTTTTCAGAGATTCATCGCGTATTATTTAATTTTTGTGAAACTAATAAAGGAAAAAGTCCTGCGATGCAGTTTGCTTTAGCGGATAAACCCTATACGGCACAGGAACTACTAGAAGAAGCGATTGTGCTTAACGAAAATTTACCGCAAAAAGACTAAAAGGTGAAGAGATAACAAAAGAAATAAAGGCCAAGACATTGGCCTTTATTTCCTAAAGTGAACGTAACAATTATTGTTTATTACTGTACAGATTAAAGAGTTTAATAGCGTGCTATTAAAACTTAATACCGTGCAGGTTAAAGTCTAATAATGATTAAAGCTCTTCACCTAAGAAAGCAAAAGGTAATAATGCTGCAATCGTATTTTGTGTGTATTCACCTTCTGATTCATAGCTATAGACTAAACAATCGTTCATTGACTGCTCAGCAATCACCTGTCGACATGCGCCACATGGATGCGCCGTAACCAACAGTTTTTCCGCATTACGAGCAGCAATATGCACTTCTTGAATGTCGCCTTTATTAATACCTTCAGCAACGGCTGTAAAAATGGCATTACGTTCAGCACAGATAGTCGTTGGATAAGCAGCAGATTCAACATTAACCCCCTTGAATTCGCGTCCATCTTTGCACACCACAATAGAAGCAACATTGAATCCTGAGTATGGCGCAGAGCTATTATCTAATAGCGTTTTTAATTCATTAAAATAGTTTTTTTTCATATGAAATTTCTCTCTTTTTCTACATTGGTGATGTATTTAATACAATTTTACAGCAGACAATAAATTAACTCGATATTAGCAGTCATTAATCGTACAACAGCACCCATGGCATAAACATAACGCTAAGGACTATCGACCTTTCAAATTCTAGAGTCAGATAATAAGTGCAATCAATGACGTATAAAACTTGCTTAGGTGATTGGGTCTGATTTCATTCAGCTTAAGCACATCAAGCAAATGAACCACTTAAAGCAAAGCTACTGGTGGTAAAAAATTACACAGCCTACATGAACAGGCAGAAGATATAAGCGACTCTTTGTTGTACTTAAAGAGTCACTTTAAACGATAGACTGAGTACAAAGGTCACAGCCTACAGCATCGTTATTTTAATAATTTTTTCGCAGCAGCAACGACAATAGTAATCGCATGTGATTCCGTTTTTTTCATGGTTGCTTCGTCTGGGATCTCTTGTTGTGTACGGTTAACTATCACGCCTGCAACACAAGCAGCAGCCCAACCTTGAGAAGCACACATAGTAAATAAGGTAGATGACTCCATCTCGTAATTTAATACACCAAGGTCCTGCCACTCTTGCATTGAACCTTTAAACTGGCGAGTAACACGACCAGACACTGTATCGTAACGCTCTTGACCTGGGTAAAAAGTATCACTTGAAGCAGTGATACCCACATGTGGTTCAATATCAAGATCACGACATGCAGCGACCATTGCCGTTGTAGCATGAAAATCTGCAACCGCAGGGAATTCCATAGGAGCAAAATGTAAACTTGCACCATCCAGACGTACAGAAGCTTGAGTCACAATCACATCGCCTACATTTACATGTGGTTGAATCGCTCCAGTGGTACCGATACGTAAGAAAGTACGAACACCTAACTGTGCCAGCTCTTCCACAGCAATTGAAGTCGAAGGACCACCAATACCAGTTGAACAAACCACAACAGCTTTACCGTCGATGTATGCTAAGTAACTAGTGTATTCACGGTGGCTTGCTAAAAATGTTGCATTTTCCATTAATTCCGCAATACGAGCAACGCGCTCAGGGTCACCAGGGACAATCGCTAAGCTTGCACCATCTAACATCGCTTTTGTTAAACCTAAATGAAATACTTCAGACATAATTTTTTTCCTTTTTTAAAAGGCAGTCACACTGCCTTTATTTGTTATAAGATTTTTATTATAAAAACTTAATATAAGAACTTGCTAGTCGTGTTTGATATAAAATTTCAATGTAACCACTTAATTTATAAGCTAAACACTGTATTTATAAGTTAATTGCTGTATTGACGACATTATCTACAGTGAAACCAAACATTTCAAATAATTGATCAGCAGGCGCTGACTCACCAAATGTGGTCATACCAATCACCGCACCGTTTAAGCCAACGTATTTGTACCAGTAATCAGCAATACCCGCTTCAATTGCTACACGTTTAGTTAAAGCTGCTGGTAATACAGACTCTTTGTATTCTGCAGATTGTAATTCAAACTGCTCAGTACAAGGAATTGATACAACACGTACCGCTTTACCTTGAGCTGTTAATTCTGCAGCACCTTGCATTGCTAACTCAACCTCAGAGCCTGTCGCAATTAAGATGATTTCAGCAGGTGTTTCAGAGTCAAGCAACACGTAACCACCTTTTGCCACATCAGCTAATTGCTGTGCATCACGTGCCTGTGGTTTCAGGTTTTGACGGCTAAAGATAAGTGATGACGGTGCATCAACAGATTCAATCGCAAATTTCCAAGCAACAGCAGATTCAACGCTGTCACATGGACGCCATGTGTTCATGTTTGGTGTTAAACGTAAACTTGCAATTTGCTCGACAGGTTGGTGTGTTGGACCATCTTCACCTAGACCAATTGAGTCATGCGTAAACACTTGAATAGAACGTTGCTTCATTATTGCAGACATACGTAGTGCGTTACGTGCGTATTCCATAAACATTAAGAATGTTGCGCCGTAAGGAACAAAACCTTTATGTAATGCAATACCATTGATAATGGCAGCCATTGCAAACTCACGTACGCCGTAATGTAAGTAGTTACCCGTAGCGTCATCAGCAGTAATGGCTTTAGTACCAGACCACATGGTTAAGTTAGATGGCGCTAAATCAGCAGAACCACCTAATAGCTCTGGTAACATTGCACCAAATGCTTCGATACAGTTTTGTGAGGCTTTACGTGTTGCAATATTGCCTTGGTTAGCTTGTAAATCAACAATGTAAGCAGAAGACTTAGCTTCCCATTCAGCAGGTAACTCGTTATTAACACGACGTTTGTATTCAGCAGCTAGTTCAGGGTAAGCCGCTGCGTAAGCTGCGAATTTCTCATCCCAAGATTGCTCTGCAGCTTGACCTTGCTCTTTATTATCCCAACCAGCATAAATATCGGCAGGGATTTCAAATGGACCGTGGTTCCAACCTAATGCTTTACGTGTTGCAGCAATTTCATCGTGCCCTAATGGTGCGCCGTGACAATCGTGTGTACCTTGCTTAGCAGGCGAGCCAAAACCAATAATTGTTTTACAACAAATCATGGTTGGTTTAGTGGTTTCTGCTTTTGCAGAGATAATAGCGGCTTTGATTTCTTCAGGGTTATGCCCATCAACAGAAATGACTTGCCATCCGTAAGCTTCAAAACGCTTAGGTGTATCGTCTGTGAACCAACCTTCTACATCACCATCAATTGAGATACCGTTGTCATCCCAGAAAGCAATCAGTTTACCAAGACCTAACGTACCCGCTAAAGAACAAGCTTCATGGGAAATACCTTCCATTAAACAACCGTCACCTAGGAAAGTGTAAGTATGGTGGTCAACGATGTCGTGACCTTCTTTGTTAAAAGAAGCCGCTAAAGAACGTTCAGCAATTGCCATACCGATAGCATTCGTAATACCTTGGCCTAATGGACCGGTTGTTGTTTCCACACCAGGTGCGTAACTATATTCTGGGTGACCCGGTGTTTTTGAATGTAATTGACGGAAGTTTTTAAGATCTTCAATTGATAAATCATAACCTGTTAAATGCAGTAGAGAGTAGATAAGCATTGAACCATGGCCGTTAGACAAAACAAAACGGTCACGATCAGCCCAGTTTGGATTAGTCGGATTATGCTTTAAAAAATCCGTCCATAAAACTTGCGCAATATCAGCCATTCCCATTGGTGCGCCTGGGTGACCTGAATTGGCTTTTTGGACAGCGTCCATACTAAGGGCGCGTATTGCGTTAGCTAACTCTTGACGAGAAAGCTGAGTGGCAGAACTCGATGGCATAAATAACTCCTGAAAATTAATGACTCATATTTAAAAACTAAAATCAGTGTATTTAGTAAACAGATAAGAAAGTGAGAACTAGATCGACAGAATGGCCAAAAAATATTGAACAATAGCTCCATACACAAAATATGTGGTTACATTAAGGGTTTTAATACGATTAAACCTGATTAAGTTAACTCAATATGCTTAAAAAACGTATTTATAAAATAACAGGTTTAGAAAGTAATTAGCTTTGGCAAATAGATAATACCATTCCGCCTAATTATATGATCTAATATATTCATTATTATTAACTGATTATATTCTTTTGGTGACCTATGAAAAAACATGACTTTTCAGAATTGGCTAAAACACATAAAAGTGTTCGTATGAGACTACGTTATTCTGCATTAGCACACTTTCAAGAAGGCAGCTCTCGTACCGATATCGCTAAGTTTCTTAAAGTGAGTCGTACTAGTGTTAATAAATGGATATCTCAATATCATCAAAATGGATTGGCTGGATTAGTTGATAAAAAGACAACCGGTCGTCCCTTTCGATTATCTGAAGCACAATCACTTCAACTAATTGAATATATTAATGAACATACAAAAAATGATAAGGGGGG
>NZ_AXWP01000001.1:207104-230449 GCF_000482725.1 Psychromonas arctica DSM 14288
AGACAAGGTTTGATATCATTAAAGGATCTGTGGATTAATATTCACTATTCATCATAAGATGAACCGCCCTGTGCGGAGCCGCATGCAGGGTGGTGTGCGGGCTGGGGGTTAGATACCTCCGGCTACCCGATTAGGCATTTTTCAGATGAGTTCTAATTACTGTGTCAGCGCATGGTATTTTTTTACCGTATTGATGCTGTAAAAATGCACTAAATTTACGAGATTTCACATCTATTTTTAAACCGTTTAGTTTTTTATTTTCAAGAAATGAAGGTAGTTCATAATGTGCGATTTCTTCCTCGGCAATAGTCGATAGCACTGCCGAATCAGTTTCACGCATACAAATTCTCGACAAGTTTAGCAACGCAAACACTTCATTTATTTCAAATTCAGCGTAACTCTTTTTAGCAAAATCAAAGCCATTTAATTCAGTTGGTTGTATAGACCAATAAGTATTTAACTGATTGGAGTCATTCTTAATTAATGAGCGAAAACCATCACTCAACTCTTCTCGGACATGTGCAATGTGATTTCGTCTTAACCTTAAGTATTTCATTGTTTTAATAATTGCACTTTCTGGTTCGTTACCTAGCCAATTGGTCAACTTAAGCTTTAACTGTTCTTCTGGTTTCTTATTCTTTATTTCGTCATGTACAGAAGGTGTTATCTGAGCTCTAAATTCTTCAATTTCCTCTATAAAACTTAACAAATATTCTACTGACGCAATAACGCTCATACTTACCAGCGTATGGAATGCTTTCTTACGGAATTCTGGTAATGCTTCAATTTTTATATGGAGCCTTTTTGAAAACTCATTTTCAAAGAAGACTTCCGTTGTGAAAGAATCTAAAACATCATCTGTAAGCTCTGAAAATATATTGTTTACTTCAACATCTGAAAACAAGAAATAACAAAGTTGGTCGTTCATATCTTCTAGCTTTGACTCAAACCTCCTCAGAATATGAGATTTCATTTTCGTAACACTCCTGATGCCTAACGCCTTGCTCAACCGAATTTTGGCTGAAATAGAGTTTTGGGGTAAAGTGCCGAAGGCACCCCAAAACGGAATGTAAGCCAAAATGTCGGCTGCAGCAACTTGTTAGCCATTTTTCACGCTAAGAGATAATGTACTCAGGTTGCCTTGCGTTGTTATTTCTGGGTACACGTCGAATACTAGTTTTTGACCCTTGCTGATTACTTCTAGTTTATAGTTTGTTACTTTTATAGCACTTTGCTTTACATGCGCTACAAACCCTCTAATTATCGTATCATCGTTTAATGACGCAGATATTAGTTGTTCTTCATGAAGATAGCTTTCGTCAGATTTTTGATTCCCGTCTAAAGGTGCCAACGTAAACCTCAAGGTAGCAAGATCGTTTTCGATCTCTGACTCACAGAGCTTTGCTCCGGTACTGTGACCTGTATGCTGGTGCTGAAGATAAAGTCTCGTCATACCTTTTCTCAAACTTCGATTCATATTTGATACCTGATAATGGCTAACAGCTTTATTAACTCACAAAATGTAACTTTAACCGCGGAAAAACGACAAGAGTTAATGATTAAAATATTACATAACTTTACGTTGATTTAACGATAAAACAAAGAGATATAATAATATTATAATTTATTAATCATAAAAAAAGGCAGCAGACTGTAGTAATTGTGGTGAAAAGACTGCAATTAGAAAATAGATGAGAATTTATTCATAGTTTAATTTTTTGAAAGCTTAAAGCATCATTCAATGTAACGCCCCCTTTCATATTTGAACTATTACAAATGAGAAAAACCTTTTCACACCATAACAAACAAACCATTTGGTTATATCTCATCGTATTTTGATATCACTAAGCTAACGTATTACAAGGTGACTCAATGCTACAATAAAGACGTAAACAGCATGGAGACAATATGACTGCAACCATTAAAAACAAAACCATTCTTTATAGTAAGCTATTTTCAATAAACCTAGTGACCTACCCTATCAACCACAGTGTGATGAACCATGTCGACAATGTACAAAAAGGGCGTTATTACAAACTCAATTTAATCCTGGTACAGCCAAAAGTGGGTGGTGTATTTAAGTGTACAAAATGCATTATTAACTTATTCAACCGCGTGTATTTATTTAGACCCGACAAGTACGAACACAGCGTCACGAAAATCGAATCAGGAAAACGTGTCCTACTCAGTTTTGCACTCAATATATAAGCTTTGTAAAAAGGTTTATCTTCACATAAGAAAAGCAAGATCGCCGCCAAGGCGAAACACCAAGCAAATAGACTTCTAAATGCTTCAATGAGTTCAGACTAACAATACTGTAAATAAAACCTAAGTTGTTCGGATGAGCGCAGACGAAACCTCTAAAAAATCAAAGAGGAGTCACCTCTCCTATCATCGGATAAGTAAACAAAAAGAAGTGTGAAATATTCACTAACCAATGACACAAAATCGCCCACTCTAAGCGCTGTGTTTTATAAAAAATATAACTGTAACCAAAACCTGCTACACCTGACACCAACACATAACTCCATCCACCTATAAAATGCGCCAAGGCAAAAACAGCTGCGGTTATAAGCGGTGCAAAAATAGCTAAACGTTTAACTGTGATTAATTGCGACAACTTAGTTTGTAACAAGCCTCTAAAGAACGCCTCTTCAGCAACACAGGTAAACAAAAGATTAATAGCAATAAAGGCTAACCAAAAGTCTGGCACTTTAGGGCTAAATCCTACTAACCCAATCATTAAAGCCACCGTCAACGTCGCTAACACGGTACAAATAATAATGAAAAAAGGCTGTTTAAGCATTGTCATCGTGCTGGTTTTTACTGTAACTATATTTGCAGTAGTTGTATTTGAGGCTGTAGTCAAGGGTGTAGTTGTATCTAAGGCTTTAGTTGTTTGGCTCTTAGAAAAAAAGTAAGCACAAACCAACAACCCTGCCATACCTTTATCAAAGTTAGCATAAAGGGTATAAGGAACGGCATCACTGGTGATCAGCTCATTAATAACAATAGGTAAGTTATTAAAACCGGGTACGACATGCACGGCTAATGCCAATGAACTGACGATGAAAGCAGTACTTGATATTGCCCGTATGATTGGCTGTTTTGTGTAAAGCGCGCCATGGTATAAAGCGACATAAACCACGACACCCACCAGCCCAACAGCCTCTAGGTGGTGTTCAACATAACCACTAACAACGCTTAAGGCCATTAACCATAGCCAAAGCAGTTGTTTGATGATTGATACTTTACAGTATGGAAAAACACATAAAATCGATAACGCTAATAGATAAAAAGTCATTTTATTAGTTACTGCTTATTGGTTGTTTTTACGCTGTTAAATTGACCAATTTTTAACGGCTGCTTTTAACAGCCGACTTTACTATTAAGGTGTTTCACCCAATAAATAAGCGCCTACTGGCCTTTGATAAGTTTCATAATTTGCTTTTGGGGTTTGAATCATTCTATTTTCAATTTCTATCATAATGTCCATTTCATCAGCACTCATATATCCCTTATCTTGAGTGGTTGACCAAGTAATACCTACGCCAGCATCAGTAATCTTACGTGTAAAACGATAGGCTTGCTCGATCCCAAAGACCAAATCAGACCTTGAACTACTCCATGTACTTCTAATAGGAAACCAACCGTGTTTAAGTGCTTTTTTATTGCCGTTGTAACTATCCCAAGGGCTATCTTGCATATCTGGAATCGTATATTCTTCATATCCCCAAGAGTTAGGTGGCGCACCTCGCCCTAGCGGTGTGATATGACCAGCAGTAAAGTCTTCGTATTCGTTAGTGGGTACATGCTTTATGATTTTATAATCAGTGTCATCTTGGTCATCTAAACCGTCGCTATCAACATAAATATACTCGCTACTATCATTGGGAGCAGTAAAATACGCTTTCTTTTCATTGATGCCAATCGCTAACGTTGGGTCGACGCTGCGTAACGTATCAACAAAATCAGATAGTGAACCTGGTAATTTCCTAACATTATCTAACCAATAACCATCTACTAAACCATCAAACCTTTTGGCATACCCCTCTACTAAATATCGCCAAGCAGCACCTTCATCACCATTCCATTGAGTATTATAATACTCTTCCCATGCGGCTTTTATCTCACGCTCATTTTCAGGATCATTATCTGTGATCATTGATGGCCCTGCTGCATTTAAATATAAAATAACTTTTTTACCCGCCTTTCGATAAACATTAATAACATCAAAAATGATTTGTTCGTTTTCAAGTTGAGGCACCATATCTGGATGGATAGCGGCTACATCAACATTGTCGTTATCACGTAATGTAAAAAGAAAAGCATGAGCAGGATGAGTGAAAGAAGTGATGACATGTCCTGATGAAGGAAGATTTTTAACTATCTCTTCGGCACCAGCAACCCAGTGAGCAGATCTGGCATCGACAGATTGATCTAGCTTATAGCCGCCATCAACCCTTTGAGTGATACCCCAAGAACCTGCTAACCAATTTGCATTTTCGTCACTGTACTTTTTGTCACTATACTTTTCGTTACTGTACTTTTCGTCACTGTACTCTTCTTCAATATTTAAGGCTGAATCTTTAGACTCAGCAGGCGTGCTATTACAGCCAAGTATGCCAACAGTAGTAATGACAAACAGTAAGGTACATTTAAGTTGGTTTTTTATTATCATCGAACGCCTATTTATAATGGTTATTTAATCAATTGAGTTAACAGTAATAAACATATTTTATATGCTTACAATAAATGCCAAAGTAGTGATGAGAATTTTTAATACTCAATATGTTCAACCACGGCCAAAGTATGTTTATGATTGACACTTTACTGTATGGAAAAATACATCAAATCGATACAGCTAACAGATCAAAGTCATTCTATTCATTAATAAGTAGGAAGTCGTTCACTATAACCGTTCTCTAGCAAATCTAAAAAGTTGTACTTCTTGTTTGAATTTAAGTTATCTTTGATATCAACCAGACAAAAAATGATCAGGAAGAGGCAATGCCATCATCACGCCACATTATTAGTAATTTTATAAAACGCGGTGACGTACCACCAGCGAAAATTAATGATGCACTTAACTGCACGCAAGTTTATCCGACTATCAACAACTGGGTTAAGTTTATTGACCGATTGTTATTGTGTTTAGGAGCATTAAGCCTCGCTTTTTCAGTACTCTTTTTTATCGCATATAACTGGGATGATTGGGGACGTTTTGGGAAATTCACGTTAATAGAGTCACTGCTCGCTGTGACGATATTTCTCTACTGGCGATCTCCAAAAGAGACCCTTAAAGCACAAATGAGCTTATTAGTGGGCTGTTTAATGGTGGGAGTTTTAATGGCCTTTTTTGGTCAAACTTATCAAACCGGCGCTGACCCTTGGACATTGTTTTTCTATTGGGCTTTATTGATCACCCCTTGGGTAGTTATTGCGCGCTTTGCACCGTTATGGTTAAGTTGGTTAGGTTTATTAAATCTGGCATTGAGCCTCTACATTGACACTTTTGGCCTGCCCTTAACTGATTTTTTCTCCGCTGATGATAGTCTCTGGGTTGCCCTCTTCCTATTCAACAGTATCGCATTAACTGTATTAGAACTGAGTAGCCGCCGTTTTACCTATTTATCACCTCGTTGGTTAGCCCGCTGCATCGCCTCGCTAGCAGGTTTTATGATCACCTTTATTGCGATTGATACAATAATAGATTCACAGGATACTAGCCTATGGCCTTTCTTATTTTGGAGCCTCTTTATTGTCTCGCTATACGTGGTATATCGACATTTCCGATGTGATCTATTTATGTTAGCAGGAGGCTGTTTATCAGGCATTGTGATGATAGTGACTTTTTCTATCGAATGTCTCAATGAAGATTTTATTGAGATCTTCTTTCTGCTTATTTCTGCATTAATTATTGGTCTCACTAGCTTAGCCACGATTTGGTTGAAGAAAGTCAATAAGGAGATGTTGTCATGAGTACGCAGCAACCCAAACAACAAAGATTGTGGCAACAGCTTCAAGACAAAGACTTAGTGAGCGGTGAGTTTCAGTCAACACAGGAAATAGAATCACCTTGGTTCATAAAGCTGTTACTGGCTTTTTCGGGCTGGTTTGCCTCATTATTTATCTTAGGTTTTTTATTGCTCACGCTACAAGACTTAGTGGATAACGGCATCATTTGTTTTCTGGTCGGTGCCGTGATGATAACCATGGCGTATAATGTACTAAAAAATAACCCTTCTGAATTCCGTGAACATCTGATGTTAGCTTTTAGTTTTGCCGGACAAGCTTTGATCGCTTGGGCTATTTTCATCTATGATAGTCACTCTTCTGACCTATTACTTTGGTTCGCTATTTTGGTCATGCAAAGTAGTTTGAGCCTAGTTATGCCAAACTATGTACACCGCGTTTGTTGTGCTTTTTTTGCCAGTATCGCATTGACTATTTGCCTTTATTATTTGCACCTTTCAGCGATCACTTCTGCAATTTTATTACTGTTAGTGCTGTTTTTAGTACTCAATGAATGGCGTTCAGTGAAGTGGCAACCTGCTTTTGAAGCGATCAGTTATGGGGTTGTGTTGTTGCTTATTCCGCTCAAAGCTTCTTATATCATTGGCTACGATCTTTCATATTGGTTAAATGAAAGTAGGTTACAACCCTCATGGTTTTACTATTTAGATGAGCTGTTATTGCTCATTGCCATGCTTTATTTGGTCATCACCTTAATATTACGTAGTCAGCATCAATTACCCTTTAATACTAAATTGGTGATTATGGGTGCCACTATTGGCCTGTGCCTTTTATCTATGCAAGCCTCTGGTATTACTATCGGTTTTGCCCTATTGATATTGGGCTTTTCAAACAGCAATAAACTATTACAAGGGTTAGGCATGATCTCCTTACTCTTTTATATCTCTAGTTATTACTATTTATTAACGCTCACTTTATTAGAAAAATCGGGTATTTTATTAATAATGGGTTTGTTTATATTAGCGATTCGTTTGGTGCTATTAAAATGGTTTGATCCGATACAGATTGATCCTGTGAAGGTTGGCTCAACGCCACAAGGAGATAACGATGCAATCTAAAATTGTAATAGGCATGTTGCTAATCATTTTAGCGCTGATGAACGTTTCAATTTTCAGTAAAGAACAACATTTAAAATCAGGCGATACGGTGTATTTAAAACTAGCACCTGTGGATCCGCGTTCATTAATGCAGGGCGATTATATGGCGCTACGTTTTGATGCCGCGAATCAACTCTCTGACGCACTGCAATTGCTAGCAAACAATACATCAACAAGTACCCATGATGGGCAAATAGTCGTGCGCTTAGATGAAAACAAGATCGGTACTTTTCAAAGTATTTACCAAGGCCAAGCATTGCAAGAAAATGAACTGCGACTTAATTATCGTGTACGTTATGATCAAATAAAATTTGCTACTAATGCCTTCTTTTTTGAAGAAGGCACCGCAGAGCGTTATGAAAAAGCGCGTTATGGGGAATTCAAAGTGAATGAGCAGGGAGAATTATTATTGAATGCCATGTTCACAGAACAGCTAACAGAAATTAAAGCAGAGTAAAAATGGTAAGTAACCACTAAACGGCGGCACGAAGAACACAAAAGAAATGAAGATAATCAACAAAATTGATTAATATTAATTTTTTTAATCTAACCTTCTTTACCCTTCGTGCCTTCGTGGTTAATCCGCTTTTGACTTTAAAAATAAATAGCTTAATAAAAAATACAAAAAAGGAGCCAAAAGGCTCCTTCGATAACAACGTTAAATAACAACGTTAAATCTGGAAAATCTTACTTATTCAATACGGCATTAAAACGCTCAAAGCCAGCTTCTAAATCGGCGATTAAATCTTCAGGGCTTTCTAAACCGATATGTAAACGAATAAGCGGTTTGCTGCTATCCCATTTAGTTACAGTTCTAATTTTATCAATACCCGACACACTCAAAATCAAGCTTTCAAATCCGCCCCATGAAAAGCCCATTTTAAAGTGTTTCATATTTTCTACTAAAGCCGTTAATGACTTGCTGTTCCCTTCTTTTAATACAAAAGAGAATAAGCCATTAGATGCGCTGAAATCTCGTTTGAAGAACTCATGTCCAGGACAAGTTTCAAAGGCAGGATGACGAATGTGGTCCACTTCAGGACGTGTAGCTAACCAATTAGCCACTTGTAATGCATTCTTTTCATGCTGCGCCATTCTCACGCCTAATGTACGTAAACCACGGCTTGCTAGATAAACATCATCTGGTGACGTACATTGCCCCATTAGATAGCTGTTTTCGCGCAACTGATCCCAATGTGCTTCATTTGCCGTCGCGGTGCCCATCATCACATCAGAATGGCCAACAATATATTTAGTCGCAGCTTGAATTGAAATATCAACCCCCATCTCAAATGGACGAGAGTTGATCGGTGAAGCCCATGTGTTATCTAACATCACCACTACACCCTGCTCGTGCGCTATTTTACAGAGCGTTGGTACATCTTGAACTTCCATAGTAATTGAACCAGGAGACTCTAAAAATAATACTTTAGTATTGTCTTGAATCAGATCTTTAATACCCGCGCCGATCATTGGATCGTAGTAAGTCGTTTCAACACCAAAACCTGCTAATAAGCTGTCGCATAATGCACGTGTAGGTTCGTAAGCACTGTCGACCATTAGTAAATGATCGCCTGCTTTTAAGAATGACATTAATGCATTGCTGATAGCTGCAGAACCAGATGGATATAAAGCAGTGCCAACGCCGCCCTCTAGTTCAGCAATCGCTGCTTGGAATGCAAAATGTGTTGGTCCACCACGACGCCCGTAAAACAGTGCACCGTTGGTTTTATTTTTTGCAGCAAAATGCATATCTTCCATGGTTTCAAATGTCATGGTAGAAGCACGTACTACAGGGGGATTAATGACTCCGTTGGTCCATTTTTTATCACGTCCTAAACTTACTATTTGCGTTTCTTTTTTCATTTGACCTATCCATTGATGATGTTAGAAAATTGCTAGTAGACACATATTAACACTTCAAATAAAGATGAACAGCGACTATATGCTCATATATTAATCCATTATGTTTACACTAAAAACATCGACTTAGCACAAGTAAACACAGTAACTATTAAGCAATTCACAAACCTTATAAAGTAGCGATCAAGTTGAATACATTTGATTGCCTAACATTTCATGACATAAGAGGTATAATCGTTTCTTTTTTTTCTAATAGGCTAAATATGCACTTTGAAACTCACTTCATTTTGAATCGCGAACACTATGCAGAATGTTTTGATCAATCGATGTTATTAAAAGGGCCACAAAAACCACGCTTTGTTTTCATCACGGGTTTAATTTTAGCGGGTTTGTTTTTCTTGTTTGCAACGCAAGTACAAGGTTTACTGGCATGGTTTTTCTTTGGCATTGCGTTATTGGAATACTTCAGTTTTAAATATAAACGCCCATGGTGGTTAATGCGCCAAATGATGAGTAAAAATGCAGGTAATAAAATTACCCTTATTTTTGATGAACAAGGTATTGAAAATAAAAGCGTTTACATCAATAACCAATTAGCATGGCAATCTATCGATAGCTTTTATGAAACTGACACTGGTTTTATGTTGAACTTGCATCAAGGTGGTCAGCAATATTTAAGTAAATCTTGTTTAGACGATTCAATACAAGATTATATTCAGCAACAATTAAGTGGCAAAAAGCAGGCGATTCCTTTATCAGCCAAGTAATTAATCGAGGCTGATTGTTATAAATAAACCAAAAATGAGTGAGACAATAGCCGCTTAATCTAGTTAATGGTTTTGTTTCACAAACTCTAAAAATGCTCTATCAGCTTTAGACAAGTAGCCTTTCTTTCTCCACGCAATTGAAATATCCAAGAAGATCGGCTCTTCAAAGGGAATAGAAATAATATCCGGTTCTTTTTCTGTGGCGAGTTCAAGTAATGCTGAGATAGCAAAATCACGTTTTACAATCTTAAGGATCACCGCTAGTAAGTTAGTTTCAAAAGAAAAGTTCGCAGACAATTTTTCTTGGCGACAAATATCATCTAATTTCTCACGATGAAAATACCCCTGTTTAAACATCACCAATTCCTGAGAAAAGAACTCTGCGTAGGAAAGTGACTTTTTATCGGCAAACTCATGTTCAGTATTCACCACAGCGACCATTTGTGAACGGATCAGATGTTCGGAATCTAATGCATCGGGTAAGTTACGCGCTTGAATGATGCCTAGGTCAATATCGCCATCGAGTAACATTTTTTGTATCGACTGCGCACCAGCTTCAATCATCACCAGTTTTAACTTAGGGTAACGGCTTTTAAATGCCATTAATACATCGGGAAAATAATAAGTGCCCATAATACTTGGTACACCTAATCTCACTTCCCCTTTCTCCAAACCTCTTAACTCTTTCATGGCGAGCGTTGCATCATCTAATTGTTGAATGATCTGTTTGGCATGAACCAACAAGATCTCACCCTCATGAGTAAGCGTTATTTTTCGTTCATTACGACGAAATAGATCCAGCTCTAGTTGTGCTTCTAACTTTTTAATTGCAACACTTAATGCAGGTTGTGCGATATGCAGTGCATTAGCGGCATGGGTGATGTTTTGATACTTTGCTACTGCTACAAAGTAGGTGAGAAGTCGTGTATCCATACTATAACCAAAAACTATTGAAGTGATAATTATTATATATTTTCACTATTCCAAGTAACTTGCTACTGTTTTGCTCTTGTTTCCTATTGGTGATCACGTTGATGATTGAGTTTCGTAGTAAAGCCTATTATAAAGTCAGTGCTGCACTCGCTTTTGGTTCCTTTTTAGTATTTTGTAATCTGTATTTATTTCAACCTATGTTACCCGTTTTAGCGGATCATTTTGCTGTCTCTGCTACCCACATTAACTGGTTATTAGCTGCAGGTACCTTGACCCTAGCATTAATGTTATTACCTTGGGCTTTTGCCTCTGAACGAATAGGCCGACGCAAAGTACTGCTGATTAGTTTGTTTTTATTACCTGCCATTGGTTTAACTTCATTATTGACTGACAGTTTATTATTACTGATCATTAGTCGCGCTTTAATGGGCATGGCGCTGGCTGGGTTTACCGCCGTCGCGGTTGCTTATATGGCAGAGGAGTTTTCAGCAAAAGCTTTTAGTCATGGCATTGGTGCGTATATCAGTGCCAATTCTCTGGGTGGTATTTCAGGGCGTTTATTTGGCGGCATGCTCACGGACTATTTCGATTGGCAAACGGCGGTAGCTTGTATGGCGCTGTTAAGTTTAATTGGTGCGGTGGTGGTTGCTTGGGTATTACCTCAACCTAATCAGCAAAATACAGTACAAAGCAGTCCTTTATCTCAATACCACCATATTATTATTGAACATTTAAAGAATAAAAAAATCTATTTTGCAATGTTAATTGGTGGTGTAAATTTTGCCATTTTTATTAATTTATATACGGTCACAGGATTTCGCTTAGTCAGTGAGCCTTATGCAATGCCTGTTAGTATCGCGGCAATGATTTTCTTATGCTACTTATCGGGAACGGTTAGCTCTCGCCTAGTGGGAATATGGTGTCAGCGATTTAGCCCGATTACAGGCATGTTGGCTGGCGCAATAATGGGGTTATTAGGCATGCTAGTCGCTAGCAATGATTCCTTAGTAGTCATTTTCATTGGTTTAAATTTATTAAGCTTTGGGGCTTTCTTCACCCACTCTTTAGCTTATGGTTGGGTTAGCCAACAGGCAAAAAAATCTAAAGCAACAGCCACTGCATTATACCTAGTTCATTATTATGTTTGTGGCAGCTTGGGCGGTTTCTATTTAATTTACTGTTGGCAACATGGGGGATGGACGCAGGTGATGATCGGTGCAGGGTTATTATACGCAGTCGTATTTTGGTTATGCTGGCGTTTAGGCCATTTTGTACATAACAAAAAAGAGCACACCTTGCAGGCGGCGCAGTAACTTATAGATCTAAAGGGGAGAAATACTGCTGACTAAGCACCGTTGACTTAATTGATATTACGCAAGCTATCGTTGTTAAGCTTATCTATTTATTAACTTCTCTACTTAGGTTATCCACTTAGACTCTGTATTGATGTTATTCATTGATGTTATTCATTAAAGTTATCTAAGGTAATGATAGGCAGCGCACCATAGGCAACTTCTTGGTAAGGATGTGCCTTGATTAATGCGCTTAGTGCTGCTTTAAGTTGATTTTGTTTACACACCATTTCAACTCTGTATTCGTTTAATTTGGTTAACTGTTCTGGTTGCCCAATATGTGGAGTCGCATTTTCAGATGGCTTAAATTGCCCTTGCCCTAAGGTTTGCCAAGCACATTGTTGGTATTCACCAACGTCACCCGCTCCTGCATCAAACATCGCTTTTTTCACTAAATCGAGTGCGTTTTCAGGTACATAAAAATAAATTTGATACAGCATATACTTCCTATACTTTTACGTTAGCGTGTTGAGAACTTGCTCGATTAGCAACAATAAATAGTCCCCAGCAAGGCAAACAAAGGATCATCGTCGAGAAAATATCAAACCATGAATGGTAGTGTAAAACGGTCATCAACCAGCCATAAATGAGGACACTAAGCAATGCATAAAACCCGACACTATAACTAAAGCTTAATAGCGCACAGGCTATCACCATTACCGCGGCGGTATGGGAACTAAAGTTAGCCCCCATTGCTAACCACCATCCAAAATGAAACTCTATGAAAGCGAAACCATAAACAGCCAAGTAAGCAATGATTAAAGATAACGCTAAACTTTTACTCATCTTTGTTCTTAAATAATACACACAAAATAGCGCTAATAGAGGCGAATACAAATCGGCAATAATCGCTAACATATTAAACTATTTCTAGTGTACTGAGGCTGTGTTTGAATTATAGAGTTGGGCTTCACTTTAGAGCTCGGCTTTAGCTTTAGAATAATCAACAGTATGATCGCAATTACCCTGTTGTTCACAATCATTAACACCGTCATGGTCAAGATCCCAGCTTTCATGGAGCTCAACAATGCGTCTAAAGGTCGCATTTTTATCATCCTTGGGATCTAACGCCACTAGCTGCAATGTTATTTCATTCTGCTGTGTTGGATATTCCGCTGCCGTTTGATTTGGCCCTAGACTTTTAAAGTTAACCTGGATTGAGCCTTCTTGTAAAAATACATTACTTTTCACCACACTACTTTCTTTTAATATAATTTCTTCTTCTCGAATGCGCTTCCCCAATAACTCAGAACTGAGGTGTTTGGCTTGCTGGCTAGTAAAATCATAAGAAAAAAGTCCAACATATACAAACACGTTATTCCCAGCAGTATTGATAATAAAAGGCGCTGCAAAATAAGTGAGGCCTTTGGTGTGTTTATCTAACAATGTTAATTTGCTGATATTAAGGTAAACAGACCCACGATCATAAACGGCCTCATTAGCGTCGCTAGCGGCTTTTACTAAAGTTTCATAATGACCACGAAAATAAACGTAATCCTCTATTTGTTCGACCTTATCTAAGCTTACTAAGCGTTCACTATCAGGGTAAACAATAGCAACCGGATGAGGTTTAGATAAAGATTGAAATATCACCTGTTGTGTTGGGGTTTTACACACAGCTTCCTGTGCGTCCCATAATCCATCAATGTTGGCACAGGCTTCCGGAGTGTTAGCGCGATTTTGCAAGAAGTAAGCAACTACCACAATCAACACTAGCCCGAGTAATACTTTATTCAAGGTTGTAAACATAGTTATTCTCTAAAATTATAAGGTAAATTGATATCAGACAACACGCGTAGAAAGTCACCGGTTATTGGCGCATGCACCTCAATTTTTTGCTCTGTTTTAGGGTGAGTAAAACTTAAGTATGCAGCATGTAATAATAAACGATGAATAGCAAAGTTCTCTCTGAACATAGTATTGTGTTTACCATCACCATGTGAGGTATCACCAACAATAGGGTGACGTAAATGCTTCATATGTCGGCGTAATTGATGTTTACGTCCGGTTTTAGGTATTAGCTCCATCAATGAATAACGAGAAGCTGGATAAGGCCCAACAGCAATTGGGATTTCAGTTTTAGCTAAACAACGGTATTCAGTAACTGCCTCCTGAGGAGGTTTGGTCATATCGGCTTTTTTATCTGCTATTTTATCGTACTGATATTTTAGAGGATAATCTAAAATCCCTTGGTCGAGATGACCTCGAACCACGGCAAGATAGTTTTTTTCAGTGGTTTGGTCGATAAACTGCTGCATTAAATGCCTTGCACTGTCTTTGTCTAATACAAATAACAATACACCTGAGGTCGGCCTGTCTAAACGATGTACTGGATAAACGTGCTGACCAATTTGGTCACGTAACTTTTGTACTGCAAACTCGGTGGCGTGAGTATCTAACCAACTACGATGGACCAGTAAACCAGAGGGTTTATTAATCGCAACGACATAATCATCTTGGTATAAAATTTCTAATTCAGGTGTACTGCTTTGCACACTAATATCTTGTTGCTCAGCAACCGTTGCTAACATCCCTTCTATATCATCTAGGTTGTCTAGATGGTCAAAACTTTCTGCTTGATTAACGTTATCTAGGCCTTCAATGCCTGCTGGTATTGTTTGTTGCGTCATATTATTCACTTACTAATAAATCGATTTTCGATAATAATTTAAAAATGGCTACTTCATTAGGTAAAACCTGTGCCGCCATCGGCGCAATACATAGTATCGATGGTAACATTGAGGGTTGCTTTAGCATCTGTTTAAAACGCACTAAAAAAATAAACTGTAGCCATTGTGGAAAGGTTAAAGTATCAATTGCAAAAGGTTGAACACTGGCTAATTTTTCTTGACTGGGCGCTTCATCTTGCCAGTATCCCCGGTGCTTTAACAGGAGAATGAGTTGTTCTAATAAGTCCAACAGTTGTTGCGATTTTAGCAGTGCAGACGTTACAGGTAGTGATTGATTCAGTGTATTTGCAGTTGACATGTTTTAGGCGCCTATATAATAAGCGGCTAATATACCCGTGATACCTCAAGATGCAAAGTCAGCATGAAAATTAACACCCACTCTATCCTCCAACCAGATGAATATCATTCCCGCAACTGTTTACGCCACGTTGTAGTTCCTTCTTACTCTTTATCAAATTGATAATTAATGCTGCATCTTTCACTCTCATTTAAGATGATTAATGTTTTATATAAAAAAGATAATAGCCCATTTTGTGATCAAGTAGATTCTTTTAAAATCAAAACAACTAAAAACCCACAATTGTTGACAATCTAGTTGATAATCATATTTAAAAGGTTACTATTTGTCCATAAATCGTAAATAGTGTCAACAATAAGAAGAGTTATGATAGAAAACAAAGACCCAATAAAATCAGATAATTTAACGGCTCGCTTGATAGAAGCGATCGTTAATGGCGAGTACCCGCCGGGCAGTAAAATATCTGAACCTGAATTAGCACGTGTCTTTGACGTGAGCCGAGGCCCTTTACGTGAAGCAATGATGCGCGTTGAATCATTAAACCTAGTAGAGCGCGTTCCCCATGTAGGAGCACGTGTTGTCACTCTAAGTTTAGAGAAATTAGTAGAAATTTATGCAGTACGTGAAGCATTAGAAGGGATGGCGGCGAATTTAGCCTGTAAATATATTACCGATTCAGAAATAGAAGTATTAGAAGCATTATTAAACCGCCACCAATCACATATAGAAGAAGTTGATGGCGCGTCGTATTTTTATCAACAGGGTGATTTTGACTTTCATTATCTGATCATTCAAGCCAGTAAAAACCACCAATTGATTGCATTGTTATGCGACCAGCTTTATCACTTAGTGCGAATGTATCGTTACCAATCCCCTCGTTCACACGCTCGCCCAGAAAAAGCCTTATATGAACATTTTGCTATTTTGAACGCGATTAAAGCACGCGATCCGGAATTAGCAGAAATGTTGATGCGCAGACATATCAAGAACAGCCGACTATTAATTGAAAACGAATTGTTAGAGGAGTAACACCATGAGTCCAGGTAAAAAATTTAGACAAGCCATTAATAATAATAAACCACTGCAAATAGTGGGCACTATTAATCCTTATTGCGCAATGATGGCAGAGCAATTGGGTCATCAAGCTATTTACCTTTCTGGTGGTGGTGTCGCTAATGCATCGTATGGTTTACCTGATTTAGGCATGACCTCTTTAAACGATGTAATTGCAGACGCTCAACGTATTACATCTGCCTCTAACTTACCGTTATTAGTAGATATTGATACAGGTTGGGGTGGTGCATTTAATATTGCAAAAACCATTCGTGATATGGAAAAAGCAGGAGCAGCAGCTGTTCACCTTGAAGATCAAGTGGCACAAAAGCGCTGTGGTCATCGCCCAAATAAAGAAATTGTTTCAACGCAGGAGATGGTTGACCGCATTAAGTCAGCAGTTGATGCTCGCACTGATAAAGACTTTTTTATTATGGCACGTACCGATGCTTTTGCTCAAGAAGGGTTAGAAGCTGCGATCGCACGTGCACAAGCTTATGCTGCAGCGGGTGCAGATGGAATTTTTGCAGAAGCAATAAAAACAGAAGCACATTATCGTGCATTTTCTGAAGCATTAGACGTACCTATTCTAGCGAATATCACTGAATTTGGTGAAACCGAATTATGGAACAAAAAACAGCTTGGTGAATGGGGTTGTGCAATGGTGCTGTATCCACTTTCAGCTTTTAGAGCAATGAATAAAGCCGCTGAACTAGTTTATAAAACGCTGCTCGCTGACGGTGACCAAAAAGCCGTTATCGATACCATGCAAACACGTATGGAGCTTTATGATTACTTAGGTTATCACGACTATGAGCAGAAGTTAGATGCCCTCTTTTCAAGTGAAAAGAAGTAACAAGTATTAGTTAATAATTAACAGTTAATAAGTAATAGTTAATCAGTAACAAGTGAGTTTTTAGTGACGCAATAAGTAAATGACCAACAACGATTAAGGAAGATAAGATGAGTGATAAAAATATTGGCGGTGCAGGATTACGTGGACAAAGCGCTGGTGAGACAAAGTTATGTACAGTCGGACAGTCTGGAAGCGGTTTAACTTATTGCGGTTATGATGTTGCAGATCTTGCTGAAAATGCAACATTTGAAGAAGTTGCTTACCTGTTATTTAATGGCGAATTGCCTACCCAACAACAACTCGATGCTTATAAAAAAGAGCTATTCGCGTTACGTGATTTACCACCCGCTTTAAAAGCAGTATTAAAGCTTATTCCTGCTGATGCACACCCAATGGATGTGATGAGAACAGGTTGTTCATTTTTAGGCAACTTAGAGCCTGAACAAGATTTTTCTCAACAAACACACGCGGCAAACCGTCTATTAGCCGCATTCCCTGCGATCATGTGTTTTTGGTATAGATACTCACATGAGGGCGTTGAAATAGACTGTGTCACAGACCAAAACAGTCTCGGTGGTCACTTTCTAAAATTATTGAATGGCAAAACGGCCTCAGAGCAACATCAGCGAGTCATGGACGTTTCCCTTATTTTATATGCAGAGCATGAGTTTAATGCGTCAACTTTTGCCGCGCGTGTCTGTGCATCAACACTCTCTGATTTGTATTCATGTGTCACAGGTGCGATCGGTACTTTACGTGGCCCACTTCATGGTGGCGCCAATGAAGCAGCCATGGATATGATTGAAAAGTTCAATTCGCCACAGGACGCTAAAGTGAAAATGGCAGAAATGCTCGCACGCAAAGAGAAAATCATGGGCTTTGGTCATGCCGTATACAGAACCTCAGATCCACGCAACATAATTATTAAAAAATGGTCAGAAAAACTTGCTCAAGAAAATGACGACAGCAGTTTATATGACATTTCGGTGGCCTGTGAAGAGTTTATGTGGGACAGCAAAAAGCTATTTTGTAATGCCGATTTTTTCCATGCCTCCACCTACAACTACCTCGGCATTCCAACTAAATTATTTACCCCCATTTTTGTTTGTTCACGTTTAACAGGCTGGGCCGCTCATGTGATGGAGCAACGCTCAAATAACCGTATTATTCGCCCAAGTGCTGATTATACAGGTAGCGAACCGCGCACAGTGACACCTATTGAAACGCGTGACCAAGCAACAGCGAAGTAAGGATAAAGGTTATGAACAACACTCAATACCGCAAACCATTAGCTGGCAGCACATTAGATTATTTTGATACCGAGCAAGCCGTAAATGAAATCAAAGCCGGTGCTTATCAAAAATTGCCTTATACATCGCGCGTATTAGCAGAAAATTTAGTACGTCGTTGTAAACCTAAAGATTTACATGATGCATTGAATCAATTAATAGAGCGTAAGCAAGATTTAGACTTTCCTTGGTACCCTGCACGTGTTGTCTGTCATGATATTTTAGGGCAAACCGCACTCGTGGACCTCGCTGGTTTACGCGATGCTATTGCAGCAAAAGGCGGTGACCCTGCGAAAGTTAATCCCGTGGTGCCCACTCAACTGATTGTGGATCATTCATTAGCAGTAGAACACGCAGGTTTTGAAAAAGATGCCTTTAATAAAAACCGAGCAATTGAAGACAGACGAAATGAAGACCGTTTTCATTTTATTAACTGGACCAAAAAAGCCTTCGAAAATATTGATGTGATCCAACCGGGTAACGGCATCATGCATCAAATTAACTTAGAAAAAATGTCTCCTGTGATTCAAAGCCGAGATGGTGTCGCTTTTCCTGACACTTTAGTTGGTACTGACAGCCACACACCACATGTTGATGCACTGGGTGTGATTGCCGTGGGTGTCGGAGGTTTAGAAGCAGAAAGTGTTATGCTAGGCCGCCCTTCTTATATGCGTTTACCTAATATTGTCGGTGTTAATTTATTTGGTAAACGCCAAGAAGGTATTACCGCGACAGATATCGTTTTAGCCATCACCGAATTCTTACGCCAACAAAAAGTAGTGTCCTGTTATTTAGAGTTTTTTGGCGAAGGTGCCGCAGATTTAACCTTAGGTGATCGCGCTACTATCTCCAATATGACGCCTGAATTTGGTGCCTCTGCAGGCATGTTTTATATTGACCAAAAGACTATCGATTATTTACGCCTCACAGGGCGAGATGAAAAACAGGTGCAATTAGTTGAAAACTACGCAAAACAAACTGGCCTGTGGGCTGACGCCTTAAAAGACGTTGAATATGAGCGTGTATTACGCTTTGATTTATCTGCCGTGGGACGCAATATCGCGGGCCCTTCTAATCCTCATCGCCGCGTTGCAACGGCCGACCTTGCTAACAAAGGCATTTCAGGAATAGTAGAAAATGAAAGTGGAAAAATGCCCGATGGCGCTTGTATTATTGCAGCAATTACCAGTTGTACTAATACCTCCAACCCTCGTAATGTCATTGCCGCTGCGTTATTAGCAAGAAATGCCAATAAGCTGGGATTAACCCGTAAACCTTGGGTTAAAACATCCTTAGCACCGGGCTCAAAAGCAGTACAATTATACCTTGAAGAAGCTAACTTATTAACGGAACTAGAACAACTTGGTTTTGGTATCGTGGGGTTTGCTTGTACTACCTGTAACGGTATGAGCGGTGCATTAGACCCGAAAATACAACAAGAAATTATTGACCGAGATCTTTATAGTACCGCTGTACTTTCTGGTAATCGTAACTTTGATGGCCGCATTCATCCCTATGCAAAACAAGCTTTCATCGCATCGCCGCCTCTTGTAGTGGCTTATGCTATTGCAGGCACAATACGTTTTGATATTGAGAAAGATGCGCTAGGCGTTGATGCTCAAGGCAATAACATCACTTTAAAAGATATTTGGCCAAGCGATGCCGAAATTGATCAAGTGATTAAAGAAAGCGTTAAACCTGAACAGTTTAGAGCCGTTTATGAGCCGATGTTTGATATCAAGGTTGATTATGGTAATGACGTTGCCGCTATTAACCCACTTTATGACTGGCGACCACAAAGTACTTATATTCGTCGACCTCCTTATTGGGAAGGTGCCTTAGCAGGTGCTCGTGCATTAAAAGGCATGCGTCCACTCGCAGTGCTTGGCGATAACATCACCACGGATCACTTATCACCTTCTAATGCCATTATGTTAGACAGTGCAGCTGGCGCTTACCTCGATAAAATGGGACTACCTGAGGTTGATTTTAACTCCTATGCCACTCACCGAGGTGATCACTTAACGGCACAACGTGCAACCTTCGCTAACCCTAAGTTATTTAATGAAATGGTCACTAAAGATGGTGAAGTCACACAAGGGTCATTAGCACGCGTGGAACCAGAGGGTGAAGTTAAACGAATGTGGGAAGCCATTGAAACCTACATGCAACGTAAACAACCTTTGATCATTGTTGCTGGCGCAGATTATGGACAAGGTTCTTCACGTGATTGGGCAGCCAAAGGGGTCCGCCTAGCCGGAGTTGAAGTCATTGTAGCAGAAGGCTTTGAACGTATTCATCGCACCAACTTGGTAGGTATGGGAGTGTTACCGGTAGAGTTTATTAATAATGAAAACCGCCACAGTTATGCGATAGATGGCACAGAGACCTTTGATGTGATTGGCGATCGTAGTCCCGGTGCTGAACTGACTTTAGTGATCAATCGAGTGAATGGAGACGTTGTTAATGTCCCAGTAAAATGCCGTCTTGATACCGCTGAAGAAGTGTCGATTTATGATGCAGGAGGTATTTTACAACGTTTTGCAGAGGATTTCCTTCAATCATCACAAGGAGCGGAACATGAGTAACTCGCCATCAACTAACGCGACTGCGTTTCAACCACAGCTAAAAATACCCGCTACTTATATGCGTGGTGGTACTAGTAAGGGGCTATTTTTTAATATTCATGACCTCCCTAAAGCAGCGCAACAAGCAGGTGAAAGTCGCGATAACCTGTTGTTACGTATTATCGGTAGCCCTGATCCTTACGGTAAACAAACCGATGGCTTGGGCGGAGGAACTTCAAGTACCAGTAAAACAGTGATCCTTTCTGAAAGCGACAAAGAAGATCACGATGTAGATTATCTATTTGGTCAAGTTTCTATTGATAAAGCCTTTATTGATTGGAGTGGCAATTGTGGCAATTTATCCGCTGCTGTCGGTGCTTTTGCCATTGCAGCCGGTCTTATTGACGCATCACGTATTCCCTATAATGGATTTGCAGTGGTGCGTATTTGGCAAGTGAATATTAGTAAAACCATTATTGCTCATATCCCTATCTGTAATGGACAAGTACAAGAGATTGGTGATTTTGAATTAGATGGTGTGACCTTCCCTGCTGCAGAAATTAAAGTAGAGTTTGTCGCCCCTTCGGACGCCAGCAATGCAATGTTTCCAACGTCAAATGTTGTTGACCAATTACATGTCCCTGACATTGGTACTTTTAAGGCGACCATGATTAACGCCGGCATTGCGACCGTATTTTTAGATGCGCAAGCGTTAGGCTACCTTGGTACAGAAGGACAAGAAGCGATTAACTCAGATCTAGCTGCATTACAAAAGTTTGAAACAATCCGTGCCTATGCAGCTTTAAAAATGGGACTCATTGATGACCTAGCACAAGCAGCCTCACGTCAACATACACCTAAAATAGCCTTTGTCAGCCCAGCTCAAGACTACACGGCCTCAAGTGGTAAAAGCATCAATAAAGCGCAGATAGACCTTAATGTTCGTGCGTTATCAATGGGTAAGTTACACCATGCAATGATGGGCACCGCTGCGGTAGCTATTGGCACTGCTGCAGCGATTCCAGGCACGCTAGTCAATATAGCAGCTGGCGGAGGTGAACATCAATCAATCACTTTTGGACATCCATCCGGCACCTTAAAAGTCGGTGCAAAAGCGATTCAGCAACAAGGGCAATGGATTGTTGAAAAAGCAACCATGAGCCGAAGCGCACGTATATTAATGGAAGGTTGGGTAAGAGTGCCTGCATCAACGATATAAAAGGCGCTTTAGCATCAATCGGCAGACAGCCATTAACAATAATGGCTAGCATGCAATGGAAACGTATCAACAGAAAATTAGGCCAGATAAGAGAGGTCGTTATCATCATTATCAGGTGTTAATGGCTATTGCGAGGTTAATTTATAGCGATGAGAAGTTATTAATAATAGCGCAATCACAACGCCTCTTTATCATGATTAATTAAAAGGAAGATAATTATGTCTGCATATCAAAAAGAATTTGAGCAAGCTAAAAACAACCCAGAGAAATTTTGGGAAGAGCAAGCAAAAGCGATTGAGTGGTATAAATTCCCAAAAAGCATCTTACAAAAAGATGAAAACGGCATAGACCGTTGGTATGCAGATGGTCAATTAAATACCTGTTTTCTCGCCTTAGATTATCACGTTATCAATGGCCGAGCCGAGCAAATAGCGCTTATCTATGACTCCCCTGTTACAGGACAAAAACAACATTACACTTACCAAGCGTTGACCGATCAAGTTGCACGCACAGCAGGTATGCTTGCTGACATGGGGATTAGTAAAGGTGATCGTGTGATCATTTATATGCCGATGATACCAGAAGCCGTGATGGCCATGTTAGCCTGCGCACGTTTAGGCGCTATACATTCAGTGGTCTTTGGTGGTTTTGCTGCCAATGAACTCGCGATTAGGCTCGAAGATGCAGAGCCAAAAGTGATTATGACCGCGTCCTGTGGAATCGAAGTACAAAAAATCATTCCTTATATGCCAATGGTCAATAAAGCGATCATGGACAGCCGCTGGAAACCTGAAAAAGTGATTGTATTGCAGCGAGAGCAATGCCCAGCTGAACTTAACAGCAGCCTAGGAGTAGAAGATCGTGATTTAGATTGGTCGTTACAATTAGAAAAATCCACGGCACATGATTGCGTGCCCGTGAATGCAAATGATCCGCTTTATGTATTATATACCCATCCCACTTCAAGATGCAGGCGTTAGCTTTTGAAAGTTGTCATTAATTCGACTCGATAATGAGTCTCCTATCTCAGGAAGTTTACTTTCAAAAAACTGATCAATCTGTTCTCGAAATTCTTGGGCACTAGAAAAATATTTATTATTTCTCACATGTTCATTCATTACTTTCCACAGTCGCTCTATTGGATTCAAATTGGGGCTGTAAGGTGGTAAATAATGAAGTTGAATATTAAGCTCATTCGCTTTGTTTTTTACTATATTTGACCGATGATAAGCTGCGCCATCGAGTACCAAATGAATACTCAGATCCGGCGGATGTTGTGCCCTCAATTCTGCTAAGAAAATATTAATATAATCACTATTTACTTT
>NZ_AXWP01000001.1:230459-318162 GCF_000482725.1 Psychromonas arctica DSM 14288
TGGTTATTTAACCATAGGTAAATATCACTATTCAGTCAAAAAGATATGGATGTCCTGATCTTTTTTCTTGATCAAACTGGGAGTCAGTGAACGTTTAGCTGTTTCCTGTGGGCTCACCAGCAAAGGACCTTGCCGTAGTTCGAAAACCAAAGGGATCAATATAGCGATCAGTAATGAGTTTTTAGCTAGACAAGGTTTGATATCATTAAAGGATCTGTGGATTAATATTCACTATTCATCATAAGATGAACCGCCCTGTGCGGAGCCGCATGCAGGGTGGTGTGGGGGCTGGAGGTTAGATACCTCCGGCTACCCGATTATGTTCTTTTTATACATTTTCAAAGAAAGTATTATCTTTCATAGTTTTTAATATGGTGTTTTTTTGTAAATGATGCTCCAGAATCGTATCAATTTGGCTAAGGATACTATCCCCCATATTTTTCCTATATTCTACGCCCTCTTTACTCTTCATTTTCATTTGTACCGCCATATATGAAGGGTACTGCTCGCCCTTAAACCCCTCATGTCTATTAGACCAAAATAAACTCGCACTCAAAGAAGATTTAACAGTTAAATATGCATAACCCCGTAAAATTGATTCCCGCACCTCTGTTTTCCATACATAGGGAGTTTCAATACCCATTTTTTTACAAAAAAATAAATGTAGGTATTCATTTCTTATCACTGGATGTGGGTGGCTACCTTTCACTGCGTTTAAATTAGTTTCATACTTCCCAGTATAAAATCGATTAAACATGCACGTTATAGAGCATAATAATAAATAGAATGAATTAGGCGTATTTAAGTTTTCTCTGTTCAAATACTGCAGAGTTAAATCTAGACCTTCTATATCCGCAAGAATTTCTCGCGCTTGGCCTTTTAAGTCTTGAACATCCGAAACAGTTTCTATCTCATAAAAGACAATACGGTCAGTGGATTTATCCTTTAATTTATAATGACACTGAATCAAATGTGATAATTCATGAAAGAACACCCACAGAAGCATCATTTCAAACATATGAAATCTTGCAGGCACTGTTTTTCTTAACACTTCATGTTTAACATCTTTCAGTTGTTTTTCTAGCTTATCCTCTGCCACTCTTAACCAAGTATCAGCATACACTTTAGTGATAGGGCTAAGATCTTCAGGCACAATGGATGGAATCCCAGATTCAAATTTGAAAGACGTTTCTTTAAAAGAATCCCAACTTTCATTACTAAAAGTATCAGTAGTTTGGTGTACTTTCTCCGTATACACTGGAAATGTTAAACAGTCCCTATATATTTCATGAATCATTCCCATGTTAATGATGATTTCCGGATTTAATGGCTTTGATAACAGAACTTTTGCCCCCGCATTTACAGAAGTAGCTAAAGGCATTGTTATTGATAACTTTCCCCCTAAAGGTTCAAAAATAAATTTATTTGACCAATCACAAGCTTTATCTAGTATTTGTCCAGATAGTGTGTCGATAAGATCAAGGGTTATACAGTCATCTTCTTTTTGGGTCTCTGATGCAGTCATTATAGTTGAGGCTCATTTAAGGTAACACTGGAACATAACAGCATATTAGCTTACAAAAAGCCATATTTCAGGAGGAAATATGGCATCAATTAATAGATTAAAAATAGATTAAAAATAGATTTATATTACGTTAATTCAACAGTAAAACAAGAAATTACAATTAAAAGATAAAGTTTACATCATGCAGAAACACGACGATTTGCAATAATTACGGTGGGAATACGGCAATATCAAAAAAAAACATGTAATTGGTATAAGTATATAAAAGCCTAAGCTGCTACGTACCTCATAACAATATAGAGACTCAATAGAAAGAAGCAATTCTCTTTGTCTCTTTCTGAGTTAGCCGAACAAAGCACTTTTCAGACATAAAAAAACCCGCAAGCTTTTTGATAAGCGTTGCGGGTTTTCCCGTACCTTGACGGTACTTAATGTGGCGGAGAACAAGAGATTCGAACTCTCGAAGGGTTGCCCCTTACACACTTTCCAGGCGTGCGCCTTCAGCCACTCGGCCAATTCTCCGTAAATTTTAAAACTGCTCATTAATCATACTGGAAGTGCGTATGTATTATGTAAGCGGAGCGCATGATAGTTAACTCGGTGCTTTAAATCAACTATTAACGCTCTTTTTTCAGATATTTATGCTATTTCTTGACGTAAATAAACAGCGGCACCTAATAACCCAGGATTTTCATGAGTGATTAAATAAGTGGGTACTGTTTTCAAATACTTTGAAAAACGCCCTTTTGCTTCAAAAAATGTGCGGAATTCACTATTTTGGAAGAAATCAATAAAGCGAGGAACAATACCGCCCGCAATATAAACACCGCCCTTACAATCTAGATTAAGCGCAAGGTTACCAGCAAAGCCACCCATTGCTTGGCAAAATAGTGTCAATGTTTGTACCGCTATTTCACATTCGTCAGCTAATGCTGATTTAGTAATTTCAGCAGGTTCAAAAAACTCAGGTTGCTTACCCGCAAGACGACATAATGCATGGTAAATATTCACTAAACCTTGGCCTGATAATAAGCGTTCATTAGAGACATGACCAAACTGACCTTGTAAAAGCAGCAATACGTCTGCTTGTTGAGAAGTGTTCGGTGCAAAACTGGTATGACCGCCCTCTCCATCTAAACTTACCCATTTTTGATCGTGTTTAATAAGATGGGATACGCCTAATCCCGTGCCAGGGCCAAAAATAGCTTTCACGGCATTAGTGACTTCTACGCCACCACCAATCTGAATTTTTTGTTTGTCTTCAACAAATGGGACAGCCAATGAAATAGCAGTGTAATCATTGATAACATAGAGTGTTTTTAACGCTAGCTTTTGTTGTAACTCGCTTTTTGAGAACTGCCAGCTCAAGTTGGTCATACTGACTAAATCATCTTCAACTGGGCAGGCAATGCCAACACAAAGGTGACTAACAGGATCTGATAAAGTAGCAAAATATTGCACTAATGCAGATTCTAAAGTGATAAATTGTGCACATGGATACTCTCTTACTTTAGACATTTCACCATTGGCGATATCTAACACTGCTAAACGTATATTGGTGCCACCGACATCTGCAACAACTGATAACATGGTTCTGCTCCTACACTTTTTAAGTTTCTTTGATCAAGAGGCAGATCAGCCTCTCAGTTTTTTTTATTTTAGCCTTTTTTATTTGATCTAAAACATTGTTTTTATGTAATAAAATGACAAGAAAATCAGGCTACTTTATAATCCATTAAGAATTTAAACGATTTTCTTGTAGTTTTATTTCATTTCTAGTTACAAATGTTCTTACTAGACACTAATCGCCTCATTACTACTGAGTGAACAATATAATGAATACTTTAGAGTTAATTAAAAAAAATCTCGATACATTTAGTAAATCTGAACGCAAAGTAGCAGAAGCTATTTTGGCGTCTCCGCAAACAGCAATTCATTCTAGCATTGCTAATCTAGCAAAAATTGCAGAAGTCAGTGAGCCGACTGTTAATCGTTTTTGCCGTCGCTTAGACACTAAGGGTTTCCCTGATTTTAAACTACATTTAGCACAAAGTTTAGCGAATGGTACCCCATATGTGAACCGTAATGTGAATGAAGATGATGGACCTGAAGCTTATACTTCAAAAATATTTGAGTCCACAATGGCATGTTTAAATGCAGCGAAGAACGGATTAGATATTAATTTAATCAATCGTGCTGTGGATGTGCTGACACAAGCGAATAAAATATCTTTCTTTGGTTTAGGGGCTTCTTCATCAGTTGCACATGATGCCCTTAATAAGTTTTTCCGTTTTAATATTCCGGTATCGTGTTTTGATGATGTGGTGATGCAACGCATGAGCTGCATTAACTGCACTGAGGGCGATGTGATTGTTTTGATCTCTCATACTGGGCGCACTAAACCCTTGGTCGAAGTTGCTCAACTTGCACGTGAAAATGATGCCTTTGTGATTGCATTAACAGCTGCTGATTCGCCGTTAGCTGAGCAAAGTAATTTAGTGTTATCGCTTGGTGTGCCTGAGGATACCGACATTTATATGCCTATGTCATCACGCATTGCACAGCTGGTATTAATTGATGTATTGACCACTGGGTTTACCTTACGCCGTGGCGCTAAATTTAGAGATAATTTAAAACGTGTTAAAGCGGGTATTAAAGATTCTCGCTTTGAAAAAACAGAAGATTAGGCACTTGTTTATCTTGTAAACTATCACTCGTTTCGATGTGATTCGTTTGCAAGTTAACTTCCCTAACAATCACTATTAACCATGATAATATAAGTTGTAATCGAAAGTTCATTAACCTGCTTTATTCTTATCTTTTTTATTTTTAACAGGAGTTAACATGGCAAGACGTACCAAAATCGTAACCACTTTAGGCCCCGCCACGGATCGCGGTAATAATTTAGAGCAGATTATTGCAGCTGGCGCTAATATGGTTAGAATGAATTTCTCTCACGGAGAAGCGGCAGATCACGTAAAACGAGCCCAACAAGTCAGAGAGATCGCGGCTAGATTAGGTAAAGAAGTGGCTATTATGGGTGATTTACAAGGCCCTAAAATTCGCGTATCTACTTTTGAGAACAACAAAATAGTATTGGCTGTTGGTGATAAATTTACGTTCGATAGTGATATTGAAAAAGGCCAAGGCAACCAGCAACAAGTTGGTCTTGATTACAAAACATTACCGCAGGAAGTTGATACCGGCGATGTATTGTTATTAGATGATGGCCGTGTTCAACTAAAAGTTGAATCTGTTGAAGGTAATAAAGTACATACGGTTGTTACCATTGGTGGACCTTTATCTAACAATAAAGGTATTAACAAACAAGGTGGTGGTTTATCTGCCGCGGCGTTAACAGATAAAGATAAAAAAGATATTTTTACCGCTGCTGAAATTGGTTGTGATTACCTTGCTGTTTCATTTCCACGTAATGGAGCAGATCTACATTACGCACGAAAATTAGCACAGGAAGCTGGCTGTTTTGCAAAAATTGTCGCTAAAGTAGAACGTGCTGAAGCCGTTGAAACAAAAGAAGCCTTAGAAGATATTATTTTAGCGTCTGACGTTGTGATGGTTGCCCGTGGCGATTTAGGTGTTGAAATTGGTGACGCTCGTTTAGTTGGCGTACAAAAAGATATGATCCGCACGGCGCGTCGTTTGAACCGAGTGGTGATCACCGCAACACAAATGATGGAATCAATGGTCAGTGCTCCGATGCCGACACGTGCAGAAGTAATGGATGTGGCCAATGCCGTGTTAGATGGCACTGATGCAGTCATGTTATCGGGCGAAACGGCAGCAGGAGATTATCCTGTTGAAACGGTTAAGGCGATGAGTGAAGTTTGTATTGGCGCTGAAAAACACCCAAGCATTAATGTTTCAAACCACCGTATTAACTATACTTTTGATGATCCAGGTGAAGCTTTAGCGATGACCACTATGTATGCAGCGAACCATACTAATGGCGTGAAGGCGATTGTTGCTTTAACAGCTTCTGGTTCTACTCCACTATTAATGTCTCGTTTAAGCTCAGGTTTGCCAATTTATGCATTATCAAGCAATCAACAAACATTAAATTACTGTGCTTTATACCGTGGTGTAACACCGGTTAAATTTGACTCTACTACCACAAACAGTATTGAGTTCATTGCTAATGCGCTAGAAACGCTTAAGTCATCGGGATTAATTAAAATCGGTGATCTTATTTTATTAACGCACGGCGATAATGTTAAACAAGGTTTCACCAATACTTGTAAGATTATTAAAGTTGAATAACGTTTAAACTTATTAAAGTAAATAAAAAGCCGCTTACTTGTTAACATTTTTTGTTAGCAATAAGCGGCTTTTTTGTTAGGCGTCATCCTGTTGAGGGTCGTATAACGTAATTGAGTATCAGCAGTTCACGACTATCAATAACGTTGGATAAACCCAACAAAATTATCCCTTCGGTGCAGTTTCAACAAATATTGGATCAGTATTAGCCAAGGTTAATAGTTGTTGTAAATGAGGGTAATCGTTCAACGATAAAAGTTCACGATAAGTGGCCCAATCAACAAAAGCGGCCAGCCTAACTTCTGCATGGGTTAACGGTAATGCTTGGCTAAACTTTTTGTTATTAATCGCAACTAACCCAGATTCAATACGCTGTTGTTGACGCGTTAAATAGATACTTTTTTCTGGTGTAATACCATCAAACTTAGCGAGCATAAATAAGTTTACGTAGGCATCAAGCAAGGTATTTGCCATATGGTATAGCTCAACTTCCTCTACGTCGTTTAAGAACTCTTCTCCTGCTACCTCATAAATATGCGTTAAAATTGACGTTGAATCAGTTAACTGTAATTCACAATCTATCAATAAAGGCACTTTCTTAGTCGGGGATAATTCTGCACTTTGTGTTGCATCAATTTCAATAAATTTAAAATCTAACTCGGTTTGTAAAAATGCAATACGACAATGGCGGACAAAAGGTGAAGTGTAACTACCGTATAATTCCATGGGGATCCCTAAAGTATAAATAAACTAAAATAAGTGCAGTGATTAACGCTGCCATGTTCTTAAATCAACCGTGTTTCAACATTAAACATGCTTTATTGCTTGCTCATTGTTAATAAAGTAACACCTTGAAAAACTTACTTTATGGGCAGAATATAGATTAGTCAACTAACAGTGAATGTTTATAATTGTGGGTTAAAGTAATTGGTTGGAATTATGGGTTAGGAATATGGGTAAAGATTATGGGTTGGAATAAGTATTCATTTAATATATTGCTAAAATCAGTACCAAAAGGAGTACGTTGTATTTTTAAGCACGGATATTTTTACTTCAATGCTCACCATCTAGTGAAAATGGCGATTAACAAACAAAGATGATCTCTTTTTAGCTCGTTGCGATCTTTACGCTCTTCATGTCACAACATCAATTCTTACACCCTCTATAAAGTTTGCATTATCGTATCGCGTCCCTAATACAATGAAGAGTGCTGTAAGAATATGTATGAGGGAAAATGAGCTGAAATTCAAACTCTTTATGCCTTTGATGATAACCACCAACAAAAGCAAAGAAATAGGTACAAGATTAGCGAGCTAAATAGGCTCGCTAACAGAACAGCAAGCAGTGAAAGTTAAATAGGTAGCACCCTATTGCGACCTAATCGTTTAGCTTTATACAAATAGTCATCCGCACGTGCAATTAATTCGGTGATGCTCTCACCCGATTTACTCTCAACAACACCAAATGACGCGGTGATATTATTGATCATTTGTCCTGAACGTTTATCTTTTAAGGTCAGTTTTTCAAACTGCTTACGTGTGGTTTCGGCAAATTGTCGTGCGATTCGTACATTTGTTTTGGGCAACAGCATCACAAACTCTTCACCACCAAATCGATAAGCCGTACTGCCATTGCGCATGCCATCATTTATTTTTCGACCTACCGCTTTTAAAACTTGGTCCCCTAATAAATGTCCCCAAGTATCATTGAATTTTTTAAAATGGTCGATATCACAAAGAATAAGGCATAAACCTTTGGTATCGGCTTTTAAATAAGCAGATAACTCCGTATCAAAGGCATTACGGTTGAATAATCCCGTTAAAGAATCATACATAGCGGCATGACGAGTTTGAACTAGTTGCTCTTTTAATGAATCTATTTCACTTTTTGCTACGGATAAACTATTACCAAAAAATCGCGTTGCATTACGCATTTGTTTAGCATCTTTTTCTAGGTTCTTTAATAATCCAATCACTTCATCAATTGACCAGCCTTCTTCTTCCACTTTGCTGATATTGGCAACGGTCTTTTCAAAGGATTCTTGAAATTGGTTGGTATCAGAGTGAGTATCGATAATTGACTTATCGAGTTGGATCATCATTTTTTCAATAGAGGTGCGTAGCTGTAACGTCGCGTTTTCTTCTTCTGAACGAATATGCTCACGATATAGTGATTCAGCTTGGATAGGAGGGCAATTTTCATTGTTTGCTAATAGATTATCCATTGACTCTTTTAAGGCAATATTTTTTTCTGCCGCATAATGATACCAAAGCGCGTAATTACTCGGTGTAGTCGGTACCGAGTATTTCATCATCAGTGGTAACGCTTTTTTTAAATTCTTTGCAGATTCAATCATTAATTCTTTGGTCATCAGGGCAGTTTCTTATCAGGTCATTGATTATAGTGGGCTAAAGTATAGATGGGATTAAGGAAAATAAATTATTCGGCATCAATAAGAGAACGTATCAGATCACATTTTTAATCATAATTCGCCTTAATTATCGGCGGAAAAATGGTTTTATAGGTATTAAGCGATAATACACCATCAACTTTGCCCATTGCCGTTCAAATTACAAAAGCTAATAAGCAATTAGCGATCCCCTTACTTCCCATTCATTGATTTAAATTAGCTAACTTATATTTGCTTACTTAAATTAACTAACAGGAAGTCTTGGCCCCCTTTTTTGCTTTAATTTAACATTTTCTGATCTGGTTCAGTAAATCTTAGTACATGTCGATTTACAACAGAATATAAAGCAAGTACCCTTGCCGCCTTGCGCGTAAATGCGCTATTAACCTTAGCTTTTAATGCTAATAAACTTAACAAAGGTAAACAGTGTGACAAAAAAAAAATCATTTACGTTCGCGACGATTTTGACGTTTATTATTCCCTCTTTAATTGGTTTGTTATTATTTATGACGCCTATTAATTACGATAATGCGTTAACTATCCCTATCGCTATTGTCTCCAAAGCGCTACAAGCGTTTCTAGGAGATTCTGCGGCATTGATCGTAACCTTAGTGGTGCTTACTACCGCAGTTTTAAGTTTATTATGTAAATTAATTAAACCTGCTTTTTTAGCAAAGAATCAATTTTTAAATGGATTATTAAATGTTAGCCCAGCTTGGTTGTTAGTACGTGTATTAGGTGCCATTTTTATTACCCTAACCTATTGGCAAGTTGGCCCAGAAATGATCAACTCTGGTAATACAGGTGCTTTAGTGCTGAACGACCTGTTACCCATTTTGCTTTGTGTATTTATTTTTGCTGGTTTGTTACTACCTTTATTGCTTAATTTTGGCTTGTTAGAATTATTCGGCACCTTATTAACCAAAATTATGCGCCCTGTATTTAATTTACCAGGTCGAAGTGCTATTGACTGTATGGCATCTTGGTTAGGTGACGGCAGTGTCGGTATTCTATTAACAAGTAAACAATATGAATCACGTTTTTATACGCAACGTGAAGCGGCAGTGATTGGTACAACGTTCTCTGCAGTATCGATTACCTTCTCATTGGTGGTGATTGCACAAGTTAAATTAGAATACTTATTTTTACCTTTTTATCTTTCTGTATGTGCTGCAGGTTTAGTTGCTGCTATCGTGGTGCCTAAATTACCGCCTTTATGCTTTAAAAAAGACACTTATATTGATGGCTCTTCGCGTCACGAAAATGATGAAAAAACGCCTGAAGGTCATCATGTTTTATCGTGGGGATTGCATCAAGCATTAGAGCGTGCAGAACATTCAAAAGGGGTTAAACATACACTACTAGATGGCTTAAAAAATGTTATTGATATGGTCTTTGGTGTGATCCCGGTAATCATGGCCATTGGTACTGTTGCTTTAATTATTGCTGAATATACGCCTATCTTTAACTATTTAGGCATGCCGTTTATTCCACTACTTGAGTTATTACAAATACCAGAAGCTGAACAAGCTTCAACTACTATTGTGGTGGGTTTTGCTGATATGTTCATCCCTTCAATTTTGGCTGCTTCAATCGAATCTGATATGACGCGCTTTATCATTGCAGCGATGTCGGTAACACAATTAATTTATATGAGTGAAGTTGGTGCGCTGCTTATTGGTAGTAAAATTCCAATTAATATTGCTGAATTGTTTATGATTTTTATTCTACGTACCTTAGTGACTTTACCGGTCATTGCAGGCATTGCACACCTTATTTTTTAATTGACTAGGCTAAGAAAATAAAATGGATATTGCACTATACCTGCACGCGATGACTGGTTTATTGGTTATTATCGATCCGATTGGGTCGGCGCTTATTTTTAATTCGCTAACCTCGGGTAGTGATCAAAAATTCCGTAATTTAATGGCCATCAAGTCAGTCGCAATCAGTGGTGTTACATTGATTTTATTTGGCAATTACGGTGAAGCCCTATTTTATCACTTGGGTATTAATATTAATTCCCTGCGTATCTCTGGCGGTTTATTACTTTTTTATACCGCCTTTATCATGATCACCCAGGAACTAAAATTTGCTAAAACCGATAAAGATGCGGATATTTCAGTTTTCCCAATGTCTATTCCATTATTAGCAGGCCCTGGCACACTTACCTTAGCCATTTTATTATTCTCGCAAAATACTCAAGGTAACTCAGTCGTGACGGTGAGTGCCGCTATCATTAGTGTTTTATTGATCACTCTGGTGGGTATGATGATGTCAAAGTACTTGAAAAAGTTCATTGGCAAAACGGGTGATGAAATATTGCGTCGTTTCTTAGGCGTGATTCTTGCCGCGTTGGCGATTCAATTTATCTATGAAGGCGTGCGTAATATTTCAATGTAATAGCAGTCGATTGCCTGTCATGCACAAAACCCACGCAAGATTACAGTTCTAATATTGCTGATGGATGTCGCTCGATTAGAGTTTAAACTGCGTATTCCTGAAGAGTTACAAGTGATTGGTTTTGATGATATACCTCACACAGAATGGCTCAATTATCAACTCACTAGTTTTCAGCAAGACTTTAGCCGCTTATCCGGTGAGTCGGTAAAAATCATTGTAGAACAAATTGCAGAACAGAGCGCTAGCTTAGTAAAACTCATGATTCCAATAAAATTTATAGAACGTAATACGACGAAGAAGAAAAATCATAATATTATTTGAGGCCTAGCTTCATTGCACTATAAAGTCGCCTATGACTATCCTTCAAATTTACCGAAGCTATACTTGAATTCAAAATCCAACTATTGAAGATGAGATCCACAGTTCCCCCAAGGGGAGCGCTCAAATCAACCTGAGAGTAGACAATCATAGTGTGATTAATTGATTTCACTACCCTAGCAGTATAAACCCTAATTTATTGCCAAATGCTGCATAGCGTAGTCGATAAAAACTCTGAGCCTAGTTGGCATATATTTAGTTTGGGCATACTGAAGTGCAATGATCCCCTGATAATTACTCTTAATCGTCCAGTCGCAGAGAACCTCAGTAACATTTCCTTTGCTTATTGCTTCCTGCACCACAAAATCAGGGAAAATACCGATACCTAAGCCATTAATAACTCCGTTTAAGCGCATCTGAGAGTGGTTGACTGCGTAGCGTCCTGAAACTGACACTGTATGGGATTCATCGCCTTTAATAAAATCCCAGATGTGGTCGGTTTCATTTTCAGCTAAATATAGACAATCGTGCTCTGTTAATTGTTCAGGGTGGGATGGAACCCCTTTCTCTTTTAGGTAATCAGGGCTTGCACATAGCACTAAGTTGGTTTTACCAATCTCTTTTAGAACCAAATTTTCATCAGGTTTATCGGTAAGAAGAAAGGCAATATCGATCCCCGTTGTAAAAATATCGATTGCCCCATCAATAGCACGTAACTTGAGCTGAATCTGCGGATACTGCTTTAAAAATGGTATGACAAAAGGCTGTAACACCACATTTAAAAATGCCTCAGGCGCGGCAACGGTTATTGAGCCAGCAGGCTTATGATGGATGACACTTGATATTTCAACCGCTTGCTGTGCAGCATTAACCATAGAAATGCATTGATCATAAATCTTCTTTCCTGCTTCGGTAATGATCAGTTTTCTGGTCGTTCGTTCAAAGAGTTTAACAGATAAGGCTTTTTCTAGCCGGGTAACTGTTTTACTCAGCGCTGAAGGTGTGACATTTAGTTTTTTAGCCGCAGCAGTAAAGCTTCTCTCCTGAACAACAAGAGTAAAACTAGCAAGGTCGGGTAATAAGGCGATCAGTTTTTGAGATATTATCATTCCATTTGTGCCTTTTTTTCACTAATGCTTTTCCATCTATAGGGATAATACTCTTATATCGAATCAATTAGAATGTATTTACGGTGTAAATGATTCTATAGCTTGTTCGGGTTTATTTCATAACAATCTGTTTTTATTAAATGTTTAAAAGGAATATGCTCATGACCTCTACCTTTTATAATCAAATCAATAATCAGATAAAAGACCTAAAATTAGAAGGCCTATATAAACGTGAGCGCGTTATTACTTCAGCTCAAAATGCCGCTGTTTCTATCTCTACAGATGAAGAGTTTTTAAACTTCTACGCTAATAACTACTTAGGTTTAGCAAATCATCCCTCTTTAATCGAAACAGCTAAGAAGTGGCTATATGAGCAAGGTTTTGGTATGGCATCCGTACGCTTTATTTGTGATACGCAAGATAAGCATAAGCAATTAGAAGCTAAGTTATCAGCATTTTTAGGGATGGAAGATACTATCTTGTATACCTCTTGCTTTGATGCAAATACGGGGTTATTTAAAACTATTTTAGATGCAAACGATGCGATTATCTCCGATTCACTTAATCACGCATCAACCATTGATGGTGTTCGTTTATGTAAAGCGAAACGTTTACCGTTATGCAAATAATGATATGGTAGAATTAGATCAACAATTAATTGCTGCAACTGAAGTTGGTGCTCGTCATAAAAGGCTTAAATGGCGACGACTTCAATAGTTGCAATATTTTTAACCTACGGACAGACTATATGTTACACAATTTTATTTATTTTGCAGATATGTTAGGTGTAATTGCTTGTGCGATATCAGGGGTACTTGTTGCAGCCCGTTTACGTATGGATCCCTTTGGCATCATAGTTTTAGCTACTGTTACTGGTATTGGTGGAGGAACCATTCGAGATATGATGATGAGCGCAACACCCGTATTTTGGATTCTTGATAACACCTATTTATACGTAATTTTATGCACTACCGTTTTAAGTGTTATTTGGCTGCATCATATTCATCGTTTTCCAGTGTTTTTATTACCTCTGCTAGATGCCTTTGGCTTGGCCATATTTACCATTATCGGAGCACAAAAAGCATTGTCTTTTGGATTTACTGGCCCCGTGGCAATTGGTATGGGCTGTATCACAGGTGTAGCAGGTGGTATGGTACGAGATCTTTTAAGTGGTCAAATCCCCTTTGTTTTACAAAAAGAGATATACGCGACAGCATCTATTTTAGGCGCAACCTTATTTGTAATAGGCCATTTCATTGGATTAACGCCAATTTTATCAATGCTGCTTGCTATATGTGGCACGCTAACATTGCGACTAAGTGCAATATATTGGCACCTGTCTTTACCTGTATTTATACTTGATAGAGAAACTTAAGCTTAACTTCTATTCATACTAACTTCTATTCATACTAACTGATGGTATTGTCAATTTATCTGAGCCCAACGATTAAAGCTATAAAATCAGCCTTAATCTAAATTTTGGACGCAACTAACATGCACGCATCCATTCAGAAAATGATCGCTCACAAATGCTTGGTCCCCCCTTGCTTCAAGTAAGTACCTACCCCGTCTAAATAGAGTATTATTACACGTAGAGAGGCTCACTCTTTCAATAAACGCTCCCGAACTCCACAAGTATGAATGTATTTTGCTGTAGTTTGGTTCTCATAACGACTATCCACTTTATGCCCCATGTGTCTGCAGTCTCGATATAAGTTGATGATTCAGTTGTAATTGAATCAATTTATTTACGAAGCCATGCGCATTATTTCAATGTAATAGCAGTCGATTGACTGTCTCATGCACAAAACTCACGCAAGATTACAGTTCTAATATTGCTGAGATTAACCAATTTAGTTTCAGCAATTCCCTTTTAAGCTTTACCTTCCTTCATTAACGTTAGCTATAGAGATTCAACATCATTAAATCACAGTCATGGGATAACGTTAAACGGTAAGGTTACTCATCAATCAAACTCAACTGTACTGGTTGCTCAGGGAGTTTATTGCTTAAGCCAACACTGAGGCCTAATAAGCGAATGGGTTTGTCCGGATTGGCAGCAATCAATTGATGTAACAATTGTTCAAAAATTGAAATGTTAAGTTGCGTATATTTTCGCTCACTACTTTTGATTGTGAAGTCACTAAACTTTAGCTTTATCCCCAATTTAGTGATCACTTTATTCTCTAAATGTTTTTCCAACCGAGATTGTAATTGTAAGTAAAAATCACTGAGCTGCTTTAGGCACTGCTCTTCACTGAGCAAGTTATGTTCAAATGTATGCTCAACAGCAATGGATTTTCGCTCTCTATTCGGTTGTACTTCTCGTTGGTCAATGCCCTTACTGTAAGCTAATAATGCTTGCCCTAGTTTACCAAAAGTCGATAACAACTCTTGTTCTGGGTATTTCCTAATATCACCACAGGTAAACAAGCCTTTGTCAGCTAAGTGTTGCTGCCCTACTTTACCTACACCGGGTATTTTTTTAAGTGGCAAGGTTAAAATAAAGTCACTGGCTTGCTCTGGACTGATCACACATTGTCCATTAGGTTTATTTTCATCAGAGGCTATTTTCGCTAAAAATTTACAGTATGAAACACCCGCAGATGCTGTTAGATTCAATTCTTGTTGAATCGATTTTCTTATATCTTGGGCAATATAAGTGGCCGAACCTTGGAACAAAGTACAGTCGGTAACATCTAAAAAAGCTTCGTCCAGTGATAAAGGTTCAACTAAAGAGGTGTAGCGAAAGAAAATTTCACGTAACTTTTTAGAGACTTCCACATAAACCGACATTCTTCCCGGCACGATAAGCAGATCTGGACACAATTGCTTTGCTTGAAATACAGGCATAGCAGAATGCACACCATATTGACGTGCTAAGTAATTACACGTCGACAAAACACCTCTACGTTGACTGCGGCCCCCTATCGCAAGTGGTATATTCTGATAGCTAGGATTGTCACGCATTTCGACTGCAGCATAAAAACAATCCATATCAATATGAATTATTTTACGTGCTATTGGAGTAACACTCGGCGTTTTAACATCTGGATCTGACTCGGTCGTTTCTGAATACATGGTTAAACGACCTCTAGTAGCATTGCGTGGAAGATAAATGGATAAAAGATTAACAATCAAAAATTAACAAACACTGATAACTAGTTGAATGATAATAGTTAATAGCACTAAAATAATTTACTACAACGCATTAACTGTGTTTATAGACAGTTAATTTAATGGCTCTACTGAAAAAATACAAGTTAAAAATTAAACTTACGTTTGACATTGACCTTAGGGTAAAGGTTAAGCTTTAACTATTGAGTGAGATCAGGCATTTTAATTGTCCCAAATAATCATCACTTAACTTACTATTTTTAACTAATAAGGTAACTGATATGACAACAACACAACAAATAACGTTCCCTGTCTATGGAATGAATTGTGCTAGTTGTGCCAGTAAACTAAGTGCAGCATTTAATACACTTGATGGCATCGAAGCCAATGTAAATATCACTTTAGAAAAAGCAAGCTTAAGCGTCGATGAAGCGCAATTAAAAAGCCCTATTGCGCCTCAAATCATCACTATTTTAGAGCAAAAAGGCTATCAGACCGATCACCAACAAGTAGTGTTTGAAGCGGAGTGGTCTTGTTCAAGCTGTGTAGAATCAACGATAACAGCATTAAAAAAACACCCACTAGTGGTGGATGTAAAAGCAAATTTTGCGACGCAAATTGTGTATGTAGAAACATTAGAAAGTTTTGTTAACGACTCTTTTATCAAAGCGTTAATCGCCTTAAGTCCTTATCCATTAACGGCAAAGAAAGCGATCACATCACAACAACAATTAATTGAAAAACAAAGCAAAGAACGTAAAAAACAACAACAAGAAAAACTAGGCCTCGCTATTGCCCTACTGTTAAGTCTGCCATTCTGGTTAGCAATGGTCAGTATGCTATTTAGTGATTCGCCGTTATTAACGCCTTGGTTTGAGCTTGCTTTAGCGACTCCTCTACAATTTATTATTGGTGCTCGTTTCTATAAAGGTGCTTGGAAAAGCCTGAAAGGTCGATCAGCGAATATGGATGTGTTAGTGGTGTTAGGCACCTCTGCAGCCTACTTTTTCAGTCTATATATGATGCTAAAAGGCAATACGGGGCATCTTTATTTTGAAAGCAGTAGTTTAGTGATCGTATTAATTCGTTTAGGTAAATATTTGGAATTTCAAGCTAAACAAGCAAGCTCTAAAGCGGTGAGTGCTCTAAATAAATTACAAGCCGTTGATGCCTTGGTCAAAAAAGGTAAAGTATTCAAACGAGTATTGATTGATCAAGTACAAGTGAGCGACCTAATACAAATTGCAGCCGGTGATAAAGTCCCCGTTGACGGCGTTATTTTAGAAGGCAGCAGCTACATTGATGAAGCATTATTAACCGGCGAAAGTAAGCCAGTGCTTAAACAAGTAGAAGATACAGTGTTTGCCGGCACGATTAATGGCGATGGTGTGTTGTTAATGAAGAGCACTGCGGTCAAAGAACAAACCAAATTGCATCAAATTATTCAATTAGTTGAATCCGCTCAAATGAGTAAAGCACCAATATTAGAGTTAGTGGATAGAATCAGCGCTATTTTTGTTCCGATTGTATTAGCCATTGCAGCAGTGACGTTTAGTGCATGGTGGTTACATAGTGGAGACTTTGAACAAGCCTTGATCCACAGTGTAGCGGTACTAGTGATTGCTTGTCCTTGTGCATTAGGTTTAGCAACCCCTACGGCCATGGTGGTTGGCACTGGGCTCGCAGCGCAAAAAGGTATTTTAATAAAAGATATCAATACATTACAACTTGCACATAAATTAACGCATATTGCCTTTGATAAAACCGGTACGTTAACCAAGGGACAAGTTAGTTTAAATAATATAACTGCATTTGATAAAGACTTCCTACCGCTTTTATTAGGCTTACAGCAAGCAAGTAAACACCCAATTGCAAAAGCGGTTGTTGAACATTGCGAGACACTTGATATTCAAGCAACCACAGTCAATGATATACAAAGTATTCACGGTGAAGGTATCCACGGGCGTGTTAATGACCAAGAAATCATTGCTGGTAATGCAAAGCTACTGTCGCATTTTAATATTGATTTAAACCAACAGCTTGCCATTCGAGGCGTTAAACCGGAAACAACTGATAATGTAATTTATGTTTGCTATCAACAAAATCTGATTGGTTATTTTAGTATTGCCGATCAAGTTCGTCCTGAGAGCCAACAAGCCATCTCTGACTTACATCAATTGGGACTATCTACCACGCTAATAAGTGGCGACAAAGACAGTGTTGTAAAATCGATGAGTCAGCAATTAGGTATTAAAAGCTATTTTGCAGAACAAACACCTGAACAAAAATTACAACAGCTAGAAACACTACAAAAACAATCGCTAGTGGCGATGGTAGGCGATGGTGTTAATGATGCACCTGCATTAGCGAAAGCCGATGTGAGCATCGCAATGGGCGGAGGTAGTGATGTTGCAAAACAAACAGCCTCAATGACATTAATGCGAGATGACCCGCGTTTAATAGCAGTGGCGATTAAGATTTCACGCAGTACTTGGTCGACCATTCGTCAAAATTTATTTTGGGCATTTATTTTTAATAGTTTAGCAATTCCAGCAGCGGCCTTTGGTTACTTGAACCCAACTGTAGCGGCAATCGCAATGACTGCGTCAAGCTTAACGGTATTGAGTAATTCATTACGCTTAAAACGCATTAACATTAGTACTGACAAATAAGCATTAATAAAATCAGTACTGATAATTAACTATTGTTGATAGCTATAAACAAAAGTGGCACTAAGTAACTCATACTTAGGTCACTTTGCACATGCTGATTTGGCATCAATGTGCAAAATCAGCAAATAGCATATGCGAGAAAATGTACATTAAATATAATAATTTAACGTACGATTTAAACACACATGATAGAGGCAGGAGTCGTTATGTATTCAATAAGCCAAGCAGCAAAAGAGACAGGATTGTCCATTAAATCAATTCGCCATTACGAATCTATTGGATTGATTAGTACTCCACCAAGAGGCGAAAACGATTACCGTTTTTATACACCGCAAATATTAAAACAGTTGCATTTTATTCATAAAACGAAATTAGCAGGTTTTAACCTAAAAGAATGTAAAGCCTTACTATTACTTGGTGAAGATGAGAATAGAAATAGCGCAGATGTAAAAAAAATAGCGCTAGAAAAAATTAAAGAGATTGAGTCACGCATTCAACAGCAACAGGCAATTGTGAATCAGTTGACTAAAATCACTCAACAATGTCCCGGCGATGAACAGTCGCAATGTAGTATTATCGATGCATTTAGCTGAGCCGTTTTCTAGCCTGTATTAGCGAATTACAATACACGGTTGTATTAAAAGTTAAGAACATAAAAACCCAGTTCAAACTGGGTTTTTAAACCAATGTAACAAGCCACCAGCGCTATTATTTTTTCGTTGTCCCTAATTGTACCGATTCTTCACTCGCACCTGCACTAGGGTCGTTAAATACATCAATGTCCATTTCACCTTCCGACTTCGCTACAATACAGGTGATCACACTATCACCGGTTATGTTAACGGCGGTACGGATCATATCCAATAATCTATCAACCCCAAGAATCATCGCGATACCTTCAACCGGCAGACCCACTTGATTAAGTACCATGGCGAGCATAATTAAGCCAACACCCGGCACGCCTGCCGTGCCTACTGACGCTAACGTCGCCGTTAGAATAACAGCCCCATAATCGGAAAGACTTAAGTGAATATTAAAAGCCTGTGCAATGAACACGGTGGCAACACCTTGCATGATAGCAGTCCCATCCATATTAATGGTGGCACCCAGTGGAACGGTGAATGAGGCAACTTTATTATTGACACCTAAGCGCTTGGTTACTGTCTCTAAGGTCACAGGGATAGTTGCATTTGATGATGCTGTTGAAAAAGCAAAAGTGATCGCTGTTTCCATCTTTTTGAAAAACGTGATTGGATTTAAACCAGTGAGTGCTTTAAAAAAGAGACTATAAGTCACCAAAGCATGCAGTAACAAGGTAGCACTTAATACTAAGAAGTAATTGATTAGATTGAATATGGCTTCTAACCCAATGTCACTAAATAGTTTTGCCATTAAGAAAAATACCCCGTATGGCGCGATATTCATTAACATAACGACTAACTTCATGATCACTTTGTTGAAGTCATAAAATAAACTTGCAATGCGTTCACCCTCAGGGCCTGAAACGCTAATAGCAATACCGAACAAAATTGAAAATATGATTATTTGCAAGGTATTGCCTTCAGCCATTGAGCTAATAGGATTGGTTGGAAACATGTTAATAATAACGTCTCCCAACGAGGGCGCATCTTTAGAGGAAAAACTGGTTGCTTGCGCTAAATCGACGCCTACGCCAGGTTCAAAAAAATTAGCCATAAAAATAGCAAGCGTGATCGCGATAGCTGTCGTCAACATATAAAATGATAAGGTTTTACCACCTAAACGACCTAATGTGGAGAGATCTTTTAAGCTACTTGTTCCACACACTAATGAGACAAAAATCAATGGCACCACAAGCATTTTAAGCGTAGCGATAAAAACTTTGCCGCCAACATAAAAGACACCGTTTACAATATAGTCTTGAACAAATGCAACATCAGCGAAGAGGCTGCGGATAACAAATCCAACCAAAATACCTAAGCCCATCCCGACCAATACACGCTTAGTTAATGACATTTTATTTTGGTTTTTTATTGCGGTTGTTGCGGTCATAATACTTCCTTGTTTTCCATCATATAATCCTTTACTTTATAAGAAATTAAACATCAATCTGCATTTCAGCATTAAGTACTCACACAAGGCTAATTATCCACTGTTGCGCATTTAAGCTCATTATTACGGTCTGAAAAGTTCGCTTTGTATGGTATTCGATCAGATAAGTGCAGTAGCGTTTAACAAAACGTACTTAGATCACAATTCTACAGAAATGACGACATTTTAATACTTCTTTAACCAGCTAACATAAAATCAATAGCAGCTAATTGCACACCATTAACTAAGATGGCAACACTATGTTGACCACTGTAATATTGTCTTGTAGAGATTTTTTTAAAGCTAAAAGATTTGCAGATCGGCTTGTTATTTTTGTTGATAACCGCCTCGGATAGTTGAAATATTTTACGGGCTTGTTGTCCATTTTTTTTCATGAAATCAATGGCAAATTCGATCCTTAATTTATTCAAGGGTAAGGATTTCTGATGTGTTAAAAGGCAAGAAAAAGTAAAAACCTCTCCTATCGATACGACTTTATCAGCTTTAAAATCAACCACTTCAACATGCACTGGAGGTAAATAACCAAATAATGCCAATGCAGATGGGTGTGCTTGCTTTAATAAGCTACGACAGGCGTGTTTTACTAAACGTTTTGTCTCTGTAGTTTCACTTTCAGCTAACCACTGTTGTGCTAAGTTAACCACAATTAAAGGGTGATCCTTGGCAATGTCATTGAGGTTATTAGCCACACTTCGTCGTACATATTCGCTATCGTCATTTTTTAATGCATCTAAAACCGGCAAGATGAAGTTGGGATCCTTTTTAAATTCAGGTAAAGCCATTGCCCAAGGTAATCGAGGTCGACACCCTTCCGATGCTAAACGACGTATATGACGATCGTCACTATTACACCATGTTAATAAGACAGATTGCATTTGTTGTGGATATTGGACAATAAAAGGTCGTACCGCGAACTCGGCACTTGCAAACTGGGTTATATAAGAGAGCGCATCAATTGAGGCTGAAAATTCATGCAATCCGTAGCATTCAACAAAAGCAGGAATAAACATGCCTTCGTAACCTGTAAAATAAGGCGCTATTTGTTTAATAACCGCTAAGCTTTGTAAGTAATCAAGCTCAATAAAGAGGTTCAGTTGTTGTGCAAGGTGTAAAGTCCGTGCTTTGAGCTCTTTATCTATCCACTCTTCGTTAAACACCGCTTCGATAAATTGTTTTTTTTGCAATAATGGATAACTGTTTTCAACAACATCAGCTAGGTGAGAAATATAATTTGGGTTATATACATCTTTTAATAAAGCAGCCATGTTGTTCCTATTTTTAGTCAGTTGTTTAGTAGATGAGTTGTTTAGTAGATAAGTTGTTTAATAGACTACCGATTAAGTAAATAAGTAAGCGGAGATAGTTAGCATCGAATTGAGAAGTGACTAATTGCCAGCTGATAGGTTTAAGATTTTACTGAGCTCACCATCATAAAAAAATGAATGTGATATTTACCAGCTTAAAGGCATAAATAATAGAGATGATAACGGGAATGAGTAATGAGATCATTTTATTAAAATTCATGACCTCATTATTGATTACAAAATTAACTCTCCAAAATGGAAAACACAGAACTGCCCTGTTTCCATTTTATTCCATGCTTCGTCTTTAGTGAGTGGACGAGTTGCAATCACGGTAACAATATCACTGTCAGAAGTTTCCTCTTGAAAATCAACGATCATATCTTCATCGATTAACTGTGCCTTACCAAAAGGAGCGCGTCGTGTTATCCAGTGTAAATTATTAGTGCAGTAACACATCACATATTGGCCGTCACTCAACAACATATTAAAAACACCTAATGCTCTTAATTGATCCGCATAACTGGCTATTTTTTTGAAGATTAATCGCATATCAGTCGGTTGCTCAGGAAAGTCTTGATGTAGCTTGTGCAAAATCCAACAAAAGGCCCGTTCACTGTCTGTTTCACCAACAGGGCAAGCATGCCCCATTTCTAGACTTTCGTACCCTGTAAGTTGGCCATTATGCGCATAAGTCCAATTACGTCCCCATAGCTCGCGAATAAACGGATGTGTATTTTCTAAATTAACACCACCACGATTTGCTTGACGAATATGGCTGATCACCGATTTACTTTTAATCGGGTATTTTTTAACAAGTTCTGCAATTTTAGAATCACAACTAGGGTTAGGATCTTTAAAACTGCGACAGCCTTTGCCCTCATAAAAGGTGATCCCCCACCCATCTTTATGAGGTCCAGTTGCTCCACCTCGTTTCACTAACCCACTAAAACTAAAACAAATATCAGTTGGGACATTGGCACTCATGCCTAATAATTCACACATTGTTTAACCTAAGCCATTTTCTTTTCAATTAAATAGATCAAAATATGAATGATCTTAATATGTATTTCTTGAATACGATCAGCATAACCAAAGTGTGGCACTCGAATCTCAACATCCGCAAGACCCGCCATTTTTCCACCGTCTTTACCGGTTAATGCAATGACTTTAATACCTTTACTTTTTGCCACATCAATGGCCTTTAGAATATTGGTCGAGTTACCACTGGTCGATAAACAGAATAATACGTCCCCAGCACGCCCAACACCTTCTAAATAGCGTGCAAATATTTGTTCAAAACCATAGTCATTGCCTACACAGGAGATATGACTGGCATCTGAAATTGCAATCGCTGGGTATGATGGACGATGTTCACGATAGCGACCTGTTAATTCTTCTGCAAAATGCATGGCATCGCAATGAGAGCCGCCGTTACCACAAGCTAATACTTTGCCATCATTTTTAAAAGCATCTGCTAGTAATGAAGCTGCATCTTCAATATGTTGTAAGTTTTGTTGTTCCGAAAGAAATGCGGTTAACACCTGTTGAGCTTCTTGTAGCTCATCTTTAATAATCGATAAATTCATAGTACCTACTTAATTGGATTGATTGATAATCATCAGATCAGAAAACGTAACCATCAATATTTTATTAATTTATATTTTTTAACTTACGAGTAAGCGCTCGTATTTCTCCATGATACTGTGAGATGCAAAGTCAGCAAGGAAAATCTACAACCACAGCCGACGCGAGCAGTATATTATTGAACTAAAATCACGAGTTGTTATATCCCCATCTTACTTCAAAGTTCTTTGTCAGGCAGGAACTCGAATATCAAAGCAAGTCACAATATCAAGTAATAAACTGCCCTTTTTGATTATTGCAACAGAGCATGGTATTTGAGCGCGTGCCCCGTAGGGCAAGATAAACATCACTAATTTGAGTTGTTATAAACTTGCTATGTAGAACAATTAGCGACAGTATGCTCTCTTTTAATCATTGTAGCGATACAGGAATAACCAAGTTAATCTCTCGAAAGCTCAATGTTATGCCTATCACCTTAACGCTTGTTTTCCTTGCAGACTTTGCACTTTGAAGTATCGCGGTTATAAATTAATTAAATGTACTTCGTCAGTTTCAGTCGCTTTGGCGAATTGATTTTTTAATACTTTTTTTGATTCCATATAAATTTCACCATTTTGAGCAATGGTGAAATGGTCCGGCTCGACATTAAACTCTTTTTGGTAAGCCATCACCAATTGTAGCGAGTGTGCTTTTTGCTCCTCGTTGAGTGGTGCGCCATCTAACCACTTCCCAGTTTCTACGGCTGTTTTTAGCTTTTCATAAAGCTCTGAAGATATATTTTTTGCATACTCATTGATATTTGACACAGACTTTACCCGTAACTAGTTTAGTAATGTGCAGCAAGTATATTTATTTACTTAAAATTATCTAGTGATGATTACGCAAGCATTAGTTTTTTTGCCATTGATCGGCTTTTATGACCAACAGACGTCGAATAATAAGCGTAATAAAAGCGTGTTGGGCTGTGAAGAGAATCTAAAAATAATAAAGGAGATAGGGATAAAGGAGATGCTCTGCGGCAAGTTATATTCAATAAATCAATGCAATTTATGACGATCAAAAACGCCTTAAACTTCAAGTCATCTATTACTAATAATCTAAAAAGTAATAAGATAAAAAATGTTTAAGGCATTTTTATAAATATCTAGCTGTTATAAATATCTAGTTTTTATAAATAGCAGGGCTGCCATAATAAGACTTTATTTTTTAGCTATTAATCTCTTAATTTAGCTTTAAATAATAAAATAGAGTGTGCTTTTGCAAATACAGGGCTCACTACTTTTTTAGGGTCTTCAATCAACTCACCACTAGGGCAATTAGTATCCATCACTTCATACCAATCTTTATTGTTAGGTAATTCTGGAAGTTGACAAGCAATTTGATAGGTTGATGCATTTAAGATTAAATGCCAATGCTCACCAGCAGGATCCGCTTCCTTTAACTCTACGGCAATCGCTTGTGAGTTAGAGGCATGCCAATCAGATTGTTCCATCACATAACCATCCGGGTGATACCATTGCACTTGATCACTGACAGACTTATCGTCATTTAATATTAAATCACCAAATAAACGAGAACTCTTACGTAATGCGATCAATTGAGAAGTAAATTTAAATAAGGCTAAGTCCGCTTTACTTTGGTCCCAGTTAATCCAACTAATTTGGTTATCTTGACAATAAGCATTATTGTTACCCGATTGATGGTTACCCATCTCGTCACCGGATAAAAAATGCGGTGTGCCTTGAGATAAAAATAATGTCGCAATCATGTTACGTTTTTGCTGTTGTCTTAATGTGTTGATGCGCGCATCTTTAGTTGGACCTTCACAGCCATAATTAGCTGATAAGTTATGGCCATGACCATCTCGATTGTTTTCACCATTGTCTTGATTATGACGATCTTGAAAGGAAACCATATCATCCAAAGTAAACCCATCATGATAACAAATATAGTTAACACTAGTGGTATTACTACGCAGCCCAATAGGAAAGAAATCATGTGACCCTAGAAGACGCATTGCCACTTCAGAGACGATCCCCGTATCACCACGCCAAAAAGAACGCATGGTATCGCGATAACGATCATTACACTCTTTCCATTGTTCAGGAAATGCACCTAAACGGTATCCTCCTGGTCCAATATCCCAAGGTTCTGCAATCAAAATCACATCACTTAACACAGGATCTTGTAATAACGCTTTAAAAAAGGCACTTCGTTCTGTAAAACCTTGTGCTTCTCGCGCTAAGGTAACCGCCAAGTCAAATCTAAAGCCATCCACTTGCATTTCTGTTACCCAGTAACGTAATGCATCCATAGTGATCTTTAATGACCAACTAAAATCTAAATTAACCGTATTACCACAACCAGAGTGATTGCTGTATCGCTGATAATCAAGCCCCATCTTACTGTTTTCAAAAGTATAATATTGTTTATTATCAAAGCCTTTAAAACTCAGAATTAAACCATCACTACCTGATTCTGCAGTATGATTAAAAACAACATCTAAAATAACTTCAATGTTAGCGGCATGAAGCTCACGCACCATAGTTTTGAATTCAGTTACCGCATCATATTGGGCATAACGTGTTTCAGGTGCAAAGAAGTTGATTGGGTTGTATCCCCAATAATTGGTCAACCCTAAGTCTTTTAAACGTGGTTCACTGACAAAACTAAAAACCGGCATTATTTGTAAACTGGTCACGCCAAGAGATTGGTAATGTTTGATGCTTTCAGGATGTGATAAGCCTAGATATTTGCCGCGCATTGGCAAAGGAATATTAGGGTTGGTGCGTGTAAAACCTTTAGTATGCACTTCGTATAAAATACGATGTTGTTCTTCTATTGCTGGTTTTTCAACACTTTTCCAATCAAAATCATCAGAAATAACTACTGATTTAGCTACATATTTATCATTATAATCGCTTTGTGATTGAACAAAGCTGTGTTGAATTTTACTTAAGCATTTGGTGTATGGATCAATCAATAAATTTTTATCATTGAATAACAGCCCTTTTTTAGGTTGATACTCACCGTGGACACGGTAACCATACATCTGTCCTGCCGTTATACCTTCTAAATAAATATGCCAAAGATGTGAATGAGTAGGCGTGAGAAAGTGACTATCAATTTGATTTTCATTTTTATCAAATAGACATAACTCAACACGCTTTCCTTCTTGGCAATGCACTGAGAAGTTGCAACCTTGTTTGTCTAGGGTCGCTCCTAACGGATAGTTCTTTCCCGTAAAACTAACAAATAGATGCTGTTTTGCACCTATTTGTGTAGCCAATTCCATTTTAGTTCCTGACACTTACGATCCTTTTTTCTTCAAGTACACTGTCGATAATGGAGGTAAGTTTAACACAATAGAATGATCTTTACCCTGCCATGGGTAATCTTCGCTATTAAAGGTACCCATTTGGTCTCCCATTTGGTAATTACTGCCCCAATAATACTCACTATCAGTATTTAGAACGACTTCGTACTGCCCTGCTTCATCGACGGGTAAACGATAGCGCTCACGTGGTACAGGGGTAAAGTTACTAACACAGATAACATGTTCTGTTTTAGTAATATTATAACGAATAAACGAAACAACACTATTTTCACCATCACTGTGGTCTAACCAAGCAAATCCTTGTGGTTCATAGTCAGATTCATACATAGCACTATGACTTTTATAAAAATGGTTCAAATCACAAATAAGTTGTTTTTGCCCTTTATGTTTATCATAAGCTAATAGGTCCCAATCTAAACTTTGGTTATGGTTCCATTCACGAGCTTGCGCGATCTCCCCGCCCATAAAGTTTAATTTTTTACCTGGGTGACCGTACATATACCCCATATAAGCACGTAAGTTAGCAGCACCTTGCCATTCATCACCTGGCATTTTTTCTAACATACTTTTTTTACCATGTACCACTTCATCGTGCGAAATTGGTAAAACAAAATGCTCATTGTAGTGATAAACCATCGCAAAGGTCATTTCATGGTGATGATATTTACGGTACATTGGATCTTGCTGCATATAACTTAATGTATCGTGCATCCACCCCATATTCCATTTGAAACCAAATCCAAGTCCACCATCAAAAGTAGGTTTTGAAACACCAGAGAAAGCAGTCGATTCTTCAGCAATCGTCATTGCGTGAGGATATTGTTTATAAACTTCTTCGTTAAACCATTTTAATAAGCTGATTGCTTCATAGTTATGATTACCACCATCAACGTTCGGTACCCACTCACCCTCTTCACGCGAGTAATCCCAATACAACATAGAGGCAACAGCATCAACACGTAAGCCATCAACATGGAACTTATCAAGCCAAATTAAAGCGCTGGCAACTAAGAATTGACGCACATTGTCACGACCAAAATCATAGATATAAGAATTCCAATCTGGATGCCAACCACGACGCGGATCTTCATATTCATAAAGTGGAGTCCCATCGAAGCGAGCTAATCCATGCGGGTCTGAAGGGAAATGCGCAGGTACCCAATCAACAATCACGCCGATACCAGCCTGATGACATTGATCAATGAAGAATTTAAGATCATCTGCATCGCCAAAACGACTGGTAGCAGCAAATAAACCAACCGGTTGATATCCCCACGAGCCATCAAAAGGGAACTCTGAAATGGGCAATACTTCTAAATGCGTGTATCCCATCTCAACAAGGTAAGGTAATAAATCATCCGCCAATTCACGATAGGTCAGCATACGTTCATGACCGTTTTCATTTTTGCGTTTCCACGAGCCTAAGTGCACTTCATAGATACTCATAGCAGTATAGCGTTTATCACCTAGCTGCGAAGCGCGCCATGCATCGTCATTCCATTGATAAGCATTATGGTCAACCACAATGGATGAATGAGAAGGATATAATTCCGCTTGAAAACCTACTGGATCGGCTTTATGCGGTAAACGATTACCTAGTCCATCTTTCAGTTCAAACTTATAAGCACAACCAGCCGCTAAACCAGGAACAAATAATACCCAATGTCCACACCAACTGCGTTGCATAGGATTACGTTGACCATCCCAATGATTTTCATTTGAAATAAGACTTACGCTACTTGCATTGGGTGCATATACAATAAATCTAACACCACTAACTTCAACACCGTCAACAGTCACTGTTTTTAATTGAGCGCCTAAGGTGTGGTAAACATTTTGTGGCGCTTCATGCAAAGTAGATAAACCATCAAATGCAATCTCGTGAAATTGATACGGGTCTATAAATTGATGATTACCATTTTTGTATTCAGCATCTAACTGATAAACAAATTTATCGGTTACTTGTGGTAAGTTAATTTCAAATAAACCATCTTCGTAGACTTTTAATAATTCACCAGAAATACCACTCTCATCTAGGGCAGAAAATGAAACTGAAGTCGCATCGGGTAGCCAAGCGCGTAACAGGAAACCATCACTAATTGGATTTTTAATTAACCCTAATTGCTCAAAAGGATTCGCTAATCGAGCTTCTTTAAGTGATCCTAAAAGTTCATGCTTTAATGGCATCGTTTTAATATTTGCAGGCTCTTTTGCAGCAACTACTTTTTTATCAGATGTTGCTTTTGCCGGTGATTTCTTTGGTGACACTTTCTTTGACGTTGTTTTTTTAGTCATTTTAAATACCTAATCCGAAGTTTATTTGGCCTAATGTCTGATTATTTAGATCTTGCTTCTGTCAAATCTTTCAATAAGCACTGAATAGCTGAGTCAGCAAAAATAGCATCTAAATTTTTAGATAATTTCCGTTGCCAGTTTTTATATTCATCGCTTGTGCCAGGCACATTAACTGGTTGATCCATTTCTAAAAAATCTTCTAGCTGCAAACTTAACAATGAAGCACTGCCCGCCGCAAGGTGTTTTTGTAATGCAAAGTTCAATACTTGATCCATGCCTGTTGTATTAGCATCTCGGTTGTAATTTTCTGGCAAACTACCATGTCCATGTAAGCTATCGAGAATCTGTTGTTTACACTCTACACGATCGTGAAACAGCTTTTCCAAAACAGCAGGGTCAGGGTATAAGCCTAATTTTTTGCCTAAATATAGATCTTCACAATGCCAGTACCCTTTAATCGTTGGCATATCATGGGTTGATAACGTAGCCATTGCTTGTTGAATATAATGAGATGGAGATAGAAAACCACCATCTTCAGCTTGCTCAAAGAAAAATACTTTATAAGAATAAACGCCAGCTTCTTTGAGTAGTTCATCCATACCATCTGGAACAGTACCTAAATCTTCACCTATCACTAGGCATTGATTACGCACACTTTCTAATGCCAATAAATTTAACATGTCATAAATATTGTAATAAATATAAGCACCACAACCTGCAGGCGCTCCTTCAGGAACCCACCAAAGTCTTAATAGAGCCATCACATGGTCAATACGTAATGCACCACAATGACTCATATTTGATTGTAATAACTCAATAAAAGGTTGATAACCAGATTCATATAACTTATCGGGAGAGAGCGGAGGTAATCCCCAACTTTGACCTAAAGGACCTAAAATATCAGGTGGAGCACCAATACTAATATTCTCATAATAGAATTCATGATTAGCCCATATTTCACTACTATTTTTGCTTACGCCAACGGCTAGATCACGATAAATACCCAGCGTCATACCTAATGATTTTGCAAGCTCATCAGCTTCTGCTAATTGCGTTTCAGTAAGCCATTGGCAATAACACCAAAATAAAATTTCAGATTCATTTTCTGAGCACCATTGTTGGGTTTCTGGTGTAGAGAATGATTGGAAACCTTCCGGCCATACAGGCCATCCCCAAGCTTGTTCGTTTTCAGCTAAAAATTTAAACTGCAAAGCATCATAAGCTGCTTGCTGCTTTAATGACTCGCCTTTTTGTTGCACAAATTCAGTAAGCTCTTGTAAACGTTTATTATTTTTTGGTTTTCCATCGTTTAAAGTTGCAAACAAATCACGTAATGCACTCAACTTTAAAGCAGTAACATTCTCGTAATCTACCCACTCAACCGCACGTAGTGCACTTAATTGCTGCTGAAAATCACTGCTTGCTAATTTATCTTTTAACGCTTTGCAATGTTCAAACTCGGGAACAGCATGAATATCGGTATAAAGAATATTTAACCACTTACGTGATGAAGGACTATAGGGACTTGCATTATTAGGTTGTGCAGGGCTAAGTGCATGAATTGGGTTTAAGCCGATAAAATCGCCACCGCTTTGTGCTGTTTTAGTTAATAATGATTTCAAATCTGAAAAATCACCAATACCCCAGTTGTTTTGACTTTTTAAACAATATAGTTGAACACTGGTGCCCCATAGCTTTTTACCTTCTTGCATCGCCTTCGGCGTAAAACAAGCACTTGGGGTAATAATGAAAGACATGTTGGCTAATGGTTCATCGTTACCTTCTTCCAATAGAATGAGTTGGTGATAACCGATTGCTAATTCAGTTGGTAAAGTCACTTGATATAATTGAAACTCAACGTCAGCTATATCTTTATTACCTAACAGCGGAAAATCTGTTGCAGTGATTGTTGTGTCTATTTGCAGACCATCTTCCGTGATGATTCTGTAAATAAGCGGATCAGTAACAAAATCGATAGGCAGATGTACTTCAAGTTGATATTGCGATGCCTGCTGTTGCACTGAGACAGGAGCGAGTAACCTCAGCCAATGTTGTGTTTCTTGTTCTTCATAATGCACTGATAGTGCTTGTTCATCTGAAGCATCAAACCCCATATGATTAATAATATTTTTAATATTTTCATCAAGAACAATTGCAGGCGCTCCCCACGCATCAACAAAATTTGGATCAATCCCTTTCAATTGCATAAACGACTCTAATGCAGAACTATTCATAAAACACCTATGTATGGTTAATTTATCGCTAGATTTTAATATTAAAAATGAATATGTAACAAAATAGACAAAATTTATAACGAATTCATCAGTGGATAATAACTTAATCAAATAGTTATTTTACTAAAAATATTAAATCTCATGCATGTTTATAATTTATTTTTCAAAACCATATCAAAATTTCTTTCACTTTTATATTAACAAGCCTCGCTAATGATTTAGCTCACTAATTTAAATAAACAATATAGTAGAATGGATAAAACATAACTGAACTTCATACAATTCATGACATAGGGAACAAAAATGATTTCACATTTGAGACTTAACACAACAAAAACCCTCTCTGAACAGATTTCACTTCAAGTGGACAGTAAAGGCTTTGAGTTTATTATTATTAATCACCCTAAATTTGATGCTGCATTTACTTTACATGGCGCACATTTAATTCATTTCCAAGTAAAACAACAAGCACCGCTTATTTATTTAAGTAAAACAGCTTTATTTGATGATAAAAAAGCAATTCGAGGTGGTGTGCCAGTTTGTTGGCCTTGGTTTGGTAATACCGAAGAAAGCCTTAGCAAAAAATTACCAGGACATGGTTTTGCTCGTATTAGTAAATGGGAGATGTCTATTGTTAGTGAAACATCTGAAGGCATTGATCTAGCGTTTACACTATCAGCTAATGAAACGACTAAAGCGATCTGGGATCATGACTTCACATTAACCCTAAAAGCGTCTTTATCGGACCATGTTGAACTTTCACTTATTACCGAAAACACCGGTACCGAAACTTTCAAGTATGGCGGCGCGTTGCACTCTTACCTGTGTGTTGCAGATATAACGCAAAGTTCTATAGAAGGTTTAGCCGCAACTTATACGGACTCATTAGACAGTGGCAAACAAAAAACAGCAGAGGCGGTATTAACAGTTAATGAACCGATTGATACTATTTATTCGGTTAATAACGGTGATGTGACTATTAATGACCTACAAAATCAACGCAAAATAACCGTTAATAATACGGGTAATGATTCTGTTGTAGTTTGGAATCCATGGATATCAGGATCAATTGCCTTTGCAGATATGCCTGATGATGGTTACCAAACAATGATGTGTATTGAATCAGCAATAACCTCAAAACAAGGTGTTTTGGTTGTACCTGGGGAATCACACACACTAAAAACAGTTATAAAATAACTCACCGTTATTCAAAAAATGAAATTTACTGACAAAAAAAGAATAAAAAACACCAATATAGTGAAATAAAAGCAATCTTATTATTACAGTTAGGTATTGACTTATTGAAATCGCACTTTAATAATGGTTTTTCTTTATTTTCTCTAGAATTGCCCTTAATATGCTCGTGTAATTTAATTACTGTGATACCAGTTCAAAAAAACACACTAATTTTTAATTAAATACTTTTAATGATTTAATCAGACAAAAAATGTGTTTTCAGAGCTTATAACTTGACTAACATCAAGTCGTTGGCGTTTTGGACGCTTATAATGATGACAAGTTTAAAATCAAACCTCCATAAGGAACAATAAAATGACAATTAAAGTAGGTATTAACGGCTTCGGTCGTATCGGCCGTTTCGTATTCCGTGCATCATGTGAACGTGATGATATTCAAGTTGTTGCAATCAATGACTTAATCGACGTTGAATACATGGCTTACATGCTTAAATATGACTCAACTCACGGACGTTTCAACGGTACTGTTGAAGTTAAAGACGGTAACCTAATCGTAAATGGTAACACTGTACGTGTAACTGCAGAACGTAACCCTGAAGATCTAAAATGGGATGCTGCTGGTGTTGACGTAGTAGCTGAAGCAACTGGTCTTTTCCTTACTGACGAAACAGCTCGTAAGCATATCACTGCTGGCGCTAAAAAAGTTGTTTTAACTGGTCCTTCTGGTGACGTACCAATGTTCGTTAACGGTGTAAACTTTGCAAGTTACGCTGGTCAAGATATCGTTTCTAACGCTTCTTGTACTACTAACTGTTTAGCACCTGTTGCTAAAGTACTTAACGATAAATGGGGCATTGAATCTGGTCTTATGACTACTGTTCATGCAACAACTGCTACTCAAAAAACTGTTGACGGTCCTTCAATGAAAGACTGGCGTGGTGGTCGTGGTGCTTCTCAAAACATCATTCCATCTTCAACTGGTGCAGCTAAAGCTGTAGGTAAAGTTCTTCCTGAGCTAAACGGTCTTCTAACAGGTATGGCTTTCCGTGTACCAACTGCTAACGTTTCTGTTGTTGACTTAACTGTTAACCTTAAAACAGCAGCTACATACGAAGAAATTTGTGCAGCAATGAAAGCGGCTTCTGAAGGCGAAATGGCTGGTGTTCTTGGTTACACTGAAGATGCAGTTGTTTCAACTGACTTCAATGGTGAAACATTGACTTCAATCTTCGATGCTAAAGCTGGTGTTGCACTAACTGACAAATTCGTTAAAGTTGTATCTTGGTACGATAACGAAATCGGTTACTCAAACAAAGTTCTAGACTTAATCTCACTTATCTCTAAATAAGTTTAATTAGTCAGAATCATAAAGCCTGCCTAGTGCAGGTTTTTTTGTATCTGTAATTTGTGTTAAATCTATATCTTGGTAGCGCGACGAAATCAATCTGCATTAACATCCCTGCATAAAAAAAGAGCCAGACCTAATCTCACTGCATCAAAAAAGAACCAGGCCTAATCTCACTGCAATATCAAATGACACTAATAGCAACCTGGGTAAATGACTCCATAATTACTTAGATTGGTATAAATAGCGATCAACAAATGTATGGGGTTTAATCGTTCTTGTATCGGCTTAAAGCTGTGCTTACAATGTTTGAATCTAATACCAACACCGCAAACTAACCGATCAATATTGCAGCTTAAAATGCATCACTGCTGCGTTATAAATAATACAAAGACAACAGTCATTTAACGCTATTTCAGCTTTAAATTGACTCATTTTTCTGCACAATATTTGATCACACTGTTAATGGAGTAAATGGTATAAAACTTACTCGAATAACATTCATAACATATTATTTTTACCCCATTTTTTATATTTTAGACTAGGAAATGCATTCAAAAAGATAAATTGCATTGAGTGCTTTAACAACCAAACTGTAATTAACATACCAAAAGATGAAAGTCAGATCATAACAAGCAACATAAAAATAACATTTAGCAACATCTAATAACAGAATCGCTACTTTTTAGATCCATTTCCACGAATCATCAACAAAACCATCATATGTAAAGAGCACTGGCTTAATTGTATTGAAAAATGATTATTATTTCGTTAATACCTACTATTCAATCACATTCAGTTCAATTGATTCGCTTTTTAGGAGCAAATTAGCCACAATATGACAACTGAACATTTTGGATATAAGAATATGAATCAAGCATCTCCAAGCCTTTTTTGGCATGATTATGAAACATTTGGATTGAACCCTGGCACTGACCGCCCTTCTCAATTTGCAGGAATTCGAACGGATCTTGAATTAAATATTATCTCTGAACCTTATCAGTGGTATTGCCGTCCGCCGAATGATTACTTACCAGCACCAGAAGCCTGTTTAGTCACAGGAATAACGCCTCAACATGCATTGCAGCATGGTGAATTTGAAAATCAATTTATCTTTAATATTTTACAACAATTTCAACAACCGCAGACGTGTGTGGTTGGATACAATAATATCCGTTTTGATGATGAAGTAACTCGCTTTACGTTATACCGTAATTTTCACGATCCTTATCAGAGAGAATGGCAAAATGGCTGTTCACGTTGGGATATTATTGACATGGTACGTGCCTGTTATGCCCTTAGGCCGGAAGGGATTGAGTGGGTATTTGATGACAATGATGCGCCAAGCTTTAGATTAGAGTTATTAACTAAAGCAAATGATATCACTCATCAACAAGCACATGATGCAATGTCAGATGTTTATGCAACGATTGCCATGGCAAAACTGATCAAGGACACGCACCCTAAATTATACCAATATTGTTATAGCCTAAGACAAAAAAATAAAGTGTTGGAACAACTTAAACTCGGTACTTTTACACCGTTGGTACATATTTCCGGCATGTTTTCTGCGCTACAGGGTTGTTGTTCTTATATCCTGCCAATCGCACAGCACCCGACGAATAACAATGCAGTCATTGTGCTTGATTTAAACAAAGATATTTCACAATTGGACTCATTAACGGTAGAACAATTACAAGCCTATTTATATACTGCTACGGATGATTTACCTGAAGGTATTAATAGGCCCCCTATTAAGCTTATTCATATTAATAAATGCCCCATCGTTGCGAGTGCAAAAACATTGACCGCAGAAAGGGCTAAAGAGTTAGGCGTAGATGCAAAACAATGCCGTCTTTCTATGGATTTTTTCTCAGCAAACAGGCAGCTAGTAGAGAAGCTGATTGCAGTGTTTAATACTGAAGCCAAAATAAATGAAAATCAGCAGCCAGAGCAAAAACTCTATTCAGGTGGTTTTCCAACGGCTAATGATAAACAACAAGCAAAAACTATTTGTGCTCTTTCACCACAACAAATAATCAATCATGAAGTTAATTTTGACGACCCTAACTTGGCTGCACTTTGGTGGCGATATAAAGCGAGAAATTACCCACAAACGTTGACGATTGAAGAACAACAAAAGTGGTCTAGGCATCGTGAAGCTTATCTGATTGATCATACTAATGACTATGTAGAACGCCTTAATATCTTGGCGGTCGAGCATCAACACAGTGAAGAGAAGATAGAAATCTTACAAAAACTGGGACATTATCTAGAGTTTTTGAATGAAAATGGTTAAAAAATAGCAAAACTATTCTATAGTTTGTGTTTAATAGTAAAGTATGGCAATTGCGATTCTAGGATGAGAAGATCAAGGAGCGATCAAGTTGAGTAAGTGGTCTGGAATAAAGTTACTTTCAGTAAAATTAACGATATTGGTACTAAGTTGCTTAGTTGCTCCCAGTGTTAGTTTTGCTCAAGAGAATAACCAAAATCAACTGCAACTTGATTACCAGTTAAGCATGAATAAAGTTGATTTTTTGGATAAACCTTTCTCTTCATTTTATCACATCTCGGAAGCAACTTATCACTACCTCGATTCTGTATTCAGTGGCTTTTATCAACGTATCTCTTTCGAAACGTCTATCAAAGATAGTACCTTTAAAAAAAGTAAACAGTACGAAATAATTTCCGTTCCATTCATATCAACTAACAACCAATTAGTTCAGTTTGAGATCTTTGGTAAGTTGTCCGATCCTAATAACGATAATCGCCAAACTATGACTGCTGGCCGTACCTTGTATGAATATATTGAAAACTCCGAAGCGCTCGATATTTATAATAGTGAACTCTCTCTTGGAGCCGGTATTAGCTTTCAAACATCCCCTTACAGTAAAATCAAAGTATTGATTTCTAATAAGAACCTACCAGGTTATGGCACAAGCCAAGCTTTAATTGGTTTTGAATCACGTTTTTAGGCTACCTCACCCCTCTAAAATACAACTTATCTCAAAAACCTATATGGTATAACAAAATTTCACTTCCTCATTTACAAACATTGGATATGCTATCAATAACTAATTATTAAATAACCCAACGGATAGGAACATCATTATGAGCAAGATTTTTAGCGATAATTCACAAACCATCGGTCATACGCCGTTAGTACGTTTAAATAATGTGACTACAGGTAATGTATTTGTAAAGGTTGAAAGCCGCAACCCAAGTTTCAGCGTTAAAGATCGCATCGGCGCGAACATGATTGATGCAGCTGAAAAAGATGGCACATTAACTAAAGGCGTTGAATTAGTTGAAGCAACAAGTGGTAATACTGGTATCGCACTTGCATTTGTGGCTGCTGCACGTGGTTATAAAATCACACTAACAATGCCAAATACAATGAGTATTGAACGTCGTAAATTATTAAAAGCATTAGGCGCAAATCTAGTATTGACTGAAGGCGCACTAGGCATGAAAGGCGCAATCAATAAAGCTGAAGAATTAGCAGCGTCTGCACCAGGAAAATACTTAGTTTTACGTCAATTTGATAACCCTGCTAATCCACAAATCCACGAACAAACTACTGGCCCTGAAATTTGGAATGATACAGACGGTGAAATAGATGTATTTGTAGCAGGTGTGGGTACTGGTGGTACGATTTCTGGTGTTAGTCGCTACATCAAAGAAACACAAGGTAAAGCGATCATTAGTGTTGCAGTAGAACCAACAGATTCACCAGTAATATCTCAAACATTAGCTGGCGAAGAGATCAAACCAGGTCCGCATAAAATACAAGGTATTGGTGCAGGGTTTATTCCTAAAAACTTAGATATCTCATTAGTTGATAGAGCTGAAGCGGTAAGTAATGAAGATGCAATCGCAATGGCTCGACGACTAATGGAAGAAGAAGGTATTCTAGCGGGTATTTCTTCAGGTGCCGCAGTTGTAGCTGCCGCTCGATTGGCTGCAGAGCCTGAATTTAAAGATAAAAACATTGTTGTTATTTTACCTAGTTCGGGTGAACGTTATTTATCGACTGCACTTTTTGCAGGTCTTTTTGACGGCGAAAACTTCGCATAAAACGTCGCATAAATGTTATTTTATGATTTTATAAAGGTACTTTAAGTACCTTTATTTTTTACTACCGAGATCCTAACTGCTTGCGTAGGACAAAAAACATACAAATACACGAATAATACCCTATTTTCATCACCTATATAGAGAAAGTCATTGACCTAACCCGTCTTATTTAGGATCATAAAGATCGATATAGATTGTTATAGTTACATAAAACTGAATAAAAAATTGAGTAAATCTGAAAGCTATTATTTATTCAAACAAATATTGACCTATGTCTAAACTTTCTTGTCGTTTTTTATGTTTAATCAGTTTGTTATTACAATTTACTTCAGCTAATAACAATTAATTGCATTAGATTAATTGTTATTATTACCATTTAAACTTAATTAAGGTTCTCTCATGTATCAAAAAACAGTAACTATCACTGCGCCAAATGGCCTTCATACTCGTCCTGCTGCACAATTTGTTAAAGAAGCAAAATCATTTGCATCTGACATTTCTGTTGAAGTTGGCGCCAAATCTGCAAGTGCTAAAAGCCTTTTCAAACTACAAACTTTAGGTTTAACTCAAGGTACATCTGTAAATATCAAAGCTGAAGGCGCAGACGAACAAAAAGCTGTTGATACTTTAGTTGAATTAATGGCAACTTTAGTTTAATTCAAAACATCTTTTATTAGATCAAATTCAGTAGTTTTTTAAGGATAGGTTATGATATCTGGCATACTTGCATCCCCTGGTATTACGTTTGCAAAAGCGTTGTTATTACAAGAAGACGAAATTTCTCTCAATACTGAGAAAGTACGCAATATTGAACACGAAATTACTCGATTTGTTGATGGCCGAGCAAAAACTTCAGCTCAACTAGAAATAGTCAAGCAAAAAGCGCTTGAAACATTTGGTGAAGAGAAAGAAGCTATCTTTGAAGGGCATATAATGCTACTTGAAGATGAAGAGCTTGAAGAAGATATCATCGCCTATATGAAAAAAAATAAGTGCACCGCTGATTTCGCAATCAACTCGATTGTGGAAGAGAATGCACAAATGTTACAAGAATTAGATGACCCATATTTACGTGAACGTGCAGCGGATTTCCGTGATATCGGTAACCGTTTACTTAAAAATGTATTAGGCATCGAATTAGTTAACTTAAGCGACATTTCAGAAGAAGTTATTTTAATTGCTAATGACTTAACACCTTCTGAGACAGCTCAGATTAATCTAGATAAAGTGTTAGGCTTTATTACAGATATTGGTGGTCGTACTTCACATACGTCTATCATGGCGCGTTCATTAGAAATTCCAGCGATTGTTGGTACTAATGATATTACTAAATGCGTTAAAAATGGTGACATGATTATTCTTGATGCTTTGAATAATAAAATCATCATTAACCCAAGCAAAGCACAACTTGCTGAAGCTAAAGTAGTACGTGATGCATTCTTAGAAGAAAAAGCTGAACTTGCTAAATTAAAAGATCTACCTGCTATGACGTTAGATGGTCATCAAGTAGAAGTAGGATCCAATGTTGGTTCTGTAAAAGATACCGATGGTGCTAAAAGAAATGGCGCTGAATGTGTTGGTTTATACCGCACAGAATTCTTATTCATGGACCGCGATCAACTACCAACTGAAGATGAGCAATTTATTGCTTATAAAGATGTAGTTGAAGCAATGGAAGGTAAACCTTGTATTATCCGTACTATGGATATTGGTGGTGATAAAGACTTACCCTACCTAAATCTTCCTGCTGAATTAAACCCATTCTTAGGATGGCGTGCAATTCGAATCTGTTTCGACCGCCCTGAAATAATGAACCCGCAATTACGTGCTCTACTTCGTGCTTCGGCATTTGGTAAGATCCGTATCATGTTCCCAATGATCATTTCAGTAGAAGAAGTTCGTAAGCTAAAAGATATTTTAGAACTGTTGAAAACAGAATTGCGTAATGAAAATTTTGCCTTTGATGAAGAAATTGAAATTGGCGTAATGATTGAGACTCCAGCTGCAGCTGCGATTGCTCATCATTTAATTAAAGAAGTCGACTTCTTCAGTATCGGTACAAACGATTTAACACAATATACACTTGCTGTAGACCGTGGTAATGAACTAATTTCTGATCTATATAATCCACTTTCACCTTCAGTGTTAACTATTATTAAGACCGTTATTGATGCTTCACATGCAGCCGGAAAATGGACGGGTATGTGTGGTGAGTTAGCGGGTGATGAGCATGCAACATTATTGCTATTAGGTATGGGATTAGATGAGTTCTCTATGAGTGCAATCTCAATACCAACTGTGAAAAAAATTATTCGCAGTACTAATTTTGCGGATGCTAAAGAACTCGCTGATAAAGCTCTTTCAATGGCAACTGCAGCTGAAATTGAAGCCTTAGTTAACGATTTCAATCGCGCTAAAGGAATTAGTTAACTAATTAATTTTAAAGGTGATATAACATCACCTTTTCTTGCACTTTATCAAATATTCGGAGTTTACTAATATGGGTTTTTTTGATTCTTTAAAAAAAGCAGTAACAGGCAATACACAAACAGCTAGTACGATTAATATCATTGCACCACTTTCAGGTGAAATTGTTGCAATTGAAGATGTGCCAGATGTTGTTTTTGCTGAAAAAATCGTTGGCGACGGTATTGCAATTCGCCCAACAGGCAACAAAATGGTTGCACCTTGTGACGGTGAAATTGGTAAGATTTTTGAAACAAATCACGCATTCTCATTAGAGTCTGATACGGGTATTGAACTATTTGTTCACTTCGGTATTGATACAGTTGAGTTAAAAGGTGAAGGTTTCACTCGCATCGCTCAAGAAGGTCAAAAAGTTAAAGCCGGTGATACTATCATCGAGTTTGATTTAGCTTTCTTAACTGCAAAAGCAAAATCAATTTTAACACCTGTTGTGATCTCAAATATGGATGAGATTAAAGAGCTACAAAAAATGTCTGGTACTGTTGAAGTAGCAACGGATGTAGTATTAAAAATAGTTAAATAATCTTTTTAATTATTTAGATGTTTTCTTATTAAGAGTCGCTTAGACGGCTCTTTTGTTCTCTGCATTTTTAGCATTAACAATTTACTGATCTCCCATAATTACGCTTTAATAATTCTTTTTAAATACCCTTATCATTCAATATACACATACCATCCAGATCATGGGGGGCATATTCATCGCTATATATTTTTCTTCTCCTCCCTTACTTGTTACAATCCCCTATCTTTTTTATTCTAATACTTAAGTGCTTCTTATGAATACAATAATGTACGGTATCCCAAATTGCGACACGATTAAAAAAGCCCAAAAATGGCTTAATGAAAATAATATCTCGTTTACTTTCCATGATTACCGTAAAGATGGTTTAGATAACGAATTACTAGAACAGTTTTATCAAGTTGCAAGTTGGGATCAATTACTCAATAAGCGCAGTACTAGTTATCGAGCTCTGACTGAAGAACAAAAATCATCACTTGATGCAAAGACTGTTAGTCCACTTTTTCTTGCATCACCAACACTGATAAAACGACCACTAGTGATCCACAATAACGTGGCCATCATTGGATTTAACGTTAACAACTATCAACAATTTTTTGCTGTATAAGGAAATACAATGACTCATTCCCCAGTGGTAAGCCTGTTACAGGATTTAATCAGCCGTCGTTCAGTGACACCTGAAGATGCAGGATGCCAAGACTTATTAATTTCACGTCTTGAAAAACTAGGCTTTGTCTGCGAAACCATGGAATTTGAAGATACGTTAAACCTGTGGGCAAGAAGAGGAACTAAAGCACCATTGTTTTGTTTTGCAGGCCATACTGACGTTGTGCCGACCGGTCCTGAGAGTAAATGGGCAACCCCTCCATTTGAACCGACTATCATTGATGGTATGTTATATGGACGCGGTGCAGCCGACATGAAAAGTGGTATCGCTTGTTTTATGTTAGGACTCGAAGCTTTCATTGAAGAACATCAAGATCATAAAGGTTCTATTGCATTGCTTATAACCAGTGATGAAGAAGGTCCATTTATCAACGGGACAACGCGTGTTATTGATGTGTTAGAAGCAAGAAATGAAAAAATTGATTACTGTATCGTTGGTGAACCTTCAAGCACCAACCATGTTGGCGATATTATTAAAAATGGTCGACGTGGTTCATTAACGGCAGATATTACCTTCAAAGGCACACAGGGACATGTTGCTTATCCACATCTCGTTAATAATCCGATTCACCTTGCGGCACCTACCTTAACTGAATTAGTACAAACAGAATGGGATAAAGGCAATCAATACTTTCCTGCAACTAGCTTTCAAATTACCAATTTCAACTCTGGCACAGGTGCAAGCAACGTAGTGCCAGGTGATGCGGTGGTACAGTGTAACTTCCGCTATTCAACAGAGTTAACAGCGGATATGATTACAGATAAAGTAGAAAGAATCCTCAATAAAGCAGGGTTTGAGTATGAAATTCACTGGACTTATAATGGGCAGCCTTTCATTACCGAACCAGGATCATTAACCGATGCAGTTGCACAAGCTATTTTAGCAACCAACGGTATCACTACTGAACTATCCACCAGTGGCGGAACATCTGATGCACGCTTTATTGCGCCTACAGGTGCGCAGGTTGTCGAGTTAGGGCCTATTAATGCCACTATTCATAAAGTTAATGAATCAACCAATGTGCAACAACTTGATGAGCTTGTAGATATTTTTAAACTGACCTTGAAAAATTTATTAGCATGAGCCCAACAACCATGACCCCAATGCAGTTAACCGGACAGGTACAAACACATCTTATAGAGTTTGCACCTAACCGATTACTGCATAAACAAGTCATTGCTGATTTTTCCGCTCTTCAACAGGCCGCGAAACGTGATGGGTTTACATTACATATTGCCAGCGCGTTTCGTAGTTTTGAGCGTCAGTTGCTCATTTGGAATAAAAAATATGCAGGTCTCACTCCTATTTTAGATAAACATGAAATTGCAATACAGAGTGATAAGATCAGTGAGATAGACAAATTATATAAAATATTACATTGGTCCGCATTACCTTCTGCCAGTCGTCATCACTGGGGCACGGATATAGATGTTTATGACCCCACTTTACTGCCCGCTGAACAATCTTTACAGCTACAAAAAAGTGAATATTCAGAGGGTGGTTACTTCTCAGAACTAACGGCATGGCTAAGTAATAATATTGAACAATTTGGTTTTTATCGGCCTTATCAGTATGACCAAGGAGGTGTTGCACAAGAACCTTGGCATATCAGTTATTTCCCTTTGGCTGATGATTTTTTATCACAACTGGATTTAGATCTTATTTCCAACACCTTAAAGCAATATACTGTTCAAGGTGGATCGCTAATTCAGCAAGAGTTGCCTACCATATATAAACAATATATTTGCAATATAAACACACGGTAAGTATCCACTAAAGGAATAATCATGTCTGAACGTCGTAAATTTTCACGTATAAACTTCCAATGTCATTGTTCACTCATTTTTGATCAAGAAATTGCTACACATGACTTTGATGCTTCACTGGTAGATATCTCATTTAATGGCGCATTAGTTGCCGTTAATGCCTTTGCACCGGATCTAAATCAACAACAGGTTCAGGTCATTCTTGCGCTTGAAGGCTCTGATGTACAACTACTACTAAATGGCACAGTGAGCCATCAACAAGATCAACTTTTAGGTATTCACTTTACTAAAACTGAGCTAGAAACGATGTCACATTTAAAACGATTGATTGAGCTTAATTTAGGTAATCATGATGAAATGCACAGGGAGTTCGAACAGTTAATTGAAATGCATATTGCAGAGAATTAACCTGCTCTCTACCTATTAAAGATAGTTTTTATGATGGTTTAGCAGCCATCAACGAGTCGTATAAATGTTTAGTATTACTAGACATTCATACTTTACTTTTAATCGACTTGTACTTAAAGGATGAAAGTAAAGCGGAGATTGACTAAAAGCAGTAAACTAAACAGTATTAAATTGTTTAATTCACTGCTCAATCAATAAAAGTTAGTCTTTAAAGTTATTAAATTGAAAACCCATTCCTAGATCACACTCTTTTACCAAGCGCATTGCTTGTTGCAGATCATCTCGTTTTTTTCCCGTAACACGTAGTTGATCACCCTGGATCGAAACCTGAACTTTAATTTTACTGTCTTTAATTAATTTAACTAATTTCTTTGCAGTAGGTTGATCAACCCCTACTTTAAACTTAACTGTTTGAGACCAAAACTTACCCGATTGGTCACATTTATCAGGATCCATTGCACGTGTATCGATATTACGCTTAACTAAATTAGCTCGTAACATGTCGCGTAATGAACTAATTTGCATTTCTGCTTCTGCTTCTAATTTAACAACTTCTTTGTTTAGCGTTATAGATGCTTTTACACCACGAAAATCGTAACGTGTACCGAGCTCACGACTGGTGTTATCGACTGCATTTTTAACTTCCACTAAATCAACTTCTGAAACGATATCAAATGAAGGCATTTTTGTTCCTTAATAAACAATTAAAATAATTAATAGCAAATTTACCAGAAAACCTCGCTAGCATCTATCACCCTACTGGACTTTGTTTAGGTATCTCTTAGGTTGATGCCATCTCTTGGACTGCAATGTGCTCTCTGGGTCATTTTTAGTCAATCATTGAGTCTTGTACAAGATTGATTAGTAACGGGTATAATACCAACTCCGCTAACTAACTGATCATTAAATTAACGGGATTGATATATACCCATGCTACCTCAAGATGCAAAGTCAGCAAGGTAAATTGTACCGAGATGCTAGGCATAAAATTGAAGTATAGTTATTCTACATAGAGATTTTATAACAACGCAGATTGGTGCAAGTTGCCTTGCCCTACGGGGCGCAACCTCGAAAATCAGCCCTGCGTTGCAACAATCAAAAAGGGAATAACCATTACCTCATGTTGCGCCTTGCTCTGGTATCCGAGGTTTCGCCTGACAAAGCATCTTGAGGTGGCACGGGTATAATAAGGCAAAGTAAGCAGAAAATAATGACATGATAGAGGTAAGAGCAAGTATGATTCAAATTATTGGTGCTGGGGCAATCGGCTGTTTATGGCTGGCAAAACTACAACAGTCAGGCAGCGTTTGTCACCTTGTTTCTAGATCAAAAACCACAAACTTAACCTTACAGTTTACAGATTTATCTGGTGAGCAAAGTTTACTTACTGTTTCCATTAGTCAACGGCTATTAAATACAAGCGCGGAGCAGAAAAGAAGTACTATTCTAGTTTGTGTCAAAGCACAGCACGTTGTCTCTGCTTTATTAGCACAGCAACAATATATAGATAAAAAACAAACACTTATTTTGATGCATAATGGTTATGGTTGTGCAGAAAAAGTACGTAAACACTTCCCAAATAATCCAATCATCTGTGCGACTACGGCAAATGCAAGTTTACTCAATGCACCTCTCGATATTACGCACACAGGAATTGGTCCTACTTACCTAGGTCCTTTTACAGATTTAGCGGCAGTGAAGGCTCAAACAAAGGAAAAGGGACAATCAGCAACGCAGCTGCAGCATATTTTAATACCTGTTATTGAGCCACTGCAACAAGCAATGCCAGACGTATGTTGGAGTGAAGACATTGTCAAAAAATGTTGGCTAAAGTTAGCCATCAATGCTGTTATTAACCCCTTAACGGCAATTCACCAAATACAAAATGGAAAATTGAAATATTCTGAATATACTGTTGTCATTCAATCTCTAGTTGCAGAAATTGTTGCCATTGCCAAAGCAGAACATATTGATTTTGAATTACTCACTTTGCAGCAAAGCATCGATCAAGTAATCTTAGCAACAGCAAAAAACTTTTCATCAATGAACCGTGACATTTTTTATCATAGGCCGACTGAAATCGAATTTATTAATGGTTATTTAATCAAAAAGGCACAACAACATAACCTTGAGGCGCCTCTTTTACATGAGTTATACAATAAAGTTAAAGTGTTGGAGAATCGCTCAGCAATTGCTGAAGATAAGTATTAATATGCTCGTTTAGCTTATCTCTTAAACGCAGCTCCAATAACTCTGGTTGCTGCGAAGACACTTTAATTGGCCAACGTTTACGGCTAATCACTTTTCCATTTTCTGAAAAACTCAGTTCGTAACTTCCACGTAACCAGTACCATTGTTCGAGACGCGTTGGTTTAGTCACATCAATCGAGCTTGATAATTGTAAACTTGATATATCAACAACTTTCACTCCCAATGTTGATAATCCTGCTTGTAATAAACTGCTATCTGTCTCGCTATCATCAGCAACGCTAACCTCTAAGGAAGCTAAGCTATTACGTATTAACTGTTCAATGTCTTGGCTAGAAACCTCAATAGGAATACCGCGTCCTCTAATATATGCTAGCTGTAAATCAGCCATTTTGCGCGAAACTTGCAGATCTCTAGCATTTCGTAATGCGTTAACGGCTAAAATAGAATTGGGTGCGGTATTACGACTATACTCTATCAGCTTAAGCGCCTCTTGATCCGCTTCCATAATTACTTCTGTAAGGTTTTGTGCGGCACTAATCTTATGCAGCACTGCTAGCGCATAATATTCACCACTTGGGCTCAACCAAGTCTGTTTTATTTCAACGCCTGCAATTGCTTGATTTGTTTCCGTAGCAATATTACGTTGTAAACTGCTCGAACTCTCCATAGTGACACCTAAAGCACTTTCATTTTTGATTGCCTCGGTCAATGTATGTGTTTCAGCTTTGACATTAACGGAAAATATTTCAACCAAATTAGCAACCGCATTTTTACCCGCAAGTGTTCTACTTGATGCTTGTCCCACAGCCGTTAAATAGACATTACTTGGATAAGTAGTTTGCGCATGGTCAATCCAATCCGGTCGTTGTTTGTTATCTTGCTCTAGATCGCTCGATGATGAGCAAGCGGCAATAAATAACATTGATAATAAAATAGGTATCGAGAAGGTTATTTTGTTCATAAAAACTCCATAAAATTGAATCAGTAAAAACGATTGAATAAAAAATTTAATCCTGTCCTACGAGCCGTAATATATTTTATATCATTGCTCATAATGGAACACTTTATCGGACAATCCTGTACTTAAAATGACATGCTGCTTTAACGCGGCTAATTCCACGACACTATCACCTTGATGATTGGTTGATACAACAATATGATCAGCATCTGTTTCTAGATAACTAAACTGTATGGTTGCAGGTAACATATTCCAACTTCTCAAATCAGCTACCTCACTAAATATCGTTGCTAAGTTTGCTAGTATCCCCAAGATTGGATCTTTATCTTGCGCTTCCTTAACCAGTTGATATTTAGCAATAGCGCGCGTCGTTGTTAACAATAAAATGGAGGGATATTCTTTATCTAAATCTTCTCGTACTAGCTTATCTACATTTTCTACCACTTCACTGTTGATTTTCTGCTCATTGTCATTAATTTGATTGTGCTGATCTCGGTGCTGAACACTTGTGTAAGCAGGCATCGAAACTCTGACAATTTGCTTGCCATTAAAACTAGGAACCGCGAGACTTTGTTGCACTTTATTTGAAACAACCCCATCAAAATAAAGACCGAATACTTGGTGCTTTTTTTGCCTTACTTGCTTTAATTTACTCAGTACTGGATATTGTTTACTGTAATATTGGTATTGCGTGTCGTTGCCCATTTTATCACTCATGCGCAATAGGCCTAACTTCAATCCTCGAGGTAAGCTTATGTTACGTTCTTTGAGTATTTTCTCCGCTAATTGATAGCTAATAAATGCATTAGAACGTTCATCCAGTAACTCATAAATAATTGCAGACAACAAATGGGTACTGGCCAATTGACCATTCAAGGAGTCACTTTGTGCTAATTTTTTCATTTCAACATCGGCTTGCAGCATTTCAACACGAGCATCATCTATGCCGTTGTTAAATAAATAACTCAATGCCAACATGTTATGCACCATCACACGATCCGTAGGGTAGCCGCTGTAACGCCTAAATGTTTCATTGACTGTACCGGCAGCAACATTCTCCGAAATAGATGTTGCTTGTAATGAGAGCATTTCATTTTTTGCTTTTAATAAAGAATCTATTGATAACTCAAATTCACCGGAAAGTAACTGCAAATAGCCTAGATTCAAATAGTACTGTGCAAAATCAGATTGATCGGGCTCTTTCTCACTCAGTATTGAGAGGATTTTTTCTGGGGGTTCTTGTTGAAGTTGGTTAGCCAGTTTAATATTGTTATGTTGAGCTGCGCAGCCCGATAATAAGCATAAAAGAACAAACATTATTTTGTGCATAAAGAGACCACTTTCAAATTAAATAAGCGCTAAGTAGAGCTTAATTAGATATACCCATTATATTCAACATAGGACATCAGCAAGCTGAGTGTGCACAGGTGCTAGTATAACGTTGTCTATCTAACGGGTATATGAATGTCGATTGAATATGCTTAACCGCGTAGTTTACTGTTTTTAACCAGTTTCTTGATTTTCTTCTCACCAATCCACACTTTACGATTATCTTTAATACTAATCAGCTCTAGATTAACTTGATAGAAGCGAACTTGAGTGCTGCCATCAACATCAATAATAGTGTTGATTTGACCTTGCATCATAAAATCAGCACCATATTCTTGGCCCATTTCTTTACGTGTTGCTTCAGAAGCATTTAAGTCTTGATCCGCTCGTTCATCACGAATTTCTTGACGGTTAGCAGAACTTGCTACAAATTGCACTTCACCTGAATTGATTAACTCACGCTCCATGTTCGCAATAAAGGTATTAGTATTGATATGCTCATGGCTTAAGTTTTTCACTCGGCCAACAATGACAGCAGGATCTTTACCTTCACTTTTAACAAATTTAGAAATCCAAGCGCGGGATAAAGAATCTTCGATCATTTCACGTGCGACTAATTGAGAGTCGGTATCATTCCATGCGCCACTTAAATCAATTTGTTGTTGGGCATCCAAACGCTCAACAGATGTTGAACAAGCAGATAAAATCACACTTGCTACTATTGCTAACCAAAAACTAGATTGTATTTTCATCGTAAATTCCACCTAAAAAGAATGATTGAAGATAACTGTAAATATTCATTAACCATGACATAAAAAATCATCTATTTACAGTAATGTGATTAGTTTATCTATTTGTAAAAGTATAATGAGCTTGTTTGACTTCATTGAGCCTCATTAGCAGCGAGTAATGAAAGTAAAACGTAAGCAGTCTATTTTAGTTCACCAATTTACCTAGAGCTTTACCACCTAACAAGTGTAAGTGAATATGGTACACCTCCTGCCCCCCATCAGCATTACAATTCATGATTAAACGATAACCCGATTCAGCAATCCCCTCTTGCTTAGCTAAATTTTTTGCAACGGTATACATTTTACCAATAAGAAACTCATCTTCTATTTCGATATCATTTGCAGTTGCGATCAATTTATTAGGAATGATCAAAATATGTGTTGGTGCTTGTGGTGAAATATCGCGAAAAGCAGTCACATATTGATCTTGATATAACGTATCAGACGGAATATCTTTATCAATAATTTTTCTAAATATGGTTTCTTCAGCCATCTTAAATCCTTAAAGCTAGTATTAAATTAATTTCTTAACGACAATTAAGTGTTTGCCGCACCATACAATAAAATAGGTAAAACGATTACAACTCCGCAATCGCCCCTTTACCAATCCCTTCATAAGCATAAACAGTCACATTGTTCTGACCTTCATCTTGCTTAATGGTTTCACAAATAAAGCGAGCTAACTCTTCAACCGTCGTGTCATTATTGAGTACTTCACTGCGACTCGCCGGCATCAATAGTTCGAAATATCCTTGCGCAGAATGATAAGCAGAACAATGCATAGGTACCGTTGACGCTTTAGGTGAAAAAGATAATAACGCAGGATCCAATAGGTCCTCATCGCTTGCTAAGTAGATATCTGTCCAACGTTGGGCCCACTTTTCAACCCATAGTTCACTGTATTGATCATTGATATAAATATCAATTTTTGAACGATGACCATGCGCAATTCGTTGACAATTTCCATCGTGCTTTTTCAATCCGTGAGTGTAGTGATAAAACGGTGTCGAGATCACTTCTGAACGTAACGTAATCGATAATCCGGTTATATTTTCAGGCAACTTAACTAATAATACTTGCTCTAAATAAGCCTCTAATACCGAGATAGTGACAGCGTCGCACTCTAATAAACAATAAGCTTGGTGCGGACTTTTTAGCTGAATAGCACTATTATCTTCAAGTACATAGTCAACTTGCGTTCGGTCTGCATCAATCGATATAGTGCATTGCTTTGCTGCCTTCGGCACGATAAGTTTATGATCGACTTCCGCGTCAATAATTGCTTTAATTTGTTTTTTGACTAATGAAAAATCTAATAGCATAGATTGTTCATTTAACTGTCCATCTAAAATTACGTCGACTTGGTGACTTTCGCCTACAAAACCACGTTTATGGTCTAAATAAGTAGAGTCAATGACCGTTAAATCTCGTACAAATAATTTCATTCTTTAATCACTTTTTTAAATTAACAATCAACCCTAAAAAGGCGCTTTGCCATCGTCAGATATTTGTGTCGACTCAGTTTTGCTATCAGATTCGATTAACGCATCGCGTTTAAGTTGTTCACGAAGATTCGGTGGAATACCTTGAATAGTCAATGTATCGGAAGCTTCATCATAGGTGATCGAAGTACCTAAATGTTTTTGGTCAAAGCTGATGTTCATACCTCCGCCTTGGCCTGTATACTTGGTTAACTTTCTCATTAATGCTCGGTCTGCAGGAAAGTTCTCTTCTAGTTGATAATCCTCACTAACAAAATCATAAAAACTGCCTTCTAGGCTAGAAGCACTTTTAAACTCTTCTGATAAACTCGATAGGTCAATATCTTCACCTTCTTTTAATTGTTCTTTACAATAATTTGAAGTGACTTCGCGCACCGCTTGTTTTTGTTCAGTAGGCAGAGCTTGTTTTTCACAAAACTCATCGACCGCTTTTAACAACCCCTGATTTTGTGCTTTCGCATCAAAACCCTCTTTTGCACCCATAAAGTCTAAAAAGAAATCGGATACTTTTCTACCCACACGCCCTTTAATAAATGAGATATAGCGATTAGCTTCTGGATCGCGAGCTAATAAAGTGAGATCAATTCTGGCCACAAGTTGAATTTTACTGGTTTCAATATGCTGACTAACTTGTAGTTCTAAGTTTTCGTTAACACTAATAGATTGGTTATTTTGTAATAAAGCCACCAATAAATAATCACTGGTGGTCCAACTGTACTTAGTAATTAACAACACACCTTCTTCTGCGAAGTCATGTTCTTTTAATTCATTAACTAAGCACGTTGCTGCTTGTTGTGAAAAGCTAACGAAGTCTAACTCACCCGCTAACTCTTCTTTCAAAGCGCGTTGAAATACTTGTGGCTTGTCTGCTTCGGCTGCGAAATAAGCAAATGCTTTATTTGATTTACTTTGGTAACCACGGTGTAAGTCCATCACCAGTTGCTCAATAGAAGGGGAAATAGGTAATTCACCTTCGCGCATTTTACAATTTAAAACCCCTTCGCTATTGTAACTAAGAGAATGTAAAATGATGTTAGTAGCAGAAACGTTCATAGATAGAGAGACCTTATTGGAGCAAGTGAACTGAATTAGTAAATTATACACACCACGGCGGATCTTAAAATAGCAAATCGATGCTTATTGTTCGGATTCACTTTCATAATTCACAGGCTGATGTGCTAGAGAACACAATATGTTTGGTTAATTATCCGATTAACTTTAAAATTCCAGTCTTTAAGTGATTGGTATAATAATATGAGTGCGGTATCATATCGTAATTATTATCCCTTAATTAGAAGTTTATTATGCCAATTCAATCGAAATACTCTAGCCAAAAAATCGAAACTATTCTTGACCAGGTAATGGAGGTTTTACATGACAATGATGTGTCCGTTGATTTGAGTCTAATGATTCTCGGAAATAGCATTACACATGTTATTAATAGCCAAGTACCAACATCTCAACGTAAAGCCATTAGCGACAAATTTGTAAAAGCATTAAGTGCTTCTATTAATTTGAAAGATAAATAATAACAATGGTTGAAACGGGTCATAAATTCCACGATAACGTAGCCAAGCAAGTTGCTTGGGCTCACTGGTTTACATTTTTCAATATTGTTGCCATCTCTTTAATTAGCCTGCGTTATATCGCCTATTCAGGATTGGCCGATTCAAGCTTAGGAATTTTTTATCAATTCTTAAGCTTAGTTGGTCATTTCAGTTTTCTCGGCGCGATGGTCTTTGGCATTCTCTTATTTCCGTTAGCATTTATAGTCTCCCATAATTTGACCTATCGAATAATCTCAATTGTGATAGCAACCACTGCGATCACCTTTTTGATTGTTGATACACAAATTTTTCGGCTTTATGATTTCCATCTAAATCCACTTATTTGGCAATTTTTACAAAAACCGGAACAAGTTGAAGCAATTTATTCAATCAACCTTCACTATATTTCAATACCAATCACATTCTCATTGGAACTGATTTTTTCCTTTTTATTATGGAAAAAAGTACGAAAAATTCAGTCTAAACGTATCGGTAAGCCTATCGCGCTATTTTTATTTGCAGCTTTCGTGCTCACACATCTGGTTTTTATCTGGGCTGATGCCACGCAATATCGACCAATCACTCATCAAAAGTCACTTTACCCGTTATCTTATCCGATGACTGCGCGCACTTTTTTGACCAAACAGGGTTGGTTAAATGAAGATAAATTACAAAAAAATAGCCTAGGTCAAGCAGGTACTAATCAGCAACAACTGAGGTATCCGCTTGCCCCTCTCAGTTATGCAGAGCAGCCTACAACTAGCGTCAACGATAATATCTTAATTATTAATGTTGAGTCATTGCGCGCAGATATGTTGAATCCCAGCAACATGCCTAACTTAGCCGCATTAAGCGAACAAGGAATGAATTTTAAAAATCATTTCAGTGGTGCAAATAATAGCAGTCAAGGTGTGTTTAGCTTATTTTATAGCTTACCAAACAGTTATTGGAATTCCGTAACTGAAAACCATATAGCCCCTATTTTCATGACTGAAATAACTGAGCAACAACGCTCAATGGGTTTATTTTCCAGTATTGGTTTTGTTCATCCTGAATTTTTACAGAGTAGCTTTAGCCAGTTAAAAGAAACACCTGATGTGTATTACTCAAAAGCTGAAAACAACAATCAAGTCGTACAACAATGGATTAAATGGGCTGCTGCTCAACAATCAGATAAACCTTGGTTTAGCTATGTTTATTTAGAACAAAAAAATGATCATTTATTTGCTCAAGCAACGCATCGAACGATTCCAGAGCAAAGTGAAAACCTGTCTTTATATCAGTCCCAGGTTGCCACTATTGATACTCAGATCCAGCGTTTGATCGATACTTTAAAAGTTCAAAAACAATATCAAAGTACGATCATTGTGATCACTGGAACGCACGGCCAATCCTTTAAAGGTCAAAGTACCAATGATGAATTAATTAATGGTTCACATGTACCATTAGTGATTATTCGGCCAGATAAAACTCCTAAGAGTGTGTATAGAATGACTAGCCATGTTGATATTATGCCAACCTTGATGCAGGACGTTTTCTCAGTTACCAACCCAACCAGCACTTACAGCAGTGGCCAACACTTGTTGGATGATAATGAACGCCAATATGTGCTATCTGGTGACATCGATAATTACATCATTTATGAAACAGATAAAATCACCCAGTTCTCTGGCAATGGCGACATTGATAGTATTGATTGGCAAGGCGAACGCGTTGAAAAATCAGGACGTGAAAATGAATTTGATATTACTTTATTAATTGATGTGTTATCAAAATTACGTCGCTTCAATTAAAATTAATGGACTTAGTACATGAGCACTTGGGCTTAGAAACTCAGTTACTGTTGATAGTTTGTGAGACAAGGTTAGATTAAAACTAAATCGCTAACAGTTAATTAATGCTTAAAAGATCCGAATAGCATCGAATAACCTTTAAACCGCCTCTCCAATAAATAACGCCCAACATAAAAAGCCAATACAGTGTATTGGATTTTTTGTTTATCCAGTTCATACAAGCTCAACTCTTGATAAACTAACTAGTACCAATCTAAGTAATTATCTAGTCATTTATTTATCCTGATTGGTATAACTTGTATTGCGATTTTTCTGATCAACTGCCTTGTTTATAGTTTAGAACACACTTTTAAATGTTAGGTGTTGAAGATTTAATAATGAATATTTAGCGCGTTTATTCTGCTTCACTGAAGGTCATCGCCGTTGCATCAAATAAAGGACTTAATTGATTATCCCCCTGCCACTTGAAACAATGCGAAGCAACATCACTGCGCTTTTTTATACGTTGTTGTTTTTTAGTGCCAAGCATAATAAAAGCAACGGGCTCTTGTTGTAAAGTCAATCCAAACAGTCGATGCACGGCAGGTAACTCTGCCGCATCAGTGCTATACCAAATGGCTGCTACTTCTTCTTGCTCTGCAGCTAAGAGAATATTTTGACAAGCGGCGGCGGCGGCTAACACTTGGTCACGTCTTGACACTGCATGTGGCTCAACAATATCAGCAGAAACGAGCACCACCATCGGCGCGTCTTTCAAATAACTCGTTAAACGGCGAATACGTGCAGGTTCTATATGCTCAGCATGTTCAAGCCATGCTTGACACATCAATTCACACATTTCCCCCACTTGTTCAGTATCAACCACCACTAAATGCCAAGGTTTAATATTGCCATGGTCAGGTGCACTCATTACCGATTGGAAAATTCGCTTTAACTTAATGTGATCCGGAGCGGGATGTTCCATTTCATGGACATGGCACGAACTGCGCTGATAAATAAGATCTAATACTGACATCCTTACTTCCTTCTATAACCTAATAAAATTAAACAAATAAAATATAAACCACCGATGATTGATACCAATATGCCGCTGGCTATTTCAAAAGGAGCAATCAAGGTTCTGCCTAAACCGTCAGCTAATAATAATAACCATGCCCCCACTAGCGCACTACCTAACAGCAATACCCAATGACGCGTTTGTCCGAGCAAACGTAAAATATGTGGCGATAACAATCCAACAAAAGCGATCGCACCTACCGCAGCCACCGCAGCAGCGGTTAATAACACCACCAGCAATATGATAAATAGACGTAACTTCATTAACGGCTGCCCAAGTCGCACCCCCCAATCTTCTCCAAGAGTAAAAAGGTCAAGATGTCGCGATAACATTAATAAAGCGAAACAGCAGGGTAAGGTGACCGCCAGTAATAACCAGCCAATTTGCGCATCAGCACCATAGGTTGTACCCGTTAGCCATAATACAGTGACGGAAGCCGCCCCAGCACCAAAGGTCAGGACCATCGAAGCAATAGTGCCGCACCAAGCTGAAATAGCGATTCCTAGTAAAGCGAGTTGCGATACCCGTAATTGATATCGCATTGCAATAAACAAAATACAGACAACGATAGCCGCCCCCACTAAAGCCCAGAAAAACAGGTCAACTCTAGAAGCGTCAGGCCAAATTTGTAAGGCTCCGATAATAAATAAAACGGATGCTGAGGTTGCACCAGAGATGTCAGGGCTTGCCATCGGATTTCTAAACAGGGCTTGTAACGCACACCCTGCCATACCAAGTCCCATACCAGCCATCACTGCAACAGCCATTCGCCATGCATTAAATTGGAAACCTAATGCATCAGGCCAAAATACCATTGCCGTGACAACCAGAAAACAAGCCGGCAGCACAAGGGCTATCGACTTTGGTAATTTAATTAATGCCGCTAAACCAAAACCACTTTCTTGCATCGCCATCGCTCCTTTTTTACGACTTAATAAATACAAGAAAAAAGGAATACCCAGCAATACGGTTAAAACGCCGGTAGGTAAGCGAAAACCAGACACTGGTAATGATCGAGAAAAGAGTTCTGCGATGACAACGAGTAATGCGCCAAACAGACTGGCACAAATCAACTGTTGCCGTGTTTTGTTAAACCCCAACATGCGAGCAATATGAGGCGCCATCAGCCCAACAAAGCCTAAAACACCAACCATCGCAGTCACTAAAGAAGCTTGTAACACGGCTATAAACAATAAAATGGCGCGCCAACGACGTACAGATAAACCCACCACATTAGCCGTATCATCACCTAAACTGAGCATATCCAGCTGACGATTACACAATATAGGTAACGCTAATAACAATAACGCGGGTAATAAAATAGTGAACACTAATTGGTGATCACTTTGTCCAATATTGCCACTGCCCCATAAAAACAAACCATCCATACGCTGCTCTGCATAGATCATAATCGCAGAAGACAACGCGCCAACGGCCAAACTCATCGCCATACCAATCAAAATAAGCTGTAATTTACCGCCACCAATTACCTGTGATAACAATAAAATCAACATTGCAATCACTAATGCAAAGACAAAAGCTGCAATCCACACTTGCCAAATAGTAGGTTCATCAATCACTAAATTGATCACCATCGCACCCAACAACGCCCCTGCGCTAATGCCAATAGTGGAAGGTGAAGCAAAAGCATTACCTAACGAGGTTTGTACTACTACACCTGATTGCGCAAGTAATGCGCCACATAACACCGCCATTAATAAAGTTGGTAGCAATAATTGATAAAAGTAAGTGATTTGATACGTGTTTGTTAATACTGTTTGTTGATAGCTAACCCAAACAAAAACAGCAACCATTAAACTAACCAACACAAGCAATGATTTTTTTAAAGGATCTTGCCCTAAACTTAAGAAATTAGTGATCATGTTGTTGCTCCAATAGCGCTTTAGTAAAAGCACGTGCCATACGAATAACAGACACAGGACCACCAAAACTCCACAATGACGACACCGTATAAATATCTTTGTTCTTCACAAAGTCATGTTCAGCCCACAGTGGTGAAAGCATCATTCGTTCACCAACACCAGCTCGCTCTTGAACTAAAATCAAAGCAGTATCTTGTAACAATTTAATTTGTTCTAATTGTAAATGTGTAAAATCCTTGCCTGGTAACGTCATATCCCATTGATAATTAAGTCCTAGATGGCTAGCGATAGAAGCCGCTAAACTTTGTTGTGAGAAAACACGTAATCCATAACCCATGCCAACAAATTTTCCGTACGCTATTTTCTTATTGTGTAATCCCGCCTTAATGATCAGCAAACTTAGACGCGTTAACTCCGTATCCATTTCAGCTAACTGTTGTTTAGCTAAGGTTTGTTTACCCACTCGCTCTGCTAATAGCAGGTAGTTTTCTCGCATTTGTTGCATATATCGATAATTAGGCTGATTGAAGCGGGCAAATTGTTGCAATAACAAGGTCGGGGCAATCAGCTTTAACTCATTAATTAAACGAGCATGACGAAAGGGGTAGCCAATAATAAGGTCCGGCTGCTGTTGTAAGACCACTGGCAAACTAGGAAAAGCGCGATTACCGACTTCTCTAACACTATCTGGAATAGCGGGATGATTAGATTGCCAAGTCCGATAACCATTTTTTGACGTCATTGCGACGGGTTTTATGCCCAAAGACAACAACATTTCTGCAGCTGTCCAATTTAATGCAACAACACGTGGCTGTTCAACTAAGATGGAAGGAAGTGACAGTGCTAAGGCCGCGTCATCTGAAATATCAATGGAAGCTTCAAACTGGTTAATGCTTTGTTTATTAATGCTTAGTTCATTAATACTTAGTTCATTGACACTTTCTCTATCTATGAGGTTTTTATTTCCAATGTTCTTGTTAATGACTTCATTGTTAATAACCTCCTTATTAATGGTGTTTTTATTAATAGCAGCTTGATCCATTTGGCTATACGCTAAGTTTGGCAAAACGCCTAGTATACAAACAGTGGCTAACATACAACGAGATAACATTAGCCTTGCCTCGCAGGGTCAGAGTCTACCGCTGTGATTAATTCAGGTTTCGCAGATGTTCTTGGCCATAATAATGCTTGCCCTTCCACTTCTACACGTGCAACAGAAGTATTATAAACTTCAGAAATACGTTCAGCAGTGAACACAACGTCAACATCACCTGCAGCCACTACCTTGCCTTTTTCTAACATAATAGCTTGATGGCTAAATGTTTGCGCATGGTTAAGATCGTGTAATACCCAAATGATAGTTTTTCCATATTGTTCGTTTAAGCGTTTCACAATATGTAACAACTCAACTTGATGGCCAATATCCAACCATGAAGTCGGTTCATCCAATAAAACGATATCAGTATCTTGTGCTAATACCATTGCCAACCAACACCGCTGCGCTTCTCCACCAGACAATGTTTCAATGGCGAGGTTTGCAAATTCAAGCACTCCAGCTTCTTGCATCGCCCAATGCATTTTTTGTTTATCTTTTTTGGTTAATGGCGCAAACCAACGGCGATGAGGGTGACGACCAAATTCAACGAGATCAGCCACCGTCAATCCCACTGGAGTGGCATGTCGCTGTGGTAGCATCGCTAATCTGATCGCTAAATCTGCACGGGAGTATTGCGCGACTCCCTTTCCAGATAACGTAATATCACCAGTACTGCTCGTTTCTAAGCCAGCAATGAGTTTTAACAAGGTACTTTTACCCGACCCATTAGGGCCAACTAAAGCGGTTACTTTGCCTTGTTGAAATTTGCAGGAAATATCATTTAGAATTAACTTGCCACCTAAATGGCAAGATAAATTATTCACAGTTAATAGAGCAGTCAACGTTAGAATGCCACATTGTAGTTAATAGAATAGGTACGACCTTGGCCCTGGAACTTAACCAAGTCAGAATTCGCAATCAAAGTACTATAAGTATCTTGGGCACGTTGAGACCATAACGTATCGTATTCTGTATTGAATAAGTTAGTAATACCAAACTGGACTTTACCAACTGGTAACTTAATGCCAGATAATAAATCTACCGTGTTATACCCTTCAAGCTTGCTACCACTTGCATCTTTATAATCAAACATTTGAGTGGTTTGAAGACGAGTAGCAAATTGTTCAGTATGCCAATTGAGATAAGCGGTTAACTTAGAAGGACTAGCGCTGGCAACTGACAAATCTTGCCACTCTCCATCCACCTTAGTTTCACTAATAATGTAATTAAAGTTCCCCCCCGTGCTAATTTCTTCTGTTAAGTAAAAGTCTAGTTGTGCTTCTAAACCATAAATACGTACTTTATCATCAACAACATCGACAGTTTGATCCGCTTTATTGTAATCAACTTTTTTATCAGAAATAGAGTAATAAGAAGCTAACTGCGCAGAAAATAATTCGTCATTAATACGGTATCCCAATTCAAGCGCATTTGTCTTTACTCCTTCTAATGGATTTTCAGAAACGTTAACGCTGCTGGCTACCGTGCCGTCTGCATTATAAACACCTTGTCCATAATATTTAGCTGGGTCAGGTACTTCAAAACCTTGCGAGAAGTTAAACCATAACTGTTGTTGCTTTGTTAATTTATAAACTAACCCTGCATTAACTAAGGTATTACCGTAAGCTTTTGTTCCCCCCCCTATTGCCTCTGCAGAGGCTAAAGAACCCGTTAATAATTTATATTGTTGAGCCGCGCCAACAAAATCACTTACTTTAACATTCGTATATTGATAGCGAAGGCCTGCGTGCACATTCAATGCAGAGTTAACGTCATAATCACCCTGTAAAAATCCAGCAATAGAGGTTGTTGCGATATCAGGGTAACGCCCTGCCGCACCAATACGGTTATTAATTAAACCGCTAGAAGCTAATGCTGTGCTGATATCATAATAAGTTTGAGTCGCAGAGAACTTTTCGTATTGAGCATCGATACCGTACACTAAGCTAAGTGCGTCAGTAGGTTTAGCAGTAAACACCAATTTTGAACCGACCACTTTAGTATCTTGCTCAGATCCCCCTAAAGAAGAGTTAGCAAAATCGGGAAATGGATTGAAACGTAATGATTCTGAGCGATAAAACAATTGTAAATTCATGGTCTGATTATAAAAATCACTATTAATGTAGTTAGCGGCGATTAAATAACGATCAGTTTGTGCTTGGTCATCAAGTTGGTAACCATCGACCATATTGATCTCTTGGCTTGGGTCAGAAATATTACCGTAACTCGTTCCGTAATCCACTCCATAATCACTATCTTGGCCACTATTATAATACTGCGCCATTAATTCCAGACGTTGCGTATCAGTAAGATCGAAACCTACACTACCCAATATATCTACTTGAGATACATACTGAGAGCTAGTTTGTGTGACATCTTGCAACACCATATCGCCGTTTGCATCATACATAGCATCAGAGTGGTCATAAGAAATTGCTAAACGAGCATCCAGCGTATCAGTACTTGTTGAGAGAGCTTGAGCGACTTGATATTGCAAATCTTCACTATTATTAAACCCTGATTTAGCACCAACCCAAGTTTCACTATTACCCGATACGTTATTGCCTTTTTTGGTAATAATATTAATGATACCGCCAGTACTACCTCCGCCATACATAGCTGATGCACCAGAGATCACTTCAATACGGGAAATATTAAATGGGTTAATAGAATCAAATTGACGACTGATACTACGAGAAGAGTTCAATGAGATACCATCGATCATCACTAAGGTTTTTCTGCCTCGCATGTTTTGGCCAGAATTGGTTCGAGATTGACTGCCCATATCCAAACTTGGAATTAAGTTGGCTAATAATGCTTTGAAATCAACACCTGATTGCGCTTGCTCGGCAATTTGCTCTTCTTCAATGACCAACACCGTTGCTGCAATATCACTGATACTTTGCGCACTTCGGTTCGCGGTTACAACCATTGCATAACCTTCATCATCGACTTCAGCCTGAGCCAGTAACGGCATCCCTAACATTGCGATAACAATAGGATTTAAGATAAATTTAATTGATTTTGATTTTGATTGCGCTAGTTTCATGGTTAATTCCATTTATATAAATAAGATATTCACATTTAATATTGTCTCAGCTTTCAATACGTTGAAGCCTTACCGCTATAATTGGCAGCTTCATGCTTTACAGAGACCTCGAGTTAATTTTTTAATCTAGTGTTTAAAGTGCAGCTACACACTGTTTGTCTGAACAAGTGACTAATTCGTATTTATATTGTTAGCTTCCTCCCATTACACAGAACCTGAACTGAGTTTATCTAATACAGCAGTGCGTTCAGTGCTTCGGCTTGCTTGAAGGTAAATGGCAAACCAAGTCGCTAACATGCAACTAGTAAGCAAAATAAAACTCACTAACAAGGATTGTTCCCCAAGTAATAAAAGTGCCCCTCCTACTAACCCACCAAAAGCATTGCCCAAAGTATGTCCTTGGGAGACCGCCGCTGAGGTGCGCGCTTTATGAAACTGACTAGCATGCATCGCTAACGCGGTATACCAAGCAGGTGCCATCGATAACGCAGCACTGATCAAGATAACCGCAAGCATAAGTTGTTGTTGCAACACAAATAAGCAGCAACCTACAATCAAAGCGGTAGAAATAGTCATTAAGAAGATGGCCGGATAACGGCTAAGAAGACGATACACAATAAATAATGAAATCAGTGCGCTGGCACTGGCAGCAAACAACAGGTGAGCCGTCATCTCTGTCGCTAAATTGGCGCTGTTGTATTGCGCTAATAATAAAGGGCCGAGGCTAAATTGTAATTGTGATGAAAACAAAGAGAGTAAAAGTGCACTGATACACACAATCACTAATAAACGCTGGCTGAAAAAGGAAAACAATGGCGTCGGCGCAATTACTTTACCGTGGTTGATAGCTGTAAATGCCGGATCGAGGTGTTGTTTTGAATCATGACTGAAACAAGCAATGAGCAAAGCACAGACTGTCACCGTTAAAATAAACCATAAACTAAAATAATCATTATTAATTGGTACAAAAGTTAATAACGGTGCAGTCAGTCTTCCGACATTAGTTGCAATACTAGACCAAACTAAGCGTTCGCCTTTTATATCATCACGTGACAAACTAAGTTGGGCACTAGGAGTGATTGCGCTACAGAAAATACCGTGTAAGACACGACTTACACACAGTGCAAATAATAAGAGCGTCCCTGTAAGCTGACTATATTGTAATAATAAAATAAAGCTAAGTTGAGAAATAATAAAGCCCAATAATACCCATTTTACAACCACCAACAGTGATTGTTTCGCGCTAAAACGCTTATCTAACAAATGCCCCCATTGACCGCAGAACGCCATGAAAATAAGGGTACCTAAAGATAAAGGTAATGCTAATTGCAACGCAGTAAGTTGACCCTGTAACATCATCTTAGGGATCAGTATTAAAATCGCACCTTGCAATGCGCCTAATACCCAACATGATAAAACGGCCATCCCTTGCATTGCTTATCCTTAATAAAATTATTGATAAACCACAATCATTTGCGAATAGTTATCAGTTACATACATGGTATTGTAAATGATAACTATTGTCATTAATATTTTGTTTTATTATTGAACTTTTTTCAAAAACATAAAATATGACGTAGGGGATTAAAAGAAATGAATTAAAATAAACAAAAGGGCAACACAATTATAAACAGGACTGATCCGCTATTTAGCGGAATTGCTACTAGATGGCTAAGAATCACTAAGGAATAGCAGAAAATGTTACTGAACGTGAAGACCAACCAATAGAAAATACAATGTATTGTAATATCCTAAAATAAAGTGACTTGAAGTGAAGAGAAACAGGAAAAAAAAGCGCCTAACTCCGTTAAGCGCTCAAAAATTATTTAGAGATTCTTACAATACTTGGGTCGATACCATATTGACTGGCGAGATATTGCAAATAACCTAGGTCTTCACACATACTTTTACCGGGCTCATCAGAAATTTTAGCCACTGGTTTACCATTAACCGAGATCATTTTAATCACAATACTCAATGGCACATTACCCACATCATTCATCAAATTAGTACCAATACCAAAAGAGACTTTAATACGCCCTCTAAATCGTTTCCAAATTTCAATCATGCGCGGGAAATCCAATGAATCACTGAATACCAGAGTTTTGTTGAGTGGATCTATTTCCATCTTTTGGTACAACGCAATGGCTTTTTCTCCCCAGACAAAGGGGCAACCACTGTCATGACGTAAGCCATCATAAAGTTTACCAAAATAAGGATCAGAGAAATCACGAATGAAAGAATCCATCGAATAACAATCTGTTAATGCAATACCAAGGCGTCCTCTATATTCCCTAACCCAACCTTCTAAGGCAGCAATTTGTGCATCTGCTAAACGAGTAACAGCCTGCCAACTTTGAAACCATTCATGCGCCATCGTGCCAACTGCTGGTAAACCTAGCGTTCTCGCAAAATGTACACTGCTGGTGCCAAGAAAAGAGTCTGGTAGTTGTGTTTTCAAGGTTTTTAATACTTCTTCTTGCCAATCTTTACTGGCACGACGTCTGGTACCAAAATCGATAAAATTAAAGCCAGTCAAATCCCCTTCCGCTTTCAGCAATGCAATTTTTGAAGCTAACTTTTCACGCGCCACAAAAAGGTCAAAACCGCCACAATTAATATAAGTGTGTAATTCACTAATGATCGATAATGCGTAAATTTCAAATAAACTAACATGCAACAAAGGGCCATCAAAACGCAAATTAATATTTTCACCATCGCAATGCAGGTGAATGAATTTCATGTTTAATTTAAAGATCCGTAAAAACTCAATAAAATCAGGTTTAATAAAAGACAACTTCGCTAAATAATCAAGTTCTTGCTCTGAGAAAGATAAAGTACAGATATGTTCAAGTTGTTTTTGAATTTCAGGAATCAATGGAGTTAAATCTAATCCTTCCTTATTTCTACATGCAAACTTCCATTGCACATTAACAAGACGAAACTCAGCCGCGTGATAAAAAGCCTGCAACATGGTAATTTTATAAAAGTCGATATCCATTAAGCTATTAATCAACCAGCGATCTATTTTTTCATTACTCATTAAAGCTCCAATTCCTGACTATTAGTGATCAGTTTTGCGCCTGCATTTTGCATCGTCTCACAGGCAGTTTTAGTCGATTCACTGTCAACACCTCGACATGCGGCTAAATTAACAATAACTTGAAATCCAGCTCGGCAAAGCTGTAATACAGATGTTTTAACGCAATAGTCAGTGGCTAATCCACCGACAATAACGACTTCAATTCCCCGTTGCTTTAACCATTCAATAGCACCAGTACTTTCAGTTTCCGCAAGGTCGTGATAACAAGCACCATAGGGATGCTTAAATGGTTGCTCCCCTTTTTTCACTAATAAGTCGTAATCAGCTTCATTAGGTAAGCCTGGAATTAACGTATTTCCTTTTGTCCCTACCACACAATGAGCGGGCCATTTAATATCTAAATCAGGATATTCGCCTTCTACAGGGGTCATCACTTGGTCAGAAGATTCTGCTATCCAAGGAGCTTGTGCTGGGTGACAATCTTTACTGACTAAGCGATAACGCGTAAACACAGCCTGTGTATTTAACTCTAGTGCAATAAAATCTCCCTCAATAATGGGTAATTCATCAGGACACAACGGAGTAAAGCCACACTGAGGATCGATATCAAAACTGGCCGTGATCGATTTTTCAATTTTGATCATTGGTGACTCCTATTATTTTTTATGATGTTTGCATCAGATTAATGTACCAGATGTTGTCCCGTATTAATTTGAACAACGGAGATTATTTTATTAAAGCATTTTATTTTTAGAAAATATGCTGACCAAATTATTTTATTATCTGCTTCAAAACCAGAAAATTAGACTATTGGAGGATGATCAAGCTTGATAGGTTAAAGCCTCAAAGCTTTATGCCATTATGATTTATAACGGATCTTTCATTAGCAAGTCAGTCGCTTTAATGATGAATTTTAAAAGACAGCAGTTTACTCCTGCTAAACATAGCTGGCAACACAAGCAAAAAAATGACAGTAAACCCAAAACGATAAATGGCGACATGATGAGAATTTCAGTGACAGTGACAATGTCCCCCCATCATTTAGTAATAATTTAAATGCTAAAATAAAGCCCATTAACATAATACCCTAGATAACAACATGCTTAGTTACACGCTTAACAACGTTGATTGCTACCTATCAAACCTTGAACTTATCTATAAAGCATTTATCTTATCGTTAACTTTATCGATCGTTAGTTGTCAGACAACAATTGCGATTTTTTATAATTTTGTGTAGTTTTATAAAAAATTAAAAAAATACGTGATTCCTCACAAATTAAATCTTGCGGTTAGGCCATTAAAAATCGATTATTTAGTATGCAATCAGTTTCTATTCGCCATAGTAATGCTAAGGTATGCGCCATTTTATTGAGCTATGCACACTTTCAATGACATAAATTAATTTTTATGATGGTTTATGTAGCCTATAGGCCGAACTTTTATTATTCTTACCCAATTATTTACTTAAATTATGTTTTTATACGTTTCAGCTATAAATATATCTATTTTAATTACATCTCAAGGATTTAAATGAACACTGATACACATGTCTCCAATCGATGGTCGAGTCGATACGCGTACGTTTTAGCTGCAACAGGAGCTGCAGTTGGACTTGGTAATATTTGGAAATTTCCCTACATCATGGGTGAAAATGGGGGCGGTGCATTCGTTTTTGTATACCTTTTATGTATTTTCCTAATCGGTATACCGGTGATGATGGCCGAAGTAGTGATCGGTAAACGTGGTCGTTCTACACCAGCTAATGCCATAGCGCATGTTGCTACTGAGTCAGGCCATTCTTCGCATTGGTCAATCATTGGTACTATCGGTGTATTAGCGGGTTTCTTAATACTTAGTTTTTACGCAGTAATTGCAGGTTGGGCAGCAGCTTACGTATTTTTTGCTGGCTCAGGCGAGTTCAGTTCTGCGGCTGCAGTACCTGCAACGAATGCAGATGTAATTGGCGCTTTATTTACGGACTTAATTACTAGTGTTTCACAACTGCTTGTTTGGTCTTCATTAACACTTATTGCTGCTGTTTATGTAATTTCAAAAGGTGTAAAGAATGGTTTAGAAACGGCCATTACATACCTAATGCCATCTTTATTACTGCTATTAGTGGGCATTATGCTTTACTCGGCAGTGGTTGGTGATTTTGCATCTGCATTTAGCTTTATGTTCCACATTGACTTTTCTCAGCTTACTATTGAGGGTGCATTAGTTGCATTAGGCCATGCCTTTTTCACGCTGAGTTTAGCAATGGGTATAATGATGATTTATGGTGCTTACCTGCCAAAAGGTGTCTCAATTGTAAAAACATCTATTACTATCGCGATTGCCGATACAGTTGTTGCATTAATTGCTGGCTTAGCTATTTACCCAATCGTATTTGCTAATGGTCTAGAGCCAAGTGCAGGACCAGGTTTATTATTCCAATCGCTTCCACTTGCGTTTGGTTCAATGCCATTTGGTGATTTAGTGGGCACACTATTCTTTATCATGATTGTATTTGCAGCCTTTACTTCAGTAATCGCTTTACTTGAATCCCCTACTGCTTATTTAGCTGAACGTCAAAATATGAGTCGTACCAAAGCCGCTATCATTGCTGGTGTAACAGTTTGGATTTTAAGTCTATTGACTATCTTCTCATTCGCAGGAGCAGAATGGACAAAACTATCATTTGGAATGGGCGGAGACATCTTTGAATTCTTAGATTACATCACGGCTAATGTTCTATTGCCGCTTGGTGGTATCTTTATCTCAATTTTTGCTGGATGGGTGATCAAACCAGAAATATTGAAAGAAGAGTTCCAAATGTCAGATACAGCTTTCTCGATTGTATTATTGTTACTGCGTTTTGTAGCACCAATCGGTATTCTATTAGTATTTGCCAATGCTATTGGTTTATTTTAAATATTAGCTTGCTGCGTAAAATAAGCACAATACACTGATTGTTGTGCTTATCCTGTATAACAGTCCAGGGCAAGATCATACTTTAATTGACGGATAATTATTAGTTATGATCTAATAGATGATTTTAGGTTATAGCTAATGGCATTTATCGATCATTTTACTTCTCTTGAAGATTCTCGCTCTCATATCAATAAAAAACATGAATTAATCGACGTCATGTTTCTTACCGTTGTCGCTATTCTATCTGGTGCAGAAGGATGGAAAGATATTAAACAGTTTGGGGATAGCAAGCTGAATTGGTTACGAAAATTTAGACCCTTTGAAAATGGGATCCCTGTTGATGACACAATCGCCCGTATCATCAGTGCTATCGAGCCCTCTTCATTACTAACTTGCTTTATGAGCTGGGTTAATGAAATACGAGAAGATAATGGTCAGTCGATAATCGCATTCGATGGTAAAACCCTTCGTCATTCTTTTAATGGAGAGAGGAAAACGGCACTTCATAGCGTATCAGCTTATGCTGTTGAGCAAGGTCTTGTGTTGGCTCAATGTAAATCTAAAAGTAAAAAGAATGAGGTCTCTACAGTCATGGAGTTGATTGAAATACTGGAATTAAAGGGCAGTATTATCACGGCTGATGCGATGCATTGTTTGAAGAAAGTGGCTTCAGCAGTCGATAAAAAAGGTGGGGATTACGCGTTACAAGTTAAAAATAATCAAGGAAAATTAGCAAGAGAAATAAAGGCCTACTTCCACAAAACGTATCGAGATAACCTGCAACAGATAGAAGCAAATAGCGTTACCATAATAAATGATGGGCATGGTCGCATTGAGTCTAGGCGTTACACCCAACTTCCGGTTACTGAGTGGATGGAAGAGCGAAAAGGTTGGGCTAATCTCAATACGGTTATCGAAGTTGAGAGAACGCGAATAATCAAAGAAGAAGAGACAACTGAAATATCCTATTATATTAGCTCACTGGAAGTAGATTTAGCTCAGATATCTAGAGTAATTAGAGGGCATTGGGCGATTGAAAATTCGTCGCATTGGGTACTCGATATGACTTTTAAGGAAGATGAATCACGAATTCGTCGGGGAGACGCGCCTGAAAATATGGCAACTTTCAGGCGATTTTCTATGAATTTAGCACGATTAAGTCCAATAAAAGATAGTATTAAAGGCAAGCTTAAGCAAGCCGGGTGGTCTGATGAAGTTAGAGAAAAAATCATATTCGGCTAATTATTGAACAAGTATGATTTTGCCCTGTATAACAGTCTATAAGCAACTCATTGAGTTGCTTTTTTATTACAAATATAAATACAAACAATAATTCAAAATGAGTGTACCGCGACAGACAGGACTTAAGGAGAATATACAATGGGATTTTTATCGAGTATCACCTCGCTTTTTTCAAGCAACACTTCAGAAGCAGCAACAACAGCCGCAGAAGCTGCAAGCGTAGCGTATAATGGCTTTATTATTACGCCTGCTCCGATAGCAGAAGGTGGGCAATTTCGAGTAGCAGCGACGATCACTAAGGGTGAAGATGACACATTACAAACTCATCAATTCATTCGATCTGATTTAGTAGGCAGTCGCGATGAATGTATTGAGATCACCATTAGAAAAGCAAAAATGACCGTTGATCAATTGGCTGATACCCTATTCAATTAGTTTATACTTTCAGCATTGAAAGTTGAGTATAGAAAGTAAATTATAAAAGAATCTCATCGCCCTTTTATTTAGGATCTTATTTAGGATCTTTTTTATCGAGGGCTTATTTTGCTAAATAACCTCAGTTCTGGATAAGCAAAGCGATACAACACCGTTATTTCCGCAGATTTCTTCGTTAAATTATCTCTCAATAACCAGTTATTGCTTCAATAATTCGCCTTGAACTACGCAAAACTAGCGGCACTGTATAGCCAAAAAAATATAGTCTTATGATTTTAAATATAATTCCACTTTCATTAACCAGAATTGAGATTAAATAATCTCCTCGTTATCATCTTTTAGATAATTTCAAATTATTTGTCATCGTCTCACTCACTTTATTAAACACGTGTAGTTCTTCCTGAGATAACCCTTGCAGCATCTGCTGCTTGACTTTTACTTGTGTCTCATAGATCTGCGTAGCTAAGACTTCTCCATCTTTTGTCAGTGACAAGATCAAGCTTCGCTTATCCTCGGGATTTGCTGTTTTAGTGATCCATTTATGATCAATCATTTCTTTAATTAAGCGGGCTATTTGTGATTTGTCTTTATCGAAAAAACACACAATATCATGCGCGGTACAAGATGCATTTTTTTTAATAAATGACAAACACTTTACATGCATTGAATTTAAACCAATTTCATTAGCTTTCAGTGCTGAACGCATCGCTAAACGATAGCAATGAACGATATTGAACACAGCATTTGAACTAAAATCATTTTTCATAAGGCACCTTTTAAAGTTAGTTGACAATATCAACCTAAATACATTATGGTAGACTTTATCAACTAAAGTAAATTAATTCAAGGAAAACCCTATGCAATCTAAAAAGCCAAATAAGAATAAGCGATTTACACATGTTTCGCAGGTGATTGACCTTTCACCGCATTTACGTCGCATTGTTGTTACAGGTGATAGCCTTAAAGATTTTCCGATTGATCAAGAAGGCTCCTATGTCAAAATTGTGTTGCAAAAAGAGGGTAAACTCGTGATGCGCTCATATACGATCCGACTATTTGACCGAGAAAAAAATGAGTTATCTTTAGACTTTGTCATTAATCGTCATCAAGGTCCAGCTACTGACTGGGCTCAAAATGCAAAAATAGGCGATAACATTGGTATCGCAGGTCCAGGCCCAATGAAAATAACAAATTATGATCACCACAGTTATTTACTTGTGGGTGACTTAACCTCAATGAATGCATTAAATGGTTATATTCCAAAATTCAAAAAAGAAGCCGATATTAAAGCCATTATCGCAGTGCCTAATCGTAAAGACATTATAAAAATGGATTATGATGATTCACGTAACACACTCTGGTTTATTGAAGATGAAGCCACAATGACATTAGAAGAAACGGTTCTCGAGGCGGCCAAGCATATGGCAAAAGACAGTCATGTGTTCCTAGGCTTAGAAGCTAGAAGTATCCGCGCATTGCGTCCTGTTTTACAAGAAGAGATAGGTTTTGATCGCTTAAATATTTTTGCAGTCGGCTACTGGAAAAAAGGCGTTAATGCTGATCGTTTTGGAGCAGAAAAGCGTAATAATCCAGTATAAAAAATGACTAGTTTAGCAAAGACAAACCGACTAAATTAAAAACGGAATTAGACAGATAACAACCGTTACAATGGTTTTGATAACCGGTCATAATATACTGTTTATGATTTACTGTTTATAATTTACTATATCTCATTTAGTGTTCATTATTTATCATTTAGCATTCATAATATGGGATTCATACTTTGGTATTAAAGAACAAGCAAGCCTTTACATGAGTAACTTCTATAGCTGTTTTTTTAGAACTTTCTTGCCATAGAATACAATGCTTATTCAATAAATTCCTGTCTGCAGAAATTAACCTGCGCGCTAAACTCTCAAAACTTGCTTTAGCTTACAGAAACGATTCCCTTTAATTGCAACATCACCAGTAGCGATTAATATGTTATTTCTATTTCACTCAGCTTGAGTTTATTGTTGTTCATATAATTTAGTCGATATACCTATCACCATTCAGATACAAAAAGTTTAACAATAAAAATTTCTGCTAATCAACGAGTTAAATGACTTATTGAACACTATTTCCTGCAATATGAGTGAAATGTTATTAATTATTATTTGGGGTATTTATGAAATTAGAATCACTTGCGTTACATCATGGTTATGAATCAGAAGCGACCACTAGAGCGGCGGCTGTGCCAATCTATCAAACCACTTCTTATACTTTTGATAATACTCAACACGGTGCAGATCTATTTGATTTAAAAGTGCCTGGAAATATCTATACGCGCATAATGAACCCAACTACCGATGTGTTAGAAAAGCGTGTCGCAGCAATGGAAGGAGGTATCGCGGCACTAGCAGTTGCCTCCGGCATGTCAGCCATTACTTATGCCATTCAATGTATCTGTGAAGTCGGCACCAACATCATCAGTACCAGTCAACTTTACGGCGGGACTTACAATCTATTTGCACATTCATTACCTAAACAAGGTATTGAAACAAGAATGGTTTCTTATGATGACTTTCAAGGATTTGAAGATGCAATTGATGAAAATACGCGGGCTATTTTCTGTGAGTCAATCGGTAATCCGGCCGGTAATATTGTTGACTTGCAAAAGCTAGCCGATATTGCTCATCGACATGGCTTACCATTGATTGTTGATAACACAGTAGCAACACCTGTGCTTTGTCGTCCTTTTGAGTTTGGTGCAGATATCGTAGTGCATTCCCTGACTAAATATATTGGTGGTCATGGTACCTCCATTGGTGGCGCAATCGTCGATTCAGGAAAATTCGACTGGGTTGCTAACAAACAACGTTTTGCCGTGTTAAATGAACCAGATCCTTCTTACCATGATGTGGTTTATACTGAAGCCTTTGGTCCTGCTGCTTTTATTGGTCGTTGCCGAGTTGTACCTTTACGTAATACTGGTGCTGCTATTTCCCCGATGAACTCATTCCAAATTATGCAAGGGTTAGAAACTTTGTGTTTGCGTATGGAGCGCCATTGTGAAAATGCAGAGAAACTTGCCACTTATTTAAGTAACCATGAAAAAGTCGCTTGGGTTAATTACGCCGCACTTGAAAACAGTGCGTATTACCAAACATGTCAAAAAATTTGTGGCGGTAAAGCCTCTGGAGTATTAAGTTTTGGTATTAAAGGTGGTGCGGTAGCTGGCGGTAAATTTATTGACGCACTACAAATGATTTTACGCCTAGTGAATATCGGCGATGCAAAATCCCTCGCCTGTCACCCTGCTTCCACCACTCACCGTCAACTTAATGCCAATGAATTAAAAGCGGCAGGCGTGAGTGAGGAATTAATTCGTATTTCTGTAGGAATTGAAAATATTGATGACATTATTGCCGATGTAGAACAAGCATTAGCAAGCGTTTAACCATTATTCGCCAATAGCTAGATAGCATAAAAATAATCATCATCTTCATTAAGGTGGTGATTATTTAGCTTTTGATGCCTTTCTCATGTATTACGCATTCACTAAGCTTTTAACCAATTACTCAATCGCGGCTTGCTGCTCCTTTACAAGCTCAGAAACGCGGTCACTTGCCCAACTTTCTAGTCGCCAATTCTTAATAAAAGCACAATGCCCGCCTTTCTCTTGCAACTCTATGCTTAGCCAAGACGAGCTAAATAATTGATCCAACTGATCAGCAGGGATCATCGGGTCATCCGCCGCAGCAATAATGGTTGTCGCTATCGCCAATTGGCTAAGACTATCACCCAATATTGAATAAGCATCAAAATAGGCTTGAAGGCTTTTAAATGGCGTATAACCTAATACAAAAAACTCATTCATTTGATCCAATGTTTTTAATTTTTTTAACTTCTCGCCGTAATCAAAATGATCATGATGTTGTAACTTTTTGAATAATGAATGCTTCCACCTTTTTACAAAATATTGTTCATACACAGGAAAGCCAGTATTCAACTTATGCATGGTCGTAGCCGGATGTAACAAAGGACAAATTGCAATGGCTTGGTGCAACGCAATGTTTTCAACCTTAGCAATATTCGCCACGCGTAAACAAAAATTACCGCCAAGCGAATAGCCACACAAAACATTATGTTCCCCTCCAAATTTATCGCATAGATATTTAACCGCTTCCGCTACTTCTTGCAAACGTGTTGAATTAAACAAATCTTTATTAAGGGACTGAGTGCCACCGTGATCCCGAAAATTTAAACGAAAAACATCATAACCATCATTTAATAATTTTTGACCATTGGAGAGTACATATAAAGACTCTGAGCACCCTTCCCACCCGTGTAAAATAATGGCGAGGCCTTTGCTAGCAACCTTAGTATGACTTTTTGTTAGAAAGCCCAAAAGTTTTACACCTTGAGGTGTTGTGATCACTTGCCGTTCAGCCGTTTTTAATAATACTGAGGCACGTCGGTTCTCTAATAGTTTTCTCGGCCCTGTGCTGGACAAAATAGATTGCAAATGCTGATTGCTAAGCCCTTTGGCTGGTTTAAATTGACTCAATATTTTTACCCATATGTTTTTATAATAAAACGATAAACATAAAACAGATTTACCCTGATCACAGAAATCAGTAAACTAGCCGACATTATATTCAAATGGAATTGTTATTCATGCCAATACTTATTGCCGTCACCTTTTTATGGGCTTTTTCTTTTAGTTTAATTGGCGTTTACCTAGCTGGACAAGTTGATGCATGGTTTTCAGTGCTAATGCGAGTTGCGTTAGCGACATTAGTTTTCTTACCGTTTTTAAAACTACAACAGATCAGTATAAAAGTCGCGTTACAATTGATGGTCTGTGGTGCATTCCAACTTGGTATTATGTATGGCTTCTATTATCAATCTTTTTTATACCTTTCAGTCCCGGAAGTTTTACTGTTTACCGTAATGACTCCAATCTATATTACGCTACTGAATGACTTATTAGATCGAAGACTCAATATCGGATTTATTATTAGTGCATTGTTAGCGGTTATCGGCGCTATTGCAATTCGTTACCAGGGCATTGATGAAGGATTCTTGAAAGGGTTATTGATAGTGCAAGGTGCCAACTTATGTTTTGCAACGGGACAAGTTGGCTACAAACGTATTATTGCAAAAGAGCGGGAAGATTTACCACAACGTACTGTTTTTGGATGGTTTTTTATTGGAGCATTAACCGTCGTGATCCCTTGTTATTTACTACTTGGCGATCCCGATAAATTACCGACAACCACCCTACAATGGTCAATTTTGTTTTACTTAGGTATCGTCGCTTCAGGTATAGGCTACTTTGCTTGGAATAAAGGGGCAACGATGGTTAATATAGGCACATTAGCTGTCGCCAATAATTTATTAATTCCAGCAGGCATTATTGTAAATGTGTTATTTTGGAACCGAGATGCAGATATTTTAAGGCTGTCGATAGGTGCAGGCATTATCTTATTGGCATTGGTGGTTAATGATAAATTTAATCAGAAAATTCATCATTCTAAAGTAGAATAATTAAAAAGGGTTAATCATCTGACGGGCTATTTTACTATAAAAATAGTCCAGAGCTCCATTTTCAATGCTTACTTGATAAAGTGAATAGAAACAACTTTGAAAAGTGTTTATTACATAGAGCGAAAAGATGCTTATAATTCAAACGACTTTTGTGCACTAATAAACCGCATCGCCCAGCTACAGCTCAACACCCTCCATATAAATCAAAAACAAATCATATATCAATTACTTTTAGGTTAATAGATTGATCTATGACCACTTCATTTAGTACACTCCTTTAGCAAAAAAATAATTGTAACTTACTGTTTTAAAATATTAGTTGTTCTAAAAGACGAGTTGCTTGAAAAGACGAGTTTTGCGTTAGATTTGATATTTATAAGTACAACAAAGGTTCTAATATGAATAATAATATGAAGTTGTTTTATTTGGTTTTAGTGATCACAGGATTATTTTGTACCGTGGTAGAGACGCTCACTTCACTACAACATAAATCTCCTTCTCTGTTTTTACCTGTTGCAATTCTGTTATTTGTTACAGGGATCATCGGCGTATTTAATATTAAGCGAGTAGAGAAAAAAGCGAGAGTCGTTAAATCTGCAAAATAACAACGTCAGGATCAGAATAATCAGATCAAAATAGCCACCTCAAAACAGCTACCTAAAAATAACGGCCAAGGTGTCAACTCAGCGACACCTTGTTTTGCTAATGGGTGCAGCTCACTTTATTGTTTTGATGACTTTAGCGGGATTACCACCAATAACAACATTGTCAGGAAAAGACTTTGTCACTACAGCTCCTGAAGCAACGACTATATTATTGCCTAATGTTACACCAGGATTTATTGTCGCGTGTCCGCCTATCCAGCAGTTATTACCAATACGTATTGGCTTTGCAAACTCGATTCCACTTAGTCGCTCGATAGGGTCAATAGGATGACAAGCAGTATAAATACCCACTTGTGGGCCAAGCATGCAGTTGTCACCAATAGTAACTTCAGCACAATCCAATATCACGCAGGCAAAGTTAGCATAAAAATTTTCACCCACTTTAATATTTTGGCCATAATCACAATTAAAATGTGGCTCTATAGTAATGTCTTTACCGGTACGTCCAAATAACCCTTTTAGCAGCTTTTCTCTTTCTGCTTTTTGGTCTCCGTTAGTAGTATTATATTTAGCGGTAACCTCCCTCACATTGGAGCGAATTTGTGACAAGGTCTCATCACTTGGATCATAAAATTCACCCGCAAGCATTTTATCTAGTTCACTCATTTTAATGTCCAACTTATGTTCGAAACTTATTGTGGAAACTTATTTATACATACTAAATTCACGTCGTTAGATTCTAGGATATTGAATATAAATAATTTATTTCATCTTACATTAACCGTCGATTCAATAAGTGATTTAATTTCAAATTGAGGATCGGTCTAGCAATCGTTATGAGTGAGTAATGGCTCTAGCAAGGGGTATGCTCTAGATCGATGTATTGGTACAGTTATACTAATAAATAAAGATAAAGGTGTAAGGTGTAAGGGGTCTTACTAACAATATATCAACAAGACACCTTGCATAATAATTAAAATATTTTTATTTCGATCAAAATGTCCTGCAATAAATAAAATTCAAAGGACATAAAATCAGCATAATCAATCTATTTTATGGATTAGTGATATTTAAAACTATTTTCCCAGTGTGTTTTTTATCTAAGAAAAATTGCTGAGCTGCATTAATTTCTTGCAAAGGAAATGCATGAGCAACAACCGGTTTTATTTTTCCCTGCTCAATGTAATTGACTAGGTTTTGAAACACTTCTGGATTTAATACAGTACAACCAAAGAAACTTAAATCTTTTAAATAAAGCGTTCTAATGTCCAATTCAACTAAAGGGCCACCGATAGCACCAGATACGGCGTATCGACCACCGGGTTTTAATAATTGTAAAAACTGAGGCCATTGTTTTCCAGCAACTAAGTCGATGACAACATCAACACTGTTTTCTTCTAGTACATCAATTAAATCAGCTTCTCTTGCAACAACCTGATCAACCCCAAGCTCAAGCAGTTGTCGATTTTTACTTGGACTAGTGATCGCAATGACATAGGCTCCACGTGCTTTGGCAAGCTGAACAGCAGCAGAACCGACTCCACCAGATGCCCCTGAAATTAGCACTCTATCTTTTGCAGTTACCTTCGCACGCGTCAACATATTTTCGGCAGTTGAATAAGAGCACGGAAATGAGGCCAACTCAGTATCACTAAAGTTACTGTTTACTGCATAGGCATGCTTGGCAGCAACCACGGTATATTCTGCAAATCCACCATCACATTCAGATCCATAATACCAAGGTGTTGTCAGAGTTCTGCCGTTAACTTCAGTAATACAAGGTTCAATGAGTACTCTTTGGCCTATGCGCGCGACCTCTACATTTTCGCCTACGGCTACAATAATGCCGCACACATCAGCCCCTTGTATGCGCGGAAATTCCAGTGCTTGACCAGACCAACTTGCATCAGTACTGCCTCCATCATTCTTCGAATACCAAGCAATGCGAGTATTTATATCAGTATTGTTGACTCCTGCCGCGGCAATACGAATTAATACCTCATTTGAAGTGGGTACAGGTACAGGGATATCATTTCGATATTGCAACATTTCAGGACCACCGTGGCCGATAAGCTGCACGCCTTTCATCGTCTTTGGAATTGTAGTCATCATTTATCCTCTTTTAAAAGTTGTAGTAACGCTTGCTGCGCTGATATTACAGCACTTGCTCCTAACACCGGCCAGGCGCTTGAAACCCCTTCGTGCAATAAAAAAATAACCGTTGCAAGGTCATCTCTCTGGCTTTTCTGCCCTAAAAATTCACGAACATCTTGTTTATGTTGTTTCACTGCTTTATTGATTTGTAAATTATCTGGAAAGGCGGCAATTGCATTCATCGACATGCAGCCATGGGGAGCATATTCTTTCATCCATAATTCAAGTTGATTAAAAATATGAAGGACAGACTCAAGTCCACCAGCACTTTCTTCTTGATCTAGGAAAGCAAGGTATCGTTGATGGCGGTATCCGAGGGCCCCTATTATCATCGCCTCTTTAGACGGATAGTGCTTATATAATGTGCGTAAACTTACGTTACAGGCATTTTTTAAATCAGCTACACTCGGCTCTGCAAAACCATAGAGGCTAAACGCCCTTTCAAGACTCACTGCAATTTCGTCTTTTAACATATAAATCCTATTGGTAGAATGAACGCTCTACACAATGGTAGAGCGTTCATTCTACTTCGTCAACCCTATTATAAGCTTTTAACTTACATTCCATTAAAAATGCAAAAATCAGTGGCCCTGAGCTTCACTAACAAAATTCAGTTAACATCAGCATTTATTCAAAAAAATAAGTCATTGTGTTAGTTTTTTGGTGATGGTTTTTAGTGATACTTTTAAATGAAGGTTCTAAATATAGATGTTTAATATGAGTGTTCGATATAGATATTTAAAATGAGTCTTTAATATAAGTGATTAATATAGGTGATTAATATAGTTGTTTAATATAAAGGTATAAATTGAAATAACCTTGCCGTGATTTTTCATGAATCAATGGCTGCAGTCTTATGATCTGGGCGGTGATGCAGCGGTACAGTAGGCTGACGGTCAAACATACAAGCACTTTTAAACTTTGCTGATCAGTCGTAAATACGCTGACTATGATAAGAGGTATTATAGCAATGTCACTAAATAGCTCCCATTATTGTAGGTTAAAATATATCACTGCTGCGTTAGAGTTTTGTAAAAAGAACACCCCTTTGAAGCAATTTCAGCATAAATTGATTCACCTTACTTGCCCAATATTTGATCAGATACTTAATAGAATAAGCATTATTAGTATGCATTGGGGTTTTATTGAGAAGTGACATTAATGGAATAGCTGATAAACATCGAGCCTATGCAGCTTTATATTTTTACATGTTATAACCTTTGTTTCCCGTACCTTTATAATCAAAAAGAAACGGGAAAATGATTATTCACCCGCTCCTCTAATCGATTGCTCACTGTTCTCAACTAAAATCGCAGTGGCGGTATTTTTTAATAAATCCCACTCATGGTCTTCAACAAAAACCCCTTTATTCCAAGCAGTGTCCTGAATTCCACTGAGGTTTTTAGCATCAATATGCTTGCTATAACCCGACGATAAATTAGCAATATCGAAATCATTAATCGACAGTTCAATGGTCATATCATTTAACCCATTAGCCTCTCGTTGCAGTGTTTCTGCTAAAAATAATTCAGGTAAAACACAACCTCTGTTCAGAATGTATAGCGTGTGTTTAGGACTACTTCCATTATCCCATTGCGCTTTACAAGCAATACCTTTACCGGCCAACATCAATAATTCACTATAGGCCAACCAGCGATTGTGGCAGTTTTTTAACGACAGTTTTAAATGCTTATTAGCAATCATCTGTTCAAGCGCGTAATCAATGATCACTGGTAAATGACAAGCAACACTACTGCCATGTAAATCAGCTATCAAGTGCCCATCAGTAACCTTAATAGCAACAGGTTCATCTCTCTCTAAAGAAATAAACTGAGTAGCATTATTAAAATGCTTTACCCCATGCAAACCCACCATTTGTAGATCAGCGACCATATTTGCAATCAAATCAGCTTCACCACACACACGTCGCATACCCAGGAAAGCTTTATTCGTCACTGTAATTAATTCATTGTGTGTAACAATCATTTACTGCTCTCCTGTAGTGCAATTATTGATTTATCTACTGCCGCATCTGTACTTTTATCAACGACTGCTTGCTGAGGTAACACTGGGAATAACCACTCTCCATCATGAATCTCACTCAACAAAGGTGCACCTTGAAAGAAGCTAACCCTTACCCAACGATCTGAACGGGGATCAAATTTAGTCGCCCCAAAAAAAGATAACTTACAGCGTAATAAATGCATCGGTAACGATTGTTTATGCAGCACATTTATCTGAATATCGCCCATTACTTTATTACCTAATGTCCATACTCGACGTGCAATGGCTCTATATTGTGGCTTTTGTAGTAGAAATTCAGCCAAGGTCATTTCTGCAGGACAAGCTAATAAAGCGTAATATAAACGATATACTTGACGACCAATGTCTAGCGGTAATTCTCGCTCCTCACCTATCTCTTCACCGCGAATACCTAAACGTGGTTCTTCTTTATCCTGTGAGCGATACCAAAACCAATAATTGTTTTCTGGTTTGCTAAAATCAGTCTCAATAGCCCAGCGGTATTTGTCATCTAAGAGCATTAATAAATCATTAACTTTTTTACCTTTTGCCAAGTTTAAACTCTCATGTGTATTAACTTGATCTTGAAAGTTATCAACTAATTCTGGATAAATTTCCATTAAACAAGAAATTAAGATTTCTTGAGTTTCTAAACTTAAGTGTTCAGTTGCAATCAGCAAGTCACGCCAAGTGTTACTGACAGAAATTAAATCTTTTAATTGACCGTTAAAATGTTGCAACTCATTTACTGAACAATGATTTAACTGATCTTGATTTTGATTCTGCGTATTCACTTGTTGTAAATGACATACCGCTTTATTAAGTAAAAATAGCAATGCTTGATGCTTTTCAAGATCCGCAGGGCAATCTAGTACCAATGTTAATGCCGCTTCACGATTAGACATCCATTGGTCAACAATACACGGATGATTAATTAAATAAGGCGCCATGCCCAACCCAGTCGCATTGCCCACACCAAGGTAACGTTTTAGATCATTACTTAAAGGAGATGCTTTTTCCCCCCCCTTCTGCTTTGCTAGGTAATCAATCCAATCTAAACTGAACTCACGTAACAAATATACGGCGCACATTTGAGCGCTAAAAGATTGTTTAAAGTCAGGATTGTTCTCCAATATTTTAAAGTCAGCAATACCAAATTTACCATTACCGTAGACAGCGGTAGTGCGAAGAATATACCCCACATCAACCAACTCATCGGAGGTAGGTTGCACACCCTCGGCTAAATGAGAGACAATATGCTCAAACACCCGCACACTTTTATTTGCTCTTGCTAACACCAGCACATTGGTCGGGTTTCTACCCGCTTCTTGTAAGGGTACATTGGCTTGTAACTGAGCTAATAACTGCTCTGATACTTCTCCATAAACAAGCGCAAAGGTAACGTCCCATTTTTCAGCAATAACACGATCATTACGTTCATCGTCTTCTATCTCATTACAAAAGACCACCAGATGATAAATATGATGAGGTGTCTTAAGTTTATAAATAACGTGCCCAAAACCCTGTGCCGATAGTTGCCAGAGATCCTTAGTGACTTGCCATTTCTGTTGTGCCATTTTACGAATTAAAGTACGAACAAAGCTTATTCTATTGGAATGCATAGCACCCAATCTTTGTGGTGCCATAACAACTTCTGGACGACGCATATTGACGTCATTATTGGTTAAACGATGTGCTTCCATACTGCTCACCACCTTTCAGTGTAAATGGTTTGTATTTGGGCGCGATTTTAGCGCCCTTGTTGCTTAAAATCTTTACTACGACCTTTATAAACCCTGTTCTTTTGCCATTTTCATCGCAATTTGAGGGGCATTCCACAAAGACGGTAATAAGATAATTGACACTGGTACAGCAGTGATAATGATGAAGGACTGCAGTGCAGATATTCCACCTGATCCTATAGAAATCAAAATCAATGCAGTCAAGCCCATCATCGCCCCCCAGAATATACGAATCATTGCATTTGGTTCAGTTTCACCACTGATCACCACACTGATGGTATAGGTCATTGAGTCCCCGGTAGTGACAATAAAAATGGTAGTTAATATCAAAAATAGAATCGAGATCAGCATCGGAAACGGTAATTGAGAGGTTACAGCCAATAAAGCGCCCGGTAAGTTAAAACCTTCAAAGGCTTTACTAACACTACCAGGTTCTGCAATTTCAAACGCTAACCCTGAACCACCCACTACGGTGAACCAAAAACATGTTACCAACGGTGCTATGATACTGATCGTGCACACTAGCTGACGAATACTTCTGCCGCGGGAAATACGCGCAATGAAGATCGCCATCATCGGGCCATAACCTAGGAACCATCCCCAAAAGAATACCGTCCACCAGCTTAACCAACCTTCATCACCTCGGAATGTTGCCATCGGAATAAAGTTATTAACTAGACCACCAACCCCTTGAATATAACCATTGATTATAAAGTTGGTTGGACCAAAAATTAAAATATAAAGCATTAACGCAGAAGCGAGGATCACGTTATAGCGGCTTAACATTTGCATTCCACGGTTGAGGCCACTTAATGCAGATAACGTATATAAAACAATAGCAAACATGATAATTACAAGCTGTGTGGTAAAACCATCAGGGATCTCAAATAAAACGTTTAATGCATAGCTAACTTGTAAGCCTAAGAACCCAATAGGTCCTATGGTGCCAGCGGCAACGGCGACAATACAACACGCATCAATCAATGCTCCGGTATGGCCTTTTAATGCTCGCTCACCAAGCAAAGGATAAAGCAGAATACGTGGTTTTAATGGCAAGCCTTTATTGTAATGCAGGTGCATCACAACAATAGACGTTAAACTCCCGACGATAGCCCAAGCAAGGAATCCCCAATGCATAAATGATTGTGATAATGCATTAAAAGCAACTTGTTGCACATCATCTGAAGGACCATATAAAGGAGGAGGACTAACAAAATGAGCAATTGGTTCTGCAGCAGCCCAAAACACACCGCCACCGGCCAATAAAGTACAAAAGATAATTGCCATCCAACGGAAACCATCCATTTCAGGTTTATCAATTCCGCCCAAAATAACTTTACCGGTTCGACCAGCCGCTAAAGCAAGACCAATTAAAAAAGTCAGTAATAACAGTACTTGCCAATAAGGACCAAACACATTAACTGCCCATGAAAAGCCTTGGTTGACGATACTGGCCAACAGTTCGCCATCGTACAAAGCCAGTAATACAAACAAACAAATAAAACCGCCGCTGTACCAAAAAGTAGGATTACCTAAAGCTAACTTGGCAGCCGTCGAGCTTTTATCTATGTTCGAACTTGCATCTAATTGCTGCTTCGCATCAGTTAATTTATTACTTGCAACAAGTGTATTATCAACACCTGAAACTTTCATACTAGTTAAATCAGTCATATCTGACTCCTAAAAGGTTTGTCATGCTAATTTTTTAATTAAGGCGTCTGTTTAAGTACAAAACAAAGCTATTGATTAAAGTAACTAATTGTTCTAAATCCAAAATAGATAATTAAAACATATAGTTACAATACAAATAATTATAATGAATAGCGTCGCTCAGTTAGCTTTTACAAGCGTAAATAGACTGTTAATTAGTAAATTCGCTTTCACTGCATATATCAAAGAAGAAAGGCAATTGGTCACTATCAATAGAGGCACTTTTAAAGTGCCCCCCTTGTTCAATTGCTTATCACTATTGATACACACTTTATTTACCACCTAACCAATAATTTTATATTGAGCAGATGACTCCATGTGTGGGGTACTTTTTTTGGAGATTGGTGCGAGTCCTTGCTCTAAGAAGTTGCACCAATTACCACCAAGTATTAACCCAGTCTCAGATTCATTGAACCCATGACTTATTAATCCGTTATAAATATTTTCCATACCAGCACTACCGCAGAACCAAGGTAATGAATCAGGCCAACCCGCATTACCCGCAGAACCTTCACCATAATCCATGTCTTTTGACCAACGCCCATTACGCATCCATTGCAATACACTTTGTGGTTGGTTTAGACATAAATCACTGCCGATGCCTAAGTGTTCAACCCCGACCATATCCGCTGTTTTAGCGACCATTTGACAAAATTGTTGCAATGTACATTGGCTTCCATTTGGTAAATGGAAGGGATATAAGCTAAAACCTAATAAACCACCATTTGCAGCTAATGCTTTAATCACGGTATCTGATTTGTTACGTAAAGCATCATAGGCAAAACTAGGGTTTGCATGACTGATGCAAATTGGACGAGAAGACAGCTCAATCGCTTCCAGCGTAGAACGCTCCGCACTGTGTGACATATCAATAATCATTCCAACGCGATTCATTTCTTCTATCGCCTGCTTCCCAAAGCGAGTAATGCCTGTATCGTTCTTTTCATAACATCCCGTCGCCAATAAGCTTTGGTTGTTATAAGTCAGCTGCATAATCAGTAAACCTTGTTGGCGCATCACTTCAATCAAACCTATCTCATCATCAATAGAGGAGCAGTTTTGCGCGCCAAAAAATATACCGACCTTACCCTGTGCTTTGGCAGTTTTAATGTCTGCCAAAGAATGGATAGGCATAATTAAATCTGCATTTTGCTCAAACCGTAAATTCCACTCAGCAAAACGGCTTAAGGTTTCGCGTGCATTTTCGTGATAAACCAAAGTAGCGTGTACCGCTGTGATACCACTTGCTTGAAGCGTTTGAAAAAACTCTCTGCTCCAATTGCAATACTGCAATCCATCAATCACAATTTGTTTTTGATACATAATATTTCCTTACTCTCACCCTTTGTTAATTTGAACTCAGTACTAATCCGTTGTTAATCTATATGTAACTGACTTTAATAAGGACGTTGATAAGTTGTTTTAACGACGGTGTAGAACTCTTTCGCATATTGACCTTGTTCTCTTGGACCAAAACTAGACTCTTTACGTCCGCCAAATGGCACATGATAATCTGTTCCTGCCGTTGCTAGGTTAACCATTACACAGCCTGTTTGAGCTTGTTCTTTGAACATCGCACTACTACGTAAACTCTGAGTAATGATGCCGCCAGTCAGGCCAAAACGAGTGTCATTAACTGTCGCAATACCTTCTTCTAAATCGGCAACACGGATCACACTCGCCATTGGAGCAAACACTTCTTCTTGGTTAACTTCCCAGCTATTTTTTGTATCTAACAACAATGTCGGAGACATGTAATAACCTTCATGTTCAAGATTTAGTCGCTCTCCACCAAAACCTATTTCAGCACCGCTAGTTGTTGCATTATTCAGCCATGCAAAGTTTGACTCGAGTTGTTTTGAATCAACTACTGGCCCCATGAAAACACCTTCTTTTAATGCATGGCCGACGGTTAATTCACTCATACGTTTGATTAATGCTTCCACGTAAACATCGTGTACTTTATCCATTACCACTAAACGTGATGAGGCAGTACATTTTTGACCAGAACCTGAAAATGAACCGGCGATAGTCGCTTCAACCGCAATTTGTATATCTGCATCATCTGCAATTAATAGTGCATTTTTACTGCCCATTTCTAATTGGCTTCGAACGAAATTTGGAGCCGTTGCCGCCGCTACTTTACGACCAGTTTCCACTGAGCCAGTAAAACTCACGCCGTTAATCTCTTTACTGTGGATCAAGGCATTACCAACTTCAGAACCATTACCTAAGACAAGGTTAAAAGTGCCTGCCGGTAAACCTTGGCGAGAAATAATTTCCGTTAATGCAACTGCACTAGCAGGTGTTAAATTCGCAGGCTTCCAAATCACACTATTGCCAAATGCAAGTGCAGGCGCTATTTTCCAAGCTGCAGTAGCTGTTGGGAAATTCCAAGGAGAGATAATCGCAATCACGCCCACGGCTTCACGCGTGACATCAACTGAAACACCTGGTCTCACTGAATCTGCGTTATCACCAATTTGACGTAATACTTCAGCGGCAAAATATTGGAAAAATTGACCTGCACGATAAATTTCACCTCTTCCCTCTAAAAAAGGCTTACCTTCTTCACTAGATAATAAACGCCCTAGTTCATCGCAACGTGCAATCAGCTCATCACCAATCGCTTGTAATACTGACTGTTTACGCTCAAGAGGAGTTTTTTCCCATTCTGGTTGCGCATGTTTTGCTGCAGAAATCGCTTGTGCTACTTGTGCTGAACTCGCTTGAGCAAAGTGGCCTAGTGTTTGACTAATGTCAGACGGGTTAATATTAGCAATCGTGCTAACACCTGCTTGCCATTCTCCAGCAATATAAAGAGATTTTTCTGCTTGAATATTTTGTGCTTGAGCTGTCATGTTTATTTCCTTTTGTATTCGTTAGCGATGATGTTTTTTACATTTATTAACAAACTAGCGCTGTATTCTTTAATAGATAATTTTTAATAAACATTTACTAATAGATAACTGCTAATAAACATTTACTAATAAATAGTTACTGATCAGACTGAACCGATGCATAGACGACTAATTCCACCATCATCTCTTCTCTCGCAAGCCCTGCAACTACTACTGCAGCACGATTTGGATAAGGTGCTTTAAAATACTCGGCATAAATATCATTAACTGTTTTTAGGTATGCACGATCGGTGACGTAAATTAACACCTGAACCACTGAATCTAAAGATTCTCCTGCCGACTCTAAGGTGTGTGCTAGGTTTTCAAGCGTTTGTCGTGTTTGTGCTTCAATTCCACCAGGAACAACAACACCACTTTGATCAATAGGAATTTGTGCGGTATACAAAGTGCCATTATTAACAACAGCCCATTCAAGTGGAGCTTTTGACGCAAAAAGCGCTGTTTTAACTGCATATTTATTATTCTGTACTGCTACGCTTTGATTCATTTTTTCGCTCTCCTTATAAAGTGAAAATATACTAACCTTTGACTATTGATAAATATAACGGTAAATTTAATCAAAGTGATAAATTAAACTTATCACTATCAGGGTTAATGTAATATAAACAGACGGCGTATAATGCTTGTTGTCGGCTATACATTGCTGTTGATGAATCGAAAGCAGCAAGTCTTGAATATGTGCGATCAGGAATAAACCATGAGCTTTAAAATTCAACAATTAAAACACTTTATTTTGGTCGTCGAATCAGGAGGATTTCGCGCAGCAGCCGAACTTGCAAACCGTTCGCAAGCAGCACTTTCAACGTCAATAAAGGAGCTAGAACGTATCTTAGGGCAGTCTCTTTTTGAAGCCGGCAACAAATCAACATTAACTCCCTATGGTGAGATATGCTTACCAAGAATCAAACAATTTATTAATATTTACAATACCTTAGAGTACGATCTAAAAGCGGCAGCAGCAGGAAAACAAGGTAAGGTTAGAATTGCCAGTGTCCCCTCTGTGGCCGCTAAATTGATTCCAAGTGTGCTAGGTGTGTTTTATGAAAAATACCCTAACGTAGAAGTCAGTTTAATCGATGACAATGCGGCAGGAGTAGAGGCACGTTTGCTATCTGGTGATGTTGATTTAGCATTAGGTAATTGTTCTTATATTGACGAACAGAAGATTTCATTTACGCCTTTAATTTCTGACCCCATTGGAGTGGTATGCCTCAAAGATAATCCATTAGCAGCCCAGACTAAAGGAATAGAATGGCAAGCATTGTTAGATCAACCTTTCATTCGAAATGGGACCTGTGTCTTACTTGACCCTACTCCCGCTCGAATACTCAGTGAAAAAGCGATTTGTTCAGTCGAAAATATCACCTCTTTATTCTCGGTTTTAGAACTGGGCATAGGCGTAACAACATTGCCTAAATTAGCTTTTCCAACACACTCCACACACTTAACTTGGATCCCATTGATAGACCCACTCATTGAGCGACAAATTGGTATTTTCCGTTTAATTGATAAAATAATGTACCCTCAAGCACTAGCCTTTCATGATCTGTGTATTCAATATCTTAATAACTCCGAGTAAAATGGCTTAAAATAAGTTGGTATTGCAGTGGCAATCAAATTTCCCAATTAACTTTCCCAATCAAAATACAAAACCTACTAGCCATAACCAAATAAACTATTTGTTATATGTGGCTATCTAAATGTACTAAATCTGAAGGTATGAAAATCATTGGTTGCTCCCTGCTTATAATTTGAGGTGCCCATTTAAGGCCTATAGCTGTTTTACCAATTACAGGTAATGAGTATCAAGGCAGTTAATCATTTGAAAGGTGGTAATAGTGCAGCTTACCAGAGCGTTTGAGCTAGCGACTCAACATTGCATTTTGATTGGTAACCGCTATATGTCATGATTACCTTAATAAATGAAAGAAAAGGAATACATTGCATGAAATTAGTGGCTTCAGATTACGATAAAACCTTCCATCGACACGATCAACAAGATTTAGAAACCAACATGAATGCAGTCACGAAGTGGCGAAATAAAGGCAATATCTTTGCCATCAGCACTGGTCGAGATGTTGCTAGTATGCTAAATGAAAAAAGAATGAGAAATATAGAATATGACTACATTGTTTCTCTAAATGGCTCATTTGTTGTTGATATAGATAACAATGTATTGTTTAAACAGCCTTTAGAAAATCAATTAGCCAGAGATTTGGTGACCATGCTAAGAGAAAAAATGGGCGATGAAATTAATATATCCAATGGATTTGACGGTTTCAATATGACTCATAAAAGTGCCAGCCTCACCAATGCAGTATCCAAAGAAATATTCGATAGAAATTCAACAATATATACAAAAACCATGCAAGCCGCGCTAGATGACGATGTGTTATTAATTGGTTGTTTAAATGATAATTTTGAACAGGCAGAACAACTCAAAAAAGAGATCCTACTCAAATATGAAAACCAAGTAGAAGTTTTTCTGAATTTAAATTATATAAACATAGTACCTAAAGGTATCAGTAAAGCCACGGGTGTTGGTATTGTCATAGAACATATTGGTATAGATGAACAGTTTGTATCTGTTATAGGGGATGATTTAAACGATATCCCGATGATAGAAAGATACAAGGGTTATACGGTAAATAATGCAAGAGATGATGTGAAAGCAGCCTCTGTAAAATCATATGACAGTGTTGCTAAATTAATTGAAGACGTTTATTAAATAATAAAACTTTGGCTCTGTTCCATTACACTGTTGTCACCTATAAGCGGCGAGTAAAATTTGTTGAAAACCATACTTGGCGCTACTTTCTCTAAACCAAGTTAGATAATGCGGTAAATACTTAGTCGCTACCCCTTTCATTTTGCCTACCACCCAACTCTTAAAGTGAGTGATTGCACCATTAACGGTTTGGATGTGGTAAATGTTGTCTATTACTCTATTTTTTCCATTGATTAATCGTTTATGATCACAATTCTTGTGCTCTGCAATATTCACATAAGGCCATGCACCATCACT
>NZ_AXWP01000001.1:318172-483335 GCF_000482725.1 Psychromonas arctica DSM 14288
GAACGCGAATAATCAAAGAAGAAGAGACAACTGAAATATCCTATTATATTAGCTCACTGGAAGTAGATTTAGCTCAGATATCTAGAGTAATTAGAGGGCATTGGGCGATTGAAAATTCGTCGCATTGGGTACTCGATATGACTTTTAAGGAAGATGAATCACGAATTCGTCGGGGAGACGCGCCTGAAAATATGGCAACTTTCAGGCGATTTTCTATGAATTTAGCACGATTAAGTCCAATAAAAGATAGTATTAAAGGCAAGCTTAAGCAAGCCGGGTGGTCTGATGAAGTTAGAGAAAAAATCATATTCGGCTAATTATTGAACAAGTATGATTTTGCCCTGAACCAGATAGATATTAAGGTCATTAAAGTCTCGAATTAATAGAGAAGTTGTTGTACTAGTGTCATATGTGCTGTTAGTAAAAAGAAAGATTTTGAATAATCGTTTATAAAATTAATGAAGTGATAATGCAGTTTATTATAAAACTTAGATTCAAATATTAATAGCAGATACAAATAAGGTCACTGGCTGATAATACTTTTTTCAATCCTCATAATGTATCTTAGATTGATGTAAATGTTTAAATGTTTAAATGTTTAAATGTTTAAATGTTTAAATGTTTAAATGTATATTTATTATAATCCTGCCTTATAACATCGAATCATTACCCTCGTTATTGTAAATAAAAATCAATATACTTGATAAATATGAAATGCTTTCAATGAATTGAATGATGAATCGGCCTTATAACTATTTTCTATATCCTATCTGAATTCGTTACTGCCGATTTATAAGAGAACACTGCATAATGCTTTCAAATTATACATATCTTGTGACTTTGTAAGGAAACACATGAACAATAAAAGACTAACTCACCTTAAAGCGCTTGAGGCTGAATCAATTCAAATTATGCGTGAAGTAGCTGCTGAATTTGATAATCCTGTAATGTTGTACTCAATAGGTAAAGATTCATCTGTTTTATTACACCTTGCGCGTAAGGCATTTTATCCGGGAAAAATTCCTTTCCCGCTACTACATGTTGATACCGACTGGAAATTTAAAGAAATGATTCAGTTCCGCGATAATTTAGCGGAAAAGTATGATTTCGATTTATTAGTTCATAAAAACCCTGAAGGCATTGCAATGGGTATGGGGCCGTTTACACATGGTTCTGCAAAACATACTGATGTGATGAAAACACAAGGCCTAAAACAAGCATTAGACCATTACGGATTTGATGCTGCATTTGGTGGCGCGCGTCGTGACGAAGAAAAATCTCGTGCCAAAGAACGTGTTTATTCTTTCCGTGATAAAAAGCACCGTTGGGATCCAAAAAATCAACGCCCTGAATTGTGGAACATCTATAACTCAAAAGTAGACCGTGGAGAAAGTATTCGTGTATTCCCATTGTCTAACTGGACTGAGCTTGATATCTGGCAGTACATCTATCAAGAACAAATCGAGATGGTGCCTTTATATTTCTCTGCACCGCGTCCTGTTGTTGAGCGTGATGGTTCATTGATTATGGTTGATGATGAACGTATGCCACTTGAAGAAGGTGAAGTGCCTGAAATTAAAAATGTGCGTTTCCGTACATTAGGTTGTTACCCATTAACCGGTGCGATTGAGTCTGAAGCCAAAACATTACCTGAAATTATTCAAGAGATGTTGCTGACCACTACTTCAGAGCGTCAAGGTCGAGTTATCGATAACGATTCTGCAGGTTCAATGGAAAAGAAAAAAATGGAAGGTTACTTTTAGGCCAACGCTTAAATAACCCAGTCCTATAGAGAGTTAAGGAAAAAAAATGACTAACGATACAAATCTAATCGCATCAGATATCGAAGAATATTTACGAGTGCATGAAAATAAAGACATGATGCGTTTTATCACCTGTGGCAGTGTCGACGACGGTAAATCAACATTAATTGGCCGTTTATTATATGACAGTAAGATGATCTTTGAAGATCACATGGCCGCAATCGAAAAAGATTCAAAAAAATTCAATACAACTGATAACACGTTTGATTTAGCGTTATTAGTAGATGGTTTACAGTCAGAGCGTGAGCAGGGCATTACTATTGATGTTGCTTACCGTTATTTTGCAACAGAGCAACGTAAATTTATTATTGCAGACACGCCTGGACATGAACAATATACGCGTAACATGGCAACAGGTGCGTCTACATGTGATTTAGCCATTATTTTGATCGATGCTCGTCACGGTGTCCAAGTGCAAACGCGTCGTCATTCATACATTTGTTCTTTATTGGGTATTAAGCATGTTGTTATTGCTATCAATAAAATGGATGCAGTGGGTTATGATCAAGAAATATACAGAAAAATTAAAGCGGACTACCGTGAATTTGCTAAGCAATTAAACATTGCTGATGTGCGTTTTGTGCCTATTTCTGCACTTAAAGGTGATAACGTCGTAAACCAAAGCGAAAATATGCCTTGGTACCCAGGTTCACCATTATTACGTTTACTAAACACAGTTGAAATTAACAGCAATGCAAATGATCAATTCCGTTTAGGCGTGCAATACGTTAACCGTCCAAACTTAGATTTCCGTGGTTTTGCTGGTACGATTGCATCAGGTGATATTCGTGTTGGTGATACGATTGAAGCATTACCATCGGGTAAGCAAAGTAAAGTGAAAGAGATTGTAACCTTTGACGGTAACATTGATGTTGCTTATCAAGGTATGGCGATTACATTAACACTTGAAGATGAAATCGATATCAGTCGTGGTGATATGATTGTTCGTCCACATGAAAAACCTCAGTCGACTAAGAGCTTTGAAGCTGACGTAGTTTGGATGGACGAAACACCATTAAATGTTGATCGTGAATACATCATTAAGGTTGGTAGTAATTCAACAGTAGGTTCTGTTACGTCGATTAATTATCAAACAGATGTTAATACCATTGAACAAAAACCTGCAAATCAATTAGCATTGAATGAAATTGGTAGTTGTAATTTTGAAGTTGCAACGGAAGTACAGTTCGATGCCTATGCATCAAACCGTGCAACAGGTGCTTTCATCATTATTGATCGCCTTACTAACGGTACTGTGGGTGCGGGTATGATCAAACAGGCCGTTGACGCTAAAGCATCAACTAAACCAGCTTACAGTGATTTTGAAGTTGAGTTTAATGCATTAGTTCGTAAACATTTCCCACATTGGGAAGCAAAAGATATCCTAAAAGGATAGTTGCTCAATAGTGTCTGGTTGCCAGTTTATACTGGCAACTAAACGCGCAGTTAACTGACGGCTTATTCATGACACTTCAATCCTATTTTGTACTTGCTGTTTTCATCTCTACTATCATTGGGTTAATTAATTTCCAACAACGTCCAAGCTTTGTTTTTGGTGTTGCATTATTAACCTTATTTTCAACTCAGATGGTAACTACTGATCAAGTTATTAAAAGCCTTTCAAATGAAGGTTTATTGACGCTTATTTTATTAATGCTGTGTTCAATCGCGCTTGAAAAAACACGTTTGTTACGTTTGGTTGCTATGAAAGTGATCCGGCCTAGCTATAGTGCAACGTGGATGCGTTTATTTGGTTTTACCGTTATTTCTTCAGCGCTTCTGAATAACACGGCTGTTGTGTCTACAATGTTGGCGCCGATCCGTAACAACCCTAATCATTGTGCTAGTAAATTATTAATTCCTTTATCCTATGCGGCGATCCTTGGTGGTACGTTAACCCTAGTGGGCACATCAACTAACTTGATCGTTAATAGTCTAGTATTGGATGCTAATTTACCCTCACTCGGTTTTTTCGATTTTACCTTAGTTGGATTATGTCTTGTGGCTGCCTGTGGGGTTACCCTGTATTTATGCCGCAGTATTTTACCCGATAGAGATATGAAGCTTGGTAAAGCACAATCTTATTTTATTGAAGCTAAGGTAAATCCTGAATCAAGTTTGATAGGCAAAAGTATTGATCAAAATGGTCTGCGCCATTTGCAGTCCTTATTTTTAGTTGAAATTATGCGTGGCGAAGTACTGCTCACTGCAATCACACCAAGTGAAGTGCTACAAGCTAACGACAGGCTGATTTTTAGTGGTGATATTTCTAAAGTAAGTCAATTACGATCCTTTGATGGACTGTCTATCTTTGCCGAACACAGCGGGTTACCCATAGATAATTTACGAGAAGTAGTGGTACGACCTGAAAGTATTTTAAGAGGTAAAACCCTTAAGTCGGTTGGTTTTCGCTCGTTATTTGATGCTGCAGTGGTGGCGATTAAACGCGATGGTGAAAAAGTTTCTGGCAAAATTGGTAAGTTAAAAATAAAACCAGGTGATTTCTTAGTACTTGCGGTGGGTGAAGATTTTAAATCACGTAGAAATATTCGAAAGAATTTTATATTGTTATCCGATGTTGAATTAGACTCGAGCCTATCAGGTAAAAAAGAAATATTAGCGATTGCAGGTTTTTTTATTGCCATTACCTTAGCCGCGTTGGGTTTGGTGCCGCTGTTTAAATCGGTTTTATTATTATTAGGCGTATTGTTATTATCTGGCTGTTTAACCAGTAGTGAATTAGTGAGACGTTTCCCCACCGATATTTGGGTGATTATTTCGTCTGCAATTGCACTTTCTTATGCGTTACAAAATAGTGGGGTGATCGATAATTTTAATCAAATGATCAGTCATAATTCAATATTACATAACCCGCTGATGGCACTTATAGCCGTTTATATGATTACGTTATTATTGACAGAGTTAGTCACTAATAATGCAGCTGCGGCGTTAATATTTCCTATTGCCTATGGATTAGCTGTGAGTATTGATGCTAACCCCATTGCCTTTATTATGGCGGTTGCATTTGGAGCAAGTGCGAGTTTCATCAGCCCCTATGGTTACCAAACCAACTTGATGGTTTTTAATGCTGGGCAATATAAGTTACAAGATTTTATTAAAATAGGCGTGCCGGTCAGTCTAGTTTATAGCGTCACTTGTATTATTGCGATTGTGACTGTGTTTGGTCTGTAACTGTGCTTGGATTGTAAAATAACGTGTTTAAAAACATGCGGCCAAAGCATCACCAAGGACTGCCGTATTGAAATAATTGATAACGACTTTAAGAGAGAATTAATATGAACAACCCTTATATAGAAAAAGATGTTGATGGCGAAAAATCATCGGATGTCGTTTGGCATCAAGCAAGTGTCTCTCATCAAGATCATTGTCACTTAAATGGACATAAAGCAGCAGTATTATGGTTTACCGGTTTAAGTGGATCAGGAAAATCGACGGTTGCTAATGCAGTGGATTTGATGTTGTTTCAGCACCAAGCTAAAACTTACGTATTAGATGGCGATAATGTACGCCATGGTTTGAACGGGGACTTGGGTTTTTCAGATGCTGATCGCGTTGAAAATATTCGTCGTGTAGGCGAAGTCGCTTCGTTGTTTGCTGATGCGGGTTTATTAGTCTCGACGGCTTTTATTTCACCCTTTGTTGCCGATCGCGAAATGGTTCGTTCACAATTACCAGAAGGCCAGTTTATCGAAGTGTTTATCGATACGCCGCTAGCCGTGTGTGAATCTCGTGACCCAAAAGGTTTGTATAAAAAAGCACGTGCTGGTGAGATAAAAAACTTTACGGGTATTGATAGTGCCTATGAAAAACCGGTGAATCCTGAAATACATGTTCAAACTGAACGAAAATCTATTCAAGCATGTGCTCAACAAGTAATTGATTACCTGAAAGAAAATGAGTATTTATAATGCATTATGATGTCTTTAATGGTGATGCCGATGGCATTATATCCCTGATTCAATTGCGCCTAAGTAATCCTTTACAGGCAACCTTGGTAACTGGTGTTAAAAGAGATATTCAATTATTAAAAAAGATTGAAATAACCGCGCAGGATACTGTTACTGTATTAGATATTTCAATGGAAAAGAATAGTGCCTGTTTAATTGAAATGTTAAATAAAGGGCATGATGTATTCTATGCGGATCATCATCGTTGTGGCGATATTCCTAGTAATAAAAACTTAACCGCGTTAATAGATCTCGACGCAAATACTTGTACAGCATTGATTATTGATCAGCATCTAAACAGACAATTTCATAGTTGGGCGATTTGCGCAGCCTACGGGGACAACTTAATTGCCAAAGCAGATCAGCTTGCCAAAGCGGCAGGTTACGATCAGCAACAAAGAGCACAACTACAAGAGCTAGGCACGTTAATTAATTATAATGGTTATGGCAGTCAGTTATCGGATCTGCATTATGATCCTGCGGAGCTATACCGTTTGTTGTTAAACTACGTCTCTCCCTTTGATGTGATCGCTGATCCAAATTCTCCATTTTCAAAGCTACAATTGGCTTACCAAGCCGATCTTAATAAAGCATTAGCGATTTCATCGCAATACAGCTCTGCATTATTAAGTATCTTTGAATTACCAGACCAGGCTTGGTCTCGCCGAATTAGCGGTGTTTATGGTAATTTATTAGCCAACCAACAACCTGATAGTGCGTTTGCAGTATTAACAGAAAATTCAGAAAATAATTATCTTGTTTCACTTAGAGCACCGCTTAATAATAAACAAGGTGCGGGTGATATTTGTAGTCAATTTGATACTGGAGGAGGTAGGGCCGCCGCTGCTGGGATTAATAATTTACCGAGGAATGAGTTATCACGGTTTATTGAATTAGTAGAATTGCAGTATAAAAGTTAACGTCATAAAGCATAGATAGTGTTAGGTATGTCTATTCATACCTAACTGTTTGTATTTGATTTAGCTATTTTAATTTTTAGTTTCATTAATTTAATACAATGTAAGCCTTAAGGTTTCTGGCAGACAATCTGCGCAACCGCACGATCAGGGTTGTGCTTGATGCCTTCAAAATAAAATAATATTTCCCAATCTTTAAAAAGTGATTTTAGTTCACCTTCTTTTAATAAAAATTGGTCGCGATTTGGACGGCTAAATTGTTTGTTTTGTTTAGTGAATGTTTCATAAATGACAAACCCACCGGGTTTAACCGATTTTTTTAACGCATCAAATAATGGTCGATGTAAATACCTAAAAACTATCACACCTTGCAACTGCATTTTACTGAGTTTGATTGCATCAATTTGTGTTTCAGATTCAAAATCAGCACACCACACATTGCTCTGTTCAACATCTTCATGTGTAACTAAATTAGCTAGATGCACTTGTTGAATATCGGCAAACAACAGATCAATGTTATGCTGTTTTAAATACAAACCATTTTGGCCTTTACCACAGGCTAAATCTAGCACTTGTCCTTGCTCTGCTTTGAATAGATGTTGATGGTCTTGTAACAATTGTGCACTTACCATTATTTAACCTTACTGCTGTTTATATATTTTTTGTTCGATAGATCTTATTTGATTGCATTTACTTTAACGCCATTTACATAGAATAAATCACTGTAGTGCTTCAATAAGTTCTTTTACGTTTTTAAGTGCGATGATTTTTTGGTCACCTTTAACAAATTGTTGCATGGATGCATGATAGGCAACCGAAGGGATAAATATTTGCTTTTTACCGTGACTTAATGCTTCTCTTACTCGAGGTACAATTTGTGGAATTTGACGTAATTCACCGGTTAATGCTAACTCTCCAATAAACACAGCATCGTTAGGCAAGGGTTTGGAGTTAATAGAACTGAGTAACGCAGCAGTAACTGCCATATCCGTTGATGTTTCAGAATCGGACATCTTTAAACCTCCTACTAAACTGATATTAATATCGTAATAGGTTGGGATGCCACCGTGTTTTTTTAATACGGCGGTAATTAATGATAAACGACTATAGGAAACACCAATACAGTTACGAATTGATTTTTCACCTTCAACTTCAGTGGCTAATGCTTGAATTTCGATGAGTAAATTTCGAGCGCCATCTTTAATTACTGAGATAGCAGAACCTTCAAAGTGTTCTTCACTACCCGATAAAAATAAACGACTTGGGTTATCAACAGAGCGCATGCCTTTTTCGGTCATTTGAAAAATACCAACTTGTTCTGTGTCTCCAAAGCGGTTTTTATCTGCACGTAAAATACGTACTGATGCATCATTAACCTCAATATGTATGGCAGTATCGATAATATGTTTAAGTGTTTGCGGTCCAGCCATTTGTGAGTTTTTGTTTACCTGGCCCACTAAAATTAATGTTATGCCATGCTGCTTACATAATCGGTTTAATATTTTTGCACAGGTTTTAACTTGTGTCACACCACCGGCTGAACCATCAACAGAATTAGATTCAAATGCTTGTATTGAATCAGCAATTAAAAATCGTACGTTATTCTCAATACATTGGTCTACGATATCTTCAATACTGTCGGTATCAGATAATAAAAAGTTAGCTTCATTAAAATTTAAGTTCAAACGTTCGATGCCACGCTTTGCCCATTGGCTTAAACTTTCCTCTGCAGTGACATATAACGTGGACATAGTTTGTGACATAACTGAGGCAACTTTAGTGAGGAGGGTGGTTTTACCTGAGCCCGGGTCACCACTTATTAATACTACTGACCCAAGGGTAATACCATCACCCAACACACGGTCTAACTCACTTAAGCCGGTAGATACTCGTTGTGCATTTTCGACTTGTACTGAAGAGATGCGTTTAACACCATTAGTGGTAACACCTGCATACCCTCCGACGTTATTACGGTTGATTGCCGCATTGACTGATTTAGTGGTGCTTGAGGCTTCTCGAAACTCGGTAATGGTGTTCCAAGCTTTACATTCCCCACATTGGCCTTGCCATTTGGTATAGTCAGCACCACAGTCACTACAAACATATGATATTTTTGTTTTTGCTTTAGCCATTATAGATTCCGTATTTTAAAGCGGGTGTTGTTAAATAGTCAGGGTTTAAAGTTGCTATTTATTTAAAGTCTGTTGTTCATCTAAGGTTTGCTTAGATAAGTACTATTTATCTAACGCTATATTTTCATTAAATAATTTAATCGCTTGGTTTGATTTAGCATAGTCATAACCATGAGAAGTTAAATGACGTAGCGCTTTACTCTTTTGTTTTTGATCGTCGATAGAGACTCTGAATTTTTTAGAAAGTAATAAACATGCTTCGTCGAGATCGTTAAAGCTTGGAGTTGGGAAGTTTTCATTATGTGATTCAATGGCTAATGCAATATCACTAAAATTATGTCCTTTAGCTTGTAAAAATCCCATCGCTTTTTGCTTTAGATGCTGAGTGACAATTGCTTCATTAAATTTATTCTCTAATAGTTGTTGCGCGGCATCTATGTAATTAAACTCATTTTCATCAAGGGTTTGTTTAATTAAACGCTCGCCGATCCCTTTTTGTTTAAGGTCTTGTTTAATGCGTGTTTCACCATAACCTTTATTGCGAGAGCTACGTAAAAAAGATTCAGTAAATCTCTGATCATTAAGATAGTTATAATCTAAGCATTCATTAATGACCGTATCAATCCACTCTTGATTGTCAGTTTTACGTTGCAACTTTTTTATTAATTCAGCTTCGCTATGATCTCGACGGGATAGGTGCCAAAAAGCACTACGACGAACGCCTTCAATATCCTTTGCTATCTTAATAGGTTTATTTGCAAACATAATTGACTCACTTAAGTGTGTTTATATACAGTATAACGTTATTGTGTGTAAAATTGCACGTGCTTGTTGAGACGAGATAAAATCAATGTTATCAAAGGACTTGTATTACCAAATGATCACCCTATAATATGCGACCCCATTTGGGATAAATAATAAGCGGGTTCCCTCACCCCGTTGTTGAATTTAAAAAGGTCAAAATATGTTATCACTTTCAAACACGCAAATTCGCCGTGCTGTAACGCTATTGGTTGGATTTCACATCATTATAGTTTGTGCTAGTAATTATCTAGTACAGCTCCCTTTTACGCTATTTGGTTGGCATACAACATGGGGGGCTTTTAGCTTTCCTTTTGTATACTTAGCAACTGACTTGACCGTAAGAATATTTGGTCAAAAAGATGCTCGACGCATTATTTTCAAAGCGATGTTACCTGCATTGATTGTTTCCTATGTGATTGGCGTTTTATTCCATCAAGGTGTATTTCAAGGTATGGATGCGCTCGCTGAATATAATAGCTTTGTATTGCGGATTGCAGGTGCAAGTTTTGCTGCGTATCTTTTTGGACAGCTATTAGATATTAAGGTATTTGCTAATCTGCGTTTAACTAAAAGATGGTGGGTTGCACCTACTGCATCAACTTTATTAGGTAACTTACTTGATACGCTAGTCTTCTTCTCATTAGCTTTCTATGCTTCAACGGATAGTTTTATGGCGGTAAACTGGCCTGAAATTGCAATGGTCGATTATGGCTTTAAACTATTGGTTAGTTTGTGTTTATTCCTACCTGCCTATGGTGTGCTATTAAAAGTATTAGAGAAGCGGATCATCAAAATACCAGCACAATCAGCTATTGCATAAAAATCGTTAAGGTTTAACAACGTTTAAGTCTGAATCTAGCAATTGATTGCAGAGTAAAACATCAATAAGTTCAAAGGGAGGACCTCTTGATGTTTAAACTCACTGTTATTTCCTACTTTACTGCAGGACTTAATAATATCAATTTCATTAAGTTTATGATCAATTATTGGCAAGTAAAAATACATCAATTTAAGGCTAAAATCGCGTCAAATAGCTGCTCTGTTCGCAAAATTTCTAATGCAGAAATGATCTGTTTTAAGCAACAAAAAATGATCAGCAATTTAGCGGAAGTGGTATAAATACAGCATTTAATTAACCCGTTAAGCAGAATAACTATTTTCTAGCTCCTGCCAATCTTCATCTAACCAACTATCTGGTTTTGGCCACTTTTCTGGTGGTAATGTCAAAGCAAAGTGTTTGATATCGGCCAATCGTTCACCCTCAAAAATATTATCGAGTACCAATAGTGACTGAGGAGCAGTAATAATCGTTATATTGTCGCTTGGTTTTAACAAGGTAGTAGGATCAATTTTCGCCTGTTGACTTTGATAATCATAAATGACTCTAATCATATTCGCTTTGCATTGAGTATCAGAACTTCCTGTGACTGAGTTCGTTTGTAGTAATAAACAATATAACACTCCGCCATGCTCCGGTTCTTTAAAACATTTAACCCCCATCACTTTAAATGATGCTTTGCACACTTGTTGTGCTTTTAAATCCGCTTTAACCAGCGTATATAAATTATCTGATTCAGCTAACCACTTTCTCGTCGAGTTAATCGCAAAGATAGCTGCTAATACAATAGCCGTTGGAAATATAAAGGTGGCATACTGGCTGCTTATTCCAATATCTAAAGTACTGAAGCTAGCCACTAATAGGCTAGATATGAACCAAAGGATACAAAAAGCAGCAAGGGAAAACACCCAAAATACTGCTGTATTTAATGCCGCTTTCAAGTAACGTTTTTGTGGAACGGGTAAAGTAAGGAGAATGTCAGTTAATTGTTTGTGTTCGATTGTTGATATTTTTTGTAAGGTTTTATTTTGCGTTAGCACGTCATCTCTTCCGTGAAAGTAGAGAGGCTATGAAGCCTCTCTTGAGTTTATTTATTGTCTTTATTATTTTTTTTATCTTTTGTCTCATCACGTACAAATTTAATCTCAGAAAAACCCATGCGTTCAAATTCATTAGCGCGATAATTTTTCATTATTCCCTGGCCACGCGAGCTCATTTCTAGCTGTTTTTCCATTGCCCAAAATGACTTTAAATCAACACCTTCAGCCGCTGCAACCGCTTCAAAAATATCAAAGTGTTGACTAAAAGAAAATGAGATTGTTTTTTTGGTGCCTTGGTAAAAATAGGTGACTTGACGTGCCATAGGATTGTTCCAATAAATAAAAAAGAGGATTTTAGCACAGCTTGAAGTGTTGCTATAACTACCTTTTTCGATTTAATTAAATTACTTTTTTTAATAAATTTGAGCTAACCCTCTGAAAAGCAGTTAATAACCCGTATTTTTGTCATTTTGTATTAATTTATTGGTGTAAAATTGAAGTAATAATAAAACTAATTTTTCAGAGAAGGGGTGTGCTAAGCAAATACACATTTCTTTCAACTTAAAGGTCAACTATGTCGCTTAACCTCTCACATAATAACTTAATGTCTTTAGCTGATTATACTTTTAAAAAGTATGCATCGAATACCTTTTTGACAAATGTAGGAGAAGAAGGGTTCACCTATCAGCAAGCAGGAGAAAAAGTCATTCAACTGCAAGCCATGTTTAAAGATTTAGGCATAAAACAAGGAGATAAGGTAGCGATATGCAGTGAAAATATGCCACATTGGGGCATAGTGTATCTTGCAATAACTGCAATGGGAGCTATCGCGGTTCCTATTTTGCCAGATTTTCATAGTAATGAAATTCATCACATTATTAAGCATTCGCAGGTGCAAGCTATTTTTGTTTCAAACAAAATATGCACACGGCTTAATGAAGATGACTTTAGCTCTAGCCTCTCTTATGTTTTTTCAATGGAAACATTAGATATAATAGAGGATAAAACGCCTAAACATTCGGATTTATTTATTAAAGGCGCACAAACTATTGCGCAGATGAAAGATAAAGCCATACAGTTTGCAAAGCAGCAAAAGCTCTTGAAAATGAGTGAAATCGATAATTCATTAACTATCAATCCAAACGATGTTGCAGTTATTATTTACACCTCAGGCACAACGGGACAATCAAAAGGTGTGATGCTAAGTCATTACAACTTAATGGCGCAATTGTATCAAGCAAACACCTTAGCGGATATCATTGAGACAGACCGATTTTTATCAATCTTGCCCTTAGCGCATACTTTTGAATGTTCAGTTGGCCTTTTAGTACCTTTTGCAAACGGTGCTTCGGTACATTACATCAACAAGGTTCCTTCACCAAAGATCATTTTAGCGGCAATGCAGCAAGTTAAACCAACTTGTATGTTAAGTGTGCCATTAGTGATTGAAAAAATTTATAAAAGCAAAGTTATCGCCGAAATTAATAAGAATAAAGTAACAAAATTTATGTATGAAAACATTAGCTTTGTACGTAAACAATTAAATAAAGTGGCCGGTAAAAAATTGATGCAAAGCTTTGGCGGAGAAATTAAATTCTTTGGTATTGGCGGGGCTAAGTTATCAAAGTTTGTTGAGCAGTTTTTATTAGAAGCTGGTTTTCCTTATGCCATCGGTTACGGGTTGACTGAAACTGCACCTATTATCGCTGGTGCGGTGCCGGGTAAAACACGCATTGGTACAACCGGCGTTTTTGCGCCAGAAATAGAATATCGATTTGTAAAACAAAATGAACAGGATCGTGATGGCGAATTACATGTGCGTGGCCCTAATGTGATGCTCGGGTATTATAAAGAGAAAGAGCGAACTGAAGAGGTCTTAGATGCTGAAGGGTGGTTTAATACGGGTGATCTAGGTTATGTCGATGATATGGGGATTTTAACTATTAGTGGCCGCAGTAAAAATGTGATTATTGGATCGAGTGGTGAAAATATTTACCCAGAGTCGGTGGAGTCTGTGATTGAACAGCACCCGTTAGTCATTGATTCTATGGTCTATGAAGTAGATAAAAAATTAGTGGCTAAAATTTATATCGATTATGACCTGTTTGATGAACAGCATAATTTAAAAACACAAAGTGATTTTGATTTACATAAAGATATCGTTTCTTTATTAGAAAGCATTAGAAATGAGACAAATAAAAGCTTAGCTTCGTTTTCTAAAATTAGTTCAGTGGTTGAACAGGCTGAACCTTTTATTAAAACACCGACAAAAAAAATTAAACGCTATTTACACATCTAACGTATTAGTTAGCTTCGGATATTTGAGCGTTAGATGTGGTTAATTTAAATTGTTGGATATTGTTGAAAGGTAAATGCTGTTAACGCTTTTAAAAATAGTAAAATGAATACTTTATGAATAACAAAAAAGTAGTCTATTTAATTTGAACGGTATCCAGTTTAGATTGCTTTTTGGTTAAATAACCGCAATAAAGAGAGGTGTATAGCATCTTCTAGAAGTAATTATTATAACAATCCTTAAACTGATTTAAATCAAAGTCTATTTTTAGCTTCTTAACTACATTAACTATTAAGACATTTACTTATTAGTTAATTTAGGAGGTAAGAATGGATTTTTTATCGATGTTGTTGAATGACCCTATTGTCGGCGCTGGTGTTGCTGTTATCGCGGGTACTTGTTTAATTGTGGGTTATATTGCTTATTATTTTATTAAAAATATCATTAAAGCTGGTCCTCGGGAATAAGATAATAAATATCTAATACGCTGTGAGTTTTGATTAAGGGGTGATAGGTGAAAGGTTTAATAAGTTAATTGAACGATGAGCCCAGATCTTTGGCTATCGCTTTGGCAATAATCAAATTATATCGACTTTTGACTAGTTCAAATACTAAAATACTAAGCGAGTTGATTACATCAGTAATTGTTGGCTCACCTCCAACATGCCTATAATAAGGTGACCTGATCATTCACTGCTAGTTAATAAATGTATCTTCAATTTTGATATCTAATACCAGTACCTTAATACTCATGAACAAAGTACTTAAGCAAGTATTAGCATCTGTATTTTATTCAAATTAGTATTTTCCAACAAATGACTATAAAAAATATTTTAAAATAACTGTTTAACCTCAACATAAATGCATTCATTTCGATCTGATTTGCTATCATAGCGACGTTTTAATAATCAGAGATAAATAACATGGCTAACACTGCATCCGCATTACATATTCTAGTAAAACACCAAGAGAAAGCAGAAGATATTCTTGCTCAATTAAAAAAAGGGGCAAAATTTCAAACTCTAGCAAAAAAATATTCTACTTGTCCTTCGGGTAAAAAAGGGGGGGATTTAGGTGAGTTTAAAAAAGGACAAATGGTACCTGCTTTCGATAAAGTTTGTTTTGGTGCCGAGTTGATCACTCCTCATTTAGTAAAAACAAAATTTGGCTGGCATATTATTAAAGTGCTATATCGAACGTGAATATTTAGGTTTCACTATGTCAATAATAAGTGGGGCTATTAAATATAGCAGTACTCATAATCCTGTTAAACCTTATTATTATTGGTGTTGCTTTTTATTTGTTTTGTTATTACTTTGGTATTAACAAAACAGTTAAAATATATGTTTTATATGCCTTTTATTTGTCTTCGCTCGATAATACAAACATAGTCGTATTTTTTTACTATTTCTTTATGAGTGCTTTTTTAGGCCCGTTTTGATTGATATTTACGACTAAATATCCAATAGCGTTTAAAAAATCACATTATTCATTATTTTATTAAGATATTGATTTGTTTTGTGGTTTTTTTTTTGATTTTGTTTAAAGTGGATGTCAAACTCTAGCCATTAAAGATGGAACTTTTTTATTAAGTGGTTAAATAAATAACGACATTTTAAGCGCATTATTTTTTCTTCTCCTAGTAGGTAAATACTTCATAGATATGAATAACCATGATATTTTAGGGACAAATGACTCTTGGTCACAAAAAGCGATTCGTAGGCAATTTAAGCTACTATCATTAAAAATTCACCCTGATAAATCGGGCACAAGTGAATTATTTAAAATAGTGCATATAGCTTATAAAAATATCACCAGCGGGAAAGGTAATGAACATTTCGTTTATTTACCTTCTGAGGTGATTGTTGTTGATGAAGACAAACTAGACGCAGAGTCTTTACGTATAAAAGTCCATCAGCTACTTGAGGACATCAAAATAAAAACAGATTGTTTAACAGAAGCTAACGCTGAAATTCGAAAACTAACTGCGGATTCTGATGTTGCTAAAGTCGCAAAGCAACTTAAATTTGTATTAACAACGTTATTTATTGTGATGGTTTGTGGCTCGCTTCTGCTAATGACATCATTGAATGAAGAAGAAGATTCAATCTTACCTACGCCTCGATTCTTTATTAGCTCTATGCCCGAAACATTGCCGGTAAAACCTAAAATATTATTAAAAGCTAAAACTCGTAGCTGGAAGCATGTACCAGGGTATTCTAAGTCTAGTGACTTTGGTGAGTTTATTTTGATCACAGAGTTAGGCATTCCAACCTTGATGTTTCAAATTGATAAGTCACTTTATAATAGCGAGCAAAAAGCGAAGTTACGCAATGAAAAGCACGGTTCCTGTGAAGCAGCATTGAGCGTAAATAACTATCAACGTGTAGGATTAATTAACCCTTTTGCAAGAGCCACGATAGATGAGAACTTTATTTTTTCTATTTGGTTATTTGATAGTGTTGATGTAGCCATGTTTAAAGACTTTGAAGTATTAACGCTAATATGTGATGACATAAAATACAGCGCCCATTTAAAACTCGCTGAATAATAGTTAACAATTCGAAAAGTTGTCATGTTATTTGTTTCCTGGATGTCTAATTCACTGACTACAGAATGCCTCTTGATTCTTAACGCGGCTAGTCTGTATTTGCTATAGATTGAGGAAACTACAATGATTTATGTGATTACACAATTTATACTATTAGCTTTTATTGTGTGGCCTATCGCGAACTTAAAGCTATCGATGTTAGGGTTACTGCTTGTTTTGTGTGCTATGTTAGTTGCATTGTCGGCTTTAATGACCAACCGTCCTGGAAACTTTAATGTTCGACCCGATCCAAAACCAACTGGCAATTTGATCGTTCATGGACCTTATCGATATATCCGTCATCCTATGTATACCTCTCTTTTTTTGGGCGGACTAGGAGTACTATTTTTTCAGTTTAGTGAATACAAACTGATTGCATGGTTACTGTTGATTATTGTGTTGTGCCTTAAAGCGCGCTATGAAGAAAAAGCTTTATCTCTACATCATCCTGAATATCGTGCTTACCAAAAAAAATCCAAGGCGTTCATCCCTTGGATTTGGTGATTGAAAGGAAATACTAATAGGCTATCTGCTTTGTAAGTCACCTGAATGTAAGTCACGTGAATATAAGTTACTTACTATAACTTTATCGAACTTTCTCTTCGCATAACTTACAATAACCTCAGCTTAACTGTTTGTGTAAACTGGCGTAATACTGATCACTTGCCAATAGTTGGTTATGTTTTCCTGAAATACGCAATAAGCCATCTTCCATTAAATATATTCGATCCATTTTTTCTATTGCTGTTAGTCGATGACTGATCATTAATAGGGTTTTATCTTTAGCAAATTCAAATAAAAGCGATAAAATCTCTCGTTCTGTGCGTTTGTCTAAGCCTTCTGTCGGCTCATCCAGTAACAACAATGGTGCATTACGTAATAACACGCGTGCAACGCCAATTCTACGTTGTTCGCCGCCAGAGAGTTGCCTTCCTCCTTCACCTATCCATGCATCAAGTGGAGACTCTCCCTGGGTTAACGCAGATAAACCAACCTTTTCAAGAACCGCTATCAACTGTTTGTCGTTGTTTGTTTGCGCGGCAATCTGCTGTTTGTAGTTATCAAATTTAATAGCCTCTGCTTGTGCCAATGTTAAATTGTCTCTAAGGGTACCTGTAAATAAATAAATACGCTGACTTACTATCGAAAGGCCGCTGCTTAAAGCGTGTTGACTGTATCGTTTAACATCGACACCATCGATCAATATTTGCCCTGAATTAGCTTCCCATTCACGTGTGATCAAAGCTAACAGGCTGGATTTTCCGCAACCTGTTTGGCCTAGTAATGCGACTTTTTCACCGGCATTAATGGTTAGTGTGATGCCTTTAAGTACAGCTTGATCTACACTTTTTTCTTCACTTTGCCCAGTGTTATATTCAATCTTTTGATAGGAAAAAACAATATCTTTCAAATCTAAAGCACCTTTGTTGATAATGCTGGTATGTTGATCATTGAAAATGATATCAGGTGTTTGTTGTACTAAATCATTAACCCGTTTACCAGCATCAACACAGGAAGAAAGATGCTGAAAAGCACCGGCAATAGGCATTAACATTTCAATACAAGCTAAAACCATAAACGTTATCATCGCTAACATGGCACCTGGTGGTTGATGTTCGCCAACACCGGAAGCAGCCACATAAAGTACCACTAACATAACAAAACCGTGGCATAAGATTAATGCGGCTTGACTCAATGCAGTTATATTGGCCATCGCACGTTGGCTATCCAATAATGCGGCTTCTGATTGCGCTAATTTTTCTCGAAAACGCAGCTCTACTCCAAATAATGAAATCTCTGCAAGTCCTTGTACAAATTCAAGTATCTGAATGCGTAATAGGCGTTTGCTTTGTAGTAGTTTGATACCAGGTGCTCGACCCAGAAAATAAAAACACCAAGGTAATAGCAACCAAATTAATAATAAGCTGCCACAGATCAAAAGTGCTAAATCTGTGTCTATCCAAGCCACAAAAAAGTATAAACAAAGTAGCATCAATAGGGCGGCAAAGAGAGGTGTTATCAAACGTAGGTAAAGGTGGTCAAGTGTATCTATATCCGCGACTAAGCGGTTTAATAATTCACCTTGTCGTAATCCTTGCATATTTTTTGCACTAAGTGGTATCACTTTTTTCCAAGCCCAAACTCTAAGCTGAGTCAATAACTTGAAGGTAGCTTCATGAGTAGCCAATCGCTCACCATAACGGCTTGCTGTTCTCGCTATAGAAAGAAAGCGAACCCCGCCACTCGGAGTTAAATAGTTAAAGGTTTGTGTCGCAAGTAAGGTTAAACCTGCTACCGCCGAGGCAGACAAAAACCAACCTGAAAGTGACAACAAACCGATCCCTGCCATCAAAGAAGTAATACTTAATAGCAATCCGATTGCCATCATCAACCATTGGTGACGAAATAACTTTATAAAAGGGAGTAACGTTTTCATACATTTTGCTCCTCAGTTTTTACACCGTTTGAATTAAATTGCTCACTTCGCATTTGTTTAAATAATCCATCCTCGAGTGTCAGTTTATCTACGTGACCTTGTTGCACAATTTTGCCTTTATCAAGTACCAAAATACTATCCATTCTACTCAACTGATCGATTCGATGTGTCACCATCAAACAACTTACTCCTTGCATGGCTTCGGTTAAAGAAGCAAGTACTGCATTTTCGCTGGCTCTATCTAGACTAGCAGTCGGTTCGTCAAGTAAGAATAATGAAGCTTGTTGGCCTAAAGCGCGTGCTAAGGCAATTCGTTGCGCTTGACCGACCGAGACACCGGCCATTTGTTCTCCAATAGGGTGATTTAAACCTAATGGTTGTTGTTCAACGAAGTCGAGTATTTTAGCTTTTGCTAGCAACGTATTTATCTTGTCATCACTCATATTGGGATCTGCTAAAGCAACATTATCACGTATACTGCCGTGAAATAGTTGAGGCTCTTGACCAAGCCAAGCGAGGTGTGTGCGCCAATTTGTGATAGATAACTGATTTAATTCAATGCCATTGACTGTGAGTGAACCTTGGTAAGGTAAAAAACCCAGTAAAGCATTCAACAAACTACTTTTCCCTGCACCGCTAGGGCCAACCACTGCGATATGTTGACCTGTTTCGAGTTTAAATGAAATGGGACCAACTAGGATAGTGCCCGAGTGGCTTTTAATAGTTAGATCAGAGGCAATTAATGTAATACCTTGTTGGCGCTCGACTGTCTTAATGCCGATATTATTGAGTGACTTTGTCGTGATGCTTTGTTTAACATCATCGTGTGTGTTGTCAGTTGTTAATGTATTGCTATTATCTATTTCAACTTGATATTCAAGAAGTGCTTTTAACTCTTCCGCTGCGCCGATCGCTTGAGCCTTAGCATGATAATGTGTGCCCATGTCGCGAAGAGGTTGGTAAAATTCAGGTGCAAGCATTAATACAAACATACCTACAAATAAACTCACGCCACCGTTATAGTCGCCAAAATCGAGTTCACCTAAAAAGCTGAAGCCAAAGTAGATCGCTAATACTGCAATTGAAACGGCAGCAAAAAACTCTAACACTGCTGAACTCAAAAAAGCTAAGCGTAATACCGCCATGGTTTTTTTACGAAATGCTTCTGATGCTGCTTCTATCTCTTTACCCTCTGCATTACCTCTATTAAACAACTTTAACGTATTCAGTCCTTTTAAACGATCCATGAAATGGCCACTTAGTTGTGCTAATGCTTTAAAATTTTTACGGTTTGCATCTGCTGCTCCAGTCCCTACTAAAATCATAAAAATAGGAATTAAAGGCGCTGTACAGAATAAGATCAAACCTGCTGCCCAGTTTAATGGAAATACAACCACTAAAATGGTTAATGGGATAAAACCAGCAAGCAACATCTGTGGTAAGTAACGTGCATAAAAATCGTGTAAATCTTCAACTTGCTCAAGCACTATGCTTGCCCAGCTTCCGGCAGGTTTGCCTTTGATAAAAGCAGGGCCTAATTCGCTCATTTTATCTAACACTGCGGCACGAACCTGTAAACGTAATCGTTTACCAGCTTCAAAACTACAACGCTCTCGGGCAAATGCTAATAATGCTCTAATTGGGATCAAAATAAATAAAAAGATAAATTCATTACTGAATGCCGACTTTGGTAAGTCATTGATAATAATGCCATGTAAGATAGTAGAGATGAGATAGGCTTGTATAATTAATGAAAATCCCGTTAATAAACCAAATAATACGGTTAACTTAAGGTAAAAACCGCACGCATACTTTTGTTTTTTTAACCATGTAATTAGCTGTTTTTCTAAGGGTTTATTCATCTTGTTCCTGATGTTTATAAATAATAGTAAGAGGGGAGCGTTATTCGTTGTTGATTAAAGGTTCGTATAGTTTATCAACCAGTGTGTTTTTATGGTAGCGGTTGTGACTCTACATTATTCAATAATTTAGCAAGTAGTTTATCTAACAATGCTATCTCTTCTGGCGTAAAATCTGTTAATAACTGTTGATGTATACAGTGTAATTCAACAACCGACTGATCAACAATGCTGATCCCTAGATCGGTTAATCTGATCATACAAATACGCTTGTCATCTTCACAATTAATTCGCGTAATAATGCCCTTAGCTTCTAAGCGTTTCATCACTTTAGTTAAACCACCCCAACTAAATAACATGTAGTTACATAAATCAGAGGGCTTTAGTTCGTAAGGTGGGGCACTTTTACTGCGCCTAATGGCGGTAATTAAATGGAAGTCACTGGATAATAAACCTCGTTCACTCATTAGTTTATCAATATGATCATCAAGGTTGTTGGCAATTCTTTCTACTCGAGGAAAAAGAAGGAAAAGGCCTTGATAGGCATTTGGCCAATTTGTTTTCATTAGGTTGATAAAGTTTTCAAATTGTAATTGTGTGTGAGACATAAGATTTCCTATATTTGCTTGTACAATACCTTTCCAGAGAGGTATATTCAATAAATACCTTTCCAGGCAGATATGGCATAAAGATGATTTTCTTCATCGCAATGAAGTTAATTATTTACTTTATCTTTAACCCCCCAATTTTAAAGAAGTGGAGATAATCATGACCAATAAACATAAGCTTACGACAACAAATGGTGCACCAGTCGCAGATAACCAAAATGCACAAACAGCAGGACCGCGAGGCCCTATGTTACTTCAGGATCTTTGGTTTCTGGAGAAATTAGCGCATTTTGACAGAGAAGTAATTCCTGAAAGACGTATGCATGCTAAAGGTTCTGGCGCTTATGGCACATTTACGGTGACGCATGATATCTCTCAATTTACTAAAGCAAATATTTTCTCTGAAGTTGGCAAGCAAACAGAACTTTTTGTTCGCTTCTCTACAGTCGCTGGCGAACGTGGCGCAGCAGATGCTGAACGTGATATCCGTGGTTTTGCAATCAAGTTTTATACCGAAGAAGGTAATTGGGATCTAGTGGGGAACAATACCCCGGTTTTCTTTTTACGTGATCCCTTAAAATTCCCTGATTTAAATCATGCAGTAAAAAGAGACCCTCGTACGAATCTTCGTAATGCGAATACAAACTGGGATTTTTGGTCATTATTACCTGAAGCATTGCATCAAGTAACTGTTGTTATGAGTGACCGTGGGATCCCAAGCAGCTATCGCCATATGCATGGTTTTGGTAGCCATACTTTTAGCTTTATTAATGCAGATAATGAACGTTTTTGGGTGAAGTTTCATTTAGAAACTCAACAAGGCATTAAAAACCTTACGGATCAGGAAGCTGAAGAATTAGTTGGTAAGAATCGTGAAAGTCATCAACAAGATTTATACGAAGCCATTGAAAATGCAGACTTCCCTAAATGGAATGTCAAAGTTCAAATTATGCCTGAAAAAAAAGCTGAAACTTATCAAGTTCATCCTTTTGACTTGACTAAAGTATGGCCACATGACGATTACCCATTGATTGATGTGGGGGTGATGGAGCTAAATCGTAACCCTGATAATTACTTTGCTGAAGTAGAGCAAGCAGCATTTAACCCTGCTAACTTTGTCCCTGGGATCAGTTATTCTCCAGACAAAATGCTACAAGGTCGTTTATTCTCTTACGGTGATGCTCAACGTTATCGCTTAGGCGTAAATCATGTCCATATTCCAGTTAATCAACCTCGTTGCCCGGTTAATTCATACCACCGCGATGGTGCGATGCGTGTTGACGGAAACTATGGTAGCACTAAAGGCTATGAGCCAAATAATTTAGGGTTATGGCAACAACAAGCCGACGAAAAAGAACCTAAATTAGCCATTAATGGTGATGCTTATAACTGGGATTTCCGTGAAGATGACAGTGATTATTATAGCCAACCGGGTAAGCTGTTTAATTTGATGTCAGATGCGCAACAACAAGTATTATTTGAAAACACAGCAAGAAGTATTAGCCCTGCTTTAATTGAAGTTAAGCACCGTCATATTTCCAATTGTTATAAAGCTGATCCTGCTTATGGTGAAGGTGTTGCTAAAGCATTAGATATTGATATAAAAACGATCGCTTTATAATGGTATACCATTAATTACATTAAATAAGTGATTTCACTTTTTACAGGTCTATGGGTTATTGGTTACTCGTTATTATTGCTAGTTACTGGCACTACCCTAGATCTGCATTGCTTTTAAGTGTTGAGATGAGTAGATTTTTAATGGTACGTTATTACTAATTACTAATTACTAATTACTAAATGACAATATTTACTGTTAAGTGAATATCGCGAGATTGAATGTACTGGCATTAAAAATAAAGGAAAAAATGAAAACCTGGAAAGCGTATAAGCAAACTTATCGAATCGAGCCGACCCTTTTTGATTTTGCTCGAATAGGCGACTTAAGAGGTTTTGCAGACCTTTTAATGAAAGACAATGGACTGGATATTAATGCCACCAATGAACGTGGTTATTCAGCATTGATGTTAGCCGTTTATAACGCTGAAAAAGATTTTTGCGAAGCGCTTTTACGTTCGGGGGCAGATGTAAATTCTACCGATCCTATGGGGAATACAGTATTGATGGCCGCGGCTTATAAAGGTGATCTTAATATCATCATGTTATTGCTGGATTTTAGTGCCGACATGTCGCTTGAAAATAAAACTAAAATGAAGGTCCGGGATTGGGCTGCAATGTTTGGACGTGATCATGTTTTAACCTTCTTAGACCAGCATCATCCCTCCCAAAAAGCTTCATCGAGGCTGACTAATATTTGGCGATTTATCAAACTTGGTTTGATGCACATGATCAGTAAACTTAAGAGTGTATCTCAACAACCTACACAGTAACTTAGCTAAAAACATACACAGACATATAGTTAAAAAAATACATAATAGCGACATCAATAGGCCTCATAAATAGACTGCAGTTGTTATCTTTTACGCTCGATGTTTATGATGAGATGGCTAGAATACCGTTACTCACTTCGCTAATAATCCCTTAGTATAAAAGACTGTGTTATACCCTTAATTCTGCGAAATACTTGATCATTCTTGTCGGTCAAAACAGATCACTTGTGCGTAGGGATTTTGCTAAGGGAACTAGCTTTTGACTCAATTTCTACCTTGTATTGATGTATTTTTCTCTGCCAATCATTGCTCAAATACTTAATGAAATTAGTATTAGGTGAGATAGAGTAGTTTTATTTTTAATCGATATGCTTATAATTTATAAATAAAATTTATTCGTAGTTTGATCACCATAAGAGGGCGATAGATGAATTCACAATCAAATAAAATAAAAGTATGGGATTTCCCAACTCGGTTCTTTCATTGGGCAATGGTTTTACTATTAGTGAGTCTGTGGTGGACGGCTGAAAATGGAGAAATGCAATGGCATCAAGTTTGCGCTTATCTATTGATGGTCCTCGTTGTATTTAGATTGGTGTGGGGATTTCTTGGTAGTGAAACGTCTTTATTTAAACAGTTTTTGGTTTCGCCCAAGCGGGTGGTTCAATATACATTGCAGCAACCTAAACCTAACTCCATTGGACACAATCCGTTGGGTGGTTATATGGTGGTGCTATTGCTGACTTTAATCATTCTGCAGTTAGGGACTGGGTTATTTGCAACCGATGATGTTTTTACTGAAGGGCCTCTGATGTATTTGGTCTCTTCTGATACCGCTAGTTGGTTGACTTGGCTGCATAAGAATAACTTTAATCTTATCATTGCGATGTCCGCCGTTCATATTCTTGCCGTTGCTGTGCATTTATTAAAAGGAGAGAATTTAATCAAGGCTATGTTTAGTGGCTATAAAAATATGCAAGCTAGTATTGTGGCGCCTAAATTATGTTCGCCATTGTTAGCGTTGATTATCATTGCCATAATATTTTCGTTGGTATGGTTTTACTTATTAGCGCCTGTAGTGAGCTTTTTATAACTTTTCAAAGGTGTTTATAGTGCTAAATATTGCTTAATGTTTATATGAACGCTGAAGTTCGCTTGTTATGACCTTGTTATAATAAATCTCCGTTAGTTTTTATCGTAGTGAGTTTTTATTAAATAAAATTAAGCCCGTTATGACATCAATAACGGGCTTTATACTAAGTGCTTACTAGAATGTGGTTAATTGACGAGTTTAATGTAACGGCTTAAACGATTAGCTATATCTTGATTAATCTTCTCTAAAACCATCATGACAGGCTTTACAACTTTTACCTGTATTGACAAATGCTTTCTTAATGGTGCTTTGATCCGTTGTTTTAGCCGCAACAGCTAAGGCTGCCGCATTATCTATAAATGTCTTCATTTTGCTATCAAAGTCTGCTTTATCCTGCCATATTTTTGCCAGTGCACGAGTGTCTCCTTTGTCTGAACCTTCAATAAAACCTTCATGGGGTAATTTAGATAGGGCAGCTACATTATCAGCACGCATACTAAATGTAGCTTCATCAAAAGGTTTCTGGCCTTTTAGCATTGCGCCCATATCTCCAAAGTTGTATGAAATTAAGGAAAAAGCAGCTTGTCGGTATTCAATCGAATCGTCTGTTTTCTCGAAATTATTCGCAAATACAGCAGGAATGATCATTGCAGTAGCTGCAACGGCAATTAGTATTTTTTTCATAGTCTTCCTTCACTTATGTTGGTGGGTGGGGCTTCCTAAACACTGATATTCATATACAAAAAAGCAATGTATTCAACTTTATCATTACTGAGTATCATTAAGTATGCAAATTATTCTACATAATTTAAATATGATTATTTGATAATTTTTGTTGCGATTGTGAAGTACATATAAAATAAATAATTTATTTTATATGTTTTTATTAATAACTTGAATGCAGGATAATTAAATCGATACAACACCACTAATTTTACATGTTTCTAAGTTAAATCATCTTCTAATCAGTAAATTATTTTAATCAAAAACGATTCTATAAAGATCAATAGCGTCAGTGTTACCACAATTAAGTTAACAAATAGTGGATGGGAAATGTGTATTAAGCGTATTAGTAAAAGATGATTTCTCTCTATTTAGTTCACGAATATTTTAATTTTTGTATCGATAGATTGATTAAAAACCAAAGCTTGTTATCGTTACGCTAATCGCTTTGAACAAGTTACTTTATTGACGAGTTTGAGTACACAATTTGGCTGCGATGCGGTCCCTCACATTTAAGGTTTATTATGAAATTATTTATACCATTACTGTTATGCTTTTTTTCTTTTAATGTTTCTGCTGCGCTACAAGGGATAACTGATGAAGGGGACGTGGTGGTATTGAATAGTGATGGAACTTGGTTCTATGCAGAGGATAAGCCGATAGAAGAATTTGAAATTAGTAATAACCCAGGTGTATTCAAAACGCCAGCTAGCGCCAATTTTGTGTTAAAAAGTAAAAAAAATAATGCCACTTTTGCTTTTAACACTAAGCAGTGGGTATTTGAAAAAAGCACAACTGATGACTCTGCTATAGAATATGCTTTAACGCTTAAAGCAGGTGATTTGTATGCAAGGGTGATCACTGAACGTATTCAGATTAATAATAAAGAATTAACTGAAATAGCACTTGATAACGCTAAGAATGTAGCTCCAAATGCTAAGGTGATCAAGAAAGAATATCGTATGGTCAACGGCAAGAAAATGATTTATATGGAAATGGTCGGCACCATGAAAGGCATTGAGTTTCAGTATTTAGGATATTATTACTCAGATGCTTCTGGCTCAACGCAGTATGTAACATTTACTGGCGCTAGTTTAGTTGAAAAATACAGAGCTGAAATTGATGATCTATTAAATGGTTTTGCCATCGCTGAATCAAAAGAATCAAAGTAGACACAAGCAACATCTTGATTTTTTGCTTTATCAACCCTAAAATCCTGAGTCCTTAAATAACATTGGAATAGCCCTAGCGCAGTGACTAAATGTTATTGATGCGGCTAAAGTGACAATAATCAGTGCTTATTTTGAATGCCTTATGACAGCTTTATTCAAATTGAATAAAGCTGTCATAAGGCATTGCTGATAGGAGTTACAAAACTCAACGCATTAATTAATCTTATAAATAGAGTGGAATTAGCATGAAACGCTAAGTTAAGTTAAATAAAGTTAAAATCAGTTCAGTTTTTATCTTTATATTCAATTAATTATAGGAACTATTGGCAATTAATTATCGTTTCTGACTAAGCATAAATTGTATCAGCCATATAGTCGCATCACTGCTGAGCAAGCAATAATTTTTTCAATAGCGCTGCTAGTTGATTTTTTTCATCGTTGTTCAGTGGCTTCAGTAAATTATCCATATTTTCCAGGTGTGCGTGTAAAGCCAGATCAATAATTGTTATACCTTGATCTGTTAGCATAACCTTACAACTTCGACGATCTTGTTCACTATACACTCTCTCTATAAGCCCCCGTTTTACTAACATCTCAATACGAGTGCTCATTGCTCCGGAAGATAACATTAGTGTTTTGTAAAGTTCTGTTGGCGTAAGTGGTATCTGACTTCGGCGTAATGTCGCCAATATATCGAATTCAATACTGCTCATCTCCTGCTTTTTAAATACGGTATCTAGCTGCTGTTTCCACTGATTATCGACTCGGCGTAAACGTCCTACCACGCCCATTGAACTACAGTCTAGTTCGGGTTTAATCTGTTTCCACTGCTGCAAAATTCCATCAACTTGATCTTTCATTTTTGTCCCCATAAAAAATTCATTTCATAAAGTAGTTAACATTTAAAATACAACTTTTCAAAAAGATACTTGATTAAAAACTAAAAAGCTATTACTTTACTTATATGGCTTTTTTGAAAGTATCTTTTTTAAAAGCATCTTTTTTAAGGTCTAGGTGGCGTTATGCCCAAATAAAATAAGCACTCGCAATGACTGCAAAGTGTTGCTGTTAGCAATCGATAGCAAATGATAAAGCGCTAATGACAAGTAGTCAGTCAGCAAGTAATAGATTGTGACCATTAACAAGTAAAAGTAATAAGCAACCAATACCAACAAACAGAGATTAACTCACGAAACATAAATAAAAAGAGGGCGCTATGAACAAAATACAACTTTTAATAACTCTCGCCATTACGGCGATAGCACCGATCGTTTGGGGAAGTACTTATATTGTGACCAGTGAATTACTGCCTGCTAATTCACCGTTACTCGCATCAACTTTACGTGCATTACCGGCGGGGTTGGTGTTAGTGATGATCACTCGTATTCTTCCTATTGGTATTTGGTGGTGGCGTTTAGTGGTATTAGCGTTCCTTAATATTGGCTTTTTCTTTTATTGTTTATTCTTTGCAGCAACCCATTTGCCAGGTGGTATGGCCGCTTTAGTCATGTCCATCCAGCCCATTTTAGTGATTGCTCTCAGCTATTTGCTACTGAGCAATAAGTTGAATGTGCAACAGGTACTAGCAAGCTTTGTTGCTATTGGCAGTATTGCTTTGTTATTAATCAATAATCAGGCCGAACTCAGTAGTCGTGGTTTAATCATGGGCTTACTAGGCACAATTAGCATGGCAACAGGGATTGTGATGACCAAACGCTGGGGACGCCCTCGTAATATGACCTTGTTAAATTTTACTGGATGGCAACTGCTTTTAGGAGGTGGAATGTTACTGCCTGTTGCTTGGTGGTTTGAAGGTTTCCCTGAACAATTTAGCACTGACAATATTATTGGTTATCTTTATTTATGTGTTGTTGGGGCAATGCTTGCTTACTCACTTTGGTTTAATGGCATCGATAAACTCCCTACGATCACGATCTCTTTTTTAGGTTTTTTAAGTAGTGTCTCGGCGGTGGTACTTGGTTACATTTTCTTAGGGCAATCATTGACCTCATTACAGTGCTTGGGGGCAGCGGGGATTTTTATCGCCATTATATTAGCGACTCCTAAAACCGTAGCCTTATCTAAACAGTCTTCACCTCGACATTAAGCTCCTTTAACTAACCAGCTTTTTTGATCTTTGGGAGCATAATCCACGGGTCAACAATGCTTAGAACAACAATGTTGAAGTTAATCATTCAGGATAAAGCCGAATTGAAACGTCAGTCAAAACATGTATTACACTTTTTTAAACTAACTATTTAACTAGCAATTTAACCATTAATTTAACTCATTATTTAAACACACAGCAAAAACACCATTGAGAAAGGAACAGATATGAAATTAACAATAATAGCCGGTAGTCAGCGTGCAAATTCACAAACTTTAAAGGTTGCACATTACTTGAATAAAGTCGCCATGGAACATTTTGCAGGTATTGATATTATTGACTTACACGCCTTGAATTTGCCGCTATGGAATGAAGGAGTATGGAGTGGTAGTGAAGAATGGGATCCATGGCGTGAGGTTGCTGCACAACTTAACACCTCTGATGCATTTATTTTTATCACGCCAGAATGGCATGGTATGGCGACGCCGGCATTAAAAAACTTCTTATTATTGACCACTGCAAAGGAGTTGTCTCATAAACCTGCTTTAGCAGTCAGTGTTTCTGCTAGTGTTAATGGTGTGTACCCAATCAGTGAACTAAGAATGACTGCCAGTAAAAACAATCACGTTTGCTTGCTGCCTGATCACCTTATTTTTCGTGATATTGAAACAACGTTAGATCACCGCCTAAGCTGTAATAACGAACATATGCAACAACGAACGCAATATACAATGGAGCTATTAGCCACTTACGCTCAGGCGCTTAAACCCATTCATTTGGCCATGTTAGAAAAAGGAAAACCTTTTGTGTACGGTATGTGATTTTTAGGTTCGGACTTGGGTTAGATAATATCCTGACCCTTAAAAAAGTTGTATTAGTTAGTAGATGAGTTAATTTTTTGAAGTATTTTGAATTGCCAAGTCACTACTAACTGATTAACTACTCTGCATTAGCGCAACCTTTTAAAATATAGCCTGAAGCAGTGATAAATTATAATCATAAGAGATGTAGAAATGTTATTGATCCTGCATAAGTGAATATTTTTTTATAATAATACTTTTAATTTTAATAGCTTGGGGACATTATTCAAGTAATGCTCAAACATAAAATCGTTGTCAGGCTATCACCCACTCTATTAGCTGCAACACTTTCATATCTTAAATTTTTACTCTTAAGGAATCTGAGTAGATGATGACATTAACTGCTTTGCAAATTCGTATTATTGGCGTGATGCTTGAAAAAGAGATCACTACCCCTGAACAATATCCTTTATCGTTAAATGCATTAACCAATGGTTGTAATCAAAAGAGTAACCGAGATCCTGTGATGTCATTGACTGAATCAGAAGTACAAAATGTGGTTGATGAGTTAATAGCACTAAATCAATTAATGGTAGATACAGGAGCACATGGGCGAGTCAATAAATACAAGCATCGCTTCTGTAATACTACTTTTGGTAATTTACAATTAACAGAACAACAAAAGGCGATTCTATGTGTGTTATTTCTACGAGGGCCACAAACTCCGGGAGAGTTAAGAACTCGAACTCAGCGTTTAGCTGAGTTTGATAATGTTACTGAAGTAGAAGCGGCGCTTGAACAATTACAAAACTTGAATGAACAACCTAAAGTGCAAAAATTATCGAGAGAAGCGGGTAAAAGAGAGTCTAGATATATCCATCTTTTTGCTGATATTGAGTCTCATGTAACGCTGGGTGAACGAACGTCTGTATCTGAGCATGCACCACAACCGATCTCACAGGATAAACTCGAAGCAAGAGTGACACAATTAGAGCAAGAGCTTGAACAATTAAAAGCACAATTTGCTCAACTATCCGTTTTATTAGATGATTAAAACTGACTGTCTGATTTATATGCTGAACTAATACCAACTCTATCTTAATGGCGTTGGTATCTTCTGCCTAATGGCTATGTTTGCTAGTGTGCGCTATTAAAATCAATTTTAGAAAGACAGCTGCAAAAATAGTCTGGTTTCGTATCTTTTTAATACTAAATTATATAATATTTAAGTTCCTGATTGTTGATTTTATGAAGCTCGAACACTGTGACTAAATGGGGAACCTATATCACTTAACCTGCGTTACGCGGCTTAAATCATAGCCTTAAACTATTGGACACTGTTAATAAAAATATCTTTTTGCATATAATTGCCTAAGGCGGTAGTAAATTTTTCAATGGCTTTTAATTTACTCACTTTAGGGTTGCGCTTAGTCACTTGATAACATGCATATTCAGGTGCGGGTACTGGCAATTCAGAAATTTTAACTCTCGCTTTTAAAACAATTCCTACAAATGCTTTTACCGTGGCGCTGTTGTTGTTTCACTTATTATTGAATCTGTACTGGAATATGTGTGCCAATATTTTCTAAAGTGATAAAATGGCAGCTTGTACTATATAACTTACACACACGTTTTTTTGTGCAGGTAATTGGTTCGTATTAATTTTCGGGATTATCTTGACCGACCTTGCCATTTTCAGTGCCCAAGTTGCAGTTCAGGTAAGTGTATTTAGTATTGATCCAAGTTTACAAAGTCGCATTAATGGTATTTATATGCTTGGCTATTATCTAGGTGGGGCGCTTGGTTTTATCGCAGGTGTTAATGCTTTTGATAAAAAGTAATCAGCTTATTTCAGTGTTATTAAAGTGCTTCTATTTTCCTTTTCTGAGCAATGTTCTTTCTTTAACAAAAGGCCGTTCATTTTCATTGATAGTAAATAACAATAAAAATGAACGGAATTTGGGTAATGTTACGACTCTTCTTTGTCGTTGTTAACCTGAGATGTCATTGCAGCTCTCATCTCATGCTCTAATGACACAAATAGTTCGATAAAGTTGTTGAACAGATAACTCTCTTTATTCGCATCACCCCAGGCTTTATAAAGGTCGTCATGATGTTCAAGCTCTGTTTGATAATAAAGCGATTTTTCTTTTTCAGCTTTTTTCTCATCAAACCCTAAGACTTGTAACGAGGTTTTACTCATTTCTAACGCCGTAAAGTAAGATTCAATAAACACATGATCTGCGCCAGCCTCTTCAAGTAGATAGCCATGGCCACGGTCATAAGCGCGCGCAACTATAGGTAGGTGTGGATGAAACTGTTTCACATGCTTTACCAAGTGCAGTATGCTCTCTTGCCCATCAATGGCAATTACCAGAAGTGATGCTTCTTCAAGGCCTGCGGTATAAAGCAGGCTGGAATCTGTTGCATCACCGTAATAAGCATGAATATCAATTTTTCTAACACGGTCAATCATATCTGTTGAGCGGTCAATGACTGTTGTTTCGAAGCCATTTGCCATTAACAAACGGTTGATCACTTGCCCGAATCGACCAATCCCAGCGATAACTACTTGGCCTTTTTTATCAATATTATCGGCTTCTTTATTGGCTTGAACGACGATATATTTTTTTGTGATCACTTTGTCATAGAAGATAAACAGTAACGGAGTTAAAAACATAGAAAGCGTGATCACCGGTGACAGTATTGACACCCACTCTGGTGGTAATGCCTGACTCTGCGAGGAAAAACTCAATACCACAAATCCGAATTCACCCGCTTGCGCTAGGCTTAATGTTAATAACCAACCATCTGACTTTTTAATCTTAAAGATAATCGCTAAGCTTAATAATACCGCTGCTTTAACCGCAATCACGGCAATCGTTAAACCACTGATTAAGAAGAAGTGATCGCTAATCACCGCGAAGCTGATACCTGCACCCACAGTGATAAAAAATAAGCCCAATAATAACCCTTTAAAAGGTTGGATATTGCTTTCTAATTCATGACGGAACTCACTATTTGCTAATACTACACCGGCTAAAAAGGTGCCCAGAGCAGGCGATAAACCCACTACACTCATTAATGCAGAAATAGAGATAACTAAGAGCAATGCGGTAGCGGTGTAAAGTTCTCGAAGTCCTGTTTTAGCAATCAATGTAAACAAGGGTTTAGAGATGTAATGTCCCGCACCGACAATTAAGGTAATGGCAATGACGATTGCTCCTGCATATTGCCAACCTGACAAATTTTCAACCAGTGAAATATTGCCATGGTCTGAGACTAAGGAAACAGTTTCTGGCATGCCAAAATAAGCGGGAATAGCTAATAGTGGAATTACGGCGAGCATCGGTATGACGGCAATATCTTGAGATAACAAAATAGAAAAAGCTGCCTGCCCACCATCTGTTTTGTTAAGTGATTTTTCTGCAAAACTTTGCATAACAATCGCTGTGGATGACAATGAGAAAATAAGTCCGACCACAAGCGAAGGCTGCCATGGGAAATCAAAGGCAATACCCAATGAGGTGATAATCAACGTGGTTAAGCCAATTTGTAATCCACCTAAGCCAATCAACCTATTTTTCATATTCCACAAGGCTTTCGGTGAAAGCTCAAGGCCGACAATAAATAGCATCATGACTACACCAAATTCAGCAAAATGTTGGATAGTATTGGTTTCTTCTCCTGCTAACCCTGTGATCGGCCCAATGATCACACCTGCACTCAGGTAACCAAGGACGGAACCTAATCCAAACCGTTTGGCTAAAAGTACGCATATTACTGCGACCAAAAGGTACAGCGCTGCTTGAATAAAATAAGTCGTCATATTATTGATTCTTTATGTTGGGTGGTTAATTAGATGGATGAAATTGTAATTTGTTATATATATTGTAGCCATAAGAATAATAACGGACTGATCTATTGATTAGCTACTCATAAAACTAAATTTAACGATAATTAATTTTTAAATAATATTATCATTATCATAAAATTTATAAGGAGAAAATTTATATAAATTGACTTTACTTTGCTAAAAATAACTGCGGTTATTTTTTGTTATTTAATATGTTGTTATTCTTCCTCAAAGGCATTGAAGACAGTTAAAACAATTTACTAACAAGTAACTAGTTATCATTCGGCAGTAAGTAATTGATGTAATTAATTTTTATTTGACATAGTGTAATATACGTCAAGATTATAAGGTAATTCTCATAAGTTATGGCTTGGTCAATTTTTTGTACATTTAAATTGTTTTTTAAGTAAAAAGCATGATCAAAAATATAGTATTTAGCTATACTGTTTTTTAAAATTCAATTAACAATCAATAATTGAATCAATAATTGAATCAATAATTTAAAGGATTTAAATTGATGGCCTCATCATTAGCACTGTTGGAACTGCTCCAACAATTATTCAAACGTCACTATCGACAGGATAAAGCGTTTGATAAATATCAGATAAAATTTTTGAAAAAATTCCAAAATATATCTAATGATGAAGAAGAAGCTGCACTTTTAAAAGAATGTAGTAAACAGTTATCAGCAATCCCTAATGCCTTAGAAGATAAGTTATCGGAAGGGCGATTCATTTCACGCCATTCCATAAGACAATTACGACAAGTCGCTTCTTTGTCTAACTCGATTAAAAGTAAGCTTAATGATATGCAGAATAGCGCTGCTTATAGTGTTATTGAGCATCAGGTTGAGTTAAATGATCTGATAAAAATTTATCAAAAGGCCGTAATTGAATTGAGTCAACGCTCTATGCAATCTGATTGTGATAATAAAAATGATGTCGCCTTCATCAACAAAGAGCTGCAACAAGTCATTCTTGAATTGGATATAGGTGAGTCTCACGTTAAAGATCTTGAAAAACTTAGAATTAAGATTTGCAATGAAGATGATCACTCCCAGTTGCCATATCATTGTTTACAAGTGATTAAACTGATCATTAAAAGTACACGTGAGGAGCGAACGGCTTCTCGCCATTTTTTGTATATGTTAAATGATAATTTAAGTGAGTTTTATTCAAACTTTAGTAAGACATTAAGTAGCACTGAGGCTGGGTTCGTTCAACAAAAAGAAACCTTTATCTCCATTGAGTCAAATGCTCAACTATTAAAACAACAAAGTGAAGAGATACAAGATCTCGCAAATTTGCGTGCTCACATTAAAAACTATGTAAGTGAAGTTCAACATGTCATTACCGCTCAAGAAAAAAAGAAGGAGCAAAAATTCCGGCATAAGTTTCAAAGTATGGTGAGACAAATTAAAAAATTGCAAAACGAAACACAGAGTTATCAAAAAACGCTTAAGCAGCAAAATAAACAATTACACGTGGATTTTTTAACAAAAATCTCTAATCGGGCAGCTTGGAGTGAACGACTAGAAATAGAAATGCTACGTTTTAAAACTTACCAAAAACGTCTTAATATTGCGATTATTGATATTGATAACTTTAAACGAATTAATGATAATTTTGGTCACTTAGCGGGTGATAAAGTCCTTCATGTTATTGCACAAACGTTACAAAAATCAATTCGTAAAAACGACTACATTGCACGTTTTGGAGGCGAAGAGTTTACGCTATTACTACCAGAAATTACCGAGCAACAATCTGCTTATGTTTTAAATAAATTACGAGAACGTATTAAAAATATTCCTTTTAAATTTAAAAATGATCAGGTATCGATCACGGTCTCAATTGGTTACACATCATTTTGTGAATCTGATGATACAGAGGTCGCTTTTGAACGTGCTGATAATGCGTTATATCAAGCTAAGCATAAGGGGAGGGACCAAGTTGTATTTGCAGAACCCAATATAAAAGTATTTGATAAGGTTCAATAAACTTGCTTCTAGTTTAGCAATACTCAGTGATTTCTTAAATTTCAATAATGCTTTCATGGAATAAAACAGGTAAATGATTTGCTACGTCAGTATCTGTATTTTTATCAATCGATAAGCAAATATCATGAGCGGACGCTTATTTAAGTGTTTGATTATTCAGCTTTTTAAGTGCTCAACTGCTTAATCGTTTCACTAGTTAATAATTACCTAACTGGACAAGTGTTTAGCTGCTAAGCAATAAGCAGCTAAACACGCCATTTTCTAAATCACTTACAAACTGGCTACTTCAATAATAACCTGCTAAGCAGATAAGTTACGAAGCACGTAGTGTAAGATGCCACCGTGCTGGTAATAGCTAAACTCATTGGGGGTGTCTATTCGAATGCGTGCATCAAAGCTTCGTGCACTTCCATCCTCAGCAGTGACTGTTACTCGCACCGTTTTCTGTCCTGCACTGACCGCTGGAATAGTAAATTGCTCTTCTCCGGTTAACGCTAAAGAATCGGCGCTATCTTCTTCCATAAACTGTAATGGTAGAATACCCATACCCACAAGGTTTGAGCGATGAATTCGCTCGTAACTTTGTGCTATGACGGCTTTAACGCCTAATAATGCAGGTCCTTTTGCCGCCCAGTCACGTGAGCTACCTGTACCGTATTCTTTACCCGCTAACACAATGGAAGCAATGTTATGTTGTTGATATTGCATCGCCGCATCAAATACACTCATTTGTTCTCCGGATGGCATCATGCGCGTCCAACAACCTTCGGTGCCCGGGGCCAATAAATTACGTAAACGTACATTCGCAAAAGTGCCTCGCATCATGACTTCGTGATTACCTCGTCTAGAGCCATAGGAGTTAAAATCTTTTGCCGCGATACCTTCACTTTCTAAGTAGGCTGCAGCAGGGCTATCAAGCGCAATAGAACCGGCTGGAGATATGTGGTCTGTTGTGACACTATCACCTAGTTTTAACAAACAGCGTGCATTCTTAATATCAGTAATTTCTGGTACTTCAGCAGTAATATTAGCAAAGAAAGGAGGGAGCTTAACGTAGGTCGAATCTGGCCAGTCATATTTTTGGCTTTGTACAACGTCCAATGCTTGCCAATCTTTATTACCGCTATAAACATCAGCATAACGGGATATAAACATTGAGCTATCAATAACTTTTTCCATCACCTGTTTTATTTCGTTATTATCTGGCCAAATATCTTGTAAGTATACAGGCTTACCAGTGCTATCATTTCCTAAGGGTTCGGTCGTAATATCTATTTCCATGTTACCTGCCAATGCGTAGGCAACCACTAAAGGCGGTGACGCTAAATAATTAGCTTGTATTTCGGGGTGTATACGTCCTTCAAAGTTACGGTTTCCTGATAATACGGAAGTAACGGACAAATTCCCTTGGTGTATTGCGTCACTAATTTCAGTCGGTAAAGGACCAGAGTTTCCAATACAGGTCGTACAGCCATAACCTACTAACTGAAATCCGAGCGCATCGAGATCTTCGTTTAAACCAGCTTTCGCTAAATAGTCAGTGACCACTTGTGAACCCGGTGCCAAACTAGTTTTAACCCAAGGTTTAACATTTAAGCCGAGTTGCCTTGCCTTTCTTGCTAATAAACCTGCTGCAATCAATACCGAGGGATTGGAAGTATTAGTACAGCTCGTGATTGCTGCAATGACAACAGAACCATGTTTTAAAATAAAGTCTTTACCGTTATATTGACAAGCAACTCCAGCACGACCATCGCTCGCGGGCAGTATAGTGGACGCTTGTCCTCCTTCACTTTCAAAACCACTTTTTGCTTGATCAGGCTCCGCTTGTTGTGGTCCTTTTTGTAATGCTAACCAATCACGATAGGCTGATCCTGCTTGGTCCAGTGATATTCTGTCTTGAGGTCGTTTAGGGCCTGCAATAGAAGGGACGACTTGATCAAGTTGTAATGATAATCGGCTGTGATAAACCGCATTCTTTTGCGACTCTATACCCCACATATCCATGGCTTTTAAATAACCCTCAACTTGTGCAATATCTTGACTGCTACGACCGGTTAATTGTAAATAATCAATGGTTTGATGATCGATAGGGAAAATACCACAGGTCGCTCCATATTCAGGCGCCATATTGGCAATGGTTGCTCTGTCTGCTAAAGTTAATTGATTGACTCCTTCACCAAAAAATTCGACAAATTTGCCCACAACACCTGCTGCACGTAGCTGTTCTGTTACCGTTAATACGAGATCCGTCGCAGTCGTCCCCGCGGGTAATTTTCCGATTAATTCAAACCCCACAATTTCAGGTAATAGCATGGTGACTGGTTGGCCTAACATAGCGGCTTCAGCTTCAATGCCCCCAACTCCCCAGCCTAAAACACCAAGACCATTGATCATGGTGGTATGTGAGTCTGTACCAACCAAAGTATCAGGATATAACAAATTGTTTTGTTCGGAATTTTTAAACACCACGCGTGCTAAATATTCGAGGTTGACTTGATGCACGATACCACGACCAGGAGGGACGACTTTAAAATTATCAAAGCTTTGTTGTCCCCAACGTAAGAACTTATAACGTTCACCATTACGTTGAAATTCAATGGCTGTATTTTGCTCTAAAGCATCGGCTTGGCCGAAGACATCTACCATTACAGAGTGATCAATAACGAGTTCAACAGGGTTTAGTGGATTGATCTTATCTGCTTCTCCGCCCATTTTTACAATAGCATCTCGCATCGCGGCTAAATCGACAACCGCAGGCACACCTGTAAAATCTTGAAGAACAACGCGAGAAGGAACAAAAGCGATTTCAGTATCTTGCCAGTTATCCACGTCCCATTTTGCTAACGTTTCAATATCCTCTGGCTGAACAAAATCTCGTTCTGCATGGCGTAGTAGGTTCTCTAATAATATTTTTGCGGAAAAGGGTAAGCGTGATAGGTCATACTTATCTTGTAATGCATCAAAACTATAATAGTTGTAAATGCTACCGTTAATTTGAAGTTGTTTTAAACATTGTGTCGTTGTGGCCATGAGTAGTTCTCCATTAAAATTACATTTGATGAATAACGCTAAGTACAAGATAAGTACACTATCATATTCCACAATAAAATTAAGGGGGTAGCAGAAATCTAATAAACATCAATGAAATACACTTCACAAAATGGCAATTAGATTACTCCTTGTCATTCAAAATAATAAATGAGTAAGTGGTAAAATGAATAAATTTAAATGCCACAGATCAAGGCTTAACGGATATACATAGGTAAGGTGAAGCTCGTTGCTAGTAATCTGTAGATTTTGCTTCTTAAATGTTGTAAATATTTTTGAATAAAGCGAGATAACACTTATTTTCGTATTAATTGTCTGCACTATTCTCTTCCTCTCTTTAAACCTCGCTGTATTTTAAGTAGCATTATCGTAAGGAGTAGTTTTAAACAAATGCTTTAATAAAGTACTTATCAGTAAAGTATTGAATGAACCAAGAAATTGAGAATAAGAGAAAGGCATAAAAAAATAATTCATCTATTTAAAAATAGTTCATTCAAGTAAATAAATTTTGAACCATCGACTTAAAAGAGAACATAATAATGAATATAATCACTTCTAGATGCCCTCATTGCCATTCAATGAATCGTTTACCCATTGATCGAATTGATGCGAACCCAAGCTGTGGACGTTGTAAAAAAGATTTATTGCAAGGTGCTCCCGTTGAAGGTACCGATGCCAATTTAGCTGCGTTGATTAATAGTGAAAAACCCGTAGTCGTTGACTTTTGGGCGCCGTGGTGTGGTCCATGCATTAACTTTGCGCCAACATTTACTGAAGTTGCAAAACAGCAAATGTCCGTTTTATTTGTGAAAGTAAATACCGAAGACCAACAACAATTAGGTGCAAAATATAATATTCGCAGTATTCCAACTCTAATGGTTTTTAAACAGGGTAAGATAGTTGATACAGTAAACGGTGCTTTACCCGCTGCGCAATTTAAATCATGGTTGGCGCAAGCCTTATTAAAATAAATTAATTTGCAAGGGCGTTAGGCACAGTCTACTTAGCTACTGCTAACAGTAATCCATTATAACGCTTTAATGGGGGGGAATCATTTTGTATAGCAACAAACTAAGCCCTCAGGTTTGGTTTGTTGTTATTTTACTTTGTTTATTTACATCACTATATCCTAGTCAGCCTTTGTTTGTGTTTGCCTTCAATGGCGACAAGCCTTCGCCTATATTCGATAATCCGTACTCGACATCATAAACCTTTACCGTACCTCTTTAATTAATGCTGTATTGATTCTGCTTTATTCAATTTTTAACCTACTCTTTATTCCATACTATAAAAACTTAAGTTTACAAAGACCTCTATTTTACTCAACACTTTAATCAATTTTAAAAACTTGAATGATTAAAGTGTTTGCTCGGGTCTTATTGATAACAAGGCTTAAAGGGAAGCATAAAATGGTTAAATTAACCGGAGAGAGTTATGAATAAATGGATGAAAATATTGCTGATTGTGATTGGCCTTTTAATTTGTGTTGGATTCTTTTTTACAAAGATAGTCACCTACGTCATACAAGGTGCTGAACAAGAGCAAGGTGAAACGGACTTACGTTTTAGTGAAATTAGTACCGAATTCACACATCAATCTGACTTTGTTGCTGCGTTACCTTTTATGGCCTTATCTGCTATTGATATAGACAACGATAATGTCGATGAAATCTTTGTTGGTGGGGGGATTGGACAGCAAGATAGCTTACAAAAATATGTCAATAATACGTTAGTGCGTATCCCTTCTGAAAACTGGTTCGACAAAGACGATAACGATCCTACCTATGGCGCATCATCGATCGATGCGAATAGCGATGGTTTAGTGGATCTGTTTGTTACAAGAAGTAGTGGTGTCTATTTTTATGAAAATACCGGAGCAGGTTTTACGGGAAAGAAAATAGACTTTCCTTTAGATAAAAAATCACTGCCATTATCGGTTTCATTTGCTGATATTAATAATGATGGTGCGGTGGATTTATATGTGTCTAACTATATTCGACCTGAATATGTTGAAGGTGAAACGATCTTTAATCAAGAATATGGCGGCATTAGTAACTTACTCTTAAATAACGGTGACAATACTTTTACTGATATTACAAAAGCTTCTGGTGTGTATGAACAACACAATACTTTTACCGCAGTTCTTGTGGATTTAAATAATAATGGGTTAAGCGATTTAGTCGTTGCTCAAGATACTGGCTTTGTTCGCATCTTTAAAAATAACGGCGACTTAACATTTGAAAGTATCAAACTGCCCGTTACTTACAGTTACCCAATGGGCATTGCGGTTAGTGATTATAATAATGATGGCTTAATGGATTTGTACTTTAGTAATGTTGGTAAAACCTTACCTGACTTTCTAGTACGAGGTGATTTAACAGAACAACAAACATTAAATAAAGATTACATTTTATTAGAGAATCAAGGCGACTTTAATTTTAAAGATACTGCGTTACAAAATAATGCTGCAAAATACGGGTTTGGTTGGGGGCTCGTCTCTTATGACTTTAATAACGATACATTGGCTGATTATTTAATTACTCAGAATTATATTCGTTTCCCAGGTGTTGAACATCTAGATCTCTACCCCGGTAATCTATTACAACAATACGAATCAACCTCATTTAAACCAGTTGAAAAGGTGGCTGGTATTAGTAATAAGCATTTTGGTGTTACTACTGTGGTATCAGATTTTAATCAAGATGGTTGGCCTGATGCAGTGATTGGTAATTTAAATGGAAAATTACGTGCATTTATTAACAAAGGAGGCACTCGGCATTGGCTTAAGGTTGCCTTTAAAGATGAGACAAACTCTATCGGAGCGTTGGTGATATTGACGATGAATAATGGTCAGACTTACACCAATCAATTTTATAGCAGCGAAGGCTTAGGATCGGATCAAACTAGTGATGTGTTTTTTGGTTTAGGAGAGCAGACACAAATTAAATCAGTACAAGTGAAGTATCAGAGTGGCAAGACCGTGAACATTGATTCACCCAAAGTTGACTCAACTATTAAGCTGTCAGAATATTAGTTTTAGAGCCCGCATTCTAGACCGCTAATTTTAGCGAGCTAGCTTAAGTTACTGATTTAGTTTGACAGTATCATCTTACTAATTATAGGCAATATACACACTTAAAAAGAGAGTTAAACGGTGGATAAAAAAACATATAACACATTATTGCTAACGGGAATTGCTGGATTTCTGGCTGCTTTGTTGGTTGGTATTGGAGAGTTTACATTACAGTTTTCTCCTCTCGGCGGTTATGAAACAGAAGGCTATGGTTATTTTGCAAATGTCACTAAAGATAAGTTAACCACAGGGCATTTTTTTAGTACTTTAGCGGCACCCTTGTATATTTTAGGTTATTGGCATCTTGGACAAATGTTTATCCATGGTGGGAGTAAAACACATGGTTGGATCATTACATTATTGGGTGGTTATGCCTTTATGGTAGGCAATGCTTGGTTAGGAGGTCGAATATATTTGGCGCTTACTGCCCATGAAATAGCCGAGACAACGGATCCTAGTATCGTACTTCAACTACAGTCATTGTTAAGTGAATTTGGCGTACATAATGAGCCGCTTGTTAATGCATTACGTCTCGCAATGGTGGTCGTGTCTATATTATGGATATGGCGGATTGTGATCGGTAAAACGCTTTACCCTCGTTGGGTCGCTTTGTTCAGTCCTGCTTTATTATTAGGGCTTATCTTTAGCACTTACTTTACTGGCTTAAGTATTGGTGTGTGGTTATTACCCGCGGCGATGAATGTAGTGCATTTGGTTGTTTTTTCTATCTCACTTTACGCATTACATCGTGCATATAAACACTCTAGGTCTAACTTAAAATATTTAAAAGATAATTAATATGCAGCGACTAATAAAAGTAATTTTAATGGTTTTGTTGAGCATCGGTTTATACGGTGCGTTAACTGTCTCTTATTTGACCGTAACTGATATTGCACCTTGTCCAACGGTTGTTAATATTCCCGCTTGTTATCTGGTGACGCTGGGTTATTTATTAATGTTTGGCGCAACGTTATTAGCACACAATAATAAGGCTAAATGGTTTTTCATCGCAGGGTGGACACCGGTTGTGTTACTGGCATTTGTGGGCAGTGTATTTGAATTGAACCAGGGTGATATCTGCCCTAAAGGTAGCATGGGCATTGCACTCTGTTATGTATCACTTAGTTTTGCGATGCTGGTGGCGGTACTTTTTGCATTGCTTAATAAAATAAATGCTTTAAAAGTTTAAAACTCATATTCTTAACTAAGCCTTTTTATATATAGAAGGGAGTTGTAAGTTGTTCCATTTCCACTGTTTAAAAGGAAAAGGAAAAGCAAAAACTTTTTAAATGACAGGTACTTTGGTTTTCTAGGCAATGTTGTGACTATCTTATTGCTATTTTATTTTAAGTTATATCCCTAAAAGTGCGTGTTTGACCAGACTATAAAAATATATAGGTATCGGTAGATTGTATAGGGCATGATACCTGTGTATATTAGGCATACTTTTTCGTTTTAGTGAATCTTCTATTGACCGCCAAACAGCATAAAAACGCGACAACTACCCCAGAAATAAGAGCTTTTATTCGTGCATCTGAACTGCCTACGGCGGTATTAGCGCGTCTGTTAAAAATATCTGAATCTACGGTGCGTAAGTGGCGTCAACGCGAAACTCTAGAAGATGCCTCTCATGTTCCAAAAAATTCGAAAACAACACTGACCTTACAACAACAATACGTTGTCGTGCAATTACGTACAAGATTGATGTTGTCACTTGATGGTTTACTACAAGTTTGTCGCCAATTTATTAACGCAAACACCTCTCGTGCTGGACTACAGCGTTGTTTAAAACGTCATGGTGTTTCAAAATTGGCAGATATCGATCCTGCTGGTGAATTGATCAAATTAGAGCAGCAGGTGTCGGTGGCGATTCAGGATAATAATTCCGATAAAGTCATGAGTTCAGTGGTGAATCCACAAGCCATGTTGGAAGTATTAAATCAATTACGTTTGGAAGATGCGAACACTCCTAAAAGCAGTAAACTTGCGGATCAAGCAAGAAATGCGAATACCCGTCATTTAACCTATTCTGACGTGGTGCAAGTGAGTGTAACAACTTTGCCTGAACTTGATAAAAAATTAAGTAACAAGCATAGCGATAATAAAATCAAGAAACATCGTTTATTGATTGCACATGACCTTGATAGCCAATGGGTTTATGTGGATTTATATCAAGACGATGAAGCCGATGCTGCTAGACGTTATATGCAATATGTTTTGAAGCACGCGCCGTTCCATATCCGCCGTTTATTAGCGGCAAATTATAATGAATTTTTAAGCAGATTTCATTTGTTAACTGAACAGTAAACAGTTAGCAAATTAATAGTAATGCCATTGGAGAAAATAATGTCAAAAAAGCAAACCACCAACCCTGCGTCAGATAAGCGACTCAACTCTCGCTTGCAAGAAACGCCGATTGCAATTGTTGGTATGGCTTCGGTTTTTGCTGAAAGTAAAAACCTGGGACAGTTTTGGGATACTATCGTCAATTCTGTGAATGGCATTCAAGATGTGCCTGAAGATAGATGGGCAATCGATGATTATTATTCTGCTGACAAAAAAGAAGCGGATAAAAGTTATTGTAAACGGGGTGCTTTTCTACCTGAAATTGATTTTGATCCAATGGAATTTGGCTTACCGCCTAACTTATTAGAACTAACAGACATTACTCAGTTAATGGCTTTGGTGGTTGCTCGAGATGTATTAGCAGATGCGGGCGTGAGTGATGAAAGTAGTTTTGATCGCGATAAAATGGGCATTGTGCTAGGCGTTGGTGGTGGCCAAAAACAAGGGGGACAATTGATGTCTCGCTTACAAGGGCCTGTGCTTGAAAAAGTATTAAAAGCATCGGGTTTGAGTGAAGATGATACGCAAGTTATCGTCGATAAATTTAAGAAAGCTTATATCCCTTGGGAGGAAAATTCATTTCCTGGTATGTTAGGTAATGTCATTGCTGGACGAATTGCCAATCGTTTTAACTTCGGCGGTACTAACTGCGTGGTTGATGCTGCTTGTGCGGGCTCTTTATCAGCCATTAAAATGGCCGTCTCAGACCTATTAGAATATCGTTCAGACATGATGTTATCGGGCGGTATTTGTTGTGATAACTCGCCCTTTATGTACATGTCATTCTCTAAAACGCCCGCGTTTACTGACGGTGATTGTATTCGTCCTTTTGATGATAAATCAAATGGTATGATGATAGGTGAAGGTGTGGGAATGATCGCTTTAAAACGTTTGGAAGATGCTGAACGTGATGGTGACCGTATCTATTCGGTTATTAAAGGTATCGGTAGTTCATCGGATGGTAAATTTAAATCTATTTATGCGCCGCGACCTGAAGGCCAATTAAAAGCATTAAAACGTGCTTATCAAGATGCTGGGTTTGACCCAAAAACCTGTGGATTAATTGAAGCACATGGAACGGGCACCAAAGCCGGTGATGCAGCTGAATTTAGAGGGTTAGAGTTACTATTTAGTGAGAATAACGATCAAAAACAACATGTTGCTCTGGGGTCTGTTAAATCTCAAGTCGGTCATACTAAGGCAGCAGCAGGTGCGGCAGGCTTGATTAAAGCTTCATTAGCCTTACACCATAAAGTGTTACCTGCGACCATTAATGTTGATAAACCAAATCAAAATTTAGACATCGAAAATACACCGCTTTATATCAACACTGAAACCAGACCATGGATGCAACGTGCTGATGGTGTAAAACGTCAAGCAGGTGTTAGCTCATTTGGTTTTGGTGGGACTAATTTTCACTTAGTATTAGAAGAATACACACAAAGTCAACAAGGTGCATACCGCTTAAATGAGGTAGCACAAACGTTATTATTTACTGCAGATAATAAACAAGCATTGATTAATACCTTACAAACTGAGTTAGCGTTATTACAAGTAGACATTGAACTACAACCTTATGCGCTTAATCAGTTGATCCTTTCTTACCCTATTAAGAAAGTTGCTGAGCAACAAGCTCGTTGTGGTTTTGTTGCAAAAGGGATTGAGCAAACCATCCAACTGTTGCAACAAATGATCCAGCAATTAAGCATTGACCAAAGTAGTGAATGGTCAGCACCTAGTGGACTTTATTACCGAGAACAGGGCATGCAGACAACTGGAAAAGTAGTGGCTTTATTTTCTGGTCAAGGTTCTCAATATGTCAATATGGGGCGCGAGTTAGTTTGTCATTTCCCAAGTATGATGGCGAGTCAAGTATCGATAGACCAACAGTTTCATCAAGCTGGTGAAAATAGCTTATCGCAGTTTGTATATCCTATCCCTGTTTTCGATGAGCAAAAGCATGCTCAACAAGAGTTAGCGTTAAGAGCGACACAGTATGCTCAACCTGCTATTGGTAGCTTCTCTGTTGGGCTATTCAATACTTTTAAACAAGCAGGATTTAAAGCTGATTTTGCCGCAGGCCATAGTTTTGGTGAGTTGACCGCTTTATGGGCTGCAGGTGTATTATCTGAAACTGACTTCATGAAGCTTGCGATGGCTCGTGGGCAAGCGATGGCTGCACCTAACAGCGATGTGAATGTTGACACTGAAGCGAACAACAAAAAACTTAACAGTAACTATGATTCAGGAAAAATGGCGGCAGTCATTGGAGATGTAATTGTCATTGAATCTCAAATTAAGCTTATTGATGGCGTGAGCATTGCTAATTACAATGCAAATAATCAAGCCGTTATTGCCGGTACAACGGCAGCAATTGAAACTGCAACAACGCAGTTAATGGACAGTGGATTTAAGGTGATTGCATTACCGGTTTCAGCTGCATTCCATACGCCATTAGTTGAGCATGCACAGCAACCTTTTGCTGACGCGATTGACTCTGTTACTTTTAATAAACCTAAAATTGCCGTTTATTCCAACGCAACAGGTCAAGCACACAGCGAAGATCAGCAGCAGATTAAATCAGCATTAAAAGATCATATTTTACAATCAGTGCAGTTCAGTAAAGAAATAAATAGCTTGTACGATGCAGGTGGCCGAATCTTTGTTGAGTTTGGTCCCAAAAATATATTAACACGATTAGTTGATAATATTTTAGGTGATAAAAAAGATGTGGTGACCATTGCAACCAATAATAACGCTAAGCAGTGTTCTGATTTGCAATTACGTTTAGCCGCTATTCAAATGGCAGTGCTTGGCCTTGAGCTGGACAATATAGACCCTTATTCTGCAGTAGCTCGCCCAACATTTGCACCTAAAAAATCACCGCTTGCAATGAAGCTGTCGGGTGCTTCTTATGTTAGTGAAAAAACTAAAAAAGCATTTCAAGATGAGCTAACTGATGATTGGAAAGTGGCACAAGCAACAGCGTCTGCAGATCCAGAAATTAAAGAAGTTATTGTTGAAAAAGTGGTTGAAAAAATAGTAGAGAGGGTGGTAGAAAAAATTGTTTATGTTGATAGCCAAGGTAAGCCTTTAGCTGATCAAACAGGCGCGAATATTCAAGGCCAAGATAGTCCTCAATTATCTACTAATACTCCTAATAATATCCAACAACTAGCTTCTAGTATTGAAACTAGCGTAGAGCAATTTGTTAAACATCAATCACAACTTTTATCTGTGCACCAAGCCTATTTAGAAGGCCCAAATCAATATGCTGATACCTTTAAAACGGTACTTACTGCACAAGCGGGCCAACAAAAATTGCCCGACGGTTTAGATAGAACGTTAGCTATGTACCATGATTTCCAAACAGAAACATTACGAGTACATGAAACTTACTTGAATAACCAAACTGATAACATGCAACAAATGTTGAACAATGTCTCAGCTATTGAATTAGGTTCTGAACAGTCAAATAATACGCTAGACAATAATGCTGTAAACACCACATCTAAGCGTTCATCGAACATTACATCAAGTATCGCATCAAGCATTACAGCAAATAATGCAGTGGAAAATTCATCGAACAATACAAATAGTTCTGCTGCAATAGCAGAGTCAAATGACGTTGCCCGTACGAGTCCATCTCAACTGGATGTTCTACAACAATTAAATGCAACACACCAAACTATTCAACCTCAGCAAACTAAGGCATCGGCTGACTTAGTTAAAGTGCCAGTTGCCTCTGTTGATGCTCAAGCGATTGCAACCACCATGCTCGAGGTCGTGGCTGATAAAACTGGTTATCCTACTGAAATGTTAGAACTAAGCATGGACATGGAAGCGGACCTAGGTATTGATTCGATTAAACGAGTTGAGATATTAGGGGCAGTACAAGACCAAATTACTGATTTACCTGAACTAGATGCTGAGCAATTATCTCAAATGCGCACGTTAGCAGAAATTGTTACTTATATGAACGAAGTGATGACAACGGTTGCTGAGCCTATTAAGCAAAATTTTACCAACGCAACCGACTCTGCTGCGCATTTTGAAGCGGCAACATCTTCAATCCTTGTCGATATCAACACGATTGAAATAATCATGCTCGAGGTCGTGGCAGATAAAACAGGATATCCTACTGAGATGCTAGAACTTAGTATGGACATGGAAGCGGACTTGGGAATTGATTCAATCAAACGTGTTGAAATCTTAGGTGCAGTGCAAGATGAAATTAGTGACTTGCCCGAGTTAGATGCAGAGCAGTTATCTCAAATGCGCACGTTAGCAGAAATTGTCACTTACATGAATCAAGTAATGACATCGGTTACTGGCCAAGTTAGTCCTGTCATTCAGGTTGATATCGACGTGATTGAGAAAGTTATGTTGACGGTCGTTGCTGATAAAACCGGTTATCCAACAGAGATGTTGGAATTAGGCATGGATATGGAAGCTGATTTAGGCATTGATTCCATTAAACGAGTTGAGATATTAGGGGCTGTACAAGACGAAATTTCCGATTTACCTGAATTAGACGCCGAGCAGTTATCGCAAATGCGCACGTTAGCGGAAATTGTTACTTATATGAATCAGGTGATGGCTTCTGTAAATGTTCATGCGAATAGCAACATAAAGACCAACGATGACGTATTGAATGCCTCAGTGTCAAATGTCGTAGATTCAACTGCTATATTTACACCTAATCATACCGATATCAATGCAATTGAACGTGTCATGTTATCGGTAGTATCTGATAAAACAGGATACCCAACTGAAATGCTGGAATTAGGCATGGATATGGAAGCAGACTTAGGTATTGATTCCATTAAACGTGTTGAAATTTTAGGTGCAGTGCAAGATCAAATCACGGATTTACCCGAGTTAGATGCTGAGCAATTATCGCAAATGCGTACGTTAGCTGAAATCGTTAATTATATGCATTCAGTGACTACGCCTAATACAGTCAATACAATTGAACCTTTAGCGGTCAATAATAATGACAAAGTTACGTCGCAAAATAATGATAATAGTACTGCTTATTTGAGTATTGACTTGAATCATATTGAAAAAGTCATGTTCAATGTGGTGGCGGATAAAACCGGCTATCCAACTGAAATGCTTGAGCTAAGTATGGACATGGAAGCTGACTTAGGGATCGATTCAATCAAACGTGTTGAAATATTAGGCGCTGTGCAAGATGAAATTAGTGACTTGCCTGAGTTAGATGCAGAACAATTATCACAAATGCGTACTCTGGCTGAAATTGTTAACTATATGCATTCAGTGTTGATACCAAACCCTGCACCTGGCGCACACGGCAATGATAATGAGGTAAACGGTGCTGAAAATATTGTTAACCGTATAACAGTGGATCTTAATCATATTGAGAAAGTGATGCTGACTGTGGTGGCGGATAAAACCGGTTATCCAGTCGAAATGTTGGAATTAGGTATGGATATGGAAGCAGACTTGGGGATTGATTCAATCAAACGTGTTGAAATTTTAGGCGCAGTGCAAGATGAAATTACCGACCTTCCTGAATTAGATGCTGAGCAGTTATCGCAAATGCGTACATTAGACGAAATTATTCAATATATGCATACCGTTCAATCAAGCTCAATTGAGTTGCCGACTTTAACACCTTTACATACTATCGGTTCTCCTTCAACGGCTGCAGACAATAACTTTGAACCCACTGTTGTGGCTAATCCTTCACCTAGTGCGACGGTAGAAATAAAAAAGCTTGCTGCACTTGAGTGTTTGGACTCAAGTGTTGAAAACAAAAATTTACTGCTGGTTAATGATGGTTTAGACAGCGGTGTATTAATCGCAAATGAATTATCTGCATTAGGTTGGAATGTAAGTGTACTTACCCCTACATGGGTGGAAGAAAGTATAACTAAATGTTTTGTTGATGATATTGAGCATTTAATCTTGGCTGATTTAATAGAAGATTCATTACAATCTTTATTAAAAAGCAAAAACGAATGGCAATCCATCATCTATTTGCACCCCAAAACGGTGATTGAGGGGATTACCTTTTCTACGGATAATAAGAAAGGGTTACAACTTGCTTTTCTATTAGCGAAGTTGAGTAAACTGAATCAAATAAATAATGGTGACCGTGCATCATTTTTGGTATTAACTCGACAAGGTGGCGATTTTGCTACCCATAATGTCGAGAAAAAAGCAGATCTTGTGCAAGGTGGTTTATCTGGTTTAGTGAAAACGTTAGCTCACGAATGGGATAATGTATTCTGTCGTATTCTTGATGTCCCTACCAAGTACGGCGCAGCGAAAGTAGCGAAAATAGTACTGGGTGAACTTAACGATAAACAGATGCTACCGGTTGAAGTCGGTTTTAATCAACAGGGGCGTTTATCATTAGTGGCTAAAACCACTGATAGTTATGCATTAGACAGCGATAGTAAGTTAGGTCATCATGCAGTTTTTCTGGTCAGTGGTGGCGCAAAAGGTGTCACGGCGCATTGTGTGATCGAAATTGCTAAGCAATATCAATGTAAATTTATCTTGCTAGGACGTTCAAGTTATCAAGCTAAGGAAGATGATTGGTCACTAAGTCATGCCACTGAAAGTGAGTTAAAGAAAGCTGCAATGCAATATTTACTCAATAACGGTGAAAAACCGAGTCCTAAATTGATAAAACAATTGATTGGGCCGGTATTAGCAAACCGTGAAATAACACAAACACTACAAAGTATTGAAGCGTTTGGTGGTATTGCTGAGTATGTTAGCGCAGATGTGTGTGATCAAGATAACCTTAAAAAAGTCGTTCAACCTATTTGTGACGTATGGGGACCTATCACTGGTGTTATACATGGTGCAGGCGTTTTGGCAGATAAGTTTATAGAGCAAAAAACACTGGCTGAGTTTGATCAAGTTTATAACACTAAAATACAAGGTTTAGATGCGTTATTAGCTTGTTGTGAGTTAAGTCAATTGCAACACTTAGTTTTATTTTCCTCTGCAGCTGGGTTCTATGGTAACCCTGGGCAATCAGACTATGCTATTGCCAATGAAATTCTTAATAAAGCTGCTTATCGCTTTAAAGCTTTATATCCAGCGGCACAAGTGCTTAGTTTTAACTGGGGACCTTGGGACGGCGGCATGGTAACACCTGAGCTGAAACGTATGTTTGATGAGCGTGGTGTGTACATTATTCCTATTCAATCAGGGGCGATGTTATTAGCCAGTGAATTGGCGGCAAACAGTAATCGTTGTGTACAGATCGTGGTGGGCACTGATATGTCGGGTAGTGGTGCTGAAGTTGATACTGAATCTGAGCATTTGCAGAACAGTGCAGTAGATAAAGTGAGTGAAACAGTGACTCCCTTAACGCATCGGGTTACAAAATCCTTCAATCACGGGGATAGTTTATTCATTGCTGACCATAAAATTGATGGACAGCAGGTATTACCGACTGTTTGTGCAATGGCGTGGATGCGCTCAACTTGCGAAGCGTTATATCCTGATTATTGTTATCAAAGTCTTGAGCACTTTAAATTATTAAAAGGTATTGTTTTTGATGGGCAAGAAGCTAAACAATATGTGCTCGATACTAAAATAGTTGCAGAGTCTGACGCATCTGTTGCGATTGAAGTGGTTGTGAGTAGTGAAAAAGAATCTGCTAAACCATTTTTTCATTATCGTGCTGTCATTAATTTACTTAAATCTGCCGTCAATACCAATGCAGAGCAAATAATGTATCAAGGCATTCTTCCGCAACGTGTTAAAAAACAATCTCCGGAAGCTAAAGCCTTATATTCAGATGGCAGTTTATTTCATGGTAAAAGTTTACAGGGTATTAAATACGTTCATCAATTAGATGAGTCTGGATTACTAATTGAATGTGCTATTGAATCTACTTCTGTTGCTGCCCAAGGGGAATTTACACTCGCCGATAATAACGTTTTAGCGAATGATTTGGTGTATCAAGCCCTATTAGTTTGGACGAGTAAAATAATGAATGCCGGTAGTTTGCCTACTAGCACGCAACAGTGGCAGTTATTCCGTGATGTTAAAGTAGGTGAAGACTTCTTTATCAAACTGAACATTATCAAGCAATCAGGACAATCTGTGCTTGGCGATGTTTTGTTAATTGATCAGGAAAATCGTATTATTAGTAAAATTACAGCGGCTGAAGTGACCTGTAGTGCAAGTTTACGTGATTTATTTAAGGCTAGCGCTTAATCATGCTTGCAGTGATCGGTTTATGGGTACGTTTTGCATCAGTTAATGATACTGATGCATTCGATTATCATCTTTACAATAATGAATCGATCTCGCTTTTACGGTCTGCTAATCCACAACAACTAGTGGATGATGCAAAGCAGGTGATTAAACAGTTAGTCACAGTTAATCATTTATTAGCGTCAGATGTTCATTTAGTGATAGTCGATGAGATTGATGGTAAGAATAGTGATCAAGTTCAGGAAACGTCGCAACAATCTTCTCTTGAACGCAAGCCATCACTCTCTGAGCAAATTGGCTTAGAGACCGATGTTTTTAGTGTAACCCCTGTTTTATCAACTACACAAGCATTACGAACAGCTCAACACCTCTGCTCTGAAACAACGTCTGAAGATAGAGCATTAGAGCGAAAAGCCGTTATTATTCTCTCTGTGAATCAACAGGGTAATGATGGTGTAGCTGCGCTATTAGTGTGTGATAAAACCTCATATAGCACTCCTTTGTTGAGCGAGCCAGCAGTTAATAGCCCTTCACGGCAATTTTCTTCGTGTCATTGTTATGCGGAAATTAATGCAATCTCTTACAAGCCATTAACGGGTCAACAAGCTACCGTCGAGGAGGGGATGAGTCAGCATATACAAGATTTTATATCGACTCATCAGCTGCAGGACATTGAGTCTGTCTTTACTGGTCAGTCTTTTGCTGACTCTCAGTATCGCGTCACTCGAAGTGAACATCAACAAAGCTGGTTAAGTGCTTTTCAATCTTTATCTGTTGAAGATGATACATTCCATCTCAAAGGTATTAACAAACATAAAGATACTATTAGTAATAAAGCAGCAAGCCCTGAAAAATCGACTCAACTAACAACAGTAGAATGTGTTAACACCGATTCGGCTAATTTTGATGCGTTATTATCATTAGTTGCTGCTGTATTGTGTTTGGATCAACGTTATCGTTTGGGCTGTAAACAAAGTATTGTTCCGATGCCTGCTGATCGATCAGTTAAGGATGAAAACTCTGCTTCTAAAGCTGACAACGTTAAAGAAGAAAACTTTCTTAAAGAAAGTAGTGTTAAAGAAAACAATATTGAGAATGATCGTTTTGTGGAATGGCAGCAATCGCCATTTTATTATTTACCTCACTCCACTAGTTATTTAAGCACACAACAGACTAATCCCCGTCAGATTATTGTTAGCCATATCCACCATATAAGTACAAGTGTAAGTAAGAATGTAAGTAATGTTGAGCAGACTAAACAAGCTCAAACAAGTGACTCGTCAATACCGATGACGGCTAAATTAAACTCTATGCATGAGTTAATTAGTGTGTCTGCAGCGACTAATAAACAAAATGAAACATTAACAGTAGTTAACGGATTTTTGGCTCAACAGCCTTTGAAGCCTGTTATTTTTTGTGCGCCAAACATCAAACAATTAACATATCAGTTAAAGCAAGTATTACTACAGTCTACAGCTACTTTACCTTCAAAGAAGCGTGGCACTTTTACTGACTTTGTTACACAACAAAACAGTTTATCTTCTGATTTCAACACGCTCACCGATGCTAAAACTGACTATAACGCTAAGTCTTATTATTGTGTTGTATTATTAGCCTCTTCTTTTTCAACGTTAAACGAGCAAATTGAATTAGCGTTATCTGGAGTCGTAACTGCGCATCAAAATAATAAACCGTGGAAAACGCCAGTTGGCAGTTATTTTTGCGGACAAGCTATAACCGCATCGAAACAACTTAAACCAGCTAGTTTTATCTACCCAGGCGTAGGTGCTTTATATGTCAACATGGGCAAAGATCTATTGCGTTTATTTCCGCAGTGTTGGCAAACTTTGTCGATGATCAGTGATGATCTCGCACATAACCTGCAAGATAATTTAATGACACCTCGTTTAGTCCATGAAACAGATTTTAAGATGTCCGTAGCATTAGAAAAGTCGTTACGCGCAGAGTTGGCGAATATTGCTGAAGCAGGTGTTAGTTATGCTTGCTTATTAACGGCCATATTCCAACAGCAACTAGGTATAAAAGCGACCAGTGCAGCCGGTTATAGTATGGGGGAGGTGAGTATGTTTGCTGCCCTTGATTGCTGGCAAACCCCACAGTTAATGAGCCAACGATTTAGAGAAAGTCACATTTTCACTGAACAGTTATCTGGCCCTCTAAAACGACTACAAAGCATTTCACAAACAAGCTTCAATAATGACCAATGGGAATCGTATCATCTCAAAGCGGGGATCTTAGACGTTGAATCAGTGATTGATGGCTTCCCTGGCGTTTATATCACCATTATTAATACGCCTGAGAGTCTAGTAATTGCTGGTGATCCTAAACAATGTCTAGCATTAGCTAAATTTTTAAACTTACGCGCTATTGCATTGAATGTACCCAATATTATTCACTGTGAACTCGCTAAAAGTGAATATCAAAACATGCTGCGATTGTATTCATTAGCGATCAAACAAAAAGTAAGTTGCCAACTGTTCTCTAGTTCTTGTTATTTACCCGTACCTGTTACGGAGAAAGCGATTGCGGTGAGTATTAGTAAATGTTTAACCGAGTTGGTTGATTTTCCACGCTTGATAAACAAAATAGCCGCCACTGGTGAACATGTTTTTATTGAGATGGGGGCGGGGAAATCATTGAGTACTTGGATTGAACGTATTTTAAAAAACAATCCAAAGCCGATCACTTGTTTATCTGTTAATCAGAAAAATTTAGATGATTATAGTGCTATTTTAAAAACCATTGGCCCATTGTTAAGCCTTGGTTATCCTATTAATTTAGAGCCTTTTTTTAATGGGTCATTAATACGTCCGGTTAAAAAAGTGTCTGCTTCAGTACCAGTTTCAGTATTATAGAGAGTAATTATGGAAAACATCGCCATTGTGGGTATTGCTAATTTATTTCCAGGATCAAGTGCGCCTGAGGAATTTTGGCAACAGTTGCTTAAGCAGCAAGATAATAGAACCTCCATTACTGAAAATGAACTAGGGGTTAACCCACATGAATACCTAGGTAAAAAGGGTGAAAATGATAAATATTATTGCCTATATGGTGGTTATATTCGTGACTTTGAATTTGATGCTACTGAATATTTACCGGCTATGCCATCTACAGATTCATCATTTAATGGTCATCGATTAACAACAAATGATTTAAACCAACTTGATGATTTGCATCGATGGTCTCTGTACGTCACTAAACGTGCGTTACAAGATGCTGGGTACTGGCAAAGTGACAAGTTAAGTGATTGTGGTTTGATCTTAGGTAATTTGTCTTTCCCTACAAAACAATCAAATCATTTGTTTTTAGATTTATACCGTGATGTGGTCGCACTCGCATTACAACAAACAATTGATTCAAGATTTAACCTGCTTCCTTTTGCTAAGCCCAAAAATGTATCTCCTTATAATGCACTTGTTGCTGGTTATCCTGCTGCGTTATTAGCTGAAGTTAATGGCTTAGGTGGCAACTATTTTGCGTTGGATGCTGCTTGTGCCTCTTCATGCTATAGCGTTAAATTAGCCTGTGATTATTTACAAACGGGCAAAGCAAATATGATGTTAGCAGGGGCTGTCTCGGCTGCGGATTCTTTGTTTGTTAATATGGGTTTTTCAATTTTCCAAGCTTTCCCTGAAAATAATCGACATGCACCTTTTGACCAAGACTCTCAAGGCCTGTTTGCCGCTCAGGGGGCTGGCATGATGGTGCTTAAGCGACATAGTGATGCCATAAGTGATGGTGACCATGTTTATGCAGTGATCAAAGGTGGTGCTTTAACCAATGATGGCAAAGGAGAATTTGTACTAAGCCCGAACAGTAAAGGGCAAATACTCGCTTATCAAGAAGCCTATAAAGATGCGCAAATTGATCCACGTGAAATTGATTATATTGAATGTCATGCCACGGGAACGCCCAAAGGTGATAAAGTCGAATTAAGTTCAATGGAACAATTCTTTAGTCAATACGACCATAAACCGCTATTAGGCTCTGCAAAATCTAATCTAGGGCATTTGTTAACAGCTGCCGGTATGCCTGCAATGACTAAAGCTATTTATGCCCTCAATGAAAAAATGATCCCTGCAACCATTAATGTTGATAATGCTATTAATACTAAACAAGGTTATTTTTCAGCACAACAAATACCAACTCAGAATGTTGCGTGGCCGAAAAAGTCAGATTTCTTTGACGCTGAACATCAAAATACTGCAGGCGTGAGTGTATTTGGTTTTGGGGGCAGTAATGCGCATCTAGTTTTACAAGCAGGAGATACTCCCAAAGCAGAAAATACTAATCGACTTAATGATGTTCAAAGTCTTGCGATTGTTGGGTTAGATTGTCATTTTGGTTCGATTGATAGTGTTTTGAGTTATCAACAGCTTTTGAATAGTGAAAAAGATTGTTTTGTCGATTTACCAACGCAACGTTGGCAAGGTATTGAGAAGCAGTTACCGGTGTTAAACAAACTAGGGCTAACAAAAGCGCCGAAAGGTAATTATGTTAGTGAGTTTGAAATTGACTTCTTACGTTTTAAAATTCCTCCTAATGAACAAGACAGCTTAATTCCGCAGCAATTATTAATGATGAAAGTAGCCGATAATGCCGCAAAAGATGCGAATTTAACGCCAGGTAGTAATGTGGCCGTATTAGTTGCTATGGGATTAGAGCTTGACCTTCACCAATACCGCGGACGAGTTAATTTGCATAGCCAAATTCAGCAAAGCTTATTACAACAGGGTATCGAACTAACTGCACCGCAACTCGCAGAACTGACGGCAATCAGTAAACAGAGTATTAATGACCCCGCGCAACTTAATCAATACACCAGCTTTATTGGCAATATTATGGCATCAAGGATTTCTGCATTATGGGATTTCAGTGGTCCAGCCTTTACGGTCTCGAGTGAAGAAAATTCAGTCTATAAATGTGTAGATATTGCTGATAATTTATTAAAAACAACAGCAGTCGAAGCGGTTATTATAGCAAGCGTTGATTTAGCGGGCAGCGTCGAAAATATCTCTTTAAGACAGCGCTTTAGCAATCGTGGCTATCACTCGAACGCTAATTATGTTGCTAATGGTGTCGCAGAAAATGGGCAAGTACAATCTAGTCCAGAAAAACAGTTGCAATGGTTAGTGGGTGAAGGTGCCGGTGCGATTGTTGTTAAAGCCTCGGAGAAAAAATCAGCTGAGCTGAGTCATCAGAATGACTCAAAGACTGGTGCGGAAAGTGCTGAACAAAGCAGTGTAAAAAGTAACTCGAAAAACGTGTATGCAAATATTGAGGCTTGTTTATTTACACCTAATAATAATCAACAAAATAATCAGAATATTGTTGCTCGAGCTTTAGTAAAAGCGGGTATCAGCGCAGAGAGAATTAGCCAAGTGGAAGCTTTTGCTGCGGGCACTGAGCAGCAATTAAGCAATGAGCATAATACCCTAACTAACATATATCAGCAGGCAAGGGTTGTTTCTTCTAAGCAAAAAGTCGGGCATTGTTACAATGCATCAGGTATGGCGAGCCTAATTGCCAGTGTTTTAGCACTTAAAGAAAGCGAGCACAGTGAAACACCCCGCTATGTTGCTATTAATGGTTTAGGGCTAGACAACAGCATTGCACATCTTATTCTTTCAAACAATTATGCGACAAAACCGATCACTGCATCTGCTGTAGCATCAACCAAACCTGGTTTAATTAAAACGGTAACCTTAGGAGGCAAATCAATCTTTGATGCGATTTGCCAACAAAAAACTAATCCTCTGATAAAACAAGTACAACGATCTTTTAATGAGCAGCTGAAAGTGCCTGAGCAGGCTTATTTAAACACGTCCATCAAGATAGCTGATAGCAGCAAGCACGTTGAAATGATGACTGAAAATAAACCAAAAATAACAATAAATGCTATTAATGCAGAAAATGCATTCAATAAAGAAAATGCAGGTAATGAAATGGATAGAGAGCGTAAAAGCAACGTGTTGACTCAGGTGAGTAGTACGATAGAGCAACAAAATCAAACACATCATGCTTTTTTGCGTGCACGATTTATGGCTGAAAAGCAGATTTCATCGTTAATAAAGCTACAGGCACAAGTTTCAACTGCAAGCCCACTCTCTTCTTCAACGCAAGCTCAGAATGTTACGCAAGTGCAACATCAAATAGAACCTTTGAACGAAACTAATGTTTCGGCTACGGCTGCAACAAAAAGATTAGGTCTACTACCCATTCAAGGTCAGCATGGTTATCAATATCCAGATCTGCAGCTTGTGGCGCAATATAATAAACCTTCAAACGTTGTTTTTGATAATGCACAATTAGTTGAGTTCGCTGAAGGTAAAATAGGTAATGTATTTGGTGAACAATATCGTGTGATTGATAACTATAAACGTCGTGTCCGTTTACCAACAACGGATTATTTATTAGTTAGCCGAGTCACTGAATTAGACGCAGAAATACATCAATACAAAAAATCATCCATGTTCACTGAATACGATATCCCATTAGATGCTCCTTTTTTAATTGATGGGCAAATACCTTGGTCGGTTTCAGTTGAATCAGGACAATGTGATTTAATGTTAATTTCTTATATCGGCATTGATTTCCAGAACAAAGGGGAACGTGTTTATCGGTTATTAGATTGCGAATTAACATTCTTAGAAGAGATGGCTTTTGGTGGCGAAACACTACGTTACGAAATTCATATCGATTCTTATGCTAAAAATGGAGAGCAATTACTGTTTTTCTTCCATTACGATTGTTTTGTCGGTGATAAAAAAGTATTAATCATGCGTAATGGTTGTGCAGGATTTTTCACTGATGAAGAATTGGCCGACGGCAAAGGGGTTATTGCGACTGCGAGTGATAAAGCGCAATGCGATAGTGCAGTCAAATCATCATTTAGTCCATTAATTGCTAATACTCAAACACAATACGATTATCAATCGATGTTAAAATTAGTGCATGGTGATATAAAAGGATGTTTTGGTGATGCTTATGATCAACAAGGTCGTAATCCTTCATTGAAATTTTCTTCTGAAAAATTCTTGATGATTGAACGGATCACTCACATTGATAAAAATGGTGGGCATTGGGGATTAGGTTTATTAGAAGGGCAAAAACAATTAGATCCTGAACATTGGTATTTCCCTTGCCACTTTAAAGATGATCAAGTCATGGCTGGATCGTTAATGTCCGAAGGCTGTGGTCAAATGGCAATGTTCTTTATGCTGTGGCTAGGCATGAATAGTAACGTTAATAATGCACGCTTCCAACCGATGGCGGGTGAAGCACAAACGGTTCGTTGCCGAGGGCAAGTAACGCCGCAAATAAATACCTTAACTTATCGAATGGAAGTGACTGCGATTGGTATGTCACCGCGTCCATTTATTAAAGCAAATATTGATATTATCTTGGATCGAAAAGTGGTCGTTGATTTTAAAAATTTATGCATGGAAATCAAAGAACAAGATGATACTAGTCCTTTTCCAGTGAGCTTACCTAACAATGTGACAAAGGTGACCGTCGCACAACAGGCTAATAAGTCCGCTACTATACCTACGGCTAAATCGACTACTTTTGCTAAGAATAGCGCAGTCGAAGATTCAGTGATAAACCAAAGTACTAATTATCAGATTGTTGATGAGAGAGGAATTAAACCATTTTCACATCCTAATCGTCCTCTAATGCGTGTTGAATCTGACTTTAATGCAGCCACTAATAAAGGGGTGGTACCCATTCAACATTTTGCAGCACCGTATATTAGTGGTCAAAACAGACAACCCGATACCGTGCCATTTTCACCTTGGCACATGTTTGAGTTTGCAACGGGTAATATAAGCCAATGCTTCGGGCACGATTTTGATGTTTACCAAGGTAGAACGCCTCCACGAACACCCTGCGGGGATTTACAGGTTGTTACTCAGGTCATTGACGTGCAGGGCAAGCGTATGGACTTTAAAACTCCAGCGAGCTGTACAGCGGAATATGTAGTACCTGACGATGCATGGTATTTTACTAAAAACAGCTGTAGCGATTGGATGCCTTATTCATTATTAATGGAAATTGCACTACAACCTAATGGATTCATTTCAGCCTATATGGGGACAACCTTAAAGTACCCAGAAAAAGATCTCTACTTTCGTAATTTAGATGGTCACGGAGAAATCCTTAAACAGCTCGATTTACGAGGTAAAACCATTGTCAATAAATCTGTTTTATTGTCGACGAGCATGGCTGGTGGCGCTATCATTCAAAGTTTTAGTTTTGATTTGAGTGTCGATGGTGACACAATTTACCGTGGTGGTGCTGTGTTTGGTTATTTTAGTGCCGAATCATTGACCAACCAACTAGGGATTGATAACGGTCAAGTGACTAAACCGTGGTTTGTTGATCATAATATTGCTGCAACCGATATCAAGCAGATAGATCTCACCGATGATAAGCTTAATTTATTCACAGACACAGCACAGAAACCAAATTACCGTCTAGCAGGTGGACAATTAAATTTTGTTGATAGCGTTAGTATTGTAGAAGGTGGCGGTGAACACAAATTAGCTTATATTTATGGAGAGCGTACTATCGATGCGAGCGATTGGTTCTTCCGTTATCATTTTCATCAAGATCCGGTGATGCCTGGCTCGTTAGGGGTTGAAGCCATTATCGAGTTGCTACAATGTTATGCGTTAACAAATGATTTAGGTAAACAGTTCACTACCCCTCGCTTTATCGCCCCGACGACAAAAGTAGTGTGGAAATATCGAGGACAAATTACACCACTTAATAAAAAAATGAACGTAGATGTTCACTTAAAAGAAATTATCACGACAACATCCGAAGTTCGCTTAATAGGGGATGCAAATCTATCCAAAGATGGATTACGAATTTATCAAGTGAAAGACATTGTCCTAAGTATCGTTGAAGCTTAAAGAGAAAAATAATGACACAATCAACTAATAAAGCAGCACTTATCGAGATCAATAAACAGCAAATTGATTGGAATTGGCAAGTCGCAGCCTCAACATTAAGCGATGACCCTGTTAGCCTAAAAAAAGCATTATTAGCCACTGATAAGCCGTTATATTTAGCTAAACTGAATAATGAGATTGCAGTAACTCATCAACTTATGAGCCATCAAGAGGATGTACAACCTGAGTCAGCTTCTGTTTTACCAGTACTGGCTTTTGCTCAATCGATTAAAGCAGAGGAACTTGGTTCTGCAGAGTTTAAAAAAGCACATGGCGTTAAATATGCCTATCACGGTGGGGCGATGGCGAATGGTATTGCCTCTGTGGAATTGGTAATTGCGCTAGGTAAAGCTGGCTTGCTATGTTCATTTGGCGCTGCTGGCCTTATTCCAGACGTCATTGAAGAGTCAATTAAACGCATTCAAGTCGCTTTACCTAACGGACCTTTTGCGGTTAATTTAATTCATTCCCCTAGCGAACCGGCATTAGAGTCTGGTGCTGTAGAGCGATTTTTGAAACTAGGTGTTAACACCGTTGAAGCTTCCGCATTTTTAGCTTTAACAGAACACATTGTACATTATAGAGTCGCAGGTCTTTCACAAAATCCAGATGGCAGTATTGCGATTAAAAATAAAGTCATTGCAAAAGTATCTCGTACTGAAGTTGCTGAACGTTTTATGTCACCTGCACCGCAAAAGTTTTTAACAAAACTACTTACTGCGGGGAAAATTACTGCATTACAAGCAGAGCTCGCACTGCAGGTACCAATGGCTGACGATATAACAGCTGAAGCTGATTCTGGTGGGCACACGGATAATCGCCCCTTTTTAACTTTGTTACCGACAATTCTAAAACAGCGAGATCAACTTCAAGCCAAGTATAACTATGTGACGCCACTGCGTGTTGGTGCGGGTGGAGGGATAGGAACCCCCGAGTCTGCGCTTGCTGCATTCAATATGGGCGCAGCTTATATTGTGTTAGGCTCTGTCAATCAAGCCTGTGTAGAAGCAGGGGCGTCAGAACATACCAGAAAGTTATTGGCGAATATAGAGATGGCCGATGTCACCATGGCACCCGCTGCAGATATGTTTGAAATGGGGGTTAAGCTTCAAGTTGTAAAACGTGGCTCAATGTTTGCCATGCGTGCGAATAAACTTTATGAGTTATACAGTAACTACCCTAGTATCGAAGCAATACCGGCACTTGAGCGAGAGAAAGTAGAGAAACAAATCTTCCGTCAAAACCTCGACCAAGTTTGGGATATTACCAAAGCCTTTTTCCATGAGCGTGACCCTGACATGTTAGCAAGAGCATTGAATGACCCAAAACGTAAAATGGCACTTATTTTTCGTTGGTATTTAGGATTGTCATCTCGTTGGTCTAATATTGGTGAAAAGGGGCGTGAAATGGACTATCAAATATGGGCTGGACCGAGTTTGGGCGCCTTTAACAGTTGGGTAAAAGACAGTTATTTAGTCGATTACCAACAACGTAATGCAGTCGATGTAGCACTACATTTATTAACTGGTGCGGCATATTTAGAACGTATCAATCAACTCAAATACCAAGGTGTGACAGTACACAACAGTTTATTAAATTATCATCCGGCACATTCTTTTTTATCTTAATAAAATAAACTATTAGCAATACCAAGTTATGCTGAAAGTATCAGACAAATATAAAAGTAGAGTAATACATGACCGTAAAAAAACAAAACAATCCATTATATGGATTAAAATTAGAAGTGTTATTAACTGAAATATCAGAACATTACACGTGGCCTGGTTTGAGTGATGCATTATTGATTGATCGCTTTAATTTTCACACTGGAATGAAATCAACCAGTAAGTTTTTACGTAACAATCAATGGGCTCGTGAAAAAGTCGAGACTTTTTATTTGTATGAATTTAAGGCTTATCCATATCCTGAACCAAAGTTATTAGCTAAACCACCTAGAGACCGAAATATTCCAGAAGATCAAATGCCAGGTGAACCTAAACCGATCACCGATGCAATGATTGACCGTGTTGATATTGCCTGTAAATATCGTATTTATGAAAAATCAGCAGATATCATTAAAAAGGAACCAGTTTATGACCCAAGTAATCCTTGGGGTGTTAAATAGTGCAGATAGTGAAGGAATAGCGCATGTTAAGTTGGGAAATTAAATTCTTTTCAGAATTATCTGCGTTACGTTTATATCAAGTGTTAAAACTGCGACAAGACGTTTTTGTACTTGAACAGCAATGTTTGTATGCAGACACCGATAATTTAGACCAACAGGCATTACATTTCTTATTAATGTCTGAAGAAGATGATGATTTAGTAGCGTATTGCCGCGTACTGCCTGCAGGTACAAGTTACCCAGAAGTTGCCATAGGGAGAGTAGTCGTTGCCCCTAATGCACGTAACAAAGGATTTGCTAAGCAACTAATGCAAAAGGCGATTCATTTCATAGAAGATGAAATGCAAGCACCTGCTATTAAAATATCAGCTCAATCTCATCTGCAACATTTTTATCAGTCATTGGGTTTTATTATTTGCTCATCACCCTATGATGAAGATGGAATTGAACATGTAGAAATGACGCTAATCAACACGCAGTTGTCATAAAGCCAATGACGGTTACTTGAAATCACTGCTATAATGCGGTTGAAAAATAATAGTAGATGCTGTCATCGTTTAGCTTATTTAAAACCTGAACTAATCTAATACTTTGATTCATTAACTATTAATCTGTTTATTGAAATACCTTTAATACCCTTAGGAAAGAACATGTCTGCCGAATTACAACAAAACAACCCACTTCATGGTTTGAAAACAGAAACATTATTAACAGAACTAGTAGAGTTTTATGGTTGGAAAATTTTATTTGCAGCAACACGTTTCAAATGTTTTGACGTGAACCCAAGCATTAAAGGCAGTTTGAAGTTTTTACAAAAAACTGAATGGGCCCGTTTAAAGTTAGAGAGTTTCTACTTGTATCGTTTTAAACGTATGCCCAAACCTAATGATGCTGAATTCCACTTAGATCCTCGTGAGCGAGGCTTTGAGCATGGTATTGTACCTTTGTCCCCAATGAAACTAACCATTGAATCAATAGAGTTATCGCAAGCTAAAGCAGCATCGGCCTTTCAAGAGCGACAAAATGAAAAGCGCCAAAGTCATCAATCACGCAGACAAGATAGTAAACATCCGATGCGCGATAATAAAGTGGCAAATAAAAAAGCTGATAAAGCGGAGCCTAAGTATGACCCAAGTAACCCTTGGAACGTTTAATTCGCGAGCTAATAATTAAGAAATAAATTATTAAGAGATAGAAATAGATAGCTAAGCCATAAATAGTTATGGCTTAGCTATATTATTATTATGCCCATTAATAGTTAAACAACTATACCTATTTGTTTAACTTCCTCTTCAGTAATAAAATTTGTTTGATCAGCTGAGATTTTTCTAACTTTGCTAATTCAGCAACTTGTAAGTCATTTTTAATTAAAGACTCAAGGTTATTGATATCGCTGCCGTTTGATGCTTGGTTTTGTGTTTCGGATAGCTGCTGTTTTAATCTATCATTTTCCACACTTAAGCTATCAATTTTTTGCTGCATTTTATTTTCATCACGTGCAGATTCTTTAGCGGCAAAAATAAGGGACTCTAGGGTTTTATTTAACGCTTTGTTTTTGGCAACTTTTTTTAGCTGATCACCCGCTTTAATAGATAAGTTAAAGGTATATAGCTTTTTTCCATCATCACTATCACGTGATTTTTTACTTCGCCAAGCTTTAAACATTTTATTACGTAATTCACGACCTTCCGCCGTGGTTTCAAGTAACTGGCAAAGTTGTTTAAATTGTGTCTCAGACATATTATTAATATCGATTCCTAAACCCTGAGTTAAAGATAATAATAGGGGGGTTTTAGGTATTAAATAATTTTTTACCCACTGACTATTTGATTCGTTCCATTCAAAACTTGCAGGGGTTTCTACTGTGATCACATGAATCTCCTTATTTTATCGACACCTTAAATAAAAAACTAGATAAAGAAAAATAGTAAAGGGCAAACAATGATTATGTTTTGCTTTAAATTTTTTTGCTTGGTACAAAAAATAGCTTGCTAGATAACTGGCTCACCATAAAAGTAACAGTTATAAATTACTTCAAATCTAGATATGGAATTCGAGTCAGTGCCTTATTCTGCTCCAGGTTTATATCGCTAACCTATACAAAAAACTAGACGTAGTAGGTAACCAAGGTATTGTTCACCCACTATGTCTTAACTATTATTACAGCGCTTATCACATGCATTGTCGCTATACCGCGGCATGCGGTGATACTAAGTGGTGCTGCATAAGGAGAGGTTAATTTGCCATGAACAGTATTATTAATGTTCAATATGCATTGTTTATAAACCATCTCCTGCAAAGCTATTGTTATAAAGCATTTTACAAAATATTTTTTTATCTAATTGTTTAGCGTGTTTCGTTGTTGATCAACCATATTTTAAATTGTTTCTTTTGCTCAACTGTTGCTGCTCTATATTCATCAATTAAGCTATTTGTGGTTACTTTTTTAACGGTGCCAGAACTAACATCTATATTGTTATCTCGATTTGTGTCAGCGATTAATGCTTCGATATCACTGTATGGCAACAAGCCATTACCATGTAATTCAGTGGGGTTTTCAACTTGGTACTTACCATTATCATTAGTAACATACCAGTTTAAACCTGCTTGAATTTTTTGACCTGCTTGTACAGCGCTATACATTTTATCAGTTGAAATAGTTGTTTTACCGTTCACATCTACATTTAACAAAAACGGTCTACTTTCTGTAAAACGATTATCGTCAATATCAAACTTCTTACTGAATCTCACGGCAATTTGTTGCTTGCCATCTTTCACTTCTATCGTGTTATCGCTTAAAAATGAGCTTTCCACTTTTACACCATTTACAGCTAGGACACTGATACCGTTATTGGCGATGATTTCACCTGAAAAAGCGAGAGGGCTAATTGCCAGGGATAATAATAATCCTGTGATTTTCATATGTTTTTTCCTAATAAAAAGAGACGAAATAAATAATTGAGTAAATATGGTCAATATGACAGATTCTGCTTCGCTTTGGTATATCAAGGTGTGATCTATCACTATAAAATTGAGACAATGATCACTGGTAGCAGAAAGATTGATCGTTATCAGTTTCAATTACACTATTTAGGGTAGTTTGTTACTCAATATTAGAGCTAGTTTAATTTAGTTATCAAAACAATAAAAGGATTCAGCGTGGTTAAAATTAAGAAAAATGTGTTCTCTAACATAGGTACTCAAGTCGTTATTGCAATGGTAATAGGTACTGCTGTAGGTGCTTATATGGGACCAGGTGCAGAGGTGTTTGCTCCATTGGGCTCTATCTTTATTCATCTTATTAAAATGTTAGTGATACCACTTGTAGCAGCTGCCATCATTACCGGAGCCGCTAATTTAGGCGATAGCCCTGCGGCAGGTAAAATTGGGATCAGTACTTTTGCATTTTTTATGCTCACATCTGCTGTTGCAGTTGCGTTAGCAATCGGTTTAGGTGAGTTGTTTCAACCAGGTGTTGGGGTTGACTTAAGCAGCATGCATTCAATGTTCTCTAATGAATATGCAGATAAAGGTGAAGTACCTGGATTTTTTGCGACAGTATTAGGCATGATTCCTACCAATATTTTTCAATCTTTAAACGATGCAAATATTCTACAAGTTTTAGTTTTTTGTTTATTTCTTGGTATTGCGCTGTCTAAAGTAGATAAAAACAAGTCAGCGCCATTAATGTCTGCGTTATCGGCTTTAGTTGATGCTTTTGTTTGGATGATTAATGTAGTGATGCGTATTGCACCCATTGGTGTTTTTGGTCTAATGGCAGAAGCTGTGGGTACGTTTGGATTTGATGTACTTACCATGGTAATGAAGTTATTTGTCGTTTACGTAGTGGCAATCCTTATATTTGGTTTTGGTTTTTACCCATTATTAATCAAACTACTGTCTAAAGTTTCTGTACGTCATTTTTTATCGGTAATGAAAGCCCCACAAGCGGTTGCATTATCCACTGCTTCTTCTATGGCAACCCTACCAGTGACAATGGATGTGGTTGAGAAAGAACTTAATATCAATAACTCTACAGCCTCTTTTGTGTTACCCCTAGGGGCGACTATTAACATGAGCGGTAACGCTATTTACTACGGCCTAGTAGCTGTGTTTTTTGCTCAGGTATTTAATGTCGATTTAACCTTTGGAGCCTATGCCGCTATTATCTTTACTGCCACTATTGGTGCTATTGGTCAAGCTGGTGTTCCTGGCCCGTCATTTTTAGTCGTTGCCGTTTTATTAGCAGCAGGGATCCCGATAGAAGGGTTACCATTGTTGTTTGCATTGGACCGTATTTTTGACATGATTCGAACTGCATTGAATATTACCGGTGACGCGGCTTGTGCTGTTATTGTTGATGGATTAAACCCAAACCATGAGCAACAAGAAAATGAATTAGAAGATGAAGCAACAGTACGTTAATGACATTAAGATTTAATTGCTTTTTTCTTGAATTAAGTTAATGCTGAAGTTCAGCTACTAAAAAGGAGCCTAGCTCCTTTTTTTATCTTTAAAACTCAAGAAATATGAGTTTCTGTCGATAACATATCATGCCGCTACATTTTTAATTACTTTTTAGCTGCTTGTTACAAGTCAATATGAAAAATAAGCTGCATAGAAGTTAACAGATTTCGACATAAAAAATGAAGCTATCAAAGGTACAGATAAGGAGAATATTGATGGATATGAGTGTCGTTGGCAGTGTGCTAACAGAACAAACTAAAATAAATACGCTGGAAACGGTCAATGTTAATTTATTAAAAAAGAGCAATGACCAAGCCGAGCAACAGGCAACTCAATTATTAGAGTCAATTCCGCCTATGCCGGAAGGTAGTAAAGGTAATAATATTGATACGCATGTATAGCTTCTCCTATTAAGGAGCGCTTATGTCTACTACTACAGTGGACTTTAATTGTTATTAGGCATTTTAATGAATGTTAAAAGACTGAATCAATTAGCTCAAAAGTCTTAATATAGATACTAAAATGCCAAACATAAGTTTGGCATTTTTACGGTGTTTATATAGTTAGAACAAAACCATTTATACTTCAGGATAATCAGCTATCATTTTTTCAGCATCTTTTACCATACCAGCACTTCCACAAATAAATGGTACACGTTGATGTAATTCAGACGGCTCAATTTCCATAATTCTTTTCGTACCTGTGCTTGCAATACCACCTGACTGTTCTGCAAGGAATGCAATTGGATTACACTCATATAACAATCTTAACTTACCTAGTGGAGCTTGTGCCGTAGATGGGTACATAAATATACCACCTTTCAATAGATTACGATGGAAGTCAGCAACTAATGAACCAATGTAGCGAGAGGTATAAGGGCGGTTATCTTCTGGTACAATTTCTTGACAGAACTTAATATACTTTTTAATACCCAATGGGAATTTCAAGTAATTACCTTCATTGATTGAATAACACTTACCTGTTTCAGGCGTCTTCATATTTTCATGTGATAGGTAAAATACACCTAGAGATGGATCACAAGTAAAGCCGTGAACACCGTTACCGGTGGTATAAACAAGCATGGTAGATGAACCATAAATGACATATCCAGCAGCGACTTGCTTAACACCTGGTTGTAAAAAATCTTCTAGTGTCACAGGCGTCCCAACAGGGCTAACACGACGGTAGATTGAGAAAATAGTACCAACAGAAACATTCACATCAATATTACTAGAGCCATCTAGTGGGTCCATCAATACAACGTATTTACTATTTATACCTCGCTCACTGTCAAAACTTACGAAGTCATCTTCTTCTTCAGAAGCAACACCACAAACTTCGCCGCGAGCTTCTAGTGCACATTTAAATTTATCATTAGCGTATAAATCTAGTTTTTGTTGTGTTTCACCTTGGACATTTTCAATACCTGTGGCACCAATAATGTCAGCAATACCGGCTTTGTTAATTTCTCGGTTAACAATTTTGGCTGCTAAACGAATTGCGCCTAATAACCCCGTTAACTCCCCACTAGCTTCTGGGAAATCATGTTGTTTTTCAATAATGTACTCGCCTAAAGTGATCATATTCTCTCCAATAAGTGTTGGAATTTTATTATAAGTATAAATAATAAAATTTGCTCATAAAAAGGTGTGAGCTAGTTCTAATAAATTAAAATTCTAGGTATATTGTATTACAAATAAGGGGTTTCTTATAATTAATTCCATGCAATAAGGTATTTCAATAATGTTACAACCCTATATCTTTGAATTACAGGGATATCACATTTCTTTTACCTTTTATGTGAAGAAGGAATGACTTAGCGTTATAGGTTTAATTAACACTTACAAATTTTCATTAAAGCTGTTAAAGAGGGGAGGCAAGGGCTTGTCGACGTTATTTCTATAATTCAAATTTGTAAATTATCTGTTTTAAATTCAGATAGGTTTGTCTCATTAAACACTAAGTTGTTGTGTAAACAGTTTTTTGAATTTAATCTATTTACTGATCCTTGATAAGAATTATTACGCATAGTTTTTAATAGGAGAGGATTGAAAATTAAATTAGTCAATTGTGTTACTACCTCACTTCTGTAATAAGGTAGTACAGTGTTACCAATAGTGCTTATTAACGTGCTTTTCTGGCTTTGTTTTTTGCACGACGTACGGCAGACGGTTTATTTTCTGCTTTACGCTTTTCTACCATCTGATTACGTTCTTGAGTTGCTTTATAACGACTTTTCTTGAACGATTTACCATCTTGTTGTACTTCCGTTGTACTGTTAAATTCGTAGCCTGGATATACAATTCGTTCAAATTTTCGACCAATTAATGTTTCAATATTATCTAAAAATTGTTCATCTTTAGGGCTTACTAGCGATACTGCATTACCACTTTTACCTGCTCGTCCTGTTCGACCAATACGGTGCACATAGTCTTCAGACAAAAATGGAAGGTGAAAGTTAACTACGTAAGGTAAGTCTGGAATATCTAAACCACGTGCTGCCACATCCGTAGCGACCAAAACACGAACACTGCCTTCTACAAATTGTTGAATTGCTTTATTACGAGCACCTTGTGTTTTGTCACCATGACATAATGCGGCTTTGATGCCATCTAACTTCAATTCTTGTGCGAGTATATTGGCACTTTCTTTGGTGCCCGCGAAAACTAATACTTGCTTCCAGTTCTTAACACCTATCAACTCAGATAATAACTCTCGTTTACGCGCTTCACTGACCCAGTAAACTTGCTGCTTAACCTTGCCAGATGTTGAGTTTTGCTTAGCTGTTTCAATATTTTTTGGGGTATTTAAAATTTTATTAGCTAGAGTTTTTACTTTATTAGAAAAAGTCGCAGAAAACATGAGTGTTTGATGTTTTTGTTTAATAATATTAGTAATTTGTTGAATATCAGTTAGGAACCCCATATCCAGCATTCGATCTGCTTCATCTAAAACTAGATGTTTAATATGTGCTAAATCTACTTGGCGTGCGTTAACGTGTTCTATCAAACGCCCAGGTGTTGCGATCAGCACATCTACACCTTGTTTAAGCATTTGTTTTTGAGGTGATACATTTGCACCACCTGTTACCACTCCTGATGTAAGAGGCAGAAATTGACTATATTGTTTAACATTCTCTGCTACTTGCAATGCCAATTCACGTGTCGGTGTTAAAATAAGTACTTTGATAGTACGTGAAGTGCCAATATTATCAGGTTGGTTTTTAGCTAAAATATCCAATAAAGGAAGGGTGAATGCAGCTGTTTTGCCGGTACCTGTTTGTGCACTTGCTAAAACATCATGTCCTGCTTTGATGATTGGAATTGCTTGTTGTTGGATTGGGGTTAGCTTTGAATAACCACAGGCTTTCACTGCCTTTAAAAGATTCGCAGATAGACCTGCTGCATCAACACTCATATTGTTACCTAATTTATACGCTTAAAATCAACGCGCAGTATAACAAAATCCATTTATAATGTATGAAAAACATAACTGCTAATAAATGTGTTTTATTTATTAACGGTGTTTATTCGTTCCTATTGTTATTTTTGCTATTTGTTGTTTGCATCAGTCTAATGTTTTTTTAATCAAAAAGACTGTGTTCTACGCTTTTCATTGACTATATTGTTGGTTTTTATGTGCTATTAAATATTGCTTTACGGTCTTTTATTTAAGTAAATACAATTTTGTTATTATAGAATGAGTGAATATTATTTACTTGTTATTAGTTTGGTTATTTCAGAATGCTATTTTTACTATTGAATGTCTCGCTGTGATCCTTATTTATTCAGCGTGATCCGTAAATTACTTTACTGATCAAAGCACTGTTCTCGCATTCAACTGTTTTTGTTAATGAATGCACACTCACAAGTAATTATTACTTCTATTCAATACTTAAAACCGCATAAAAAACAACAATAAAATAGGAAATACAAAATGTCTCTCCAACTCGCAACCCTCAGCGTTCGTGAATTTGAACAAAAAATATTAAATAAAGATTCATTCATTTTAAATGTAGCTGCCACTTGGTGCTCTGATTGCACAGATCAACGCCTTAATCTTGAGTCATTTGTTGCTGCTGTTGCAGAATATAATTTGTCCGTATTTGAGTTAATTGCTCAAGAAACTAAAGGAGAATATATCAGCCCTGAAATAGGTGGGTTAATTGAGCAATTTGGAGGACATGGTTTTCCTCGCACTGTGCTCATTAACAAAGGTAATATAATCAGTGCAGACAATGTTGAAATGATTAGTGAAAAGGCATTATTACAACTAGCAAATAAATTTAAACAGCATTCAATCATTTAACTTAACCATTTGTATCTACTCTGTACTCAATAAAACTAGTGTAGTTTATGCAAATAAAGAGTTAATAGTCTTTACCAAGCCATTTGTACCTAGTAAAGACTATTAACTCTTAAAATTATTATTTTCTCAATAATTGATCTGAAACAAAATTTAATTTGTTAAGGGCCACAAAAATCTAAAAGTTATGCTAATTTTATACTCTTAAATCATTAATTTTTTTATATGATTTATTTTTGTAACACTACTAATGAAAGGTCGATAATGTCATTGCTTAATAATCTTACTCCAGAAAAAAAAATGACGGTCATTTTTAGAATGGAACCTGGATCGCTAGGACCAGAAGGAAAAGAATATGTTAATGAGTTCTGTGAATTTGCTCAAACGCAATTACAAGCTAGTGCATCGCATTATTTAAATTGGTTTATTGTACCTAGATTTGACAAAACATTAAGTGAAATGAAGTTTCAACTCGGCAATAAAACAATGACTCAAGAGCAGGCTACAAAATATTTATCTCTATTTGGTGAAAGTTATACGCATTTTGAAGAGCAGCTTGAAGATAACCTAGAAGCTATTATTAACCAATATTTTGGTCGTTAAGGATTAAAATGATAAAAAAAATAACTACAGACCAACTACAAGTTGGTATGTACATTAATCACCTTGTGGTTGGTTGGTTAAACAATCCCTTTACTTCGACTAAGTTCTTACTTAAATCTAAAAATGATATTTCAAAAATACGTGATGCGGGAATAAAATGGGTTGAAATTGATACGACTAAAGGGTCAGGCGTTTCACTTGATAAAACCGTTCAATCAAAAGCCGAAGCCTCGGTAAAACAACAAACTAAAAGTGCTAAAGAAGAATTGGAATCTGCTAAAGTTGCCTTCGAAGATGCAAGACAGTTTATTAGTGGTGTGATGAATAGTGCAAAAATGGGGCAATGCGTTGAATTAGAACAAGTTGAACCCGTCATTAAAAAACTAAGCGAATCGGTTTTACGTAACGAAAATGCCTTGCTTGGACTGACTCATATTCGTAATATGGATTATTATACTTTTGAACATTCGGTCAGTTTTTCTGTGCTTATGATGTCTTTCGCAAAAGGCATGGGCAAATCTGATGAGTTTATTTGTGCAGTAGGAGTAGGTGGGTTATTACATGATATCGGTAAAACGCTCACGCCAGATCATATACTAAATAAACCAGGAAAATTAACGCCTGAAGAATTTGTGATCATGAAAGAGCACGTAGTACATAGCCGTATCATTCTTGAAAAAACCGAAGGTTTGTCACAAATATCAATGGATGTTGCGGCGATGCACCATGAAAAATACGATGGTAACGGTTATCCACTTGGTCTAGATAAAGACCAAATAAGCTTGGCAGGTCAAATGTCGGCGATTGTTGATGTTTACGATGCACTAACCGCAGACCGTTGTTACCACAAAGGCAAAAAGCCTTCTGAAGCGATTCAATTTTTATTAAAAGGATCAGGCAGTCATTTTAATCCGCAATTAGTACAACAATTTATACAGTCGGTAGGTATCTATCCCGCGGGATCGATTGTGTTATTAAACAATGATTATTTAGCAACCGTGATTGAAATAAAAGATAATATGTTAAAACCAATTGTAGAGATTTTCTTTAATACTAAGACAAAACAACACGTGCAAACAGAGTTGATTGACCTGAGTACGTCAACTGACCTTAAAGTGAAAAATGTAGATAGCTATGCGAACTGGAATATTAAACCTTCAATTGCTTAGCACCCCCTTATTAGCCCACAATAAAAGCCTTAAAATAATGTAATTTTAAGGCTTTTATTGTTTTAAAATTCACATGGAAAATGTGCTAACCGTGGTAGAGAAAATCCTTTTTCATAGAAAGTAAAATAAAAGTAAGTCGAAAACATCATGCAAGTATGCTAAAAATAGCCGCTATTTATTTGATTATAAGATCGTTAATATGCCTAATTCTGTTACTCAACTCTCTGAACTCAAAGATCAATTAGCAAAAGAATGTCAGATTTCACCCTCTCAAGTAGAAGCTGCCATTCATTTATTAGATGATGGCAATACAGTGCCATTCATTGCTCGTTATCGAAAACACCTAACACAATCCTTAGATGATAATCAATTACGCTTATTAGAGACAAAGCTAATTTATTTTAGAGAATTAGCTTTGCGTAAACAAAGCATTTTAAAAGCAATTGATAAAGCAGGTAAATTAACCAGTAAACTAAAAAATGAAATTCAAGCAATACAAGATAAAGTCAGTCTTGAACATTGTTATGCGCCCTTTAAGACTACCCGTATCACCAAAGCAAAATTAGCCGAAGAAGCAGGATTAAATGCGTTAGCCGATCAACTTTGGACTTCACCTAAGCAACCATTAACTAAGGCCGCACAACGTTATATTAATAGTGCAAAAGGCTTTACCACTAGTACACAAGTATTAGAAGGTGCATTAGCGATTGCAGTTGATAAATTAGCTCAAGATATTGCATTAACAAATTTATTAAAACTGCATTTATTTGAACAAGGCGAAGTGTCTTCAGTGGTGGTAAAATCTAAACGTGATGAAGCAATTAAGTTTAAAGACTATTTTGACTTTAATTCACGTTTAAATAGACTACCAGCACATCGTGTACTCGCGATGTTACGCGGTAAAGCAGAAGGTTATCTTCGTCTTAAAATCAATGCAGATCCATTTCAAAAAGATAAAAAAGCTTATAGTTATTGCCAAACCTTAATAGCCAAACATCTCAATATATACCTTGCTAAAGATGACCATGACTCATGGACCCGACAAGTCATTGACCAGGCATGGCGAACAAAGTTATCAGTGAGTTTAGAAAAGCAAATTTTTGTTCAATTAAAAGAACAAGCTGACCATGACGCGATTGAACAATTCGCTAGTAATTTAAGTGCATTATTAATGGCGTCACCGGCAGGTGAAAAGGTGACATTGGGGTTAGATCCAGGCTTTAGAAGTGGTTGTAAAATAGCTGTTGTAGGTAAAACCGGTCAATTAATTGCAACTAATACTATTTATCCACATCAACCTCAATTGCAAACAAAGCAAGCGAAACATGTTGTTGAACTGATGATTAAGCAACATAATGTCGAACTAATTGCTATCGGAAACGGTACCGCTTCACGTGAAAGCGAGCAATTTATAGCACAAATATTAACGACTTTGAACAGTGATATTCAAGCTATATCAGTTAGTGAAGCTGGTGCATCGGTATATTCTGCTTCGGCATTAGCCGCAGACGAGTTTCCTGAACTGGATGTTACCTTAAGGGGGGCAGTATCTATTGCTCGTCGTTTACAAGATCCTTTATCAGAGCTAGTCAAAATTGAAGCTAAGGCAATCGGTGTTGGCCTTTATCAACATGATGTTCAACAAACTTTATTAGCAAAGCGTTTACAAGCGGTGGTCGAAGATTGTGTAAATAAAGTAGGGGTCGATTTAAACACTGCCTCTCCGAATGTACTGACACACGTAGCGGGTTTAAATGCAGGGCTAGCACAAAATATTGTTGAATATAGACAGCAACATGGCCGTTTCAAATCACGTCAGGCATTAACTAAAGTGCCACGTTTAGGGACTAAAGCGTTTCAACAAGCAGCAGGATTCTTGACTGTTAATGGAGGGGATGAATGCTTAGATGAAACCATACTTCACCCTGAACAGTACCCATTAGCAAAACAATTAATTGCGCTTAATAATAAAACAATTCAAGACGTTGTACTTAATAATGGTGCAGAAGCATTGTCACTTTCGGCAATAAATCAGCTCCCAAATAGCCATCAACAATCAAATATGTCGGCTTATCAAGAAATTTTAGCCGTGTTGACTCTGTCACGCCGTGATCCAAGGGAACAATTTAAAGTTGCAGAATTTGATCAAAGTATTGGAAAAATCAGTGATTTAGAAGTGGATATGTCGTTACAAGGTGTGGTGACGAATGTAGCAAACTTTGGCGCTTTCATAGACGTCGGGGTGCATCAAGATGGATTGGTGCATATATCCATGTTGTCTGACTGTTTTGTTGATGATCCTCATAAAGTCGTTAAAGTTGGGCAAATAGTTAATGTGGAAGTGGTGAGTGTTGATCAAGACCGTAAACGGATTGCATTGACCATGAAAAACATTAAACAACCTAGCTGATAAAGATTTTTAAAATGAAATTAAACAAACGTTTATTAGCCTTGTCAAAAATGGCCAATCAACCTTATCAGGTTGTTTGGGATTGTTGCTGTGATCATGGATTATTAGGCTTTAAAATCTTAGCAAATGGATTAATCAAACAGGTTAATTTTGTAGATGTTGTACCTGAGCTGATTGAGTCATTATCACAAAAATTAACTAAATATGCTCATCACCTTCCCGCGGGAAGCCAATGGCAAGCCTTGTGTCAGGATGTTGCAGAGTTAAAATTGGAGCCCATAAGGAAGCTTGAATCATACGTGTTACAAAGCGAAAAGCGTTCAGACTTAAACGATGAGTATGATGAAATGGATAATCGCGATATTCCATCTGATAAAATTTTGCCTGCAAATTTAGTCATTATCAGTGGTGTCGGTGGGGAATTGATGATTGATATAATAACTCGATTAATGCAACGCTATTCAGGAGAAAATATAGATTTTCTTTTGTGCCCTGTACAACACACCTACAAGCTACGACTGACGCTAATTGAGCTAGGCTTTAATTTGAAACAAGAACAATTGATTATTGAAAATAATCGAGGCTACGAACTTATGTTGATTAATCAACTGCAAGGTGAGCCGCTATCTGTAACGGGTAATAAGCTTTGGAAGTCAGAAGCTAGTCATGAAGCTTATTTAAATAAATTGATTAACCATTATAAAAAAATGAATAAAAGTAATAGAAGGGAACTAAAACTGGAAAGCCTGGCCTTAAAAGATTACTTGAGCTTACAAAATCGATTATATAAAAATATATAATCGAGCATGAGGTCGTAATTCATTTTTTGCATAGACAGTATGTGTCGATTGATATAATTGATGTAAAATTTGATTGATTCTATAGCTTCCTTATTTTGAACGCTTTTTTACCTTTGATGCAAGGCTTACATTGGTTTAGTAATTAGCATTTTTCTGTTGATGCGTTAAACCTAATAATTAAATTTTAATGATAAAGTATTCCCTATGAGTAAAAGTAATCCAAGTCGTCATCCTCATGCATATTCTCATTCATCACCACCTGATCCTTTAGATACAAAATCAATTGATCCAAGCTCATCTCATATAACTTATCAACATAAAACCTATCAGCACAAAACAATTGCTGATGCAGATAAAACCTTGAATTGTATTTTAGATATTATTGCAGAAGGTTCTTGGGATTGGGATGGTAAAACGGGAAGGGTAGTTAGAAGTACTGCTTGGTTTAAGATGCTAGGTTATGACGTCGGGACATTTCAACAAAATGTATATACTTGGGAAAATGTAATCCACAAAGAGGATTATGATAAAGTGATGCAGAGCTTTGAAAAAATAATTACACGGAAAACTGATTCATATTGTATAGATTATCGCTGCCGAAAATCTGACGGTAGTTACCTATGGATCACCGATAGATCTAAAGTAGTTGAATACAACCCCGATGGTTCTGTTGCCAGAATTATTGGGGCTCATCAAGATATTCATCAACAAAAAATAGCACAACTTTCACTATTTGAACAAAACCAACAGTTAGCTTTAGGTAATGTCACTCTCGAGAAATTAATCTCAATCAAAACAGAGCAATTAGAAGCAAAAAACAAACTACTTGAAGAAAAGATCCTTGAAATAGAGCGCTTAGCTAATACTGATTCTTTAACCAACATTGCAAACCGTAAAAAATTCGAGGAAGCATTAAACAGCGAAATCTCCCGCGCTAACAGATACGAACACGCATTAAGCTTGGTCATTCTCGATATTGACCATTTTAAACTCATTAATGATTCATTTGGCCACAAAATTGGAGATCAAGTGTTACAAAATATGGTTTCAGCAGTGGTTAATAATATCAGAGATGTAGATATTTTTGCACGATGGGGCGGTGAAGAGTTTGTTTTAATATTACCGTGTATAGCCATTGAAGCAGCATTAAATTTCAGCGAAAGACTTCGTCAATTAATTAGCCAGACAGAATTATCAAAAGGAGTCTATATAACCTGTAGTTTTGGTGTTAGTGAGTATCATAATACAGATACGGTTGAAGACTTATTTCATCGAGCGGATCAAGCACTTTACCGCGTTAAAAATAATGGACGCAATAGTGTGCAATGTGAAAAAAAAGGAATGTCGCAACTGCAAACTCTCCTGGTCAACTAATACAAATATGGTATAAAAACACAATTTATTACTTTATTACTTTATTACTTCATTACTTCAAATCGATAACTTATTGTTTCTCTTTTTTTATTATTAGGAAGTAGCCATTATTGAGTATTTATTTTATCTTATCAAAAAATTAGTTTACAATAATTGAATATAATACCAATCTAAGTAATCATCTAGTTACTTATTCTTGTTAAAATGAATCCTAGCTTCCTTGTTGATTTTGCAATAACAATAACTAGTTACTGCAATCAACGCCTTGCTATCATCCATTTTCCCTAACGCCTCAATAGACAATTTATTACCCAGATTGGTATAACAGTTAATTTTATGAAGGAAAATGCAATGAAAAAATCAATAATCGGTATTCTATTTTTTTTACTGCTGCCTAATATTACATATGCAGGGCTGATAACCGAGACTGGTACTTTAAAATATGGTGAAGCAGATTGGTATGATTTTTCTACCTTCGATACGGGAAAGGTAACTATATCTGCAGCAGAAAAAAATAATAATTATTATTGGTGGAATAGCAAATACAACAAATATAACCAATTCGATAGTATTTTATATTTGTTTAAAGACGATGGGGATTTAAGTTGGGCGGACCTTATTAAATACGATGATGATAGTGGATACGGTCTTGATAGTTTTATAACTGTTAATCTTGCTGCGGGTGATTACTCCGTTGCTATTACCGCTTCTCAAAATAACAAATTTGGTTATCGCAATAATTGGTATAGTGCTAATAATGTAACGGATTATGCGCTAAATATTAGTGGAAACTTTGTGAGTACGGGTGAAGCTGTTGTACCTACAAGTGTTGCAGAACCTGTATCTATTATTTTGTTAGCGGTGGGGTTATTTGGGATTGCTTATTCTCGCCAAAGAAAATTTTCTCTTACATTACCTGCAGCATCTAATTTAGCTTGTGTACCTAAATAACTGATACTTGTTTCGTTAAATGTTAGTCATCATTTCCTGGCATAACAGAGCAGGTTTTAGACTAATGTGCTAAGCGGCATTCAGAAATTGTTATACCTAGCGTTGTCAGCATTAACATTAAAAACCTCTGGGCCCTTTGAAGGGGATATGAGGTTTTTAATGCTTTAAATAATGTTATTAAATTAAGGCTAAATTCCTAGAGCTTGACCCCCACCAATTTGGATTGTTTCAGCGGTGATAAACGCTGCATCTTTACTGACTAAGAATGAGATCACGCCAGATACATCTTCAGGTTGCCCTAGACGACCTAACATAATGTTATCTTTCCATGATGCAAATACTTCGGGTTTTGTATCTTTAATTTGTTGATGGAATGGTGTATCGATGGTTCCTGGAGAAACTGCATTAACACGAATACCCGCTGGTGCTAATTCTTTAGCCAGGGCACGAGTTAAGGTGTGAACAGCAGCTTTTGATGTGCCATAAATACCAGCACCAGGTCCGCCTGCATTCCAAGCAGCATTTGAAGTGTAGTTAATAATTGAGCCACCTTCGGTTTTTTTCATAAATGGGATGGCAGCACGAGAGACAAAGAAAGCACTATCCAAGTTTAATGCCATTACAAAACGAAAGAATTCAGTCGTCATTTCTTCGATAGAACTTCGACCACCAAGGCCACTTGCATTATTAACTACAACATCAATTTGACCGTATTTGTTTCCAATCGCATTAACATTTTCAGTAACAGCGATATCATTAGTGACATCAAAGCCGTAGTATTCAGCTTCGATACCTTCAGCTTTAAGTTCTGCAACACGTGCTGCACCAACTTCATCTTCAATACCATTTAGCACGACAGTGTAACCATCTTGACCAAGACGTTTAGCTACTTGGAAACCAATACCACCAGTTGCACCAGTGATTAAAGCAATTTTTTTAGACATATTATTTTCTCACTACTTGTTAAGTTTATGCTGCAATAAATGTGAAGCATTATTCATTGATAAAATGTAGATTAAAGTTGATTGATAGTTAATTTATACTCAAAATACCTACGCATCAATTATTTTATTGTAATACAAATTGATTTTTTGTAAATAGTCACTATCAACACTTATCTCTGTATTTAAAAAATGAAGCGCACATTTATATTGTTTTATAAAAATTACGAGTAAATCTTTAATAAGAATTAGATGGACAGCAATGTAATTATTTAATAAAGAGCATAAATGACATTTAAAAATGGCTTTGTTTTTAAAGGGTTAGTTTGGTGGCTTGTACTGTTTTTTTATTAAACTGCACGTAGTTGAAAGCATAACGAGAGAGCCATTTATTTCCAATAATGATTAAACACTTAAAATAGATACCGAATTTTTAGTACAATATTTGTGAGGGTGTACACAATTCTAAGTTTAAATTGTAATACAAAATGAAGTGTTATTTTCTATAACTGTTTTCTATAATGCTTTTCTAAATGTAGACTGGAATTGGATAGTGAAATTTAAAATCTGTTACGTCTTTATACTTGGACATTGAAGCTAGCATAGGGCTTAGAACTAATGCTGATACTTTGATATACATTATTAATCTGTAAACGCCGCGCAATCATATTATTATTTGTTGCTATTTCCTGGCTTTTATCTTCAAGCTCATTATTATTTCTTCTTTGATTACTGGAAACTGTCGCTTCTATATTCTGAGAATTGGTCAGGTTTTGTTGTGTATCTGTGTTATCAGCTGAAGAATCGCTTGCAGAGCCCGTTGACGAATGCTCATGAGTGCTATCACTAGAGGCATCAGGGTGGTTTTCTGCTAAGATATCACTGCGTGCTTGGGTCTCCATTTGATCTGCTTCAGCCGCCACTTTTATATCTTGAGATGAGGGTTGTGCAGGCGCAAGAGCTGCTGCTTTAACTTGTTGCGCTTTTTTTAATGTTTCGTCAGGATCGCCTTCAATAGGCGATGTATCAATAGAAACTTCACCTGACACCGCATACTTTACACCATCAGGCCCCGTTTGATAGCTATAATTTGGTGAGCCAGCATACTGGCCTCCTGCAGCAGCATGCGCTTGTTCATGGGTATTTACTTCATCATGACGTGTCTTTAAAGAGCTTATTACGGCTAACTCAGCTTCGCTATATGTCTGACTTTGGTCGTTACTTGAATGACTACTTGAATAGCTAGTTGAATCGTTCTCGGAGACTTCTTTATTAGTTTCTTGTTTGCTATCTTCAACTCGCTCTGTTTCTTAAATTATTTCTGAATCAGACTGTGATGATCCTTTATTTTCTTGAGGTGTTGCGATTTGATTAGCATTTTTAATACTGCCATCAATAGTTGGTCTTTGGTAAGTCGGCGTTTGATTTGTTGATATTGAGGGGGAGAGCCCTTGTAAGTTTGGCTGTATTGGCACTGATTTAGAGTTTATTACTTGAGCGTTCACTGTCTCTGATGAAATATTGGCAGAGGAAACGACAGTATCTGCTATTTTTGAGTTTGTTGTAATACTGATAGGAAGTGGGAGAGCTGTTGATATATCCATAAATTTGCTATTCCTATTTATATGCCGATTTATCACTAAACTTTATTACTGCACAAATTTCCTGCTGTAAATATGAATTTAAATTTTTATGTCTAATAAACTGCCTATCGATTTATCATCTTGCAGTTGATTATTCGCTGTAAGCGATTGATATTCAGAAACTCTTGAACTGATCACATCTTCACTGGGTGCTTGCGCCTGTAATATTGGTTGCTGTGTTGTTACTTCATCAACACTTTGTGTTTGTTTTTGAGTCTCTACTGCTAGGTATTTAAGATCAGAGGTTTCAGGCGTATTTCTTAAGATGGTGATTGGTTGACTATGTAGGTTAATACTGCCGTTAATGTCCATATATTTCCTCCACTACCTAAATTTTAATATAAAATAATCGTGTGATTATGATACACATTAAGGTTAAATACGAATTATTCGGTCAAAAAATACATCATCACCTATTATTGAGCTGTGATGACGCTCTATGTTAGATGTCTTATCGATATTTTAAGGGCACTCGTGTAGTTAGGTATATTTTTTAAGCGAATGAGATAAAAAATTAATCATTATATTGCTTTAGGTTGTTCATTTTTTTGGTTAATTTAACATTACTCATTAAAATAGGACGCATTAAATATAATAAACTTAGAGAGTGTAATGCGTTTACTGCAACGAGTGGTTCATCCTTCGATACAAATTGATAACTTGTCCCCCTGTCATCATCAAAGTTTTACTCGCATCGCAACAAGAGCGATAGTGATTAGAAATAACAAAATTTTATTAATGTTCACTAAGCGCTATAACGACTATTCCTTACCTGGGGGAGGTGTCGATGAAGGCGAAGATTTATTGACTGGCTTTAAAAGGGAACTGGCAGAAGAAACCGGTGCCGTCGCAATAAGGGGTGTTCAAGCTTTTGGGTTATATGAAGAGTATCGGCCACATAAGAGTGATAAGCATAATCCTGAATGTTCTATCATGCATATGCTCTCGTATTGCTACAGCTGCGAAATAGGAGAGCAACTTGGTGCCAATAAACTGGAAGACTATGAAATTAATAATGGTATGCAAGTGTGCTGGGTTAACATCGACGATGCTATTCAACATAATATTAACACCATGCTAAACGACAAAAAGCAGGGTTTATCAATTCAAAGAGAAACCTATTTAATGCAACAAATAAAAGTGCAATTTAGCTTAGACTGATGACTTATTATACGAATCTAAGTTATTGACTGAAGAAAGGTTTATGAAGGTAGGTTTATGAAGGTAGGTTTATGAAGGTATATAATTGAGGGCAGATAACTGAAGGCAAATAACTGAAGTTACATTAATAACTTCAGTTTAAGATCTCTTTTTAGACCTAAGTATTAGGCTTCAGTTTCTTCTGTGGATTGGACTGCTTTATTTCGTCCTGTTGTTTTTGCGAAATACAGTGCAACGTCAGCGCGTTTAAGTAGATCATTTAAATCTTCGTTAGCGTTAATACGTTGAGTAATCCCGATTGATAACGTTACTTCAATCGTTAGTTGATCATCTATTTTTATCTTGCTATTCGCTAATAGCTCGCAAATATTATTTGCTACTTCGAAAGCGTCTTTTTTATCTATTCCTGTCGTCAATATGGCAAACTCTTCACCGCCTATTCGAGCCAAAATAGCCCCCTCAGGTAATGCTTTTTGAAGTGAAGTCGCAATAAACTTTAAGACTACATCACCGATATCATGTCCGAAATTGTCATTAATACTTTTAAAATGATCGGCATCTATCATTAGTAAAGAAACATGATCTTCGGCTTCTAAAATTTGACTCGCTTGCCTGAAAAAGTGCCTACGATTACTGATTTCTGTGAGCACATCGGTATTAGCAATGTGGTCAAGACGCTTTTCCAGTTCAATCCGTTCTGTAATATCAAATGCAGAGGTGCGGGCGATAGCAAAATAACCTTTTTCTAGAATTGAAGTGGCCGACGTAGAGACGAAAAAGGTATGGCCATCTTTACATTGAACCTCTAATACGACACCTTCTATGGTTTTATCAAAGTGTAGATTTTTCAAAAACTGTTTAAATACAGGGACACTATCTTTGGTTAAAAAATCAGTAAAAGATGATCCAATAACTTCATCACGTGTGTAACCTAACCAATTTAACTCAGTTTGGTTCATTTTTATCACTGAGCCATTTTTATCTAAACTGTGGTAACCACAGGGCGCGTTCTCATATAAATCAATTAATTCATTTTTGATGAATAAGTCGTAACGTAGGCGTCTACGTTTTTGTTCTGACATGATCAAAAGCAGTAACAAAATAGCAGCGGAACCAATGAATAATGAAGCTAGGATCACACGGCCTACAGGCTTATAAAAAAAAGAACTTTGATTCATTACATCATAGGGTAAGAAAATAATTAATTTCCAATTATTTTGTTGCCTAGATTGTTCACTTACAGAAAGGTTAATTGCTTGTTCTGCTTGATATTTACCGATGCTATCTAAACTAAAAGGATTGATCGATATGTAGCGAAATATTCCTCGATCAGAGCGATAGATGCCATTGTCACTTTGTTGAATTGTAGGCCATGCCTGTGGATATTGATCTTGAAATTTCTGAGTGACCGTATCAAGACTTCCTCCCCACTCATTGCTTCTATCATGATTACTTATCCAGTAACCTTCAGGGTCTATTAACATACCTTGACCGTTAATACGTAGCTCCATTTGGTCTCTAAAGTTTTGTAATAATTCAGTGGCGAGATAATTCATCACCATTAAACCGACTGTCTCACCTGCTTTATTGATAACCGGCGTCGCAAAGCGTATAACAGGTTTATAGGGAAATTCAATTTCACCATGCTCTACATTAAGCTCCATCGGAGATACATAAACTTTACCTTTTGGTTGTTTAATACCTTCTCGGAAATAATGCGTATGTTTTTTATTTTGTAAGTTAGCAGGTTTGACTATTTCTACTGAAGGGCTGATATAGTTTATTCGAATACGTTCGTTACCTTCAATATCCAGCAGTCTTACTTGATCGTAACGAAGAAACGTAGATGCTAAATTAGCAAATAGGGACTCTAAGCCTTTTTTTCTTGCAAGGGTGCCATTTTCGAGAAAATCAACCAGTGCTTTGGAACGCGTGCTCATTTGTAACACCATCAATTGAACTTGCATCTCTTTTTGTAGTGCTTGGGTAGTAGAAGTCACAAATGCTTCTTCTTGAGCTAGCATTGTTTTTTCTAAATTTTGAGTATATTGGAATTGGATGTATGCCAAGGTTAGTGCCAAAGCTGTTGCTATCAATAAATAGATCCAGATAAAACGACGCAATACAGACGCGATAAAAGAGTGAGATTCGATATCAATATCAATATTGGTATCGTTGGCAGTATTTTTTGTCATTATTATTGATCTTATTTTTGTTGATTGAAGATAAAAGACTCATCGCGTCTGTGATATTTTGAAGTTAACCTATAACGATTATGAAGGCCTTAAATTAATCATGTTGATAAATTTTTATGTTGATATTTTTATTTAAAACACATTTTTAATCTGCAGTTAAACAGAAAGTGATAAAGTGTTTGCACAGTGATACCAAGCAAACACTTTAAAATTACTAAGCTATCAATAATTCAGGTAAAAATTCACCTTCGTTATTGTTGTAAATAATATATTCGCCATGATATTTAACCTTAGATTTATAATCAGTCACTTTGTAAAGTAACAATGATTGTTCAAAAGCGGCTTGTAATGCTTCTGGTAAATCACCACGTATATATAAACTAATAGGTTTAACTAATAAACCATCTTCAAAATATTGTTCGAATTGTTGGTTGCAAATAATCATTGATGCTTGTCCTGCACTATGTCGATTTAACTTTTCGCCCACTTCAAGGTCAGTATTGACCATCCATTGTAGGCCAGTTAATTTGTCACAAAAATCAATTATTTGTTGTTTATAAACAGGTTTTGCTTTTAAATCTTGGTCAAAAACGTGTTCGTAGTGTGCTTTAATTGCCTGAAAAGTTTCAACTAAAGCCGCGTTTTTTCCTAAACTACGAGCTTTACGTTGCCAAATTTTTAACGTCGGCAACACATCACTTTCAAAACGTTTTTTCTTCATCGCATTGGTTGTCCATGCCGCTAGAAAATGCGTTTCACTGAGTGGATTTTTAGGGATTTTCCCTTTTAATTGTGCTTCATGCAAATCCGCTAAAGCAGTAGTGACCACTTGATGAATTGATGTTGAGAAACTAGTCATGATTATCCTGATGATTAAAAAAATAGTAAGCTAAAAGTATGACAGGCTAAGTACTTACGGACAAGCAAAGATAGGCAATTGTTGTTTGTTGTTGTTAAATAAGGCCTGAACACTTTATATGCTGACAAAAACTAAGTACTAGGACCATCATTAAATGTCATTGGTTCAAATAAAGCAATGTTAATAGCTGACGTTAGTAAAGGTAGAGTGTTAGATAAATAAAAACAATAATATAAATGGTTGTTCACTTTGTAAAGTTCCTAATGCAGAATTGCTACAAAACATTAAAAGGTGGTTAATATGCCAAGGTTCATAACGACAGGGATTTTAATATGGTAACTGAAAATCATGTACTTGAAATAAGTCCCGAACAAAAAAAATGTATATCACTGGTGTTAGGTAGCGGTGGTGCAAGGGGGTTGGCTCATATTGGTATTATTAAGTGGTTAGTTGAAAACAACTATCAAATAAAGTCTATATCAGGTTGCTCAATCGGAGCCCTGATTGGCGGTGTATTTGCTGCGGGAAAATTAGATGAATTTGAACAATGGGTTTGTGGGCTAAGTAAATTAGATATTATTTCATTATTAGATCTTTCTTGGAGTACTAGTGGATTATTACGTGGCGATAAAATCATTGATACGCTATTCAAGTTATTAGGAGATCAAACCATCGAAGCCCTGCCGCTTCAATTTACAGCTGTTGCCGCAGATATTAAGAATGAGAAAGAAGTGTGGATTAATTCAGGCTGCTTATTTGATGCAATACGCGCATCTATTTCATTGCCTTTATTTTTTACGCCGGTTGAGCGCAAAGGTGTGCAGTTGATTGATGGCGGTGTGTTAAACCCGGTGCCTATTGCCCCTACATTTAGCGATAATACGGATTTTACTGTTGCAGTTAATCTGGGCGGCGTTATTGATCTAGATAGAGTCGAACCTGACACCTTAATAGATGTTGTAGAGAGTATTGAAGATTTACCATTGCAGCAAAAAATTGGTCACTATATCAAGCAGTTTGGGGATAATTTAGCATTAACAAATAGTAAACCTCCGACATGGAAAGCTTATGATGTTGCAGACCAAGCCTTTGATGCGATGCAAAGTACTATTGCACGTTTGAAGTTGGCGGCTTATCCTGCCGATTATAATATAGTGATCCCTAGAAATGCTTGCGGCACTTTAGAGTTTGACCGTGCAAAAGAGATGATTGCCTTAGGTTATCAAAGCGCACAGAAAGCGTTACACTTAGACACTATTTAAGAATCAAGCATTCAAGTTAAGAGCAACATTGTAAAAAGGGAAACACGTGGACGTAATTAGTAGTACGCAATCTTGGGTTAACAACGTCATTGTTAAATATAATATTTGTCCATTTGCTAAAAGAGAGGTGGAGCGTGGCAGTATTCGTTACTGTGAAGAAGCCAGTACTGAAATTGAAGGTGTATTAGATAGATTAACGGTTGAATGTGAATTTTTAGATACACATCCAGAGACTGAAACTACATTACTAATTTTGAGTGAAGCCTGTAGTGATTTTGAACACTTTTTAGATCTGGTGTATTTATCCAACCATCTTCTACAAATGAGCCATTATGAAGGCGTTTATCAATTAGCTCATTTTCATCCTGATTATTGTTTTGCTGGTGATGATGAAAGTGCAGCGTCTAATTATAGCAATCGTTCACCACATCCTACATTACATCTCATTCGAGAGAGTAGTATGGAAAAAGCCATTGCCGCTCATCCGGATGTGGAAGGGATTCCGGATAGAAATATTGCGTTTTTAAATAAAAAGGGGAGCCCTTTTTTTGCTGATCTTCTAGCGAGTTGTTTGTTAGTTAATAAGTAATTGGTATTTTAAATAAGTCTATTTTTGGGGACTTATGTTTTTAAGTGTTTTTATAATTAGCTTGAATAAACCAGATTCTTAATCTAGTAACAATCGTATTGGTTACATATTCTGCATTTACAGAGATTAATACGAAGTGTTGCTTGAAACTGGTCGACAAACCTTATTAAGCAAGATAAGTTTCACTGTTTTTTCGGTTGTATTTATTCATTTAAATATGACTGCTTCATAAACAAACGTTTTTATAATTAAAGTTAACAAGGATTTTCCATGGCAGAACAGGCCTATCAATTATTACGCATTATTATTATCGATAGCTTTTGGAAAGGGCAGGTTAACGAATTAGACTTATCTGGTCATACACAACTTGAAGGTACCAATGGTGCTGGTAAAACATCTTTGATGCGTTTACTACCACTTTTTTATGGTATGAGACCCAGTGAAATAGTTAGTAAAGTGGATCAAGCTAAAAACTTTGCTGATTATTATTTGCCAAGAGACTCGAGTATGTTGGTTTATGAATACCAACGACCTGGTGGTCAAACATGTATGGCACTTGCCAGTTCAGATGGGCGCGGAGTGCAATTTAAATTCATTGATAGTGGTTTTGAAAGTGGATTATTTATTGGTGAAAATCATTTCCCGTTGACCGTCTCTGAAGTTGAAAGAGCTTATCGAAATTTAGGTGTTGAATGCTCTAACTATTTAGGCGTTGATAAATACCGACAAGTAATTCAAAACTTACGTAGTGGTCGTAAAGTTAAAGAGGTTCGTCAATTACAAAATCGTTTCTCATTCAGTGATTTAGCGACTCCTCATCTAGACAAAGTAGTGAACGGTACGATTGAAAAAAATCTAGACTTTGATGCGGTTAAACAAATGCTGGTGGCTATCGCTAGTGATCACATCGCGCGCAGCGTGGGGCAAGAAAAAGAACAAATCACCCTTAATAAACAAGATATTAGTTTATGGTTAGCTGACATCCAAGCTAGCCGCTCTATTCAAAAAGTAAGTGATAAAATTGCGTTATGGCAAACAGATTTTACGCAGTTAGACAGTTTATTGATTAAGCTGCAGCATTTGCATGCGGAAATGCTAGCGCACCAGCAAAATATCACTGAGTTACAACAACAACGTAGTGATCAAAAAGCACGCTTTAGAGATCAAATAACGGTCCTAGATAAACAGTTAAAAGAACAAAGCCTGCTACTGCAAACTGAAATAAGCCAAATAGCGGCAAAGATAGAAGCAGATCAAAGCCGTATTGATTTGTTAGATGACGATAAATTAAAGTTTGATGAAAATGACGCAGCGAGTTATCAATTACAAGCCGATAATGCACCGCGTTACCAACAAGCATTAAATGATGTAAATGAAATTATTGAAGCATTTGAAGGTAATTTAAATAAAGTCCAAGCTAAGTTTGAGTCATTGTTACAATCGTTAACCTTGCAAAAAGTACAAGATGAAGCGCGTAATAATGAGCAAGTCTCACATATTAAAGAGCAATCTAACCTACAACTATCAGTCGTGTCCGAAAACTATCAAGGGCAGTTAAGTAAATTAAATGAACAACTTAACGAGTCATTTTTAAAAATAAATATGGACCTGCAAACGCTACAAAACCAGCTTAAAATGGAACAGTTAGCGAAGAAAAATATTACCGTTGAAGCAAGCTTACGGGCTGAGATTGAAGTAAACCAAGTCAGTATGTCAGAAGTTAAAGATAACTTGAGTGACTGCTTACAGGTATTAAGCTCTGATAATGATCAGTTAAATACGCTAGAAAAACAACGTATTCAACTCTTAGAGCAACATAAACAACATAATCGCCAGCTTGAAGATGTCAAAAAGTCACGCCAGCAATTGCAGCTACAACTCTTACCAGAAGTTAACTCGCTTCAACATTTTTTAAGCAATGAGCCAAACGCGGTAGGTTGGAAAAACAATATTGGACGAGTGTTATCTGCTCAACAGTTAGCACGTAAAGATCTTAATCCTCAATGGGTTTCTCAGGCGGATAGCGCAGAAACCTTATTTGGATTGAAAATAGATTTAGATCAGCTGCAAGACAATGATTTACAACTTAATGAAAACGAACTTAGAGAAAAATTAAGTGATGTAGAGCAAAAAATTGCAACGTTGATTAAAAAGGTAACAGATCTAGAGTCTCAACTTAATGAATTGACGAAGCAAATAGCTAATCAACAGGTTTTAATCAGCGAACGTAAACAAAATTTACAAAAAGTAGAATTAAAACGCCAACAATTCAAAGTACAACAAGAAAATCTTGAGCTTAAAAAGCAACATTATTTAAAACAAGCGGCATTAGCGTTTGAAGACAATATTAAAAAGCTCACGACACAAATTAAGAATCAACATACTAAGCTTGAAGAGTTTAAAGTATTGCAGCAAGAGCAACGCTTTGAGTTGAGTAATCAAATGCTTGATCAACGGATGGTCATTGAATCCGATAGAGATAGCCAGTTAGAGCAATTAGCAGAGCAGTTAGCATCTATTAAAGATAGCGCTAAAACACGACAAAAAGATTATAAGCAACAACGCGATCGGGCATTAGAAGAGTTAGATCCTGATGGTGAAGTCGATAAGCGCATTAAACAACGTGTAGAGTTAATTGAAAAACTAGAACAGTGTGCTGTGTGGGCGCGTAAAGCCCGTGAATACCAGCAGTTTATGAATGAACGTTATGTGCATCGTGACCAATTAGTTGAAAAAAACCAAAACCGAGAAGTCCAAAAGCGTGGTTTAGAAAATAGCTTAGCGGATTTAAAAATTGAAAAAAACAATTTAATCAGTGAGCAACAGAAACAATTTAAGAAAGTATCGCAACAATTAAATGACGATGCCGATCTGTTATTACAATTAGGGTTAGCGCAACGAGAGTGTGAGCAATACGGTATCGAAGCGTCGTTAAGTGAATCTGAACCGCATAACAGTGCCGATTTAACCGTGACATTCTGTGGCGATTGGATAAAACAATTTAAAACCATTGATAAACGACTACAAAGTCAAATTACCCAGTTTAATACTGCCTTTGCTAAGCATAATGCCAACAGTGAATTGTATGAAAACTGGATCAAATTAGTGTCCGATAATGATATTTATGAAGGCGCTCGTAGTCTATTTAAGTACCAGCATCCAATTGCTGATTTATTAAGCAGTGCCGCTCAAAAGCAAAAGAATACTTATCAATTAGTCACAGTCAATGCGAATATGATCAATGAGTTTTATCAGCATATAGAAAACTTTGCGCGCCGTATCAAAAGTATTGGCAAACAGTTATCAAGCAACGTAACTAAGCTGGCTCACTTCGAAGCATTAGCGGACATTAATGTTAATACTGTGATGAAACAAGAAGAACTTGATTATTGGGGCCCATTACAACAATTTGCAAAGTTGTTTGAAAAGTATCGTGATGATTTACGAGAAGGGGTGGGTGATATTCCCGATGACTTAATTGTCGCGATGCAAAAATTATCTACTTATCTACCCAGCGATGGTTTTGCATTAGCACATCACCAATTGTTTGATATAGAGTTTACTATCTCAGAAAAAGGGCAACTAAAACATGCTCGTAATGCGCGACAATTGAAAAAAATCAGTTCTACTGGCTTATCCTACTTAGCAATGCTTTCTTTATATGCGGGTATTTTGGGTATGTTACGAGGTGAAAGTGATGCAAAAACACAAATTATTTTACCGGTGGATGAATTAGGTGAGCTTGCTGCAGAAAATATCGACCTATTATTGACCATGTTTAACGATAATGCGATCACTATGCTATCAGCTTCACCTTCTACAGATAGGCATATTTTGTCTTTATATCAACGTCATTATAAGATTAAAGATAATAAGATTTTTCATGCGCATATTCCAACTTCTCGGTTAGATGAATTGTTGCTACAACGTAAAAAAGTAGCCGAACAGCTCAATAGCCAAGTACATGACAATGCAAGTACAGACGTAAGCGTTAATGTCAGTACACAAGAAAAACGTGAGCAGACTAATACAGAGAGTAAACAGCCGGCATCAAGCACTGATATAGATATGATCACAAAGGAGCCACAAAATGTTTAAGCAAACTGTTCAGCAACTACTAACAGGAGCGGTCATTTGTGAAACAGGGTTTGCCGACGAATACCTATTTTTACAGGCTCAATCTAATCAGGATCGTGTCTCAGATTTTTTGTCTAATTTAGATCGTGATTTAACGTACTTAGACAGTGCCGATGCCTATTATTGTACTTTTAACGAAGTGGATACCAATAATAGTGCCGAACTGACTACTTTATTTACTGATATTAGAGGTATGTTTCGTCCTTTAGTGGAATTCTTAGAGCTTATCCTGACTGCCAGCCAAACTGATTTACCGATCCACGCTAAATCAATCATTAATATTAATGAACTGTTTGATCCCTTTGAACATGATCAAACGTTACGTGAGCAACTGCGTCATTTAACTGCTATACGGCCTTTTAAAACCAATAAGTTAGAAAGCCGCGAACAGCTAGTGTTTGTTTTTCATAAGCTTGAAGAGTTAGGGTATTTTGTGCGTAAGAATGCTGGAAGTAGTCGTTATTTTGCGACGGCTCGTTTTGATTTGATCTATTTGTTGATTGAGTTTTTGAATGACTCAGAGCGTATAGAGTTACCCGAAACGGAACAGCAACAACAAGAAGAGTTATTGTTTTAATGGCTGGTTACGATACTAAAGATGTTGCGGAGTTATTACGTCAACTTGGTTCAAACGACCAATTGCTTGCTGAAGCCTATGTATTCGGATCGATACAAGGCGATGGCGGTGATGCACGTAAAATAGCTGCTTTACATAAAAAATCTTTATTAAGGCCGGACGATGAACCCGGTGATTATCGTGTTAGTGCTGAACTAAAACGCATGTTAAACCGATTAATGCGCAAACAAAGTAGTTATCGTCAACTTACTGATATGGGTAAAGTGATTGATGTATTGGAAGATACTGTCAACGACTACCGTTTATCAGTGATTGGTGACCAACAAGAGGACGCAGAATATTACTTAGATCAATTTGATGATCTACTTTATGAAGCAAAAGATAACTTAAATGTCAGCTTAGATAATATGCATTATGCCATTTCTAGTCAGTTTGGTTTTGTCTCTACTATTAGCGCCAAGGTTCGTGAAAACGAACGTGCTTTAACCTATGCACAAAAGCTATTAACTGAGTTGCAACAGATTGACCCTGAAACCTGTTATGAATGGATGAATTGGGCTTGCCCGGTTGAACTGGCTCGTAAAATTAGTGGTTTCATCTATTGGTTTAATCAGACCCTTCCAAGGTTACGTTACATCATTGATAGCATGCGCTTAAGTTTATTTAAATTAAGACGCGATGAAAAACAGGCAAGCCTATTACGCAATATGGCACGGTATCTTCACAAACACCCTGAATTTGAAATTAATGAACAGGTGTTTGAAGACAAAACGTTACCGAAACCATTGCGTTTTGCTGCGCCTATGCCGATTAAGTCGTATATCAATGTTAAAGAGACAGCGCATGAAACTGCATTAATTGAAATTGTGCAATCACTGCGTAAATTGAGTTCAGTAGTTAAGCCTAATGCACGTGAAACATCAGAAGTTGAATTGATTGCTAATGTTGCAATGAGTTTCAGTTACGATTATTTCGAAGAGCAAACAGAACGTTTATTTGAGCAAGCAATTACCACAGGTAACCCCGTTTCTGCTATAAAATATTGGCAACAAGCGTTACCGGAATGGCACAGCGAACAGCAGCATATCGACCCGACACCTTGGGTTGAATTAGTGTTTAGTAGTTATTGCAAATTAACTAATATACAACAAGCATTGATAGATATTCGCCCTAAGGGTCAGCAATTACAGGGTATTTCCCATAATTGGTCGTACAGTGATATTGTTGTAAAGGTAAACAATTAAATTCCATATGAATCGAAGTTCTCAAGCTAATAATTAGTGACATTGCTTGAACTAAAGAGCTAAGCGCAATAACGATAATGAATAGCTGAATAGAATGAGTCATTCCCATTTCAATAAAATACAATATGATTTTTTTGCAAGGCATCTTCGCGCCGATCTCGGTGCCGTGAAAGCAACCCAAAGTTGCCGTTGGATGGTTGATACTCATCGTCTTGGGCGTATTCAAGATGGGTGGTGGTTTTATACTGAACAAGATAGGGCAGCTATCATTGAATTAGTGCAACGAGAGTTACACATTGATTTGCTTTTTGAGCACTTTCCGGATAAAAGTACGCGTGTCGATAACGCTTTGAGCCATAATAATGAAAAATTTAATGCCTTCTCCGTCAGTAATGACTTTGTGTTGGTTAACGCTTTACAAACACTACAGCTCAATGGTCGGGAGATAGAGGTAGGTTCGATTTCTTCATTGGGTTTATATGTTAATGCCTCTAAAATTAACAGTGTAGAACATCAATATATTGTGCTGGTTGAAAACCTAGCGGTAATGGCTAATTTAAAACATTTAGCTTTCATGGATAATGCAGCACATTTAAAAAATGCTTTATGGCTGTATCGCGGTGATCAAAAAGCAATACAAAGCACCCATAAAGCCTATGCGTTTTTTCGATCATTTACAGCTTCACATCAGCTATTATGTTTTGCGGATGTAGACCCTAAAGGATTAGAAATTGCTTTAAGTAGCGGTGCGAATAAAATCTTGACGGTTCAAGCAAAGTCGCTTGAAACCTTCAACATTAGCGGCATTGAAAAAGATTTTTATAATCAAATTCAATCAGTTAATTACCTGAAAAGTAAAACGTTATCAGAAGATTGTCAAACTTTGTTTGTTACAATTTGTGAACATAAAAAAACCATTAAGCAAGAGCATATTTTAGCCCACCAAATTCCTGTGGCCGTGGTTGAACTATTCAATTAAACCTATTAAGTGTTATTAGCAGAACAACTATTACTTAGTAAGAAATGTTTAGTAAAAAATGCTTAGTAAAAAAGCATAGTGACAATAGTTTAGTAAAGTAGTTTAGTAACAATTAATCAATATCAATTATTTAGTAACAAAAAAATTAACAAGGATATAAAATGCAAATAGCTAAAAACAGTGTCGTTGAATTCCATTATCGCTTAACAGAAGGTAATGAGTTATTAGAAGACAGTAACGGTAATGATCCGCTTATTTATTTACACGGCGGCGGTGGTCTATTTGAAAAAATGGAGCAAGCCTTTGTAGATAAAACAGTTGGTGAAAAATTTGAAGTAACCTTATCTCCTGAAGAGTCTTATGGTGAACGTCGTGAAGGTGCGTTACAACGCATTCCGATTAAACACTTACAAGGTGCAAAGAAATGGACTGCTGGTATGACTGCTGTGGTTGAATCTAACCAGGGTAAACAAGAAGTCACCATCGTTAAAGTAGGACGTTTTAATGCAGATTGCGACTTGAACCATCCCTTTGCCGGTAAAACTTTAACATTTGCCATTGAAGTAGTCAGCGTACGTGCGGCAACTGAAGATGAGTTATCACACGGCCATGCACATGCAAAAGGAGGTTGCGGTCATTAGACCATAAAGCGCAAATAATTTTACACATTTGATTGTTATTTATGTGCGTTCTTACAAGTTTCGCCTGTGTTTATAGTGGTGCCGTCACCATGCTTCATTGCATGTTCACAGGCGTTTTAATTTCAAATTAAGCACCTATTATTTGAACCGAAGGAATCCCTAAAATGAAACGTGTTTCATTATATACGATGGCAAATTGTCCTCATTGTAAAACAGCTAAACAATACCTTGAGCAACAAAAAATAAACTTTAGATTAGTTGATGTTAAAAGTGCTGCTGGCCAAAAAGAGTTTGCAAAAACGGGATACCGAGGTGTACCTGTATTGAAAATAGGCGACCAGTTCTTGAATGGTTTTAGTGTTAAAGGTTTTCTTAATTTATACAACAATGATTAAATTTTACAATCGGGCAATGTCTACCTAGCAGCATAATCGTTTGAGACCGGCAGTGTTTTATTTTGAGGGCTGATTGGATGTCAGTTGCCCCTGTTCGTTGATATAAAACGTTTACTTTGTGTCACTAGCCTCTATCATTTTGCATACTCTAATTAACCCGTTTTAACCTTCCTATCAATTTACTGCTTTTGATTTTTGTTCATGTCCATTTTATCAATCTGTATACAATTTTATTAGTAATGTCATGTTGCACAACAATGAATTCGATTTGTACTTGTTATCAATCATCAATCATCAATCATCAATCATCAATCATAAATTATCAGTTACAAGTTGCTGGTTGTTAGCTAGCTTTTGAAAATGCTTAACAACCGCTCATTTTATTGCTAATAAATGACCACTTAATGACAGTCGTTCAAAAATATAATTTTTTTATTAGGTAATTCAACATTTCGCTTTTATATTTGGATTTTTAATATTACGCATTACAAGGAGTGAGTTATGAATCTAATTGAAACTGTTTTAATCCGACCGGCTGAAGTCATAACTTTACCCAATGAAATACAGCATCATGACCACGATCATCATCAATTAGTGATTGCATTAAATGGTAACTCTGAATTTAGCATAGAAGGTATGCAGAATATTATTATACCAGGGCAGGGATGTGTGGTGACTGCCTCATCTGATCATGCTTTTAATGGTTTAGGCTTTGCCGAAATATTAACACTAAATTTACCCACTGAGTCTCAATTAGATAATTATACCGCTCAACATATTCAACCTTTGATTCATTCTAATCAATATTTTAAATTAGATACCCAGTTTCAAATACTATTACAGTTATTAGTAAAAGAGATGCGCCAAGCCCCTGATGATATATTGGTGGCAGAAGCATGTAAAAATACAATCATTGCTTTATTACAGCGTCATATTAAAACCGACCTAAGTAAAAAGAATCGCATTAATATAGAAGTGATTGATAATTTTATTATTCAACACATTACCACTAAGATCAGTGTCGCTCAGCTAGCCGGTTGTGTGTTCTTAGGAGAAAGTCAATTTCACTTATTATTTAAGCAACAAATGGGCATGACCCCGCATCAATACATCATGCAAGTGAGAATGAATCTTGCAAAACAGCTACTAGAAGACCGCTCTTTGACATTAGCGATGATCGCCAGTGCCAGTGGCTTTGCTAATCAAAGCAGTTTTACTCACACCTTCACTAAGTTTCAGGGAACTTCTCCTTCTCGGTACCGCTAATAATTCAACCATCGAAATAACGTCAACAACCTTTTTACTTCAAACTAATTAACTTCTCTACCTCAACGGATGCCTTTACTGGCTTAGAAGTAGGGAGGGGGGCTCTTGCAATTCTTTATAGTCAATCACCACTTCAAAAGTCATCAGGTTAAACCTGACCTTAATGTTCGAGCTAAGAACATATAACTATAGCAGAGGGCATAAATGCTATTTATAGCTAAAATCCGCGCATAATTAATCATTTTTTTATAAAGCTGGATTATAATTTTCCATGACTCAGGTCACAAAAAAAAATCGATCGTACTTTTTGACATATAAATCGTAGTTTTAGGTAAGAACTTAAAAACTTTTACCAATACTATCCGTGCTTAGTTACATTTGCATAACATAACATTAACAGGTGTTATGACTTTTAGGAGAGTTGGGTATGTCATCATTTATTGCAACGGATGTGTTGCACAAAGATTTTATAAATACAGAGCTAGCAACGCTTTGGGCGCATATTTCACCATTGTATATGGTTGATGAGTCTGCTTGTTTAAAGCAATTAATACCACTTGTTACGCCATCTAAAGATGAATCAAATACGATGGCAGATTATGCGACGGATTTGATTAAGCGTGTGCGTAAAGATAAAAATGCTGTGCAGATGATTGATGCATTATTACTAGAATACAGTTTAGATACCAAAGAAGGTATTTTATTAATGTGTTTAGCTGAAGCATTAATGCGTATTCCTGATGCAGCAACTGCAGATGCCTTAATTAAAGATAAACTCAGTGTTGCTGACTGGAAATCTCATCTTAAAAAATCAGATTCTATTTTTGTAAATGCCTCAACTTGGGGTCTTTTATTAACGGGTAAAATTGTTAATTTAAAGAAAACGAGAACCAATAGTACAACCAATGTTGTTAATAGCTTGGTTAATAAAATGTCTGAGCCTGTTATTCGTAAAGCCATGCATCAAGCGATGAAAATAATGGGGCACCAGTTTGTATTGGGCCGCAATATCGATGAAGCACAAAAGAACGGTAAAGGGTTTACTAACAAAGGCTGCAGTTATTCCTTTGATATGCTTGGTGAATCAGCGCTAACTGCCAGTGATGCCAAAAAATATTACGCTGCATATTTAACCGCTATAGAGTCAGTAGGCAGCAAGTCTATTAATAAAAATCAGGCTAATAATGCCGCGACGGTATCGATTAAATTATCTGCGTTACATCCTCGTTATGAGCCAGCTAACAAACAACGCGTGATGACTGAAATGTTTGACTCGGTGTTATCTTTAATAGAAAGAGCACGTGCTTTAAATGTTGGCTTAACGATTGATGCAGAGGAAGCGGATCGTCTTGAGCTTTCATTGGCATTATTTGAAAAATTATACCGAGATCCAAAGACGCAAGGCTGGGGTAAGTTCGGTATTGTGGTGCAAGCTTACAGTAAACGTGCTTTACCTGTTTTAGTTTGGTTGGCTGCATTAGCTAAATCCCAAGGTGATGTTATTCCTTTACGCTTAGTGAAAGGGGCATACTGGGATAGTGAAATAAAATTATCTCAACAAAATGGTTACCCGGCTTATCCTGTCTATACGCGTAAAGAAGCAACTGATGTTTCTTATTTAGCCTGTGCACGTTTTCTTTTATGCGAACATGTTAAGGGCCTTATTTACCCGCAATTTGCTAGCCATAATGCACACACGATAGCCGCTATCAATTCGATGTCGACTCACAAAGAGTTTGAGTTTCAAAGATTACACGGCATGGGAGATGCGTTATATAACCATGTAATGACCATGTCTAATAGTAATGTACGTATCTATGCCCCAGTAGGGAGCCACAAAGATCTATTACCTTATTTGGTGAGACGTTTATTAGAAAATGGCGCAAACAGTTCATTTGTACATCGTTTAGTTGACGCTGATTGTCCTATTGCTGAACTTATTGAGCATCCTGTTGAAACATTATTGAAGCGTCAATCATTGCATAATAGTTTAATTGAATTACCGCCTGCTATTTTCCCTGATCGTAAAAACTCGTTCAGTGTAAATATTGACATAGAAAGCGAAGCACTTCCTTTTGAGAAAAAAGTGGAAGCATTCACAGGCCATTTTTGGAAAATGGGGCCGATTGTTGATGGGACTCATTACAATGATGTTACTGAGAAAACAGACGTTTACCAATGTACAGCTCCCTACGACCGTACGATTAGTGTTGGGTCTGTTGTGTTTTCTGAAACCCAGATGATTGAACAAGCACTAACAACTGCACATCAATATTTCCCCGAGTGGACTAATACCGAAGTACAGCAACGTGCTCAGTACTTGTATAAACTTGCTGACTTACTTGAATCGAATATGCCTGAGTTAATTGCTTTATGTCACCATGAAGCAGGTAAAACAATTCATGACTGTATCGATGAAGTACGAGAAGCAGTAGATTTCTGTCGTTATTATGCTCAACAAGCCGTTGATAACTTCTCGAATGCTGAAACAGATGTCAGCTTTGATGGCATTACGCAACAAATTCGCCATCAAGGTAAAGGTGTGTTTGTTTGCATCAGCCCTTGGAACTTCCCGTTAGCTATCTTCCTCGGTCAAATTGGTGCCGCGTTAGTGGCTGGTAATACAGTGATTGCAAAGCCTGCAGAACAAACTTCGTTAATTGCTGTACGCACTGTTTTATTGATGCTTGAAGCTGGATTCCCTAGCCAAAGTATCCAATTATTAACCGGTAATGGTGCCCAAATTGGTTCTGCGCTAACCGCTGATCATCGTATTGCGGGTGTTGTATTCACAGGCTCTACGGGGACTGCGCAAGTGATTAACCGCAATCTAGCTAAACGCCCATTATTACCGGCTACCTTTGTAGCAGAGACGGGTGGTCAGAATGCAATGATTGTTGATAGTACTGCATTACCAGAGCAAGTTGCTCGTGACGTTGTTCGTTCAGCTTTTGCTTCTGCAGGGCAACGTTGTTCGGCATTAAGGGTGTTATTTATTCAACAAGATGTTGCAGAACGTGTTATTGAATTAATTAAGGGAGCAATGCAAGAACTTGCCGTTGGTTTACCTTATCTTCATAGCACCGATGTGGGACCTGTTATTGATAAAACAGCAAAAGACAAACTCAATGCGCATCTTAAAAAAATGACCGCTGAACATAAGTTATTAGCACAAGTGGCTTTAAATGACAGTTGTGCAAAAGGTGACTTCATTTCACCTACAGCGATCGAGATTGATAATCTTGGGCAATTAAGTGAAGAACAGTTTGGGCCAATCTTACATGTGATCCGTTTCAAAGCGGCTGAATTAGATAACGTGATTGAACAGATTAATAACACTGGTTTTGGTTTGACGATGGGTGTGCATAGCCGAAATGAAAGAGCTTATACACATATCGCAGAAATGAGCCGAGTGGGTAACTGTTATATCAACCGCGATCAAGTAGGAGCCGTAGTAGGTGTACAACCTTTTGGTGGCCAAGGTCTATCTGGTACTGGCCCTAAAGCAGGTGGTCCACGTTATTTACATCGTTTTACTCAACAAATCGTAAGTTCATGTTAGGAGAAAGTACCATGTCAGAATCAGTAACTGTAATGATCAAGCAAGCAAAAAAATCATGGTTAACATGGAATGATATCAATATACATCAACGCATAGGGATCACTGCCCAGTGGGGTGAGCGTTTAAAAGATAATCCAAATATTGGTGATACGCCGGCACACGTGATTGAATTTCATAATCGCCAAGCTGTTTCGTTAATCGCAGAATCGCAAATGATGCCAGGGCCAACGGGGGAGAGCAATATACTGAGCACCTCTGGTCGGGGCATATTTTTGATGATGATGGAACAGGACTCCTCCGTTCCTGCATTAGTGGGGCTATTAAACTGTGCATTAATTGCAGGTAATAGTGTTTTATTAATATCTAACTCTAATAATAAGGAAATTGTCGCGAGTTTACAGCAAGCTTGTTCATTATCTGGTGTTGAAATGCCCGTGTTCATCGTAAACGAAAAGGAAGCATTACAGGCTATCATTTCAGACCCTAATATTGCCGGTGTTGGCTATGTAGGTAATGAGGCACAGGCAATTAGTTTGAATCAAGCGTTAGCAGCTCGAACAGGACAAATTGCTCAATTAATTGCAGAAACGGATTTAGCACTGTTACCAACAGTACGAGATCAACATTTAGTATTACGCTTTATTACCGAAAAAACGTTGTCGACAAATGTCACTGCGGTAGGTGGTAACGCTACTTTATTAGCTTTAGGTTGCGGTGAGCAATGAGAGCATTAATGATCAAAAACGGAGTGATCTATGATAGAAAATAATTTTACTATAATAGCAACATTTATGGTGTACCTCGTCATGATGTTAGCTATTGGTATTTATGCTTATAAGCGTACCTCTGATGCGAAGGACTACTTCCTAGGTGGACGCCGCCTAGGACCATGGCCAGCAGCATTATCTGCAGGTGCATCGGATATGAGTGGGTGGTTGTTGTTAGGTTTGCCAGGTTATGCCTATGCTGCTGGTTTAGAATCATTATGGCTGGCAGGCGGTTTATTAGCTGGAACGTGGTTAAACTGGTTGATCGTGGCTAAACGTTTACGTACTTATAGTATTACGGCTAACGATTCTTTAACTTTACCAGCGTTCTTATCACGTCGTTTTGCTGATAAGTCAAAAATAGTGCAAAGCTTAGCGGCTTTCTTTATCCTTATGTTCTTCCTTTTCTATACTAGTTCAGGTCTAGTGGCCGGTGGTAAATTATTCGAAACAGTATTCTCTATGGATTATACGGTTGCTGTGATTATCGGTACTGTCTGCGTCGTTTCATATACGCTATTTGGTGGATTTTTAGCGGTAGCATGGACTGACTTAGTGCAAGGTTTATTAATGTCAGCGGCATTATTAATTGTGCCAATTGCAGCGATGAACGGTGGGGTGGATCAATTATCTGCTGACTTGTATGCAATTAACCCTGAGCTGTTATCTATTTGGAATGGTGTTGATGGTGAGCCTTTATCTTGGATTGCAATTGTATCTTTAGTTGCGTGGGGATTAGGGTATTTTGGACAGCCTCATATCTTAGCGCGTTTTAAAGCAACACGCAGTAATAAAGACTTAACCACTGCACGTCGTATCGCTGTGATATGGACTGCATTATCAATGACTGGTGCGGTATTAGTTGGTTTAGTGGGTATGTTGTATATGAACAACTCATTAACTGGCGGCCTTGAAGATGACGAAAAAATATTCATGGTATTAGTGAACACTATCTTCCATCCTGTTATCGCTGGTATTTTATTAGCGGCTATTTTAGCAGCTATTATGAGTACTGCTGATTCACAATTATTAGTTTCTTCGTCTGCTTTAGCTGAAGATTTCTACAAACAACTGATCAAACCTAATGCAACGTCGAGTGAAATTGTAATGGTAGGTCGTTTAGGTGTCGTGTTTATTTCATTACTTGCTTTGTATCTCGCAATGTCGCCTGATAGCTCTGTATTAGGCCTTGTTTCTTATGCTTGGGCTGGATTCGGTGCTGCATTTGGACCGGTACTTATCTTAAGCTTATATTGGAAACGTATGAACCGAAGTGGTGCTATCGCAGGTATGTTAGTGGGGGGGATTACAATTGTTCTTTGGAAACAGTTATCTGGTGGTATATTCGATTTATACGAAATTGTACCAGGGGTGATTTTTGCTACTATCTCTATCGTAGCAGTGAGTTTATTCACTGATGAACCATCAGCTGAAGTAACAGCTCAGTTCGATAAATATGAAAGACAATTGAAAACACTTGATTAATTAATGGTTAAACCGTTGGTCCATTAAACGACTATTCGTTAGTTATTAAAATGCCACTATTTAGTGGCATTTTTTATGCAAAAAATGTGCTCGACTAATTGATAGCAAACCCATTAATTATGTGAACAAAGATTACGCAGGAAAAATGCATCATTTCAACCAACAAGGTTGAGCAGTTAATTAGCGGAGTTAGTATTAGATCACAGGTATAAAAAAACCACACAGAGTGTGGTTTAATCGATTTTATCAGAGTCTGTAACTGTTAATAACTACTCTGGCAAAACTGCATTATGATATACGTTTTGTACATCGTCACAATCTTCTAACATCTCGATAAATTTCTCGAATTTCTCGACATGTTCTTCTGTTATCTCAGTATCTGTTTGTGGTACGTAAGTGATCTCTTCAACTTCAAGCTCTACATCTGGGTAACTCGCATGCAATGCGATTTTAGCGTTGTTAAACTCTGTGTGAGGGCAGAACACGGAAATCTTTCCATCTTCACTGACTACGTCAACGACATCTACATCAGCCATCATAAGGTCTTCTAAAACGGCTTCATCATCTTCACCTGCAAATACAAATACAGCTTGGTGTTCAAACATATGTGCAACTGTGCCGGGTGAACCAATTTTAGCACCTGTTTTATTAAAACAGTTACGTACATCAGTCCATGTGCGGTTACCGTTATCAGTTAAACAGTCTACAATGACAGAGCAACCTCCGGGGCCAAAACCTTCATAACTAGCACGTTCGTAATCTTCACCGCCACCACCTTTTGCTTTCTCAATAGCACGTTCAATAACGTGAGCAGGTACTTGGTCTTTTTTAGCGCTGTCGATCAAACGACGAAGTGTTAGATTACCCTCTGGATCAAAGCCGCCATTTTTAGCGGCTACATAAAGCTCTTTACCGTATTTAGAATAAACTTTAGTTTTAGCGCCTGCAGTTTTAGCCATAGACTCTTTTTTGTTTTGATATGCTCTTCCCATCTGAATGCTCTCTTTTTTCTTAAAATGATTGTCTGGAAAAATAATGGCAAGAATTTTAGCCTGTAATTGCTTACGGTGCTAGAGGGGGAACGCTAAATTTAAGGGATTAAAGAATGATATTGTTAATTTTGTATGTTTATAAGCATAATATGACATATAAATATATGTTCCGGTTGATAGGAAATAAATTCTAGCTAGCTTCATAAGGTGATATGCGTAGGTTTTTATCAAATAATGAGACCGTACTTGGCCCATATTCTTCATTACTACACCAAGTTTGATTCCCAAATGACACCGTGGTATCACTAAATAGCTTTCTAGTTGCTGTAATAAAAGAGGAGTTGTAACTTGCCTCGATGTCGGATTTAGTTATTGCCATCTCATTTTGAATTCGATCGCTCGCATCTCGATACTGCTGTTTTTCTAGCATAATTTGACGCTTTGCTTTTTTACGTTCAGCGATGCTCAATATCGCATCTGCTTTTTTATCTGCTTGTTTAAATTTATCTAAAAAATTATTTACTAACTGTAAATCATGTAACTGAACGTCTTTCACTTTTTCTAAATTAGATACATCACCCTTCAACTCTATGATCGTTTTTGTGCTACCACTTGTACCTATTATTGCCGTTATTATGTTACTTTTTACTTTGGTGAGCCCACCAATAATCGACCCTTTTGTTAATGACTTATTATGTACTTTAATTGAACCATCACACTCAGTATCACAATGAATTAATTGAGTACTTAACAACAAATCTTTACCAATTTTGAGACGAGCATATTGCGCAAGAGTGCCTGTGAAATTACCTTGGCAATTGATTTCACAACTAAACTGTTCTTCTTCAGTATTTTTATGGTAACCAATAACAGTTTGCTGAACGGTTAAGTCACCACCACAGGTTATATGAGCAGAATCAACCCTTCCCATTACTGTTACATCACCTCGCACATTAACATTCATCCCTTTTTCTACATCGCCAGTGATCACTACGGTACCGTTATAATCAACATGACCTGTTTTGTTAGTGACTTCCTCTAATAGCAGTACATCATCAATACTAATAAAACCTTGTTTTTCGATTGGTACGCCGTATTTAGTCGCGATTAATTGCAGCGGGTCAGCTGGGTTAATTTGCACATTGTCATTTATGACAAAAGGATGATCTATGCCTTGTTGCTGCGGTACTGTTTCTGAGGTTACTGTTTTACCAGGCTCTCCTAAATAAACAGGTGTTTTTTGCATTAACACAGCACCCACGTCAACGGTGATAAACTCACCAAGGTTAAGCATATCAACCTTGCCATTTGGCAGAATAGTAGGAGCAGGTTTACGATGATTATCGGTGCTGACTAATTGTTTAAACTGAGCATCGGTTCCGTCAATAGGAGGCAGGCCTTTAGCTATCTTTAATGTATATATTCTGCCAGGGTAGGAATGTCTGCAAATATCTAATAGTTGAATTATATACAGCGTAGATAGGCCGAACTTAATATCTAATTGCTCACAACGCTTTTTTATATCCTCTAAGGTGATTGATTTCCCCCCATAGGCGACTGTAATTCTGGCGTAAGCGCTCATTTTATCGTTATCTATATCTATATGTAATATGGCATCTACTTTATTGGCTATCGCAATAGGTGGGAAGTCGATACTTTGTTCTTGCTCACTTTCGCCTAATCCTTCACGCAACATAGTAAAAACGGCGATAGCTTTATTAACGCCATCGATATTGAGTTTATAGCGTGGTAGTGTAGGATTTTGTAATAGACGAACAATATCCTCAACAGAGATCACTGATTCAGTTTGAAAAACCTTTAATGTTAACTGTGAACTATCAGGAGACAACATTACATGTTGTACTGATAAAGATAGTGCCTCTGTCATCGTTTCGGCCATAAATACCCATTTAGAGATGTATATTAAGTGATAATATGAGTCTTATATCAACTATAGTGTCAAATATCAACACATACCAAATGTCAACACATATCAACTTAAAGTCTATTTATTTAAAGTAACATAAATTTAAATATTGAGGCTTATATTTATGCTGATATTGTGAGTTTACATAATAAACTATGAACTACATGAAAGCGCAGAGCAGCCAAATTTATTAGTCGCCCAATCCGGGCGTTTTACTGCAAACTCTTGATACTGTTTCTGTTCTTGATAAGGTGCCTTTAATAATTCAGCCAAGGTTAACACCCTAGAATAATCTCCTTGTTCAGCGAGTTCTATCGCTTCTTGTACTTGAAAGTTACGCAAAATATAACAAGGGTTCGCTTTATTCATGGCCTCTTTCCGTTGCTCGTCATTAACTTGTTGAGTGCTTAATCGTGTTTGATATTGGCTTAGCCACTCTGCAAGCTGTTCTAAATATTCAGGTGTAATTTCTTCTAATTGATAAAAACACGCCGCAAAATGGGTTAATAATACAGTTCGGTCTGTAATATCCGTATGCTGAGAAAAAGTAGCAAGGTGACGATAAAATAACGTCATATCGGTATTAACCAATGACATTACTTTTTCTAACGCTTTACACAATAGTAAATCCGTTTCATTCTGCTTGCTGTTTTTGGGCTTAGCTTCGAGACCCAGTTTTGCTTGCATCATTGCTAGCCATTTTTGTTGGTAGATATGATTGTAATCATTTAATAATTTCTGCAAAGGTTCTGCTTCATTAATTAAAGGGTAAATAGCATTGCCTAATTGGAATAAATTCCACTGCCCAATATACCCCTGTTGTCCAAAGCGATAACGTTTCTCTGCTGCATCGGATGTATTAGGAGTCCAATTTAAGTCAAAATTATCAATCCAGCCATAGGGACCAAAATCAATAGTTTCACCAATTAAAGACATATTATCGGTGTTTAATACACCGTGTACAAAACCTACGCGCATCCATTCAACAATTAAATGAGCAGTACGCTGAGAAATTTCTTGAAACCATTGCAAATAAACAGATTTATCAATTTCACCCGATGAAGGCAGCAGTTCTGGATAATCATTATTAATACTAAATGCGACGGTTTGTTTTAATAAGGTCAAGTCACCACGAGTAGAGGGTAATTGAATCGAACCAAAACGTAAAAATGAAGGAGAAACGCGGGCAACGATGGCGCAGGGCTCATAAGCCGCGCTACCATCGTATAATTTGTCGCGTACGACTTCTTCACCAGTTAAGGTCAAGCTTAACGCTCTAGTAGTGGGAATGCCTAAATGGTACATAGCTTCAGAACATAAATATTCACGGACAGATGAGCGAAGTACTGCCATGCCATCGGCGCGACGAGAGTAGGGAGTTTGCCCCGCACCTTTAAGTTGTAACGTGACGTATTCTTTTCTTTCTGCACCATTATTAAGCAATGAATATTGACCTAAGTTAATCGCTCGGCCATCACCTAATTGCCCAGCCCATTGACCAAACTGATGTCCGCCGTAATTCATTGCATAGGGCTGCATAGTCGATGGCAGGTTATTACCACTAATTAACTCTGAAAACTCAGTTGATTGTAATGCCGCGTCACTAAAGCCGAGTGTATAAGCAAGTTCAGTATTACAGCATATAATTTTAGATAACTTAGTGGGGGTTGGGGTAACGTATGAGTATGCAGCATGCTCCACACTACGGCAGGTATTACTTAACTCAGTATCTGCAGGTAATTGTGAAACAAATACAGGATGTAGTGTCGGCAATAAAGAACTCATTCAGTTTTCCTAACGGTAAAAAAGAGGAGAACATATCGATGCTATTACAGTACACACTTATTATTTACAGGGTCTGTAAACATCGATATGGTTATTCAGCATCATGTTTACTCAGGTAACATATTCAGCCAAATGTTAAAGCGATTGTTATTTAACCGCTGCTATCACAGATATTTCAACTAACAAGACATCTCTTGCCATACTTGCTTCAACACAGGCGCGCGCAGGTGCATGACCTTCAGGAACCCAAGCATCCCAAACTTCGTTCATGCCAGCAAAATGTAACGCCATATCTTTAACGTAAATAGTGGCAGATAGCATATGTTCACGTGAACTACCTGATTCTTTTAATAGCTCATCTACCTTATCTAACATAGTTTGTGTTTGCTCTTTGATATCTTTAGTCGCATCAGCACAGACTTGACCACATAGGTATACAGTGCCGTTATGTTTTACTACACGACTCATGCGTTGTTTAGTTTGTTGACGTTCAATCATTGCTTTTCTCTCGTTATTGTTAGTTAATGAAATATTAAATAATTGTAACGTGTCAGTATTAAAAGGCGAGTTTTTTAGGTTATTTATACATACCAGCATTGAAAATGCATTTCAAATAAATTTATGCAGTGAGGAAGTAGCCTAAAAATGAGACTCGTTAATGCATGAGGGACACTTAGGTGGGTGGATAGATGTTTTAAAGCATTGATACTTGATTAATCAACTCTTATATCAATGCTTTCCATGCAATTAGCGATGCCAGTTATGAAAGTTGGCATGTATATGGCCAAGTTTTAATGAAGTCTTGACCATATACCGATATCATTTTTTGTAACTTTAAACTTAGACCAAGCCGTAAACGCGTTAACTGAGCATGAGCCAGACAAATTGGTGTGTTCGCCAGCCAACACCAGGTATTTTATTGTCTTTTTTCTATCTATTGCTAGTACTTCCCTTATCTCCCATTCTTTCCCTATTTTGCCATTGCTATAGCGTTGACCTAATTCAATCGTGTCCGGGTGAACGTTATCATATTCAGCATGTTGCTTGGCTTTTTCAAAGATTTCATTCCAACCTTCATCGGTCATATCGATAAATGATCCATGTTCAGTTACCGCTTTCATAAAATCTTCAACGGTAACTTCATTGGTTCGGGCACCCGGTGAAATAGTGGTAGTTAGGTTGTACTTGTAATATAAATGAGACGGATAACGACGCCAGTGAAAGGGATAGTTGAAAGCAATAGCCACTGAAATGATGATTAAGCAGTTTAATAATGTTGGAATCAGTAAGTAGCTATAACCTAATTGGTGGATCGTATCACCACCTAAAACGGCCCCCAATGCAGTGGCTCCACCTGGCGGATGTACACACCTCAACAATGACATCGCCATGATCGAGATTGATACAGACAAAGCCGCAGCGGTTGCTAGATCTTGACCTAAATATTGATAACAAGTCACTCCGATAAACGCACTAATGAGATTACCGGCAATCACTTGCCAAGGCTGAGATAAGGCACCATGAGGCACAACAAACACAAGAACTGAAGTGGCTGCAATAGGGATTAATATATAAATATTGGCATGCACATTAAAGTAACTTAATACATCTTTGGAGATATAAATAATACAAAGTGTCGCTAATAAAGCAGTGAATGATGAAACAATGATCTCCTTAAAAGTGGGGCCTATTGTCGGGATACCTAAAAATAATTTTATCTCTTTGGTAAATGCGCTATTTATCATTCAGTAAAACCCACCGCGTTGTATTGAGTGTTACAGTCATTTCCTAATCTAAATCGATAAAACAAGCAGAAAGTGACCTTACGATTAACCAGTTGGACGATTGTTAGCGCTGTCTTGATCAAATAGATAAAAATGCTTGTTGTGCCGCTTATAGAAACCCCGAATAACGTGAATAGATGAATAAGATTCGACGACTTAACAATATTAAAAGGATTAATATAATTCTCCTGAAATAAATCGATGATTTAAGTGTGCACCATTATTGGTCGTGAGCACTTCTTTGGTGCGTTAGGATATAGGAAATGAATGAATCATGTATAATGAATAATATATCGATTTATTATTCAATATTTTCATATAAAGGTGGGTGTAGTGGATTATGTATTAGCCAAAACGTTTCTGACTATTTGCGACTTGAACACTTTTGGTGCCGCCGCTGTTGAGCTGAATGTCACACAAACAACAGTAACAGCGCGTATAAAGTCGTTAGAGAAAAGCTTACAGTGTGCTTTATTTACGCGTAACAAAAGTGGGGCATCATTAACTAAAAATGGTGAGCATTTCAAATCGTACGCCACCCAAATTGTGCAAACGTGGGACGCTGCAAAACGAGATTTACCCTTACCGGAAACCGTCAAAGGCAGCTTAGCGATAGGCGTAGACTTAACGTTATGGAACCCCATAGCTGCAACACTCATTTCTCATTTAAACGAAACATCTTCAGAGTTGGTAATAACCATTGAGGTGGGTGATAACAAGCAAATGTGTGAAAAAGTACGCGCTGGTGGGTTAGATATTGCGCTTGTACATCAACCAGAATATAGCGCACCTATTGTGGTAGAGCATTTGTTAGATGAAAAGCTAGTCAGGGTTCAATCCGTCAATAAACCTTTCCCATATCTCTTTGTAGACTGGGGTGACAAGTTCAAAAAATTACACGATTCTGCTTTACCAGAGTTAGCTAGAAGCAATATTTCGATTAGTTTGGGGCCTGTGGCTTTGCAAGTGATGCTCAAAAGTGGAGGTAGCGGCTATTTTCGTACAAGGGTCATTAACAGATATATAAAGCAAGGCATCTTAGAATTGACACCAGACTCTCCGCAGTTTTCTTATCCTGTGTATCTGATTCGATACGCTCAAAAAGAGTTAAATATTGCAAACTTAAAGCAACACCTGATTAAAGTGTTAGAAAGTGAAGATGACTGGTTTTAATTATTATCCCTAGTATTTAAGTGAGCTGTAATTATTCAATTTATTGGTTTTTAAAACCGATAAATTGTAATTGTTTAAGTTGAATTATCTTTATAAGTTCATACATTGAGTTTTTATCACTATTAAGCTGTTTTTTTGTTAAGTGTTCTTCAATGCACTTTTATTCACAACATGGCATTAAAGAGTAGTGAGTGTTGTTTACCTTATTGAAGGTAAATATCTATCAATGACTTCACTATTTAACTTAAACGTTGACTAATGTTTATCCAACATTTTCTTAACTCAGAATCACCTTAGTTAAAAAATGTTAGTTAAGAATACATTTGTTCATCATCCTTTTTTCAATCAACTCTTTAAGACATAGATTTTCAAAAAACTTTTCAAAACACTTTTTGATACATTGGGAGCTTTTCTTTCAAACTATCGCGGATTACTCGTGTGGTGGGTATGTTCGAGAGTTTATTATGAAAAATAAAGCACAGCTCAGTGGTTATATCGCAGCGGCTCTTGTCATGCTGAGGTAGTGCAGAGGTACTGTTGCGAAACTCTGCAACTTTAAGAATAACTTGTAGATTTTCTAATAGTATATTCTCCAATATTTTTTGATAATGTTTCAAATCTTGTGCTGTTTAATGAGAATAAAACAAGGGCTATTATACTTCCCATCAAACATTCATCTAAACATTCATTTAAACATAAGACAGACATTTAACGGGAACATATTATGAAAGCCATTGGATATACTAAATCATTACCTATTACCGACGTTGCATCTTTAACAGACATCGAGTTACCACAACCTATTGCATCAGGCCGCGACTTATTAATTAAAATCAAAGCGATTGCGGTTAATCCAGCTGATTATAAAGTGCGCTTAAATATGGCACCATTAGAAGGCGAACATAAAGTTATTGGTTGGGATGCAGTAGGCGAAGTCGTAGCAACTGGCGACGAAGTATCAAACTTTAAACCAGGTGACACTGTTTATTATGCAGGTGATATTACGCGTCAAGGTTGTAATGCTGAATACCAATTAGTTGATGAACGTCTTGTGGGTAACAAACCAAAAAGCTTATCAGATGCTGAAGCAGCGGCATTACCATTAACGGCGATCACCGCTTATGAAATATTGTTTGAACATCTTGCTATTAAACAACAAAACCCAGATTCAAAAGATGTTTCTAAAGAAGTTATTTTAGTGGTTGGTGCTGCGGGTGGTGTTGGCTCTATCTTAGTACAGTTAGCTAAAGCCATTACCGGCGCCACTGTTATTGCGACCGCATCACGTGCTAGTTCTTCTGATTGGGTTAAGAAATTAGGTGCTGATCATGTTGTTGACCATACCAAACCATTATTACCACAAATAGAAGCGTTAGGCCTTGGTTCAGTAACACATGTTGCTAGTTTAAATAGCACGGATAGTTACTTTGAAAGCTATACAGAGCTACTGGCACCTTTTGGTAAAATAGCGATGATTGATGATCCAGAAGCGTTGGATGTGACTAAGTTGAAGATGAAAAGTCTTTCACTACATTGGGAATTCATGTTTGCTCGTTCAATGTTTAATGCAGCAGATATGGATGAACAAAGTAAATTGCTAAACCGTGTAGCAGATTTGATTGACCAAGGCTATATCCAAACAACTTTGGGCCAACACTTAGGCGCGATTAATGCCGAGAACCTACGTTCAGCGCATGAGCTTTTAGAAACAGGTCGTTCAATTGGTAAGATTGTTTTAGAAGGTTTTTAAGCGATTTCAAAGCTGGCTATCTTAAAAAAGACTAAAAATTATTCTGTGCACCTTCATTGTTTGTGTCTAACAATGAAGGTGCACTTAATTTACTTATGAATCACATAGTTTAATCATGATACTAAAGTGGGAAGATAAAGTTGATTTGAACCTGCTCTCCCACTTTTTACTAAATCAGATTTTGTTTTTTGAATCTAAGATTTATTCACAGTATTGCTCTGTAAACAGTCATTTTATAACTTAACAATGGGATTTTAATTATGTTACTCGATACACCAATTTGTAATTTTGGCTGGAAAGCCACTGACTTTACATTAACAGATGCCTTTGGTGAGACGTTCACAATGAGCGAACAACTAGGAGAAAAAGGCTTATTAATTGTCTTCATTTGTAACCATTGCCCATACGTTCAGCGCATTGGCCATCGCCTAGCAGACGATGCAAAGTTACTGATTGCAGATGGTATTAATGTATTGGCCATTATGTCTAACGATTATGACAATATAGAAGCTGATTCACCGCAGAATATGAAATTATTTTCTGAAAAATATGCTTTTACGTTTCCTTATTTAATCGATAAAGATCAGTCAATTGCTAAGCAATATGGTGCAGTATGTACGCCAGACTTCTTTGGGTTTAATAGCAAAGGTGAACTTCAATATCGAGGACGACTAGACGATGCACGCATGGCTGACGCAGAAAATAGGGTACCTGAACTAATCAATGCAATGCGTTTGATAGCTAACACCGGCCAAGGCCCAGAACAGCAAACGCCGAGCATGGGTTGCTCAATAAAATGGCGGGCATAAGATTGCTCATTTGATAATGTATATTCTCTTTAACTTAATTGAATCTCGACAACGACTATTATAACTACAACGACAACAACAAACCAATCCAATAAGAGCCAATGATAGCTATCATTTTATATAAAGAAATAGCTATTATGTTAACTATAGAAGTAGGAATGCTTGTTTGATGCTTTCTTAGCTCTTTCTTGATACTAGCTGGTTAGAAAGAAAAAAACACATTCGCATGATGACGAGCAAATAGACGTTTTTTGGATCAAAGTGAATATAGTTTTGAATTCTATATATACAACCTTGGGTCGTTTACTCTGCATAGAATTTTAAGCACATATTTTCGCTGTGTAGTGGTCACTGTTAATACGAAAGCATTCTGTTTAATACGTCGTTGTAGCTCATTCTTATCTCGTATCATCTGGCTTTTTATACCTTACTTACTTACGTACATTTAATTAATAAAATGTATATTTTTAGAATAAAAAACATATGAGAAATATCGAGATGTTCACCTCAGTGATGAATAGTTTAGACTGTTTAAATCATAATTATCGTCAAATCCGAAGCAGGGTATGTGATTCAAGGTAGATGGTTTGCGGAAGATTCGAGTCGCGAGTTAGGGTAAAGAGAAGCATGGTGTTTACCGAATTATCTATTACTTCCTTGATGGGAAGTGACGCTTTTATTTGATCACTATTTATAGCAAATTGCGGAATTGATTTTTAGTGGGTTTGTTTTTTTTAACTTTTTTAAGTGAGTCTGGCTAATCCATAATTAATCAATATGCGTAATCTCAATTTTTTTAGACTCCTACGTAAAAAACATAACCCCTTACTCGCTGTAACCCTTTGGATAACACATGCTGCAATATCAACCATAGAAACGACAAGGTAGTTAATATTAAAGTGATTAAGGCATTAATAAATTCACGAACCTGGGCCAAGATAAAGTCTATTCCTAATAAATCGTTAATGTGAAATGCACTGTTTTGTTCATACTGTTCCTTATAACGACGAAAAGTTAAGGAATAGTTTACATCAAGCCAAGGGCAAAGCCCTTTAGGCTCAATAACACAGCCTAATTAGCCTCACAAACGTCTTTACAACTCAATTTAATCAATCATTTATCGAAAACTCAATAATCTATTTGAATCTCAATAAAAGATAAAATACTGTGTTTATAGTGGTACAATTTTTATAATTAAAATTCGAGCGAGAATGATAAATTATAAAGCCTCGTTAGCTGATAAACCTGGGAAAGGGATTTTAATAATGTTAAAGCAATTTTGCGATCATTGCGGTGAAGAAACTGAGCATAGAGAAATTATCAAGCAGAAGCCTTCAAAGTACGGTAACAGTAGAAAAGAACAATTTAAAGCTTTCCTATCTGGATTTTTTGCAGGCACAGTGAGCCCCGCTGGAGCTTCGTTAGATCTCATTGACAGGTATGTTGTTTGTAAAAAATGTGGCCATAAAAAACGAGAAAACCTTGGTGATGAATTTCAATAACTTAACCACGGAATAAGTTAATTAAATGGATGTATTACGGTTATCATCGTCTTTGCAAAAGAAAAAGCCGCAAAAATAACATCAACCTACACGGCAGTTATTAGGGCGCTATGTTTCTTGGGGGCTGTGATTTTAATGGGGGACAATGATTTTAATTTTTCTCACAACATTATTAATATATGCGATCATTTCGTCGTTGGCTTGGTTAAAAACAAAAAACGTAGTATTTACTGGAGAGACCTTTGCTCTCCTTTAGTGTTACCTTTTTTTGGTTAATTCTTTGATTTTCTGGCTATGGTTTTAGTGGTTTTTATGACGTTGTTATTATTTTAATTTCTAGCGCTTTGTTCCTGAACATATGTGCTTCATCCTTGACCGATATTATACAAACTATAAAATAAACTCTTATCTTATGATGATTTTAGGTTTTATATTGGTATTTTTGTTACGAACATATTATGCAATATAGCTTGGATTGATTGAAATACAACGATGCGATTCAGGTACACCACATGCTCTTTAATTCCATTATTTTGTACTATCTGGCGCTATAACGGCCCGGTTTATGGTTTATAACCAGTATTAAGTTATAGGAAATAGCACCAACGATGGATAAAGCAATGGCACTCAAATCAACAATGAAAACGGCAAGAATAAGAACAATACAATCCACAGCCATTTGAAACTTACCAATGGAGATACCGTGTTTTTTTGCTAAGTATTGCGCGAGAATAGTGAGGCCACCTAAGCTCGCTTGATGTCTAAATAATCCAAGTAAACCAGATCCCACCAATAATCCGCCAATGAACGCCGCATATATCGGATCCAAATATTTAAATTGCATAAAAGAAGGGGCGTATTCAACAAAAATAGACAGAAGAAAAACTGAAATAAAGGTTTTTATTGTAAAAGCTAATCCCAGTTGTCGGTATGACAAATAGTAAAAAGGCAGATTAATAACAAAAAACACATCACTAAATGAATATGAAGAGGCATATTGTCCTAAGAATGCTAAACCCGCCGTGCCACCAATAAGTAACCCTGTTGATTTGAAAAATGTAATGCCAAGTGCAGCAAGTAAAGTGCCGATCAGTATGCCTTGAGCATCTTCAAACAATGAGTGTTGAGCTGATTTTGTAGACATAAGGAGCCTAATTATATGTTTGAGAATAAAAACTAAGGATAAATTAATGTACTTTGAATGTTTGAAGCCCTTTAGGTCATTAACGACCTATTCCACTTCTTTACAACAAACTATTAAAAATTAAAGAATAATTAGCAACAATTAACAATTAATAGCAATAATTAGACCAATAGTTAATATTCAATACCCCACATAACAATGGCGCTAATCTAGTTCTGTTTTAGCTATAAAACAACCTCATTATCAAAGAAAGTTGCATTAATAGGGTGCAACAATCACAAATACTTGCATTGAAATTGCACACGTCACTTTTTAAAGGACTATCTTTCAACATTCCTACGTTAAGAGGGGATGTTCTATTTATTCAAAGTAGTAAAGACATGAGCATTGCACTATCGAAACAACGGTATGGCAAACAAAGGTATGAATAAGTCAGGTAATAAAAAAGCAGATACCATTATTGGCATCTGCTTTACTTAACACTTAACTCTTAACACTAAGAACTAAGCACGTAACCTACTAAGCGGTGATGTTTTAGGTCTCTCTACAAGATGTTATTTTTGAGGGGTAATGAGGTATTTTTCACCCGTTGCTTGCTTAGAATAAGCGGCTATTGACTGTAGTTGTAATGCTTCAGACAATGACACTTCATGTGTGTAGTGGCTAGCAAAGGTGGTGGTGATTTCATCTGCTACACGTTGTCGCATTGCAGCTACCGTTTCAGTGCCTAATTTACCAAGCGCATTGAATAATAAGAATCCATTCACACCCCAAGCAAAACCAAAGTTACGATTTATTGTAATAGGACCGCGATTTAATGCGCCATAAATATAAACTTGTTTGAACGTGTCAGAGCCGTAAATAGTATGCTCTTTCATGTCACGTGCTGCAGCGACTTCCATACAGTTAAGAATATCACTGGTTAATTGACCACCACCAATCGGATCAAATGCAATCGTTGCACCTGTTTCAATAATTGCTGCGGTTAAGTCATCAAGGAAAGACTCACTGCTTGAGTTCACAATGTATTTAGCGCCCATGTCGCGTAATAGTGTTTCTTGTTCAGGTTTGCGCACAATATTAATTAAATCAATACCGTCTGCAATACAAATACGGTTTAACATTTGCCCGAGATTAGAGGCTGCGGCTGCATGAATTATCGCCTTATGACCTTCTGCTCGCATGGTTTCAACCATTGTTAATGCGGTAAGCGGGTTAACAAAAGACGATGCGCCTTGCTTAGCCGTTGTGCCTTCTTTTAATACAAGGCAGCTCTTTATATTAGCACAATGATATTGGCGATAAGTACCACCACCAATCACTGCAACCATTTTACCCATTAGGGCTTGTGCCGCTGGGGATGGGCCAGCTGCGACTACTGTTCCAGCACCTTCGTTGCCAACAGGGGTTGCTTTACCAACGCGTGTTTTAAGCGAAGGCATAAACTGAGCTGGTACATCTGCGCTAATAATAGGGTTGTTTTCTGTACCAGATTGGACTGCCGTTGATAGATCTGCCGCGCTAAATAGAACACCTAGATCTGATGGATTTAAGGGCGCTGCTTCAATGCGAATAACCACTTCATCGGCGCTAGGTTGTGGCATCTCGATGTTTTGTAAGGCAAGTGTTAGTTTGTTATCTTCGCTGATAGTTGAAGTCAGTTGAATATTGGTATTTGTCATTTATATTATCTCCTGCAAATAAGTAAGGTATTAACTAATTATTTTTTGGTTTGGTTATATTTTTATGAATGAACTAATTCAGTAAAAGAATCTTTTTATTTTCGTTTTAGTGTCATCAAGCAATTACTGTTTAGCCTTTGATGCTCTTATTTGAGCGGTTACTTTTTTAATAAAGTCGGGCATATTTGCTAAGCGATCGGCTTCAATTTTTTGAGCAATCGAAGATTGACTCATAGACTCATTCCATTCTGTCATTCCTGGAATCTCAGCCAGTACATCCCATTCAAGTTGGCTAGATGCAAATTTACTGACAATGCTATTAACATAATGTACGTAAATGTCGGCCATAGTGAATTGTTCACCCGCAATCCAAGGTGAAAATTGAGATAAATGACTTATTGCAGTAATACCACGTTTTAATACTTGGCGTACTTCTGCTTTAACGGGTTCAGGCGCTTCAGTACCGGAAAGTGCATAAGGTATAAAACGTCTGCTTGGCAGTTCAAAGTAAAGCTCTGCTATTTTCATTATTTGACGCACAACAGCTCGTTCGCCACTGTTTTCAGGGTAGAGTTGAATCTCAGGGTAAGTTTCTTCTAGAAAGTCACAAATAACACTCGACTCAGAAATATTTAAACCTTCGGCAGTGGTGATAGCAGGTACTTTGCCTACAGGACTGATTGCTAATAATTCTTTGCTGCCCGCGTAGAGGAGGTTTTCTTGGAATGGTAATTGTTTATAGAGAAGTACATGTTTCACTAGGTTGTAATAGTTACTAGCGGCAAAACCGTGCAAAGTTATCATCGTTTACTCTTCTATTTGTAATGGAAAATATTAACTAAAACATCAACAGCAAGCCTTAATATAAGATGGTTGTTAATTGCTTAAAAATGCAATTAAAGCATTTATATTTAAGACGTTGTAATCGTATTAAGGTTGCAATGTTTAAGCTAAATACATTATTACTGGTTTTAATGTGATGATATATGCTGCTTTATGTGAATCACTATTGCTTTTAAAGCAATAATAAAGAAAGTTATGCTTAAAAAACATTCAATCATTGATGAAAATCACAACCGTATTTACTTTTTCGTTTATACGTAATGATCATTGGAATCGAATGGAGACCTGATTTATATTCAGAATATAGTTATTATTCCGAATATAGGCCGTGGCGTTAATATTCATTTAGGTGTGAATTAGAAGGGGGCTGTATTGTTTGTGCCATTTTAAATAGTGCTCATATTAAATATAAGTTTTATCTATATTGTGTACTAGTAGAAGCATAAGAACATTTAGCTATTTTTGTTTTATGAGAAAATTCGGGGTTAGGGGAAATCATCATGCTTACAAATAAAACAGTCATCTAGCACTTGCAGTGGACAGCCCCTGTTGTCATGATTGAGCTATTGATAAATAGGCTTTGATAACTGGATTCTGATAAATTGCTTTCCATACGTTGTGAAGGATTCACTGTTAAGTATTCATGCTTAAATAAACACCCTTAAATAATGACTCTTAAATAAACAAGCAAAATAGGGAACACAATGAGCTTCTTAGAAAAACTAACTAAACCTGAAGCCTATACTGCGCAGTTTGAACCTTCAAACCTTGAACTGCAAAAGCCGGCCAAGCAACTTTGTTGGGAGTTTAATCAAGCACAACCCAATGATGTGGATAAAAAAAGTGCAATATTAGCTAAGTTATTTGGAACCTATAATGACACAGTGTTTGTAGAACAAACTTTTCGTTGTGACTATGGTTTTAATATCCATTTTCATGGCATTGCACTTATCAATTACAATTGTGTGATGCTAGATACTTCTCCAATTAATATTGGTGCCGGGGTATTTATTGCACCTGGCGTGTGCCTTAGTTGTGCAGGGCATTCCATCGATCCCCAAGAGCGCATAAAAGGGATCATCACATCTGCCCCCATCACGATACAAAATGGAGTCTGGATTGGCGCTAATTCAACGGTTTGTGCCGGAGTCACCATTGGCAAAGGCAGTATTATTGGCGCGGGCAGTGTCGTCACTAAAGATATTCCAGCTGGTGTTGTTGCGCTAGGCAGCCCTTGTAAAGTGCTGAGAAAAGTCACTGAACAAGATCGAATTGAAAAGTGCATATAACAAATACTAACAAACGAAAATAGGTACCGCACAGCCGAATCCATTTTGGAGGCTGCACAGGGGCATTTAACAATTGATAGCTTAATTAGTAGATAGTCGAGACTGTTGGTTAATAACAATTTTATCTGTAAACAACGTTGATTTGTCTGTTCTCTTATCGCGAGTCTCGTTAATATGTTATTGATAGCTTAATAATATCGGCATCTACTTTTTTAGTGCCAGTATCCTGTAGCCGCAACTTATAGGAAGTAACCGGAACATGTCAAACTACGACCAACTTACCGCTCATTATCAAACAATCAATCACTTCAACCACGCTCAATCTATGTTGGGTTGGGATGCCGCTGCGAACATGCCATCGGGTGGCAGTGATGCTCGCTCCCAGGCTATGGCAGAGTTATCAGTTCATATACATCGTCTATCGACACAACCGCAAGTTGAAGAATGGTTTGGCGAGGCCGAACAAGAGTCACTTAATTCAGAGCAACAATCTAGCTTACGTGAAATGAAACGGCAATGGCAGCAAGCGACGATTGTGCCAGAGGACTTGGTTCAAGCACAATCTATCGCAGGTTCTAAATGTGAGCACGCTTGGCGTTCACAGCGTCAAGAAAATGATTGGACAGGGTTTGAAAAAAACTGGAAAGATGTTGTTAAATTATCTCGTGAAGAAGCTGAAATTCGCAGCGAAGGGCTGGGACTTAGCCCTTATGATGCGATGCTAGATAAGTATGAACCGGGAACAACAACCGCGTCACTTGATAGCTTGTTTTCAGATGTTAAGAGTTGGTTACCCGACTTAATTGAAAAAGTATTGCAGAAGCAACAATCACAATCGGTCATCATGCCAACAGGCAACTTTTCGGTTGCTAACCAAAAAGCATTGGGTTTAGAAACCATGAAGTTGTTGAAATTCGATTTTGACCATGGACGATTAGATCAAAGCGTGCATCCATTTTGTGGCGGCGTACCAACAGATGTGCGTATTACCACTCGATATGATGAAAAAGACTTTGTGCAAGCCTTAATGGGAATAGTCCATGAAACTGGTCATGCACGTTATGAACAAGGGTTACCAAAAGCATTGGCTGGATTGCCTGTTGGTGAAGCTCGTTCAATGGGTGTTCATGAATCTCAGTCACTCTTTTTTGAAATGCAGATTGGCCGTAGCAAACCGTTTATTTCTCACTTATCACGCCTTTCAGCAAACGCTTTTAACGTGCAAAAAGATCCCGTATTTGCAGAAGAAAACCTGTACAAAATATATACGCAAGTTGAAAAAGGTTTCATTCGAGTCGATGCTGATGAAATTACTTACCCTGCACATGTGATCATGCGTTATGAAATCGAACGCGACTTAATCAACGGTGTTATCGAGCACACCGATGTGCCTGAATTGTGGGATCAAAAGATGAAAGCTTCGCTTGGTCTTTCCACTAAAGGTAATTACAAAAATGGCTGTATGCAAGATATTCACTGGACCGACGGCGCATTTGTTTATTTTCCTTCTTATACATTAGGTGCAATGTATGCGGCACAATATAAAGCGACAATGCAAAACACAGTGGATATAGACGGGGCGATTAAAAGTGGCGATCTCAGTCCTATCTTCCAATGGTTGAGCGACAATATTTGGTCACAAGCTTCACTGCATACCACGGATGAGTTGATCAAACGTGCAACAGGTGAAACACTCAACGCGGACTATTTCAGAAAACACTTGGAAGCTCGTTATTTATAATGGTTGGTTAAATAACAGGGTTAAGGCTAGGCAGATTTCTGTCTAGTCTTTTTGCTTTTAGTAAGTACGTGACTTAAATATTTAAGTTTTACCTACTTGTATGAACCACACGCTATGCCTTTAATTCGTGTAATAAAGGCATCATTAAAACTTATCAATCTCGCCGTTATATACTAGCGAAATAGGGCGGTACTTTGTCTTACCTCATTCATCAATAAGACGAATAAAAGTAAAGCAAGAACTGCCCCCACTGAGTTAAATGATATAAATTATTTTCCTGCCATTTTCATAATATAAAGCGCAGTCATTAAATCTAAATGGGCACCACCGCCATTTTTGAAAAGCGTTATTTCCGATTCGCTTTGGCGTCCTTGTCCGTCATTACACAGTTGATAAAAGTCTGCTAACACGTCACTTTCTTTAATTATTCCATCCTTTATTGGCTTCGCGAGCTCGCCAATATCATGAATTGCAGTATCTCGTGAATCAACAAAGATTCGCGATTTGATTAATAGTGAGTCATCAGCTTCACGCATATCAGGACGATAGGCACCAATTAAATCCACATGTGTGCCTGCTTTGATCCATTCACCTTTAATAAACGATGACGTTGACATGGTAGAAGAAGAGACAATATCAGCATTGCTTAATGCTTCAGGCAGATCTTGAATGGCAATAGCATTTTTTTCTTGCGCTAGTTTTTGGGCTTTTGCAAAGGTACGATTCCATACCTGAACCTTTTCCAGTTTAGGGAACAAAGCTCTATAGGCATCAATCATTGATGATGCGACTGCTCCAGCACCAATAATGGTTAACACTCGACTATTTGGTCTCGCCAATAATTTAGCGGCAAATACTGAATCGCCAGCTGTTTTCCATTTTGTGACTAAATTGCCATCAATAAATGCTAATGGTTTTCCTGTTTCATCATCGAACAGGGTGAACACCGCTTGTACATTTGGGAGGGGCTCTGCGAGGTTGGCATTATTGGGAAAAATGGTCGCTGTTTTTACACCTATTCCCTTACCTTTGATCCATGCTGCTCGGTTTAATAGCGCATTGTCTCCTTGCTTGAATAAAATGTCATCGATATCAGCTTGGGGAGCTTGATGACCTTCATGCAAAGCATCACAAAGCGCTGTCCATGATAAATTATCCTTAACGTCTTCCGCATTAATAAATAAAAGCATGTAATTGAAATCCTTGGTTTAAGTTAACGTTTTTCTATCATACTCGTTTTGTGAAAATTAACCGACTGTGCGGTTCGCACAATTTTAAATTTATTTTTTAAGTTTAAAAAAATGTTTAATAGTTTTGCCCTGTCCGGCGACAAAATTGTCTGTTATCAGAATAACTTTTTAACAACAATAAACAGACAAAGAAATAGATACCGAATCGCTTAGGAACATACGTCATCATTACCCCTACATGATTTATAATTTTTTGGCTGAATAAGGCGGTAATATGTCCTTTCGGACAGCTGGTTGTGCGTATAATTCATATCACTAACTCAAATGGAAGTGATACCCATGAAAATACAATATCCAATCAAAGTTGCTGTTATCGCTTATGATGGTGCAAATGCAGTTGATATTTTTGGTCCTTTACAAGTTTTTGCCAGTGCCAATGAAATGTATAAACGCATGCATTCTGAAAACTTTGATATTTACGAAATAAAATTATTTAGTCTTACTCAACTGCAAATTAAACTTCATACGGGAACCAGTGTTTTAACTGATGGTGTGCTTGACGATCTTGTTCAATATCAAGCTGATACTATTATGATCTCAGGAGGAGAGGTGGCATTGTCGTTAGCTGATCAACCTGAAGTGATTTCTCAATTACTGCCCATTATGGATCAAGCAAGGCGTGTATCTTCAGTATGTAGTGGGGCGTTTATTCTTGCCGCAACAGGGCTAATGGAAAACCGTCAAGCAACGACACACTGGGGGCGTTATGAGGAGTTTTCTACACGCTTTCCTTCAGTCACACTCAATATTGATGCTCTGTTTACTAAAGATGATAAGTATTACTGTTCAGCTGGTGTGACTTCAGGAATAGATTTGTCGCTTTATTTAATTCAAGAAGATTACGGGCATCGGATAGCTTTGGAGACCTCTCGCGAGATGGTTGCATTTTATCATCGTCCTGGTGGACAAAATCAGTTTTCTAGTATTAAAACCACTGTTAGCGCAAGCAGTGATGCGATAGTGCTAGCTCAGAATTGGATTGATAAAAACCTAAATAAGGTATTGATGGTAAGTCAGCTTGCAGAATTAGCGGCAATGAGTGTGCGTAATTTCTCTCGAAAATTTACACTGGAAATAGGTTTACCTCCTTCACGCTATATTGCCAAAGCGCGCTTTAACAAAGCACGTTTATTGTTGGAAGAAAACAACACATCAATACAACGAATCGCTTACTTATGTGGCTATGAAAATAGTGAATCTTTTAGGCGTTTATTCAAACGCGAGTTAAATATCTCACCTTCAGAATACCGCAAACGTTTTCATATTTAATTTAAAAAAGGACTGATTAGATGAATGTTAGCATTATTGCCCTGTCTTTCTCCCAGAGTTGTTACTGGTTTGCTGTATTAATTGGGGTCAGTTTATCATCAATTATTGGTATTCAACTTGCGCCTTATTCTTCATTGGCGACTCTCCCATATGGTTTAGTAAGCTTAGGTGCTTTAATAGCGACTTATAAACTATCTATTTTCATGCAGCAACATGGGCGTCGTAAGGGCTTACGTCTCGGCGCAATTGCAGGCGCTATTTCTGGTTTGTTGTGTATGTTAGCTATTTTACAAGAGAGTTTTTATTTGTTTTGTTTGGCGAATTTTTTAATGGGGATTTATCAGGCATCCTCAGTTTTTTATCGACTAGCAGCAATTGATGAAACACCAATAGGTCAACATGGCCGTGTCATGGGCTTAGTGTTGTCTGGGAGCTTGCTTGCTGCTGTTTTAGGACCTAGTTTGGCGATGCAAGCAAATCAATGGATAAAACAACCTGCCTACCTAGGCGCATACTTAATGTTGACTGTGTTTACTATCATTGCCTATTTTTTACTAGGTAAACTGAACGTTCAAGTTATTGCTCAACCTATAATTAAAAGCGCAAGCTCTCGCTTTATTAAACATTCAGGCTTTTTGATAGGAGTATTTAATACAACCTTCACTCAGTTTGTGATGGTGTTGATGATGGTAGTGACACCCTTAGCAATGCATTCAGGTCATCACTCTACAAATCAAGGGATATCTGTTATCGGTTGGCACATTATTGGCATGTTTTTACCCTCATTTTTTAGTGGAAAATTGATTGACCGATTCGGCACAAAATCGATCACAATAACAGGCCTATGTATCTTATCTCTTAGCGCAATGATGGCCATATTAGGGATGGAGTTGATCAATTACTACGTGAGTTTATTTCTACTCGGAATGGGATGGAATTTTATGTATATGGCTGGCACTGCACAATACACAAAATCCATTGAACCAATAGAAAAAGGAAAAGCACAAGGAGTGTCTGAGGTGATTATTGCCTTATCAAGCATTATCGCGGTTATCAGTGGAGGAGTACTTATAAATTGGTTTGATTGGCAACAGATTAATCAGTGTGTTTTATTGATATTAGCCTGCATATTGTTACTTAATTTATGGTTTAAAGATTAGCTTATAAGCCCTAATGGGTAGCCTATTGCATACCTTTTGCGTCTTAAAAATGGAGACTTCATTAATTTTACTTCTGTTACCTTTTTATATGCTATAAATGTTTTTTACGTTAGTTTTAACAAATTAACAAATTAACAAATTAACATATTAACAAATTAACAAATTAACAAATTAACATATTAACAAATTAACAAATTAACATATTAACAAATTAACAAATTAACAAATTAACAAATTAACAAATTAACATATTAACAAATTAACATATTAACAAATTAACATATTAACAAATTAACATATTCCATCTTTCGACCTGAAATATGGAATTTTTCGGTATAATAAGATGTTATGTGACTTAATCGGGGGTCTGTGGTTTGCTTGATATTACTAAACGTATAAAATTTATTGAATTTCTATTATTAGAAAATACAGTAGAAAGCCTAACATACGCCGCTCTCGAAGGAAGGCTAACAATTGAGTATTTATGTTATAAGCGCTTTAAGCTGTCGTATTCATATATATCTGCTGAGGATCTTAAAAATTGGCAACCAAAGCATGTTGTAAAGCAAATATCTGAAGAGATTAATGAAAATATCAATAAAGGCTTTACCTTATCTATATCAACTGAGTCCTTAAGTGGTAAATTACCTGCAAATAAAGAGGAATTTGAATCAGTTAACTACACACCAATAGGTAATCAATCTGCAATCAATTTAAATAAGCTACATAGTTTTTGGCATGGACTGTCAAATGTAGCACTGCACATACCTGTTCCGAATATTGATTCTGGAGATATCCGTATATACGGGGATAGGGAGATAATAAAAAAGAAAATTGAAAATCTTCTTGTTTATTTATTAACATTAAAAGAAGGTAACTTATTAATGGGTGGCTCTTTAGGGAAGGAGTTTTCTTTTAATTGTTTCGCCTGTGAAACTTTAATTAAAAAGCCTTTTAAACTTCTAACTGCTCCAATTATTGCAAACTGTATTAACCCAAAGTGCAATGAAAGTTATCTTATTGAGCCAAAAAAAAATAGTGAACATGAAATAACACGATGCATAATTAAGTTTTTATGTTTAGGTTGTAAAAAGGATTTAGAAATACCTTCAAACGTATTTAAAGATCTTAAATTTCAACAACAATTAAATATTTTCTGTGGAGAATGTCAAACATCTCAAACTGTTATTATGAGACCTTTAGTTAAAAATAATTTTTAGTAACTGTCACTATAAGTCACTTCAGGAGGACAAATAACAGTTAACTTTTGCTCCAGCGTAGCTATTGTAGCCAACAATTATTTGCCTCTGAATGAGGAGTTGAGGTTGTAGAATAACTCCTTTTTTTGTAAATTAAGAAAAATATCGACCTTTGACTTTTTATTTTATTATTAAATTTTTAAAATCGCTGCTTTCCTTGGCATTAAAGAAATTCTAAAGCCTCGTTAGAATTTTTCGTGACTTCACCTTATTAATAGGTTTGATAGAATGATTGGTTTTTCAAAGAAAATAGATATGAAAGCTTCTCTGCGCAGAGGATTGTATCAAGAAGTGATCTTAATGATGGCATTCATAGAACAACAAAATTACCAACTGGAAAATTACACTACAAAATTTTCGGATATGCTCATGAATGGTGGAAGGGGCGTTTCAAGTAACGAGTATTCTGACCGAGTATCAGTTTCAAATATTAGTAATGGCCAATATGACTTGGAAGCTACTTTTAAACAAGATTTGCCTAATTATGTCAGAAAGTCCCAAGTCTTAATGCTATGGGCAATGTTGGAAGACACTCTGGGTTACATTGTACGTGAGCTTAGTAGTCAAAAAAACATTAGCTTTCGGGGTAAAAAGAGGAACGAATCTATTTTCATACATTATTTAAAATGGTTGGAGAAAATAGATGATCGAAAACTTACCTCTGAACCATCAGTTCATTTTTTAAATAGTAATGTAAGAAAAGTTAGAAACTCTTTGGTTCATGGTTCAACACTTACTGTTTTGCATGAAGGTTATGAAGTAACTGATACTGGCATAATTATATCAGCTAAATATGTATGGGAGATTTGCATGTCCATTGATTGTTTGGCACGGCAGTTATAATCATTCTAACAAGTTAATCAACTGGATGTATTACGGTTGTCATCATTTTTTAAAGCAAAAGACGCAAAAAAAACACCAACCTATACCCAGTTATTAAGGCGATAAAATTTAATTGTGAGTATCGTAATGAATATAGATTTACCGTTACTTGTTCAAATATATCGTTTGTTCATTCCTGTAGTTGCAATGACTGGTATATATATAGCTTGGCATCAATACTCTGCTAATCGTTAGTTTGATCTCTATGAAAAACGATTCAATATATATAACTCTATTTCGTAGACCTTGAGCTCTCTTTAATGGTCAGAGGGGCTAAGTAAAGAGCAATTTCATTCTTATCAAACAGCATGCAACCAAGCCCAGTTTTTACTTCCTGATGAAGTGTACTTACAAGTGCAAAAAATGAGAAAGTTAGTTGGTAAGTGATATGTGAGTTTTATAGGAAAGTGACAGACAAAAAACTGATAAACATAATGTTTAGTTAATATCCCTAAAAAGAAAAGTTGGAAGCTCTTGAGCCTAAGATTGCAAAGTTTTTTAGCGATATCCTCAACTTTAAAAAATTCTAACTAGCTAATCAGCTGAACGTATAGCAGTTGTCATAGTTTTTTCAAAAAAAGCGTAAAAACAACGTCAACCTAGATGCCAGTTATCAGAACGCCATATCGCACAAGGAGGTTTTGTGAATAAATTACATATCGCAATTGCTACACATAATATTAAAGAAACTATCAAAGATTACACTATTCGTTTAGGCGTGGAACCATGCTCATTTGTATTAAATGAATATGCCTTATGGAGAACTGAGTCACTTAATTTATCAGTCAGACAAGATTCAACCTGTAAGCCTGGAGAGTTACGTCATTTAGGTTGGGAAGATTCATCAGCAGAAGAGTTTAGCCAAGATTCTGATGTAAACGGTATCGTTTGGGAGCGTTTTACTGCTCAGCAGCAAGCAGATGAAATAAATGAAATATGGCCAGAAGCTAATTTTATTCCAGAGTGAGTGCGTTATAAAAAACAATAATTGGTGCAGCACAGTCGACACCTTATCTGGGGGGTGGACAACCTCAAGCGATGGCCCTAATGGGTGACGCCATAATGAGACACATTATGCCTATTAAGATTTTTGATTCCATTGGGGTTTAACCTTGGTGCTTATTAACTCAAAAAATGCCTCAGTGTTAGCCTTACAATCCTATCTATGACTCAATTTAATCAATTAGTTAATAAAAATAAAATAATCTATTTAATCTCAAGTAAATGTAAGCTACTGTCATTTTTATTTAATATAAACAGCCTGAAATTTAGAAATTCTACAGTCTCGTTATAGGCTGTTCATAATTTGGAAGTAACGTGGAAATAATTAGAAGTAAAGAATTCAAATCTGAACGCGCTTGGGGTGCAAAAAATATCGCAACTATGAACGGCATCACGACGCGCTTGCATTGGACTGATCAACCTTATAAGTGGCATGTGAACGATGGTGAAGAAGTATTTGTTGTTTTAGATGGAATAGTTGAAATGTTATTTAAAGAAAATGGAATTAAGCAATCAACAATTCTAGAAACTGGTGATATATTTTATGCTTCTATTGGAACTGAGCATGTTGCGCATCCTCGCGGAGAAGCAAGAATCTTAGTCGTAGAATCAGAAGGAAGCGTATAAAAAGGCACTTAAATGCAATAAAATTAGTGTGTTATGTTTCGCTTTACTATGCATTTAAACCTGCAATTTTTGTCCGCTTAATGCGGCAATAGTTTAAAAGTGAAGAATAGTGCAATGTTCAGGTTATTTAAGAAAAAGAAGTTGAGGGGCCATTCGAACAATCTTAAAATCGTGCGGTATTTACTATTAGGCAAGTTATTGATGGTGAACACACTATTTAAGCTGTATATCACGACTTAGAAGATGATGGCTGGCAGTTTGTAAGCAACATTGAATACTCAATGGAAGATGCCAAACTGGTTAGTTTAGAAGAAATTATCCAAATTTATCCTACTGTTTTGAGGTCGCCAATATTGAACCAGGATACCATGCTTGACCTAATACAATAGGTGACAAATGGTCTGTGTCATTAACTCGAGAACCGAGTAAAGAGTAAACTATAAGTTATTAAAGCAGGACGAAAAACAGTTGGCTTTTGTTCGTATCTCACAAAGTATCGCCAACTATTGTTTATAGTTTATTGCGGTGTTAGAAGGCATTTAAACTTTAAAGCATCAAAAACACAGGAGGTTGTCGGTTAAACTCTCCAGTAATAATGCTAATTGGATCAGATATATGACTCACAACTATACACCTACTGTTAAAGACTGGCTTTCTCTACTGTTACTTATTCTGCTGTGGGGGACATCCTTTATGTTTACCGCTGTCTCACTGCAAAGCTTTAGCCCTGTGGGGATCGTTTCTCTTAGAGTATTGATTGCTGCGATTATTCTAACGCTGTTTATGTATGCCAAGGGCTGGCGTTTGCCTGCGGAGCCGTTGGCTTGGGCGATATTTTTGTTGCTGGGTATTATGGGTAACTTATTGCCATTTCTTCTGATCTCTACAGGTCAGAAGGATATTAGCTCGGGCATTGCGGGATTGTTGATGGCATTTATGCCGCTGGCGACAATGATTTTGGCACATTATTTTGTGTTGGGGGAACGTCTCAATCGCTTTAAAATACTTGGTTTTGTGCTAGGTATCACTGGCGTGGTGATTGTGCTTTGGCCTTCGTTAGTAGGAACTCACAGTAACTTAATGAGTGGTCTATTGATTTTACTCGCCACTTTTAGTTATGCGATCAATACTATTTTGGTAAGGCGATTACCCTCCTATAACCCTGTTGTAAAGTCGGCTGGTGTGATGATTATTTCCAGCATCGTGATAGTGCCATTGTGGCTGTGGCAAGATTTACCGTGGCAGCAAAGCTATTCTTTAAAAGCTACGTTGTCCGTGTTGTGGTTAGGTATCGGCCCAACTGCGTATGCCACTATTCTGTTGTTTGCAGTTATCGGCACGGCAGGCCCTACGTTCCTTTCGTACATTAATTACGTGATCCCTGTCGTGGCGTATTTTACTGGTGCGCTTCTTTTGGGCGAAGTCATTGAATGGCATAGCCTAGCGGCGATGTTATTAATAATTTTAGGGATAGCCCTCACGCGCAAGCGGGTTGCTCATTGAATCGGCTGTTGGTGCGATCTCGGGGAATGTCGTGTTAATCAGTGGTATTCCACTTACACATTTTCCAACAAGCGACTTAAATGGACGCAAAATGGCTGTTGCTGTTTTTGTCAACAAACGAAAGCCAGCAAAAATAATACTATTCTAGGCGCCAGTTAACGAAGCGTGATATTCAATCGGGAGCGTATTAAACCTATGTACGATAAGCCTATGTACGCTAAAATTAAATACTTAACCGCTACATTGTTGCTTATCTCTTTTGTGTTGTTGAGTATTTTGATACCCGGCGGTGCAATTGAAACGAGAAGCTTTACTCACATAGCTCCCTACATATTAGGCTCATTTAATATATTTCTAACCTTTTTAGGAATGACAAGCTTGCTCCTCACTTATTTCGTGATCCGGAAACTGAAGTGGGCGTACTTTATTTCAATTATTTGTGCAGCTTCGTATTTATCTGTATATGCTCTCGATCTTGGCGGTATATTTCCTATCTCACCTGATCCAATGCCAACTGGTTTATTTGTAATAGAAATAGTTGGCTCCATTATATCAATCCCGTTGATGTACTTTTCAATACTAGGGCTATCAAATAACAGTAATGATAATAAACCCGAAGTTGTTAATATCCACTCTAAGAAATTTGCTTTTATTGCCTTAATATTAATTACCGTGTGCGTGAATATTATTATCTTTGCTACCAAGTCAGCAATGGGTAACTAATAGTAATCTTCATAAAATCCTGATCAATTTTGCTGGTTAAAATTAATGAACACTTCGTTGTTTTCAATCCCAATAGCTCGTTATTACTCAATCAAACGTCTTAATCTCATTGATTTTTCCTTTGCATTTTTTGACAATTAATTAAGCTGAAATGTATGCCATACAAGATACATAAAAGGGCTGATAACCATTGGTTTTTAGGTTTTAGCCGCTTGTTTTAACCAACTATTATTTACCGCTTAGAGGCGCGTTAGTTGCTATCATAGAGCTACGGAGGATTTACGAAGAATTATTTAAGGTACGATTCGAAGTAGTTGAAAGAGCAACAATATCAATTCCTTTCGAAAATACATATGTTGTATGCAAAATGTTGGAAGTGTTGTAGTACTTTAAAAATACTGCTCAGTTAAAAATTTTTATGAGAAATTAGATAATAATCAGGAACGCTCTGTTATTGATGCAAAATGCCGCTTGTTGAATGGTTTAAATCAGCGCTATAGCAAAACGAATTATTTATTAGCAATAACGTTTGTCTCTGAATAAGGGGATATTTCTCCTTGAACGATAAGACTACAGCCATAAAAAAGGCGAGACATATTTGTCTCGCCTTTCGGCTATTGTTAGTTTGAAACGCTATTAAAGTTTCAAACTTTATTCAAAACTAGCAAGATACAATTAATCTTCGATATAGCTTTCAATACTTGGGCATGAACAGATCAAATTTCTGTCCCCAAATACATTATCTACACGATTTGCAGTTGGCCAGTATTTAGCGCCTTTGCTGAACTCTGATGGGAAACAAGCGACTTCACGTGAGTAAGTATGTGTCCACTCAGTTTCCATTAAATCCACTTGAGTATGTGGCGCATTCACTAGTGGGTTATCTTCTAGTGTCCATTCACCTGATTCTATTTGGCTGATTTCCTTACGGATTGCAATCATCGCGTTACAGAATCTATCTAACTCGTTTAAGTTTTCAGACTCAGTGGGTTCAATCATTAATGTTCCCGCTACAGGGAATGACATGGTTGGCGCATGAAAACCGTAATCCATTAAGCGCTTAGCAACATCTTCACCTGAAATGCCTGAGGCAGCTTCAATTGGTCGAATATCGATAATACATTCATGCGCAACACGTCCTTCTTTACCAAGGAATAAAATAGGGTAGTGTGGGCGCAAACGTTCCATCACGTAGTTTGCATTTAATATTGCTAATTTAGTGGCTTCCGTTAATCCTTGCTCACCCATCATTGCAATGTAGGCATATGAAATAGGCAAGATAGACGCTGAACCTAGCTCTGCTGCTGATACTGCATAATGTTTGTTATCTGCAGATTCAGTTACTTCGATGTGTCCTGGTAGGAACGGGATCAAGTGTGCTTTAACGCCAATTGGTCCCATACCTGGGCCGCCGCCGCCATGAGGAATACAGAATGTTTTATGCAAGTTAAGGTGTGAAACATCTGAACCGATAAAGCCCGGTGTTGTTATTCCTACTTGTGCATTCATGTTGGCACCATCAAGATAAACTTGGCCACCAGCTTCATGCACCCATTCACATACTTCTTGAATCGACTCTTCGTAAACACCGTGTGTCGATGGATAAGTGATCATGATGCACGATAGGTTATCGCGGTGTTTATCTATTTTTGCTTTTAAGTCTGCATGGTCAATATTACCTTGTTCATCACAGCCTACAACAACCACTTTCATTGAAACCATAGAGGCTGATGCAGGGTTCGTACCATGTGCTGAACTTGGGATTAAACATACATTACGGTGACCCTCACCATTATGTTGATGGTAACGTTTAATCGCGATTAAACCGGCATATTCACCTTGCGCACCTGAATTTGGTTGCAATGAGATGCCGTCGTAACCAGTGATTTCACATAACATGGTTGATAGTTTCTCAGCTAATTCTTGGTAACCAAAGCTTTGTTCTGTCGGTGCAAAAGGGTGCATTTGTCCAAATTCAGGCCATGTAACAGGTAGCATTTCTGCTGCTGCATTTAACTTCATGGTACAGCTACCCAATGGGATCATACCGTGTGTTAATGAGTAATCTTTGTTTTCTAGTTTTTTCATGTAACGCATCATTTGCGTTTCACTTTGGTGATCTGAAAACACAGGGTGTGTTAAGTACTTACTAGTACGACGACAGTTACTTGGGATTGCTGCAAATTCATCTTTAGCAATATTTTCACTGAAATCACTAACTTTAAGTGCTTTACCAGTAATGGCTAATAACAAATCCTCTACATCTTTGGCAGTGGTTGTTTCGTCTAAACTGATGCCTAGTTGCACAGTGATATTATCTGGCGATGGGACTTGTTTTGCAGGGTATAGACGTAAGTTCATGCCTTCTGCTAATGCACGGTGGTAAATCGCTTTACTGTGTTCATTTGTATTAATAGTTAACGTATCAAAGAAAGTGGTGTTTTCTAATTCGATACCTTCACTTTGTAAACCAGCAGCAAGAACGGCTGTGTAATGATGAACACGACGACCGATTTTTAATAAACCTTCTGGCCCATGGTATAAGGCATAAAATGCGGCCATGTTGGCTAATAGTGCCTGTGCAGTACAAATGTTGGAAGTGGCTTTTTCACGACGAATATGTTGCTCACGTGTTTGCATCGCCATGCGTAATGCTGGTTTGCCTTTGCTGTCTTTTGACACACCAATTACACGACCCGGCATAGTACGTTTGAATTTATCACGTGTTGCCATGAATCCTGCGTGCGGACCACCAAACCCCATTGGTACACCAAAACGTTGTGCGCTACCGATAACAACATCTGCGCCCATTTCACCCGGCGCTTTTAATAGCGTTAATGCTAATAGGTCTGATGCAACAGCGACTAAGGTATTTTTAGAATGAGCTTGTGCAATGATGTCTGTTAGGTCAATGACATGACCGGTAGTATTTGGGTACTGTAAAATAGCGCCAAACACATCTTGGTTATCTAATTCTTGGGCAGTACCTGTAATGATTTCAATGCCGATATATTCTGCACGTGTACGAATAACATCGACTGTTTGTGGGTGTAACCCGTCACAAACAAAGAAAGCATTACTTTTACTTTTACTGGCACGTTTACATAAGGTCATTGATTCTGCAGCAGCGGTTGCTTCATCTAATAAAGACGCATTCGCTAAATCCATTGCTGTTAAGTCCATTACCGCTTGTTGGTAATTTAATAAAGACTCTAAACGGCCTTGAGATATTTCAGGTTGATAAGGTGTGTAAGCTGTGTACCAACCTGGGTTTTCTAATACGTTACGCAGAATAACATTAGGCGTTAAAGTGTTGTAATAACCTTGGCCGATGAAGCTTCGGTTAACCACATTCTTTTCTGCAATCGTTTTTAGTGAAGCTAACATGTCAGATTCACTTTGTGCTTCGGCTAAGTTTAATTTTTTTGGAAGGCGAATAGCGGCGGGCACAGTTTGGTCAATTAATTGATCTAAGCTAGTTGCACCAATGGTGTCCAGCATCCGTTTTTGTTGTGCAGGGTTAGGCCCGTTGTGACGCGTTGCAAATTCTTGTTGGTCGCTTAATAAATCGAGTAATGTTGGAGCAGTCATATTCATCCTAAACAGTCGCTGTTGCAGAAAATGTAAGAAAGATTTTTTATAAACCCGCTAAAATGTATGGTGTTAAAAGCGCAATGGTTTATAAAATAAAGGCGATTTTCTATGAAGTCGCCTTAATCATCATTGTTAATGGTTTGCTTTAAACTTGTTGGCAATTGCAGAACAAAGCAAAAAGCTTATTCTTCGTTTGCTGCGTGGTAGTCTTCGCTTGACATCAAGGTATCTAGCTCAGCTGCATTTTCAAGTTTAATTTTAACAATCCAACCCGCAGAGTAAGGTGATTCGTTAATCAACTCTGGGCTACCTTCTAGCTCGTCGTTAATTTCAACGACTTCACCAGTAACAGGCGCATAAAGGTCAGACGCTGCTTTTACTGATTCTACTAAAGAAAAAGCTTCTCCAGCTTCAGTAGTATCGCCAACAGCAGGTAAGTCAACAAATACTACATCACCTAATAACTTTTGTGCTTGGTTTGAGATGCCGATAGTAACGGTACCGTCACCGTTGTCTAATACCCATTCGTGTGATTCTGTGAACTTTAATGCACTTTCCATAGTTAAATCCTTCGCTAGTAAATGATATTGAGGCTGAGTGTTTCGCTATCAAGCATAACACTCACAAATTCTATTTCTACTACATTGTTAAGGTTCTGCCAACCCAAAAGTTTCCAATAGTGGAATTATCTCTATCCAATAGAAACAACTCATTAACATGATGCTTTTAGCTTTTAATAGGCTCTAACCTAAATAAGTTAACAATGTAATAACAAGTGTTGGTCATTATAAGGACTTATTTACTCAAAGTTGAGTAAAAGTTTCCAAAAGGAAACTTTATTTCCGTAATGTGACATTGATCTTTATTTTAAAGTGCGCTTTTATTTTTGTTCGATAATATAGTGTCTCATAGACAGGAGAACGAGAATGACTGATCACCAACAACAAGATATTTATCCATCAATGACGATTTCTACAGATCAGCATGAACAGAAGATAGCTCCTATTAAATTAGGTGAACGATTGAAAGAGATCCGTCGTTCATTGGGGTTAACATTAGAAGAGGCGAGTCAAAAAACCGGGTTAGCGCGTTCAACTTTATCTAAAATTGAAAATGAGCAAATATCACCGACTTTTCAAGCAATGCAAAAGTTAACGAGTGGATTACAAATCAATATTCCACAATTATTTGCGGCGCCTAAGCAAGTGCATACAACCGGTCGCCGTGATATTACGCGAAATGAGGAAGGAAAAGCACATCCAACTTCAACCTATGAACATGAGTTATTAGCGACGCAATTAACCAATAAAAAAATGATGCCGTTTAAATCATTAATTCGTGCACGTAGTTTTGATGCGTATGCCGATTGGATAAGACATGACGGTGAAGAGTTCCTGTTAGTGTTAAGTGGAGAAATTACATTTTTCTCTGAATTTTATGAACCGGTCAATTTAACTGAAGGTGATTCAGTTTATTATGATGCCAACATGGGACACATGTTGATCTCGGTAAGTGAAGACGACGCCAGTATTTTATGGGTGACCGCTTCTTAGTTAATCATCGAAATTTTTGGTGGTAAGTTATTAACTCAGGTAGTTGCTGAGACCGTATGTGAGGGAAATGGTAAGTAAGTCGATAAGTGACGCAGTCAGCAAATGGGATATTAATGCAGATATTTAACAAGCATCTAGCATTTTTACCAAACATGATTACTTAACACGATTACTTAACATAGTTACTTAGCATAGTTACTTAACATAGTTACTAAACATGACTCGCTAACACTATTATCGAACATTATTAATAAAGATAAACGGAAGCATCAATAAATCACATTAACAACGAACAACATTATTAATAGTTAAACACAAAATACATTTACAAATAACGGGCTACGATAACGTTTAAATCAACGTTAAAAATAGCTTTAAACAACACAATTAAATTTACTAACTAAACGTAAGTGACGTTTAATAAATTATAGCCTTTGGAGTAAAAACAATGTCAGAACAATTATTAGTTACACCGTTTCATGCTTTACATATTGAAATGGGCGCAAAAATGGTTCCTTTTGCTGGTTATGATATGCCGGTGCAATATGCATTAGGTGTAAAAAAAGAGCACTTACATTGTCGTCAATCGGCGGGTTTATTTGATGTGTCTCATATGGGACAGCTGCGTTTAAAAGGTGCTAATGCAGCGGCGGCGATAGAAGCTTTAGTTCCTGTCGATATTATTGACTTGCCGGCGGGTAAACAGCGTTATGCTTTTTTCACTAATGAGCAAGGTGGTATTAGTGATGATTTAATGGTGACTAACTTTGGCGACCACTTGTTTGTTGTAGTCAATGCGGCTTGTAAAACACAAGATATTGCTCACCTACAAGCTAATCTTCCTGCTGATGTTGAAATTGATATTATTGAAGACCGCGCTTTATTAGCGATTCAAGGCCCAAAAGCAGCTGATATGTTAGCGAAGTTAAATGCTGACGTACAAAAGATGGTGTTTATGGATGCTGAAAAAATACAGCTCGTTGGGGTTGAATGTTATGTCAGTCGTTCTGGTTACACGGGGGAAGATGGTTTTGAAATATCAGTACCTGCTGCGCAAGCTGAACAACTTGCTCGTGAACTATTAGCAAATGATGAAGTGGAGTGGGTTGGGCTGGGTGCTCGTGACTCATTACGTTTAGAGTGCGGGTTATGTTTATATGGCCATGACCTAGATGAAACAACAACCCCTGTTGAGGCAAGTTTGCTATGGGGTATCAGCAAAGCTCGTCGTGCTGATGGCGTGCGTGCCGGTGGTTTCATAGGTAGTGATATTATTCTGGAACAAATCGCGACAAAACAAGTTTCTCGTAAACGCATTGGTTTAGTGGGTCTAACTAAAGCACCGGTTCGTGAAGGTGCTAAATTGTTTGATGCCGCTGATAACGAAATTGGTATTGTGACCAGTGGTACTTTTGGCCCGACAAAAAGCATTCCTGTTGCTATGGGGTATGTTGGCACTGATTATACTGCGATTGGTACTGAATTATTTGCAGAAGTGCGTGGTAAAAAATTAGCAATGGTTGTTGAAAAAATGCCATTTGTAGCACAAAGCTACTATCGCGGTTAAATAAACTCAGTGATATGCAGGTTTCAACTATTTCTGATAGTGTAATTTGGTAGGTTAATAACGTCGTCGTTATTAACCTACCGCTTTAGATCCTGATACTGAAAGCACGTTCTAAACGTGCAATTAAAGCTGACAATCACATTGTCAGCTTTAATTTTTTAAGGGGTTAGATAATGTTAATAAAAGAGGATGCTACGGTAGTGGATGCCATTATGATACACAATTCAAAGGTAATTCAGCTGCAGTCGTCCTGCTAACATCATGGGTAGGCGATGAGTTAATGTAGAACATCGTGATTGGAAATAACTTATCTGAAACGGCCTTTATTAAAAAGTAGCGGCCAATAAGTTTGAAATCCCTTGGTTTTCACCGTTAACTGAAATTGACTTTTGTGAGTATGCCACGTTAACGTCTTCTTTCATTTTATGTCGATACTATATCATTTGTTTAAGCAGCCTTGGTTTTACCATTTCTGGTTTACACAGCCTGGCTTAATAGGTTTAGTCGAATCGGTATTTACTTATAATTACTTGGTTATGGTTATGGTTATGGTTATGCTGAATTGTGTAACGAACATCTGTACCGCTAATCTATTTTGTAACTGGTTAAATATATTAAGTAAACCTTAACGTAAATACTTGGTAATCTCCTGTTGAAAGCCATATTCAATTAACTCGGTAGCATAATGCGTTTAGATAAATTTATTTGTAAAAGTACGCAATTAACAAAGCAGCAAGCCATCACGGCAATAGAGTCGGGCGAGATCACTGTTAACGAGCAAGTGATCAAATCGGTTGCTACTCAAGTTCATGAAAATAATGTTATTCAGCACCAAAATCAAGTATTAACAGCTCGTCCATTTCGTTATTTATTACTGCACAAACCTGCCAATTTTATCTGTTCAAATGTAGACGATGTTTATCCCTCTGTGCTTAATTTATTAAACTATTGCAGTAAAAATAGAAATGTTCAGGTTGTACAGAATCTAGAGCTCGTTTCTGAGTTACATATAGCAGGGCGCTTAGACGCAGATACCACTGGGTTAATTTTGATTACAGATGATGGGCGTTGGACATTTAATATCACGTCGCCCAATAATGGCTGTAAAAAAGTATACCGTGTAGGATTATCCCGACAGATTAACCAGGAGGTGATAAAGAGGTTTGAACAAGGTATTCAGTTACAAGGAGAGAACAATTTAACGTTACCAGCCTGTTTAGAAATGATCAGTGACACAGAGGTTTTGTTAACTATTACTGAAGGTAAGTTTCATCAGGTAAAACGTATGTTTGCTGCGGTTGGTAATCGTGTTTTATCGTTGCATAGAGAACAAATTGGGGCTATAAAATTGGATGTTGAAGTAGGTGATTGGCGATATTTAACTGAACACGAAATCTTGTCATTTCATAAACAAAGCAACATAAGTTAAAGCGCCTTAAGTTAATGTAAGCTAAAGTAATGTAAGTTAAAAATGTAGTAATTTATAAAATGGAAAATGTAAGCCTGGAATTATATAGGTTAAAAGTAATCAAAGTTAAATTTATAGTCTAGTTAATTATATTTCAACTGTTTACTCGGCTCATCAAAGGATAATCGTCAATGAATGATTTATATACACAAGTAATCACCGTCTTTTTAGGTTTTTTTGCGATCATGAATCCCATCGCTAATACGGCTGCTTTTGCAGGGTTGGTGGGTGATAAACCCAAAACTGAACAAATAAAAATTGCAGCTAAAGCCTTAATTATTACGTTTATTGTGATCTTGTCTTTTTCTTTACTTGGTAAAGCAATTTTTCACTTATTTGGTATCACCATTTCAGCCTTGAGAATAACTGGTGGAATTTTGGTGTTTCTTGTTGGGTATCACATGCTTAATGGGCACGGTTCTAAGTTACACTCCGCTGAAAACAAAGATGAAACAGATGTCGCCGTTTCCCCTTTAGCCGTACCTTTACTTGCTGGCCCAGGTACGATAGCTACTGCTATGAATTATTCTTCATCAGGTGAAATATCTGGTATCTTAGTGACTGTTTCTGTATTTGCGGTGTTATGCATTATCACCTTTATCTGTTTTATATTTAGTTCAAATATTCTAGCGGTGATAGGTAAGAGTGGTTTGAGTATTGTAACCCGTCTAATGGGGTTAATTCTTGCGGTGATCGGAATGCAAATGGTCATTGTTGGCATCACTGAAGTGGTTAGTACCATGACTTAGACTACCTGACCTTTTACAGCCTTGACTGACAAACGCTTAAAAGGCGTTGAAAGAATTTAAATCGGTTTATACAAAGATAAAGAAGGTCTAAAAATGCGCAGACTTAATTTATGCAGCGCAATGTGATCCACTGCTCAGTAGTAGATTAATAACTTTAACGACTACAATGACGTTATTTTTTAATTAATAACGTCTGTTAGAACTGTTATTCAATACTATTAAGTCTATTTGTTAGCAGTCAGTACAAAATCTAAGGCGGCTTTAATTGCAGCTACTTGTGCGTTATTACAATCTTCATCCGTGGCTTTTTCACTATCAGGGTAAACCTCTGTTGTTGTTGTATAAAGTGCGTTGGTCATCCCACCACATAAACCCAACTGTTTAACCGGATAGTAAATGACACCTTCATCTTCTGCTATCGAGCCAATTATTTCGCCTTGATCATCTGCGGGTGCAATATGCGTCACTTGTTTAACCGCTTTAATGATTGCGGCTTGGAAAGCGGTTTGTTTATTTTCAGCGTCACCCACTAAATAAAATCCATCGGGGATAGCACCTGGAATATAGTCTTCACCGTCTCTTGCTGCTAATGCCGGTCTAAACTCACTTTCATCAGAATCTGTTGTCTCGTGTAAATCGATATGAAGAATTATTTCTCCTTCTAATCCAGCGACAAAGCGCATCGCATTACTGGCTTCTTCACTTGGGCTATTGACTGTAAAAGAGCGGTTTGGATCGATGGCATAAGGATTCCAACGAATAATATGTTCGTATCCCCATGGGCTCACACAGGGTAAAACAACGATATTAACATGCTCGGAATATTCATTTGTGGCCGTTTGTAAAAACTGAATGGCACCGTGGACGCCACTAGTTTCATATCCATGTACACCGCCAGTGACTAATATGATGGGTTTATTACGATCCCATTGTTGATTGGTTAATGCAAACAAAGGGTAACTGCTAGGGTTAATACTTAAAGCTCCATATTGCACAAGGTCAAATTCGCTGCTCAATTGTTCCAACGACGTTACCACTTGTTGCAGATATGAACGAGATTTTACACAAGCGTTTAACCATTGTTTTTTTTCAGTATCAGACCAAGCGATACCTGCTTGTCCGATCGGATAGAATGTATTTTGTGACATGTATTTTCCTCTTTAGATGCTTAAAAACAGAGTAAACTGAATTTGCTGCGCGTTTAACTGTCTGCTTACTTGGCTGCTGAAGTGACTAGTTCATTGAGTATAACTGATCATGTGTTCGATGATTATACGCTTATTATTTAAATACTTAAGTCACGTTGTAAATGAACTTTATGTATTAAGAGGAAGACGTTTTATGTACTACGGTGAAAAGCTAAATAGTATCACTCACCTTGTTGGGGCTATATTAGCATTGGTCGGCTTTGGGTCGTTGTTAACTATTGCTTTTGAACAAGCGCATTGGCGAATAGTCGTGAGTTTTGTTGTCTTCGGCTTAACCTTGATTATGCTTTATAGCATGTCCACTCTGTACCATAGTTTGCAAAGCGTTAAACTTAAAAAAGTATTCCAACAGTTAGATCATGTGTCAATTTACCTTTTAATTGCAGGCACTTATACACCTTATATGTTGCTGTCTTTAGAAGGAGATGGAGGCATGTTGATGTTAGCTTTAGTGTGGGGACTCGCTGTCATTGGTTTGGTCATTGATGTACTGATTGTAAAGCGCATAGAGTGGTTACAAATCATTATCTATTTGGCCATGGGGTGGATATGTGTTTTTAAATACAGTAGTTTGCAAAATGCTATTCCAGGACCTGGTATTACATGGTTAACGGTCGGTGGCATCGCTTATACTGTGGGGATTGTGTTTTATGTCTTGGACGACTTTGATAAGTTAAAACATGCTCATGGTATTTGGCACTTGTTTGTGTTGATGGGGTCGGTCAGTCATTTTATCTCTATTGCTTTTTATGTTCGTTAAGGTCGATTACTTCATTAAGTGCTTGATTAACATCAAAAGATAACTTGGCTGATACATGTAGTGAGGTCATTTGTCATTACCTTAAGCACTTTTTTAGCAACAAACGTTCAAAAAAGCCTAGATCACCGATAGTTTGTTATCAAAGTGATCTAGTTACTGAATGTTGGTGAATACATAATAGTATTCACCATTAAGCTGTTTTAGGTTCGTTTGTCGCAGGTATAGTTTTGTTTCGAATCGTTTCTACTTTACGCTGTTTTTCATACAAAAAAGTTAATACCTCTGAACGTAGACGATTGTAATGCATATCTTTTGATAAACTTAAACGGTCTCGCGGACGCTCTAATTCAACATTCAAGATTTCACCAATGGTTGCACTCGGCCCGTTAGTCATCATCACTATTTTATCTGACAGTAATACCGCTTCATCTACATCATGGGTGATCATAATAACGGTATTGTTGAGCTCATTTTGAATCTCCATCAAAGAGTCTTGCATATGTGCTCTAGTCAATGCATCCAATGCTCCAAAAGGCTCATCCATTAATAAAACCTCGGGCTGCATCGCTAACGCACGGGCGATACCTACACGTTGTTTCATACCGCCAGATATTTCGTTGGGACGTTTATTCATTGCATGATCCATGTGTACCAATTTTAGATTATGTTCAATCCATTCTTTTTTCTCGGGTTTGCTCATGGTTTTACCAAACACTTGCTCAACCGCTAATTCTACGTTTTGATAAGCGGTTAACCAAGGCAATAAAGAATGATTTTGAAATACGACGGCTCTTTCTGGCCCGGGTTCGGTAACTTCTTTACCACTTAAAATGATACCGCCCTTGGTCGCTTGATAAAGTCCAGCAACCACATTCAAGACCGTTGATTTACCACAGCCTGAATGGCCAATTAGCGACACAAATTCACCTTTTTTAATTTTTAAATTAACATTTTTTAATGCGGTAAAACCACCGGTTGGGGTTGGAAACACCATATCTATATTGCTGATATCAAGTAAAATGCTCATTATTCTTTCCTTAATTTCTGATACTTCGATTAAATAAATTAGACTTTTATATTGTTTGATTTATCTACAATGCTAGTTACCACTAAACCGTAGTTGATGATTTATCCCAAGAAGCCATTCGTTGTAGTTGCAACATGCCTCTATCAAGTACAAAGCCAATAAAACCAATCACGATCACTGCTGCCATAATACGCGCTAAAGAATCAGAGCTACCATTTTGAAACTCATCCCAAACGAACTTACCCAAGCCTGGATTTTGCGCTAGCATTTCGGCGGCGATTAATACCATCCATGCCACTCCAAATGACAAACGCATGCCTGTAAATATCATGGGTACAGAGGCTGGTAACACAATTTTACGAATATGAGTAAACAGAGGTAAACGTAAAACGCGGCTGACATTTTTTAAGTCTTGATCTAATGAAGAAACACCAATTGAGGTATTAATGACCATTGGCCATAAGCTACATAAAGTGACGGTTAATAGTGAGTTCACAAATGACTTAGAGACTAAAGGGTCATCTGACACATACAAGGCACTGACGACCATAGTAACCAGTGGAAGCCACGCTAATGGCGAGACAGGTTTAAAAATTTGTATAATGGGGTTTACTGCTGAGTTTAAGTTTTTACTTAATCCCATGGCAATACCTAATGGGATAGCGATGATCGCGGCTAATAAAAAACCACTGGTGACTGTGATTAAACTGGTTACAATTTGATCCAAGAACGTTTCTTTACCTGTGTAGTTTCTGATTTTGACTTGATAACTAGGGTCTGCGGCTAATCTTTTATCATTACGAATATGTTGGCGATCGTAGAACTTATCTGCTTTGATGCGTTCGGCTGTATGTTCATCGTAAAGAGAGTGAAACTGTTGGTAAACAGCCGTTGGCCCCGGGAAATCACCTAAAGACGTATGAATATTTTTTGCGGCAATGCTCCATAGTAATAAAAAGATCATGATACCAAGTAGTGGCAAGATAACTATTTGGCAAGCCGACTTAAATAAACCCTGTAAGTTGCTCATTAAAGTGGGCGAGAGTGTTAATTTATTACTCAGTGAAATGGTTGTCATAGTCTCGATTCCTTGTTAACGCTAGTGATACTAAGTGCAGTAGACAGTGCTCTTATTATTCAAATTTACTGTATAAATGTACGCGTCAAAAGAACAAGCTCTTGGCTGATAATGCCATTAAATAAATACTTTATTGTGCGTAAAATTTAGTCATTTGAGTAACTACAATTAATATGATTGGATTCGAGTTCTTATTCGTTTGTTATTGTTTTGTTTATAACAATTGTGCCGATTAAGCTCGAATCCAGTAATGATTAATTAAATAGGATGTTAAAGTTTGTCTTCTTTTTTAAGACCAATTTTAAATGAATCGATATAAGCATTAGGTGTATTACCGTCATAAACTAAATCATCAATAAAGTGAGTTTGTGGTGCTCTAAAACCTTTTTCAGTGGCAAAATCAGGAAAGTCTTTGGCCTTCGCCAACTTCTCATCAATCAATGATTGCGCGGCTTTCTGGTAGATGTCAGGACGATAGACTTTTTTCGCTAAGTCTTTGTACCATTGGTCAGATTTTGCTTCTGAAATCTGTCCCCAACGACGCATTTGCGTTAAGTACCAGATAGCATCTGAATAGTACGGGTAAGTTGCATTGTGTCTAAAGAATACATTGAAGTCAGGCACTGCACGTTTATCACCTTTTTCATATTCAAAAGTACCGGTCATGCTATTGGCAATTACTTCGTAATCTGCCCCCACATAATTAGATTGTGACAATATTTTCACTGCAGCAGGGCGGTTAGCATTGTCTTTTTCATCTAACCACATAGCTGCACGAATTAGTGCACGTGTTAAACGGATCGTTGTATTAGGGTATTTCTCTGCAAATTCAGCGGTTAGACCAAACACTTTCTCTGGGTTATTTTTCCAAATTTCATAGTCAGTCACGACAGGTACACCAATGCCTTTAAATACGGCTTGTTGATTCCATGGTTCACCTACTGAGTAACCGTAAATTGTGCCCGCTTCTAGTGTTGATGGCATTTGTGGTGGCGGAGTCACTGATAAGATGGCATCACTGTCTATGTGTCCACTTGTATCCCCTTTATGTGGTGCATAAAAGCCAGGATGAATACCACCAGCCGCTAACCAATAACGTAATTCATAGTTATGCGTTGATACTGGGAAAACCATGCCTAAATTAAACGGTTTACCCTGTGCTTTATAAGATTCTACAACGGGTTTTAGTGCATCCGCTTTAATAGGGTGAACAGGCCAACCATCAGCTTGTTTAGGAATATTAGGTTTCATCTGCTTCCAGATTTCATTAGAAACCGTGATTGCATTGCCATTTAAGTCCATGGAAAAAGGCGTAATAATATGTGCTTTTGTACCAAAACCCATGGTCGCTGCAATAGGTTGTCCTGCTAACATATGTGCTCCATCTAACGTGCCATCAATTAAACCATTTAGTAGAACCTTCCAATTGGCTTGTGCCTCAATGGTCACGTATAAGCCTTCATCCTCAAAATATCCATTTTCGTAGGCTATAGCGATCGGTGCCATATCTGTTAACTTAATAAAACCAAACTTTAGTTCTTCTTTTTCTGGGAAACCTAACTCTTCAGCTTGTGAAAAAGAGACAATTGTCGCTGAAATAGCAATACTCAATGCTAGTTTCTTCGCCACAAACTTAACGGGTTTAATCCAACTCATATTGTAAAATCCTTTTATTAATAGACATTTTTTGCAAAAAAAAACGCGCATCAATCCTCTTGTAAAAGAGTGTTGATGAGCGTCGTTGCTCTTCTTAAAACCCCAACATCATTGTGTGGATTCTAAATATCGTCCTTACTATCTACTGGCTATCTTCATTGATAGAAATAAAATAGTATGGTTATTGCGATGACTGTGTTTATATACAGTCTATTGAATAATAATTAATTTTTAGACTAAATTTTCTAAACTATATTTCTAAACTATATGCGTCAGTTACATTTTGAGAGACGGTTGCTAATGTTTGACCATTATTCATTGCCATGGTGCGTAATAAAACAAAGGCGTCTTGCTCTGTGATGCTTTTCTGTTGCATTAAATAACCTTTTGCGCGTTCAACAATTTTTCGGTTAGCTAACTGTGTTTTTGTTTTATCTAGTTCTTTGCGCAATGATTGGCGCTGTTTATATTGTGCTTCAGCAACCTTCATTAAAAAGCTTAATTGGGTGGGCTTTACATCATCAATATATGAGCTTACACCTGCTTGTATCGAAGCATTGATGACATGCTCATTTTTATTTTTAGTAAATAAGATAATTGGTAAAGGCGCTAACTGATTAATATTTTCAAGAGCGGTAAGCAATGATTCATTAGGAGAGCTGGTATTGATCATTAATAGATCAGCGAATAGCGGGGCTGATATTTTATTTTTAGTACTTTGCTTACCATGATAAGAACCTTGTTTTTTGCTTTGTTGATGCCATTGTTGTTGCTCATTCAGCTTCAGTGCAAGCTGATTGAATTGATTCGTTTGTATATGTTCTGTTATGGCATAACCAAGGTCTTGTAAAGCAATTTTGAACGGTGAAGGATCCATGATGACATCTTCAACTAGTAAGACCGAACGCGTGTGTACGGAGGTTACTAATTTACTATTTACTTTCATCATTTATTTGGCTCCTTTTAATAATTGATACTGTTGTGCATGTTTCTCATATAGCAGGATGAGTGCCAAAAGTATTTATGTCTTTATTATCAGTTGCTTAAGGTTTTAAGCGCCATCCTACACCCTATTAGGTAGCAAGGTTATTGCACCATTAAAGAAAAGTATTGATAGATTGCACTGTCTCGGTGCAGGTCTGTATTAGATAAAATAGGCTTTATGTAAGGGGTTTTTAACGATGTTTATTGAAAGATCACTCTGTGGATATTTTAAAGCATATGAAAGCAATGGTTAGGTAATTTGCAGTGATAAAGGTGCAAATGGAATAAATGCACAAAGGTCTAAAGGAATAAAGGAATAAAGGTGTAAAGGAATAAATGTCTAAAAGAATAAAACCAGCCTAACGAATAATCACTAAACTGGTTTTTAATTAGCATCTGTTAACAATGTACCATGTTACTCAGTCTCTTGCTTTTCTTGTTGCTCTTGTTTCTTTTTCTCTTCTTCATGACCCGAACCGCCACATCCACCACAACAACTCATATTTTATCTCCAATAGTTAATTTACTTGTTTTAATTTAATAACTTACTTGTGTTAATTTATTTAGTTGAAACAACTTAAGGTGTATTTCTTACTTTTTAATCCTGAACTAGCGTGCTTTAGGGCCCAATAGAACTGGGGTGTAAACGACCACAAAACAGCCAAAACCAATCACCCATAAAGCCACAGTAAGTGTTAGCACGTGGCTATAGTTGGCAATAAAATACAGTCCAAAAACCCGTACTACAAAGGCTAGTATGATCGCGATAAATGCGATACTCATGGTTTTACCCACTGCAATCATTCGTCCCGTATGGCCTAACGAAACACGAGAAATCATGCTTAAAATCATCGTTGCCATCGCTCCGATAGTAAGCGTATGGATAGCTTGTGAGTGACTAACTAGATACGTTATTTGTGATAAACCAAACATTAATAGTCCTATCACAATACACCAATAACTAATATGCAATGACCATACTAAGGGAGTTGATAAGGTCACTGAAAATTTCCAACGAAACACACGAATTGCATGTATCACGCTGGTAGTGATGAACAACACTGCCACCAATAGTGCAGGGACATCAATCAGTGTTGATGTTGCTAATGCAGCAATGAAAATGGTGAGCAGTATGCTAATGAGTGATAATTTTTCCAATAATGGTAGTGCATCTACACGAGGGGTTTTTGTTCCATTGGCTGTGAACATTGGAAATACTCTACCGCCCATAATACACATCACTAAGGTAATTAATAACACCATAAAGGTAGCTGCTTGTCCCATCAGTATTGGATTGTTAGTGATGGCACTGTAATGTGTGATCAGGTTAGTAATGGCCATGATCAGTAAAATAGGAATAAACATTAAATTGCGCCACAATTTCGTTTTGATAATAGGTATTGCTAAAGCTAAGGCTGATAATGGTAAAAATAAGGCATCTAAGGTAACAATTAATGAGTGCGGTAGTTGATCTGGGAAAAAGAATGCAATGCGCGCTAATACCCATAAAATGACCAGAGCGCCTAACCCTTTACCATGCAAACTGCGTACACCACTCCAATTTTGTACTGCGGTTAACAGGAACCCAACAATAACCGTCGTCGCGAAGGCAAATAACATTTCATGCATATGCCACCAAAGACTACCTCCAAATAACCTAATGTTTAGATTACCGGTTAATATTCCATTCCAAACGAGTAAGCTGATCATGCTAAATATGGCTGCAAATAAAAATAAAGGTCGAAATGCAAATTCCAGAAAAGCAATGGGTTGATTAGCCGCTCGGCTGTTATCATTCGGATCTGTTATTTTAATCATGGTATATCACCGTTAGTATTGTCTTGTTAATTGTATTTTATTGGTCGAGTATAAATAACTTTTTAGACTTGCTAGATAGCCTTAGATAACTTTAATTGCTAACAATTCAGCTAAGTTTCTTTGTTGTTTTGGTCCTACCAAGTCACTCAAGGTATAAGCATCTAAGGTAGCAAAAAAGTTTTCCTGTGCTTCTGCAAAAATATTTTTCAATTGGCAACTTGGTGTTATCACACATTGATTATCAGCATCAAAACACTCCACTAGTTTATTTTTGTCTTCTATTTTGCGTACTAATTGCCCAATATTAATTTCTTCAGCAGGGCGATTTAATTTTATGCCACCATTTTTGCCACGCGTTGCTAATAAATAACCCTGTTGGTTAAGTTGTTGCACAATTTTCATCAAATGATTTTTTGAAATACCATAACTGTTGGCTATTTCACTAATAGTCGCTAATTGATCTTGATGAATGGCTAGATAAATCAAGACACGCAATGAGTAGTCGGTATAACGCGTAATATGCATATAAAAACCAGTCAGCCTTAAAGATGTATTTATTTTACATCTTTAAGGCTGACTGTAAATAATTATTTTCAGGCAATGCTTTTAAAGATAAATGTTAAGAAATGCTTTTAAGTAGAGAGGGGATAAAAAAGAGTATTTATTTCTTGCTGACAAGATTAAAAAAAGCAAGCAAAACTGTGCTGACTTTATTGACCTGAATATGAGCTGATAACGGGTATAAATTTCTAATCGTCTACTGTAGAATCGCGTCCTTTAATTTTTGCATGACTAGGAAATATAATGCCATCTGATTTTATTGGAATTGATTTTGGGACAAGTAATTGTGCTGTAGCGGCACTTGTTAACAATCAACCGACCTTGATTGTTGTCGATGAAAACAGTGACAATCCTTACAAAATACGCTCAGCTATTTATCTTGCACATGATCAATCTGGGGTTGATAGCCAAGATGCTAAAGCCAATGAACAAACCCTTAACGAAATGTTAGCTGCAGGCGAAATTTTATTTGGGGAGCAGGGCTTTAATGCTTTTTTACAAACTCCGCATGAAGGGCGTTATGTGAATAGCCCGAAGAACTTCTTGGGCGCTAAGATCCCGAAACGTTTATTAGATAGTTTTGAAACGTTAGTAGTCAGGTTTCTTTCTTATTTAAAAAAATGTGCAGAAAAGCAATTGCATACCACTATTACTAAAGTAGTTATAGCTCGACCAGTGAACTATCACTCGACAATGGGAGAGTTGGGTAACAAACAAGCAGAAGCTTTGATGCTACGTGCCGCTAACAAAGTGGGATTTGTAGATGTTGAGTTTATCCATGAGCCTTTGGCTGCTGCTTATCACTTTGAACAGAAAATACAAAAACCTACACAAGCGATGGTGGTGGATCTCGGCGGTGGTACATCCGATGTTACATTCTGTTTATTAAGTCAGGAAAATGCTGAAAAACTAGATCGTGATGAGGATATTCATTCGACACAAGGTATTCGCCAAGGAGGGATTGTTTGCGATAAATTATTAGCCAGCGGCATTGTTTCACCTTTATTTGGACGCGGTGGACGCACTGATAATGGAAAAGCAATCCCTAATATGTTGTTCTCCGGGGTTTATGATATCGATAATATTCCATTGATGAGTGACTTTTATTCGCCAACACGAAGCAAATCAATCGCTGAATATATTTATCAATGTGAAGATCCGTTGCCTTTAATGCGCCTGCAACGAGTACAAAAACAACGCCTGACCCATCAATTAATGCATGCGGTAGAGTTGTCTAAAATAAACCTGAGTGATAAACAAAAAACACAATTATCGTTATCGTTTATTGAACGTACATTGCATTTAGATATAAAGCGCGAACAAGTCGCTGAAACCATGGATAATTGGCTTGATAAAATGTTTGTGATGATTGATGACACAATAAAACAAGCTCAACAAACGCCTGAAATAATCTATTTAACGGGGGGCATGGGTTTATCACCGTTAGTGCAGCAAGCATTGGCAGAACGTTTCCCTAATGTGGATATTTCTGTCGCTGATGCATTTAGCTCAGTTGTATTTGGTGCGCTATTAAAAGCAAAACGTTTATTTTCTTAAGTTATTTTCATAAGCAATACTTTTTTAAATTATGATTTTAAATACACTTGGGATGATTTAATTTTTGATATTGCTGAAGCTTATTCTGTTGAGATTCGTCATAACGGTTCAGGAGCGATTAGTAAACTTGATTTTAGAGACTGCCACTGCAATTCTAGAACCCCCTACTTTTGCTGTTTTAGGTTTGGCGCTATTAGGATTTTCTGGTGCGTCACGCCGTAAGCGTTAATTGCTTATTAAAAGCGTTAGTAAAACAAAAACTTCTTTTATCTTAAAGGTTATTTACAAAGGTCACTTAGGTGGCCTTTTTTGTCTTTTCTATTTAACACCACTGTTCTGATAAAGAGCCTGAATTAAACTACTGCCTATCCTAAACTCCACAAACTTTACTTCTTGTAAAGACTAAAGGCGTTTTTACTACTTTACCTTATTAGTGTTTTATACATGGCAACATTTCGATACGAGTAAGACAACTATTTAAAAGGGCGGTTACTGACACATATAGCAAATATTAATGGGTAGGATCCCGCCCATTTGTTTTTTATTGGTATTGTTTACGATCACTTTTTTAACATCTTTCCCTTGCTAGCACTGACCTGTTAACAAATTAGTAACATTGGCTCGGCACTTGCTATATCTGCTGTATGTAACGACTCAGTGGTTTTACATATTTTAAAAACAGCGCATTGATGCGTACCAATATGGATATAGGAGCTCAAAATGTTTAAAAAATTAACCGTTATTTCTCTATGTAGTGCAGCACTTTTAAGTAGTGTTAATGCTTATGCTAATTGTGATGAAGGGGAGATGGTGATCAAGTTTAGTCATGTTACTAACTCTGACAAACATCCTAAAGGCGTAGCTGCTTCATTATTAGAGCAACGAGTGAATACTGAAATGAATGGTAAAGCTTGTATGCAAGTTTTTCCTAACTCAACACTTTACGATGATAACCAAGTTTTAGAAGCGCTGTTAAATGGAGATGTTCAACTAGCTGCTCCTTCTCTGTCTAAGTTTGAAAAAATAACTAAGAAATATCGACTTTTTGATTTGCCGTTCTTATTCGATGATGTTGCTGCCGTTGATAGATTTCAGAACTCGGAAGCGGGTGATAAATTAAAAAATGCGATGAATCGTCGTGGCCTTAAAGGTTTAGAGTTTTGGCATAACGGTATGAAACAAATGTCTGCTAATAAACCTTTGTTATTACCAAGTGATGCTAAAGGGCTTAAGTTCCGTGTACAAGCATCTGACGTGTTAGTTGCACAATTTGAGCAACTAGGTGCTAATCCTCAGAAAATGTCATTTAAAGAGGTTTACGGCGGCTTACAAACTAAAGTTATCGATGGCCAGGAAAATACGTGGTCAAATACTTACGGTAAAAAATTCTTCGAAGTTCAAGATGGCGTAACTGAAACGAATCACGGTATTTTAGATTACTTAGTGGTGACGTCTGGCGATTGGTGGGACAACCTACCTGATGATATTCGTAATCAGTTAGGCACTATTTTAAAAGAAGTGACTGAAGAGAGAAATGCTGAATCAACTATTGTGAACGAAGCGAATAAACAAAATATTATCAAAGCAGGTGGCGTAGTACGTACTTTAACACCTGAGCAACGTGGTGAATGGGTCACTGCTCTTAAACCTGTTTGGAAAAAGTTTGAAAAAGATATCGGTAGTGACTTACTTGATGCTGCACAAGCTTCAAACCAGTAACTATTAATATCAGCCATTACCTTAAAGATGAAATATTGTTTTTTGAGGTAATGGCTTTACTAAATAGTGTAAAAGATAGTGATTAAGAAAGGGATAAATAAATGAAAAACGGAATTTTTACCCGAATAGGGAAAATAACCGATTATGCAGAAGAAACATTAATTGCCGCATTTTTAGGGTTAATGACGTTATTAACTTTTGCCAATGTAGTGGTGCGATATGTCTTGAATGACAATATATTATGGGCTTTAGAACTCACTGTATTCATGTTTGCATGGATGGTGTTAGTAGGGGCTTCTTATGGCGTTAAAAAACATTTTCACATCGGTGTTGATGTGGTTGTCAATATTGCACCAAAAGGCTTAAGAAAGACATTTGCCTTGATCGCTGTATTCTTCTGTTTATTCTTTTCTATTTCATTATTAATTGGTTCTTGGAATTATTGGGTCCCTTTTATTACTGACCGTGCGTGGTATGAGACGGAAGATATTCCAATGCCTGACATATTACAGTTTCTTTCTGGTTGGTTTAATGAAGGAGAGCGATACGAGAGGCTACCTCGATTTATTCCTTACTTTGCATTGCCTTTAGGTATGGCATTAATGACATTCAGATTCTTGCAAATCGCTTGGTTAATTATGACCAATAAATTAGATCGCATGATTGCAAGTCATGAAGCTGAAGAACAACTAGATGAGTTTCATCAAGAACAAGATAATATTGAACTCAAAGAGATTAAACAAAGTGTTGCCAACAAAAGCAATGGGCTAAAAAATAAAACTGAAAAAGCGAATGTTAACAAGGAGAGTAACTAATGGCTATGTTAATGCTTTTTATTATGGTGATTACATTAATGATCATCGGGGTGCCTATTGCGATTTCACTAGGTGCTTCAAGTATTGTTTTTTTGATGGTTCATTCTGACGCATCGCTAGCATCTATTGCACAAACGTTACTTAATGCGTTTACTGGCCATTATACTTTATTGGCGATCCCTTTCTTCATTCTTGCTTCTAGTTTTATGGCTACGGGTGGTGTGGCTAAACGTATTATTCGATTTGCAATTGCACTGGTTGGGTCATTGCGTGGTGGATTAGCCATGGCATCAGTTGTTGCTTGTATGATGTTTGCGGCGTTGTCAGGTTCTTCTCCTGCGACGGTAGTGGCAATCGGTGGTATTGTTATTGCTGGTATGGTCAAAAATGGTTATACAAAAGAGTTTGCTGCAGGTGTTATCTGTAATGCTGGTACGTTAGGTATTTTGATTCCGCCCTCAATAGTTATGGTTGTTTATGCGGCTGCAACCGATGTATCCGTAGGGCGTATGTTTTTAGGGGGCGTTATTCCTGGTCTGTTAGCCGGAGTGATGTTGATGATCGCCATCTACATTTATGCGCGTTATAAAAACATTCCTGCGCAACCTTTTGTTGGTTGGGGCGAAGTGTTCCGTTCTGCAAGAGATGCTGGCTGGGGATTATTACTGATTGTTATTATCCTTGGTGGTATTTATGGTGGTGTTTTTACACCCACTGAAGCTGCTGCTGTTGCCGCTGTATATGCCTTTATTATTTCAAACTTTGTTTATAAAGATATGGGACCATTAGCAGATAAGGAACCCGCAGAGAAAAAAGCTAAAGCTTATTGGTTTAAAGCGATGCACGTGTTCTGTCATGAGGATACACGCAAAACCTTATACGATGCTGGTAAGTTAACTATCATGTTAATGTTCATCGTCGCAAATGCCCTGATCCTAAAGCACGTGTTAACGGAAGAACGTATTCCACAAATGATCACTGAGTCGATGCTATCTGCAGGTCTGGGGCCAATCGAGTTCTTGATTGTAGTGAATTTACTGCTCTTAATCGGTGGCCAATTCATGGAGCCTTCAGGTTTATTGATTATTGTTGCACCTTTAGTGTTCCCAATTGCGATTGCATTAGGTATTGACCCGATTCACCTAGGTATCATGATGGTGGTAAATATGGAAATAGGTATGATCACACCACCCGTAGGATTAAATCTATTTGTGACCGCTGGCGTGGCCAAATTATCAATGATGAAAGTGGTGAAAGCTTCTTTACCATTAGTTGGCGTGATGTTCTTGTTCTTAATTATTGTAACTTATGTACCTTGGGTTTCAACTTGGTTACCCAATATGATGATGGGACCTGAAGTTGTCACCAAGTAAAAAGTTAACTAGCGTAGTGGTTGTTATAAAATAGCCACTAATCTGAATAATAAGTTAATAAGTTAATAAGTGAAAAGTTCTGTTTGGTGCTGGTGGTTTATTTACATCAGCACTTTTTTTATGTGCACTCCTTCTGTTGAATGAGCTATTTATGACTTATATAATTCGTCAGTAAAAGCTAGCCCATCATAATTATTAGTCGCAGTTAATCCGCTTTAAAATTTTGCTTTTTTATCTCATGTTTTTGCATTTTATCATACAGCGTTTTACGCGGTAAATTGAGTGCATGCATGGTCTCCTTGATACTGCCATTAGTTAGGCTTAACGCTTGCTCGATTAATGTCTTTTCAAATGCCTCTACCTGCTCAGCTAAACTTAGCCCGGAATTAACGTCATTATTAACATCGTTTAAGTCTGATAATGAACCTAATAAAATATAACGTTCTGCTGCATTTCTTAATTCACGCACATTACCAGGCCAATCATGACTTAATAGGGCTTGTAACGAGTTTGCGGGCAACGCAGGGGCTGCTTTGCCATATCGCGCTGCCGCAATTAATAAAAAGTGATGAAACAATTTTGCTATGTCTTCTTTGCGATGACGTAATGGAGGTAAATCGAGGGTGACCATATTCAAACGATAGAATAAATCTTGTCTAAAGTTGGGGGCTTCTTTTAAATCTACTTTAGTGGCCGCGATGATGCGAATATCTAAATCAATGGCTTTATTTGAGCCGATACGCTCTAGGCTTCGCTCTTGCAGCACACGCAATAAACGCACTTGCGCTTGCATTGGCATCGACTCAATTTCATCAAGGAATAGCGTACCGCCTTGTGCATATTCAAATTTGCCAATTCGTTGTGTATCTGCTCCGGTAAATGCGCCTTTTTCATGTCCGTATAATTCACTTTCAATCAAATTTTCTGGTACTGCACCACAGTTGACAGCAACAAAGTTATTGGAACGACGTTGACTTTGTTCATGCAAAGAGCGAGCAACTAATTCTTTACCGGTACCTGTTTCTCCATAAAGTAATATATCTGCATGGCTATCTGCCACGCGATCAACCATTTGTTTGAGTGTGAGCATGCTTGGTGTGTTGCCTATGATCCGTGGCCCTAATGTTTCTTTATTTTGTAAGGCTTTTTTTAACTCTCTATTTTCAAGTGTAAGTTGACGTTTCTCCAAGGCTTTACGTGTATGTTCAATTAATCTATCCGATGCAAAGGGCTTTTCGATAAAGTCATAGGCTCCATTCCTAATCGCCTCAACGGCCATAGAAATATCGCCATGCCCGGTTATTAAAATGATTGGTAAGTCGAGATCGCGTTGCTGTAAAGTATTTAGCAATTGTAAACCGGAGATGCCAGGTAATCTGATATCAGATATCACCACCATCGGTAATGTTTCTTTCATTGCAATTAATGCAGACTCTGCATCTTCAAAAAATTCTGCTTCTATATCGGCTAGAGCAAATGTTTGTTGGTTAGCTAGGCGCATATCTATTTCATCGTCAATAAAAAATACTGTGCTCATTTATTTTCCTTAATTTGATTCACTTTTGTTGCTTTAATCTGAGTATGTTAATTGTTGTTCGCGCTCATATTGTTCTTATTGACGGGGAGTGAAATACAGAACTCTGCACCACTGGTTACTCTATTTTTCGCCGTTAATGTACCTTGCATGTTATTAATGATTTGCTGAGAAATTGACAAGCCTAAGCCTAATCCTGTTTCCTTGGTGGTAAAGAAGGGTTCAAAAAGGTGTGGGAGGTGAGCTTGATCAATGCCTGTCCCTTGATCCAATACTTTAATCTTTGCAATATCGGATTCAATAATTAACTCAATTTTAATCAATTTATGATCGCTATGTTGCATCGATTGCAAAGCGTTAGATAGAAGGTTAACAACAATTTGTTCAAGCTGAATAGGTTCTGCTTTTACATAAATGGATTGTGTGGGTAGCTGCATGGTTAGTTCTGTTTTATTCGCTTTTAATTGCGGTTTTAACAATTCATGGGCTGCGAGAATAACAGGTTGCAAAGCAATTATTTTTAACTCTCCATTGGACTTTCTCGCAAAAGATTTAAGCTGTGAACTTATTTTAGCCATCCGCTCTGTTAAGTGGGTAATACGGCTTAGGTTATTACTGACTTGATCTAACTTATCACGATCTAGAAAAAGCACTGCATTTTCAGCGTAAGTACGAATAGCCGATAGTGGATTATTAAGCTCATGGCTGATACTGGCAGACAATTGCCCTAATACGGCTAACTTAGCAGATTGAATCAATTCTTTTTGTGTGGACCTTAATGCGGCTTCAGCCTTATGTCGTTCTTCTACTTCAGCTTGTAAAGCAGAAGTACGTTGCATCACAGTGAATTCCAACTTTTGTTTGGATTTTATTTCGGCAAGCACTTGTTCCTGGTGACGAGTTTGCTTTTGTTTAATTAAAATAAGGGTGAGGTACAACAGCATATACAGTAAAGTAATCAATAAGAACAACAATAGGATATCGAATAGAATAGGGGTAATAGGCGCTAATACGCGTACATTCCATTGTTCATCATCAAAGGCTTTAATTAATGATAGGTAATAAGTAGGCAGCCACTTTTTATTATCTAATGTTAGGAGGGCGGCATTAGTGTTTAAATTACCAGATATTGGTATATAGTCAATTTGACGCTCAAGGTAGCGGCGAGTGTCTCGCAGATCATTTTTTTGCTGTTCGGAGAGTGGAGTTAAACTGTGGTAAAGCCATTTGATTTCAGATGAGATAAAAACCACATTGTTAAGATCGGTCACCAAAAAGGACTGTTCTTTGCCTGCCCAATCTTTTTCTAGTAAAGATAAGTTCATTTTAATCACGACCACACCAATCGTTTCCGCTGCATAATTAACAGGGTACGAAAAGTAGTAACCACGTTTGCCTGAGGTTGATCCTAATGCAAAATAACGTCCTGGCGCCCCTTGAATAGCATCTTGGTAGTAGGGGCGAAACGAAAAATTATTGCCTATAAAAGTACTTTTTTTAGTCCAATTACTCGCGGCGATAGTAGTACCATCCTTATCTAATAAATAGGTATCTGATGCGCCGACGATTTTGTTGATGGTATTGAGGTGCCTGTTAGTTAAATCCAGTTGTGCGCTATTATCAGAAGCCATTAAAGCGTTAATAATAATTCCTTGACGAGACAATAGTTGAGGAATAAATGAAAAATGACCAAGTTGACTATCAATATGACGACTGAATCTATCTAGTTGTTGTTGGTTAGTTATTTGTAGCTGTTGATAGCTGTATTGCCATAACCAATGAATACTTATGATTAAGGTTAAAAAATATAAAAATAGCCATAACAAAGTCACTCTACGTCTGAGACTATCCATGATTAATATTGCCATTTAAAATCCCTGTTTAACCTAATCTATTTATACGCAATAAAGTAACATGTTAGTGATATCGATTATTTGGTGTTGACCGCAACTTTATCTATTAAAAGGTCACATTTTATATAAATTTTTATATTTAACATATTGATTCAAATTATATTATTTGATTATTTCTCAAAAAAAAACTAGCGATTTTTGAGATAGAAAGCACTAAAAGTATTGTCTGTTTATCTATATAAACTTTACAAAATAGCAAAGGGTGGTTACTTCAAAGTAACTAAAACAAAAAGAGTATGTTATGTTGCATGTTAATTATAAAAGGATGCCATATGCAATTACCTGACATTTTATTGGATAAAAATTTATGTAAAGTTAGAACAATTACCACTTTTGTTCGATTGGATTTTGATCAAACTAAGTGGGCTAAAGTCATTCATAAAGCGAACTCGTTTTGTCAAGTATTAGCCAATGATTTAAAACACAATGGTTATACTGTTCAATCAATTCGTATTGTGACTAATGCATTTGCTGAATATATTGATACGACTGATCTTGCATCTGCTCAACGAGATCTTCGTATCTTAAATGAAATGTTAAATAATGGTCAGCAAAGTGGTTTAAGATTAAGATTTGCGATCGGTGAAGTGACCAGCGCCCATCAATTAGGATTAATACCTGAGTTGATTCAAGAGTTCGGTGATTTATGTAATGTCTGCGTCAATATAAAAATGGATGAAAATGGTGTCTTAGATAATCAATTGATTGAAGAAGCGACCAAAGCAGTGAATAAGATCAGCCAGATCACTCCCCGTGGAGAAGGTAATTTTAACTTCACTGTTAATTTCAACTGTGATCCTTTAATCCCATATTTTCCTGCCGGTTATAGTAATCAATCCAGTGAAAACAGTTTTGTTATCGGATTAGAAACACCTGACTTATTAGTGGCAACACTGAAAGCATTTAGTCATCACAATCCGGTCTTAAATCATCAACAAGCAAGTGCTGGTTATTACCAATCATTGTCCCAACAATTGCAATACCATGTCGACCAAATTAAAGCTGTTATAGAAAATGATCATCTTGATAAAGATTTCAAATTCGCAGGTTTAGATAGTTCAGCTGCCCCTTCAAAAGATTGCGCAAGTATGACCGAAGTCTATGAATTATTGGGGGTTGAATACTTTGGTGCATCAGGCACGGTCGAAGCCTCTGCTTTATTAACTCGTGTATTTAAATCCATAAAACATATACCGCTGGTGGGCTTTTCTGGATTGATGTTAGCACTAACCGAAGATAGAGGCTTAGCTGAAGGTAGCCAACTACAGAATTTTGATATACGTTCTTTATTAACCTATAGCGCAGTCTGCGGCATTGGATTAGATACGGTGCCTATTCCCGGTGACACACCGATTGATAAAATTTCTGCCTTAATGCGCGATACCGGCACTATGGCTTTTAGGTTAAATAAACCACTTACGGTTAGATTGTTTCCAGTGCCAGGTTTAGAAGCCGGTGATATGACTGCCTTTAAAAGTGATGATTTATGTAACTGTGCCGTATTATCGGTACCTTAAGGATTGAATATGTCTGTAGTTATTTACGGTGATAGCTTGTCGGGTAATTGTTATAAAATTAAGCTACTTTGTGCGCTATTAAATATAGAACACCAATGGATTGAAGTTGATATTATGGCTGGGGAAACACGCACCAGTGAGTTTTTAGCACTTAATCCAAATGCAAAAATACCTTTATTAGTGACCGAGCAAAACCAAGCCATTGCGGAGTCTAACGCTATTCTTTATTACCTTGCGCAAGGTAGCCGGTTGTTCCCTGCATCTATATTACAACAATCGCTGTGTTTACAATGGATGTTCTTTGAACAATATAGCCATGAACCCTATATTGCAGTTGCACGTTTCATTAATAAATACCTAGGTAGTCCTGCAGATAGGTTGCAGGAACTAGAAAGTAAAAAGGAAGGCGGTAATAGGGCGTTAGCCGTGATGGAAATACAACTTCAGAAAATGCCCTATTTATTAGGTGATGAAATATCTATCGCAGATATTAGTCTATTTGCTTATACGCATGTGGCCTATGAGGGAGGATTTGATTTAAATGAATTCCCCGCAATACTTTCTTGGATATCTCGCATTGAGCATCAGAAAGATTTTATTCATATAGGATAAATGTTGGACGGTTTCACTCGTGCTGTTTATAAAGTGTACACGATCGTTCAAGTTACCCTAAGATATAACATTTCGTTATAACATTACTAAAGACAGGAATAACACTTAATGGTTTAATACAAAATTACAGTTGTGTACACTTTCGCTTCAATCAGACTGAATTAGGCTAAAATATAATGATTATTATGCCTTAGCCTCAGATTTTACTGTAGAATTTAAGTGAACTGCTGATAATAAATTAAATTTATTTATAGATGTTTTCCTGACAGCAAAATATTACTTCTTAACATCAATCGATAGTGTTACCTATAAATGGTTCAGCTTTTCTCAACTGAATGATGCTTTGTATTATGTATTTAGTTTGGTTAGTTTTTAAATGTCGTAAATAATCACGGTAAAGCATCCATTAATTGATGTTGCATTACCAATATATAACATAAACCCAAATTAATTTTATTTAGGAATAATATGAACGTATTTTTTAAAAAAGCACTGGTTGCACTAGTGGCTGCAACAAGTTTACTAACCGTACCTGCATTTGCACAGGAAACAGTTAAAGTCGGTATGTCTGGTCGTTACTTCCCATTTACCTTTTCTAAAAGTGATGTGCTTCAGGGCTTTGAAGTGGATGTATGGAATGAAGTTGCAAAACGCGCTGACTATAAAGTTGAATTTGTGACAAGTAGTTTTTCGGGTTTATTTGGCATGTTAGAAGCTGGGCACATTGACACCATTGCAAACCAAATTACTATTACAGAAGCACGTACTGCTAAGTATGCATTCTCAATTCCTTATGTGATCGACGGTGTTCAAGTTACTGTTCGTAAAGGACGTGATGATATCCAAGGTGTTGAAGATCTTAAAGGTAAAAAAGTTGCAGTTAATTTAGGTAGTAACTTTGAGCAAGTATTACGTAAAATTGATACAAACAATGAAATTAACATTGTTACTTACGATACAGGTATTGAGCAAGATGTTGCATTAGGTCGTGCCGATGCATTCGTAATGGACCGCGTTTCTTCTGCGCAGTTAATTAAAAAAGCAGGATTACCTTTGCAATTAGCAGGCAAACCTTTTGAGAAAATTGAAAATGCAATGCCATTTTTAAATAAACCATCACAATTGATTATTCGCGACAAGGTTAATACTGCACTTGAAGCAATGCGTGCAGATGGAAAATTAGCTGAAATTTCAAACAAATGGTTTGATACTGATATCACGCAATAATATTAATCCTTAAAGAGTCGTTTTTATGCAAAGTTCATTTGATTTTCAATATATTATTGAATTAATGCCCATTTTATTAAAATATCTTGGGGTGACAATGGAAATGGCACTTTGGGGGTTTGTATTTGCATTAATACTCGCACTGGGTTTAGCCCTAGTGCGAGTATTTAAAATTACTTTTGTACAGCATCTTGCCTCTCTTTATATTTCCTTTTTTCGTGGCACGCCATTATTAGTACAGTTGTTTCTTTTGTATTATGGGTTTCCACAATTTATGCCTATTTTTGTTGGTATGGATGCGTTTACCGCCGCGATTATAGGTCTTTCGTTACACTTTTCTGCGTATATGGCTGAAAGTATTCGTGCTGCCATTTTAGGCATTGATAAATCACAAATGGAAGCTTGCTTAAGTTTAGGCATGACACGTTTACAAGCAATGAAACGTGTTATTTTGCCGCAAGCTTCACGTGTCGCAACACCATCATTAATGAACTACTTCATCGACATGATCAAAAGTACGTCATTGGCGTTTACATTAGGTGTTGTTGAAATTATGGCAAAAGCACAAATGGAAGCCTCTTCAAGCTTCAAGTTTTTTGAAAGTTTTCTTGCTGTTGCCGTTGTTTACTGGGTTGTTGTTATCATCTTTACGCGTATACAGCATCTTCTAGAATACAAACTTAATAAGGCTTATTAATCATGATCAAAGTAACCAGTCTGAGTAAAAAGTTTGGCGATTTAGAAGTACTTAAAGATATCAACTTTGAAGTGTCCCAGGGTGAAATAATCGTTATTATTGGTCCATCTGGTACCGGTAAATCTACCTTATTACGTTGTCTTAATTACCTTGAAACACCAAGCAGTGGTCAAATCCACATCGGTGATGTCAATATTGATGCGTTGTCACATACAGCGAAAGAGGTTACTTCGTTACGTAAACAGAGTAGCTTTGTATTTCAAAACTATTCTCTATTTGCGAATAAAACAGCCTTACAAAATGTTGCTGAAAGTTTAATTACGGTTTGGGGAGTACCTAAATCTGAAGCCTTAGCAAAAGCCGAAGCAATTCTGATCAAAGTTGGTTTAAAAGATAAACTACATATTTATCCTTCGCAATTATCAGGTGGTCAGCAACAGCGTGTTGGTATTGCTAGAGCAATGGCGGCAAAGGGGGAAGTCATTTTATTTGATGAGCCTACTTCAGCATTAGATCCTGAATGGGTTGATGAAGTATTAGCCGTAATGAAACAATTGGCCGTTGAAAGGCAAACCATGATCGTAGTGACCCATGAAATGCAATTTGCAAAAGAGGTAGCCGATACGGTTATTTTTATGGAAGATGGGTATATTGTTGAACAAGGCTCGCCACAGCAAATTTTTGAAAATCCGCAGCACCAGCGTACCAAGGCCTTTGTGAAAAGAGCCTTAAAAAAAGGCTATTAATCCTCGCTTAGTAACCTTCATTGTCTTTGTATCCGTTATTATTCAACTATCAAAATAGTAAGTCACCTTGAATGATAACGGCTAAACAGCTAGTTAAATATGAAAAAATAACCACTATATATGTTTATTATTTTCCTTCTCTATCACTCAAATACCCCTTTGATAAATATCATATAACATTTAAATTCAACTGTTTACTCACATTTATTTGTTATAATGATTGTCATTAGTTAATTCAAACACATTAATTTACAAATAAAGGATTTTACAATGCAAGAGCAAAAATTAATCGACTATGGACCGTTGGCGGTGTTAGTAGGCAAATGGGAAGGAAATAAAGGTAAAGATCTTGCTCCGGAACCCGATGGCACCGAACATAATGAATATTATGAAACGATTGTATTTACCGAAGCCGTTGATTTAGCGAATGCAGAAGAAGAAAGACTGAGTGCTGTACATTACACTCAAAAAGTACAACGTATTAGTAATAATAAAATAATTCACCAAGAAACCGGATATTGGATGTGGCAACAGGGCACTGATAAAGTGATGCACTCTTTAACTATTCCTCGTGGTATTTGTGTACTTGCGGGCGGCACATCATCACAACAAGAAAATACAACAAGATTCTCAGTGGCAGCATCCTTAGATAGTGAACAGTGTCCAATTATCCAAAGTAGTTTCTTGGTACAAAAAGCTAAAACTAAAAGTTACAAACAAGAATTACAGGTATCGGGTAATACACTACAATACCAACAAAATATGCTACTCGATATTTATGGTAGAGAGTTTGATCATAATGATAAAAACACCTTAACTAAAATAAAGTAAACATTTCTGATTATCTGAAAACAGGGTGACTTAACCATCGCGATTGATATTTTTGGTTATAAAAAGCCATTTTAATCGCGACTTATGTTTTAGCAACTATCTTTTTAAAATCATTAACTAATTGCCGTAAGCGATATAGATACTTATCAACGGATTTGAAACGATATTAGTCTATCATGATGATTTAAATAGCCTTTCATAAGCAGCACCTCTAGTTTTAAAGTGAAAATTTAATACGCATAGTGTCGGAATAATTTACATTCATAAACTATACCCATATTGGGATATATAAATAGTAGTAGTAACAATGGCTTGCTAACTTGGCCTTATAATTGCTTATTACACCGTAATTATTAATTAAGAGGTAAACATGAAAAAAACTTATACGATTATAGCGTTAGTCGCAGGTTTATATTCACAGGTTGGTATAGCTGGTCCGATAGAGTTGCTCAATCAGAACAATCTGATTGTATTCGGTAATTTACAGTCTAATAGTGAAGTTGAAGGTAAAACGTTAGTCGGCGGTGATATTTCTGGTCCCGCATCAAATTATGGTATTAACCTAGCACCTTATGATACTGCATTGGTGGTAGGTGGCAACGTAACATCAGGCACGACTATCAATGCAAATGGGCATACTGTCACGGTTGCTGGAAATAATAATGGAACAATAAACTCAGCGCTTACCGTTACAGGGTCTTCGCCAGTGGATTTTGGTTTAGTGAAAAATGAATTGACAGATTTTTCTGCATATTTAGCTAACCTCAATGCCAATTCTTTATTAGACTCTCCAAATGGTAATCAACCGAGCGCAGCAAACTTTAATATTGATTCAAATATTGGTAATGGTATGGCTGTATTTAATATCGATACTGATGATTTATTTGGTAATGGTTTAGTACAACAATATGATATTAATTTTGCTAATCAATCTCCATCTGCTGTAGTAATAAATGTTGCAGGAGAGAATATTACTGATGCAAGTATGGGTAACCCCGTCGGTGGATTTAACAAAGCTAATAGTGATTTTATAATTTGGAATTTTTATGAAGCTATTGATATTAAATTAGATAAACGTTTACAGGGAAGTCTATTAGCACCTTTAGCAACATTAACTATTTCTAATTATATTGAAGGCTCCGTAGTTGTTAATAATTTTTATCAAAACGGTGAAATACATAATCCAATATTTAATGGAGATATCGCTTATAACCCTATCCCTACCGTAAGTGTTCCTACTCCGGTTCCAGCTCCCTCTTCGTTATTAATTTTTGCGGCAGCTTTACTTGGTCTCAGTTTATGGCGTCGTAAATCTTCTATTGATAAATAATCCATTACAAAACTTTCGATAAAAAACAGTATGAAAATAGAGATAAGGTCACCAATTATTGGTGACTTTTTTGTTTGCCCAGCAAAGCTGGCAAACCCGCTCACTTGCAAGAAAGTGAGATCACCCTGATTGAGGGGAAGATAATCCGAATGGCAAGGG
>NZ_KI519477.1:0-8608 GCF_000482725.1 Psychromonas arctica DSM 14288
TGAATCCCGTATTAAAGATAAAAGCATCGATGAAAAATATACAGCAAGGCAAGCTGATAGTTTACCTATTATTAATAAGCTAAACACCTGGCTTGAAGAGAATCAGCGACATTTAGTCGGTAACAGCAAGCTAATAGAAGCTGCTAACTATCTAGCCAATCAATGGCACAAGCTGATACGCTACCTAGATGATGGTCGATTAAGTATTGATAACAATCGGGCAGAGCGTGCAGTCAAACCGTTTGTGATAGGACGAAAGAATTGGTTATTTAGCCAAACGACCAATGGTGCCCATGCTAGTGCGACACTTTACAGTATTGTAGAAACCGCCAAGGTAAATGGTCTGATCCCATTTGATTACGTCAATGCTTGTCTTGATGAACTGTGCAAACCAGAATCCGATATCGATAGCTTGTTACCATGGAATGTTAAAAAGTAGGTGTGGTTCGCTAGACGCTTACATTTTTTCTTATATAAATAATAATTTAATCATTAAACCAATACAAAACACTTAAAACCAATAGCTAATCAATAAATATCCGGCTTAAAGTCACAAGCTAAAAAAATCACAGAAAGATAATTTTTATGATAAATATACTATTCTCATTTAGCCTATTTCCACGACAAAATGGTTAAATGATTATCTTTTATTTCTTACTGAATTGTTTTTGTGGGTGTTAACAGAGCGGGTTGTAAGTCGCTATGGGGGCGAAAGCGACTTACTAGTTATGTCAGCTTTGTCGGAACAGCTGACGTTACATACTTCAAAATAGCACATAACCCCTATGGCGCTAACGCCCCATACCGAGCTGGAAACTTATCAATGAGTGGGCAATATTGCTTAGCCATAACACAAACGGGTGATTAAATATTACGTCACTTTTTATGGGGTATCCTTGCGGCGTTAGCCATTCAATTTATTTATGAAGGCATCCGCAACGTTTCTATGTAATAGAGTATAACCCATTGTTAATAAAATAAAAAAGCAAACCTGAGTTCATCGGTTTGCTTTTTTATTACCTGCTATTTAAGCATCTTGTTCACCACCCTGTGAAGCAGCCCAGAGTAATCATTCAGACATTTAAATCATCAATCAAACTAAGCAGTCATGTTTGTGGCTCTGTTGATTAACTTTCTAACCCTACCGTTACCCCTAATAATCGAACTGGTTTATCAGGGGTTTCGACAGCATTTTTTATTATTACCCTCTGTGGCGACTTACACAGATTTAAAAAATCCACTCTCACTTTGCAATGGGAAATAACAACGCAGATTCAACATTTGCTTTGCATTATAAATTTAGGTCGTTAATAGTCAGCCCTATTCGTCATGAACGTATCACCCTAATGCATCATTATTTAATAAACCTAACTCTTGACGAAGATAAACACTCGCCCCCAATAACCCAGGGTTATTATGGGTAATTAAAAAAGTTGGAATAGATGATAGATACGCCTTAAAACGCCCTTTATCTTCAAAGAAATACCTGAACTCGCTAGATTGAAATAACTCAGCAAAGCGAGGTACGATACCGCCCGCGATGTAAATACCTCCAGTACAAGCTAGGTTTAATGCGAGGTTACCAGCAAAACTGCCCATCACTTGACAAAAAACATCCAGACTTCTCCGTGCCAAATCACAACTGCCTTCTAATGCCGCTTTAGATACCTCATTCGGCTGCTCAAATTTAACTTCACGTTTAGATAAAGCACAAAGACTTTGGTATAAATTGACTAAACCCTGCCCGGACAAAATACGCTCTGCAGAAACGTGACCAAATTTCGCTTGTAGTAAACATAAAATATCAGCCTGTTCTGGTGTATTAGCTGCGAAACTTACGTGTCCACCTTCACCATCCAAACTGATCCATTTATCCGCAGATTTAATAATGTGTGAAACACCGAGCCCTGTCCCAGGACCAAAGATAGCCGTTACAGCATTCTCTTTACATTCACCACCACCTACTTGTATTTTTTCTACTGAAGAAAGAAAGGGTACCGCTAATGAAATTGCGGTGTAGTCATTGATGACATATAAGGACGCTAATTTTAATCTTTCTTTAAGTGCTTGCTTAGAAAAATCCCAACTTAAATTGGTCATCACAACATGATCATTTTCAACGGGACAAGCAATACCAATACAAAGGTGTTTCACTTCACCTTGTAATATTTCAAAGTATTGAGTCAGTGCAACTTCAAGTGTTATAAATTCGGCACAAGCAAATTCATTTAAGTGACTCAACTCCCCCGTTTTAACATCACAAACAGCAAGTCGAATATTTGTACCACCAACATCAGCAACAACAGATAACATTTTTTCTCCTTGGATCATTTATAGTTATACCAAATGTGATCCAGTATTATTTTTTATTAAACATGCGATGAGTTCTAAAATAAAACAGTCCCATTATTAATTTCATGGATACACTCCTTGCAAAGGAATCAATGACTTAATAAAGACTAAGCAACTTCCACATCAACCAACACCCCAAAATGATCAGACACAATAGGATAAAAATCGTTATTAAAAATCGTCTGATGCTGCTTTATCACAACCAATTGATTACTAAGAATCAAATCAATCCGTAAAGCCTGGCTATTTTGTTGCCAACCATCAATATTTTTAATCACAGTGGCACCAGCATCTTTTGTTTCTGCTATTTCATAACAATCAATTAAACCGCGCTGTAATACATAATCATAACCTTCATCGCGTATATGACTCGGGTTATTGAAATCACCCAATAGAAAGCTCAACCCTGTTGATAATGTCGCCGTGATACGTTTGATATGCTCCTCAAATGGGCTCTCTGAGTCATTCCACCAGCCGCAATGACAATTATAAAAATCGAACTCACCTTGTTGAAAAGCGACTTTAATACGCACTGCTCGTCGATGTTTCCAAAAGTTCACATCATAGTTATCACTTAAGTCAATGACCTCATGTTCAACAATGGGCAATCGTGTCAAAAATGCTACCCCCTCTTGATATACTTCATAACTTTGGTGAACAAAATCCCACGTAAGTTGGTAGTGATGACCGTGTTCTGCCAGTTTTTTCTGTAATAAATAACCATAGTTATCAGCTAACACGGGATGATTACTCAATATACTGGCATCAACGACCGGACTATCTTGGCATTGATTAACCTCTTGTAATGCAATCACATCGCACCCTTGTTCAATAATGGCTTGCGCTACTATATCCAACTTTTCTAACTGTTTATCTTCTTGCCAACTATGGGTATTTAGCGTCAATAACTTCATTTATTATTCGCTTATTTAATGTACTGAGATAGAAACGCAGCTTCAAGGCTGCGTTTATCGATATTGTTCGCTTGTTGTTCACAACTAATATAGAGAATGAATTACGCAGGTTGCTCTGAAAACTTAGCAAGTAACCTAGATTTAATCACATCCACTCCAGGACCATAAATAGCTTGTACACCCTGTTCTTTAACCACTAATCCAAGTGCTCCCGTGGATTTCCATAACGAGTATTCAGCAACCAATAGCGGATCATTAACCGTAATACGCAAGCGAGTCATACAAGCATCAATCTCAGTAATATTGCCACGCCCCCCTAAATTTTGAATAATAATGTCAAGCTTGTCATCTTGCGACATAGCTTCTGCATTTTCATCTAGATAGTTACCCTTACGCCCTGGTGTTGGTAAATGAAACTTCACAATGAGCAAACGGAACAGCGCATAGTTAACGACAAAGAAAACAATACACACCAACGCGAAACGAATTAAATCACCTCCTATGCCCGCTGAAATCATCATTGGTATACGAGTGAGTAATTCAATCAAACCAAAGGCATGTACTCGTAGATCCATAACATCCACCAATGCAAATGCAATGCCTGTTAACACCGCGTGTGCAACATACAAAACGGGAGCAATGAACATAAACATGAATTCAATAGGTTCAGTCACGCCCGTTAATAACACCGCAAGACCAGCGGATAAAAACATCGGTTTATATTGCTTACGTTTATCATTATCAACACAGTGATACATCGCAAGCCCAATCCCAATCAATGATGACGCTGCTATAATTACCTGCCCCGCTTTAAAACGTGCTGGATGCACAGTATCCAATAAATGCTGGTAAGTTGCCGGATCGGTTAATTTAAGATTATTCAAATCACTTATCCAAGCAAGCCATAATGGATCTTGACCATAAACACTTGAACCCGCACTAGCCCCAGTCAAAAGCTCATAAGAACCACCCAACTCTGTGTAATTCATTGGAATTGTTAAGGTGTGATGTAAACCAAACGGCAGTAATAAACGCTCTAACGTACCATACAAGAAAGGAGCTGTGATGGGCGCACTGTCTTTAGATGTTGCAATCCATTGACCAAAATCATTGAGTGCACCTTGAATTAAAGGCCATACTATCGATAAACCAAGTGCAATGATCACCGAATAGAAAATAACCATAAAAGGCACAAAACGCTTACCGTTAAAAAATGCTAATGCCTCAGGTAACCGAGAGAAATCATAGTAACGGTTATATAAGTTGGCACCTAAATAGCCGGACATAATGCCGATAAAAACACCCATATTTAGCGCAGGAGCGCCTAAAATATTAGTAAAAAATTGAGAGACAGGCAGCTCAGTTCCAAATAAACTCATCACAATCGCATGAGGATCACTCAGCATATCGTTATTTACGCCCAATATAACCCCGGTGATACGGTTAATTAATATGAAAGCAATGAGCGCAGCAAATGCACCTCCCGCACGCTCTTTTGCCCACGAACCACCAATAGCGACAGCAAATAACAGGTGCAGGTTAACAATAATTCCCCAACCAATATTTTCCATAATATGGCCTAGTGTTTCAATAGCACCGAACCCACCAGCATACATTGCGACGACTTTACCTAATGAAATCATAATACCGGCTGCTGGCATCACCGCGATAACAACGATAAGTGATTTTCCAAATCTTTGCCAAAAATCAAATGATAGTAATTTACTCATAACTAATTCCTTGGTTGAAATGCAGGTAAACGTCATCAACGCCCTGCCATAAATATAATTTAATGTTTTCTTACAAATATATACGCTGCATAAGCGGGGGCTATTTGCGTGGTTATAAAATCCGACCGAATGTGTTCATTATTGATAGTTTGGTTATCAAGCATTAACGCTCCTAATTGTGCAGTGTCGATATTAACGATGCTCTCTTGTGCATTTAAATTGGTAATAATGGTCCATGTCATATCTTGAGCAATGCGTTGATAAGCATAGATATTAGGATCGTCAGGCAGCAGCAATTGATAACGACCAACCACCAAACTTTCATTTGATTTACGCAGAGCAATTAACTGCTTATAAAAATTCAAAATCGAGTTTGGATCTTGCTGTTGTTGTTCAACATTGATATCGGTGTAATTTGGATTCACAGCAAACCAAGGCGGCACCTCAGAAAAACCAGCAAAAGCGTGGTCATTCCATTGCATTGGTAAACGACTATGATCACGGGATACTTGATTTAACAACGCCAAGATATTGTCGTCGGTTTGTCCTTGTTGCTTTAACTTTTGAATTAAATTTCTAGCAGACACATCATTAAAGTCGTTAAGAGATGTAAACTGACGATTTACCATGCCGATCTCTTGGCCCTGATAAATAAACGGGGTGCCTTTCATTAAAAAATAACAACTTGCTAAAGCGGTAGCACTGCCATACCAATAATCAGGATGAGCAAAGGTATCAATACTACGGGCTTGATCGTGATTCTCTAGATAAAGTGCGTTCCAGCCTTTACTTTCTAATGCATTTTGCCAATGCGATAAAATTTGTTTAAATCCCACTAAATCAAAACGCTCGCGACTTTGCTCTTCCGACCATAATTTCATGTGTTCAAACTGAAAAATCATATTAAAAACACCGCCTTGATCATGTTCGTTGGCTTCGGCAACCCAAGTTAATGCGTTTTCTGCAGCGACCCCGTTTGCCTCACCAACGGTAACAATATCAAAGGGTGAAAATGCCTGTTCTCTTAGCTCATAGAGAGGCTTATCAATACCTTCAACATTCATGTGATAGTCAAATGAAGAAACATAATTTTCACCCTTTGGATTGGGTAAAGAAGGTAAACCTGCTTGTTTCTGAATATGGCTAATAGCATCCACACGGAAACCATCAATACCACGAGCCAACCACCAATGAATCATGTTAAATAATGCTTGTTTAACCTCAGGGTTTTCCCAATTAAGATCGGGCTGCTTTTTAGAAAATAGGTGCAGGTAATATTGTGCAGTTTTGGCATCATACTCCCATGCACTACCATGAAAAATACTTTCCCAGTTATTTGGATCGCGAGTCGGCTTTTCAGCTGTAGGCTCACAACCATCACGCCAAATATACCAATCACGTTTAGGACTATCTTTACTTTTACGAGATTCAATGAACCATGGATGCTCATCGCTAGTGTGGTTGATCACTAAATCCATAATAATACGAATGCCACGATCATGAGCGGCACTGATTAATCGGTCGACATCCTCAAGGGTTCCAAAGTCAGGATGAATTGCTTGATAGTCACTAATATCGTAACCGTTATCATCATTCGGTGATTCATAAAATGGACAAATCCATAATAAATCAATACCCAAATCAGCAAGGTAATCCAGCTTGGCAATAATCCCCTCAATATCACCAATACCATCTTGGTTTGTATCATAAAAACTACGGGGATAAATTTGGTAAGCAGTCGCTTTTTTCCACCACGCAAGTGGTTTTAAGTGAATATTATTGGTGTGTTTCATCTATTCAATCTTGAATGTGTTATCGTTAACACATATGATGAAATTGAATTTAATTAGATGCAATACGTTTTTAAATAAACTGTGAGCTTTCTCTGATTTTTATATCGAATTGGCCTTCAGCTGAACTGAAATCACGCTTAATCAATTTTTTAACGGCTTGGTAGCCCACTTGATAATAATTAAAAGCAACGGTACTAAGACTTGGTACTAATAAATCACTGTAGTCATAATCCCCTATGCCTATAATCCATAGGTTATGACCAATTTTTAATTGCTGTTCTTTGGCGCGGCGATATAAACGAATGGCAATATTATCGGTGGCACAAAAATAGACATTATTGGGCTGTAATTGAATTTCTTGGTATCCGATTTTTTGCTCCGAATCAGCCAATGCTTGCAACGAAAAATTCAGCTCTGGTATCGTGTCAGTAATGGTTTCTTGCATCAATTTAGTACGGCTTGATAGCATGCGGTCATCATAAACATAATGTATGGCTTCGAGCGGTGCCTGCTGCTGTTTTAACTGAGTGATGGTTTGTGAGACTAACGCTTTAATCGCGGCTTGTTCAGGGTAATATAAACAGCAATGATGGGGGGTGTTTTTGCCAATAAATAACACATTATCTAAGGTTTGATAAAAAGGCTCTTCGACACTGCGCTTTGAAGCAATAATAATAGTGCCCAATGCATTTAAGCCATTAAACTCTCTAACGGCTTGGCATTCTGACTCATGGCTAAACCCTGTGGCATGAAACAGCATTCGGACTTGTGATTCATTCGCCGCAGCCAGTGCCCCTTTAATCACTAAACTCGTTGTATATGATTCAATTCGAGGGGCAACGAAACCAATAATATTAGATTGGCTACGAATTGAGCGAGCAAATATATTAGGGGTATAATGACTTTCTTTGACGATAGCATCAATCTTAAGGCGATTCTCAGCCGAGACATAACCGTCATTAAAGTAACGTGACACGGTCATTGTTGAGATCCCAAGTTTTTTTGAAATCTCCGCCATGGTCATTTTTTTACCCATCACATTTTCTCCATCAATAATATATCATTGCCATATTATCCAATATTTTGGCTGAGAACACAGCAAATAAAAACACTATCTGATGATATACCCATGTTACTTAGACTTAAAAAACAAGTGCATAACTCGGATAGGTAGAAAACGCGATTAACTGAACATATGATAGTTATTTAATGGTTATACCAATTCCACTAAGTAACTGATCAATCCTACTGGTTAAAACAAGCGATTTCTGCGTTAAAAGTTTTGTAAAGGGAGCAACTTATGTGGACTCCCCTGTGTCAATGATAAAACTAGTAACTAAGAATAAAGCGCTCACTTATGCACGAGCTCTCATTGAGTAGCTAACTCAGGCTCTCTGATATTTACGCGCACAAGTAATCACATCTATTAAGGAAAGATTGGACATAAACTGTATTTAAGAAAAACATGTTAGCAGCTAGCTGAGTCTACTTTAGGACCTTGTACCGTCGGGTGCTGAGATGGTCACTCCACGAAGGCATCAAAATGTGCCAAGATTGGATAAGTGTTCAGCAAATCAATCTAACAAATGGAGTGACCAATATGAAATGTAGCGTAATTAGCATCGACCTAGCAAAGAATATTTTCCAAATTTGTGCATTAGATGAAATGCGCCAAGTACTCTTTAACAAGAAAGTTAAGCGTTCAGAGCTAATTCATGAATTAAGACAGTTTGAACCTTCTCTAGTGGTGATGGAAGCTTGTTACAGCTCTAATCCATGGGGTAGACGAATCGAAAAATTAGGCCATGAAGTGAGGCTT
>NZ_KI519477.1:8618-28776 GCF_000482725.1 Psychromonas arctica DSM 14288
TTGCTGTGGCGGTGAGCTACATAAAATGGGTGAGGATAAGTCAGAAAAGCTTGAGTTTATCCCCGCTCAAATTAAAGTGATTGAGCATATTCGTCCTAAATACGCCTGTCGTCACTGTGATAAATCGTCGACTCATACACCGATTAAACAAGCAGCCATGCCCGCGATGCCGATAAATAAAGGGATAGCAACAGCGAGTTTGTTAGCTCAACTTATTACTAGTAAATACCAATATGGTTTACCGCTTTATCGCCAAGAAGCGATGTTCAAGCAATACGGTATCGAGCTCAGTCGCCAAACCATGAGCAGTTGGATAGACAAATCAGCCACCCGCTTCGTACCATTAGTTGAAAGACTGAAAGACGAGCTGCTAAAGCAGCCCACGCTGTTTGCCGATGAAACGCCATTAAAAGTGGTCAAATCTGATAAAGTGAATAGTTACATGTGGGTCTATTGCTCAGGGCAAGACTCACCAGTCCCGAATCATTCTATCCCTAATATCGTACTTTACGACTTCCACAATAGTCGCGCAGCCACCTGCGTGGTCGATTATCTTGATGGTTATCGAGGCTACTTGCATGTTGATGGCTATCAAGCTTATGGTAAAACACAGGCTACCCTCGTAGGTTGTTGGGCGCATGCTAGACGCAAGTTCATTGACGCGAAAAAGCTACAAGGCAAAAATAAAGCAGGTAAAGCCGATGTAGTATTGAGTCTCATCCAGAAACTGTATGGCATTGAATCCCGTATTAAAGATAAAAGTATCGATGAAAAATACACAGCAAGGCAAGCAGATAGTTTGCCTATTCTTAATAAGCTAAACACATGGCTTGAACAGAATCAGCGACAATTAGTCGGTAACAGCAAGCTAATAGAAGCCGCTAACTACCTAGCCAATCAATGGCACAAGCTGATACGCTACCTAGACGATGGTCGATTAAGTATTGATAACAATCGGGCAGAGCGAGCAGTAAAACCGTTTGTGATAGGACGAAAGAATTGGTTATTTAGCCAAACGACCAATGGTGCCCATGCTAGTGCGACACTTTACAGTATTGTAGAAACCGCCAAGGCAAATGGTCTGATCCCATTTGATTACGTCAATGCTTGCCTTGATGAACTGTGCAAACCAGAGCCCGATATCGATAGCTTGTTGCCATGGAATATTAAAATGTAGGTGTGGTTCGCTAGACGCTTACGTTCAATCCCCTTTGTCCATTGTTGTACATTGTTGTTGTACATTGTTGTCATACATACCCGTCATCATTCAAGATGCAAAAATCAGCAATCCAGAAGGTGAGCAGATTCTAGGTAACGTTGAAAATCTAGCTGGTTAAATTGAGACTTTATGCCCATTAATAACGAGGAACGAAGATGTTTGCCTCAAGACTTGCCTTGGGGGTCGCCAACTCGAAAATACTTATCTGTCATTAAGGTGGCGTTGTAACATTCGATAAGTGCTAGCCATTTAAGGGCAATACTTGTTTTACACCCACCGATAGAGCATTAACGCAGTTAACCGCTCGAAAAGTCATCATGTTACGCCTTGCCTTGATGTCCGAGTTAGCGACTAAATAATGCATCTTGATTGGTAACGGGTATATATAATAAAATTTACACAAGAAACTAAGCAAAACTATCGCCTAGCAATCAGACTGAGGAGAGGCTTATTAATATAATAAGCCTCAACAATAACTTTCAGTCTACTATTCGACTAATTCGACAACTTAGCAAACGACATTTTTTGTTGTCATTTAAGCTAAGCTAATGGGCCCTAAAGCAGATGACAGTACAGCGGTAACCGTTAAAATTATCAATGCAATTATAATTTCATTTTTGATTGAGCTTTGTAACTTGTGACAAACTTTCTCTTCTTGCACTTCTTCTACAAGATGATATTTATGGTAAGCAGCAATCAATAAAATACAAACCACAAATACAAGTTTTAGTAGTATTGCCTGACCATATTGCGCCGTCAACAACTCAACTGGACTATCAAAAACTAAATACAACAAACTAATACCACAAACGATTAATAACCCCACCATAACCATTGCTATTTGGCCAAACAAGCACATTAACTTATACAGTGCAGGGGGTTGCAATAATTTACAACTAAGCCATAAAGGATATAGCGCACCGACCCACCAAGCCATGGTCATAATATGAAACCCTATCAACCATTTTGCGACACTACCGATATCGGCACTATGACCAACAAAAGTAAATGAATATGCAAAGAACAGGATCGTAACAACATAGAATAATGTGAATATTGCATGTTTTACACTAAACGTTTCATACTTTACATTAAAGTGACCAAAAAATAATGCCACACCTAATGTAGTAAATGCGATCAAACGCCATACAACTGATTCACCAACAGCGCTTTGCCAAAGAAAACTAACCATATCAGTATCAAACATACCTGAGACACCAGCCTCAGAAAAAGTCCCAACCTGAATGAAAAAGTTCACAATGACCGCCATAAAACCTACAACGCAGCTTATGACAATATAATGAAGAATTGACTTGTTATTAACGGAGGAATTTATTAAAAAAGCCATAAAAGGACCACCGATTGCAGTAGCGACTCCAATATAAATGAATAGCTTAGAGACTATATTACTATAGTCCCAAATAGTTAATTCAATCATAAAGACCTCAATTAATTATGTTGATGGTTATGCCCATCAGCATTAACTGGCATCTTTTCCATATCAGAGGTATGTGTCATGTTGCCCATATTCGAGGTTTCAATTAAGAAGGTGAACTCGCCTTTCATTTTATGAGCATCTTTACCCATCGTGACCCATATCACTTTATATTTACCCGTCTCAAGCGCCGGTAATTCAATACTAAAGTTACTTTTAAATTCTTTACTTGGTGCACTCGTGACTTTAACTAGTTTTCCAGGTTGCTCTATAACTTTCAATTTGACCAATTTTACTGGCATAGTAAATTCAAGTTCCACACTTTCAGGAAGTTGATTCAACGTAGCACCATTTGCAGGCATTGAATTTTTAAGGCCTGAATGTGCACTTACTAAATGACTTAATAAAACCAAGCTGAATATTGCTACATTTTTTAAAATTTTCATTTTATCTCTCTTATCTTTAGGTTTAAGTCAGATCTTAATCTAAGAACTTATTGTTTTTGGTATTGTTATTGTTATTGTTAACGTGCATAGCTGCATCATTTCCCTGTACTGACTCCCTAAGCAATGAATTTAAGTTAAAAGGCCATTCGAAATATTCGCTTAGAAGGGCTTAATATTGGTTATATAAAGCCAAGCCATCTTTAGAAAAAGACACCACTTTAAAGTTTTCATACTTAACCCCTGCTCTTGCCATGCCTGGAGAGAGCTGTGGCATGCCTGGGACTGCAAGTCCTGATATATTAACAGGGCTCTCTTTAAGCAAGCGTGCTATATCAGACTCTGGAACGTGCCCTTCAATTAAATAACCGTCAATCACTGCACTGTGACAAGACTGTAATTGAGGGGGCATTCCAAAATTTTGTTTAATATTTGACCAGTTATCTTGATGATGTACATTTACTGTATAACCTTTGTCTTCCATTATCGCGGCCCACTCTTTACAGCACCCACAAGTTGGTGATTTATATAATTCAATTCTTGTTTTTGCCAAAACAGAAAAACTAGCCATGGTTAAAGTAATTGCTAATATTTTAGTCGTTAGCTTCATCATAAAACTCCTTAAATAGTATTAATAAACATCAATAATAAAATACTTATTGTTAAAAATAGTGGGTAGAGGCCTGTCATCCCCCATGTTATGGCGAATACTGACATCCTTTATCAACACTGGCTTGATAGCCAATGTTGAACAAACCTTAACTGCTTAATTACATTCTTTTTTAAACATTTGGTTCTTTTCACTGTGATCTTTAATTTTGCCCAAAATCACCTTAATTTCATTTTTTTCTTGTGTTTTAGATAGCTGCTTAAACATGTCATTAAGTTCGGTCATGTTGTGCATATACATCATATGTTGGTGTTGCTCATTGCTCATTCCTTCCATGTTTTGCATTGTAGCCATCTCATTCATATCCATTTTAGAATGATCCATACCGGCCATCTCTTTCATATCCATTTTAGAATGATCCATATCGGCCATCTCTTTCATATCCATTTTAGAATGATCCATACCCGCCATCTCTTTCATGTCCATTTTAGAATGATCCATACCCGCCATCTCTTTCATGTCCATTTTAGAATGATCCATACCCGTCATCTCTTTCATGTCCATTTTAGAATGATCCATGGCAGGTGTTACTTGAGTCGCTTTTTCACTTAGTTGTAATAACGCATTCATATGTTGCTGCATCTTCTTTACATCATCACCTTTAACACCTTGTACATAACCACGTAATTCACTTTTTATGGATGCCATCGTCCCGCCCATTTGACAGTTATTTTGATTGGCAAACGCACTTGAAAGTGGCGCGGCTAAAAAAATCAATGTACCGAGTGCTAATGCGATTTTACTTTTTTTAATATTCATTTTTATTTCCTTACTTGTTTAATTAAATCGTTTTTAATTTAAATTAAATGCCCTTAAAATCTGTTAAGGGCGATTTTGAGTTGATCACTTAGTCTTTATTTAACTGTTTGCGTAGGCTTATTTTTTTCCATTCAAAATAAGCCGCAGGCAAGATAATCAAAGTCAAAATAACAGCACTAACCATGCCCCCAATCATAGGAGCAGCAATACGCTGCATAACTTCTGAGCCTGTGCCGTCTCCGTACATAATAGGCACTAACCCCATCACAACAACAGCAACTGTCATCATCACGGGACGTACTCGTAAACCTGCGCCTTCCGTTACCGCTTCTTTTAAATCATTGAGATTAAAATCCGTAAGACGTAGCTGTTTTTTTGCTTCTAATGATTGGTTTAAATACAAGAGCATAATGACTCCAATTTCTATCGACACACCAGCAAGCGCAATAAAACCAACACCAACGGCGACAGAGAAGTGGAAATCAAGCATAAACATCAACCAAATTCCGCCCATTAACGCAAACGGTAGTGTCGATAAAATCAACAAAACTTCACCGACTCGGCGGAAGGCTAAATAGAGCAGAATAACGATAATGGCAAGGGTCACGGGGATCACTTTTGCCAAACGTGCATTGGCTTTTTCCATATATTCATATTGCCCAGACCACACTAGTGAATACCCACCAGGTAAATTTAGTTGCTCATTAACAATCTGCTGTGCATCTTTGACATACGAGCCTAGATCAACGCCTTCAATATCAACATATATCCAACCATTAAGACGCGCATTTTCTGTTTTTATCAGCGGAGCCCCTGCTTCGATATAAACATTGGCAACATCGCTTAAACTGATATTCATTTTACTTGGTGTGACAATTGGCAAACTTTTCAGCGCCGTCACTGAATCGCGATAATCATTCGGATAACGCAAGTTCACCGGGTATCGTTCTAAACCTTCGATGGTTTCAGTAATATTTTTACCGCCAATAGCAACCGCAACGAGCTCTTGTATTTCGGCAATATTGAGTCCATAACGTCCAGCTTTTTCACGGTTAATATCCACTTTGACATAACGACCACCAGTGACTCGTTCTGCATAAACAGAAGCCGTACCTTTAACATCTTTTAATATAACTTCAATTTGCTTACCAATTTTTTCAATTTCATTTAAATCTGCACCCGCTATTTTGATACCAATCGGTGTTTTAATGCCGGTTGCTAACATATCAATACGCGTTTTAATCGGCATAACCCAAGCATTTGTTACCCCTGGGAACTGAATTAAACTATCAAGCTCGTCCGTCAGCATTTTTTTAGTCATGCCAGCTCGCCATTCCGCTTTAGGTTTAAATTGAATAGTCGTTTCAATCATGGTCAGTGGCGCCGGATCCGTTGCTGTTTCAGCGCGGCCAATTTTTCCCCATACCGTTTTAACTTCCGGTTGTGTTTTAATTAGCTTATTAGTTTGCTGCAATAACTCACGGGCTTTACCGATTGAAATACCTGGGTAAGTAGTTGGCATATACATAAGATCACCTTCATCTAAAGGTGGGATAAACTCACTACCGATTTTACTCACAGGATAGAATCCAACGACTAACACCACTAATGCAAAACAGATCGTCAATATTGGAAAGCGTAAACTAAGGGCTAATACAGGTCTGTATAAGGCCACCAAAAAACGGTTTAATGGGTTTTTATGCTCAGGTATTATTTTACCGCGGATAAAATATCCCATTAATACAGGGATTAAGGTAATTGCTAAACCTGCCGATGCCGCCATCGCATAGGTTTTAGTGAATGCTAAGGGTGAGAACATCTTGCCCGACTGCCCTTCTAAGGCAAAAACAGGTAAGAAACTAAAAGTGATAATCAATAATGAGAAAAATAGAGCAGGGCCAACTTCAAGTGTGGCTTTGCTGATCACCTGCCAGCGATTCTCATCCGTCAGCTCCGTTTTTTCCATATGCTTATGGACATTTTCGATCATCACAATGGCACCATCTACCATCGCACCAATAGCGATAGCAATACCACCGAGTGACATGATATTGGCGTTAATACCTTGCCATGACATGATAATAAAGGCGACAAAGATCCCAACGGGTAGACTCAATAACACCACTAAAGATGAACGGAAATGAAATAAGAAAGCGGCGCAAACTAATACCACTACAATAAACTCTTCGAGTAATTTAAGGTAAAGGTTATCTACAGCGCTGTTAATCAACTCAGAACGGTCATAAGTGGGAACAATTTCCACACCATCCGGCAAGCTTTTTTGCAACTCATTGAGTTTATCCTTAACCGCAGTGATCACCCCCTGAGCATTGTCACCAAACCGCATCACAACCACGCCACTGACCACTTCTCCTTCACCATTAAGTTCAGTAATACCACGGCGCATTTGTGGACCAAGATTTATTTCTGCAATATCACCTAATAATAGAGGCGTCCCCTGGCTATTCACTTGTAGCGGTATAGATTTGAGATCCTCAATCGATGAGATATAACCCGAAGTACGGACCATATACTCAGCTTCGCCCATCTCGATAACACTTGCGCCACTTTCTTGGTTAGCGTTTTGGATTGCCTTGCTGATGCTGTTTAAAGGTATGTTATAAGCACGTAGTTTATTAGGATCAACACGTACTTGGTACTGTTTGACCATACCACCAACGGTTGCTACTTCGGATACACCTGCAACTGTCTGTAGCTCAAATTTTAAAAACCAATCTTGTAAACTACGCAGTTCGCTTAAATCATGCTGCCCACTTCTATCAACCAGTGCATAACTAAATATCCAACCTACCCCCGTTGCATCAGGACCAAGAGCTGAGCGAGCCTCTTTTGGTAAATCAGGGGCAACTTGTGAAAGGTATTCCAGCACCCGTGAACGGGCCCAGTACATATCAGTATTATCATCAAAAATGATATACACGTAAGAGTCACCAAAAAATGAGTAACCGCGTACTGTTTTTGCCCCTGGCACCGATAACATTGCAGTAGTTAACGGGTAAGTGACCTGATCTTCAACTACTTGTGGCGCTTGTCCTGGATAACTAGTTTTAACAATAACTTGTACATCAGAAAGATCCGGAATAGCGTCGATAGGTGTTTTCTGAATAGAAAATACCCCATAGGCAACAATAGCGAAGGTGATCAACAAAACCATGATACGGTTTTTGATTGACCAATTAATTATATGAGCAATCATAGCGTCACCTCTTTAGCCACTATCTCTAAATACGGTTTTGGTGACAAACCTTGATTAAAATCAGCACCCAAATCTAACCAGTCCAAGTCATCACCTTTAACATTTGAGTCAGATTCGTTTTCTTTGTCTATTTCTAACATACGCTCAAAATCAGCACTGATACTGGACTCAGAGTCTAATAAAAATTGAGCTGAAGTCACAATTTTTTGGCCTTCACTTAAACCTGATAAAACTTCCACTGATGTCTTATTTTCCAGACCTAGTTTCACAATCACAGACTTAAACTGACCATTGCCCTTCGCTAATACAACTCGATTCATGTTACCCGCATAAATCACCGCTTCGCGAGGAATTTGTAGTCTGCTTTTATTCATTTCTGGGGTTAAAATAATACTGGCAAACATATTAGGTTTTAATTGTGCCGTTGGGTTATCGAATTGCACTCGAACACGCAAAGTACGGTTGCTTGCGTTCATTTCAGGGTAGATAAAGTTGATCTTTCCATCCCATTGTTGTCCCGGAAAATAATCTAAGCTCATCGAGGCCGCATCACCCACTTTAACCAATGAAACTTGTCCTGCAAATACTTCAACATCCACCCAAACCGTATCTAAATTAACTGCGGTAATAACTTGAGTCGCAGGAGAAATAAATCCACCTTCATTTAATTTAAGCTCTGAAATGGTCCCTTTTTGCGGTGCAAAAATAGTGATATTTTGTAATACTTTTCTACTGCTCATTATCTTTTTAATTTGTTCATTACTTACCCCTAATACGGCTAAACGGGATTTTGATGAATTAATTAACGCCCTACGATTTAGGTTAATGGCATTAAATAATGATTCCTGTGCTTTCACTAACTCTGGCGAATAAAGCTCAAATAAGGGTTGCCCTTTTTTAACTTCAATACCGACAGATCTCACATAGAGCTTTTCAATCCAACCCGATACACGACTATTGATTTGCCAAATCGCATCATCATTGGCTTGCACTATGCCTAACGTATTAATGGGCATGTTAAATTCATCTTTCACAACCAGACCAGTACGTACACCTAAGTTATTTTCTACTGCGGCAGAGATAGTAACTAGCCCCACTTCTGACTGTCCACCGACCTCTTCATAAACTGGCACTAACTCCATGCCCATTGGTGATTTACCTGGTTTGTCTCGCTGATAATTAGCATCCATTGGCGCGACCCAGTACAAAATTTTTGGCTCTGCCTTTTTTGCTTCAGCATAAACAGGTACTAAATCCATACCCATTGGTGATTTCCCGGCTTTATCACGACGATAATTTGCATCCATTGGCGCAACCCAATATAAGATTTCAGGCTCTGATGACATATTTTTTTGTGCAAATAAACTGTTGAGTTGTTCATTATAAGTGGCAAAAAATCCCACCACTAAACCCACGATTAAAACTAATAAATAACGCATAATAATTTCCTATTAAAGAGCCTGAAAATAACGAATGTTAGAGAGACTTTTGAGTCCGTCGAAATACAACTGTTGATATTCTAAAGAGAGGTTCTGTTCATGGATGTAGGCATCAATAACCTCTTGGAAAGGACGAGTATTAGATTGGTAACTTTGCTCTAGCAGCTTGGTATGCAATTTTGCCTGTTTCAACAAACTGTCTTGATAACGGCTTATACGCTCTTCAAGTTGCTGGTAATTACTAATTTCAGCATTTAATAACGCATTAAGTCGGCGTAATAATAAGCGGTATTCAGCTTGTTTTTGCCCTTTATTATGTTGTGCTGAAATAAGCGTTTGATCTTGGCGTTTATCGGTAAACAGAGGAATATCCATCGACACAAAACCACTTAAAAGATCAGCTCTTCGAGCTCCCATGTCGGTTTCACTTAACCTATGCCCATAGCCCACTTCGACCTTAAAACTAGGCTTGTAGGCCTGCTCAGCAAACTCGATACTGTTATCTGCCACTAAAACACTTTGCGCTAACATTTTTGCTATTGGGTGCTGAGAAAGTAACCTGTAATGTTCATTATTGGTTGCATTAAGTGTATTGACATAAAATATTGTTTCAGACCATTTTGGAAGTTCTGTTGGCAGTGGTTGATAGGCGTATTCACCGATATACTCGCTTAACAAACTACGATAATTAAGCGATCTTTGACTTAATGCAGCAAGCTTTTCATCAAATTTATTGATCTCGATCTCTGCCAGCACCAAGTCTTCATTCTCTGCTAACCCTAAAGAATATTTAGATTCTAAATCTCGATAAAACCCTGAAAATAATCTTTTATTTTCTTTTACTATCTGTAACGATTTATCAATAAAAAGAATGTCAAACCAAAGCTCCCGCACGGTTTTTTTAACGTTTAACTGACGATCTAAACCTTGATAAACCGAAATTTCTGATTGTTGATTAAAACCTTTCTGAGTTAATTCAAGTTGTGAACCACGGCTAAATTGTTGTGAAAGCCCAAAGGTCAGTTGCGTCATTGCCTCTTGGTCTAATTTAAAACTATTGGTAGGCATGTTAGCTACACCTAGTTTTATCATGGGATCTGCGAGTGTTGAACCTGCAATACCTTGTGCAATCAAACTGGCTTGTTGTGCTTGATATATTGCTTGCGCAGGGTCAGATTTAATCGCTAACTGCTCTGCGTCATTGAGCGTGATCCCCTCTGCAAAAAGATTAAAACTAAGCAAAAACATCATGCTAAACAGGCTGTTAAACACCAACTTGACAGTAATATTTATAGCAGATAAAACAGACCGGGTGATTTTCATAATCACTTTCCTTTATTCGTACTCCTATAAATAACCAATGCAGTTTTTTAAAAAACAGCATTTAGTTTTTAATACAAGAGCGGGATAAAATAAATTAATTTTATTGATAGATAGCCATATAAAAAGCCTATAAATCAAATATTATTTAAGCTAAAACTAAATAGAAAATTAATTTAAAAGAGGTGGTCTATATAAAGATTCAGAAAAGTAATAAGGGGAACCGGTAATACTAGTTTTGTAAGAAAGTTGTGACAGAGGCTGATTAACAGTATTTTCATGCGATATAAAATAAAGCACAGTCACCATCGTCATAAAGTCACAATCACTTTGGCATTTCATAGTATGAGATCTTTCATTGCCACCGCAATCGATTTTACTCATTTCCATGCTTGATTCACTTAAGTCCATAGACATTTTGCAGTCAACCATCGAATCCGTTTTACTCTCGAATAGATGCACAAACGCCGCTGCTTTCTGAGTGAAAGTGAACATTGTTACCAGCATTAAAATTAAAGTAAAAAATCGTTTCATAGTTCCGTCTATCGTTAAGTGGACAAATATATACTAGCCTATTCCCTAGTGGTAACGTCAAGCTTTATATAGTACTTTTTTGGTACTCTTTTGTTTATAAATATTTTCCAGTGGTTTATTTATCAATTTCAAGTTACATTTTAAGACCATTTAATAATACAGGATAATAAACATTACGCGCCCAAAAACCTCTTCAGCATAGCGCTATCAAAAACCTAGACAGTGTTTAATCAACGTAATTAAAATAAATAACATCTTCATCAAGCCTATCTGAATGCTAACTTACCCCACAGCATCTTTCTAAAACATGACAACAACATTACAATTTTGTCATATTGTTAGTTTTTCAGATTAATAGCATATTATAAGGTCTGATTTACAATTTTTGACTTGGTTTTTAAGATAGAGAACAATGCTATACACCTGATATACCCGTTATCATTCAAGATGCAAAAATCAGCAAGTAGTGAGGTGAACAGGTTCTAGGCATAAAGGTGAAGATATAACGGGTTTCAGCCTAAAATAATAAATAAGCCTTAATTAAAGATGTAAATTATTTTTGAAAAATGGAGTTCACTAATTATTACAGGATCAGCTTGACCTTGCCTCAAGGGTAAGGATTAAGCTTCTTAATAAAGTCACTGTCCAAACTGAAATAAGGAGCAAGCATGTCTTTACCTACAAGTCTCAAACTGCCTATTTATGGTATGGCCTGCAAAGGTTGTGCAAGTAAATTACAAACAGAACTAAATGCAATAACAAAGGTGAATGCAAAGGTAGATTTTGCATCGGAAAGTGCAGAAATTGTCATTGAAGACAGTTCAGATTATGATGCAACATTAAAATCCGTTGTGATTTTAATTGAACAAAAAGGCTATAAAACGACTCCCCCCTCGCAACAGGATACAGTGAACAATAACCTTCCTGCACAGGAAAAATCATCAAAAGATAAGAGTCCTGCCTCCTCCCAAGTACAAACACAAGAGTTGCTTGTAGAAGGGGCAAGTTGTGCAAGTTGCGTCAATAAGATAGAAAAAGCATTAAATGACCTTCCTGATGTTCAACAAGCACAAATGAATTTTGCGCTACGAACCCTAACTGTCACTGGCGATGTTTCAGAAGATATAATTATAAAAACGGTTCAATCCGCAGGTTATAACGCTAAAAGTACAGATAATGCTAGCGATGAACAGCTACTTGATGAAAAAGAGGAAGCAGAACAAAAGTATTACCAGAAACTCATGACACAAATGAAATTTGGTTTAGGTTTAGGTGTGCCATTAATGGTATATGGCCTAATGGGTGGGCCTATGACAGTCAACTCAACCATGGATCGTGCAGTTTGGTTATTGATAGGCCTTGTTTGTGCCGCTGTTATGTATTTTGCAGGTAAACATTTTTATATCGGCGCATGGAGATCTTTTGTTAATCATAACGCGAATATGGATACGTTAATTGCCTTAGGAACTGGTACTGCATGGTTATATTCAATGGTTGTTGTTATCTACCCATTGGCGTTACCTGAGATGGCTCGACATGTCTACTTTGAAGCGACTGCAATGATCATCGGTTTAATTAATTTAGGATTAGCGCTTGAAGTTAAAGCGAGAGGCAGAACTAGCGAAGCGATACAACGATTGATTGGTTTACAGCCGAAAACGGCACGCGTTATTCGTGATGGCAAAGATATTGATATTAACATTGATCAAGTGTTATTAAATGATCTCGTACGCGTGCGCCCAGGTGAGCGCATTCCTGTTGATGGCAAAGTTGACGAAGGCAAAACAACCATTGACGAGTCGATGTTAACGGGCGAGCCTATGCCGGTAAAAAAATCAATAGGTGATGAAATCGTTGCCGGAACCATTAATAAAAGTGGATCTATTATTTTTCGGGCGACACGTGTTGGTAAAGATACAGCGCTCGCACAAATAATTAATATGGTCAAACGGGCGCAAAACTCTAAACCCCCGATAGGACGCTTAGCTGATATTATTTCCGCTTATTTTGTGCCAACCATTATGATTATTTCCATTACCAGTGCTTTAATCTGGTTAAACTTTGGCCCAGATCCAAGTGTTGCCTTTGCAGTAGTATCAGCAACTACAGTACTAATTATAGCCTGCCCATGTGCGTTAGGGCTTGCTACGCCTATGTCGGTAATGGTAGGTGTGGGAAAAGCAGCCGAAGTAGGTGTGCTTATTCGTAATGGTGAAGCATTGCAGAGTGCTTCAAAAATCACAGCTATGGTCTTGGACAAAACAGGCACTATAACCTTAGGTAAACCTAAAGTTACAGATGTTCACAGTGTTAATTCGATGGTAGATGATCAGATATTACAATTAGTGGCAAGTTTAGAAATTGCTTCTGAACATCCATTAGCACAAGCCATTGTGGAGTCGGCAAATGAAAAAGGGTTAAGCACAGATAAAGTCGAACATTTTAATGCCATTACTGGCCAAGGTGTAGAAGGTGTTGTGCTCGATAAACGCTTATTTTTTGGTAATTACAAACTAATGAGTGAGCAAGGTATTAATGTCAATAAAGAAAGCCTTGATATTAGCCAAAAAATGGCAAGCGAAGCTAAAACGCCGATGTTTTTTGCTATTGATGGTGAGCTAGCCGCGATTATCGCCGTTTCCGATCCGATCAAAGAAGATTCAATTTCTGCTATCAAGCGTTTACAAAAAAATGGTATTCGAGTGATCATGCTCACTGGTGATAATCAAGCAACGGCAAAAGCGGTGGCACAAAAAGTAGGTATTACAGAATTTTTTGCTGAAGTACTACCGGAAGAAAAATCACAGAAAGTAGCGGAATTACAAGCTCAAGGTGAAATAGTAGGAATGACTGGTGATGGCATTAATGATGCTCCAGCACTTGCCCTTGCAAATGTTGGTTTTGCAATTGGTACAGGAACTGATGTAGCGATAGAAAGCTCAGATATAACATTAATGCGAGGCTCGTTACATGGCCTTGCTGATGCAATCGCAGTGAGCAAAGCTACCTTAAGCAATATTAAACAAAATCTATTTGGTGCTTTTATTTATAACGTCGCGGGTGTTCCTTTTGCAGCGGGAATTTTATTCCCATTCTTTGGATTATTACTTAGCCCTGTTATTGCGGGTGCTGCAATGGCTCTTTCATCGTTAACGGTAGTGAGTAATGCAAATCGTTTACGTTTATTTAAAGCACAAGATCATTAGGAGAAAATTATGTTAATTATTAACTTTGTAGGCATCGTTTTAATTGCTTTCATTGTTTGGTGGTTTTGGCTTTACTCCCCAAATAATAAGCAAAAAAAATTAGCAAATAATATCGGTGATGAAGTAAATATAATGGTGCAGGACGGTGTTTATCAACCATCGAATATTATTCTAAAAGCTAACACACCGAGTGTTATTAAATTTATTCGTAAAGATCCAAGCCCATGTGCGGCTACGTTAATTTTCCCTGATTTTGAAATTAGTGATGAATTACCGTTAAACAAAACCACTGAAATTTCACTCCCCCCTATGGAAAAGGGCAAGTATGTATTTCACTGCTCAATGCAAATGTACAAGGGTTATCTAGTCGTTGAGTAATTGATATTGCAAATCTTAACTTTTAAAAAGTGCTGGGCAATTAAATGATATTGCAAATGTGAACTTTGAAAAAATGCTGGGCAATTAAATGATATTGCAAATGTGAACTTTGAAAAAATGCTGGCCAAATAAATATTGAGGTAAAAATTATGATAAATAATATTAAAGCACTCTTATTAACGCCTAAATCTTGGGTGGTTATAATGGCAATAGCAGGCGTAACTTACTATTTACTGACTAAACATAACCAGTATTTTTTCGAGTATTTACCTTTTTCGATTCTTTTATTATGCCCTTTAATGCATTTCTTTATGCATGGAAAGCATCACCATAATGATAAGGATCCTAAGTAGGCATATTTACATTATTTTCCAAATAAAAATCAAAAAAGAGGGGGTTAACATGAGTAATTTAGATCATCGAGCCGGCGTAACAGAAGTTAATTTAGTGCACAGAAAAATTCAATTAATAGGATTAACAGAACTAAATCGAACGAAAATTATAACTGAAATAGATGCAGCATTTGGCATTGATTCAGTCACAATTGATATTAAAGATGCCCTACTAGATATTGCTTATGACGCAACTCATATAAATTTAGATGCTATTGAACAGATAGTTATTAAGCATGGTGCAGATGTTTCTGATGGTTGGTGGGAGCTCTTGAAAGAAGGCTATTACAAATTTGTCGATGAAAATATAATGGAAAATGCAAAACATAAACCATTGAGTTGCCACCAAGCACCACCTAGAAGCAAGAAAAATAGGTAACTGTTTATTAAAAATATTTAAAAAATCAGCGATAAAAGACTGTTCTATTTAAAGCATATTAGAATTGACCGTTTTATGTCTCGAATAAAGCTCTAATTATATATAAAACAACAATATGATTGTAAAGTATCTATTTATTGAGAGGAAGAACAGATGAAGATTACCCCCCCCTCTTTTAACTGAAGATAAAAATACTAGTAATATTTAAATCATCCTGTTGATAATTACTATTTACAAACTTCTAGAATGAGAAACTCTAACACCACATGCTTATTTAAATAAAAATTAAAATGATATAACATCGCAATTTAGGGATCAGTCCTTTTTCAGTAATCGCATAAAAATTATTAGGATAGTGATATAGCAGCTATCCTAATCTCTAACTATAACTATAACTATAACTATAACCCGATGGAATCCTGTTTTAAGCTATTAAGCCTCATCACTAAACGATTCTGTAACTCATTAATACCACAATCAAAACGAGGTTGATTTAACTCTACTAATTGCTCTAATAGCCATTGCTCAACCATTTGAATGTTTGTTAAATATTCGTACCCATATAACAAAGCAATATCTCTTTGGTTTTGGTTTATATATAAATTATGACAAATAATCTGAGCAACTTCATAGGTAGATTTTAATAACGATTTTGTTAGTACAATACGCTTTACTTGTAAGCTTGATAGGTAAGCTTCACTTTGCGATATTTGACTATCAATCTGTTGTACTATTGGATGATCATGGACACTAAGCATTATCTTCTCCTTGAGTTTCTACGTAACGATCAAAGGCACTGCCATCTTGCCGAGTTAAGTTGGGTACATAACGTGAATAAACACGAAATAACATCGTTGTGGTGGTATGGCCCATCTGCTGAGCAATCCATTCTGGCGATTCACCAGCGGCCAGTAACAACGTAGCGTAGGTATGACGTGTTTGATATGGGTTTCTGTATTTCAACTTTAATCGTTGCAGCATAGGCTCCCAAATAACACGACTGATTGTTTGATAATTGAATGGCTTACCATTATTTTTACAAAATACAAAAGGTCCTAGGTGCTTTGTTACTTTCATTTGTTGCTGCAGTGCAGATACAACTCTATCGGTCAGCTTAATAGTTCGATTCGAGCCGTCAGTTTTTGCGTCTGTCATCTCCCCTTTTACAAGGCTTTGAGTTATGTAGATTTGCTTCTTATCTAAATCGACTTTATCCCAATGTAAACCATCGATTTCTCCTGTTCGTAAGCCTGTAAAGAAACGTACCGTGTAATAAGATTTGAAATCATCAGGAGCTGTTTTTATTAGACGCTCAACTTCATTTAAAGAAAATGGATTGACCTCAGTTCGTGGGATTTTTAAGGCTTTAATATTTTTCCAAGGTGACGTAAACTCATAACGATCAGCGGCTTCGTTAAGCAGCATTCTTAGTGGTGTCATAATATGATTGATACGAGAAGCAGATAGTGATTTCTTTGTTCGAGTCTGGACTTTGGCGAGGGCAGCTCGAAACGTTAAGATATCTTGTTTTTTGATGACGCTGATCTTCATATGGCCAAATGCTGGCAAGATATGCGACTCTAAAATCCCTTCAATTGATTGTTTATGACTTTTACGCCATTCAATCGCTTTTTCATTAAACCACAACTCTGAAAACGCTTTTAATGTTGGTGCATCAGGAGCATTAAAATAATTAGTAGCAGTTTGTTTACGCTCATTAAGCACTTCAAATTTCTGTACGTTTTTTGAGTTTGGGAAATACTTCGCATATTCAAAGGCATTAGTTAATATTTCTGCTTCTATTATTTTTAATAACTTAGCTAATCTTTTACGGTTTGTTGCCGTATCCAACAATTTTGTTTGTTCTCGACAACGCTGATTCATATAACGAAAATCTGCGACTAATTTTCCATTTCTTATATTAATTGATCCCATATTTACCTCACATACCAGCCGTTAATGACTGAGAAGAAATACCATTAAGCATTTCTTCTTCTATTCTTTCCCAGATGTATAAGATTTTTCGCCCTCCAAATGGACGAATATAATGAACACCTTCAAAAAGAATTATCAGCTTGGAAGGCTTAAGGGCTAAATATACATAAGCTATTGAAAATCAATAAAATACATTAAAAACAACCAGTTAAAAAAAAATTAACAACACCATTTAAACCCTATTTTGATCTAATTAAACGGTCAAATAAATTTTTGGCCACCATTTGGTCACAACAATGATGACCATTTTTATTACAAAACCATAATAACACTGGGCTTTTATATTGAAAAAATTCAACATATGAAACTTAATTTATAAATTTTTAAGCTGTTTTATCTTAGCTTAAGATTACGCGATTGAGGTTTAGCAAACTTATAAATGTATATTTACAAATAAGTGTATCTAATATTGATTACAAAAAATACGTTACGTAATCAATATCAAATACTAAATTCAAAATTTGCACTCGTTATAGGTTACAAAATATATAAACTGTATTTATATATAAATACAGTTTATATTGAAATGTATCAGTTTTAGATTACAATTAAATTAATAAGTAAATCTAGAAAGCGAGCTAAGTAATGCATTTTATCCACACTTCCCCAAAAAGCACAGTAAAACAAACAGTGATGCATCAGTATAGAACTATTGCCAATTCGGCAGTAGGCGTTCAACAGATAAAAAAACCTAAAGAGGGGTGGATCAGAACAATCAGAGCGGCACTTGGGATGTCAGGGGCTCAGCTTGGCAAAAGAATGGGCTTAAGTCGAAACCGAATCTCTGTTCTCGAACGCAAAGAGGCTGAAGGTAATATAACGCTAAACCAACTTCAAGATTTAGCCGAACAACTCAACTGCGATCTTACTTATGCTTTGGTGCCAAGAAAACCAATTGAAGAGATCATTGATGATAGGGCGACAGAAATAGCCTCTCGAAGCCTAGATGCTAACTCTCAGAACATGTTTTTGGAAGCTCAGTCTATTGATGAAAAAGCCCAGAAACGACTACTTAAGCAGATCAAAGAACAAGTTATCGAATCCAGTGGCCGTGCTCTTTGGAATGATACTAAGGAATAGTTCTGTGACAACATTGATTGAAAACCCAGAGGGAGCAACACCACTCTCCCCTGATGATATGCTTGGCCTGAAGCATAAGCATGTTGATACCCGTGAGCAATTGAATGAACTTGAAGCGGCTAACATACTCCAAGGTCAAATATGGGCTAGTACCCTTAAAAAACCAACATTAGATTCTATCTTTGATCGGGCCTTTGTGACTAACTTGCACAAGGCTCTTTTTGGGGATGTTTGGGAGTGGGCTGGAATATTTCGGCAGCGTGAACTTAACATTGGCATCGATCCTAAAAATATTCCTGTTGATCTACATAACTTTCTCGAAGATGCGAAGTGTTGGGTTGAATTTAAGCATTACGATAACCTTGAGCTCTCTGCCAGAATTCAGCATCGCCTTGTTCAGATCCACCCATTCGTTAACGGTAATGGTCGTCATTCACGCATATTCACTGATATTGTTCGAGTATATCTACTCGGAGAGAAACCGATGAAATGGGCATATGCCAAACTTGAGGATGTAACTGAAGAGCGCTCTTCCTATATTACCGGCCTAAGAAAGGCAGATGAGGGGGATTTCTCAGTATTTATTAAATACCTTCAAAGTTTGGGTAACTAAAATAAGTGGTGATAATCTGGTTATAGGCTTTTTAAGTAATGGCGACTCTTCTTTCCACCCTGATTTATCACCGATTTTTTGCTATTACTAGGTGTAATTTAAAAATCTAATTCAAGCGTAGAAAGCTGCTTTAAAAAGCCCCCATCCTTGCTCCAGACGGTATTGTCAACTTATCTGAGGTGGGCGATTAAAGGCTATAAAATTAGCATTAATCTAATTTTTGGACGCAACTCACCTGTATCCATTCAGAAAAGAAGCGAACAAGAAATACTCGATTGTATTTCGCTTGTATTAATGAGTCGTTACACAATAACTTGCGCTAAAAATTGTTTTAAAAAAGCCTAAAATAACTGGCTATTTTGAAAACAAAAGCGCAAGTAATTTTGAAGCCGATCCTAAATGACGGCCAAAATGAAATAGGTCATTTACTACCCCGTGGCAACTTAAAAAACGCTGGGCTTGACCCTGTGATTTAAACTTACCCATCTGCCGTTCTTATTGCTGAGTAGGTTGATGTGAGAATTCACACCTAATATTTTCATACTGAATAGTTGAGCCCTCTACACTTGTTGTTAATTCTTTTTTGCAGCAGAGTAACTTGCTAGTTTATCCGTCACAACCTTTAACGGCGCACCTTGACCTGCGGCTGGATAAAAACAGGCCATGATAAAAGTATTGAAACCACTGGAAGCCGAACGCGACTAAACATTATTGGCGCAATAAATCTGAACCAAATTGGTTCCGCTATTGTTAAACGTTATGACAAAGTGAACGGTGAATATATTAATTTTTTCTTAGAGGAATTGAGAGCACAGCATTCGCCTGAACTCAGCATTCATCTAGTACTAGATAGTGCCGCTTACCATCGTTCAAATATAGTTAAAAACAAAGCAAAAGAGCTTAATATTCAGCTGCACTATTTACCTCCCTATAGTCCTAATTTAAATCCAATAGAACGACTTTGGAAAGTCATGAACGAACATGTGAGAAATAATAAATATTTCTCTACAGCCAAAGAGTTTCGAGAACAAATCGATGATTTTTTCGAATATAAGCTCCCTGAAATAGGAGGCTCCTTA
>NZ_KI519477.1:28786-111313 GCF_000482725.1 Psychromonas arctica DSM 14288
AATACCATTAAGCATTTCTTCTTCTATTCTTTCCCAGATGTATAAGATTTTTCGCCCTCCAAATGGACGAATATAATGAACACCTTCAAAAAGAACAGAGTCTTTCAATTGCTCTCTGATTGTTCGTTGATCGTATTTAATACGATCAGATAACTCTGAAGTTGTCATATAAGTAATATCCATTGTACAATCTCCTAATAGTTTAATTTGCATCTTGCAGACGCTAAAAGTCTGCTGCAGAACAAATATAGCACTAAAAAAGACCTTTGCAACCTTTTAAAGTCTATAGGAGACTTTTATTTTCTGGAGAAGACTTTGTTGAAATGTCATTTATCAAAAATTATGGGTGAGAAGCGCTTAAAAATGAGCGATGTTTCGAGAGATACAGGTATTAACCCAGGGACGATTAGAAGAATATTTAATGAAACAGCAACGCGGGTGGAATTAAATGTAGTAGAAACGTTATGTGAATATTTAGAAGTTGAGGTTGGAGAACTTTATGAACTTCAAAGTAAAAAATCAGAAGTAAACCCAGAGGAATAGAAACGAGAAGATAGGTTACTATCAATACCATTAAAAAATATACTTAGGCACCGAATGGTCACCGTTTGGTCACCGAATATTTTTTCAGAAAGCAGAAACAAAAAAACCAAGCACAAGTGCTTGGTTTTTAAGTATAAAACTTGGAGCGGGCAGCGGGAATCGAACCCGCATTATCAGCTTGGAAGGCTGGAGTAATAGCCATTATACGATGCCCGCAAACTGCATCTAGTAGCAAAAGCTACCAAGCAAAAAACAATGCTGTGCATTGTTATTTGCTTACTCACTGTGACAAGTGAGATAAAAATATGGTGGAGGGAGGTGGATTCGAACCACCGAAGCTTTCGCGACAGATTTACAATCTGTTCCCTTTGGCCACTCGGGAACCCCTCCAGTACTTAGATGGTGCCGACTACCGGAGTCGAACTGGTGACCTACTGATTACAAGTCAGTTGCTCTACCTACTGAGCTAAGTCGGCGCTGTCTAAGTGCCGCGAATATTAAAGAACTTGAGCACACCTTGCAAGTGTTTCTTAGTAAAAAATTGGAGTTTTTTGATTGTTTGCTTAAAAACAAATCAATTTTCCACATTTAGCCTAATTATTCGCCAAACGTAACGAAATTTCTCCACCAATATACGCTTCCACTTGTTCATCTATTTCCAATAACAGGGCACCTTGATCATTAATACCTCTGCAAATGCCTTTTTGCACCTTATCAGACACCAGTAAATTCACCTGTTGATTAATAAAGCAGTCCAATTCAAACCAACGCGCTAAAAATGGAGCTAGTCCTGTTTCTTCATAGGCATGCAATAGCGTATGCAATTCTTTAATTAATAGCCCTGATAGTTTATTACGATCAACAGGTTGTGTACTTATGCTATTTAAATCAATCCAAGGCTGATCAATCAATTTACCTTGTTCTGCTGGCATTCTCACATTAATACCAATACCAATCACGGTATGGCAAACATCAGAGGCCTGCGCATTGAGTTCGATTAAGATACCCGCAAGCTTTTTACCCTGATAATAAAGATCATTAGGCCATTTTAACCCTACGCCTTGAATTCCTAGCTTTTCCAATGCATTAACGGTGGCGATGCCAACCAGTAAACTTAAACCGGAGGCTTTTTCTATACCTGCATCTAATCGCCAATACATTGAGAAGTAGAGGTGAGAAGCAAATGGAGAGATCCACTCTCGTCCTCGTCGCCCACGTCCAGCGGTTTGATATTCTGCGATACAGGTTTGGCCGTTATCAAGCGAGGGAATTTTATCTAATAGGTATTGATTGGTTGATTCCAGAATTTGTTCTACATGTACATGTTCTGTACCACTCACCTGCTTAATGGTTTGTTGGTCCAATAATGCTAAGGGTGTGGCACTGCAATAACCTTTTCCGGTGATTTTATAAATATCTAAGCCAATCTCTTGCAAGGCTTTGATATAGTTATTAACCGAGGTTCTTGATACCCCTAATAACTCACCGATTTTTTCACCAGAATGGAACTCACCGTCGGCTAGTAGCGTTAATAACTTGTTACCTTGCTCGTTTAATTCAGACATTTTGGATCACCTGTTGTAGCGATGTTTCACCAACGGCATCAATGAAGCGCACCTCATGCTCTAATAGCACTGCAAATTTTTGTAATACTTGCTCTCTAACAAACCATGCTAATTCAATCACATCCTCTGCCGTTGCTTTTCCATTATCGTTAATAAGCACTAAGGCCTGCTGTAGATGCACTGCAGCGCCACCTACTTTTTTACCTTTTAAACCACATTGGTCTATTAACCAACCTGCTGCTAATTTAACATTGCCATCGGGCTGTGGGTAATGTGGCATATCCGAATGATGGGATAAAAGTTGTTGGCTTAAGTGTTCACTGACAATAGGGTTTTTAAAGAAGCTACCAGCATTGCCTAATATTTTAGGATCAGGTAATTTTTCGCTGCGAATACGACAGACACTATCAAATATTTGCTTTGCACTCACCGACTCTTCAGTCTCATTGAGACCTTGCAACAGACCATAACGACAATGTGCTTGCCATTGCTTAGGTAATTTTAAAGACACTGATGTAATTAAAGCGCGATCTTTTAAAGACCCCTTGAAAATACTATCGCGATAGGTGAATAAACATTGTTCATTGGAAAGTGTATTGAGACTGCCGTCGATAAGGTCAATATAATCAACACTGACACAGAAATTTTTAAGCTCGACACCGTAGGCGCCAATATTTTGTACTGGCGCTGCGCCTACGACTCCCGGTATTAATGCTAGGTTTTCTAAGCCATAAATGCCTTGTTCGATGGTACTTTCAACCAGTTGATGCCAATCTTCCCCAGCACTCACGGTGAGCAAATGATGAGTTTGATCTGCACTATGAGCCACGCCCATCAATTCTACTTTAATCACTAAACCGCTGAAATCGTCACAGAATAAAGTATTACTCCCCCCACCTAATACTAAAATAGGCTTATCATTAGCGCGCATCTCTTTGATCAATGCTAATAATTCGGGTAATTGCGAAAGCTGTCGAAAATGAAAAAGAAGATGCGCATGAGCATCAATTGAAAAGCTGTTAAAAGCCTTGAGTGAGCTGTTTTTTTCAATCATGATAATCCCTTATGGCATTAATATAGTCGCCCCTACTTATCACTGATAAAAAATTCAAGTAGGCCACGGTTAGATAGTTTACCTTATCAACCACTTGAAACAAGTCACTCGGGATTTAGATGGATCTTAGCTCACTTCAATTCAGCCAATTACAAAAACATCACATTCCTTTAGTGAATCAATTTTATAAGCAGGTGTATAAAAAAGGACTCGCGAATAAAAGTGAACAAGTGTTTGTATTAAAAAACCAAGAGATACTATGTGCGGCGCGTTTAAAAAAGGTACAAGGTGCATTACTTTTAACCGGTGTCGCTTGTAATGAAGCAGCACGGGGGCAAGGTTTAGCGAGCACTTTAATTTCCCAATTACTGCTTTCTCAAGTGCAAACAATTTATTGTTTTCCTTACCCTCATTTACAAACATTTTATCAACGATTAGGGTTTACACTTTTTTCTGCGGACGAATTACCCGAAAAACTCGGTATCCAATATCAGCGCTATAATAGTCGCAAACCCCTGCTATGTATGAGTAGAGCACTTCCTAATGAGAATTTACGCTTCAAACAACCTTAATAAATCTGCATAACCTTGTTCTGCCATTTTTTCTTTTTCAATAAAACGTAATGCAGCGGAATTAATACAGTAACGCAAACCGGTTGGTGCTGGGCCGTCATCAAAAACATGACCTAAATGCGAATCGGCTTCAACACTTCTTATTTCTGTACGTTGTGAAAATAGCTTATTGTCTACTTTCTCCGTTAGCTCTATTTCAGCGATAGGTTGTGTAAAACTCGGCCACCCACAATGCGCATCGAATTTATCTAATGAACTAAACAAGGGTTCACCAGATACGATATCAACATAAATACCTTCCGCCGTATTATCCCAATATAAGTTATTAAAAGGTGGCTCCGTGCCTTCATGCTGTGTCACCTGATATTGCAAGTCATTTAGTTGTTGCTTTAACTCATCTTGAGATGGTTTTTTAAATTCGCTCATTATCTTTCCTCTCTATTCAATATATTCGATAATACGACTTTATTAACGAGAATAAAACGTTACAAACACTGCGGTCATTATCTCGGTTATGGTAATAAGCACTTGACGCACAATTTAAAAACCGTAATTATTCATATAACTATCATATATCGAGTAAATTGATGACCTTTCTTTCTGCACTCCTGCCAAATTTACTGCTGACGCTTAATGCGTACGGGGTATGAGTGTCTGAATCAATATCAGTTAAACTCTAAAAACCCGTGCACTGCGCGGGTTTTTTTATAGCCACGATAAACCACTATCTATAAGAGGGATTTCTATGTCTGAGCAAGTAATTATTTTCGATACCACTTTACGCGATGGTGAACAGGCGCTAAGTGCAAGCCTTACAGTAAAAGAAAAACTTCAGATTGCCTTTGCGCTTGAGCGTTTAGGGGTGGATATTATGGAGGTAGGTTTTCCTATTTCATCACCGGGTGATTTTGAATCTGTTCAAACCATCGCTAAAGAGATTAAAAATAGTCGCGTCTGTGCCCTTTCTCGTGCACTGCCTAAAGATATTGATGCCGCAGCACAGGCATTAAAAGTTGCTGATGCTTTCCGTATTCATACCTTTATCTCAACCTCTACTATCCATGTAGAAAGTAAATTAAAGCGTTCATTTGATGATGTATTAGAGATGGCCGTGAAAGCCGTTAAGTATGCACGTAACTTTACCGATGACGTTGAGTTCTCCTGTGAAGATGCAGGCCGTACACCAATTGATAACTTATGCCGTATGGTTGAAGAGGCGATTAAAGCAGGTGCAAGCACCATTAATATTCCAGATACCGTTGGTTACACTTACCCAAGTGAGTTTGGTGGTATTATTAAAACATTATTCGACCGCGTGCCTAACATTGATCAAGCGGTTATTTCTGTACATTGTCACGATGACTTAGGTATGTCGGTTGCTAACTCAATCACTGCTGTCGAAAATGGCGCGCGCCAAATTGAGTGTACAATGAATGGTATCGGTGAGCGTGCTGGTAACTGTTCATTGGAAGAAGTGGCGATGATTTTACATACACGTAAAGCTAAAATGGGCTACTCAACCAATATCAACCCGGTAGAAATTGCACGTACTAGCCAATTAGTTAGCCAAATTTGTAATATGCCGATTCAATCTAATAAAGCAATTGTAGGGGCTAATGCCTTTTCTCATTCTTCTGGTATCCACCAAGATGGCGTGTTAAAAGCACAGAATACTTATGAAATTATTACTCCTGAAAGCGTGGGCATTTTAACTAATAAATTAAACTTAACCTCTCGCTCTGGCCGCCACGTTATTCAACACCGTATGCAAGAGTTAGGTTACCGCGATACAGATTATGATTTAGAAGAGTTATACACTAGCTTTTTAGCGTTAGCCGATAAAAAAGGACAAGTGTTTGACTACGATTTAGAAGCGTTAATGTTCTTTAACCAAATCGATAATGAGCCTGAGTATTACAAACTATCTAGTATCAACGTACAATCTGGTTCTGGTTTGGTAGCAACGGCCACTGTTGTGATGCAAATCGGTGACGATAAGCGTGTGGTCGAAGCGGCAACAGGTAATGGCCCTATTGATGCAACTTATCAATGTTTAATGCGTATGTCTGGATTAGACATTAATATGGACTCTTACAAAATAAGCAGTAAAGGTAAGGGTAAAGATGCATTAGGGCAAGTGGATATTGTTGCTTCTTATAAAGAGCAAAAGTTCCATGGTATTGGTTTATCAACAGATATTATCGAATCTTCTGCAAAAGCATTAGTGCATGTGATGAACCATATCCATCTTGCTAAAGCTGTTGAAGTGAAGAAACAGCATTTAGCACAAGTTTAAAATAAACTCCGTTAATGAGTTTGATAAAAAGGCAACCGAGTGTTGCCTTTTGCATTATTGAGGATTAGAAAATGAAAATAGTTGTTATTCCCGTTACACCTTACCAACAGAATTGTAGTTTGGTGATTTGTGAAACAACAAAAAAAGCAGCCATCGTCGATCCCGGTGGTGAAGTGGAGCGTATTCTTGCTGCGGTTAAGAATAATAATGTCACCGTTGATAAAATCATTTTAACCCATGGTCACTTAGATCACGTGGGCGGTACCGAGCCATTAATGCAGCGTTTGAATGTACCTGTTATCGGCCCAGAAAAAGAAGATACTTTCTGGTTAGAGACGCTTGAAGAGCAAAGTAAGATGTTCTCTTTCCCTAACACCAGCAGTTTTTTACCAACACAGTGGTTAGAAGAAGGTGATGTGATTGAAGTCGGTAATATCAAGCTCGACGTTTTGCATGTCCCTGGACATACACCTGGCCATGTTGCTTTATTTGATGCGCAGAGCAAACAAATTATTGTCGGCGATATTTTATTTAATGGCTCGATTGGCCGTACTGATTTTCCGCGTGGCAACCATGGACAATTGATCACTGGCATTAAACAAAAGTTACTAACGTTACCTGAAGAAACAGTAGTATTTCCTGGTCATGGTCCAACCACAACCATTGGCAGAGAAAAAGTCAGTAACCCTTACTTGCGTTAGTTTTTACTCAAAGCGAGAATGAATAAAAAGCGAGTGACATGCCACTCGCTTTGTAAACTTTAGTTGAGTACCATTAATTTTTACATTGGCACAACTTGCCCATTTACCTTCAGCTCACCTCTATCTAAATTCGATGTTAACGTTAACTGCTGATCCTGTTGTTTTAAGATACCACTAGCAATTCCCATTTGTATAAATCCGCCAACATTGGGTTGTTCGGCTAGCTTTTCCGGTAAACTCACATTCAACTCACCGTTGCTGTAATCGATTAAAGCCCATGGGTTATCCATTACTTCGGCGAGACCTTTACCACGCTGAATATTAAGGTCAAGGTCAGCATTTAGCTCTCCCCAAGGCGTATTTGAACGTAGTGTCTGTAAAGTAACTTTACCTCCTAAGCTCAAAACATGTCCCAATTTCTGCTTAATTAGGTGCGGTCTTTCTAAGCTCGATTTTAAGTCTTGTAGCGCTGCCACATTAAGCCCTGATAACAATAGTTTAATATGATTATCAGTAAAGACTTCCGTACCGTTTTTAAGCTCCTTTATCCGCCAGTCACTTACTGTATTAACCGTTTGTTGCTGTTGACCTATTTCACTTTGCCCCTCTAAACGTACCGATTTAAGCTGTAACTGTTGCTCTTCTCGCTGGAAATGAAATTGGGCAAGGTGAGCCTGGTATTGGTAGTTAAATAAATCGCTGTTTTTTACTTGTGAAAAAGTCGCTGATACCGCGATATTATCCGTGGCAAACTTTTCATCATAAATAGCGCCACTAAATCCAGCCCAATCAATATCAAAAGCACCAGAGTCATCTTTTAAATCATATTGATAGTTAAAGAATAACGGTGCGGTATTTAAACTTTCAAGTTGATTACTAAATGCCCCTGCAACTAATGTCACTTTTCCCGTAACATGGCCTAATAAGTTGAGCTCTTCAGTCGAGTATAACCACTGCTCAGTTTTGAAGTATTGTGTTAATTTTTGAGCTTGGTACGAATCTAATAACTTAATTTGGCTATTTGCTATCGCTTTATACGGATAATGACGAATATCAGAATCAATCACGATATATTGCACACCCTGCCCTTCAACTGGGATCCTGATTTCAATTTTCGCATGTGCTGTTAATAATGATTTCTCATAACTAATCAACTGCACTTGTGCTTGTTTGTTTTGTGACTGTATCACCTGCTTCTCAAATTCAGTTTGCACCATTTCACCAACAAAATAGGTACTAACTAATAAGATACAAAACAGTGCAAGTATTGAGATAAATAATTTTTTCATTATGCCCTTATTAAAAAAATGGCTTCTAGTGAGATTCGAAATCGACCTGCCTGAGGTGTGTATTTACTTCATTATTTATTGAAAACATTGTAGATTACAATAGTTGAATCAAGTTTTTAGTCGATTCGACCAAAATAAATTCAAATAATAACTACAACGGCGTTTTAGCCTTTATGCCTAGCACCGGTTCACCTCTCGTCTTGCTGATTTTTGCATATTGAATGATAACGGGTATATTAATCCATCCATAGACCTGAATCATTCAGGCCTATGTTCATCACCTATTTAGTAACAATAAGGAAAAAACATGGCTGCTGATAAAATTTCAGAAGAAAAGCATTTAAAAAAAATGAAAGCGGTAAAAGAAAAACAAGATCAAAAAATTGCAGCAGCACAGGAAGAGCGTGGTGTGAGTATCCTATTAGCTGGTCCTGGTAAGGGTAAAAGTAGTTCTGCTTTTGGTATGTTAGCGCGTTCATTAGGCCATGGTCATAAAGTTGCGGTTGTACAATTTTTAAAAGGTGCAATGTCCACCGGTGAAGAGAAGTTTTTCAATAGCCATGACAATGTGGATTGGTTTACTATGGGTGACGGTTTCACGTGGGAAACTCAAAACAGACAAAAAGATATCGATAGTGCTAAAAAAGCCTGGGATAAAGCCGCTGAACTAATGGCTGATGAACAATATAATTTAGTTATATTAGATGAAATTACTTATATGTTTAAGTATGAATATCTTGAAATTCAACCAACTTTAGATGCACTAAAAAATCGTCCTAAAAATATGAACGTAGTATTAACAGGTCGTGGTCCAAAACAAGAATTAATAGATGCTGTTGATACTTATAGCCTGATTTTAGCTGAAAAGCATGCATTTAAAGATGGCGTAAAAGCACAAGCAGGGATTGAGTGGTAGTAGAGTTTAGGTAAACGAATTTACACACTAGTATTTACCATTTGTTAAAACAGTTCATGTGACACAATAAAAAGGCTTGAAGTATTCCACTTCAAGCCTTTTTTAATATTTAAATTAAGTAGCTTAAGCTATTTAATTTTAGTGCGTTTATTTAATGCCAGAGTGGCGTAATAATGCATCAATCGAAGGTTCTCGGCCCATAAAGGCTTTAAACAATGTCATTGGCGCTTCACTCCCTCCTTTTTCAAGGATATTAGTTAAAAACGAGCGTCCCGTTTCTGCATTGAAAATACCTGTTTCTTCAAAACGAGAAAAGGCATCTGCAGACAAGACTTCTGCCCATTTATAACTGTAATAGCCTGCGGCATAACCACCCGCAAAAATATGGCTAAAGCTATGTTGGAAACGATTAAATTCAGGCGTTTCTATCACAGCGACTTTAGCGCGTACCTCTGCTAATACTTTTTCAACTTGACCTTTTTGATCGACTTTATAATCATGATGCAAAATGAAATCAAACAATGAAAACTCAAGCTGGCGTACCATTTGTAGTGCACTGTTGTAATTTTTTGCTTCTAACATTTTTTTCAATAGATCAGCAGGTAATGTATCACCCGTATCAACATGGCCAGAAATTAATGCTAATGCTTCAGGTTCCCAACACCAGTTTTCCAAGAATTGACTTGGCAGCTCTACCGCATCCCACGGTACACCGCTGATACCTGAGACACCCGATGATTCAACTTTAGTTAGCATATGATGAAGACCATGGCCAAACTCATGGAATAAGGTCACAACTTCATTATGTGTAAACAAAGCTTCTTGATCGCCCACCGGTTTATTAAAGTTACACGTTAAATAAGCAACGGGTAATTGCAAACTACCATCCACTTTACGACGACGCCCACGGCAATCTTGCATCCAAGCACCGCCACGCTTGTGCGCACGCGCGTATAAATCTAAGTAGAAACTACCAATATGCTCTTTTTGACGATTAAATATTTTAAAGAAACGCGCATCTTTATGCCAAGTATCAACATCTTTAAACTCTTTGATATTTAAATCAAACAGGCGATGTACAACATCAAATAACCCAGACACGACTTTACTCTCAGGGAAGTAAGGACGTAATTGTTCATCGGATATGTTGTAGCGTTGTTGCTTTAATAATTCAGCATAATAACTTAAATCCCATGATGCTAAGTTATCTAAGCCATCTTTTTCTTTTGCGAAAGCAAGTACTTGATCACGTTCTTGTTTTGCTTGCAGTATCGACTTATCTGCTAACTCTGTTAAGAAGTTGATCACTTGTGTTGGTTTTTCAGCCATTTTTGTCGCTAAGCTGTATTCGCCAAAATCATTAAAATCTAACAATTGAGCCAGTTCATGGCGGAGCGCTAATATCTGTTCAATATTATCACTATTATCAAATTCATTGGCATTAGGCCCTTGGTCCGATGCGCGTGTAGCGAAAGCGGTATACACTTCTTTACGCAATTCACGATTTTCTGCGTATGACATCACCGCTAAATAGCTTGGGAAGTCGAGTGTAAATAAATACCCTTCTAACTCTTTTTCTTGTGCGGCTTGTTTTGCTGCTGCTATCGCCGTTTTAGGTAGGCCTGCTAATATCTCTTCATCAGTAACTAACTTGCTCCAGGCAATCGTTGCATCCATTACATTGTTACTAAAAGAAGATTGTAATTGTGATAGTTGTTGCTTAATTTCACCGTAACGTTGTTTTTTATCATCACTTAATGCAATACCTGCTAATTTGAAATCTCGCAGTTCATTTTCAATGACTTTTTTCTGTTCATCTTTTAATTCAGCAAACTCCGCACTTTCAGCTATGCTTAGGTACGCTTCGTACAAACCTTGGTGTTGACCCACAAAGGTACCGTACTCTGAAAATAGGCCGATACATGCATCATGTGCAGCACGTAATTCGTCATTACTAACCACTGCATTCATATGTGACACTGGTGACCATAGCTTACCAAGATGATCATCTGCTTCATCTAATACTGCTACAAAATTGTCCCAAGTATAAGTATCTAATTCTGCTAACTTTTGTTCGATTAATGCTTTATTATCTGCAATCGTTTGTTTGACAGTGGGTTCGATTTCATCAATCTTCAACTGACTGAAAAAAGGAAGGCCATCGGTTTTTGTTAAGCTCGAGTCTTTTGTTATAGTCATAGCATTCATCTTATCTGAGAAGGAACTGATAATATGCGGTTGCAAATGATAAAATTCAAGGTATTGAATTCAGACTCACTGATATTTTTTTACCCTCAACAGTAAATTGAACCACTCACAGTACGTAGACACTGCCAGATGGCGATAAAGATATAGCAAATATCGTCGATTTATCGACATACATTTAAGCAATGGATTGACATTAATGCCTATAAATAAAATAACTTCTATCGCAGAGCAACCTCCTCTTAAAATAAAAAGCAGCTTATCAATACGTCTACTTTCTTATATTTTAATTTGTAGTAGTGCCTTAGCCATTATTATTACCTTGTTGCAATTATTATTAGACTATCAACAAGATAGAGAAAAAATAGAAGATAGTATTGAACAGGTCAAATCAAGTTTTATTCAGCCGCTCGCGGTTAGCTTATGGAATTTTGATAAAGAACAAATAGAGATTCAGAGTCAAGGCATTATAAACCTGCCTTATATACAATACATAAAAGTACAGGAAGTCGTTGGTAATACCGAAGTAGCGATTTCACATCAGGGCACTAGCCAAGAGCATTACGATATTAGTAAAAAGTTTGAGCTAATACATCAAGGACAACTCGTTGGAACATTATTTGTAGCAGCTTCTTTAGACCAAGTTTACGATAATTTAATCGAAAAATCGTTACTGATCCTAGTTGGGCAAACCATTAAAACCATGGTGGTATCCATTTGTATCTTAATGATTATCTATTACATGGTTATCCGCCATATTAATAAAATCGCTGTTTATACTCGTAACATTAAACTCAGTGCAAGTAATAGAGATTTAAGGTTAGATGGACGTGACCGTTATATGTCGTCAAAAAGTGATGAACTAGATGAACTTGTTTATTTACTTAATAAAATGAAAAAACGTATTGTGGCGGAACTCACTGACAAAGAAATAGCAATCAAAGAACTGCAGCAAGAACGAGACTTCTCTGCCACCATCATCAACTCATCGAGTACTATTATTTGTTGTCTAGATGCTAACTTTAAAATATCCACTATAAACCCTGCTGCTGTTATTCTGACGGGCTATTCACAGGAAGAATTAAATCAAAAGAACTGGTTAGATATTTTTGTATCAGAAAGCCGTAAACAAGAGTTACTAGACAAACTCGCAGAGAACGAACCGTTACAGGGCATTGAAATTGAGATGCACGATCAGATGGGGGAAGTTAATACACTATTATGGACCTTTTCCGCTTTTTATGAAGGCATGGATATTAAATATTTGATTGGATTTGGCCACGATATCACCCCACAAAAACAAGTAGAGCAAGAGATGTTGTTGCTTAATGACCAACTTGAAGAAAAGGTCACTAAACGAACAGCGGCTTTAACCGCAAGTAATAGCCAAATGATCCAAACCGTAGAACAACTGAAACGAACTCGACAGACCTTAGTAGAATCTGAAAAAATGGCTTCTTTAGGTAGTTTGGTTGCCGGTGTCACCCATGAAATTAATACCCCAATTGGGGTTAGCGTCACCACAGCAACAGCGCTAAAGGAAGAGATTGCTGGTTTAAAAAACAAACTCGAAGATGGTCAACTTTCAGACCTTTATTTACACGGTTTGATTGAGCGTTTTTCAGAATCGGGTCGGTTATTACACAGTAATTTAAAGCGCGCTGCAGATTTGATTAATAGTTTTAAACAAGTTGCTGTGGATCAATCTTCAGAGGCTTGTTATACCTTTAAATTAAAAGAAAATATTGAGCAGGTCGTTACCTCGTTAAAGTATAAAATAAAACAAAGCCAAACCACCATCACCATCACCTGCCCTGAGAATCTTGCTATTTATAGCTTCCCCGGAAGCTTTGTGCAGATTTATTCCAATTTAATCATTAACTCTCTAATCCATGGATTTCAGCAATGGGATGCAGAACGTCAGATTTTTATTGATATTGAATTGCAAGGAACAACGCTTGTAATCGATTATCGAGATACGGGTAGAGGCATTCCAGAAGACATGAGCGAACGTATTTTTGACCCTTTTGTAACCACTAAGAAAGGATCCGGAGGAAGTGGTTTAGGCACTCATATTGTTTATAATATTGTGACTCAATTGTTTAAAGGTGAGATTGAATACATACCCTCGTCGCCCGGCGCGCACTTTGTGATGAGGATACCTTATCGAGCATGTATGAATTCTTAGTCGTTTAGCGCTATATAAAAACGCCGATAAATAACATAAAAACTGCCGAAGTTAATCTTTCGGCAGTTTTCGGTTTTACTCAGCTATAGTCATTGGCTGTTCTGCATCAAGCTCGGTATTTTCTTCATTTTCTTCCGCTGTTGCCGTTAGTAAATCATGTTCACCATACCATTGCGCTATTTTACGCTCTAATACATCAACACCTAACCCTTTCAAAGATGAGAACAATTCAACCTGTACATCACCTTCAAAGTTTTCCGCTTCTTCACGCATTTTTAACAACGTGGTTTTACGCGCGCCCTGTTTTAATTTATCTGCTTTAGTGAGCAACGCTAACACCGGAATATTGGCATCAATAGCCCAAAATATTAATTGTTGATCTAAATCTTTGAAAGGATGGCGGATATCCATCAATACCACTAATCCTTTTAGTGACTCTCTTTCTTGCAAGTACTCACCCAACGATTTTTGCCATTTTAGCTTCATTGCTAACGGTACTTTTGCAAAACCATAACCCGGTAAATCAATCAGTCTTTTGCCTTCTTCGATTTCAAACACGTTGATTAATTGCGTACGACCAGGTGTTTTACTTGTTCTTGCTAAACTTTTTTGACGAGTAAGGCGATTTAATGCACTAGATTTACCTGCATTAGAACGACCAGCAAACGCGACCTCGATACCACTTTCCACCGGTAAATGCTTATCTAAATGGCGAATATCAGGTGCACTAATTAAAAAATGTGCCTTTTGAAAATGTATTTTTGGAAATTCCACGATATGCCTCATATGTTTGTGTAGCAAAATTGTTACTTTACTGAAAACTTGTGTAAACTACACAAGCTTTATTTGCGCACATTGTAGCACGCCTAAAATAACAACTTTAAGAATTAGATTGGATAGTTATGAATAAATTATTAGTAGCAGTCATCGCAGTATTGAGTTTTATTAATGTAGCTCAAGCACAAGGCGATATAGAAGCAGGGAAAACTAAATCAACGACGTGTGTAGCTTGTCACGGCGCTGACGGTAATAGTCCATCAAATCTATATCCGAAAATAGCAGGACAACATGCCTCTTATCTTGTAAAACAATTACAAGAGTTTAAAAGTGGTGATCGTCAAGATCCTATCATGGCAGGTATGGTAGCGGGACTTTCAGAACAGGATATGGAAGATTTAGCAGCCTATTTTGCTTCTCAAACAATGACGCCTGAAACCGTTTCTCCAGAAGTGGCAGAAGCAGCGAAGAAGTTTTACATGGGTGGTGATTTAGATCGCGGCATCCCAGGATGTACTGCTTGTCACGGTCCTAGAGGTAATGGTTTAGAGCTTGCTAAATTCCCTAAAATTTCAGGGCAACATCCAGCTTACTTAAAGTCTCAACTTGAAAAATTCCGTAGTAATCTTCGTCATAATGCACCTAATGGTATGATGAAAGATATCTCAGCTAAGTTAAGCGACGCTGATATCGAATTATTATCTGAATATATTTCTGCGTTACATTAATCATTTCTGATTAAATCGCTAAAAAGGCATATCTCTAAAGATATGCCTTTTTTTATATGCTTTTTTAAGTTTTATAAACCTGTTATTCTGCGCAACACTAACATCCCCCATTTTGGTGCTAATTACACCGCTATCATTGATGTTGAAAAACGCTATCCGTAGCCATACATTATGATCGATATAAAAAGGTAACTAAACATGTCTCGTACTAAAAAAAGCCGTAGCGCAGGTAGCTCTGAACCTAAATTTGATGGCAGCAGAAAAGAAACGTCATCACAAGCTCAGGCATCACGCGATAAAAAACGCAAAGATAAATTAAAAGGTAATAAAGCGGGTAACCGCAATGCCGTTGAATCAAAGCAAAGCGCGCAACAAAATCAACGACAAGCCAATAACGACAAACGTATTGGCAGCAAAAAACCGATTGCCTTAACAAGCAATGATCAAGCCCAAGAAACTGTTAAGCCAAAGGTTCAATTACAACCCAAAGCGAAAGTCATTAAAAGCGCGGTACAACAAGCTCCAGAAGTTCCTAAGTTGTCACCTGAAAAAGAACTTTCGGAACTTGAAAACAATGAACGCTTAAATGATTTATTAGAGCAAATGGAAACAGATCAAACTTTATCAAAAGAAGACCAAATTTGGGTTGATAAACAGATGAAGCGCCATCAAGAACTAATGAAGAAATTAGGTTGGATTGATGATCAAGGCGAAGAAGACTTATTACAGCAATTTGAAGATGCTAGCTCAGCTTTAGATGAATTTAGATAGGCGAAACCCTACATGGATATGATAATGATATTAGCAACCTTAGCGGTTGTGATTGTACTTGCTCTGGCTTTTTATGCTGGCATGTTGCTCAATAAATTAAAAATGCAAAAAGTACAGGCTTTGAAACTTGAGCAGCAACAAGAATTAACAAAACAGCAAAAAATTGAAGATAGAAACAATAACATTGTTGAAAGTATTCGCTTTATCGCTAAAGCGACCGCACAAAAGCAATGCAATGTATCGGAAGCTGCTATTCGTTTAACGGTATTATTAGAAACATTACAACTTTCAAAACCCATTGACATAGCGGCTACTTACCCAGCTTTAACGGCAATGTATGAAAAAGTAAAAGATATGCCAACCCATGATGAGCGTAAGAGTTATCCAGTAAAAGAGATTAAAATAATGGATATTAAACGCGAATTATTTGAAGTAGAAGTTGAAGAAGATATCATTAAAGAAAGTGCAAAATTAGCTGAGTTTACTATTCTATAGCCGTTACTATTCAACGCTGGCAAATCAGCTTGCCGAAAGATGAGCAGATTCTCGGTATAAAGGTGCATAGCTAATAGCCATAGTTAATGAGCATAGTATAAACAATAACTTAAGTATGCTTTTTTTAGATGGACTGATATAACGCAATATAACTCGCTTGAAGTGGTGCTAATATTGCGTTTCTAACCTACAAAATAATAAAGAGAGTTGAAAATGCAGCAGCTTGTTTGGGATCAGGCCCTAATTGAAAAGTATAATTATAGCGGCCCTCGTTATACTTCCTACCCAACAGCATTGGAATTTGCTGAAAGCTTTGAACATGCGGATTTGATTCAAGCAACGGATACCTATCCCAACCGCCCTTTATCTTTATATATCCATATCCCTTTTTGCCATAAGCTTTGCTATTTTTGTGGTTGTAATAAAGTGATCACTCGTCACCAAGAAAAAGCAGACAAATACTTAGATTATTTAGAAAAAGAAATAGCTAACCAAGCCATTTACTTCAAAAATCGTACAGTGAGCCAACTTCACTGGGGCGGTGGCACCCCCACTTTCTTATTACCGCCACAAATTACACGATTAATGACCTTATTACGTACTCATTTTACTTTCTCAGAACAAGCAGAATTAAGTATTGAAGTCGATCCACGTGAAATTGAATTGAGTACTATCGACCATTTAGCAAAAGAAGGTTTTAATCGTCTTAGTTTAGGGGTTCAAGATTTTAATAAAGACGTTCAAAAAGTGATTAATCGTGAGCAAGATGAAGATTTCATTGAGCAACTTTTAACTCGCGCCAAAGAACAAGGCTTTCAATCCACTAATCTCGACATGATTTATGGACTGCCACTACAAACAAAAGAAACCTTTGCTTTCACGTTAGAAAAAGTTTTAGCGCTAGATCCTGCACGTTTATCCATTTTTAATTATGCACATATGCCAAGCCTTTTTGCCGCGCAGCGTAAAATCAATGAAGATGATATGCCCAAACCTGCAGAGAAATTGGCCATGCTACAACATACTATTGAGTTTTTGACGACATCAGGTTATCAATTTATTGGTATGGACCACTTTGCTAAACCCGATGATGAATTAGCGATCGCGCAGCAACAAGGTGTTTTACATCGAAATTTTCAAGGGTATACCACTCAAGAAGACGCTGATTTATTAGGCTTAGGTGTATCCGCAATCAGTCAGATTGGACACTGTTACTCGCAAAACCAGAAGAAGCTTAGTGATTATTATCAACAAGTTGAAGAGTTAGGTCATGCACAATGGCGTGGTGTTGCACTCAACAATGATGATTTAATTCGTCGTGAAGTAATCAAACAATTGATCTGTAATTTTAAACTTAATAAACGTGTCATTGAAAAGCAATTTAATATCCAATTTGAAGACTATTTTGCAGAAGATATCATTTTATTACAGACCTTTATCGATGATCAGCTTGTGGTAATTGATACTGAAAAAATTCAAGTTTTATCAACTGGGCAATTATTGATCCGTAATATCTGTATGTGTTTTGATGTTTACCTACGCAGTAAAGCACGCCAACAGCAGTTTTCGCGTGTCATCTAAGCCGCTAACATCTGTGCCAACACAACCGATTTATTATATTGGTTTAATGTCTGGCACTAGCTTAGATGCGATCGACGTTGCTTTATGCCAACGCCAAGGAAGTCACTTTGAACAAGTTGCCGGCACCGCGGTAGCACTAGCACCATCATTACGTGAGCAATTACTCACCATCTGCAATGAAAAAAAGGTGACCTTACAAACATTAGGTGAAGTGGACCATCAATTTGCTTTAGCTTGTGCAGAAGCAGTGCTTGAGCTGTTGAATATTCACAACATAGAAGCCAGTAATATCACAGCTATCGGCAGTCATGGGCAAACTATTTTCCACTCACCCGATACTCACTACGCTTTCACACAACAAATTGGTGATGGCAATTTAATTGCAGCTAAAACACAGATCCCCTGCGTAGCTGATTTTAGAAGAATGGACATGGCCTATGGTGGTCAAGGAGCGCCGTTAGTTCCAGCTTTTCATCAGGCTTTATTTGCACAAGAAAAGCAACAACGCGTGATCCTTAACATTGGTGGCATTGCTAATATTAGTATTCTCAATGGGACTGAACATGCTTTTGGCTATGATACCGGCCCAGGTAATATGTTGATGGATGCTTGGATCCATTTACATCACCAACAAGCCTTTGATAAAGACGCTTGGTTTGCTGCCACTGGTAAAGTTAATCAACGCTTATTAGACATTTTATTAAACGATCCTTACTTTGCATTAAGCGCCCCGAAAAGTACTGGTCGAGAAAAATTTAACCTAAATTGGTTACAACAAAAATTAACCACGCAAGTAATAAGTAAAGAAGATGTGCAACGCACCTTATTAGAATTTACTGCGGTGACAATTTGTGACCAAATAAAGCAACAAAGTGAAGGATGTGATGTTTACGTGTGTGGAGGCGGTGCACTTAACCCATTATTAATGCAGCGTTTAAAAGACTTAATGCCAGAGCATAAAATACAAACAACACAAGCTTTAGCAATTGATCCAATGTATGTAGAAGCAGTGGCATTTGCTTGGTTGGCTGAGCAGCGTATATTAGAAAAGACGGTACCATTAAAAGCAGTAACTGGCGCACAACGAGATGCGATTCTAGGCTGTGTCTACTTACCTTAAAACTATCTATCTAAAATTACTTACCTTAATAACTTGCTTACTTCAACAACCACGACGCCATAAGCGAAACGCAGGACATAGCAATATTGTTAAAGATAGTTACCTCCCTTGCTATTATTAAAGTTTTTTACTTCCTTTCCACCGATAGAAACTCCAAGCACTTAAATGTGCGACCATCAATAATCCTAAACTACCTAGAAACATGATAAAAGCAACACGTTGCACCGCTGGTAGTGTATTAATATCAAACCAATAATAAATACTGCCCGTCACTGCCAACAAGATAAAATTCATCCACATACATTGTGTACAACGACCTAATTTTTGCTTAATCAGTGCTGTGGTACAAACATCACAAGACATATATTACCTCTATTTCAATGACGTTATTAGTCGACATCTATTCGCCCCCATCAGTGATAGCGACCTATAAAAAGCCCCCTATTATATAATGCCGATCGTTTAAGGATCTGTTAAGAAAACTTGAACGATCTTACAGATAGATCATAATCCTCAATCTTATTAAAGGTTGGGGATTTTTTTTGTTTAATCAAGAAATGGAATTAGTTTATGAGTCATTTGAAAATAAAGATTCATACAACAATGTTTTAACTGCTATCGATACAAAATGGATCGAAGAGGCATTGTTTAAAACACAAAAAGCAAGTATTCGGCGCCGGCGTTTACCCGCTGAACAAGCTGTATGGCTCATCATTATGATGGGCTTGATGCGCAACCATTCTATTAAAGAAGTTTGTGGGTCCTTAGATATTGCCCTGCAAATAAATCCAGATGAAATTTACTCTCATGTTGCTCCTAGCGTATTAACAGACTGTCGCAAACGCCTAGGCGAATCACCCATGAGTTATCTGTTTAGTACGACGTGCGCGGCATGGCATAAGACCATTATTTCTCAACCACATTCATTAGGGCTAAATTTACTCGCAGTCGATGGCACTACATTTAGAGCTCAAGACACACCTGAAAATAGAGCTGAATTTGGTTTTATTTCAAAAAATCATCCTGTATACCCTCAATTACGTATGGTTTCTTTACACTCAACCCATACTCGCATGTTACTTGGAGCCGCCTTTGATAGCTGTGACATAGGTGAAATAACGTTAGCAAAGCGCTTGCTGACAGATATACCCGATGACTCCTTAACGTTATTTGACCGATGTTATTTTTCAGCTGACTTAATGCTAAATTGGCAACAATTTGGCATTAATGCTCACTGGTTGACGCCCGTAAAAAAGAATTTGAGATATGAAGTTATTAAGCGATATGCCGATAATGACTTACTGATTGAAATGCCTGTTTCTCCACAGGCGCGTGCCAAAAATCCAACGTTACCAGAAACTTGGCAAGCTAGGATGATTTGTTATAAGCAACCCAAAGGGGAAATTAAAGGTTTTATTACTTCACTCATTGATCCCGAGCTTTATACCATGGAGGCATTGTTAACTGTTTATTGGGAACGTTGGGAAATAGAGCAGAGCTTTGGTGAACTTAAAAATAACCAACTCAATGGCGAAATAACCTTACGAAGTCGGTTTCCAGAAGGGGTAAAGCAAGAGTTGTGGGGAGTGTTGCTTGGTTATAATCTAATTAGGCTTGAGATGGTAAATATAGCTCAAGAAGCAAACGTTGAACCTACTCGTATTAGCTTTACCTCAGCTATTTGTATAATAGATATGCAAATTCGAGGCTACGCTTTATCAGGCGATGGCACTATTCCCAAAAAACTTCGACTTATGCGAGAAGATGTTAAGCATTTTATTCTGCCTAAAAAAAGAAAACACCGAACGTTTTCACGTTCAGTGCTATATATACCATCAAGGTATCCGTTAAGATATAAGCCTAAAATCTCTTAACCGAACGGCATTAGTTCACCCCAGTACGCCTTTTAGCTTAAAAATAAAATATAAAAATAATAGTACGCCTATATTCCGTCCCCATCATCAAACAGAAAGTGACAGCCTAAAAGTCAGTCCAATCCAACATCGGAGCAATAGAGAAACGGTTTGTAGGGAAATTTTGCATAAAACACCAAGAATAAAATAAAGGGCGATCAATAAGCCAAATCAGAGTGTTATATTATTCACATTAAAGAAGTGATTGCTACTAACCTTCAACTAGCATTTTAAAAGAATAATTATAACAGAAAATGATTACTTCGACGAAATCAGTGCTATATATACCATCAAGGTATCCGTTAAGATATAAGCCTAAAATCTCTTAACCGAACGGCATTACCCTATTATAGGTTTTATTCTAACATGCACACCTAACAGTGATTCTGTATCTTGGTGTGGTTTAAGTATATACTCGTTATCCATTCAAATTTTAGGTTATTATTAATGAAGTACATTGGTGCGCATGTAAGCGCTGCAGGAGGGGTTTTTAACGCCCCAAAAAATGCCCATGATATTGGCGCAACAGCCTTTGCATTATTCACCAAGAACCAACGTCGCTGGGAAGCAAAACCGCTTGATGAAAATAGCATTCGCAAATTCAAAGCCGCTTGCAAGCGTTATAACATTAATAGCGATAATATATTACCCCATGACTCATACCTTATTAATTTAGGTCACCCAGAAGCGGAAGCTTTGCAAAAATCTAGAGCGGCTTTCTTAGACGAAATGCAACGCTGTGAACAATTAGGATTAACGTTATTAAACTTTCATCCTGGCAGTCATCTTAAAAAGACGACCCCAGAAGATTGTTTAAAACGTATTGCAGAATCGATTAATATTGCTTTACAACAAACGACCTCTGTCTCAGCCGTGATTGAAAACACTGCAGGGCAAGGTACAAACTTAGGATATCGTTTCGAGCAACTTGCAACGATTATTGAGCAAGTAGAAGATAAACAACGTGTTGGTGTATGTATAGATACTTGCCATACTTTTGCTTCGGGCTATGATTTACGAGGCCACCAAGCAACTGAAGCTACATTTCAAGCTTACTCTGATATTGTTGGGTTTGAATATTTACGTGCGATGCATATTAATGACAGTAAAGTCCCTTTTGCTAGCAGAGTTGACCGCCACGCGCCCTTAGGTGCTGGTGAAATTGGTTGGGAATGCTTTGAATTTATTATGAAAGATCATCGTTTTGAGCACATACCATTAATTTTAGAAACAACCGATGAAAGCTTATGGCCACAAGAGATAAAGCAGTTAAAACTTTGGGCTGCTTGTATTTAATGGGTATTTGTTACTTTATAGCATTAAACACTTTGAAACTCATTAAACAGAGATTATGCTACTAAAGTAGCACTAAAATTAAGGAAAGTGATATTTATGTTTCAAACACTAAAAGCGTCTATTCAAACCTATATGACAGAAGAGCAATGTGCCTTTGTCGAACGTGCATATCATTATGCATATGCAGCACATGATGGTGTGAAAAGAGCAAGTGGCGAACCTTATATTACTCACCCCGTTGCAGTGGCTGAAATACTTGCGGCGATGAAATTAGACTATGAAGCTATTTCAGCGGCATTAATGCACGATGTGTTAGAAGATACTGAGACCACCCATCAAGAACTTTCCGATGCATTTAATCCAAACGTTGCACAACTGGTTGAAGGTGTTACTAAGCTAGATAAATTTAATTTTGAAAATCGCGAGCAGGCACAGGCCGAAAATATCAGAAAGATGTTAATCGCGATGTCTAAAGATTTCCGAGTGATGCTAATAAAACTCGCGGATCGCGTACACAACATGCGCACCTTAGATTCACTACGATTAGATAAACGTCAGCGTATTGCGCAGGAAACCTTTGAAATATTTACACCTATCGCTAATCGCCTTGGTTTACATCATTTAAAAAACGAATTAGAAGAGTTAGCCTTTAAAGCACAAAATTCAGCGCGTTATCATGTACTGAAAGAAGCAATCACCAAAGCACGTGGTAATCGCAAAGATTTTATTGCCAGTATTTGTGATGAAATTTCAGATCAGCTTGAGTCAATGTCAATTGATGCACAAGTCATTGGACGAGAAAAACATCTCTATAGTCTGTATAAAAAAATGCGTAAAAAAGGCTGTCAGTTCCATGATGTAATGGATGTTTATGCATTTCGTATCATCGTTAAAGATTTAGATACTTGTTATCGCGTTTTAGGGCAAATACACCACCTTTACCAGCCTAAATTAGAATACTTTGAAGATTATATTGCGCTGCCTAAAACCAATAGTTATCAGTCATTACATACTACGCTTATTACGCATGAAGGTGTGAATATAGAAATCCAAATTCGCACTGAAGATATGGATGCCGTTGCTAAGCATGGTATTGCTGCCCATTGGAGTTATAAAGAAAGTGCACAAAGTTCTAATATAGCTGCTCAATTACAAACCCGTAATTGGTTCCAAGGTTTAACAGAACAAGAAGACCAGAATACTAACTCCGTTGTTTTATTAGAAAATATTAAACAAGAGTTAGGTAAAAATGATATTCATGTATTAACACCACAGGGTAAAATTATTGTTTTACCGGCATTAGCCACAGCCGTTGATTTTGCTTATGCCTTACATACAAAAATAGGCCATCACTGTATTGGTGCAAAAGTGGATAATGAGTACTCATCATTAAGCCAAAAATTAGAAAGCGGACAAACGATTGAAATTATTACCGCTAAAAAGCCTAATCCAAGCCCTGAATGGTTAAATTTTGCAGCGACACACAGAGCGCGAAATAGTGTGCGTAATTATCTTAAGCAATTACCACAATCAACCACGATTCCAATGGGCAGACGCTTATTAAAACAAGCGCTGAACGCGACCAACTTGACTGATATTCCACAAGAGAATATTGATAAAGTCATTGCCGATCATCATTTAGATGGTTTCAATGATCTATTGCATGCTATCGGCAGCGGAAAACTGTTAAGTATTATCATCGCAAGGCGTTTACGTGGTAATGCGGACGAGCTAACTGAGTCCCATCATAAACAACAAATTAGACAAAGTGCGATTAAGGGCGCTGAAGATATTATGCTGTCCTATGCCAACTGTTGTAAGCCATTGCCAGGCGATCAAATTGTTGCTCATACGAGCTCCGGTAAAGGTTTAGTTGTACATGTTAAAAGTTGTCATAATGTAATTGGGTTTGAAAATGAACTAGATAAGTATATTGCTGTCGAATGGGACATGAACTTTATGAATCAATATGAATACTCAAGTGATTTGAGCATTCAAATGGTCAATCATAAAGCAGGTTTAGCAAGAATGTTTAATGTAATTGCTAAGAGTAATGCCAATGTAGTGGACTTACAAACAACTGCAGTCACTAATCAAATTTATTCGATTAATGTGACATTAACAGTTATTAACCGAGTACATTTGTCACGTATTATGCGACAAATTAAGAAACTAACTGGTGTTAAAAGTGTCAAACGAAGCAATAAAAAGTAATAAAAATAGTTAATTTTTAATTATCACCTACTGCGAGTTATAAACTGCATTCGCTGCAGTAGGTTAGTTGATGTTATATCGTAAAAATTTATACCCATTGGATTACATAATTATGAAAACCGTTAAAATGATGATACTAACTGCAAGTATCATTGCGCTTGGAGCTTGCTCTTCTGAGACTCAAATTGAACCACAGAAAGTAAACGTTGAACAACTACAGCATAATTGGAAGTTGACTCACGTTGATAACATTCAATTAGCCACGATTATTAACAGTTCATTACATATAGACAGTGATAACAAAAGTTCTGGTAACTTAGGTTGTAACCAATTTTTTGGAATGGCTGAATTTAGCAATAATCAATTACGTATTAGCGATATGGGGAATACACGTAAGATGTGTGAACCATTAAAAAATGACGTAGAGATGGATGTTAGTGAAGTATTAACTCGCTGGGCAAATGTTATGATTGATGATGAAACATTAATTATTAGTAATAAAAAGCATTCATTAACTTATCAGCTAGTGGATCCAATAACAGAATAATAATGACACAATTAACTTCAATTGCTTGGTCTGTGAATCACCACAACTGCGCAACTAGCCTGTTTTAAAATGCTATTTTATTAACCCGATTGACTGCGTGCCATGCCTACCAATCGGGAAAAAAGCCGTTTGAGTAATAGCGGAACCAATTCAACTCCTTGCGACTCTACTGCTTCAGCAATAGCAATCCCTAAACCTGGCTTAGAATATTTGTGCACTGCTTTTTCAATCACTTTATTGGCATTTAATCTCGCTAAGTCTTGTTTACTGTAATTTGCGGCTTTTAGGTAAACCTCTTCAAAGCCATTTTCAAAAAATAAATGTTCAATATCATGAGCTGGCAACACGGTTAAACGAGCATGGATAGAATCCGACTCGCCTAGCATCTCTTTGACTCGACTTGCATATTTTTGTCCTGCACTATCACCATCGGTTAGTACATGCCATTCAATATTCAAATCCTGTGCTAATTTAATCAGTGGTTTTAAGCCACATTGTGCGAATTCAATAACCTGAATCCCTTCAACTAACAAGTGATGACCACATAACCTCGCTAAGTCAGTTAACAACCAAGTTTCGGTTTCTCCTTCAACTAATAACCAAGCACGTGCGAATAGACTTTGTGGGCGATTCATTCGCAAATGAAAGGCAATACGTCTTAGGTCATTATTTGAGTAATGCTTACGATTAACGGTATAACTTTTGATCATATCCGTTTTGCGCACTAGACGTTGGATCCGGCTTAACGGAAAAAATGATAATAGCTGCGCAGAATTAGTACTGACTAACTTCTGCATGGGTAACAAGGAAAAGAAACGCCATGTGATCGCCAAATTGACAGGGTGTAAATTATTTTCAGGCTCTTCTAATAACAAGATAGGTGTCGCTCCACGACGAAGTAAGTGCTCTCCTCGCTCCTCTAAAAATTGCCCCAATACTAGTAGTAGCATGGCGCGATCTGTTTTATGCCCATCCTTTAATAGATCATTAAAACGCGTTAATGCGTTAAAGGAAAAGCTGTGATCCACATACCTTAACTTTTCATCATTAAGGTAGTTTGGTAAATCACCATAGCGCTTGCATAGATAGTGATCAAAAAGATACACAATTGAATCACACCCTTTCTTTAATTCTACTTCGGATAATTGCTGTGACGAACTTGTTATACGCTGAAAAATTCGTTTAATACGCGCTTCAGAGCGTGCTCTATGGCTGTTTAATAAATGTTTAACTGGTCGATAAGCTTGCTGACTATCGTTTTGCTCACTGCCTAATCGTAATACAGGAACAAAAGATATAAATTCATTCACCAGATTATTTAAATCACTTTGCGAGAAGTGCTTACGGTGCCCCTCTTGGTCTAAAAAGTGTCTGTCTGTAAATACTTCTCCGCTGCTATCCACACTGCCGTCTACTTGATAAATAATGTATTTATTTCGATCGGGTAATGTTACCCAAGCATCGCTAATACTGGCAAAATGACGTTGTAAAGACTCTTCTGGGTATTGCTCTTTAAAGGTAAAGATAAGATAAATATGGTTAATGATAGGTAGGTCAGAAATAGGTGGCCGATGAAAATCATCTAACGTGAAGCGATAACTTTTTTTAGCTCCCGATAAAAACAGAGAGAGTGCCTCGAATAAACTCGATTTACCCCAGCTATTCTCACCTAATAATGCACTCATCTCATGCATACTAATGGATAAGCGATTAATTCCACGAAACCCCACTACTTCAATGTGTTCCAATAGCATATCGACTCCTAATACCAACCAGAGTAATTAAGTGCTTTATTCTACTTGTTAAATGTTGAGCACCTGTTTAAGACAATCGGCATAAATTAAGAATTTCATAATTCAAAGTATCAGAAACTCACTATAAAACAATTAGTAATAGATCACACAAAAAACACAAAATAATAATCAAATTATTAGGATATCGTCATGAATCTATCATAAACATCCTTTATACTTACTTTTATAACCACTAAAAAATAGTGGATATAAGTTACCGTTATTAGCCTCGGATTGCTTATTAGTTTCTATTATATAGCGCTTTATTTTGTACATATTAAGCGAACGGCAAGTTTAGTGGCTCGTAATAGGTGATTTCAGTAATAACAAATAATTGAATGTCCAATGAATAGAGGAGTCTACTATGAGCAATCTACATCAACTTAATATTTTACCTGAGCAAAGGACTATCAATTTAATTGCTTCTTACAGCAACGACTTTGAACGTGATAATTTTGATTATCACCAACTTTTGGAGAAACTACATACTACTATCTCACGTAACCATTTTATGGACCAGCAAGACAATGCTGCTTGGATGAACCATAGAGGTAACGATTACTTAGCGAATCCAAAGCTATTTGCACATGCCCCTTTAACTTATTTATGTGCTTTTTTAAGTGAATTATTTAAAAATAATCAGTTGGATGATATTGAAAAAAATATAGAGCCCAACATATTTGAAGCTATTTTAAAACGTTTAAATGATTTTAAATAACGCTCTTTACTTGAATTCAAACTTCAAAGAAGAGTGAAAAAAGAATAATGCGGTTAAATAACCATAGATAATTTACTTTATATTAAACAGTACCGTTACTATTATGTTGATCAAAAAAGAATCAAAAACATCGTTAGCGATTGGCAGATGATTAGGCAGAAATACACAATAATAGCGGTGCTATTCTAATTTAGTGATCAGGTTTAAAGTTAACAAGAGTTAAGGGTCTAACAAGTTAAACTTAAATTCAAATAATAACTTCAACTGATTTTTCAAAAATTAAACACTACCTAATTTGATTTATTATTACCCTTAGTTACATTACACTGACTCTACGATTGAACGTGTAGAGTAATTATGGACTCCTTAACTCAAATAGCCCTAGGGGCAAGTGTTGCAGCTGCAGTTGGTTTCAAACCTTTTGGACGTAAGGTACTGCTAGCGGGTGCTATCTTAGGTACACTGCCTGATTTAGATGTGTTAATAAGCTATCAAACTGCTATTGATAACTTTACTTTTCACCGCGGTTTCAGTCACTCCTTGATTGTATTAAGCGCTTTCAGTGTGTTTTTATATAGGCTTGCTTTGTACTTTAGGCCACAATGGAAAACCTCTAAAAAATCATTATTTCTGACCATATTATTACCTTTAATTACACATCCGTTATTAGATGCATTTACCAGTTATGGCACTCAATTATGGTGGCCGATCCCAATACAACCTACCTCTTGGTCAAGCATTTTTATTATTGACCCCCTTTATACTTTGCCATTATTAATAGCGGTTTTAGGGCTGTGGTTGCAAAAAAACACCTTAAAATGGTACAAAATAAATAGCGTTGTTTTGTGTATTAGTTGCGCTTACTTAGCACTAGGACAGGCACAATTTTGGTATTTAAAACAAAAGTTAACTGTTGATACGGTAGTTAAAAATAGTCAGATATTTATCTCGCCAACACCCTTTAATATCTTTGTATGGCGGATTATTAGCTATCAAGATGATACTTATTATGAAACCTTCAGCAGTGTTTTAAATATCCAAAACACTGAATGGCAAGCCTTTGCAACAGGCCGCTCACTGTCCAAGCATTTTAATTCAACAGAGTTACAACGCTTAGAGTGGTTTAGTGATGGTTTGTTGAGCTTTAATGAGAGTCAAGGTCGGCTGATTGTGACGGATTTACGCATTGGCTTATCACATTATTACCCATTCTCTTTTAGCATTGCAAAGCGAGAACAGCATCAGAACTGGTTAGTGATCCCCTCGGAAAAAATGCCGGAACCAGAGGTGAGTTGGAAAGTACTAATGGAAAAACTGCAATAGTTCACTTATTCAAGGCGACATAAACAAAGATATATTCTATGAGTATAAAGTGATGATTTTGCTTAAAGCAAAAAAACGCAATATTACTGAAGATTATAGCTGATCAACATATTGCTTAATTTCAGCTAAAAAATCTTCTCCATACTTATCTAACTTAATATGGCCAACACCTGTGATTGATAAAAATTGCGAGTCATTGGTGGGCATTAATTCACTCATTTCAGACAAAGAAACGTCACTAAAAATAACATAGGGAGGTAAGTTTGCTTGATCAGCTATCTGCTTGCGTAAATGGCGTAATTTAGCGAATAATTTATTATCTGCATTAACAGACACACTACGTCGCTTTTGTTTGGCAGTGGTTTTCACTAACTGCAATCTTGGAACAGCAAGCATTAAGCTATTCTCTGATTTAAGCACTGAACGAGCAGCTTCTGTTAATTGTAAAGCAGAGCCTCGAGTTAAGTTTTGCATTAATAATCCGCAATGGATCAATTGCCTAGCAATACTAAACCAATGTTCGGTTGATTTATCTTTACCAATACCAAACGTTGATAATTGATCGTGGCCAAGGCTTTTGACACGTGCAGTTTGTGCACCACGTAATACTTCAACCACGTGTGTGATCCCAAAATACTGCCCAGTTCGATAAACACAGGATAGTATTTTTTGCGCATCCACCGTTGCATCATAACTTTGCGGAGGATCTAAGCAAATATCACAGTTACCACAGGCTTTGGGGCTGTATTCACCAAAATAATTTAATACCACTCGACGACGACACGTTTGTGCTTCCGCGAATGCGACCATTGTATTCAGTTTATGTAACTCAATACGCAGTTGCTCTTGATTTGGGTTCTTTTCTAACAAGCTACGAATACGTGCTGGATCCGCTGGGTCATAAAATAACATCGCTTGCGCAGGTAAACCGTCTCGACCTGCTCGTCCTGTTTCTTGATAGTATGACTCAATATTCTTAGGTATTTCATAATGCACCACAAAACGCACATTGGGTTTATCAATACCCATACCAAAAGCCACGGTCGCAACGACGATTTCAACTTCATCTTTAATAAATAAATCTTGTACCGTTTGACGCTCTTCTAAGGGTAATCCCGCATGATAACAACGAGAATTTACCCCCTTTGCGGCTAATTTTTGTGCAATCTCTTCAGTACGCTTACGACTAGTGCAATAAATAATTCCGCTTTCGTCTTTATGCTGATCTAAATAATTAAATAATTGTGATAATGGGCGATATTTTTCAATCAATAAATATTCAATGTTAGGGCGATCAAAACTACGAATTTCTATTAAAGGTTGATTGAGCTGTAAGCGCTGTAAAATATCTTGTTGTGTTGCATGATCTGCCGTTGCAGTTAAAGCCACTAAAGGAATATTAGGAAAATATTCTTTAAGATTGCCTAATTGTGCATATTCAGGACGGAAATCATGCCCCCAGGAAGAGATACAATGGGCTTCATCGATGGCAAATAAATTAATAGGCAAGTGTTGTAGTCGAGCAACAAAGTCAGGACGTAAAAGACGCTCAGGTGCAACGTATAATAGTTTCAGCTGCCCACGATGTAGGGAGTTAATAATATCATTTTGTTGTTGATAGGAGAGACTAGAATTTAAATAGGCTGCTGCGACACCACAAGCTTGTAGGGTATCCACTTGATCTTTCATAAGAGAGATCAAAGGTGATATAACGATGCATATCCCCTCTCTCACTAATGCAGGAATTTGAAAACATAAACTTTTACCGCCGCCCGTAGGCATAACCACCAGTGCATCACGTCCTGCGATCAACTCGTTAATAACGGTTTCTTGACCATCTCGAAATTGCTTGTACCCAAACACATCAAATAAGACGTCATGTGCAGTACTAGTGATACTCTGGCTCAAAATATAGCAACCTATTGATAATCTAAGCGGTGAAACGGGCTCGTATTGTAAATCAGCGTCGACATTATTTCAGCCTAAATTTTCTTATCAGACAAACTAACGTGCTGCAAAGTCCTGAGCAAAAGAATCAACTTTTTCCCAATCGGTTAATTCTAAGTCCTGTGTTTTATCAGTACTGCCGCCAGTCATTTTCATAATCAACTGAATTAACAGGGTTTGCCACCAATTATAGCGAGAGTACAACAGTGCTCCGGCAAATACTCCTTTTAACTGAGGTTGCCATTGTGAAAGTTGATCAAATTTTTTCATATAGGCATTATTTTCTGGCACCGCTTTTTCTGGCTTACGTGCTGTTAAACAAACCACAAAAAAAGCATTACATACTGTATCTAATTGCGTTTTATGCTGATTAACAAACTTAATTATATTGGGACGAAAGTTGCCATAACGAATAGATGCACCGATTAAGACTTTTTGGTACAAAGCAAAATCAATGGTCGGATTATCATCAATATTCAATACAATCACTTCCCCAGTAAGGGGTTGCTTAATCCGATTAATTATTTTTAATGTTTGTCCATCGACAGAGGAATAAAGAACTAAAGTTTTGCTTACTGCACAATTTTCAGTTTGCTTGGTTTCAGTCTGCTTAGTTTCAGTTTGCTTAGGTTGAGCTTCATTAGACATAATTTAATTTTTCCAGAATACAGGTGTAAATAACACTAATAATGTAAAGACTTCTAATCGACCGAATAACATGGCAATAATCATTACCCATTTTGAAGCATCACTAACATCATTAAAATGTACCGCGACTTCACCTAAACCAGGCCCTAGATTATTAAGCATGGCGACTACAGAAGAGAACGCACTCAGTTCGTCCATCCCGGTCATTAATAATGCCAGCATACAGACAATAAAAACCAACGCATAGGTAGAGAAGAATCCCCACACTGCTTCAACAACACGATCCGGTAAGGCTTTATCACCTAACTTGATTTTATATACGGCCTTGGGATGCACTAACCGCTTTAATTCACGTTGCCCTTGCAAATTAAGTAATAATACACGGATCACTTTCAAACCACCGCCCGTGGAGCCAGCACATCCTCCGATAAAACTAGAGAAAATAAGTAAAACAGGCAGCAACAAAGGCCAATCTGAGAAAGAAGTGGTCGTAAAACCTGCCGTGGTTGAAATTGAAACGGACTGAAATAATGCATGGGAAAAGGTGGTTTCTATACTGTTATAAACATCGTGCCCCATTAACATCCAAAAGCAGATAATAGTTAGAAACACTTGAATAAATATAAATGCACGCACTTCAGGATCGCGTCGATAGACATCAAAACTGAGTTTTTTAGCAGAGAATACCGTGAAATGCAGCGCGTAGTTAATGCCCGAGATAATTAAAAAAACCACGGTGATAATGTTAATTACTTCACTATTAAAGTGCCCCATACTGGCATCGTAAGTAGAAAATCCACCAATCGACACGGTTGAGAAGCTATGACCAAGTGCATCAAACAAACTCATACCGGCAATCCAAAATGCCAACATACAAGCAACCGTTAAGCATAAATAAACATACCATAGCGCTTTAGCTGTTTCGGCTATACGTGGGGTCATCTTTGAATCTTTCACTGGCCCCGGTGTTTCTGCTCGATACAACTGCATGCCACCGATACCTAACATCGGTAAAACCGCAACGGCTAATACAATGATCCCCATGCCACCAAACCATTGCAACATTTGTCGATAAAATAAAATTGATTTTGGCAAGTCATCTAGCTGAGCAATAGTGGTTGCACCGGTAGTGGTTAACCCGGAAAAAGATTCAAAAAAGGCAGTCGCAAGATTCATGTCTACGCTGGAGCTCATTAGAAATGGAATTGCACCAACACTGCCTAGTGTTGCCCAAAACAACACCACAATTAAAAAACCTTCACGCGCCTTTAATTCACCTTTGTGGCGTCGATTCGGCAGCCAAAAAACAAAACCGATGAATAAAGTCACAAAAAATGCAGCTAAAAAGTCATTACCGCCACCATCTTGATAGATGAAGGCAACAAAAACAGGTGGTAACATGGTCAGGCTGAATAGACCGATCAACATCGCCACAATCCTGATAATTGAACGAATGGCCACTAGCTAGCCCAACTAGTTAGCATTAGTTGAAGTATTGATTTGTTTCGCAATGATCTGTCCCTGCATCGATGATTGTAATTTTTGCTTAAATTGAATGATTTGTTCGCTATCGACTTCAATTAATGCCACTACCATTTGTTGATAATCGACATTAATGATTCTTCCTGAATGTGAAGCTAATATATGCTCTACCGTTGCCATTTGGGCATAGTTACATTGTAACTTAAATTGTTGGAAAAAACGCTTCTCTATTGTAGGCATAGTTGGGCACAATTGCTGCAAACCATTACTGTAAGCACGTACTAAACCACCCGTTCCTAATTTAATGCCCCCCGAATACCTCACTACGACAGCGACCATTTCACCAACATTTGTACCTTGCAAAACAGCAAGCATAGGCTTTCCAGCAGTACCTTTGGGTTCTCCATCATCACTACACCCCATGTTAACGCTATCTTTAGGACTGCCACCGATATAAGCCCAGCAGTGATGGCGTGCATCTTTATGCAAGGTTTTTATTTCGGCAAGGTATTGCATCGCAGCAGCCTTACCTTGAGCTGGACTGATAAAAGTTAAAAATCGGCTTTTTTTAATTTCTTCTTGAAAAAAAACCGGTTGCTGTAAAATTAAATAGGGTTTATTCACTGTTAACTAAAAGACCTTGTGTTTGCATGCCATAAAACCATAACTACAAAATAGGCATTTTGATAAAGCATTTGCTGTCATAATACTGCAGTCAATGTTCTAATGCGTCAGATAATAAGTAAGCTGTGCAGTCAACTTGTCACTGGTGAGCGAAATTAGCCAACTCTATAGCATATTCACTTCTACTTCATTGATAAACAAGCTAATAACTCTTCAACTTGTTTAGGTTGTAATGTTTCTCTATCGAGTTGCTGAATAAAAACATTAATCACTTTGGCATCAAACGGTTCAATGCTGCTGCCCAATAATCGTTTTTTACTGGCTGCTAATAATGCCTCATCGCTTTGATCAAAATCTGCAAATAACAAACTCAATACACAGTGATAACGCAATCGTGTTTCGCTTAAGTGCCTGCTTAATGTCTGGATAAATGACAGATCGCTCAGCGTTATTATGTCACCTTCAACACGAACAAATTTACCCAGCTGTAATTGTACTAAAACACTAGTGACTCGCTCTTTAAGCGTTTCTGTCGAAGGCGCTAGGAAATATTCTGCATTGATAAAGCCTAATAAACTACTTACTAACTCGGTTAATGTGGCACAACTAATTTTATTATTTTGATTGTTTAATTTAATTAAGCCATAACTCACCAATGAAGGTAGTGCAAATACATGCACAATGGTATTACGGTAATAAGTTAAATGTGCACTTTGTTTTTGGTCGCAACTTACCACATAATTAGTTTCTGAGAACTTATTCATGGCTAACGCTTGTTGATAAATGAGTTCAGGAGGTTGTGTTGGATAAGTGATTCTAGAGTCCTGACTCGTATTAGCTAATAACTGTTGATGTAATTGCAATAAAGCCAGCATACGATGTTTACCTAGCTGATGATTAGTACTGGCCAATAATATAGCTGCGCACAAAGGTAAGGCATTCACTGCTGTTGCTTGATTTATTCCCTGCATAACATTATTGCCCAAGTGGTTAACTTGCGTAGCAAATTGCTGCTCAGTAAGGGCTTGATGTCGCCAATTAGGCTGATGTTGATCAAGATATTGCTTGAGATTAATTGGCTCTCCAAAGTTAACAAAAGCACGCCCAAAATTACGTAATTTTTTAATAATACCTAGGACTTGCCACGCACTTTCTTGTTGTTTTTTCTGCCCAGACAGTTCCTTCATGTAAGTGTTCACTTCCATAATATGGTCATAACCAATATACACAGGCACAATCATCACATTACGTTCAGGCTGATCTAAAAAGGTTTGTACACTCATTGCCAGTAAACCCGTTTTAGCGGGTAGTAAGCGCCCGGTTCTGCTGCGTCCTCCTTCGGTAAAGAACTCAATCGGATAACCTTGTTTAAATAACATCGCAAAATAGGCTTTGAATACTTTGCCATAGAGAGGATCATCTTTAAAACTACGGCGTAAAAAGAACGCACCAGAGCGCCTAAAAATACCACCAGCAGGAAAAAAGTTAAGATTCACTCCGGCTGCTACATGTGGTGGTACTAAACCTTCTCCAAATAATAAATAAGATAATAAGAGATAATCCATATGGCTGCGGTGACAAGGCATATAAATAATTTCTGCCCCACTTTGTGTTGCATCACGCACCGCTTGCGCATGATTAACTTCGATCCCTTGGTAAATACCATTCCAGACTTTAGACAAAACAGATCGGAAAATACGTAAAAAACGATATGAAAAATTACTACTAATCTCTTCTAAATAAGCATGACATTGCTGAGTAACCTGTCGTTCACTTCGACCACTTTGCTGGCTTTCTTGTTGAATGGTTTGTTGCATCATCGAGCTGGCGATAACACGTTTGATCATCGCTTTACGATTAGGGATTTGAGGCCCACGACTAGAACGATTTTGGGTACTAAAATAGTGCAAGGCTACTCGCGCAAGCTTATGTGCTAAATGTTTTGAGCGTTTGTTTTTTTCTACTAACGATCGAACAGATATGGGCACATTAAAACGTATTAAATGATCACTACCCGCAATGATAATGGACCATGCTTTTTGCAAGCTACTTACATTATTATGTCCCTGAAAAGCTTTTCGTGGATTGCTTTTACCTGGATTTCTTCCCCAGAAAAATGTCACTGGTACTAATTGCACATCAAGCTTGGCATCCTGTTGGTGCAACGATAATAAGTGTTGGTATTGCGCTAAATAAGCAGACTGCTGTTGCTTTAGCGGTTTCTTTTTAAAAAAATACCAATCATGTAAATAAATAACAGCAGGCAGTGTAATGCCATGCAATTGCAAAGGTTGATAAGGATCGGGTAAAGCTTGCTTAACGCAGGCTTTTTGTAATGCTAATAAATCGCTAGCACTGTTTTGTTCCAACACATAAATAATAGGACGAGATAGGTCTAATTTTAACTCAGTAACAGGGTTTTGTGGCACCACCACACTCTTCACCCAAAAACGACTGATCATTTTAGACCAAAAGGAGCCTTTAACTAGCACATACTTTCCTTGTTATTGTCCATTATATTGGCTTTAGTTTAACATACAAAGCTAGTGCGTATAGGCGTTGACAAGCATTCTGAGACCGCTGGCAAATGATTCCTCTCAATCAACAGCTAAATGATGACCAAGTGATGTCGATTTGTTAAAGTGTGCGCTTCAATTAATACACACGAGATTGCTTATTAATGCAAAAAAATACTGGAATAAAACGAATATTTCTTGCTTTTGGTTATTCACTAAAAGGCATCAAAAGTGCTTTTAAACATGAGGCTGCTTTTCGTCAAGAGGTTTTGCTAGCACTTATTTTAATCCCTATTGCCTTATTAGTAGACGTCAGTCAAGTAGAACGTATCCTTTTAATTTCATCAGTGATCTTGGTATTAATATTTGAAATAATTAATTCAGCCATTGAAGCCGTTGTAGATAGAATTGGCAGTGAATTCCATGAACTTTCTGGGCGCGCTAAAGATATGGGCTCATCAGCTGTATTAATTGGTTTATTATTAACCGCGTATATTTGGATTGAAATCCTGTTTATTTAATTTACTTCACTCATTAGGATTCTAATATGGCGGATAGACCTGCTTTTACTAAACAAAAAAATAAAACGCATTCACCAATCAAAACGGTTCCGCACTCTTTTGAAGCCGAACAAGCGGTCATTGGCGGTTTATTATTAGACAATGATACTTGGTCAGATGTTTCTGAACGCGTTGTTGACCGTGATTTTTATACACGTGCACATCGCCTTATTTTTTCAACCATTGAAAAACTAAGCAGTAATGATATTCCCGTAGATATCGTTACGCTGTCAGAAAAACTCGAAGATACACAGGAATTAGAAGGCATTGGTGGCATTGCTTATTTAGCAGAGCTGTTACAGAACACGCCAAGTGCAGCTAACATCAATAACTATGCGGATATTGTTCGTGAGCGCGCGATTGTTAGAGAATTAATTGGTGTTGCCAATGATATTGCAGAAGCTGGCTATGACACAGAAGGCCGTGATAGTGCTGAACTACTAGATTTTGCAGAAACAAAAGTATTCCAAATTGCGGAGGCTAGAAATAATCAAAATGAAGGTCCGCAAGCGATTAAAGACATCCTCAAAGAAACAGTCGCAAAAATTGATGATTTATGTAAAAACCCTCGCGATGGTATTACCGGATTGTCCTCTGGTTATAACGATTTAGACCAAATGACCACGGGCTTCCAACCCGGCGATTTGATTATTGTAGCAGCGCGTCCATCAATGGGAAAAACGACCTTTGCCATGAACTTAGCGGAACATGCGGCCCTTAATGCAGACAAGCCAACCATTATTTTCTCACTAGAGATGCCTTCAGACCAAATCATGAATCGTATGTTGGCTTCTTTAGGGCGTATAGATCAAGGTAAAATTCGTACCGGTCAATTAGATGAAAACGATTGGGCTTCATTATCTTCTACTATGTCTATTTTATTAGACCGCGGTAAAATGTTTATTGATGATAGCTCTGGTTTAACACCAACGGAATTACGTTCACGGGCGCGTCGTATTGCACGTGACCACGGAGGGGTTAGCATGATCATGGTCGATTATTTACAATTAATGCGTGTCCCTTCTTTAAGTGAAAACCGTACCTTAGAAATTTCTGAAATTTCACGCTCTTTAAAAGCATTAGCTAAAGAGTTACGTTGCCCGGTTATTGCCTTATCTCAGTTAAACCGTGGTCTTGAGCAACGTGCTGATAAGCGCCCTATTAACTCAGACTTACGTGAATCAGGTGCGATCGAGCAAGATGCTGATTTAATTATGTTTATTTATCGAGATGAAGTTTATCACGAAGACAGTGAGCACAAAGGCATTGCTGAAATTATCATTGGTAAACAACGTAACGGGCCAATTGGTAAGATACGCTTAACGTTCCAAGGGCGTTATTCTCGTTTTGATGATTACACCGGCACTGCTTATCATGGTGATGAATAGTAAAAGTTGATAGCGTCTATGACTAGCCGCTTGAAAAACTACTGAATACGCTCAAGTTAGACGTGACTTACGCGACAATTAACGGCTTACTTAAATAATTTAGAAAAGGACAACAATGGACAAGTTTGATCAACTATTTGATTTCTCAAATAAAAAGTTAAGCTTGTACCGTTTTTCATTGCCCCTTAAAAAAACCATCAATTTTAAAGGCCATCATCTAAACACCCGTGAAGGACTGTGGTTAATTGAACACAACCCACATGGGCAAGATTATATTGGTGAAGTATCGCCATTGCCCGGTTTTAGCCAAGAAACGCTTGCAGCATGTCAAACACAACTAATCAATGCCTTACAAGTACGAACTTCAACCAATCAAGACATGTGCAAACAACAAACAAATCATCAACAAGCACATTTGACAACGCCTTTTTTACCGAGTGTCAGCTTTGCTTTATTTTGTTTACAGCAACGCATTCCTTGGGCATTACAAACACGTAATGTAGCGCAAGATATTACCTTAATTACCATCCCTTTATTGCAAGGTAGCCTAAACGAGATCATCAAGCGCTATAGAGAGCTAAATTATCCAGCAACAGTAAAATTGAAAGTAGCGCGTTTATCGGTGGCAGAGGATATCAAAGTGATAAAAAGCCTTATTGAACTTAACCCCACTGTTCAGCTACGCTTAGATGCCAATCAGCAATGGACTGCAATTCAATATATCGATTTTCTAAAAACGATTGACTGCAAATGTATTGATTATATTGAAGAACCAACGCTTTCCATTGAGGATAATATATCTATTTCAACACAATTTAAGGTCTCTATTGCATTAGATGAGAGCTTATTAATATGCCATTCATTGCCTACCAGTAACTGCATTAAAGCATTGATCATCAAACCCACATTGATTGGCTATCCTGCTCATATTCAAGCTTTATTAACACACGCACAACAGCAACAATTAAGTCTTAGCATCAGTGCGAGTTTTGAATCGCCGATCGCGCTGCAGCAGCTGGCTTATCTAGCAAAGCAATGGCAACAACAAACTCAACTAAAGGTCAGCTTAGGCTTAGACACCTTACACGTTTTCTCTTCCTCTATAAGTTATGCAGTTAAGAATGACTCAGACTTACAAAGGTTCATGACATCTCAGGCAACTTGTATATGGCACTCTTAATTAACCACTGCCCCGTTCGCTGGCATGCTATTTACCATAGTCACTTGACTGCACTGCAATATGATCAACAGTCGATCACTTATCAGCAGTTAGATCAACTATTATGCGCATTGCAAGAGCAACTACTGACACAAATTGACCTAAACACTCAACCGTCAATGATCAGACTTGCTTGTGTCGCCAGTAACAGCATTGAGTTGCTATTAATGCAATTATTATGCGTACGAACAGGCTGGCTATTTTGTCCGCTAAATCCGCGTTTTACCACTACTGAGATTGCACAAAGGTTGGCAGTATTAAATACACCTTACTGTTGGATTGAGAATGCGCAAGCTACAGATTTCCTATCTGCCTCGTTACCTCAATTACAGATAGATTTTGAATTACTGCTATCAAATCTGCACCAACAGGCATCATATTCTATTACAACAAATATCCCTTCTTCCGCAGTAAAGCTCGCACCTTTACTGATTGAACCAGAACAAGCTTGTAATATTATTTTTACTTCTGGTAGCAGTGGCTTTCCTAAAGCTATTGTCCATAATTATCGTAATCACTTTTTCAGCGCACAAGGCTCACAAACGCTGATCCCTCTTGCCCCACAGGACCACAACTTATTATCGTTACCACTATTTCATATTGGTGGTTATGCAACGGTATTACGAACCATTATTGCAGGTGCATGCATACACCTAACAACTGCTCCATTAACAGTTGCCTTATTACAGCAACACAGGATCACACACTTATCCCTAGTTTCAACGCAATTGATCCGCTTATTGGCAGATTCATTATTTAACGCCAAGCAATGCAGCATCAAACATGTTTTATTAGGTGGAAGTGCTTTTTCAGAAGCGCACCTAGTAGCGTTAGCCGCACGCGGGTTTCACTATCACTTAAGTTACGGCAGTACTGAAATGACCTCGCAAGTTGCCACCTCAGAGAACAATAGTCAGCTGCAGGTTTTGCCATATAGAGAAATAAAGATACACAAAGGTGAAATCTATATTACTGGCAAAACAAGATTTGTTGGGTATTTCCAAGATAATGCAATACATAAAATTGCAGCAGAAGAATGGGTTGCAAGTGGTGACTTAGGCACTCTGAACAAACATCAATTATCCATTATAGGGCGTAAAGATAGGCAATTTATTAGTGGTGGAGAAAATATTCAGCCGGAAGAGATAGAGCGAGTATGTTTACAATATAGTCGTGTTAAACAAGCTTATATTTGTCCCACCAAGGATCAACAATATGGGCAGCGCATTGCCCTTTTTGTATTATTTTCAGACTCGACTCAATTTGATCTAGATTGTCAGCAACTTAAACATTACCTTGGCCAACAACTGATCGGTTATAAACAACCAGATCATTATCTTGCTTGGCCTTTGCAATTAGCAAATAACCAAGCATTAAAAGTACCCAAACAAGTTTTCACAGACAGCTTAAGTAAGCAAGGACTAACCTAAAGTACGTTTGATACTATGCTCATATACCAATTGTTCTGCATCATTGATTAAGGACAATAAATCAGTATGATTTTCTTTTTTATACTCAACAATTCCGGTATCAATCACTAAACGACTTTTTCTAATGGAGCTTGAATTAAACTTTTTAACGTTATTGTCTAAGCGAGGAAACAACCCAGTATCAGTAATATGATATTCACTATCTGTCATTAAAATAACAAATTCATCGCCACCAATACGCGCTACTAAATCGGTTTCTCTAAAGGTGTCAGTCAATATTTTTGCAAAAGATATTAATAATTGATCTCCTTCTGCTTCACCATGATCTAAATTAACCTTAGTCATGCCAATGACATCAATATATAGAGCAAAGAAAGGTTTGTTAGCACGTTGGCTTAAACGGAAATAATTTTCTCCGGCACTGACAATACCACGATGGTTTAATAAGCCGGTTAGTTCGTCGGTTAGCATCAATTCATAATTTTTATCTAATAATGATTTATCAACGGTAATATCACGGGTGATTTCAATAATCCCTTGAATTTGCTTTTCTGTTGAATAATAGGGATGCTGAATAACTTCATAGGTTCGTGCCTCGCCTGTTGCAGTATATTTAATAGTTTCTATGCGATGCACTTGCTCTGTATTCTTAGTTTTTAGTAGAGGACACACACTTTTATTACATTGCAAACACGTAAATAGAGCATCACAGTCTGTATCTAATAAATCATCCACTTGATGCCCGCTTAATTGTGCCAACACTTTATTGACAAAAGTAGTGCGTCCTTGAAGGTTAAAAATACGCACGCCTAATGGTAATAAATCCATAAATTGCGTTTGATCGAATACGGATGATTTTAAAGATTGATTGAGTGATTTACGGTCAGTAATATCTTTAATGTAACCAATATAACCAATCATTTCTTTACTCAATTGCGAATTTGCATAATAGAAAATCTTATAACTTGAAGGATCATTTTCTTTTAATTTCTCGGGTTCTACTTCAATGCAACCACCGGCTTGATTAATATCCGCAATAGACATGGTTAAGGCTTCAGGTTCAATTGCTGTCCCCTGTTTTTTATCTAATAACTGCGCTCTAGTAAGATTAAAGAAACGATAAAACGCTTTATTAGCAACAATATATTCATTATTAAAGCCTTTAACAAAAATAGGGAAAGGTAAACCATCTAAAAAACACTGGTAGCGTAATTGCAACCGACTCAGAGCCATACACTTTCTAATGGCATACGCTAACGTTAATAGCAACATCAATAATAGAATAACTGTGATCGCATATCGATCAGATTGCGAAATATACAACTTCATCATCGGAGAAAAAGTGAATACGCCACCTACCGCATAACCACGCGTATCATGAACTGGCATAAAAACAGCAATGCCATCTTGTCCTGCAATACGAGTATTGACTGAAAAGCGTTTCAATTGCATTAGTTTTGTTTCTTCTGCTAGGCTTAAGCTCTGCTTTAATTGCGCCAAATTAGCCGCACTTAGCTGTCCCAATGCAAAGTTTGATTTGTTTTCGTTGATGCCAATATAAAAAGCATCAGAAAAGGCCGTTTCTTGATATAACTTAGCTTTTTGTTGGGTCGATAAGAGTGGTCTTTTTGCTAACAAATATTGCGATTTGACTTCGCTAGTTGCTGTTAATATTTGTTTCATTGCAGTTAATGGCATAGCAACTTCTACCACTGCGATGAAACTATTATTGCGATTAAAAACAGGAAAAAAGTAGCTATATAGATAACGACCATTTTTCAAGGACAAACCAAATGACGCCTCTTTACTTTGTAATACCTTTCTCAAGGTTGTATTGTCGACGTTATTTTTATTACTTGGTTCTGTAAATTTTTGCAATGTTAACAACGATTCACCATTACTGAGATACACCTGTTGATGTTCAAAATATTGGAGACTGCTACGAAATAAAGGATGTAATTTTTCATACAAGCTTTGCTTAATCGAGGCTAAAACTTGAGGGGCGTTTATATTGTTATTTGCCTTTTCTATTAAGGGTAAAATCGCTTCATTATGATATTGTAAAGTATACAGTAAGCTAGCATTAGACTTCACTTGAGCTAATGCAGAGACGTAACTATTGTATACTGCACGCTCAACTAATTGACGTTGTTGTTTTTGGCTTTGATCATTGGACATGAACAGAAAAATAGAAGTGATTAAGATGACAATGAGTACCACAAAAATAAAGTCAGAAGAGTGGAAACGCTTTGCTCTTAACATGGTAAACCCAAATAAATATACAAAAATTAATAATGAGTATATATCAATTAGACTAGGCACAGTTGATATTTTAAGGGTGTTTTCGAAGCAATTAAACCACTGTCAGGTAATGACTCTTTAACAACAGATGATAACGGCATCATTATAAAAAGTACAAATGGCTAAAAATACTTCAATATTTTTCGCTAAAAGCCTATTAAGCTTAACCTTCAACAAAAGTAATGACAAAAGACTAATCAACACAATAAGATTCAAAGACATAATAGGTATTTCTAATATTATTCGTTAGAATCATACCTCCCCGATAGCAGAGAGCAGTTTATGGATATTTACAAATTAAAATCTAGCTTTATTCACCCAAGATATTGGTTAGCTTGGATAGGGATCTTAATTCTCTTTTTATCATCATTATTGCCTTATTCAACAATATTGAATATCGGTAAATACCTAGGGCGACTAGCGATCCCTTTTGCTAAAAAACGATTTCATACTGCACGTCGTAATATTGAATTATGTTTTCCTGAACTGACACCAGAACAAGTTGATCAGAAAGTAAAAACTAACTTCGAAAATACTGGTATTGCTTTATTAGAAATGGGCATGGCTTGGTTTTGGCCAAGTTGGCGTGTACGCGGTTTACTAACTGTGCGAGGCATTGAACATCTAAAACAAGCCACGCGACAAGGTAACGGTATTATCTTTTTGGGCGCACATTTTTTAACTTTAGAAATGGGCGCACGTGCATTAGGCTTGATTCACCCAAGTTATGCAGTGTATAGAAAAAATAGTAACGAAGTCTTAGATTATTGGTTTTACTGGGGACGTATGCGAGAGCATAAAGCCATGCTAGATCGCAAAGATTTTAAAGCGATGTTACGCGTATTAAAAACTGGACAGGCATTATGGTACGCGCCCGACCATGATTATGGTCGACACAAAAGCAGTATATTTGCACCCTTTTTCGATGTAGAGAATGCCAACACAGTATCTGGCACAAGTACGTTAGCTCGCGTTAAAAATAGTGTTGTTATTCCAGTATTTTTAAAGCGTTTACCTGGTTCAGAGGGCTATGAGTTAATTTTTTATGAGGCGTTAAGTGACTTTCCAAGCCAGGATTTAAAGGCTGATACCACTTATACTAATCAACAGATAGAGCGCATGGTTAGCGAGTGTGATGATCAATATATGTGGTTACACCGTCGCTTTAAGACCCGACCAGAGGGAGAACCTTCGGTCTATTAATAGCACTTGTGAATAAAGCTTGATAAATACACGAATAAAGGCGAGTTGCGTTACAAAGCAATCTCGCCTTTATTTTTATCCCTCTTAGTTCGCCGATCCCTCTGCGTCTTGATTTATTTTAAAAACATTAGCTGTGCCAAAAACCAGCTACTAATTTAATCTAAAACAAGATGTTAGCTTAATCCAAAAAAAACACTGACTTAGTCTAAAAAAAGTTGCTCCCATACGGCAATGACAGCATTGCGATCTTCGACTAATTGATCTATATGTGTAATACGTTTCTTTTTACCCAAGCTTAAACGATGGGCCGCATCTCGAATATGGCAGTAGGCATCAATTAATTGTTTTGCTTGCAACTCAGTTAATAACCCAAGCTGTTCGCAAGCAGCAAAAATGCGCAAATTATCCGACCACTCTGTTAAACGCTCAGGGAACTCACTGGCATGAGCTAGCACCAGATACTGTGCGATAAACTCAATATCGACCATCCCCCCAGGAGACTGCTTAAGATCAAACTCCTGACTTTCAGCACGATTCAAATGATCACGCATTTTAGCACGCATCTCTGATACGTCTTTTTTTAACAGCTGTTGATCTCGCGTTTGACTTAATATTTCTGCCCGTATTTGCGTGAACTCTTGCTGCATAATGCTATCAATAAACACTGGGCGAGCGCGGACCAAGGCTTGATGCTCCCATGTCCATGCATTTTCTTTTAAATAGCGATGAAACCCAGCCATACCTGCGACAAGCGCCCCAGAATCGCCAGATGGACGCAAACGCATATCTATTTCATACAAGATGCCAGAATTAGTACGAGAGCTAAATAAGTGAATAATACGTTGCGCTAAACGGAAATAAAATAACTGATTATCGATACTCCGAGAGCCGTTGGTTACTCCTGATATATTAGTATCATGTAAAAATACCACGTCTAGATCTGACTCATAGCCAAGCTCTAAACCGCCCATTTTACCATAACCAATAACAGCAAACCCCTTACGGTCAGTGCCCGCAACATTACTTGGTATACCAAATTTTTCAGTGATTTGAGCCCAAGCTATTTGCACCACATACTCAAGAATAGCCTCACTTAAACAAGTTAGATGATCACTTACCTGGGGTAATTTAATCCCCTTTGCAATATCAGCGGTGGCAATATGTAAAAATTGCATCTGTTTAAATTGACGCAACGCTTCCATTTGCTGTTCCATATCCTCTTCAGGAATACGCAACATAAACTGCTGTAACTCGCTTCTATAGTTACTTAACTCAGTTGGATGATAGAGTTTTTGAGGGTCTAACAACTCATCCAGTAAGATAGGATGGCGTGCCAACTGTGCTGACACTCGAGGACTGGCTGAACATAATTTCAATAACTGATTTAGAGCCCCCTCATTTTCATTTAATAACTCCAAATAAGCAGTACGGCGCATAATATTTAAAATCAAATGATGAATGCGTTCAAAAAGACTGTCCGGATGAGTAAAGGCACAAGTTAAAGCAATAATTCTTGGTAATAATTTATCAATTGTCTCTTGTCCTCTTGGGCCAATCGGACGGCGACTAATATCTTCTTTTAAAGAGACAATCATTTTTGAAAATGCTGCAACTTGCTTAGCGGACTTGCTGCTTTGTTTAATATGTTTACTTAAAATAGGCTCAATTTCTTCACTAGAAAGCTGCAACTCCCACAATTCAACAAACTCTTCTTGTGGTTCATTTTGTTGCTCATCAGATTCTCCAATAACCCAATTGAACTCCTTATGTACGTTTTCCATTACTTGATTTAAGCGTGCATAAAAACTTTCCCAGTCTTCAAACTTCATGACTTTAATTAAGCGTAGCTTATCTAATTCGTTATTCGGTAAGGTCTGCGTTTGCTGATCGCCAATTTGCTGCAATACATTTTCCACTGCACGTAAAAAATGATATGAATCTAATAAACAAGCAACCCTATCCGCCGGCAATACCTCTGTTTCTGCAATCACTTTTAAGGTTTGTTGTAACCCTTTGCATTGCAATTGCAAATCCCTTCCACCGTGAATAAGCTGAAAGGCTTGCGCAACAAATTCAATTTCGCGGATCCCGCCCATACCCAATTTTATATTATCTTTTAAACCTTTACGACGCACTTCAGCACTGATCATTGCTTTCATTTTTCGTAATGATTCAATGGCACTAAAATCAATATAACGCCTAAATACAAAGGGCCTAAGCATCGCTTCAAGCTCTCGCTTATAGGCTCCTTCTTTGCCTAAAACACGCGCTTTGACCATCGCATAGCGTTCCCATTCTCGACCATGAGTTTGATAATAGTCTTCAATAGAATTAAAGGTTGTTACCAATGGCCCAGACTCACCAAAAGGACGTAAACGCATATCCACACGATATACGAAACCATCAACGGTTATTTGGTGTAATGCTGCAATTAAACGTTGCCCTAATTTAGTGAAAAATGCAGAGTTTTCAATAACCCGTCGCCCGCCTTCGGTTTGGCCGCGTTCAGGGTAAGAAAAGATAAGGTCAATATCAGAAGAGAAGTTGAGTTCTTTACCACCTAACTTACCCATGGCAAAAATATACATGGTTTGTTGCTCACCTGACTCCCCGATTGGCGTACCTTGCTCTTGGCATTGCAACTGATATAACCAATTTAAGCTTTGTAAAATTAACTGATCAGCTAATAATGAAATGTGGATAAAACTTTCCTGTAAAGTACTTAGGTTTAAGAGCTCTCGCCAAGCAATCACCACCATATGCTTACGCCTAAAAAAACGTAATGTTTGGTGTAATTGCCCTTCATTTTCAATCTCTGACAGAGCAGTTTTTAGTTCTATTATCAGTTGTTCAGTACGATCCGCTGTAGTTAATAAATTACTTTCAAATAAGCAGGGAATAAGAGTTGGTTGCTTTATTAAAGATTCAGCAACAAAATCACTTAATGCAAAGACTTCATGTAATTGCTGAGTGTGCTCTTTACTTAAACTCGATAAATCAAAACGTTCACCAAGTTGCTGTATATATTTTTGTGCTACTTCGTTTAATAAAGACATACATTACTCACAATAAGATTCGATGGTTGAGGAAGGCGCTACTTTGATAGAGTTTACCTTCCTGAAAATAAAAAGTGAGGTAAAAAAAGCATCATAAGCTGATCCTTAGTCTAAAATTCATGATCCTACGCACAGAATAAAATATTACTAATGACGCAATAATCAGCCCTAAAGCTCACCATGACAAACCTACTCTACATTTTTACAATGATAGTCATTGAAAAGTGCTTTTAAAGCGCCATTATTATCACACTAGCAACGATTTAACATAGATAATTAGCTGACTAAGATAGTGACAACGAGTAGACTTTAATAACAGCATTCACACCGAGTTAAGTAAAACGACGAAAATAAACGCAGAAATCCATTGACATATAATGGCTTGGCTACTAAATTAATACTCACATGACATTTAATGTCAAAACGGTTAAGGAACACGATGAATATTCATACTATTGCTACCCATTTAAATAAATTAGCAGACGATACCGAAACGGGCTTCAATTTTGACTGTACGCCAATCAATGGTGAAATAGATGTACTACAAGTAGAGATTATTGACCGCGAAGAGATCCCTATTTTTGTTTCTATCAGTGATAACCAAATTTTATGTATTGCCTATTTATGGGGTGAAGATGAAATTAAATCAGAACTTAGAGCAAATATGATGGAAGCAATGTTAGAAATGAACATTCCTATGCCGCTTTCTTCTTTTGCTAAAGTCGAAGACAAGTATGTTGTCTTTGGCGCGCTATCAATCAACTCAAGCTTAGAAGATATAGAGCTTGAATTGGTCACACTAAGCGATAACAGCCTTGAAGTGATCAGTGAAATGGATAGCTACTTAAATTAATTCGGAGTTTAAAATGAACATATTTAGAAAAATAATCACTGCTGTACGTGGTGGTGCAACTGAAGCTGGTGAAGCAATTGTAGATGCTAACTCGACTAGAATTTTTGCTCAAGAAATTCGTGATTCAGAAAAACATATCACTATTGCCAAACGTGATTTGACTACTGTGATGGCTAAACAAATGCAAACAGCTCGCGAATTAGCGCAATTACAAGCCAGCATCAAAGAGCATGAAGGTTACGCAATGCAAGCGCTAAACCAAGGCAATGAACCGTTAGCGATTGAAGTCGCTGAAAAAATAGCGGAACTTGAAAGTAATGCAGCAGATCAACAACAAGCAAATGAAAGTTTCTTAAATAGTATTGATCGCTTAAAAGAATTGATTAAAAAGAGTGAGCGCAAATTAACTGAATATAAACGCCAGTTAACCATGGTAAAAACCACTGAGAGTGTACAAAAAGCGACGTCTGCAATTTCAGATAACTTTACTGCAAGCAACTCTAAATTATTAAATGCCAAAGATTCGCTAGAACGAATCAAACAAAAACAAGCAATGTTTGATGATAAGCTGCAGGCAGCAGAGCAATTAGCCTCTGAGAACACGGACCAATCATTAAAAAATAAACTGCAAGATGCTGGCATTGGCGCTCAACAAAATAGTGCGCAATCAGTATTAGATCGATTAAAAAATAAATAAATTATATTTTGAAACATCACTAATACAGTTACTATAACAATAAAGCACGACTTGCTTAGGCAGTCGTGTTTTTTTGCATCTACCTAACGCTTACCATCACATATTTGCTAAAGGATATTTATGCGTTTTTTAAAATCGTTATTTAGTAAACAAGCAACGACACCAACACGAGCTTTGAATCAACCTGATCAGCTGTTAATGGGTGATATTTTTTGTTTCGGTGATAGTTTTGCATTACCTGAAGTAATGCGTAAACAACAGCTACAAGTTAACGACGTCATTACCATTGAATTTAAACATCAGCATTATGTACAATTGATTGCGCAAGGTAGTGATCAAAAATTGGTTTATCTGAGTTTCCCTAAAAACCTTATGCAGTGCAGCCTATTATTGACACGTGCTGAAGTAGAAGCTTTATTTGATATGGATGCTTTTTCTGAAATTTTTGAAGCCCCTGGTCACGCCCGTTTAACACCGACAGCCAAACAACACGCTTATGCAGATATGTTAGCCGCGGAATATATTCAACAAGACTTTTCAACATCTGGTTACATTCATCGAGCCGATTATCGGGACAGTAAACCACCACAATATACTGATCAGGAACATGGCCAAGAATTTGAATATTATTCACTAGAAGGTAATGAAGGTTTACGTAAGATAGAAATCTTTATTTTTGAGAATGGTGATACCGATGTATATTTATCAAGCTTGCGCCCTGCAAGTGATATTGCAGAATTATGGATCAAAGGAGAATAAACATGCCAAATGGTGAATTACCTAAAAAATGGCAGCAATCAGCAAAAGTTGTCAAAGCAGTACAAATAGCTTTCGATATGGATAGCAAGCTGCAATATAGCATTCGCCGTAGCGCATTAGATGAAGGGATCAGCCCTTCAGAAAAGATCAGAGACTTATTAGAATTAACCACACACAAAAAGCCTAAACGCCCACGTTTAACAGTTAGCTTAAGTACAGAAGATTATATGCAACTGGGGCAACGCTATAATATTTCAGCCGAAAACCAATTAGATATTAAAAAATGTGTGATCGAAGAGTTAACTAAATTTGCTTCTAACAGTGAATATTTTAAAGAAAAATAAATACAATACTCTTTACCAATCAAAAGGCTTTAGCTCCTTGAATGGTAAAGGGTACATGACTACAGAGCAACTGCACTTGTTAGCAATACAACTGGTTATAGGTTTATAACCAGTAACTTTGTGCAACAAACATCTCAGCCTAAAAATAGTCCTATATAGTGTTTAGTAATATTAAACTTTGGTTAAAAGCACCGTATAACCATAGATTTCTTCAGTCATATCAGTCACTTCTTTCAATACAACCACAGAACCTTCTACTGTTTCTTTCACTTGCACCAAGCTATTATTGATTTCTTCAGCAACTGTTGCCTGATCCTTAGCAGCAGAAGCTATTTGATAATTTAGCTCAGAAATATGATTTACTTTACCAACGATGTCAGAAAGTTTAATACCCGCTTTAGTCACTTCTTTCACCCCAATTTCAGCTTCTTTAACGCTACTATCCATTAAACCAACAGCTTGTTGTGCACTCTTTTGTAACTGTTCGATCATTGCTTGAATTTCAACCGTCGCATCTTGTGTTCGTTTGGCAAGGCTTCGAACTTCATCAGCAACCACCGCAAAACCACGTCCATATTCACCGGCGCGTGCAGCTTCAATTGCTGCATTTAAGGCTAATAAGTTGGTTTGGTCAGATATACTGCGGATAGTGTCAACCACACTTCCAATACTCTCAACTTTACTTTCTACGTTATTAACGGCAATTGCTGAATCATCGATATTTTTAGACAATGAATTAATGGAAGTGATCGTAGCATCAACAGCACTGCGACCTTCTTCAGCGACATTTGTAGCTTCCAAGGTAGAAGTTGAGGCACTTTCTGCATTACCCTCTACTTCTTTTACGGCAGTAGTCATTTGATTCATTGCCGTCGCTAGTAACTCTATTTGCTCAAACTCTTCAGCCACGGATTCATTGATAACTTCCATGCATGCACCAAATTGTTCAGTCACTTCATGCAATTGAGTCAAGGTACCAGCTGCGCTTTCACTATACTTTGTAGCCTCTTCAATCTGGCTATTTGCAACGAAATAAAGCTGAGAGAAAGCCCCTTCTAATTGTTCTGGTTTTGAGGTACTAGGGTCTTGAAGATATTGTTGCAAAACTGCGAGTTGCTTATGGTTACAGTAATGTTGCCATACCACGACTAAAACTAATAAAAAGACAACAATAAAGGTAGCCACTAAATTAACCACAAAAAACTGATTAATAACTAATATAAACAATGCTCCGAGGAAAAATAGAATAATACCTTTGGTCAAAGAAGACGTATTAACTAATTTTTTTTCTAAGCTATTTAACTGTACTTGTGCCATATATTAACTCGATTTAATAAAAGAAAAAGGAAGAGGGATAGTAATCTATCAATTGTAATCGAAAAATATTAGTTGAAATATTTTCAAAATCTACTCAATTATAGTTAAAAAAGCACATTTATTATTATTTATCTAACCTTGGCTTCTTATTGTGCATCATTGAAATATAAACAGAAAAAATTGTATTTATTTCATACAAAAAAGACATGGGTTTTGGAAGCACTGATTGAAGCAATAACTATTTATAGCTTCAATCAGTTAACCTAAAAAATAAAGGAAGTAATAATGGGGTCGTTCAAGTTACCTTGAACTTGGGTTAATTATCAGGGTCAATCCAATACATTTCATTTAATAGTGCACGTTGTTTAGATTGTTCAATCGCACTTAATAAAGAATATTGCTTACGCTTAACCCACTTGAGATATTCATTTTTCGTTTCGCTACTTTCTTCATCAAGAGCTACTTCATATATAGTATCAAGCATCGATAACTCATGAATTCCCTGATAAATATCTAACCATGGATAACAATACTCAGCAATTCGTTCCGTGCTAAATAAATTACCAAAGCTAAACCCTGTCATTAAGTTTGCCGCTAGCAACCCTTGGTGTGCGAGTAGTTTGTCAATACTTAGTAAGGGTTCAGAAGATAATGCTATTTTTAATTTAGACCATCCCTCGGTTAATGCAGTATCAGAAAAAGAGAGTAATGATACTGGCTGCTCGTCAGTTTGTGGTGTTTTTTCAAGCTGAATTAACCATTCCGTTAACCCTAAAACAAAGTGGCAATAGCGAGAACTGTGCAACATATTAAAAATATCTTCTTCGCTTGGAAGCGCCTGATCAGCTAAACGTAGTTTTTTCTGTAATTGCTTTAATCTCGGTAATTTTCGAATATAGTAAGCTTTATTCTCTAATAAATTTCTAAAAACTAAACGTTCATCTACCCATGAAAAGCTTCTAGCAAGCCATTGTAGGTCTTCAATCCAAGCACAACCGACAAAAGAGACGCCAGCTTCCTTAAAAAGATGAATATTTTGATGTAAAAACATAATACTTTTTTGCAACTCCACTAAGGCGCTAAAATCACCTCCTTCAAGGTAGCAATTTTCATGATACTGCAAATGTTTTAAACCATGTTGAAAATTTACTGACATCGCTTCTTGTAAATTCATATCATGATTTAAAGTAGAAAAGTCGATTGGTTTAACGACAAAATCAGCTCCTTCTGTGAGCATATATCCACGCTGAGCTTTACTTACATTACCTAAACGTACTTGCGGTAATGAGGCAATATCTTGTGCTAAAACAAATAATTTAGATTCATCACCTTTCACTAATTCTAATTCAATTTCACAAATATCAGCTTCGCCTTGCGTAGCAATAATTTTCCCACAATCATAAGCGACTTCAATTAATGTCCCATCAGGCATTTCCAACAACCAATGTAAACGATTGAAATCAGTACTAAATAAAGGAGATAACTGTGATTGTAATTGATTTATATTACAATCTTCTGGCCAAATTTTACTGTTAAATCGGGACAGTTCTGGTTGCAACCCTTCTATCGGTTCATTGTATTCAGGTCGTTGATGCAAGCCCCCTATCACTCGACCAGAGGTTTTAATCGTTTGCGTACATTGGTCATCAATTCGACGTACTCTTAATCCCATATCCATGGTTCTTAGCGCACGCAGAGGAGTCTCAAAATAAACGTTATATAGCATTTGGTTTTTATGAGAAATAACTTTGTATTGGCTTATTTTAGCCAATAGTTCATCGGCAAAATGCGCATTAAAAAAGAACTTAATTTCTATCTCTGTTTCCATAATTTATACCTAAAATAGCCCTTCATTTAATAACCAAGATCATTTTTAATCGTAAAATTTCCTCAATTATACTAAATTGATGTTCTATTGTGTGCAAAAGAAAGTTAACATGCGCCGCATATTAGATGTTCTATTTGATCATTATGTGGTTACCAAACCATCAAAAATTAAGGTGAATCATGCCAGTTAATTCGATATTTGGAGTGTTTGCAAAATCTCCAATCAAACCGATCCAATTACACATGGACAAAGTTGCGACTTGTAGCGAATTGCTACTTCCATTTTTTGAAGCATGTTCAAAAAATGATTGGGTAGAAGCAGAAGTTGTGAGAAAGCAAATATCTCAATATGAGAAACAAGCCGATGAGCTAAAACGTGAATTACGCTTAACGCTGCCAAAAGGTTTGTTTATGCCTATTGACCGCGCTGATTTATTAGAGCTAGTTAATCGCCAAGATAAAATTGCTAATACAGCAAAAGACATTGCTGGGCGTACTTTTGGGCGTCAATTACAAATCCCTAATGAAATCTTCGTTGATTTTATGGCTTATGTACAACGCAGCCTAGATGCTATACAGCAAGCAAAAAATGCAATTAATGAGCTAGATGAATTGCTTGAAACGGGCTTTAAAGGTCGTGAAGTAGATATCGTTACTAAAATGATAGAAGTACTTGAAACGATTGAAGATGATACAGACTCATTGCAAATCAAACTTCGTCGTAACTTATTAGCCATTGAAGATAATTACAAACCTGTAGATGTCATGTTTTTGTATAAGATTCTCGAATGGGTAGGTAGTCTAGCCGATCACTCAGAATTAATCGGCACCCAGTTAGAACTTATTCTAGCTAGATCGTAGCTCTAAGGACTTTTTATGGAAATTTTAAACACATACGGCAGCATGTTAGTTATATTTGCTGGTGCAGTAGGCTTTTTAATGGCTTGGGGCATCGGTGCAAATGATGTTGCTAATGCAATGGGAACCTCTGTTGGTTCAAAAGCACTAACCATTAAACAAGCAATTATCATTGCAATGATTTTTGAATTTGCTGGTGCTTACTTAGCAGGTGGAGAAGTAACCTCTACGATCCGTAAAGGGATTATTGATGTCGCTTACTTTATTGACCAACCCGAGTTGCTCGTATTTGGTATGACTGCAGCACTATTAGCCGCAGGCTTATGGCTAATTATAGCCTCTTACTTCGGCTGGCCAGTATCAACAACGCATTCTATCGTTGGTGCTATCGTTGGTTTCTCTGCTGTTGGTGTCGGTGTTGATAGTGTCACTTGGAGTAAAGTAGTCGGTATTATCGGTAGTTGGATAATCACACCGCTAATTTCAGGGATTATTGCTTATTTCATTTTTATGAGTTCGCAAAAGCTAATCTTTAATACCAAAGATCCTATTGCTAATGCAAAACGCTTTGTACCTTTTTATATGTTTTTAGCTGGTTTTATCTTGTCATTAGTGACGATAACTAAGGGCCTTAAACATGTGGGCTTACATGTTAGTACCATGGAAGCCATCGCTTCTGCGGTGATCATTGGTTTGCTTGTGGCAATAACAGGTAAATTCTTTATTAATCGCGTTAAAATTGATCCACAAGCTGACAAACATATGCACTTTGCGAATGTTGAAAAAATATTTGCTGTATTAATGATTGTAACGGCATGTGCAATGGCATTTGCACATGGCTCAAATGATGTTGCAAATGCTATTGGACCACTTGCAGCGGTTGTCAGTATCGTTGAGCATAATGGTCAAATTGCAGCAAAAGCAGAGCTTGCATGGTGGATTTTACCACTAGGTGGTATTGGTATTGTATTAGGCCTTGCTATCTTTGGTAAACGTGTGATGGCGACCATAGGTAATGGTATTACACATTTAACACCTAGCCGAGGTTTTGCCGCAGAATTAGCCGCTGCCTCAACGGTTGTAATTGCATCGGGTACCGGTTTACCTATTTCTACTACGCAAACTTTAGTTGGTGCTGTATTGGGTGTAGGCATGGCACGTGGTATCGCTGCATTAAACTTAGGTGTTGTGCGTAATATTGTTATCTCTTGGATAGTGACATTGCCTATCGGCGCCGGTTTATCAATTGTATTTTTCTACATCTTAAAGAGTGTTTTTTCTTAATAAACGCTCATTAAGTCATGTATTGATCGAAAAAAGAGAGCTTAGGTTCTCTTTTTACTTTTACTGAGCTTTAATAACTTTTAGAATGACCACTCAATTTATTTGCTAAAAAGGTATTTCTTTTGAAATCAATTAAGTTTTTCTTATGTTTGCTGTTCTCTTCAAGCAGTTTTGCAGCCACACAATATGTCAGTGATAATCTTTCAATTTATATGCATTCAGGTCCTAGTCTTGAGTACCGCATTATCGGTACGATCGAAGTCGGCACAGCTGTCAGTACTTTAAAATACAATAGCAAAACAAAATTCATGCAAGTCAAATCTCCGACTGGCAAAGTCGGTTGGGTAAAATCAGGTGAGATTCAAGAGCAACCACCAGCAAAATCCTTATTACCTGAGCTACAAAAGAAATATCAAGAAAGCCAAGACAAGTTAAAAACCATTAACGATGATAATAAACAAGCATTAACAGAAAGTGAGCAAGCTATTATCGATAAAGATAGTTTAATCGCTCAGCTTGATAGTGAAAAAAGAGCATTACGCGATACCATTGCTGATTTAGAAGAACGTAATATGGAGTTAGATTTATTACAATCGACTAAAGATGAACGCATTAAGATGGAATGGTTAATGTACGGCGGTAGTGTTTTATTCTTTGGTTTATTAATTGGCTTAATTATTCCCTTTTTACCACGCCGTAAAAAACGCACTGATAACTGGTAATTGGCAATCGATAGCTAGTAATAATCGCGCTTACTCTTAAAGGTTCAAAGAGTAAGCGTGTTGCGCCTAACAAGCCATATAATAAAAGCTAACGACTGTAAAAAGTTAGTATTTAAACGTTACTACAATGCTTCTCAAACTCTTTTTGATTTTTTATACCTACTTTATTTATTAGGTGACCAATACTGCGCACGACAAAGAAATCAACTTAACCTTTCCAATCCTTTAATGACTCTAGAGTAAAACGCTGTTTTCCTAAACGAAAGACACTCTGTTGAGGCATTATTTCTACCAATTCAACCGCTCCAACATAATCACCAACTCGCATATCCACACCATTAATACGGATCCAGCGATCACTAGCTTTAGTTGAATAAACATGAGAGTCATAGCTCATCACAGGGACTTGATATTGGAATTGTGCAGGCATTTTTGTAATGTCAGATTCTACAACTGGTTGATCATTAACAACTTGGCTCGGCACTGATTGTTGGCCTTGCTCAAGTTCAACAGCTAACGCGAAACGTTGCTGTAAATCACTGGGCACATCGGCTAGCGCAAGACTATTTTCAACTTCATCACTTTTTGTTGTGGTAAGTTCTAATTTATCATTCTGTGTGTTTTTTTCTGCAGATATAAAAGTTTGTGTACTCGTAACTAGCGCTTTTTTCTGTAATTTGGGTAAAGGTTTAGTTTTGAAATCAATTTCACTAACCTCATGAATAGGCTCTCTTACCCATTTGGGCTGTTGTGATATAACAGGTACCACTTGAACGCTAGATGTTTGTGTAGGGCTTGCGGTGATGGTTACACGATTAGTATTTGCTGTCACACTCTCTACTGGTTTAAATAATAAATACAAAACCAGCACTAATAACAACACGATTATCAATAAAGCGGCTGCCACGACTAATTTCCAATTTTTATCTGTTGATTTATCTATCAATAGCGTCTCTGGATGATGCTTATTTTTTTCTAAAGCTTTTAATATCGTAGACATAACGATCCTATAACAACGATGGAATATTAGGTTCTGTTTGTTGCACTAAGAACATCAAGGTACGTCGCCCTACAATGCCGTCAGCAACTAACCCATTATCATTTTGAAATTCAATTACTTGTTCCTTGAGCTTCCAATCAAAGCGTTGTTTATTAGTCGTTTTCAGACCATACAAGTTATTTAATTGTGTGCTTAACCATACAACTCGCTGGCTTTTTTCACCGAATTTTAGAGGCTTACTAATATCAAAGGGAGTTCGCCATAATAAAGTCAGGCCGCCATTCCAATACTCTTCTAACCACTCTTCGGATACAGATATTTTTTGCTTACCTATTAACACTTCATATTGCGCTTTACCTTGCTGCTGGGTTTTATAAAGCACTGCATATACAACATCTTGATCGCTAGCCAGCTTAACCACCGCAGGATAATTTAACTGCTGTAGTTTTTGTAACGAAGTATTATCAGAAAAACATAACAATGAAGCAACCTCCCCCTGTTCACAGGTTGCATCCGCCAAATCAACTTGATAACCCCAAACTGCATATAAGGTTTGCAGCGCGTTTGCAAAGTAACCCTGGCTTAAGTCTAATTCAGGATAACTATCGAACCAGGTATAAATATCACTTTCTGAGTTTATACTTTCTGTCATTGTAGAAGGCAAAAGACTCACGTCATTAACTTCTGATTCTGTTTGCAGCTGTTCTGCTTTAACTTCTGCTACTTGTATTGATGTAGAGACCGATGCAGATGAGTCAGAAAAACTAAACTCCCTAAGAGTTTCAATGGCTTGTTGAGGTTGATTAAAATGGTGATATATTTTGGGTGCTTGCCAGACTGTGAACCCCGTTAACAGTAATAATAAAACAAACCGCCAAAACAGCTTAACGGATTCAGTTGCATGACCATCGTCTAGACTCAAATCAATTTCTTTTACCGCTAAATCGATCATTTTAGCCGTTACTTTAGGCGAACTTTGGCTATATGCACAGAGCATACTTCGATCGCAAATAAGATTAATTAAACGTGGGATACCTCGGCTATATTTAAATATACGCTTTAATAATCGAGTTTCAAAAATAGGATAGCTTGCCCCCGCTACGTTGAGGCGATGTTGTATATAATATTCACTTTCTTGCAAAGTCAGTGGCAATAAATGATAACGTGCAGTAATACGTTGTGCCAATTGGCGTAATTTATTTTCTTTAAGTTTTTGTTGTAGCTCCGTCTGTCCAATCAAAATAACTTGTAATGGTTTTTTATTGTTGGACTCAATATTAGTTAACAACCTTAATTGCTCTAGCACTGAAAAACTTAAATGTTGCGCTTCATCAATTAGCACAATTGCACTACGTCCTTTCTCTAAATTGTTCAACATCCAACCACTGATCGCATCAAATAAAGTTTTTAAACTCGCTCTACTCTGTTCATATTCAATATTGAGTTGATCACAAATAGTCGCTAATAACTCAACTTCTGTTTGTGCTGGGTTCAGTATGAAAGCGATATCCGTTTCTGCTGGCATATCCTCTAACAGTGCTCGGCATACAGTAGTTTTACCTGTACCGACTTCTCCTGTTAATAAAACAAAACCACCATTGCCCTGTAAGCCATACATTAAGTGTGCAAGAGCTTCTTTATGGCGATCACTTAAAAATAAAAAGTCGGGATCGGGAGAAATTGAAAATGGTTGTTCTTTTAACGAAAAAAATTCTTGATACATTTTAAACCTTAAACAATGTGTTGAGCCTATTGGATCAGGATCAGAGAACCAGCTTGCCTTAATGAATATCATAAACGATTTATTGGTGAAACATTTTAGAAACCAATTACTACTTCGACATTACTCAAGCTTAACAAGAGTTATAACTAATATTCAGCGAGATACCTGCTATTATTTTAGAAACACAATGACAAGTTTCTGCATCTTCAGATAGTTTCAGTATAATAACCAAATAATTCATTAAGGGGGAAACTATGCGTGTATTTTTAGTTGGCGGCGCAGTTAGAGATCAACTATTAGGGCTCGAAGTTAAAGACCGTGACTTCGTGGTAATTAATAGTACCCCAGAGCACATGCTAACACAGGGCTTCAATCAAGTAGGCAAAGACTTCCCAGTATTTTTACATCCTAAAACAGGAGAAGAATATGCACTGGCAAGAACAGAGCGCAAGCAAGGGATTGGTTATACAGGTTTTAGCTGCTACGCGGGTCAAGATGTCAGTTTAGAAGATGATCTCGCACGACGCGATCTCACCATCAATGCAATAGCTCAATCTGCAGATCAAAAATTAATTGACCCCTATGGTGGCCAACAAGATTTAGAGAGGAAAACATTACGTCATATCAGCCCTGCATTTAGTGAAGATCCCTTAAGAGTTTTACGGGTAGCTCGCTTCGCAGCACGTTTCGCTAAACTTGGTTTTAGCATCGCAGAAGAAACACAGCAACTAATGGCTAATATTGCTAAAAGTGGTGAGCTACAGAGCTTAAGCCCAGAGCGAATTTGGACTGAAACAGAAAAAGCCTTACAAACCGATAGCCCACAAACATATTTTCAAGTGTTACGAGATTGTGGTGCTTTAGCGGCACTATTCCCCGAAGTTGATAACTTATATGGTGTACCCGCCCCTAAACGCTGGCACCCAGAGATAGATACCGGAATTCATACCTTAATGGTGGTGGAGCAAGCGGCTTTACTCTCTGATTCTGTCGCCTTTCGGTTTGCTTGTTTAGTACATGATTTAGGCAAAGCATTAACTCCTGAGAGTGAATGGCCAAGCCATAAAGGCCACGGAATGAAAGGGTTATCAGTGATTAAAAAGTTCTGTAAGCGCTTAAAGATACCTAATGATTGTCGAGATTTAGCACTGTTAGTTAGCGAACACCATACTAATATCCACAGTGCTTTTGAATTAAGAGCAAGCACCATGGTGGGGATCATGGATAAATGTGATGCATGGCGTAAACCTGAACGCTTCCAACAAATGTTGCAATGTTGTGTCGCAGACTCAAAAGGACGTACCGGTTTTGAGTTATTACCTTATCCAACAGCCGATTATATGTGGCAAGCATTTCAACAAGCTTTAAAGGTTGATATCCAAGCGATTATCAAAGCAGGTTTTCAAGGTGTGGAAATCAGACACAAACTAAATGAACAGCGTATTCAGAAAGTGCAAGCATTCAAAGAGCAGCATTCACGTTAAGTAAACCTGACTAAAGAAGCAGATAACGCTCTCTTTAGTCAGGGTTTAGTAAAAGTAAACAGTGAGCAAAAATCGACCTTTATTAAAAATCACGCTAATACATAAAATAAAGCGGCGCCTAATAATAAACGATAGATAACAAAAGGCAGCATACCGACCTTATTCAGTAGTATTAAGAAAACATGAATGCATAAAATAGCACTGATAAATGAAACACCTGCGCCTAACAATAACGACGGCCAATCAACATACTCGTCCGATAAAATAAACTTTAATAAGTCATAGCCTGATGCCATAGCAATAATTGGAATTGACATTAAAAAGGAAAAACGTGCTGCAGCATTACGTGTTAAACCAAGCATTAAAGCGGCCGTTATCGTAATACCTGAGCGAGACGTCCCAGGAATAAGCGCTAATGCTTGTGCAAAACCTAAGAAAATAGCCCCTTTTAATCCCGTTTGATACTCTGTTTTTACTTGTTTTGCTTTGCTATCCGCCCACCATAATAATAAACCAAATAAGATGGTCGTCACTGCAATCACATAACCACTACGTAAATACAATTCAACATAATCTTTGCCAAAAAAACCAATCGCAGCAGCAGGAATAGTAGCGAGAATAATCCACCATGCCAATTTACTGTCTTGACTATGATTTTTATTCTTAACTGAATCAACCCAAGCAACAGACATATTGACCACTTCACGGTAAAAATAAATAAGAACAGCCGCTAAGGTGCCTATATTTAATACTAAATCAAAGGCTAAGCCTTGGTCTTGCCAGCCAAATAATACCGACGGTAAAATTAAGTGGGCTGAGCTAGAAATAGGTAAAAACTCAGTTAAACCTTGTATCAAGGCTAATACTACAACTTCTAAAGTACTCATTGTGTTCTCGTTTAATAAAATAGTAATGGCTTTATTGTTAGAAAATAGGTCTAACTACTTCCCATAATTTTTGCGTATGTTTAGGGTACTCTGCCCAAAGTTGTTGATAACTAATCGCTAATATAGGATGCTGTAAAGTTGGGGCTAATTCCGCTAAAGGCTGCAATACAAATGCATTTTTAGTAATTTCAGCCCGCGGAAGATCATAACTCGCGTCAACCTTTTGATCATATAATAATAAGTCTAAATCTAAGGTTCTTGGTGCATATTTAATCGCTTTTAGTGGCCGCCCTAACTGTATTTCTATTGCTTTTAATATCGCAATTACCGCTTGGACAGATAACTCACTATTAAATTCAGCGACTAAATTATAAAAATTACCACCGTCAAAGCCAACGGCTTCACTTTCAAATACTCGAGATAACTGAAGATCTGGAAAGTGTGTTTTCAACAGCAAGACACCTTGACGAATATTTTCATCACGATCGATACTTGAACCGATACCAATAAAAATATGCGCCATTACTTACTGCCACGCTCTATTTGCACACCTAAACTTTGTGCATTCGCTAATGCGCCAGGTTTATGTAACGTTAATTTAATCCATGGCACCGAAAACTCTTGCATAATCAAGGCTGCAACACGCTCAGCCATTGTTTCAATTAATTCAAACTGATTTTGCTGGGCAAACTTATTAACGCACTCTGAGACACTAAAATAATTTAGGGCTAGATTAATATCATCGCTGTCGGCAGCTGGGCGATTATCGAAAGCCATTTCTAAATCAAAATACAATTTTTGTTGAACCGATTTTTCCCAGCCATACACGCCAATTGTACTAATCACTTGTAGCTGCTTAATAAAAACAATATCCATTTTAAACCCCATGATGTGTCTATTTTTTAGTCGCTGATACTTTTTTTTGTAGTGCTTAACGCGTAAACTCGACACGTTATATTGAATATTATAATAAGATGGTCAAATTTTTATCTTGATATCTATTATGATGCGCCACATTTTACCTGATTGGGATTAAATAAGTACCATGATTATACTGGCTACACTTATTTTTAGCATATCTGCTTATTTTATTGGCGGGCTAAATGGCGCAATTTTATTATGTAAAATAAAAGGTTGGCCAGATCCTCGCTCACAAGGCTCCAAAAATCCTGGTGCAACTAACATCCTTCGCCTTCACAGTGCGCAAGCAGCCAGTTTAGTGTTTATTTTCGATCTTTTAAAAGGTGCTTTCCCTGTTTATTTTGCTTATTACCTTGGTATCCCACCTTTTGCTATTGGTTTTATTGGTATTGCGACTTGTTTAGGGCATATTTTTCCAGCTTATTTTGATTTTAAAGGGGGAAAAGGGGTTGCAACAGGATTAGGCATATTATTACCCTTAGGTATGGACATGACTGGATTAACTTTAATTACTTGGTTATCAGTCATTGCTATGAGTGGCTACGCTTCATTGGCAGCAATCATTACTGCTATTGCTGCTCCAGTCTTTGTCAATTATATTAAACCAGAGTTCACATTACCTGTTCTAATGTTATCGTGTTTAATTATTGTGAGTCATATCAGTAATATTAGAAGGCTACTGACAGGTAAAGAAAAGAAAATAGTGAACTGGAAACAATAATATCCATAAAGAGATTGGTAGTTAATGGCAATCTCGTTATAATTAATACTTTAACAACAAGCTAACTTGAATATTAGTTTTTATTAACATTTACAGGAGTTCACGTGATCCTTATTAAACGTCTTAGCCTATTTATTGCGCTTTCATTAAGCCTATTTAGTGCACCAAGCTTTACACAAGATCTATCTGAAGAAGCGATTGCGAATCGTATCGCCCCGATTGGTGATGTTTATATTGATGGTGAAATTGAAACTGCAAGTGCAGGTAACGATTCAAGTGAACCAGCAGGTCCTCGATCAGGTGAGAAAATTTACAATACATATTGTGTAGCATGTCATGCTACTGGAGCCGCTGGCGCACCTATCAAAGGTAATGCAGATGCGTGGCAGCCTCGTGTTGCACAGGGTGAAGAAACTTTAATTACCCATGCAATACAAGGATTTAATGCTATGCCAGCTCGAGGTACTTGTAGCGACTGTAGCGATGATGAAATCGCTTCAACGGTTAAGTTTTTAATTAAAGATTTATATTAATCAACTAATTAAACTGCTCTTTCAATAAAAAAAGCGAATTGATATTCGCTTTTTTTGTTTTTATTTTATGAAAAGGAAATAGATTATGCGTTTATTACACACTATGTTACGTGTAGGTGATTTACAAAAGTCATTGGATTTCTATCAACAAGTATTAGATATGAAACTATTACGTCAATCCGAAAATGCTGAGTATAAATATACTCTTGCTTTTTTAGGTTACGGTGATGAGCTTAATACAACGGTGATAGAGCTAACTTACAACTGGGGAACAGAGAGCTATGACTTAGGCAATGCTTACGGACATATTGCAATCGAAACTGATGATATTTACCAAACTTGTGAAAAAATAAAAAGTTTAGGCGGTGTGATCACTCGTGAGCCGGGCCCAGTAAAAGGCGGCACCACAGTGATTGCATTCGTAAAAGACCCAGACGGTTATATGATTGAACTGATCAATAAAAAGGATGCAGGTAAAGGCTTAGGTCACCCCTCACTTTAAGTTGCTACTGCTGAACAACTGAAAGCAAAAAGGCTGATTCAAATCAGCCTTTTATAATCATTAGCAATCAAGAGACAAACATTAGCGACTTATTTTGGTAAGAAACCCACTTTGTCATAAACTTTTGCAAGTGTTTCTGCAGCACGTTGACGTGCCTTTTCAGCGCCTACTCTTGCCATTGCTTGTAATGCCTGCTCATCTGCACGTAATGCTTTAAAACGTGATTGAATTGGCTCAAGTAATGTCACAACAGCATCTGCGGTATCAGATTTTAAATGCCCATACATTTTATCTTCATACTCTGGGATCAAGCTTTCGATGCTTTTACCCGTAGAGCATGAAAGTAAGGTCAATAGGTTAGACACGCCAGGTTTTTCAACTGTATCAAAATAAATACGCGCTTTGTCATCAGAGTCTGTCGCTGCACTTTTTATTTTTTTCATGATCTTCTTCGGATCTTCTAATAATGCAATAAAGTTCTTCTCATTGTCATCGGACTTAGACATTTTTTTGGTCGGTTCTTGTAAACTCATAATGCGCGCACCATGCTCTGGAATCGCAGGTTCAGGCACAACAAACGTATCGCCATAAGCATTATTAAAACGTGAAGCAATATCCCGTGCAAGCTCAAGATGTTGTTTTTGATCACTGCCTACAGGTACACTTTGTGGACCATATAAAAGAATATCCGCAGCCATTAATACTGGATAGGAGAATAATCCGGCAGTAATATTACTAACATTTCGCTGTGATTTTTCTTTGAATTGCGTCATACGATTCAATTCACCCATTTGTGTATAGCAGTTCAAAATCCATGCAAGCTCTGCATGCTCTGGCACTTGTGACTGAATAAACATAGTGCTTTTTTGTGGATCAATACCCACTGCTTGATACATTGCTAATCCATCATAGATAGCACTACGCAATGCTTTAGGATCTTGACGTACAGTGATGGCATGCAAATCAACAAGACAAAATAAGCAATCATGCGTCTCTTGCATAGCAACCCATTGACGTAGGGCGCCCATATAGTTGCCAATAGTTAAGCCACCTGAAGGCTGACAGCCACTTAATACAACTGGTTTAGTCATCTTTAATTTCCTTCATTACTTTTATAGTAATGTTAATAATTCATCGAAATGATTAATAATATAATCAGGGTTAATATCTGCGATGGGCTCACCATAGTTATAACCGTAAGTTAGTGCGATTGTTTTTATCTTTGCATTTTGCCCAGCTAAAATATCATTACGCGAATCACCCACCATCACCGCTTGAGATAATGCGACATTAAAATATTCACAGGCATGATTTACTTGCATTGGATCAGGTTTATTTTTACTCAAGGTATCACCACCCAGTAGTAAATCAAAGCAACGATTAATACCAAAATAAGCCAGTAATTTCGGTAAAAATTGCTCCGCCTTGTTGGTGATTAACGCAATTTTGTAGCCTTTATCTTGGAGTGAAAATAAAGTACTTCTAACCGCAGGGTATAATCCAGATTCGGTATTTAAAAATTGCTGGTAATACCCTTCAAATATAGAGACTGCGTGAGTTAATTCAGCTTCAGAGCTTGCTTTACCCAGTACATGTAGCAAGCTACGCTCGACCATTTTAGGAATACCATCACCAACCCAGGTTTTAACCAATAGATCATTAACATGAGGCAAAACCAAGTCATCTAGCATCGCATTTAATGCTAAACGCAAATCCGGCACACTGTTCACGAGTGTGCCATCAAGATCAAAACAAATTAGTTTAATATCAGTTAATTTAGGCATAATAATATTTCACTATTTTGCTTGTGCTAATTGCTCACGCATTTCGTCAATCACTGCTTTATAATCAGGCTGGTTAAAAATAGCTGAACCGGCAACAAACATATCAGCGCCCGCTTCTGCGATCTCTTTAATATTGTCAGTTTTAACGCCGCCATCTACCTGTAAGCGAATATCACGGCCACTTTGATCGATCAATTTTCTTACTTGGCGTAATTTTTCAAGTGTATGAGGAATAAATGATTGCCCACCAAAACCAGGGTTTACTGACATTAGAAGAACAACATCTAACTTATCTATAACATGGGTTAATTGTTCTAGTGAAGTCGCAGGATTTAACACTAAACCCGCTTTACAACCATGGTCTTTAATTAATTGTAATGAGCGATCAACATGTTTTGATGCTTCAGGGTGGAAAGTGATAATAGAGGCACCTGCTTCTGCAAACTGAACAATCATGCTGTCTACTGGTTCAACCATTAGGTGAACATCAATGGGTGCAGTAATACCATAGTCACGTAGTGCTTTACATACCATCGGACCGATCGTTAAGTTGGGTACGTAATGGTTATCCATTACGTCAAAATGCACAACATCTGCACCATCATCAAGTACTTTTTGAACGTCATCACCTAAACGCGCAAAATCTGCAGATAAAATTGAAGGTGCAATTAAATAATCAGTCATGGTAGTGCTTCCCTAAATAGAAATGAGCTAAATAATGAGTGCATTATTCTACCTAAGGCGGCTCTAACACACTAATTTTTATTTGTGATGTGGCGACTAAATAAGTTATTTTTGAAGTTTGTCTCTAGGATCCTTTTTTAGCGGGGAAAAAGGCAAATAACTCTGCAACAGGTTTACGATCCGTAGACTTGCTACTGATCGTTCGCGATACAAAAATTTTGTCACAATCAGCCTCTCTGTATAACTCTTGCGTTAGCGTCGTATCATGATTACTCAATAATACTGCCGCTTTACTTTCCCTCGCCAATTTTGCTAGTTGGGCTTGATCATCTAAGCTAAAACCTTGTGTTGCATAACTAGTAAAAGAAGCACTTTTACTTAAAGGTACATAGGGAGGATCACAATACAGTACGTCACTATCACGTAAATACAAAAAGAGTTTTTGATAAGGTTTGCAGGTAAACGTGGCTTTTTTTGCTTTTTCAGCAAAAAACAATAACTCAGCCTCTGGAAAATAAGGTTGTTTATAGCGTCCAAAAGGTACATTAAAACCGCCGCTTTTATTATAACGACACAAACCATTATAACCATGACGATTCATGTATAAGAATAATAATGAACGCAGATATACATCCTGACTGCCGTTAAATTTATCTCGTAATTGGTAATACACAGCCTCTTGATTATATTCAGGCTGAAAATAGATTTTTGCATCACGAATAAACTGCTTGGGTTTACGCTTAATAATTTTATACATTTCAATAAGATCAGGGTTGATATCATTGAGAACATACTCATCATAATCACTGTTTAAAAATACAGAACCGGCACCAACAAAAGGCTCAATTAAACGCTTTGCAGCAGGTAAGCGAGCATTGATTTGCTCCGTTAATGTGTATTTACCACCAGCCCATTTTAAAAAGGCTCTATTTTTTTTATTCATTGTTTAACCGCAAATCATTGTGTACTACTTGCCATTTTTTAACCCAAGAAGGCATATTTCTAAATGCATTGGGTAAGTTTTTAGCTGCTAATTGGGCAGACTTTACTGAGTCATAATCACCATAAATAATGACATACCAAGGCTTTGCCTGGCGAACTGTTTGATAGATATATATATTTTCCAACGATGAACGATATTGTTTTTGAAATTCAATTAAATATTCACGAGAAGCCATACCTGAAAGTTGTAACGTGTAATGACTCGCGTTCTTTGCAAACAGAGTCTCTGAGTCGGTAAACAAGCTATATTGCTTAACACTTGTGTTTGCATTATTGACTTGTTGAATTGCGGTTTCTACTAGCGCATTATTAATATTCACTGGTAATTTCTCTGCAACACTTAACGGCTGTGCTTTATTATTAAGCTCATTACCACTGCTTAGAGCTTCGTTGCCAGCATCTGAGACTGTTTCGATAGTATCTTGTTTGTCTAATGGTGTTTCTTGTATTGTCGTTGCAGATTGTTCACTATTTAATAGGCTCTTTGAGTCATTTAAATTATCTGCAACCATTTCATTTTCAAATAAATTATTTTCGTTATCAACCGGGAGCCTTAACAATAAAGGGACTTGCTGTTCATGCTCTGTTTGATTCACTTTATCAGTAGATACTTCACTGCTAGTTAAGGGATCAATCGAATCATCCTCAAGCAACGTTTGTTCATTTGCATCAACATCTTTTGCGTCAATCGCAACGGATAATTCTAATAGTTGCTGTCCAGATATCACCACTCGCTTCTCTGTCGCATCAGATAAACCGACTAGGCTTTGGTTGTCGATAACGTCAAGATCAAGATCTGCCCATGAAGCGGCTAGCTTTTCCGGTCCTTTATTTAGCGCTGTTGGAGTAGCTGAGGCGTTACGTTTTAAGCCTTCACTGTCTTCTTCACTACCTTCTACAGCATTCACTTCGATACTATTGTGCTCTTCGGGCATCCCCTCCATTGCCTTAATTTCTTCTAAGGCAATATAATTGCTATCAATGGGCGCCTCTGCATTTGCAGCTTCTAAGCGTGATTTATTGGGAATAAATTTGGGGTATAGGTAAACTGCAAAAGCACTCACAATAGCAACTAAAACAAGCATCAAGGCAAGAGCAGGTAATCGTGTTTGAACCCATGAAGTAGTAATAGGCTTCAATAACCCTTGGCTTAAATCATCGGCCAGTTTAATTATTTTTTGTGGGTTACCATGACATAACTTAAGTTGTTTATTTAGTGCATCTTGATGTTGAAGTTTTGCATGATAGTCAACTTGTTGAAAGTTATGCTGTAATAACGCATTCGCTTCCTGTGTGTTAAGTACTGGTAGTGTTAATTCAACGTGGTTTAAAAAATCTTTAGTTCGACTCGCAAGATGGGTATCTATATAGTTTAAATACTGCTCGGTGGCTGCTTGATCAGTGAGTAACAGGACATTAAGTGTATTGTCTTGCGCAAGACTGCTATCTGACAATAACTCGCATAATTCGACGATAAAATCAGCGGGCAAATGCTCAGCATTATCGATAATAATGAGTCGATTAAGAGAACGGTTTTCAGCCTGTTGTAGGCGTAAAATACTATCCAACAACTTATCTTCTGCATTGAATAACGCTTTATCAAATAGCTGGGCGATTATTTGCTGGCGCAACTTAGCAGCTGTTGGTTCATTAACCAATGAAACATAAACCTGTTGTAAATCAGCAGATAATGTATTGGATAAGTTTTCTGTCAGTGTACTTTTCCCAGCGCCTGCTTCACCAGACACAAAGATAAGAGAAGAAGATAAGTAGATAAGGTGTTGCAGCCTTTCTATCAGCTGCAACTGAGAAGGGAGCGAAATTAATGTCCTTTCGACCATGATTGATTATGATTCTATAACGTCACGAAGAACAACATCACTCACATTATCAAATAATGCACTGGTACCGATCGATGTCGGCAGTACTAAACGTAATTGTCCGTTAAGCACTTTTTTATCTAATTGCATATGCTCTGCAAAATGTTGATATTGCATTTCAGGTGGTGCAGCTAATGGCAAATCAAAGGCTTCAATAAGATCAATAATTTGTTCTACTTCTGTATGTTCAATTAAACCTAATACATAGGATGTTTCAGCAGCTAATACCATTCCCACAGCCACGGCTTCACCATGCAACCAATTGCCATAACCTTGCTCAGCTTCAATAGCATGACCAAAGGTGTGACCAAGATTTAATAGCGCTCGAATACCATGTTCTTTTTCATCTAAAGCCACTACTTCAGCTTTAATAGCACAACAACGTTTAATCATATAAGTGATAGCTGTTGCATCAAGTGACTTGATCGCTTCAATATTGTTTTCTAACCAAATAAAGAAATCTTGATCGTAAATAATGCCATATTTAATCACTTCGGCCATGCCCGCGGCAAACTCACGCGCAGGTAATGTTTTTAAGCATTCAATATCAATAACAACAGCTTGTGGCTGATAGAAAGCCCCAATCATATTTTTACCTAGAGGATGATTAACAGCTGTTTTACCGCCCACGGAAGAATCAACTTGTGATAACAAAGTGGTTGGTATTTGTAGAAAAGCAATACCGCGCTGATAACATGCAGCAGCAAAACCTGCCATATCTCCAATAACACCGCCACCTAATGCAATAATAGTGGTATCTCTGGCATGTTTTTTTGCTAACAGCTCACTTAATATCGTCTCAAATGTGCTTAAATTTTTATATTGCTCGCCATCAGGTAAAATGACTTCATCTATTTGATAATCTTTTAATGTGTTTTTACACGCTTCTAAATAAAGCGGAGCAACCACATCATTAGTCACAATCATGACCTTTTTGCCGCTAATAGCGCCACTAAACAATGAAGTATCTGCTAATAAGTCTGGCCCAATAGAGATAGGGTAACTACGATCACCTAGATCAACGAGTAATTTTTCCATTAAAAATCCAATAAAGCGATGATTTGACTTGCAACAACTTTTGCACTTTGCTCGTCAGTTTCAATAACATAATCTGCAGCTTCTTCATACAGTGCGTTGCGATTTTCTGCCAATGTTTCTAGGACTGATTGAGGATCATCTGTTTGTAAAAGAGGTCTACGTTTATCTTTTAATGTTCTTGCTAACTGTTTTTGCACACTTGTTTTTAAATAAACGACAATGCCACGAGCAGATAGGTGAGTTCTGTTTTCTTGACGAATAACCGCTCCACCGCCTGTTGCTAAAACAATGCCATGCTTTTTAGTTAGTTCATCTAACATTTCTTGCTCGCGGTTTCTAAAACCTTCTTCACCTTCCACGTCAAATACCCAAGCAATATCTGCGCCGGTTTTACGTTCAATTTCACTATCTGAATCAAGAAAGTCTAAGTGCAGCATTTGTGCTAGTTGACGGCCAATTGTGCTTTTACCAGCCCCCATTGGGCCAATTAGGAATATATTACGCTGTTCTGCCATGTTGAATGTTTACTCAAGTGGTTGATTACTGGGAAGCCCCTTAAAAATTAAAGAGAAGTGCCTTATTATCGCAATTGTTAATAAGGTATTGCAAGCCATAAAAAAATAAGCCTGAAGATAAACCTCAGGCTGATAGTAAAAATTGAGTATCTAATTAATATTTTGTTTGCATTACGATACGTGGTGTAACAAAAATTAATAACTCAGCTTTGCTGTTATTCTGACTGGTACTTCTGAAAAAGTAACCTAGGTAGGGAATATCGCCTAACAATGGTACTTTCTTAGTCGAGTGTGTAACTTGCTGCTGGTAAATACCCCCCAGTACTAAGGTTTCACCGTTATCAACTAATACCTGTGTTGCAATTTCTTGTGTGTTAATTGAAACGACTTCACCTGTACCCGTGGAGATAGTATCGCCAATAGAGTCTTGAGTAATCACCAAATCCAAGATCAGTTTATTATCGGGTGTAATTTGTGGTGTCACTTCTAAGCTGAGTACCGCTTTTTTGAAACTCACCGAAGTAGCACCTGATGACGACGATTCTACATAAGGTACTTCCGTACCCTGCTCAATATAAGCCGTTTGTTGATTTAATGTGGTAATACGTGGGCTAGCAATGATTTCTGCTTTATTTTCTTGCTCTAATGCTGATAGCTCTAAATCTAAAATATCACCATTTGCGAATCTAGCGACTTGAAATGCAATTGAACCAGCAACTGATGAAGCAGGCAGATTAACGTTTAAGCGATCATTAACATCACCCGTTGTTCCTCCTTCAATACCAGCAATAGATCCAGAGGTAGATAAGCTATTATTGGATGAGTCATCTGTTTTTGTAGCTGAAACTCCCCATTGAATACCTAAATCTTCACCTACGGAATCACTGACGGTAACCATGCGCGCTTCGATAACAACTTGGCGCACAGCAATATCCAATACCTCAACCATTTCTTTCACTGAATCAATCACAGAGGCTGTATCTTTAATTAATAACGTATTGGTACGAGCATCAATACTGACATTTCCGCGTTCAGAAAGCAGGCTTGCACTATTGCCTGATAACATAGCCGCAATATCCGCTGCTTTTGCATAATTAATTTGAATAAATTCTGAATATAAAGGGGCCAAATCTTCAACTTGTTTATTCGTTTCTAGTTGTTCACGTTCTTTAGCAGCTAATTCAGTGGCAGGTGCGATCATCAGCACATTGCCATCCATGCGCTTACCTAAACCTCTTACTTTTAAGATAATGTCTAAAGCTTGCTCCCAAGGAACATCATCAAGACGTAAAGTGATATTGCCGCTAACAGAGTCAGTGATCACCAAGTTGAGGCCATTAAAGTCAGCAATCAACTGCAATACGGTACGTACAGGAATATCTTGAAAGTTAAGCGAAATAGCCTTTCCTTCGTACACGGTCTCTTTTTTATCTTTTGGTTTTTCAGACACTTCAATCATAAATAATGTATCTAACTGATCGTAGCGGTAGTTGTACTCATCTTTGATATTAAAAACAAAACGTGTTTTACCATCTTCTCTGAAGGTTTCGACTTTTTCTACGATTGTAGAAAAATCAACTACATCCATTATATATAATAATTCGTTTGGAATATAAGTACTTTGAAATTCGGCAATTAACTGTTGGTCACGGCGGCGAATATCAACGGCAACACTGGAGTTATCTAAATAAACAAACAGTTTGCCTTGACCTTCGGAACCTCGTTTAAAATCAATATCAGAAATGGTATTAACATAACCCTTCGGTTTTTCAACTGATGCGGTGGTTGACTTCTCTTTAGTTGATTTAGTGACACTATTTTGTGAAGTTTGAACACCTGTATTTTGTAAAATCGCAGCAGCAATACCAGCTTCTGATTGCGTTGTTATCGATTTTTGTACTGCATCACCAAAGCGAACGGTCAAATAATTGCCCTGTTGGAAGATGCGATAAGGCAGTAACCCGTCGAGGTTAATCACTAGTCGAAGACCATCAGAAGTTCGACTAGTTTCAATCTCATTAATACCATTTTTATTAATTTCGACAGGGTTAATCTCAAGCACTGAAGTGGCATCTTTAATATCAATGACTAATTTATTTGGACGATAATGCAACTTATCTGCGTAACTATTAATCAGTGCATTAAACCCAAATTTTAGCTCCAACCTACCATCAGACATCGGATTGACATCCAATTTATTGAGTTGCGGCTCAGCAGCCACAAAGGAAGACAACAAAAACAATGTAACCCCAATACATGACAGCATTGTTTGTTTAATATTTCTAAATTTCATGATTTAAATTTCATCCCTGATTAAATTCATTGTAACTGTAATGTAAGCTGAGTAATTCGTTCTTGCCAACATCCGCTGCTATCTGATGCTAACTCTAATAGATCAATTTGTGAGGCGGTCACTTTTAATACTTTGCCATGATTTAATCCTAAAAAATATCCGGGTTTAACTCTATGTATTTCATTACCTGCAACTTGTACTAATGCCCACAGTTGATCATTAATCTCCAAAGTCCCACGCATTTTCATACCGCTAAGAGAGAACATTTCTAATGCTTCTTTCTTGCGCTCAAAGTTAGGTTGGGGACAACTTTTAGGTGTATTTCTGACTTCTGTAGCAACTTCTGCTTGAGGCTGAGAAAAAGGGCTTCTAGCTTCTTCCTGAGTGTAAGTCAGCGTATCGATTTTTTTCAACACAGGAATGTCATCATTTAACGGATAGACTTTAGACTTGCTCTCAGCAACAAATACCTCTAGATCATCGACTTGTACATCAACACAGGCAACCAAAGAAAAGCTCATTAACAAAGGTAATAATTTTTTCACTAAGGCTCCTCTTTATAACGATAGCTTTTAGCAACTATCTCTAACAATAGAGTATTTTTATCATTATGTTTTAAACGCAAGTTATCCAATATCACAATACGAGGAAGTGCTGCAATATCCGCTGAAAATTTACCTAGTTGTTCATAAGTACCCACCACTTTAATACTAATTGGCACTTCTTCAGCAAGCTCTAATTGTTTTTTAACCCCCCAATTTAAACTATTAAATTGAAGGCCATTATTAGAACCAATAAAGCTAATATCGTCTAACAGGCTTGCTAGCTCTTTTTTACTTGGTAGCTTATTGACTAAGCCATCTAATATCACTTCGATCTCTTTCATTTGTTCACGATAGGCTTCAAGATTTGAAGAAATAGCCGCTTTAACAGTAAATTCTTTTTTAAGGGCAATTTCTTTTGCTTCTACTCGCTCCAATTGTTTCAGTTGGTCATCAATCACATAGTAATAAAAGCCACCTACGAACAGAATACAAACGATTAAAATGGTAATTGCTTTATGTAGGTTAGGCCAGCTACCGATAGTTTCTAAATCTAACTCGTTAAGATTCATTATTTTAATCCTTCTTCAGGCAGAACGATAAAATTCATTGCAAACTTATAAAGCTTAATCGGTTTATCAGGACCACTAACAATAGAAGGTAATGATGCATCACCTAACCAACCAGAATTATCAACATTTCTAACCATATTACTAACTCGGCCATTAGACTCAGTCAGCCCTTTCACATCGATACGACCATCTTTAAAGGCCACTGAATCAACATAAACACCGGCGGGAGTGACTACGGGTAATGTATTAAAAAAACGTGTGATCAAATTACGACGCTCTTCCAATTCTTGAATCAAGTTAATACGTCGTACTAACTCTGCTTTTTCCTTTTTAATATTACGAATTTCTGCAATGCGGCGATCTAAAATAATTGTCTGAGTCTGTAAAAATTGGTTACGTGAATTCTGTGCTCCAATTAACTCATCTACATATAGTTTGCCTAAATAACATAAGCTTAATGTGATTAGACAACACATACCTAGCAATACAAAAAAGGCTATTTTTTTCTTCTTTTTGTACTCTTCACGCCAGGGTAATAGGTTTATATTTGACACTATATAACTCCTCTTAATGCCAAACCTAGCGCCATCATATACTTACTACCTGATTGCGTAAGCACTCCTTTATCAGCCTTGTTTTTGAATTCAAAACCTAGATAAGGATCTGCAACTTCAACTTCAATATCTAATTCAGCTCTTAACTGCTCTACTAACTCAGGCATTAACACACCTCCCCCTGTTAATATTAACTTAGTAATAGCAACGTTATTAGGAGAGTTAGTAAACATACGTAAATCAAAGCGCAGGTGATTGACCGTCATACTCACAAATGGCGCGATGACATCAGATTGGCAGTCGACGGGTAAGTCATTCTCTAATTTTGCTTTTTCTGCATCCGGAAGTGAAAGCGTATAACGATCAGCAATCATTTGCGTGCATACTGCACCACCATGATTTTTATTACGAGTAAAAATAACATTACCTTGATATAAAACACTCAACATCATTTGTGAGGTGCCAATATCCACAACAGCAATGCCATGATTGTAATCTTCTGGGGTAAAAACTAACTCAGAGGATCGAGCAAGAGCATGACTTGCCACATCAACAATAGTAGTGGTTAAACCACTTTCATCAACACACTGTGCCTGTGATAAAACACGCTCTTTTCGAGCCGCACTGACCAAAATATCATTTAAAGCGCTATCAGCTTCATTCGGCCCCATTATTTCAAAATCGATAAAGATTTCATCCAATGGAAAAGGAATAATTGTTTCTGCTTCTAACTCAATACGAGCTTCCAAATCTAATTCATTTAAATCGGAACTCATGGTTATAACTTTTGTCATAACGTCTGCACCCATTACTGCAATGGCTGCGTTTTTATAATTGCTAGGAAAGGATTTTCTTAAACGTTTAATTATTAAGGTTACTTTATCAATATCTTCTAAGCGGTTATCAACTATCAACCCTTTTGGAACCGCAGCCTCTGCGACACCATCAATTTGATAGGTTCCTTGCCCCTTAGAGAGTGCAATAGCTTTGATTGAATGTGAGCCGAAATCAATGCCAATGACACCGCTCGGACCTAATCTTTTAAACCCAGAGAACATAACTTCCTTGCTGCAGTAAATGTTAATAAAAATAGTTAATTGAAATAAAATACGAGCTTGCGTCTCAATTAGATAACGTTCAAATTGAATAAGTCACAGTTCCCTCTTTAACTCATGATTTATAACTATATACTACATATCCAATATATCTAATATTAAATAAAAAAAGTGACATGCTCACAACATAGATGGAATGATTCGAATATGATGAAATGGATAAAGCGACTTTTCATAGTAGCTATTTTCTTGGGTGTTATAGGTGTTGCAGCAATAACATTTATCTACTTCCAGCTGAAAGCAGATTTACCTGACGTAACAAGTATTCAAGAAATCCCTTTGCAAGTACCAATGAAAGTACTCAGTAAAGACGGCGAACTGATCTCTCAATTTGGTGAGAAAAGACGTATCCCATTAACACGTAAAGAGATACCAGATCAGCTTGTTAATGCTTTTATTGCTACCGAAGATAGTCGTTTTTATCAACATATTGGTATGGATCCGATTGGCATCATGCGTGCAGCTAGTGTTTATGTATTATCTGGCAGTGCAAAACAGGGGGCGAGTACAATCACCCAGCAAGTGGCGCGAAACTTCTTCTTAACCAATGAAAAAACTATTTTGCGTAAAGTCCGTGAAATATTCATTGCTATACAAATAGAGCAAATATTAACCAAAGATGAAATTTTAATGCTGTATCTCAATAAGATAGCATTAGGTCATCGTTCATTTGGTGTGGGTGCAGCTGCCCAAGTGTATTTTGGCAAAACAGTTTCAGAATTAACGCTTTCTGAAATGGCCGTATTAGCAGGCCTTCCCAAGGCACCTTCACGTTTAAACCCTATCTATTCAGTAGAAAGTGCAACAGAACGTCGCAATCTTGTTTTACTGCGTATGTTAGATGAAAATTATATTACTCAAGAAGAGTATCAAAGTGCACGAGATGAAGTCGTCTTAAGTCGCTACCATGGTGCAGAAATTACGCTATCAGCACATTACGTTGCTGAAATTGCACGTAATAAATTAATTGAGTTATACGGTGAAGAGCGAAGCTATAATGAGGGCTTCAATGTATACACCACGATCACTAAAAAAACACAACAAGCCGCAAATAAAGCTGTCATAGAAAACTTGCATAATTACGACATGCGCCATGGTTACCGTGGTGCGACTAAGGTGTTATGGACTAAAGATGAAACACCGTGGACAGCAGAAAAGATAGAGGAAGCATTAGCACAAGAAGCCACCGATGTTGATTTAAAACCAGCGGTAGTCGTTGCTGTTAATGAGAAAAGTATTGATGTCATCATCAAAGGTGATAAGAAAAAAGTATCAACCATTGAGTGGGGCGGCTTAAGTTGGGCACGCTCATTTAAATCCGACTCAAGACAGGGTAATCCACCAAAAAAAGCAAAAGATATTGTCAGCGTGGGAGAGCAAATTTTGACTCGGGAGATCGATGTTGAAGTCAAAGATAAAAAGCAAACGACTTCCGTCAAACAATTGCAACTATCACAATACCCAGCAGTGAGTGCCGCCTTTGTTTCCCTAAACCCTCAAGATGGCGCAATCACCTCACTAGTCGGCGGTTTTAGTTTTACACAAAGTAAATTTAACCGTGCGCTTCAAGCTAAGCGTCAGGTTGGTTCTAATATCAAACCATTTATTTACTCTGCCGCTCTTGATAATGGCTATACCTTAGCGACGTTAGTAAACGACACCCCCATTAATGAATGGAGTGGCAATGAAGCTTGGCGCCCAAAAAACTCACCAAACATTTATTTAGGCCCCATTAGATTACGTCGAGCATTAGGACAATCGAAAAATGTGGTATCAGTTCGATTAGTACAAGACTTAGGTATTGATAAAATTATTGATCAACTCACTAAATTTGGGTTTAAACCAGAAGACATGCCAAAAAGTAACTCTATAGCACTGGGCTCAGCATCAATAACACCGCTGGAATTAGCTACGGGTTTTGCAATCATTGCTAATGGCGGGTACAAAGTTGAACCTTATGTGATTGAACGTATTGAAGATGCATACGGCACTGTTTTATACCAAGCGGAACCTAAAATTGTTTGTCCAGAATGCATTGAAATATACCAAAGACAAACAGAGAAAACAGATCCATTAGCTATTGAAACAATGATAGATGGCGATGCTAAGGTATGTGTTATTGCCGCAGTCGATGAAGCACAAGTAGCACCTTCAGCGATCTCTCCTGCAACAGCATTTTTGACCCGAGAGCTATTACGTACTGCAGTTTGGGGTGGTGGCGACTGGGCGCATAAGACTCGTTGGAATGGCACTGGGGCACGAGCAGGAAAAGCAATTAAGCGTCAGGATATGGGCGGCAAAACAGGTACCAGCAATGACTCCAAAGATGCTTGGTTCTCTGGTTTTGTTGGTAATAGTGTTGCCACCTCATGGGTTGGTTTCGACGATTTTAAGCGTGAGCTAGGACGTACAGTTTACAATAGTAACTTAGGGAAAAGTCAATCTTCAGGTGGAGAATATGGATCAAGTACAGCCTTACCAGCCTGGAATGCATTTATGGTTGAAACCATGGCAGGAGAGCCGACTTTTTCACCTCAACGACCAGATAATATTGCTAACGCGCGAATTGATAGGGCAACAGGATTCCTATCGACGGTCACTGACCATACAACGCTGATTGAATACTTTAAAAGTGGCACAGTGCCTATTTACTATGCACCTGAGCAAAGTAATTACAATCAAAGCAGTGACTCTTCAACAGAAGGATATGATGAAGAGCTATTTTAATAGCTGATAGTGAGGGTGAAAAAACTCTTTAAATTCAGTGATAGTTGAAAAGTTCTGCATCGCTTGTGCAGGCTTTTCACTATCTGGTTTGTTAATACCTACTAGGTATTCAACACCGGCAGACTGAGCAGCAACTAAAATTTTCTCGCTATCATCAATAAAAATGGAGCGTGAAAAGTCTGTATTCAGTTGCTTCTTCACTGCTTCCCAAAAAAATGTACTTTCTTTTTCATAGCCGATTTCATGACTAGAAATAGCGAGATCAACATGAGATAACAGCTGCGTTTGTTGATCTTTTAACGCAATACCACTTGGGTGAGCATTGGTTAAAATAACAATTTTCTTACCTAGTTTTTTTAGTTTTTTCAAAAACCAAAGCGTATCTTCTCGCCATTGAATCTTATGCTTATTAGCATGTTGTAAATGATGGATATCCAAGCCTAAGGTTTCAGTCCAATAATCATAACTGTACCAAGGTAACGTTCCCCACACGGTTTTGTATTGTTCAAAAACATAAGTAGTGGCTTGTTCAATAGATAAACGATGCAATAATGCATATTGGCTGGGTACAAACTCTAGCCAAAAATGAGAATCATAATGCAAATCTAATAATGTACCATCCATGTCTAGTAAGACTAAATCTACATTTTTCTCTAAAAACATATTATTCCTAATCCAGTGCACCCAAAGTAAAATAGATTAAATGAATACAGTATCGTAAATAAGATAAGCATTGTAAGATAACATTTATATTAACTAATGATAGTCATGGGGTCTCTATGAGCAATTCCTTACCAACCTTACCTGAAATATTACATAAAAGTGTTGTCGCTTGTAGTCGATTTTTCAAGATAGAAACATTACAGCTCAAGTTTAGTAATGGTGAGCAACGAGAATTTGAGCGTATGAAGGGAGGTAATCAAGGGGCCGTATTGGTCGTGCCTTTTTATGATAAAGATACCTTATTGTTAATACGAGAATATGCGGCCGGAACACATAGCTACGAGCTAGGTTTTCCAAAAGGCTTGATTGATCCCGGCGAAAGTGCTCTAGAAGCAGCTAATAGAGAATTAAAAGAAGAAGTTGGCTTTGGGGCTAAAAATTTCACGGCATTAAAAAAAGTAGTGATGGCACCTAGCTACTTTAGTAGTACGATGACTTTATTTATGGCTGAAAATTTATATCCTGAAAGTTTACCTGGTGATGAACCAGAGCCTTTAGAAGTGATAAAATGGCCAATCGCTAAAGCAGATGAATTGTTAGCACGGGATGATTTTCAAGAAGCACGTAGCATTAGTGCTTTATTGCTAGTGATGAAAAATTACCGTTAACTTCATCCCGCCTTTATTATTTCAACAAAGTACTAATACGTGAGTAGTACAATATAGCTACATAACTATACAACTATATAACTACTCACGTCACGCTTTGATTTCCCTATTAAAATAAGCGGTTCAAACCGTTTAATGCAGCAACACGATACGCTTCAGCCATGGTTGGATAATTGAAGGTTGTATTAGCAAAATATTCAATCGTATTACCAGGGCCTTCTTGCTCCATAATAGCTTGACCGATATGAATAATTTCCGCTGCTCGCTCACCAAAACAATGAATACCTAATATTTCCTTAGTATCGCGATGAAATAGAATCTTCAAACTACCCACATCCGAACCAAGAATCTGAGAGCGCGCTAAATCTTTGAATTGTGCACGCCCCACTTCATAAGGCACTTTTTGTTGCGTCAAAATTTGTTCTGTTTTACCCACTGAACTGATCTCGGGAATAGTATAAATACCAGTAGGAATATCTTTGATCAGTTTTCTTTTCCCTTCACGGGTAATAATTAAGTTAGCCGCGATTCGACCTTGATCATAAGCCGCACTAGCTAAACTAGGATAGCCAATCACATCACCTACGGCATAAATATTATCCACTGATGTTTGATAATTTTCATTAATTGCTAGTTGTCCACGGCCATCAGGTTTTAAGCCTACAGCTTCTAAGTTTAATAGGTCAGTATTACCTGTGCGCCCATTCGCATACAGTAAGCAGTCTGCCTTCATTTTTTTACCTGATTTAAAATGAATAACGACCCCCTCTGAAGAATGCTCAACTTTTTGGTACTCCTCATCATGGCGTAAAATCATGCCTGAGTTTCTGAAGTGATAAGACAATGCATCTGACATTTCAGCATCTAAAAATGATAACAACCTATCTCGTGTGTTAACTAAGTCTGTTTTAACACCCAACCCTCTAAAAATAGAAGCATATTCACAGCCAATAACACCTGCACCATAAATGACAATATGTTGTGGTTGATAATCTAGGGAAAGAATAGTGTCACTGTCATAAACATTTGGAGAATTAAAGTCGATATCAACGGGATGATATGGTCGAGAGCCAGTCGCGATAATAATATCTTGCGCAGTAATCGTTTCCAGAGAGCCATCTGCACTTTTAATTCGAATCGAATGATTATCAATAAAAGATGCTTCTCCAAAATATAAAGTACAATTATTACGATTATAAAAGCTACTGCGCATTTTAACTTGTTTACTGATCACTTGCTCTGTGTGGCGTAATACATCAGCAAAAGTAAATGACTGTTTTTGAGGATAATTATTAGTGAATAATGCATTATTTTTAAGCTCAATCAGTTGTGTAACACTATGGCGAAGCGCTTTTGATGGTATGGTTCCCCAATGTGTACACCCCCCACCTATATCACGATATTTCTCAATCACAGCGACACGTTTACCCGCTTTAGCAAGCTTCATCGCAGAGCCTTCCCCGCCTGGTCCGGTGCCGATGACAATTGCATCATAATCATAACTTACAGGTGCTTTTTTAGGATTTTTTGGTGTAGACATGACTCAACCTTCAGTGATAAATAATAGTAATATTAACAATCTAACAGTATTTGTCACACATTCCTGTAACAAAGCGTGCTCTCTAAGGGTATTAAACATACATTATAAATATGAAAATATCTTTAACTTCTCACATCGTTACAAAAAAGGAGAAATAGAGGTTAGTTCATGTTATTTTTAGGTTTTAAATTTAAATTAATAGATAGGAGTTAGTGTAATGCACGATAGTAATATCTCAGTAAAATGGTTAATTCATGCTTTTTTAATAGGGCTATCTGTTAACGCATGTTTTTCTATTTTAACAATTTCACAAATAACATTTTCATTGTTTCCATTTTTTACGCTGTACTTTGCAACGAGCCGCTTTTACCAGTTGTATGTTAGTGAAGCAGATAATGAAGCCAGTGTTCGTCCTGCATGGGCAGCCTTTTTTATTGGTTTATTCTCCTACGCAGCATTTATTGGAGCATTACACCCAGAGCTAGGATCAAACTTCATCTCCATCACTATCACTTTAATTCTAGCTATTTGGCTAATGTATAAAATGATGTTTGGTGATAAACATTACTCAGCATAAGAAGCATAGTTATAGTAAATTTTAAAATAACCTAACTGGTTATAAACCAATTGAGATGGTGGATTTGATTAACACCTTGTATTTCGTGTTGCGCAATTCACTCATTTTTCTAGATGATATTAAATCACCCTGTAGGGGTGATTAGTATTACTCTTTAAAGGGCAAATAATGGATTATACTACCCGCAATATCCCCGCTTCAAAGCAAATAGCTTTAGTCGCACATGATGATATGAAATATCAATTAATTCAATGGGTTGCTAAACGCGCAGAGCAATTAAAACAACACCATATATTCTCTACTGGCACTACAGGCACTTTGCTGGCAAAACAAACAGGCTTACCTATCGAGTGTCTTTTATCTGGACCAATGGGAGGAGATCAGCAGTTAGGTGCTAAAATTGCGGAAGGTAAAATTGACTTACTTATTTTCTTTTGGGATCCAATGAGTTCAGTGCCCCATGAACCAGATGTAAAAGCATTATTACGTTTGGCTGCGGTATGGAATATTCCAATGGCAACTAATATATCAACCGCAGACTTTATCATTGATTCATATTATATGGATAAAATTTATACAACCCGCATCCCTGACTATCAAAAATATTTAATTCGACGCACGCAATAAAGTTTGGAGTTCATCTTGCAAAGCTTAACTGACATTTATATTTACCCGATCAAGTCCACTAAGGGCATTCAATTACCGCAAGCATTAGTAGAAGAAAAAGGTTTGGGTGTAGTTCCTTTGAATCGACGCTTTTTTCAATAAAACAGCTATCCATAGATCCTTTGCCTCGATTGCTTTTTGTGGAAAACCCAATAGTCATTAAAGTCACCACTTGATTTTAATGACCGTAATTTCAATATTGCTTCTGCTCCCTTTAAACTCCAACGGGCACCTGTAATATCTAACCTGTCATTTATAAGGTGTCGGCAAGCCCCTTCAATGACGCCGCTCGCGAT
>NZ_KI519477.1:111408-156904 GCF_000482725.1 Psychromonas arctica DSM 14288
TTGTTAAACGTTATGACAAAGTGAACGGTGAATATATTAATTTTTTCTTAGAGGAATTGAGAGCACAGCATTCGCCTGAACTCAGCATTCATCTAGTACTAGATAGTGCCGCTTATCATCGTTCAAATATAGTTAAAAACAAAGCAAAAGAGCTTAATATTCAGCTGCACTATTTACCTCCCTATAGCCCTAATTTAAATCCAATAGAACGGCTTTGGAAAGTCATGAACGAACATGTGAGAAATAATAAATATTTCTCTACAGCCAAAGAGTTTCGAGAACAAATCGATGATTTTTTCGAAAATAAGCTCCCTGAAATAGGAGGCTCCTTATCGAGTCGAATTAATGACAACTTTCAGAAGCTAGCATCTGCATCTTGAAGTGGGATGGGTATAGATCAAATATGAGGATCCACGTCAACATATTTATTCAAAATTATAGGGGGCGACACAAAATAGTCGTTTTTATTACTTAACTGATGTTACGCAGTGAGGCTAAACTTTCAATTCAAAAATAGTTAATATAGAGCGATGAATAAAAACAAACAAATATTTGAGCTGTACATTGATTACCTCGTCACCTCATTCAGTTACACGACCGCTACGGGGCTATCTCATCTTTTAGATGGTGATCGATCAAGTTACCCGTTTTCTCTCACATAAGCAGTTTAGCTCAGGAGATTTGTGGAAAAATGTAAAAAAGGAGGTACGTAAAATTGAATCTGAAGAAGGTGTTTTAATCTTTGATGATACTGTTCAAGCTAAACCTTACTCGAGTGAAAATGAACTTATTAATTGGCACTTTGATCATACCGTTGGCCGCTCTGTTAAAGGCATCAATTTATTGAATTGTATTTATCATGCTAATGATGCAAGTATTCCCGTTGCTTTTAAGCTAATAACCAAACCGATTCAATACACTGATCTTGCTACGAGGAAGATAAAAAGAAAAAGTGGCACAACGAAAAATGATGATTTGATTACAATACTCAAAGCGTGTCAAAAAAACCAATTAAAATGGCGCTATGTCTTAGCTGATAGCTGGTTTTCATCGATTGGTAATATGAAATTTATCAATGATAAAATGAAGAAATTTTTTTTACTCGCCTTAAAAAGCAATCGTTTAATCGCATTGAATAAAGAAGATAAATTACAAGGACGCTTTCAACGTATCGATTCATTAGATTGGTCAGATTCCCCGATTTGTGGTTGGGTAAAAGGAATGGATATGCCCATTATTTTACATCGACAAATTTTTAAAAACAAAGATGGCAGTGAAGGGATATTATATTTGATCAGCAATGATATTGGACTAGATAAAGAGTCAATGGAAACAATCTATCAAAAACGATGGAAAGTTGAAGTTTTTCACAAGAATATAAAATCAAATACGGGCCTTGCTAAATCACCGGCAAAAAAAGAGAGAACTCAGAGCAATCACATTTTCATGTCATTGCTCGCAACCGCCAAATTGAAAGGATTAAGTGTAAAAAAAGGTTTAAGCACATTTGGTTTGAAAACAAAGCTTTATATCAAAGCTCAAAAAGAAGCATTTAGAGCTTGGAAACAAATGCAGACTTTAACTGCGTAACATCAGTTACTTAATCGACTATTTTCTGTTGAAAATTTAATCACTAAGAACAGGTGCGGAAAGACAGTTTAATCTCAACTCGGGGTAATAAAAACGAAATTCATTTAACAATTAATTGGTTGCAGTTTATCGTCATATAGTATTAATCGTTTTGTTTAGTTAAAGACAAATCAGCATCACAATAACTGATTATTGGTAGCTAATTTAACGCAGAAATACACGGAAATAGCTGCGCTGTATCGATTGGCTTATCTCGAGTTGAGGTTATCTCTCTGTTTATTATCAACTGTCCTTTTCCCTTTGATGTCTCATTATTGAATCACCACATATATAAACTTTCAGCTAAATTCATTAAATCATTACACCCTGTTTTTTATCAAGATTGCGATGATTAGAGCGGTATCTGTGACCGGTATTGTGCGTGTATCTTAAATTAGAGTTAAATAAACCAGTAAAATTTAGTACAGTCAGTACTTCATTTTATATTTTTACAAATTCAGGAAGTTAGTATGATTAAATTTATTCTTATTGCGTTAATTCTAGTCGTCGCATTTTTTATTTTTCAATCTATGAACGCAGGTAAAAATGCGCCAGAAAATATTGCTAAAGGAGAGGTGTTTTTAACTGAAAATGCAACTAAAGAAGGGGTGATGGTGACGGATTCCGGTCTGCAATATGAGATATTAGAAAAAGGCGAAGGGACAGTACACCCAATCGCAAAAAGTAACGTACAAGTTCATTATCATGGCACATTGCTTGACGGTACGGTTTTTGACAGCTCAGTAGACCGTGGTGAGCCTATTTCTTTTGGTTTGCATCAAGTTATTCCAGGTTGGACGGAAGGTGTTCAATTGATGGTGGAAGGGGATAAATTCCGTTTCTTCATTCCGAGTAAGCTTGCTTATGGCAATCGAAGTGCAGGTAAAATTACCCCCGGGTCATTATTGATTTTTGATGTTGAGTTATTAAAAATAAACTAATATAGCGATGTATTGAATAAAGCATTTATTAAATAAAACCATTTTTTAAATAAAACATGTATAGAGTAAAAAGTGTGTTGATTGGCTTATAACGACTTCTAGATAATAACAACCTCTTAATTGTAAGAGGTTGTTATTCATTAGTTAGTGCTTGTTAACAGAAAAGAAATCAGTGTCAGTTAATAGATAATAACTTATTCGCAAGGCGGCGCTAGGTGAATCACAGCCAATCCACCCTGTGATGTTTCACGGTATTTTTTATTCATATCTTTACCCGTTTGAAACATAGTAGCGATCACTTTATCTAACGAAATGAGTGATTTACTATTACGTTTTAAGGCCATTCTAGAGGCATTAATCGCCTTCATTGCACCCATTGCATTACGCTCTATACAGGGGATTTGTACTAATCCACCGATCGGGTCACAGGTCATACCTAGTGAATGCTCCATTGCTATTTCAGCGGCAATACAAATTTGCTCATTACTACCGCCTCGAATTGCTGTTAAACCTGCAGCTGCCATTGATGATGAAACGCCAATTTCACCTTGGCAACCTACTTCTGCTCCTGAAATAGAAGCATTCATTTTATATAGCATTCCAATCGCTGCTGATACGGCTAAAAAGTCCTTTAGTTTCGCTGTATCAATTTCACGTATGTATTTGTTGTAATACATTAACACTGAAGGGATAACTCCTGCTGCACCATTGGTTGGAGATGTGACCACTTGCCCACCAGATGCATTTTCTTCACTTACGGCAAAGGCATACAGGTTAACCCAATCTAAAATACTCATCGGGTCGTTATCAACCCCTTCGCTAGACTGTAGTGTTTTTAATAAAGCGGGGGCTCGGCGCACAACCTGTAAACCACCTTCTAGGATGCCTTCTGTTTTCAGACCTCGTTCTAGACATTGTGAGATCACTCTCCATATCTTCTCCGTCGTTTCATCGAGTTGTTGCTCACTACAAAAACTAAGTTCATTCTTTAATACTAAGCCACCAATGCTTAATCCATTTCGGTCAGCTTGGTTGAGTAAGCTTTCCGCTGAATTAAAAGGGAAAGGTACGCTATTTTTAGGTGTTTTGACGGGGTTTAATAATTGCTCTTCTGTGCTGATAAACCCTCCGCCAGTTGAGTAATAAGTGTGAGAGTCGATTTTTTTATCTTGCTCATAAGCCATTAAACGCATTCCATTTTCATGCAATGGTAAGCTTTCACTTTTAAACTCAATATCAATCTCAGGATTAAATGCAATGCTCAGTGTATTTAAAAACGGCAGTGTATTTGTTTCTGCAATTTCCTTTAATAATTTATTGGCCGTATTGGTTTTTACTGTATCTGGTTTAAAACCCATCAAACCTAGCATGATAGCTCTATCGGTATGATGTCCCTTACCCGTTAATGACAAAGAACCGTATAATTCAATTTTAATACTGGTAATACGATCTATATTTTCTTGGTTAGCAGTAGCAAAAAGATAAGCGGCTAACATAGGGCCACTAGTGTGTGAACTCGACGGCCCGATGCCTATTTTATAAATATCAAAAATTGAAAGCATAGTTACTTCCTAATAGTGGTAAAATCAGTAAATGGGAGCGGAAGGGGATTTGCTACCCTTCCATGTATTCATTAGTTGCAGTGTAACTGGAACTGCTGAGAAAAGAGTTGTCCAAGCCCATTATTGGGCGCTACGTCATCTGCTAAAGATAAAGTATAAGCTCGTTGCGCATCTGAAGCTTTAGGTTCAAGTAATTTCTGTTTGCAGTGTTTATTAATATCTTCGGTGACTTGAATCTCCTGTGGCTCAAGCCATGACATATCAACAAAATAAGTTGAATCGTAAATAAAGAGTTTAAAGGTTTTATTATTAAAAGCGATTGGCTCGGATAGGGGAATATCAAAGCTTAGCACTAACTTATCTTGGTATTGTATTAGCTGAGGGTAACGTGCCGCTTTAAACTTAATTGGCGTATTACCAACATAAAAATAGGTGAAATAATGTTCGTTATACATGTTATTGGTTACGCTAGTCGCTAATAACTGTAACGTATTATCGATATGTTCTGGGCTAATATCTTCACCCTGTAACATATAAGCAGATGTTTCTGCATCAAAAGTCCAAGTCATGTGTAAGGTTGTAATATGTGTTTGATCACTTCCAATCGCAGTATTTGTATCTATCCATGCGTGCGGATGGGCAGACAAAGTAAAAGGGAATGAGAGGCAAGCTAACAGTAACCATTTAATGGGTAGTAAATATTTTAAGGTTTTTATTAATCGGTTCATCTTGAGCTCATTCAATTGATCTTTTGTATCTGCTTTAATCATATTTTCTAGAAAGCATAGTAACGGGCATCAGTTACCTTCAATTGTACTTTCATAAAGTACAATTGAAGCTGGTACCAACTCTGTAATACCAATTTCATTAAGTATATGATCAATTATTGGCAAGGGAAAGTGCTTCAATTGAAGTCAGAAATTCGTCAAATGGTCGTTCCCTTTGCAAAATTTATAACGCAGAAGTGATGTATTTTAACCAATAAGAATGATCAGCTATTTAGCGTAATTGGCACATAAGAAGTACACTTGTTAAGCTTTTATTTCTTACTTTTAAGTGTAAGTTCATGTTCAAATTCATCAGGGAAGAAAATAACCCCCTTTAAATTTTTATCCGGGAAAACAACAATTGAAAGTTCATCATCTTCTAAGCCTTGTGTCCAACGTTCACGCCACTTAGCTAAACTAATCGCTTCTGGTTTACAATGAGACCATTCTTCCGTTGCCCAGTCCTCTGCAAACTCTTTATTTGGCCATACTGGAACACAGTCTTCATCCTCTGTGTTGAGCATAACGCAGCCATGTTCATCTACTAATAACCAAATTTTTTGCTGCATGTTTACTTCTTTACATAAATATTGAAAACGTTGTTGCTGGTCGAGTTTTAATATTTCAGTAATACGTGATGGAGATAAACTGCTCATGTGTTGTCCTATTCATTGTTTATTTAATTAACGATTAGCTTAAAGTAATTATTTTGATTTACTAGGGGGGAGTTACTATTACTAAGGATCCGTCAAATAGACAACGCTCTCTGAACGAGTCTAATTAGTTTAAACACTGACGGTATTGTTTCCTGAGTTAGTTTTGGGATCTAATTGTAGAATTAGTAGCATCAATTTGATGCGGTATTCAGTTGTAAAAAAGAATAGAATATTTTACTGTAAATGTGAATTTTTTATAAATATTATTGACATGATCTAATTATATTTACATAAAATGCTAAGATAATACTTATCATTACAAGTTATATATATATTGTTACAAACATATAACTTGTGAATTTTAAAAATTTAAAGATTTCAAAGTGAAAATTGTGTGATTTTAATACAAAGTATTAAGGGTATATTGTAAAAATCAGCGATATTATTACTTTATCACTTAAATATTTATCATAAAAAATGTGAATCCGTATATTATTAGTTTTTAGACTGAAATGGTTATCTGCTTTTTCTTTTTATTGTATTACAAATAATAGTTGTTATCAGTCATTGATGTTGATTTTTTAATCATCTTTAATAGCCCACCTAAGGTGATTATGTTTTATAGTATAAAAGCCAAAATAATTACTCTGTTTTCATTAGTGATGATCTCTTTCACCGCGTTATTGTTAGTGACCATTTTTATCAATGAACGAGAGAATATACTGAATTTAGAATTAAAAAAATCCAGTGAAATATCAAATATGCACGCCAACTTATTGAGCCAAGAATTTGCTCAATATATTGCGATGTTAAAAATGCAAAGTGATGACTCGTCACTTAAAAAAAATGATCCAGATAAAATTAAACAAATACTGAAGCGTTTAATGAAGGTAGGTAACAGTAATTTTGTTAATGCTATTTATGTTGATCAAAATTTAAACTTAGTCGATGCTTTAGGTAATAAAAATAAAGTCACTAATCCACTATTTTTGAAAAATGAGCAGTGGAAAAATAAACCCTATAACATCACAGTACCTGTGAACACTTTATTTGAAAAAATACCAGTGATAATCGTTGCCGTGCCCGTGTTAAATGACCAAGATAAATGGCAAGGAACACTGGCCGTTGCTGTACCATTAAAAACTATTATTGATAAATTATCATCCATCAAATTAGCAAATGGTAGTTATGCTTGGTTAGCAGATTCTAATGACTTGGTGGTTGCTCACCCTGACCCTAGCATCGTAATGAATAATCGTCTTTCAACCACCGAGAACCCAAACTTCCCAGGTTTTTATAAAATAGCAAGGCAAACTAAATTACAAAATAATGGTTATGGACATTATTACGACACACAATTACAAGAGTCTAAAATAGTTACTTTTTCTAAGATTAAATATTTACCTGGGTGGAATTTGTTTGTAACCACTCAAGAAGTTGAAATTTTTCGAGGTATATACAGCATTGTATACAGCGTATTAACTATCTCAATTATATTAATGATCGTTTTTTTGTTTATCATAAGCCAATTATCAAACAAGGTGACAGGACCTATCGTTAGGCTTACTAAAGATGTAAAAGCGTCGGTAACTGCCAAAAGCAATTTTATACGTATTATTCATTCTAAAGATGAAATAGGTGCACTTTCTAAAGCGTTTTCTCGCAGCCTTCAAAAAATTCATCTTCATACTACTCAGCTGGAAGAAATTGTTCGTGAACGAACCCAGGAGATCTCATCCAAAAATAACTTGCTCAGTGAACAGAATAACAAACTTGAAGTGCTAGTTTCTAAAGATTCACTCACTAATTTATATAATCGTCGCGCTTTTAGTGCATTAGTTGAAAAAGAGCTTTCGCGCGCGAAGAGGCACCATGTAAGTATTGCATTAGCAGTCCTCGATCTTGACCACTTTAAAAATATTAACGATAAATATGGACATGACACCGGAGATAAAGTGCTGTGTCGCATTGCTAATGAATTGACCACAAGTATGCGTAAAGAGGATCTTATCTGCCGATGGGGAGGGGAGGAGTTTGTTGTGTTGTTATCTGCCTCTACTTCGGAGAAGGTCTATGAGCATATGGAAGAGATGCGAGAAAGAGTCGCTGCAATGGATTTTAGTCCTGCCTCTCAAGTTACTTTTAGTGCTGGCATGTCAACCTATAGAGAAGGTGAAAGCTTTACTGAATGGTTTAAACGCGCTGATAAGGCGCTTTATCAAGCTAAAGACAATGGAAGAAATCAAATTGTAAAAGGTTAGCTTTTAACTCCCACGAATAATAATGTACACATGATGCTTCAAGGTGCAAAGTTAGCAAGGAAAGCTAGTGCCAAATGATAGGCATAACATTGAGTTTTTGAGAGATTAACTTTATTAATACTCTATCGCTAGAATGATTAAGAGACGTCGCTCTTTTACATGGGGGGATAACAACACAGATTGGTGTTATTTTCCTTGCCTACGGAACCCGTTCTCAAATGCCCGTTCAGCGTTGAAATAATCAAAAAGAGGATGTCATTTACTCATATTGCGCCTTGTTCTGATACCCAACTCATGCCGGACAAACATCTTGAAGTAACATAAGTATAAATAGCAGCAGTGCGCTACTGGTTTTATTTGTGGGGGATAAGTTGGTTTTTTATTTAATGTTAACATCCATCCAATATCAGTTACTTTTAGCCTCTTAGTGTTCCTGAACGTATTATTTTGACGGTGTCGAATGGTACTAAATTAAATATTTTGAATGATGAATTTTAAGTGATTTGACATTTTCTGTTGAGTATAAGTAGATAAGTAGATAAGTAAATTTTACAACTAGCGAGAATTATTTTCTTGTTGGAAATTTTAAATTATTCCTCACTATCATTATTTATTTCTATAAATAAATTTAAATCTTTTAAAATCAGTTTCTTAACTGTATATCTTGTTTGACTTAAATAATGGCGTGATGTTTGCTAATTAGTTATTGAACAGAGTCAGTATTCAAATAAAACTTATCTAATCAATATTTGAATACTCGCACATTTTATTGGGTTAAATAATTCTAAGGATTAAATCATGGATATTATTCGTATTATTTTCGCTATTTTACTACCGCCAGTAGGCGTATTTTTGCAAGTCGGATTTTCATGGACTCTTGTCCTTAACATATTACTGACGGTGCTAGGTTACATTCCAGGTATTGTCCATGCTATTTGGGTTATCGCAAGAAAGTAATAAATTGAACAATATAACTAGAATAATATAACTAGAATAATATACATAGATAAAGCAGTAGACCGTTAGATATGAATGGTAACAAGTAAAAATGTACTTTTAATCTAATGCCAGTCACTTAATAACTGATTGGCATTTTTTTTGCTTCTTTTATCTGCATACTTTTCATACCGATTACATTAAATAAGTGATCTAAATTTTGCGCAGGAAAAATGACTTAGTTTAAGGCGTAAATTTAGCTAAATGGTTGTTCCCTTTACGAAATTTACAACGAAAAAATAAGTTATTTTAACAAGTAAAATAGATCAGTTAATTAGTGTGATTGGTATTATGATGCTTTTTTCCAAACGAGCATCAATCGTTGCTAGAGGCTTCCCCCATTTTTCGAGCTTGTGACGAGACTTTTAAGCAAATGATTTGATCTCTAGCGCCCATCTGCGAATGACTTCAAACTACTTTCTTTTCCAAAGGGAGCTGCTAATGACGCTCAACAGCATTGCTTTGTCATCGATTCAACAACCGAAGAGAATAAACCCCTTTATCGAATAGCATAAGAGGATTGTTTGGTGTCGTGTCGATTAAATTAGCAACTAGGCCTATTTCATTCGTTGCCGCTTTTTCAAATGACGAGCTTGTGTTCTTATACTGCGGATATTTGCTTGGTGGCTAAATCCTTAGATTGAATATCAAAGAATTAATCTACGCTTGAAGTACTGTTTGTTGCTGGTCCGTTGTGGCGGGTATAAAAAAGCCGTAAAAGAAATTAATCTATTACGGCTTTTAAAATATGGCCTTCCCCGACTCGAACGGGGGACCTGACGATTATGAGTCGTAATTATTCTTATTTCATACCATTTCTTATTATTTAAAAGTCATCTTGTGGGCCTTGGTGTGTATGGGGTTGTCTTCTTTTTTTGTTTTCAATCTATTTTATATTATTTCATTGCGCTACACTCTAACTACACCCACAACTACACCCAAAATTGAATTGGGTATAGTTAGCAAAGGAATAGTTATGGCATTACTCACTCTAAATAAAATCATCGGTTTCAGGAAAAAGCAGTCAGCCTATTATGAATGGGAAGATGATGGCACTAAGGGAATGGGGCGCTTAGGTGTGAAAGTCTTTAGTAGTGGCAGTAAGCGCTTTGTTTTTCGTTACTTTGTAGAGGGTAAGCCGAAGTTTATCAAAATAGGTGATGCGCCCACCAGCAAAGAGAACGGGATTAGTTTAGTTGATGCTCGCTTAATAGCTAAAAAGTATGGTGCAATGTTGCAAGCAGGGCAGGACCCAAGACTCGAACTGGGGATCATAAAAGCAGAAGCAGAGAATAAAGTTAAAGCAGAAGCGCAACAAGGAAGCATTGAACAGTTATTCCATAGTTACACTACACAGATGCAAAAAGATGGTAAGCGAACGCATGAGGCGGTATTAAAAGCTTTAGAAAAAGAAGTTTATCCGCACATAAAGCCAGAGACTAAAGCTAAAGATGTAAGCAAAGATGATTTGATTACCATATTAGCGCACATGATCAGGCGTGGAGCTGTCACACAAAGCAATAGAGTTAGAAGTTATTTAATGGCTTCATTTAATTATGGTTTAGCGCATGACAATGACCCAGCTAACTTTATTGATGATGCTAAGTTCGGTTTATTATTTAATCCAGTATCAGCGATCCCTAAACAAAAATCAGCGGAAAAAGTAGGAGAGCATTTTTTAAGTGATAGCGAAATAAAACAGTTATTGAACGATTTAAATAATGAGTTCTTACGCTTTCAAATGGGGGATAGTATTCGTAATCTCATCAGCCTTATATTTTACACTGGCGGACAAAGACCTTTTGAACTGGCTTCATCTCGCTGGGAGAGTATCAACTGGGAAGCTAAGACTTTATTAATCACTACAGATATTTCTAAAAACAAACGTCCTCATCTTATACCACTTACAGAGTCAGCCATTTTTATCCTATCAAAGCAAAAAGAAAACAGTACCGATAGTGATTTTATATTCCCTCACAGGTTCGATAGAGATCGCCATATCACTTTAGATTCCCTTTCTAGGGCTATTGCACGTTATCGCAGTAAAACTGATATACGCCCCTTTATACCCCGTGATATTCGCCGTACCTGTAAAACGTTAATGGGAGAACTGGGTATCAGTAAGTCAATTAGAGATAGACTTCAAAACCATGCTTTACATGATGTGAGTTCAAAGCATTATGACCGGTATGAGTATATGCCAGAGAAGCAAAAGGCATTGGAATCATGGGAACAAAAGCTTAATGAAGTAGCTGTAGATAATGTGTTGTCGTTTAAAGAAAGGGGGACTTATGGCGCATGATTTGGCTCTTATCGGTGCTTTATACGGAGTTAGGAAGTATGGAGATTATAGCGCTCTTGTAAGTCTCTTTGAAAAGAGTCCTATGCTTGTAATAGGGGATGAAGTTGCCCTCGAGTATATTATTGAACTCATTAAACAATCACCTAAGCTAAAGCGGCCTAGTACGCTCTATACCCCCGATAATATTAGTGAATTGGATTTCTTTGTTTCTAGAGTTTGGGCTTATCATTTTTTGGGGGTTCAGTTATATAGCAAATATGAAGATGAGAAAAATATTCAGGAAGAAAACCCTCCACATAGTGCTATCGATCGTGTTTTTCGTTGGGGGAAGTTACGCGGTAGCAAGATAGGTTATAGCAAACTTCAAAAGAAAATATCTCTTGAAAAAAAGAAGCTGAAAAAAGGCTCTAAAAAGGTGGGAGAGGTGGCTTGGACGAAGATATCTATTCTAATGTTTGAATTGTATCGTGACGAAAAAGACTCACTTGATCTTTCAAAAGGTAAGCTAAATGCTATAGGAACTTATTTTGACCCCATTGAATGCTCTATTTGGCAAGAATTGGAGGAAGGGCCTAGATCGGAGGTTGGCGAAATTTAAAACAAAAATAGCCCCCAGAATTACTCATTGTATCCTTGTATTGTTTAATCTCTTTTAACAAGGAGCAATACAATGATACAGCAATCTACATTCTCACAATCAAACCGCATCATCTCAATTACTGAGTTATCGGATTTATTATCCAAAAGTCGCGTAAGTCTTTGGCGTTATGAGCGTGATGGAATATTGCCGAAACCCATCAAAGTTCAAGGCCGTACGCTCGGTTGGAGAGAGAGTGTAATTCTTGAATGGCTAGAAACTCAGGAGGTGGCGTAATGACCGGTTTTAAATATCAAGGCATACCAACAGAAGCAATTCCAGCATCAGGAACACCAGCAAGGAGAATGCTTGATTTATATATGTCAGGAAATGAAATTAAAGAGCAGTTATTGTGTGATGAGTTCGGCCGTAATTATCGCAGTCTACAGCAACGCTTAAAAGGGGATAGGTTTCTACATTGGAATCTGATTTCTATATTGGAAGATGGAGAAATAGATAGACGATACATGGACCCACGGCATTTATTAGGTGACCGTTATCTAGACTCCATTGCAAGAGCTGAAAGAAAAAAAGAATTAAAGGCAGATTCACACAAAGAGGCAATGACTGGTGCTAGTCGGGTCGGTTCTGCTTTTGAGGACTTTATTGAAGCGAGCCAATATCTTGATGACTTAAAAAAGCCTATCAAAGAGGCTACTCAATAATAGGCTAAGGTGTTAATGCTGGTGGTTCGTCCGCAAGATTTAGCCACCAGCTAACAAAGCGAGTATCTCACAATGACAACCTTAAACAATACACCCCTACTTAAAAAGCTTTGTAATAAAGGTGACCAGATTAATATTATAAATGGTCGTTTATCTCTATTGCCACTAAGTAAAAAAGAAATACCTCCGAGCTGGTTAAAGCAAAATGAAAATATTTTAATTTCAGAAATAGCAGAGTTATTTTCTATAGACGTTTATATCTATGATCGTTATTCCACTGGCTTTTATGGGAAGCATAAAAGTGAAGGTGTAACTTTACAATTTTTTAATCTAGCAACTGGACAGGAGGCCTTCATGATATTTAATGCTCAATTACTACGAGCTAGAAGCACTTCAAAACACAAAGCAGGAGAACGATTACCGAAAGGGCAATTTAGAGTCAGTAAAAATATGGGGTTCTATAAATGGTGGTTAACGACAAAGTTAAAGCAGCCACCTAGGCTTTCTTCGTTCCATTGCTATATGGGCAACCTTAAACAACTGTTTTTTACAGCTGATATTGATCGTAAAGGTCAGGTGATAGACAAGAAAACGGCACTGCTTAATATTAGGCATAAAGACATAGTTGCTTCAATACAGGGGCTTAATAAGAACAATTCACATACAGTGAGCATACAAAACACAGACAATACGCATACAGCAATTACATACAAGGAAAGCACAGCAAGCCCTGAATATAAAGGCGCACAGGTTGATATTACTACGGGTAAAAATAACCACGGTAAAAGGTTATACGGTAGTGAGGTTATAAGTAATACCTTACACATAGATAAACAGATAGTTAATCCCAAAGAGCAGAGTCATGAAGAATGGCTTAATAGTTGGGACAATGCTTAATTAAAAAGTGGCTATACAAAACAACCCTAAATTATCCCTGTTTTTCGTACAATACAAAGGTGAATATATGCCAAGAGGTTTCCATTTCGGACGAGTGAGAAAGCGACCTTATACAAGCGAGTATTTTCGTTTATCTGCGATTGTATTTAAACCTTTATTAGAATCAAAAGTTGGTTCTTACATTATTCATAGTGAGCGACTTAGTGAACAACATCGTTTTTTTGAATTAATAGAGTTAAGTGGTGAATGTAAAATTATGCAATTCACTATTGAAGGTAAGAAGTTTCAAATAGGGCTTGTTCAAGATGATAAAAGCGCCAGCAATAAGTTGTATATCACTTGTCCATGTTGCCAAAGGAAGCGACAACATATTTATGCGGTTAAAAGTGCTTATGCTTGTAGAGAATGTTTAGGGCTTAAATATCTCACTCAGTCAGAACGATATAGAGATAGATTGATGAGAAAAATAAGAAAGAAACGAAAAGCGCTATGGGGGAATGATTGGCCAGATGTAAATAATATGTTTGTTCATACAGAATACTGGCCAAAGCCCAAAGGCATACATTGGAATACATTCGAAAAAGCAAAAGCTGAAATAAATTTGCTTGAAAGGCAATATTGGCCACAGGTAGAATTATTTTTAAACAAGCAATTTGGAATATAACAAAACGCTAACTACACCCACAACTACACCCAAAACGAGCAGGAATAAAAAAGGTTAGTAAGCACTACGCCTACTAACCTTTCTGTATATGGTGGCCCTTCCCCGACTCGAACGGGGGACCTGACGATTATGAGTCGTATGCTCTAACCAACTGAGCTAAAGGGCCTAAATTTGTTCGCTGATTATATAAGCTAGATTTTTACGTGTCTAGTGTATTACGTTTGATTGCTTATTTTATCAGCGTTAAAGGTCAGATTTATATAATAAAATAGTTATACCTGACCTTTACCTGATGGTTACTCGTCTAAGAAGCTACGAAGTTGTTCACTTCGACTAGGGTGACGAAGCTTACGTAGCGCTTTAGCTTCAATTTGACGAATACGTTCGCGTGTTACATCAAACTGTTTACCTACTTCTTCTAACGTGTGGTCTGTATTCATATCAATACCAAAACGCATACGTAGTACTTTAGCTTCACGAGCAGTTAACCCCTCTAATACATCGTTAGTTGCATTTTTAAGGCTTTCGCTAGTTGCGCTATCAACAGGTAGTGCAATCGTTGTATCTTCAATGAAGTCACCTAGATGTGAATCTTCATCATCACCAATTGGGGTTTCCATTGAGATTGGCTCTTTAGCAATTTTTAATACCTTACGAATTTTATCTTCAGGCATCATCATGCGTTCAGCTAGCTCTTCTGGCTGTGGCTCACGACCCATTTCTTGTAACATTTGGCGAGAGATACGGTTAAGTTTATTAATCGTTTCAATCATGTGTACAGGAATACGGATTGTACGCGCTTGGTCAGCGATAGAACGAGTGATTGCTTGACGGATCCACCACGTTGCATAAGTAGAGAATTTGTAGCCACGACGGTATTCAAACTTATCTACAGCTTTCATTAGACCGATATTACCTTCTTGGATTAAATCTAAGAACTGTAAACCACGGTTGGTATATTTTTTAGCAATAGAAATTACAAGACGTAAGTTGGCTTCAACCATCTCTTTTTTAGCACGACGAGCTTTAGTTTCACCAATACTCATTGCACGAGAAATTTCTTTCAAGTTAGAAATAGTGAGTGCACTCTCAACTTCGATCGCTAGCATTTTACGAATGCAACGTTCTAAATCTTCTACTGACTCTTTAATACCTTGAACATAAGGTTCGCTACCAGCTAGTACTTTCTCTAACCATGCACTATTTGTTTCATTACCTTTGAAGATTTTAATAAACTCTGCTTTTGGCATTTTGCACTGTTCAACACAGATTTTTAATATTAAGCGTTCTTGAACACGTGCAGCACTCATATTGCCACGGATCAGTTTTACCATACGGTCAAACTGTTTTGGAATGAGTTTAAATTGTTGGAAATATTCTGCTTGCTCTTCAATTGCACTTAATGTGTCCGCATGTTTACGGCCATTTTTTGTAATTGATTTTTCAACGATGTTGTTTAAACGACGTAATTCAGTGAATTTTTCTGCTGCTTCTTCTGGGCAAGGGCCTTTAGGACCTTCCTCCTCTTCTTCGTCATCTTCTTTGTCGTCATCAGTATCGTCATCTAATTCGGCTTCTGATAATTCAGAACCGATGTTAGTTGCACTAACTGCTTGTGTCATATCATCATTTGGGTCAATAAAACCACTGATTAAATCAGTTAATTTCATCTCTTCTGCTTCATAACTATCGTAGTTATCTAATAGATTACGAATGGTTGCAGGGTATTCGGAAACAGAGTTCTGTACTTCTTTAATGCCTTCTTCGATACGTTTAGCGATAACAATCTCGCCTTCACGTGTCAGTAGTTCTACTGTACCCATTTCGCGCATGTACATACGAACAGGGTCGGTAGTTCGGCCTATTTCTGATTCAACCGTTGCTAATACTTGTGCAGCGGCTTCTACCGCATCTTCATCCGGTTCATCGTTATCTGTGCCAGAAAGAATTAGATCATCAGCATCAGGAGCAGTTTCAACAACTCGGATACCCATGTCGTTGATCATCTGAATGATATCTTCAATTTGCTCCGACTCAACGATATCTTGCGGAAGGTGATCATTCACTTCTGCGAAGGTTAAGAAACCATTCTCTTTACCTTTAATGATCAGCTCTTTAAGCTGTGATTGAGGTGTTTGCGCCATAGGTACCATCCAAAATTAGTCGTGAAATGTGGTGTAAATGGGAAAAAATATAAGCGCTCGAGTATACGCCTATATTGAATTTTATGCCAATCCCATTAATGTTGTTTTTGTTCTTTTAGAAGTTGAGCCAGCTGGACTGTTTCTTCTGTTGTTAAAATCTCACCTTGTCTTGATTTTTGTTTTAAAAACTCAATTCGTTGGGTCAGGTGCAATGATAAAAAATTATCTAATATGTCGAAAAATACTTGTTCGTATTTATCTTCTTGTACTTGGTTATTCCAAGTTGCTAAAGCAATTAGTTGCTTTTCTTGTGGCTGTTCGCGCCAGTGTTCTAATAGTAGACCTGTAGAGAGATGGGGTGTGTCTCTACAAATTTCAAGTAGTGAATTTAAAAGAGTTAAGCCGGGTATTTGCATTTCTTTAAATTCAGGTATTTCATCTAACTGATAGGCCATTTGAGGATTTTGTAGCAGTAATGAAATAGCTAAACGCATTGGTGTTATTTTTTTTGATGTTGGCCTTTTTTCAAGCTTCGTTGGAGCAGGTAAAAGCTTTTTTAAGCCTTCTTTTTCAATGCCTAACAAGCTAATTAAGCGGGTTTCCATCATTTGTCTAAATACTGAATCAGGCAGTTTTGTTAACAACGGGATAGCTAGCTGAGCTAGTTTAGACTTGCTATCGGCACTGCGCATATCAACCTGTGTAAGCAGATGCTGATATAAAAAATCTGATAACGGCATTGCTTGATCAACCAGTTTTTCAAAAAATGCTTTGCCTTCTTTTTGTACTAGGCTATCTGGATCTTCACCGTCAGGCAAGAACATAAAGCGTAATGTTCGACCATCTTGAATAGAGGGGAGGGCGTTTTCAAGGGCCCGCCATGCTGCAGTTCGTCCCGCACTATCACCATCAAAACAGCAAATAACCTCACTGGTTTGTCTAAACAATAATTGAATATGGTCAGGTGTGGTGGCCGTCCCTAAAGAAGCAACTGCATAGTGAATATCGAACTGCCCTAGCGCAACAACATCCATATAGCCTTCAACGACTAAAATGCGTTTTACGTCTTTTTCATGTTGTTTAACTTGATACAAGCCATAAAGCTCTTTGCCTTTATGGAAAATAGGGGTTTCCGGTGAATTTAAATATTTTGGTGTCGTATCATCAAAAACACGCCCGCCAAAGCCGATTACTCGACCACGTCTGTCTAGAATAGGGAACATTAAGCGGTCACGGAAACGGTCGTAGCTGCCGCCACTGTCTTTGCTGATTAGCATGCCAGCATCAATCAACTGTTGTTCTAATTGTTTGTTGATAGCGAATTTTTTGCGCACTTCATCCCAGCCATCTGGGGCATAACCGATTTGAAAATGTTTAGTTGTTTCACCCGACAAGCCTCTACTTTTTAAGTAGTCTATGACTTTTTTACTGTGCTTATGTGTACGTAATTGTTGTTGATAAAAGCGGGTGATGTCAGCCATTAGTTGATAAAGATCTTTTCTATCGACATAACTGGTTGCCGGTTGACTATGTCCTGACTCTTCACGTGGTACTTCAATGGATAATTGCTCTGCGAGTACTTCTACGGCATCTACAAATTCAATTCCGTCGTAATCCATGAGGAAGGAAACGACATTGCCGCTGACCCCACAATTAAAACAATGGTAAAACTGTTTATCTGAACTGACTGAAAATGAAGAGTTATTGCTACCATTATGGAATGGGCAACATGCACGATAATCTTTTCCTTTTTTTCTCAATTTTACGCGGCTATCAATTACATCAACGATATCGGTGCGAGAAATCAGATCGTCAATGAAATTTTTGGGAATGCGGCCGGCCATTGTGAGTCCTATTGATAAAAGAGGCTAGTATACTCGTTGTGGTTAAAAGTACACAATAGTTGTTAATACTGATTACAATTAATAGATGAATAAATAATAGAGGGATTTAATATTTTATACAGATCAAAACAAAAAAACCTCAGACTTAATTATTAAGCTGAGGCTTTTTAATCAAAAAAGATGGACAGGGTTTATTTCAAGTGAGCTCTTACAAGACCACTTACTGAACCCATATCCGCTCTTCCTTGTATCTCTTTTTGGAGTATCCCCATCACTTTACCCATATCTTGCATGCCTTGTGCATCAACTGCTGCAATAGCTTGCTTAATATGTGCTTCAACTTCTTCCGAAGTGAGTGCTTGAGGTAAAAACTCTTCTAAAATAACAAGTTCCATTTTTTCTATATCTACAAGATCAGTACGGTCAGCTTTTTCAAACTGCGAGATTGAATCTTTACGCTGTTTTACTGATTTAACAACCACTGCAGTTACAGCGTCGTTATCCAATTCAACTTTGTCATCGAGTTCAATCTGCTTCACAGCAGCAATTAATGAGCGGATAGTCTTTAAACGGACTTTATCCTTAGCGCGCATTGCAAGCTTTTGTTCTTCTTGTAATCTTGTTTTTATAGACATTGGAAACCTTTATCTATTCTAGTATAGACGAACGCGACGAGCGTTATCACGAGAAAGTTTTTTCAAGTGACGTTTAACAGCTGCTGCTTTAGCGCGTTTGCGAACTGTAGTAGGTTTTTCAAAGAATTCACGCTTACGTGTTTCTGCTAAGATACCTGCTTTTTCACAAGAACGTTTAAAACGACGTAGTGCTACGTCAAATGGTTCGTTTTCACGAAGTTTAATTACTGGCATATGCCTATTACCTTTATGGTTACGGTCGTAAATTGACCAGTGCATTTAAATTGGTGCGAGATTTTAATCCTATTTGGGGGATAATGTAAAGAAATTCCGCATTAATTTTAATTAATAAAGTATAAAGATCCCAATGATCTTCAGATCTGCATTTTATAATCAAGATCGACAAAAAAAGCAATCTTAAGTGTACTTTTCCGTTAGAATGCGTTTAATTTTTTATTGTATCCTCTATTTTATTTAATTAGCTTAATTAATGAGCTGATTGTTTTAGCTATAAGGTTGTTTATTATGCGCATTTTAGGCATTGAAACGTCATGTGATGAAACAGGTATTGCTGTTTATGACGATCAACAAGGTTTGTTATCTCACCAATTATATAGTCAGGTGAAATTACACGCTGATTATGGTGGTGTTGTTCCTGAGTTAGCGTCACGTGACCATGTTCGTAAAACAATTCCGCTGATCAAAGATGCTTTGAAACTCGCTAATTGCACTAAAGATGATATTGATGCCATTGCTTATACCGCAGGGCCAGGATTAGTAGGCGCATTATTAGTCGGTTCTTGTATTGGCCGAAGCTTAGCCTACGCATGGGGTAAACCTGCAATAGCAGTGCATCACATGGAAGGTCACTTACTCGCGCCTATGTTAGAAGAACATAAACCTGATTTTCCCTTTGTCGCATTGCTCGTATCAGGTGGTCATACCTTATTAGTGCAAGTTGATGCTATTGGTGAATACACCTTATTAGGTGAAAGTATTGATGATGCTGCGGGTGAAGCATTTGATAAAACAGCTAAATTGTTAGGGTTGGATTACCCAGGTGGACCGCGTTTAGCTAAAATGGCTGAGCAAGGTGTAGCGGGGCGTTTTAAGTTTCCGCGCCCAATGACTGATAGACCTGGCTTAGACTTTAGCTTTAGTGGTTTAAAAACGTCTGCCGCGGTAACGATTGCGCGTGAAGGAAAAGATGGTCAGACACAAGCTGATATTGCTTATGCATTTCAAGAAGCTGTGATTGATACGATTGCGATAAAGTGTAAACGAGCCTTAAAACAGACTGGTTTGAAGCGTTTGGTGGTTGCCGGTGGAGTAAGTGCTAACACGGCTTTACGTGAGCAGCTTGCGGCTACGATGAAAAAGTTGGGTGGTGAAGTGTTCTACCCTCGTAGTGAATTTTGTACTGATAATGGTGCGATGATTGCCTATGCTGGAATGCAACGTTTAAAAGCTGGGCATACGCAAGGTTTGGAAATAAAAGCAAAACCACGCTGGCCGTTACAAGATCTGCAGAGTGTTAATGAGTCAGCTGATAATCTTTAGTGCTATTAAAGCGCTAAAAAAGTAATTATTAAAGAGAATACTAAGGCCTTGCAATGTAAGTTGTAAGGCCTTTTTTATGCATTAAATAAACCTTTATTACTACGCATCTTTTGATAATTACTACGCGTCTTTTGATAATTGTTAGGCATCTCTTGGTAACCCTTTTTTTACCGCATTAATTAAACGTTTATTTAAACGGTCAATACTGATTGGCATGTTTTGTTGTTGTTCGGTTAATGCCCATTGAATATGTTCATTAACGATCTCATCATCACTTAATTCAAGTTTATTTTGTAAAGCGGTAATGGTTTCGATACTGCTTGGCGCATTGCCTAAAGCAACGGCGATATTTCTTAACCAGCGTTGGTGCCCAATCCTTCGAATTGGCGAGCCTTCCGTATTTTTTAAAAAAGTAGTCTCGGACCAATTAAATAAGGTTATTAGTGATTGGTTTTGTAAAAAGTCTTTTGCTTGATAGTCCGATTCTTGCGTTGTTTCTGCAAAGCGATTCCAAGGACAAATCAACTGACAGTCATCGCAGCCATAAATACGATTTCCTATCGCTTTACGAAACTCTACTGGGATTGCACCATATAATTCAATGGTTAGATAAGAGATACAACGTCTGCCATCAACGACGTAAGGGGCTACAATTGCTTGAGTTGGGCAGATTGTCATGCAGGCGACACATTGCCCGCATTCAGCTGTTTGCGCTTGGTCTGTGGGTAAAGGTAAATCAATTAATAGTTCCCCAATAAAAAACCATGAACCTGCATCTTTATCAAGTAATAGTGAGTGCTTACCAGTCCAACCCAGTCCCGCTTTTTCTGCTAATGGTCTTTCTAATATTGGTGCGCTATCAACGAAAGGGCGAAAGCCTAAATCGCTAAATTCACTTTGAATTTTATCTCCGAGCTGTTTTAATTTTTTACGTAACACCTTATGGTAATCTCTGCCTAAAGCGTAACGGCTGATATAAGCGAGATCTTTATCTTCTAAGTTGGAGGCAAATTGTGCCTCTTCAGGTAAGTAATCCATGCGTACTGAAATAACGCGTAAAGTGCCAGGTAATAATTGATCGGGACGGGCACGCATCATGCCATGTTTTGCCATGTAATCCATTTCGCCGTGGTACTGGTTATCTAACCAAGTTTGTAAGTTAGCTTCCTGATCTTTTAAGTCAATATCACTAATGCCTACCTTTTGAAAACCTAACTCCTTGCCCCATGATTTAATTTTTTTAGCAAGTGCCCTAAGCTCTGTTTCAGAAAGGTCGGTACTTTTAGCCGTGGAAATGTCATCTGAAGGAGTAGATGAAATTGCATTTGTAAGTGATGAAGGGGCGCTTGGTTGAGTATTTTTCATTGTTAGCTTTATATCAAAAGGTGAAAGGGATGGGCTCAGATTCTGTATAAAGTAGAGTTTAACATACTCTGGTCAGTATTTTGTTAGCACGCTTAGGTTACTTTGAAATAATCTGATTATTATTTTATAGTATTGTTTTATAATGTTTTTATCTGGATCAGTAAGGTTGCATTATTATTAATGGCGTGAGCCTTAATTGTGTCTGTCTGTGTCTATGTTTGGATACCAGTCCAGTTATCGAGTTTAAATTAACTTACTCGGATTGTTCTCAAAGGGCTTAGCCATATCGCTATAGAATATGTAGTTAAGGGCTATGCGTTGAAGCAGATACGGTGAAAAATAGACATGTTGGTTAGCTTTGTTTAGCACCAATTGACTTTATATAGTCTATGATAATAATGTTTTTTAGCTTGTGGTGGCTAGAGGTGGTATGCGGGATATGCTTTCTGGTACTATTAGAAACGGTAGCTTTATGCCATTTATTTATTAAGTGACTCTTTTTACAGAGATCGTTAATAATGAGAACTATCAACCATATTGGAAGTCAGTAAAAAGAAATGTCTACTTTATTAAAAGAAAAACTACAGGATGCAGACCAAACAGTTTTGTTTGGTAAACGTTTAAGTCAAGCCTGTGAACTCGCTACCTGTATTTATTTACACGGAGATTTAGGCGCGGGTAAAACAACATTAACGCGTGGTTTTATTCAAGGCTTAGGTCATCAAGGTAACGTTAAAAGCCCTACATATACTTTAGTTGAGCCTTATGAATTGGCAGATTGGCAGGTTTATCATTTTGACTTATACCGTTTATCGGACCCTGAAGAGTTAGAGTTTATGGGTATTCGTGATTATTTTGGTGATTCAAGTCATTGTTTAGTTGAATGGCCTGAGCGTGGTATTGGATTTTTGCCGCCTCCAGATTTAGATTTAACATTGGTTTATATTGATGACCAACGTGAAGTCACTTTACAAGCAAATACTGAAATTGGATTAAGAGTATTGAAAAATTTATGATAGCGCAGGAAAAAAAGCCCGGTTCAGTTAAGACTTTATCGTCTTCAATCAAATTAACACGATTAACATCAGTGTTATGTTTGCTGTGCTTTGTATTTATATTACAAAGCATTAGTTTTAATGTCTCTGCTGCTCAAAAGAATGAGCTCAAAGGGGTACGAACTTGGCCATCTCCTGATAATACGCGCATTGTATTAGATCTTGCTCAAAAACCCGATTATGAAACCCATTATCTGACACATCCAGACCGCCTAGTGGTGGACTTAAAAACCACCAATAACAAAGCAAACTTAAAAAAGATTAGCAATAAAGGTGTGTTGATCAAAAATATTCGTGAAAGTGCGAGTGGTGAAAGTGGCACATTCCGTTTAGTTGTTGATTTAAAAAGAGCCAGTAAAGCGAAAGTTTTTAGTTTACGACCAGCAAAACCCTATGGACACCGCTTAGTCATCGACCTGCCAAATATTGTTACCAAGGTACCAAAAAGTATTGCTGCTGTGCCAAATGGCCGCGATATTATTATTGCTGTTGATGCAGGACATGGTGGTGACGACCCCGGTGCATTAGGTAAATATACCTACGAAAAAAAAGTCACTCTACAAATTGCTAAACGTTTAAAAGCTAAAATTGATTCACAAAAAGGAATGCAGTCTTTTTTAATTAGGACTGGTGATTATTTTGTTAATTTGAATAAACGCTCTGAAATTGCACGAAAAGGAAAAGCTGACTTCCTCGTTTCCATCCATGCCGATGGTTTTACTTCAAGCCAACCTAGAGGGGCTTCCGTATGGGTATTATCAAACCGTAGAGCAACCACTGAATTAGGTCGCTGGATGGAAAAACACGAAGCGCACTCTGAATTATTAGGAGGGGCTGGTGATATTATTCAAGATTCGGATAGTGTGCCATTTCTGAATAAAATGTTATTGGACATGTCGATGGGTAATACCATGGGCGTAGGTTATACGATAGGTGATTTAGTGACGATGGAGCTTTCTAAAGTCACTCAAATGCATAAGAAAAAACCTGTGCATGCGAGCCTAGCGGTGCTTAAGTCGCCAGATATTCCTTCTATTTTAGTAGAAGCAGGTTTTATTACTAACCGCACTGAAGAACGCTTATTAAACCAAGCTGAGTTTCAAAATAAAATTGCGAGTGCTGTTTATAAAGGAATTTATAAGCATTTTAACGACAAACCACCTCAAGGTAGTCTATTCGCTCAGAAAAAACGTGCGATTAAACATACCGTAAGAAGTGGAGAGTCTTTATCGGTATTAGCAAGACGCTATAGTGTAACGAGTAATGAACTTAAATCATTTAATCATTTAAAATCGAATTCATTACGAATTGGTCAAGTGTTAAGTATTCCACCTAATTATCAAGTTGCTGCAAATGAGCCAACGAGCCAACAGATCGCGGCGCCGGTCAAAAGAAAAGCACAAACTCATGTTGTAAAACGTGGTGAATCATTATCTTTGATTGCAGCTAAATACCAACAAAGTACAAAAACATTAGCTGAATACAATCAATTGCGTTCGACAATCTTAGCGATTGGACAAAAGATTAATATTCCCGGTGATGTTCTAACTAGTATCGCATCAACCTCGCCAGTGAATACGCCTAAACCTGTGACTCAACGACTGCTGCAAAAAGAACAAGTTCATCAAGTTAAACGGGGTGAGTCCTTGTCTGTGATTGCTAGCCAATATGATAAAAGCATTGCTCAGTTAATGTCTTATAACAAGTTACAGCGTTCATCATTACAAGTTGGCCAAAAAATTAAGATACCCGGTGTCTATATTGAAGTCGCAACTACTGCAACACCAAGTGTACAAGCACCCATTGTTACAACTCCCGAGGTACATAAAGTACAACGTGGTGAGTCGTTATCTGTGATTGCTAGCCAGTACAATAAAAGCATTGCTGAAATTAAAGATTATAACGACTTAAAAACGACGACCTTGTTTGTTGGCCAGAAGCTAAAACTTTCTGAACAACAGAAACCTGCATTAGCTGCCGCTGAACCAAAACAATCACAACAGGAAAATAAGGTTATCAAAGCGCAAACGCATAAAGTGCAACGTGGTGAGTCTTTATCTGCGATCGCACAAAAATATGCATCCACAACGGCGCAACTAAAACAATATAACAACCTTAAAAGTACGTCTTTACTGATTGGTCAAAAAATAAAAATTCCAGGTAATCAACAACAAATTGCTACTCCACGACCGGACCTTATTTACCGTGTTAAAAGTGGTGACTCGTTATCGGTGATTGCAAGTCAATATGACATGAGCACAAAAACACTAAAAGATTATAATCAATTAAAGTCTAGCAGTTTACGTGTGGGACAAAAAATTAACGTCCCGGGGACGACGGCGGTTGCCGTTAAAAAAGTTGTAGTGCCTACTCAGCATAAGGTCAGTAGTGGTGAATCATTATCTGTGATTGCTGAAAAATATGATCGCACTTCAAAGCAATTTAAAGCCTATAACAATTTAAGTTCTTCTCGCCTATTAGTCGGGCAGGTACTAAACATACCCAGTGCGGACTATGTCAGCCCCTCTTTGCCTGAATCGCATAAGGTGAAAAGTGGTGAATCGCTGTCAGTTATCGCCTATCAGTATGGAACAACGTCAGAGCAACTGAAACTGTATAATAAGTTACGCTCAAGTACCTTATTTGTTGGCCAAGTATTAAGGATCCCAACACAAAAAGTGCAACAAACAGAACACAAAGTGCGCAGTGGGGAATCTTTATCGGTTATTGCCCAGCGTTATGGCACCACAACCACTGCCATTAAATCAACCAATAATCTACGTTCTAATTCACTGGCCGTTGGGCAAGTGCTTACTATCCCTATCAGCTAGTACTGCGAGTGTAAAAGCATGTCTATTCAAATATTACCTGCACGTTTAGCGAACCAAATCGCTGCAGGAGAAGTGGTCGAGCGACCCGCTTCAGTCGTTAAAGAGTTAGTCGAAAATAGTTTAGATGCCGGAGCAACCCGGATTGAAATAGAGATTGAACAAGGTGGTGCTAAATGTATTCGTATTAAAGATAATGGTAATGGGGTTAGTAAAGACCAACTTACTCTTGCTTTAAGTCGACATGCCACCAGTAAAATAAGCCACCTTGATGACCTAGAAGCGATTGTTAGTTTAGGTTTTAGAGGTGAAGCATTAGCCAGTGTTAGTTCGGTGGCTCGTTTAACGTTTACTTCAAAACCCGCAGATCAAGAGCAAGCTTGGCAAGCCATTGCGGAAGGTCGAGATATGCAAGTGAATGTACAGCCTGCAGCTCATCCTCAAGGTACGACGGTAGAAGTGTTAGATCTGTTTTTTAATACACCTGCGCGTCGCCGCTTTCTAAAAACTGAAAAGACAGAGTTTCAACATATTGATGAATTAATAAAACGTATTGCGCTTAGCCGTTTTGATATTGCAATCAGTTTGAAACACAATAATAAAGTGGTAAGACAATATCGTGCTGCTCCACAACAAAGCCAACAAGAAAAACGTATTGCAGCGGTATGCAGTGAGCAATTTATTCAACATGCTGTTTTTTTTGAACATGCAGATCAAGCATTAAAAATTTCAGGTTGGGTATCGGATCGTTTATCGCCAAGACCTTTAGCCGACGTGCAATATTGTTATATTAATGGGCGTATGATCCGCGATAAATTAGTTAACCATGCAATCAAGCAAGTTTATGCTCACTTTTTACCGCCGGGTATGTTTCCTGGGTACATTATTTATATTGAGTGTGATGCAAAAGAGGTCGATGTTAATGTCCACCCTGCTAAGCATGAGGTTAGGTTTCATCAAGCGCGTTGGGTGCATGATTTTATTAGTAGTACCCTGAACAGTACACTAAATGACAGTTCGTTATTAAGCCATCATACTGACTTAAGTACGCAAACTGCTGGGCATGACTATCAAGCACCTACTAACATCTGTGGTACTCAAACCTCTGGTGCGACAAGCAACGCAGATAGTGTAAGTAATAGCGGTAATAGTCATACCAATTATCAAGACCATAGCCGCCCTCATTATTCAGATGCTGTTACCAATAACCGTGTTGGGGAGGGCAACCAAGGATCATCATCTGGCACTGCTAATCATCATTATTCACCTGCAGTGCAGAGGCCAGGACTCGATCAACAACAAGTAGAAGCTTATTGTGATTTTGTTGCTGAAGCTTACCAACAAAATATTGTTTCTCCTTCGACACATAACTCGCCGTCAAATAAAAGTGCTGGTGGGCAAGTCGCCAATGTAGTGTCTTCAATCGGTGCAGATTATTTATTATTACAGCCGTTACAACCTGAGTTGATGGCGTTATCTAATAATGGTTTATTGATAATGTCATTAAAGGATGCCAATGAGGTCATGGTTAGCGAGCATTTAGTTACTGCTTGGCAAAATGGTGAAATTATCTCTCAACCTTTATTATTGCCCGTGCGATTTAAATTAGATGAAGCAATGCAACAAATAGCACAACAGGTAGAAACCTTGTTAAATCGACTTGGTTTTAGTTATAAATTTCAGTCTCAATTTTTGATTGTTAGTCAGGTGCCTGCACCTTTTAGGCATTCACCTATTGCAGTTATTTTGCCTGCTTTGTTTGATTTCTTAAAACAAAGTCACGCATCCACTATCAATGACAGTGATCAGCAACAGGTTGAATTAATTTGCCAACAATTAGGGGCGTTATTAGTCGCTAATGAAACGGCAACCGCTCCTTCATTAACGCAAATAGAAACATTGTTAAGGTCGTTAATACCATTATCCGCAACACATTTACAACGCTGTTTCAAGCAACCCGATCTATCGCTGTTATTACAAGGTATTCAATAGCATGTCCAATATAAACACCGCTTCATTTCCGACCGCTATTTTTTTAATGGGACCAACGGCATCTGGAAAAACTGATTTAGCAATCAAACTTGCGCAACAATGCCAATGTGAAATCATCAGTGTTGACTCCGCATTAATCTATAAAGGCATGGATATTGGAACGGCTAAACCCAGTGCACAAGAACAAGCATTAGCGCCGCACTTATTGGTTGATATTATCGACCCAAAGGACAGTTACTCGGCGGGTAACTTCCGTGATGATGCACTGCGTTTAATGGGAGAAATTGTTGCTCGTGGTAATACGCCTTTGTTGGTTGGTGGAACCATGTTGTATTACAAAGCTTTGGTAGAAGGTTTATCGCCATTACCTAGTGCTAATAGTGCTATTCGAGCAGCAATCGAGCTGCAAGTAAAAGAAACTAGCTGGCAAGCATTGCACGATGAATTACGTGACATCGACCCGGTATCAGCTGAGCGGATCCATGTTAATGACCCACAACGCTTAGCAAGAGCGATTGAAGTTTATCGTATTAGTGGTAAAAGCATGACCGAACTAACCGCGGTTAAAAGCGATCCTATCCCTTTTGATATTAAGCAGTTTGCCATTGCTCCTGCAGAAAAATCAGTATTACATCAGCGTATTGAAAAACGTTTTGATTTAATGTTAGCTGCAGGTTTTGAGCAAGAAGTACAACGTTTGTATCAGCGTGGAGATTTGCATCTAGATTTACCTTCAATGCGTTGTGTTGGTTATCGTCAAATGTGGGAATATATTGAAGGCAAACTGGATTATGAAGAGATGCGTTTTCGTGGTGTAGTGGCGACGCGACAATTAGCGAAAAGACAAATGACTTGGTTGCGAGGTTGGAAACAAGATATTACTTGGTTAGAAAGTGCTGATGAGAATAACTTTGAAAAAATAAAGTCGGTTTTATTAAAATAAGAAAAGCATGATTAAAACGTTAGTTATTGAAATAACAAAGAGATAGAAAGAGGTGCGGATCAAAATTTTAGGTTTTCAGTCGGTTTTTTTTGATCCCTTCGTTATACTGCAGTTCAGTGATAATAAAAAGAATAATAAGGACTATACATGGCAAAAGGACAATCTCTTCAAGATCCATTCTTGAATACTCTACGTAAAGAGCGTATCCCGGTCGCTATTTATTTAGTCAACGGTATTAAGTTACAAGGCCAAATAGAGTCTTTTGATCAATTTGTTATTCTATTAAAGAATACAGTGAGTCAAATGGTTTATAAGCATGCCATTTCAACTGTCGTTCCTTCTCGCGCTGTTCCTACCATTGCGCACGAAGAATAATTTATTAATATCGATGACAATGGCTTGCCTGCAGGCAGGCCATTTTTTTATCTAATCATTTTATAGCTGTGGTAGGATGAAGATCTATTTATAATTCTTACTTAATCTATTGGAGAGTTAATTGTTTGAACGTTACGAAGCCGGTGAACAGGCTGTTTTAGTCCATGTTTCTTTTTCAGATGAAAATAATAAAGAAGATCTTGATGAATTAAAACTGCTGGTCAGTTCTGCCGGAGTTAATTCAGTTGCAACCGTAACTGGCCCACGTAAGTCACCCCATGCACGTTTTTTTGTTGGTACAGGTAAAGCACAGGAAATAGCAGATACTGTTCGCACCATGGAAGCTGATATTGTTATCTTTAATCATGCTTTAACACCAGCACAATTACGTAATATGGAAAAGATTTGCGAATGTTTAGTGCTTGATAGAACGGCACTTATTCTTGATATCTTTGCACAACGCGCAAGAACCTATGAAGGTAAGTTACAGGTTGAGCTTGCACAGCTACATTATATGTCGAGTCGGCTGATTCGAGGCTGGTCACACCTTGATAAACAAAAAGGTGGTGTCGGAATGCGTGGTCCAGGTGAAACACAGCTGGAAAGTGATCGACGTTTATTAAGCGCGCGTATCACTACTATTAAATCACGTTTGGAAAAAGTATCTAAACAACGCGAGCAGGGACGTCGTTCTCGCTTACGTAATGAAGTGCCAACGGTTTCACTAGTGGGTTATACCAATGCTGGTAAATCTACATTATTTAATCAAATTACTGCCGCAAAAGTGTATGCTGCTGACCAACTTTTTGCTACCTTAGATCCGACATTGAGAAAGATCTCTGTTGATGATGTAGGGACCTGTATTTTAGCGGATACAGTAGGATTTATCCGTCACTTACCACATGATTTAGTAGCCGCTTTTAAAGCCACTTTGCAAGAAACACGTGAAGCGACGTTACTATTACATGTTGTTGATTGTTCAGATGAAAACTATTTAGCGAATATTGATGCCGTTGAACATGTTTTAAATGAAATTGATGCAGGTGAAGTGCCACACTTAATGGTGATGAATAAAATCGATGCATTAGAACAAGCTGAACCAAGAATCGATTACGACGAAACAGGCCAACCTATTCGAGTTTGGTTATCTGCACAAAAAGATATTGGCGTTAACCTGTTATTCGATGCATTATCGATGTTGTTATCTGGGAAAATTCGTTCTTTACAGTTATCTATACCACCTGCACACGGAAAACTACGCGCGCTGTTTTATCAATTAGAGTGTATTGAGAATGAAGAATATGCAGAAAATGGTAATAGTGTTATTAATATCCGTCTTAATAATACCGACTGGCAACGTTTGATTAAACAGGAAGGTAGTTATATCGAAGAGTTTGTGGTGGATGGCAATTACCAAACTGTTGCAGAATTAGATAAGGAAGAGTGGACCTAATATGTCATAAACTCTTTATTATTAGTGTGAACATTGTTACATTGCAGTAACAGTTTAAGTGTTTGGTAAATTCTTTTAAATGTTTCATAATTAAACAGATTTTATTAATTCAATTTATGAGTAAATCAGGAGCTAACATGGCTTGGAATGAACCGGGAAAAGATGATAAAAAAGATCAGGACCCGTGGAACAAAAACGGCAAAAAAAATGAACAAGGTCCTCCCGATCTAGATGTTGTTTTTCAAAAAATATCTGGTGTTTTAGGCGGTTTGTTTGGTAATAAATCAACGCAAGGTCCTAGTGGCAGTGGTAATGGCGGGAAATTTTTCGCTATTGCTATCTTAAGCATTATAGCAATTGTTTGGTTTGCAAGCGGTTGGTATACGGTTAAGGAATCTGATCGAGGTGTCGTCTTACGTTTTGGTGCTTACCATTCTCAAGTTGATCCTGGTTTACATTGGAATCCAAAATTTGTTGATCAAATTATTCCGATTAACGTTGAAGCTTTCCGTACCATGCCTACAACTGGTTTCATGTTAACTGAAGATGAAAACATCGTACAAGTTTCCATGGAAATTCAGTACCGAATTGTTGCACCTGAAAAGTATCTGTTTAGTGTAACTAATGCTGACAATAGTTTATTACAAGCATTAGATAGCTCTCTACGTTTTGTTATTGGTCATTCAACTATGGATGATGCATTAACAACGGGTCGTGAAGTGGTTCGTCAAGAAACATGGGAAATGTTGGATAAAATCATCGCTCCTTATGATCTAGGTATCCAGATTGTTGATGTCAACTTACAACAAACGCGTCCGCCTGAACAAGTTAAAGATGCCTTTGACGATGCAATTGCAGCACAAGAAGATGAAGAGCGTTTTGTACGTGAAGCTGAAGCTTATGAGCGTGAGAAAGAACCGATTGCACGTGGTCAAGTGAAACGTATCGAACAACAAGCTCGTTCATATGAAGAAGGTATCATTTTACAAGCGCAAGGTGCGGTAGCTAAATTCAATCAACTATTACCAGAATACCAAGCTAACCCTGATGTTACTCGTCAACGTTTATATATTGAAACGATGGAAAGAGTGCTTAGTAATAGCTCTAAAGTTTTGATTGATAACCAAGCTGGCGGCAATTTAACTTTCTTACCTCTTGATAAGTTAATGAATAATCCTGACAACGGCTCATCTCGTTTACCAGTTGAAACCGAAATTGAAACACGTTCTCGTGCCGATGAACAAGCAGATCTCGATGAACGCGCAACAAGTAGCGAACGTGCTACGCGTGGTACTCGAACTACTGGGAGAGACTAATCATGAAAAAATTCTTAATACTGCCAGCCATTCTATTTTTGGTTTTTGTAAGCAGTGCATTTGTTGTTACTGAAGGTCAAAACGGTATTGTTTTACAATTTAGTAAAGTGAAGCGTGATAGTGAAGATAAACCGGTTGTATATGGTCCAGGTTTACATTTTAAAGTGCCGTTTATTGATGCTGTCCGTGTCATGGATACGCGTATTCAAACACTTGATGACCAACCTGATCGTTTTGTAACTTCAGAGAAAAAAGATTTAATTATCGATTCTTATGTGAAGTGGCAGATAGATGATTTAGCTGTTTATTACCTAGCAACAGGGGGTAATAAATTACAAGCTGAAGCGTTACTAAAACGTAAAATTAATAATGGTTTACGTAACGAAATTGGTTCGCATACGATTAAAGATATTGTATCGGGTAAACGTGGTGAAGTGATGGAAACAGCACTGAAACGTATGGCGCGTTCATCTGAGTTAGGTATTAAAGTTGTTGATGTTAGGATCAAGAAAATCAACTTACCTGACGGTGTGAGTAATAGTATTTACAAACGTATGCGTGCTGAGCGTCAAGCTGTTGCAAGAGAACATCGTTCAGAAGGTCAAGAGAAGTCTGAAGTGATCCGCGCAAACATCGACCGTAAAGTATCAATTATGCTGGCTCAAGCTAACAAAGAGTCTGCGGAGATACGTGGTAGAGGAGATGCTGAATCATCAAAGATTTACTCTGAAGCTTTCTCTCAAGATCCTGAATTTTATGCCTTCCTGCGTAGTATGCAAGCTTACCAAAAAAGCTTTGCAGACAAACAAGACGTGATGGTATTAAGTCCAGATTCAGATTTCTTTAAATACATGGGTTCTCAAAAATAAATTTTGAGGTGATTAATTTACTAAGATATTTGATTTAATAAACTTATTGAGATAGTAGTAACTCATTGTAAAAAGGCCGATTTATCGGCCTTTTTTTATTTTTAAATATATAAATGCGTATTAACTAACAAAGATATTGATTCACCTGTTTAAACTTTGCTAAAATCCCCGTTCAATTCGCTAGAGATATGTGATTCTGATGGGAAAAAATGTAGTAATTCTTGGCACTCAATGGGGTGATGAAGGTAAAGGTAAAGTAGTAGATCTACTTACAGACAAAGCGCAATGGGTTGTTCGCTATCAAGGTGGACACAATGCGGGTCATACACTAGTAATCGATGGAGAGAAAACAGTACTTCATCTGATTCCATCAGGCATTTTGCGTGAAAACGTAAAATGTGTCATCGGTAATGGTGTGGTATTAGCACCAGATGCATTGTTCAAAGAAATGAACATGCTTATCGAAAGAGGCATTCCTGCTAAAGAACGTCTTTCAATCAGTGAAGGCTGTCCTTTAATCCTTCCTTACCATGTGGCATTAGATGTAGCACGTGAAAAAGCGCGTGGCAATAAAGCAATTGGTACAACTGGTCGTGGTATCGGTCCTGCTTATGAAGATAAGGTTGCTCGTCGTGGTTTACGCGTTGATGACTTATTCGACATGGAAAAATTCGCTGTTAAATTAAAAGAAGTCATTGAATACCATAACTTCCAATTAGTTAACTACTATAAAGTAGAGGCAGTGAGCTATGAAGATGTATTAGCACAAATGACTGAAATAGCACCGCTATTAATTAGTATGGTTATTGATGTGACAGACGAATTAGATAAAGCTCGCTTACGTGGTGAGAATATCTTATTTGAAGGTGCTCAAGGTACTTTACTTGATATTGACCATGGTACTTACCCGTATGTAACTTCTTCAAACACGACTGCAGGTGGTGTTGCTACTGGTAGTGGTTTTGGCCCAACGCATCTTGATTATGTGTTAGGTATTGTTAAGGCTTATACCACTCGTGTCGGTTCAGGTCCTTTCCCTACAGAGCTTTACGATGGGATTGACAAGTTAGATCCTGCTGGTCACCACATGGGTACAATTGGCCATGAGTTTGGTGCAACCACAGGACGTTTACGTCGTACAGGTTGGTTTGATGCCGTTGCTATTAAACGTGCAGTGCAATTAAACAGTATTACTGGTTTTTGTTTAACTAAGCTAGATGTTTTAGATGGCTTAGAAGAAATCAAAATTTGTACTGGTTACACTATGCCTGGTGGCAAAGTGGTTGATGTACCACCAATGTGTGCTGATGGTTATGAGCAAGCTGTTCCAATTTATGAAACCATGCCTGGTTGGTCTGAAGTTTCATTTGGTGTGACAACTTATGATGCATTACCAGCGAATGCTAAAGCTTACATCAAACGTTTAGAAGACATTACTGGCGTGCCAATGGATCTTATTTCTACTGGCCCAGATCGTAACGAAACAATTATTCAAGTTAATCCATTTAACTAATTGATTTAGTCAATACAATATTTGTTTTAAAAAGCCCTCTATATTGTAAAATATAGAGGGCTTTTTTGTATTAAGGAAAATAGCAGTCATGGTTAAAAAATTAACTATCATGGATATTGCTAAACTAGCGGGCGTTGGAAAATCAACGGTGTCACGTGTTTTAACTAACGATCCTAAAGTAAAAGTAAGTACACGTGAAAAAGTACAGCGCGTTATCCAAGAGTCTGGGTTTATTCCTTCTAAATCAGCACAAATGATGGGCGGAGGTACCAGCAAGGTGATTGGGATCATTGTCTCTCGATTATCATCTGTCTCTGAAAATCAGGTCGTAAGTGGTCTATTAGAAATTATTTATGCGAATGGTTACGATGCCTTAATCATGGAAGGACAGCTTAGTGCAAGCAAAACAGATGAGCACTTGCTTGTTCTACAGAAGCGCCATGTTGACGGTATTATCCTATTTGGCTTTAGTGATTATGATTTAGCGTCATTAGAATTATTAGGTCAAAAAGCGGTTGTCATTGCTGTTAATAGTGATGTTATTTCATCGGTCGGTTACGATAATTATGGCATGATCCAGCAAGCGATGGGGCACCTTCAGCAGTTAGGAAAGCAAGTTATTAGCTACCTTGGCGTGAACCCTGAAGATAAAACAACAGGTTTGATGAGGCTTAATGCTTACTTGGATTATTGCAAAGCACATCAGTTAACTAGCCGTTTTGAAACCGGTGAACTAAGTCATCATAGTGCCTATGATTTGACGGATGCGGTGTTAACAGCCGATACTCAAGCAATCGTATGCGCTAGTGATACTTTAGCGATTGGTGTAGCAAAACGATTACAAGAGCTTCAGCGTTGTGACGTCATTGTTTCCGGAATAGGGGCTTCAGATATGCTTCCGTTTATTTTTGAGAATACATTCAGTATTGATCCTGGTTATTTTAATGCAGGAAAAAATGCAGCTGAATTGTTATTTAAACAGTTATCAGGGGAACAGAAGGTAACGCACCTTATTCAAGCTGCGACCCTAGAGCCGGGCCTAGAATCTGAATAATTAACGCTCAAAAATAGTATAAATTGATATCACTCGCATATATTGGGAGTGCTCCCATTTGTTTCGTGATCATAACCACATTCTAAGTCAGCTCTTATTTTATTTACCTTCTTCATTGGCTATCATTTGACCAGTTAATGGGAGCGCTCCCATTTTGTGGGTTTAATTGCTAAAATGGATATTATTATGAGTAAAATAAAAGAACAAGATATCGCCTCCTTGATTGAATTTATAGGTGGAAAAGAAAATATCGCTAGTGTTAGTCACTGTCTTACAAGGCTTCGTTTTGTTTTAAATAACAATGATGCGGCTGATATTAAAAAAATTGAAAGCTTAAAAATGGTAAAAGGTTGCTTTACTAATGCAGGACAATTTCAGGTTGTGATCGGGACAGAAGTTGATGATGTTTATAAGGTTTTAAACACACTCATTGGTCACAGTGGTGACTCTAAAGAGCAGAGTAAGGTCGCCGCACGTCAAAATATGAGTTTTTTAGAACGTAGTATTTCTCATATGGCTGAGATTTTTGTTCCTTTATTACCCGCTATTATTACCGGTGGTTTAATTTTAGGCTTTAGGAATATCATCGGTGATATTCGTATGTTTGATGGGCAAACGTTAATAGAAATAAGTACCTTCTGGGCTGCTGTACATTCTTTTTTATGGATAATAGGCGAAGCTATTTTCCACTTTCTACCGGTTGCGGTGTGTTGGGCTACGGTTAAAAAGCTTGGAGGAACACCGGTTTTAGGGATTGTATTGGGTATTACACTAGTCTCTCCACAATTGATGAATGCCTACAATATTGGGTCACAAGTTCCAGGTGTATGGGACTTTGGTTTCTTTGTAATAGAAAAAGTAGGTTATCAGGCACAAGTTATACCCGCTATATTTGCAGGGATGGCATTAGCTTATATTGAAGTTAACCTGAAACGTGTTATTCCAGCCTATTTATACCTTGTGGTAGTACCTTTTATCTCTTTGTTAGTCGCAGTTATTCTTGCACATTCAATAATAGGCCCTATCGGCCGTGAAATTGGTAATTATGTTGGTTATGCAGCGAAAATGGCGATGACTGGCGATTTTGCGGTGATTGGTTCAATGATTTTTGCTTTCTTCTATGCACCTTTAGTGATCACTGGTATCCATCACACAACTAATGCGGTGGACTTACAGTTAATGCAGGACATGGGGGGCACGCCAATTTGGCCGCTTATTGCATTATCTAACATTGCTCAAGCTTCAGCTGTTGTTGGCATCATTTGGATAAGTAAAAAGGCTAATGAACGAGAGATTTCTGTACCAGCTGCTATTTCTGCTTTTCTTGGGGTAACTGAACCGGCTATGTACGGGATTAATATTAAATATAAATTTCCAATGTTGAGCGCGATGATCGGTGCTGCTGTTGCTGCTGGTATATGTGGTAGTGCGGGTGTGATGGCTAACGGTATCGGTGTGGGCGGTTTACCTGGCATTTTATCTATACAACCACAGTTCTGGATGGTGTTCTTTGTCGCGATGTTAGCAGCCATTATTGTGCCGATTATATTAACCATCGTACTTTATAAAAGAGCTGAGAAAAACCATAAGCTTGAAGGGCAAGATGAAGCAGCAGCGCTGTCTTAACAGCTCTTTTTAGGTTGATTTTAACTTTCACTTTAAATAATTAGCAATTTCAAATAATAGCGGATGATTTTTCATTCGCCTAACGAGTACTCTATGAAAAATTTACACAACGAGTGGTGGCGTAAAGCAACTATTTATCAAATCTATCCTAAAAGTTTTTGCGATAGTGGTGGCAAAGGAACAGGTGATATAAAAGGTATCATTAGTAAATTAGATTATTTACAGACCTTAGGCGTTGATGCTATTTGGTTAACACCTATTTATTGCTCCCCAATGATTGATAATGGCTACGATATTTCTGATTATTATAATATTAATCCTGATTTTGGGGATATGGCAGACTTTGAAACCTTATTGTCTACTGCCCATCAAAAAGGGATCCGTATTATTCTTGATATAGTGGTCAATCATACTTCTACAGAGCATCAATGGTTTCAATCTGCACTCGCAGATAAAAATAGCCCTTATCGCGATTATTATATTTGGCAGGACCCAAAAAAGGGCGCAGAGCCTAATAATTGGCAATCTAAATTTGGTGGTAGTGCGTGGAAATTTGATCAAAAAAGTGGTCAATATTATTTACATCTATTTGCAGAACAGCAAGCAGACTTGAATTGGGAAAATCCCCAAGTACGTGCAGAAGTTGAGAATATTATTAGCTTTTGGGCTGAAAAAGGTGTCGATGGATTTCGCTTAGATGTGATTAACTTAATTTCTAAGCAACCCTCTTTTCCCGAGGATGATAGCGATGGCAGAAAATTTTATACCGATGGGCCACGTGCACATCAATATCTACAGCGATTAAGTGAGTCTGTATTTAATAAGTATGGTTCGGTTACCGTGGGAGAAATGTCTTCAACTAGCCTTGCACATTGCCAACAATATTCTGCAACCGATGCAACTGAACTGTCGATGGTATTTAACTTTCATCATCTTAAAACGGATTATAAGGATGGTGATAAGTGGACCAACGCACCGTTAGACTTGCTGCAATTAAAGCAAATATTTAATTACTGGCAACAGGGAATGCATGATAAAGGATGGTCTGCCCTTTTTTGGTGTAATCATGATCAGCCGCGTATTGTTAGTCGATTTGGAGATGATAAGGAATACCGTGTGCAATCAGCTAAAATGCTCGCCAGTGCCCTACATATGATGCAGGGAACACCTTATATATACCAAGGTGAAGAGATTGCGATGACTAATCCTGACTATCAATTAATCAGTCAGTATCGTGACCTTGAAAGCATTAACATGCATCGAATCATGCTTGAACAGGGGAAAACAGAGCAGCAAGTGATGGCTATTTTAGCGAGTAAATCTCGTGACAATTCACGAACCCCTATGCAGTGGAATAAAAAAGAGCAAGCTGGATTTAGTGATGTGCAGCCGTGGTTAGAAGTGGCGAGTAATTATCTTGATATTAATGTTGAAGCTGCGCTATCAGACAAAAACTCTGTCTTTTATCATTACCAAAAATTATTGATGTTACGTAAACAATTAGATGTTATTTGTTGGGGGGATTATCAGGATCTTTGTCCTGAGCATGAACAGTTATTTTGTTATCAGCGCACTATCCCTGAACAGAAGCTATTATGCATTAATAATTTCTCCTCAGAGCAAGTGACTTATGCTTTGCCGGAGTCACTTTGTTTAGAAAATACAAGGGTGATTATTGCTAACTATAACGAACTCGAACGAGTGGATAGTAATGGGCAAGTAATAAATAGTTTAGCAAGTAAAGCTATCACATTACGCCCTTTTGAAAGCTTAGTCCTGCTAGAAAAAGTATAAAAGCAGTTAAGGGAAGGTTAGGGCTGTTGATCTTTGCCGTTTAAATTTTGTTCACCGTAGGGAAACGTTTGCTGACTATTTCTACTGCGTTTTCGCTTATTTATGGGGAATAACCACACGTCATAAGCTCAGGCCTGTATAAAAAGCCAGCAACTCGTTGCAAAAATAAACTTGAAAGATCAACAGACCCTAGAGTAAGCGCAAAAAGGCGCTACGTAAGTTATCTCTCGTAGCGCCTTTTTACTTGTGCTCGCATAATACTAATCTAAGTCATTATGTAGTCATTTATACTTGTTAAAATGAACTCTAACTTAGTCGTTAATTTGACTGAGAACGTATTGTTTTAAACATTCTGTGGGCAGCTAAAGTTGTAAAATCGTTACGTCGGATTTTGTGTGATGAGAGTAGCTAGTTACTGTGAACAACGCCTTGTGATCATCCATGTAACGTGTAAATAGACCATTTATTTATTCAGATTGGTATAACTTCAGTACACTTCTGATTACTATCACTGTAGTAATGAGAAGTGTACTGTTACTAAAACATTATTTGCTTTGTATTTCTGTCAATCTGTCTTAACTCACTCGATTTGCAGCAATATGTGCAAGGCTGATCAACGCTTCTTTGTATTCGCTTTCAGGCAAAATAGCAATCGCATCAATGGCTTTATCTGCTTCTTGCATTGCACGTTGTTTAGTATATTCAAGCGCCTTCGTTTCATTCAATGCTTGCATGATCAAATCAAAGTGTTGCATACCATTGGCTTTTTCAATTGCTTCTCTAATCAAAGCACTTTGAGCTGCGGTACCATGTTGCATTGCATACAGTAGCGGTAAAGTGGGTTTGCCTTCAGCTAGATCATCACCGGTATTTTTACCCATCTCCTGCGCATCGGACGCATAATCCATAACATCATCAGTTAATTGGAAAGCAGTACCTAAGTAAGTCCCGTAATTAAGTAACGCATCTTCTATCGCTTGAGGTTGTTGGCCTAACACAGCAACTAATTGCGTGGCAGCTTCAAACAATTTTGCAGTTTTAAAATAGATCACATCCATGTAGGTTTTTTCAGAAGTATCGGGATTATTACAATTCATTAATTGCAATACTTCTCCTTCAGCAATGACATTAGTCGCGCTGGCTAAAACATTCATTACCTTGAAATTTTCAAGCTCAGTCATCATTTCAAAAGAACGGCTATATAAAAAATCCCCGACAAGTACGCTTGCTGCATTACCAAATAAAGCATTAGCTGTTTTCTCTCCGCGGCGAAGGTCTGACTCATCAACAACGTCATCGTGCAATAGGGTTGCGGTATGGATGAATTCAATAATTGCCGCTAACTTTGTAATGTTAGGAGAATAGACATTAATCGCTTGTGCAGCTAATACGGTGATAAGTGGGCGAATACGTTTACCACCACTATTAATGATGTAAAAGCCGAGTTGATTAATTAACGCAACATCAGAGCTTAACTGTTCAGTAATCAATTGATTTACCTGAGTCATGCTGGTTGAAGAAAGCTGCTGAATTTGTTTAATATCCATGCGTAAAAAGTCCCATTGGATGTCTTGAAAATAGTGCATGTATTATTGCCGTTTATTGAACATATCTCAACACCCGATGGCGATTAACAAAGGCTTAAAGGTAATTTATTAGCAGTGGGCATGCTTAACAACTATTTAATTGATTTTTAATGTTTTATTTTGCTGATTTTTGATGCTTTTTTGGGCTTTTTTTGAGCGTGTAAATTTAACGATAATATAATTGTAATTTTTTAGCCAAAACTGATTGCCAAAGGGCGAATGTCTCTGTAGAATCCGCGTCCATTGTGATTAATTAGTGCGCTCTCGATGTTATGTTTGAAATAGAACAACACGAGATGCCTGAACGGAGTAAGAAACATGTACGCTGTTATCCAGAGTGGTGGCAAGCAACACCGTGTTGCTGTTGAACAAACTCTTCGTTTGGAAAAACTTGATGTTGAAGCTGGTGCAACTGTAGAATTTGATAAAGTTCTATTAGTAGCAAGTGCTGAAGACGTTAAAGTTGGTGTTCCATACGTTGAAGGAAGTAAAGTTACTGCAGAAGTAGTAGCTCACGGTCGTGGTAAAAAAGTTAAAATCGTTAAATTCCGCCGTCGTAAACATTCTCGTAAACAAGCTGGCCATCGTCAGTGGTTTACTGAAATTAAAATTACTGCGATTAACGCTTAATTAGGAGTTATTAAAAATGGCACATAAAAAAGCTGGTGGTAGTACTAATAACGGTCGTGATTCAGAAAGTAAACGTCTAGGCGTTAAACGTTTTGGTGGCGAATCTGTTTTAGCTGGTAACATTTTAGTTCGTCAACGTGGTACTAAATTCCACGCTGGTCTAAATGTTGGCCTAGGTAAAGACCACACACTATTCGCTAAAGCGACTGGTACTGTTAAATTCGAAAAGAAAGGCATGCCTTTACGTTCATTCGTGAGCATTGTTGCTGAATAGTTTTTTCGAAGCAAATTTTAAAAAGCCTCGCAAATGCGAGGTTTTTTTTTGTCTATCTATTTCTATTGAAAATAAAAAATGTGATCTATGATCAATAGAAATGGGTATAATCATCGTTACTTAAGTAGCGAATATGTTTTTTGGAGGTTGTAATGAAGTTTGTTGATGAAGCAAGAATAAAAGTTGATGCTGGAGACGGTGGCAACGGTGTAGTCGGCTTTCGTACTGAAAAATATATTCCTCGTGGCGGCCCTAATGGCGGCGACGGTGGTGACGGTGGTGATGTTTACCTTGAAGCTGATGAAAACCTAAATACTTTAATTGATTTCCGTTTTGTTCGTTTTTATAACGCAGAACGTGGTGAAAATGGTCAAGTTTCTGACTGTACGGGTTCTCGTGGTAAAGATAAAATCATCAAAGTGCCGGTCGGTACACGTTGTCGTGATGATGATACTGGTGAGATTGTTGGTGACTTAACTAAAAATGGTCAAAAGCTAATGGTCGCTAAAGGCGGTTTTCATGGCTTAGGTAATGCACGTTTTAAAACGTCTACTAACCGTGCTCCTCGTCAAAAGACAGAAGGAACAGCTGGTGAAGTACGTAACTTATTATTAGAGTTATTATTACTTGCCGATGTAGGCATGTTAGGTCTGCCTAATGCTGGTAAATCGACATTTATTCGAAGTGTTTCTGCTGCAAAACCTAAAGTAGCTGATTATCCATTTACTACGTTAATACCTAACCTAGGTGTAGTGAGTATGGGACATGGTAATAGTTTTGTTATTGCTGATATTCCTGGATTAATTGAAGGTGCTTCTGATGGTGCAGGTTTAGGTACACGTTTCTTACGTCATCTAGAGCGCTGTCGTGTGTTATTACACATGATTGACTTGTTACCGGCTGATGCAAGTGATCCGGCTGAGAATGCCTTAGTTATCTTAGAAGAGCTAAAAAAACACAGCCCTAAACTAGCAGAAAAGCCACGTTGGTTAATCTTTAATAAAACTGATTTGTTATTAGAAGATGAAGCCGAAGAAGTGATGCAACGTGTTAAAGACGCGTTACAGTGGGATGGACCTGTTTATAAAGTAGCTGCTATCTCTAAGACAGGTACTCATGACGTGTGTAAAGAGTTGGTTGCTTACCTTGAAGAGTTACCTACAGAATTCACACCAGAAGAAGAGCGTCAGCAAGTTGAATTCCAATGGGATGATTACCATAAAGCTGCCATTGACGCTGTTGAAGGTGCTGTGCATCTTGACGACGATGATGATGACGAGTGGGATGATCATCCAAACATCGTGTATGTTAACGAATAATAATTAATCACTTAATTAACTGATTAATTGAATGACCAATAGTCTGCTATTAAAGCTAGGTTATTGGTCATTTTTGTTTTTGTAACAATAAGCCTGCCTTATTATCTACCTTATCTACTTTATTTATCTTATCTACCACGCTACCTTTGGTTTTCATTGCTAGTCCATCGCATTCATTGTTATTGATTATCTATTTGAAAAACAGTCATTTGACTCCTGAACATAAGAATTAGTTGAAGTTAGTGTTAGCTGAATTATTATACCCGTTCTATTAAGTATGTGACCAAATATCGCGCAGGAAAAATGATTCAATTTAAATCAGAGACGTTGGCAGATGGCTGTTTCCTTTGCAAAATTTCTGACCCAAAAGTGGTGTGTTTTAACTAGCAAGATTGAACCGCTATTTATCTTAATTAACGTTATTACATGGCATTTTAGGAGTTACTATGTCACCACAAGAACAACCAACAGTAGGCTCGTTAATATCTGAGACGAGCTTTATTGAACAAAGCATTAACTGGTTTAGCGAACACCATCAATTGTTTATAAGCCATATTCTTAATATTGTCATCGCAATAGTCATTATTATTGTAGGGAACAATATAGCGCGAGGGTTGTCAGTTTTTTTGGCTAAAAGATTAAAAAGCAAAGCAATAGACATGACCATCGTCGACTTTCTGTCTGCGATTACCCATTACGCATTAATTATTATTACTTGGATTGCTGCCTTAGGGCATTTAGGTGTTGAAACGGCCTCTTTAATCGCAATCATTGGTGCCGCTAGTTTAGCAATCGGCTTGGCGCTTAAAGGTTCGTTATCTAATTTTGCTGCTGGGGTTCTGTTAGTGGCACTACGACCGTTCACTGCGGGAAATTTTATTGAAGCTGCTGGCACTGCTGGTACCGTTGAATCCATTCAGCTTTTTAATTGCATATTAAGAACGGGGGATAATAAGCTTATTTTTGTACCAAACTCAGCTATTTTGAAAGGTAATATCGTTAATGTATCGCGCAAACCTGAACGTCGCATCGATTTAATCATACGCGTTAGTTATCAGGCTGATTTGAAACAGGTGAGACAGTTACTGGAAGCAACGGTACTGGCAAATGAGAAAGTCTTAAAAGAGCCAAGCTTACAAGTTGCGGTCTCTGAACTTGCTAGTTCAAGTGTTAACTTAGTGGTACGTCCTTGGGTTAAATCTGCTGACTATTGGTCTGTTCGCTTTGCTTTAACTGAAAGCATTAAAAATACACTCGATAATGCCGAAATTGATATTCCATATCCACAGCTCTATTTACATAAAAAGTAATATGAACTGTTGTTGAGACAAGCAGACTAACATCCTCATAGGTCCAGGTGTTATCCTATCTAGGTATTTATTACCTAGGTAGAATTGAATCTCAAGGTGGTGGGGCCTTTGTTAACTAGGCATTGCGACACATCATGGGATAGTATGAGGGCTTATTTTTATCCCCTTTTCATCATTATTTATAATAATGTTTTTTCTTTTAAGGAGTCATATGATTGAACAGGCTGAAGTCTATGTAAGTACTTGGTTACTTTCATTAAATATTGGTAACTGGGTTGCTAACTTTGCATTTATGTTATGTCTTACAATGATATTGCAACTAATTTGGCGTTACTTTGCAAAAAGAACTGAAAATGTAATTTCTAAAACGTCGAATAATTGGGACGATATAGTTTTTTATGGAGTGAATAAACCCATTAATTGGGTGATTTTGTTAATGGGGACCTCAATGTCACTGAGGGTCGTTGCCGAAAGTGAAGACTTGGTTATCTCTGACTATTTACCTGTGGTGCAAAAAGTCGCGATTCTATTTATAGTGGGGTGGGTATTCTGGCGCTTAGTCTATAAAGCAGAGCATACCTACGTTGCTGATGATGCAAAAGATACAACCACTGTGACTGCATTGGCTAAATTAGCAAAACTTTCCATCATTACTATTATCACGCTATCTATTATTCAAACCTTAGGGGTGAGTATTTCTGGTGTGCTCGCATTTGGTGGGATGGGGGGGCTAATTGTTGGTATGGCAGCCAAAGATTTATTATCAAATTTATTTGGTGCGACCATGGTTTATATGGATAAACCCTTTAAAGTTGGGGATTGGATACGTAGCCCAGATAAATCTATTGAAGGTACAGTGGAGGAAATCGGTTGGCGTGTAACGCGTATTCGCACTTTTGATAAACGTCCTATTTATGTGCCTAATAGTCTATTTACTACGATTGTTGTAGAGAACCCATCGCGTATGACCAATCGACGCATTAAAGAGAACTTTGGCCTGCGTTATAAAGATATTAAACAAATCGAAGGGATCATTAAATCTGTCAGAGAAATGTTGGAAAATCATCCCGATATAGATCAATCTCAAACATTGATTGTGAACTTTGATTTATTTAATAACTCGTCACTAGACTTCTTTATCTATACGTTTACTAAAACCACTAATTGGGTTTTATTCCATGAAGTTAAGCAGGATGTATTATTAAAGGTTGCAGATATTGTGATACAACATGGTGCTGAGTTTGCTTTCCCTACTCGTCAGTTACATCTTAATAAAGACGATCATAAAATGCTTTTTAATGATAACCATAAGCACGAAAGTAGTCAGTACGATAAATATGAAAAGTATGAGAAGCCTGAAACGGTAAAATAGGGTGGTTAACTAATACTTTTGCTTGATAGGTAATAGGAGTGCTTAGGTCACTGGCTTTTGCTATAAATCTAGCGATAGTGAGAAATGACGCTGGTACTGTAAAACTGTGTTGATAGTGTGGAGTTTTGTCATCGCTAGAACTAAACAATGTTTATAGAGAAAGTGTTGATAGAGCAAAGGTATAATAAAGAGAAACGACCGTTGATATTTGAAACGGTCATTTCTCTTAACTTAGCGGCGGGAATAAAAACTGCTTTTATCGAACGCTATGTACATACACTATATTTACAAAGAGCAGATATCATTTTCACCTGTTTTTTTAAAATTATTTTACATGCTTCTGCACTTGAGTCAGGTATCGTCTATACTGTATGTATAAACAGTTTGTTGACGAGGTGAAAGTTATGAAAACTCCAGAAGCTAGTTTTTTAACGTGGCAACGTAAATTTTATACTGAAGATGATTGTATCGCGCATCTAAAAACACTTAAATGGCCAAATGGTTTTATATGCCCTCGATGCATGCATGACAAAGGCTCTGAGTTAATTAGTAGAAAAGTAACTGAGTGTAGTAAATGTCACAAGCAAACTTCTGTTTTGGCTGGTACTCTTTTTCATCGTAGTCATTTACCTTTGTTAAAGTGGTTTTGGGCGTTGTATTTT
>NZ_KI519477.1:157159-286118 GCF_000482725.1 Psychromonas arctica DSM 14288
CTATATGTCTGCCAGTTTGCTTGGGGTTTTAGCTCGCCTGCGCTCGTCGTGGCTACTTACAGTGAGAAAGTCAGCTCGTCTGTGCTCGTCGAGGCAGTTTGATTATCATTAACGTTTATTTCGCCCTGTCGGCGACACGTCTTTCTCTTATCTGAAAAGAAAGCTGATAATGATGTAACCATATTGAGCTTTGATCTTTTGTGATTATCGAGACAACGTGAGTATCACTAGCAGTTACTTTCTTTAATAGTAGCAGCTCTGCTTACTATTCCAATTACTCATACCCCTTCACTTTAATTACTTTGTCTGTTTAATAAAAATAGACCAAAATCAGGATTACTTTCTTTTATAACCAAGCAACCTGCTGATACTTACTTGCTCAGGTAATTGGATATATACAACAAGGGTTATCCGCTAATGACACATGTATTTCATCGCCACTGCCATGCCAAACTTCCTTCTATTGCTTCGGGCGAAGGGGTTTATTTATTTGATACTGAAGGTAAACAATATTTAGATGGTTGTGGAGGCGCTGCTGTATCTAATTTAGGGCATAACCACACCGCAGTTAAAGATGCGATTAAACAACAACTCGATGCAATACCGTTCGCGCATACAGGTTTTTTTACCAACCAAGCAAGTGAAGATCTCGCTACAATATTAACAGACTTAGCGCCTGATCCTCTCAATCATGTTTATTTTGCAAGCGGTGGTTCAGAAGCAGTAGAGTCGGCATTGAAGATGGCTCGACAGTATTTTGTTGAAATAGGAAAACCACAAAAAACACAGTTCATTGCGAGACGACAAAGTTATCATGGCAATACTTTAGGCGCATTAGCTGTTGGTGGTAACGAATGGCGCAAGGAACCTTTTAGACCCTTACTTTCATCGGTTCATCATATCTCCCCTTGTTACGCCTATCGAGATCAAAGAGAGAATGAAACAGAGCTAGACTATTCAATGCGCGTAGCCAATGAGCTAGAGATAAAGATACTTGAAGTTGGAGCAGACAATGTGATGGCATTTGTCGCTGAGCCAGTAGTTGGAGCAACCACAGGTGCCGTGCCAGCAACGGAAGGTTACTTTAAACGTATACGTGAAATTTGTGACCAATATGATGTACTTTTAATTCTTGATGAAGTGATGTGTGGCATTGGCCGCACGGGGACCTTTTATGCATTTGAACAAGATAAAATAATTCCAGACTTAGTGACCATGGCCAAAGGACTAGGCGCAGGTTACCAACCTATCGGCGCAGTGGTTGCAAGCAGTAAGATTTATGATGCTATCGCTAATGGCAGTGGATTTTTTCAACATGGCCATACCTTTATGGCCCACCCGATGGCATGCGCATCAGCCTTAGCAACTATCAACACTATTCTAGATGAACATTTATTAGAGAGGGTGAGCGAACAAGGTAATAAGCTAAAAAGCAAGCTTCAGATGGCACTTCAGCCTTTGCCTTATGTCGGTGATATAAGAGGACGAGGACTCTTTTTAGGCGTTGAATTAGTCGCAGATAAGTCTACAAAAAAACCATTAGCAAGCAGTACTGAAGCGAATAAAAAAGTGAAGAACATTGCAATGCAACATGGCTTAATGTGTTATCCAATGGCGGGGACTATAGACGGGAAACAAGGTCATCATATTTTAATTGCACCACCTTTTATTATTAATGATGAACAGCTTGATGAATTAGTCAGTAAATTAACCTCTGCTTTAATTGAAGCAGCTAAGGGGTGGGTATAAATATGCAAACTATCGATGATAAAGTAGCGATTATTGTTGCCCCTAATGGCGCAAGAAAAACCAAACAGGATCATCCTGCTTTGCCAATAACGACCGCAGAGATCGTTGCTGACGTAATTGCATGTCGAGATGCAGGTGCAGCCATGGTGCATTTACACGCAAGGGATAAAAATGGCCTACATTCTTTGGCGATTGACGATAATCTATTAACTCAAGAGGCAGTCAAAGCCGCGGTTGGTGACAGTGTGATCGTGCAGCTAACCACTGAAGCAATTGGCCAATATACACCGCAACAACAGATGCAACTAATCAAAGAAACAACGCCTGAAGCTGCTTCGTTTGGGCTCAATGAGCTTATTCCCGATGACTCTTACTTACCAGAAGCAGAAAAATTCTTCAATTGGGTTGCTGATAGCGGCATGATTGCACAATATATTTTGTATTCGCCGGCAGATTTAACACGTTATTTTAGTTTAGTTAAACAGGGGATCTTAGCGAATAAAAACCACCATCTGTTATTTGTTTTAGGGCGATACCATAAAGATTTATTATCTTCACCTAAAGACTTATTGCCCTTTTTAAAGCAACCTGATTTTCTGCAATTAATGGAAAGTAGTGAAAAACGCTGGGCGGCTTGTGCCTTTGGGCCGAGTGAGCAAAAATGCTTATTGAGCGCAATGTTAATGGGCGCGGATATTCGAGTAGGATTTGAAAATAACCTGCATAATAGCCATGGTGCAAAGGCACATAGCAATGCACAACAAGTAACGGATATTAAAGCGTTAACCAGTTTACTGAATATAGATCTTCATGATGCACACAGTTTCCGTAAAGCCTTGTTAAGTTAAGCTAGGTTAAAGTTAGGTTAAGCTGAGTTAGGCTAAGCTAAATGAGCTTAGCTCTGTTCAAAATAGCGTAAATCGATCTTCAAATCAAAACCTTCAAAATAAAAAAGAAAGTGTAGTTATTCAGCACTTTCTTTTTCCCTTAACCTTTTTATTTCGCTTTCTTCACCTAGCCTAGCAGCTTTAATTACAATCTTTGCCCAAACAATGGCTTAACCAACGACTAAATTCATAAATCTTTCTGGAAGAAAGCCTATAGCTAGGTACAAAGACATAATAACCATAACTGGTTTGCATCGATAAATTAAGAGGATTAACTAAATCGCCACTTTGTAACGATCCTTCGACCATAAAATCGGGTAGGAGAGCAAGGCCTAAACCATCTTTTGCCGCTTCTAAAGACATATAAAAATGCTCAAACCCAGTGGCACTATATTGACTGTTATAAACTAACCCTTTGTATTTTTTAAATTGCTCCCAGAGGTGAGGACGAGTGATATGCGGGATCAAGGTTTGCTTTTTAATATCTTCAATACAAGTTATCGGATTATTCATCATTAACTTGGCAGAAGCGACTAATACAAGACGCTCACGTCGTAATAGAGTCGCATTTTCATAATGCGCTGAGATAGGTAAGCAACGAATAGAAAGATCGCTATCGCCGTTAGTTTGATTGATTGGACCATCACCAGTTTTGATACTGACTTGAATTTTGTTATTTAAATGATGGAACGCTTCAATACGAGGGACTAACCATAAGCTTGCAAATGAAGGTGTTACATTTAATGTTAGTACTTCTTGGGCATGATCTTTTGTGTTCAAACTCGTGGTTGCATATTGAATTATTTCAAGGGCTTCTATGATTTTAGGGAGATAACTTTCACCAGCCGAAGATAATTTAATACCATTAAGGTGCCGACTGAATAGAGGTTGTTGTAATTGCTGTTCTAACACCGATATTTGTTTACTCACAGCACCTTGAGTAACAAACAACTCTTTTGCCGCTTTTGAAAAACTCAAGTTATTAGCAACGGCAACAAAGGTTCGTAAAGCTTTTATTGAGGGTAAGTTGGCTTCATTAAGCATCACGTTTCACCATACGAACAATTAATGTTAGGCAGAGGAATTAGCAAAGAAGAAATAGCATTAAAATTCAGCCGCTCACCAATCTGATTAAAGATAAACGACCTCGTTAATGTAATATAACCGTTACCAACCGCGATGCTTTCTTCAGCAAGTTATGAGGTAAGCATCTTAGTTGTTAGCAAATAAGGGTAACGGGTATAAGTTTAACCTTGTGGTTTTACAACTAACACATGTACAGGTGAGTTTTGTACCACTTTACTGGCAACAGAACCTAACATAACCTTATCTACCTTTGAACGTTTATGGCTAGGCATAATGATCAAATCTACTTTCAATTTTTCTGCATATTTGATGATCGTTTTATATGCTTTACCTTCTGCAACATAGGTTGTGTAATCAATTTTTTCTTTCATTTGTGATTCAGCAAATTTAGCCAACTGTGTTTTTATATCAGCTTTCATTTTTTGTGCTGCATCTTTAGGAAAGTAAGTCGCAACCATCGACATATGCACGCCTGGTAAAACGGTTAAAAGATGTATATGGGCATCGGTATTTTTACCATACCAAATAGCGAGTTGCACAGCTTTATCTGAAAAGCCTTTTTCATTTAAATCGATAGGAACAAGGATATTTTTATACATAATTTTTACTCTTATTTGGGAGTAGCAGAATCTGAATTTTACGTAACAAGTATATGAACAATACAGCCATATAGAAAGGGAAAGTTAGATCCTAAAGTGTTTAATTTGAACTAGCTTTTACTGTTAAAACTGAAAAGGAAAAATTTGTCCCTAATTATTCGTGTGCCACACTTTTTAATAAACGATCCATCGCTCTATATGTTAACGCTTCGCATAAGTGTGCTTTTGAAATGTCAGGTTGGGCGTGAAGATCGGCAATGCTTCTTGCCACTTTTAACAGGCTATGCCAAGCACGAATCGACAAGCCCATTTTCTCAATCGCTTGCTCCAAAAACAAGGCATCTTGCTGGCTTAATATACAAAACTCATTGATTTCCTGGCTAGACAAATAATGGTTTAACTTGCCCTGACGCTGAAGCTGAATTTTCCTTGCTTTTAACACTCTTTGTTTTACATCACAGCTCTTTTCAGTTAAGTTTTTTGCACCTTGCTGAGATTCCGCCAACATGCCTTTAGGCAATAATGGCACCATTAGCGACAGAGAAAATCGATCTAAAAAAGGGCCTGACAAACGATTTAGGTAACGTAATATTTGGTCCGGCGTACTACGCCTTAAATTTCCAGATATATGACCGCAAGGGCTCGGATTCATGGCAGCAATGAGTTGAAAATGTGCGGGAAAGGTAACTTGGTTAGCCGCTCTTGAAATAGTTACGTCATGTGTTTCCATTGGCTGGCGCAAACTGTCCAATACTTGCCTTGGGAATTCAGGTAGTTCGTCAAGGAATAAAACGCCATGGTGAGATAAGGAAATTTCTCCCGGCTTAGGCTTCCCTCCGCCACCAACTAATGCAACAGCCGATGCACTATGATGTGGCGCACGATAAGGAGGTAAAAACCAATCGTCACGTTGTTTACCACAGACGGAATAAACCGCAGCGGTCTGTAAAGCTTGTTCCTCTTCTAAATTAGGTAAAAGCGTCATAAAACGCTCAGCAAGCATACTTTTACCTGTTCCCGGAGGACCAATTAACAGTAAATTATGAGATCCCGCAGCAGCCACTTCCAACACTCTTTTCGCTTGTTCCTGACCTAACACATCGGAAAAATCAACCTCGCTCTCTTTACTCACTGGTGCCGCACTTTGCTGTACAGCCTGTAACGTTGTTTGTTGCTGTAAAAAAGCGCACACATCTAAAAGGTGAGGTGCAACAAAACCTTGAGCTCCGGTTAAGGCGCACTCATGTTGATTATCGGTACAAACTATAACTTGTCGCTGTTGTTTTTTTGCAGCGAGCGCACAGGGAATAATGCCATCAACACCACGTAATTCACCGGACAACGATAATTCGCCATAACATTCATAATTCAAAATATCAGAACATTGAATTTGTTCTGAGGCAATTAAAATGCCTAACGCGATTGCCAAGTCGAAACGCCCTCCTTCTTTAGGCAGGTTCGCAGGGGCTAAATTAACGGTAATCCTTTTACTAGGAAACTTATAATGGCTATTGAGAATCGCGCTACGTACTCTGTCCTTTGCTTCTTTAACCGAGGTTTCAGGCAAGCCAACCAACGAAAAACCAGGCAAACCAGTACCTAGATGAACTTCCACCTCAACTTCCGGTGCATCTACGCCTGAAATAGCTCGGCAAACTAACCTTGCTAACGCCATGTTGTGCTCCTTTTTTAAACAATAGCTTTCGCTTTAACCTGTTTACCATTAAAGCTTTGTTACTATCAAAGCTAAGTAAACCATCAAACCCGTCATTCAGTAAAACTCGGTCGCCAATCAAAATCCATCATTTAGTAAAACGCGATCATCTATTAAATACAGTATCGAATAGGTTGCGCTACAAAACGCGAACAAGTGATTGTTCTACCAATAATTTGCTTAAAAATGTGACAAATGTTGTTTGATAAGCGCTTTTTTGCTATAAAGAGCACCCTTTTTAAAATTCAAATTGGCAGTTTTTGAATGCCTTTGATTACCTTCATTAAATTCAGGAAAAGCACATGAATGGTGCAAACTTTGTTGTACACGCTTTAAAAGAACAAAACGTAACGCAGGTATTTGGCTACCCAGGCGGTGCTATTATGCCGCTCTACGATGCATTATATGATGGAGGTGTTAAACACTTACTTTGCCGCCATGAGCAAGGTGCTGCGATGGCAGCAATCGGGTATGCTAGAGCAACGGGTAAAGTTGGCGTATGTATCGCCACGTCAGGCCCTGGTGCAACCAATCTGATCACAGGCTTAGCGGATGCATTATTAGATTCAATTCCTATTATAGCGATCACCGGGCAAGTACCTACCAATTTAATTGGTACCGATGCCTTCCAAGAAATTGATGTATTTGGTTTATCATTAGCCTGCACCAAACATAGCTTTATGGTACAAAGCGCAGACCAGCTTGGCCCTATTATTGAACAAGCCTTTGAAATAGCAACCACAGGTCGGCCTGGTCCAGTACTCATCGACTTACCTAAAGATATTCAAATCGGTCCCAGTGTTGCACATACGCTTGCAAAATTAGTTCATAGTAATAATTATTTAGACAACCGACTGATTGCACAAGCTAAACTGATGATTGAATCATCAAATAAACCACTGCTGTATGTTGGTGGTGGTGTTGGTATGGCCAATGCAGTCAGTGAATTGCGAGACTTTATTGAACAGACAAGAATACCCAGTGTTTGTACATTAAAAGCAATTGGTTGCATTCCTCATCACTCCCCCTACTTTATGGGAATGGTAGGTATGCATGGTAGTAAAGCATCCAATTTAGCGATTCAAGAGTGTGACTTATTAATTGCTATTGGGGCGCGTTTCGATGACCGAGTGACAGGCAAACTGGATGAGTTTGCACCTAATGCAAAGGTGATCCATTTAGATATTGATGCTGCTGAAATAGATAAATTACGCCAAGTAACCCTTTCAATGACTGATGACTTGAAACAGGTTTTGCCCGCGATCACTATTAAACCTAATATTACTCCCTGGAAAAAGCATATAGCGACAATGAAAGCAAAGCATGTGAGTCGATATGACCATCCTGGTGAGCCTATTTTTGCGCCAGCATTATTACGTCAGCTTGCTCAGTCGATCCCAGGTGATACGGTGATTTGCAGCGATGTAGGGCAGCATCAAATGTGGGTTGCACAACATATGTTTGTCGATCGCCCTGAAAACCACATTACCAGTTCAGGATTAGGCACCATGGGATTTGGTGTCCCTGCAGCGGTAGGTGCACAAGTTGCTCGACCTGATGATATGGTGATTGCCATTTCTGGTGATGGTTCATTTATGATGAACGTACAAGAATTAGGTACCATTAAACGTAAAAAATTACCGATTAAAATCCTATTGATTGATAACCAACGCTTAGGCATGGTGCGACAATGGCAAGAGCTGTTTTTTAACAGTCGATTCAGTGAAACCATATTAACTGATAATCCAGATTTTGTGACCTTAGCGAGTGCTTTTGATATCCCAGGTGAAACCATTAAAACTAAGTCGCAAATAAGCCAAGCATTACAACGTTTATTGACTAGTGAGGGGCCTTATTTATTGCATGTTTCAATTTCAGAAGCTGAGAATGTTTGGCCGTTAGTGCCACCTGGTGCACCTAATGACAAAATGATGGAGAGTATCGAATGAAGTCTTTATTAATTATTGAAGCTAAAAATAGCCCAGAGTTTTTAGAGCGATTATTGCGAGTTTGTCGTCATAGAGGATTTACCACTACTAACATCAATGCAGAAACAGGCAATTCACAACAAACCTTACACATTACGATTACCGTGGCCAGTGAGCGAAACATTAGCTTATTGACTAAGCAGATTGAAAAAATTGTAGGGGTCAAGCAAGTAGCGACCTTACAACAAGAAAAAAATATCAAAGCAACAGCGTAAATTGCAGATTGTGCCTTAACAGGATATCTGCTTTACTGCTATTAACACTTATTTATATCAGCGCCAAGTAGTTTGGCCAGCAAGTAGCTTAAGGAAATTAACATGCCAGTTTATCGTTCAAAAACATCAACACACGGTCGTAACATGGCAGGTGCTCGTGCATTATGGCGCGCAACTGGTGTAAAAGATGATGACTTCGGAAAACCGATCATTGCTATCGCAAACTCATTTACACAGTTTGTACCGGGACACGTCCATTTAAAAGATATGGGCCAATTGGTTGCTCGTGAAATCGAAAAAGCCGGAGGTATCGCTAAAGAATTTAATACTATTGCGATTGATGATGGTATCGCAATGGGTCACTCGGGTATGTTATACAGCCTACCTTCACGTGATTTAATCGCAGATTCAATTGAATATATGGTCAACGCACACTGTGCAGATGCCATTGTTTGTATCTCTAACTGTGACAAAATAACACCGGGAATGTTAATGGCGGCATTACGCTTAAACATCCCAGTTATATTTGTATCAGGCGGACCAATGGAAGCGGGTAAAACTAAGCTTTCTGACCAAATTATCAAACTAGACCTTGTTGATGCAATGGTAATGGGACCTGATAAAAACGTCTCTGATGAAGATTTAGAAAAAGTAGAACGCAGTGCTTGTCCTACTTGTGGTTCTTGTTCTGGTATGTTTACCGCGAACTCTATGAACTGTCTAACCGAAGCATTAGGTTTATCACTACCTGGTAATGGTTCAATGCTAGCCACACATGCAGATCGTGAAAACTTATTCCTAGAAGCTGGTCGTCGTATTGTTGAGATTGCAAAACGTCACTACCAAGAAGATGACTACTCTGTATTACCGCGATCTATTGCAGGCCGCCCTGCTTTTGAAAATGCAATGGCACTGGATATTGCAATGGGTGGTTCAACCAACACCATTCTTCACCTTTTAGCGTGTGCACAAGAAGCAGAGTTAGACTTTACCGTTGCAGACATGGATGAGATGTCTCGTCGTATTCCGCAGCTTTGTAAAGTGGCACCTTCAACACCTGAATACCATATGGAAGATGTACATCGTGCCGGTGGTGTAATGGCTATTTTAGGCGAGTTAGATAGAGCAGGTTTATTAAATAGCGATATCCCAACTATTCTAAGTCCAACCATGAAAGAGCAATTAGCAAAATACGATATCATGCAAACTAAAGACCAAGCAATTATCGACTTTTATCGTGCAGGTCCTGCAGGTATCCGTACCGTGAAAGCATTTAGCCAATCTTGTCGTTGGGATACCGTAGATAATGATCGTAAAAATGGTTGTGTCCGCTCAATAGACAACGCTTTCAGTACCGAAGGTGGTTTAGCCGTACTATTCGGTAATATGGCAGTTGATGGCGCGGTAGTTAAAACTGCGGGTGTTGATGACGATAACCTAACCTTTACGGGCCCAGCTAAAATATACGAAAGCCAAGATGATGCGGTTGAAGCGATATTAGGTGGTAAAGTGGTTGCTGGTGATGTCGTTGTTATTCGTTACGAAGGTCCACAAGGTGGTCCAGGTATGCAAGAAATGCTTTACCCAACGTCTTACCTAAAATCAATGGGACTAGGCAAGCAGTGTGCATTGATCACTGATGGTCGTTTCTCAGGTGGTACTTCTGGCCTGTCAATTGGTCACGTTTCACCAGAAGCTGCGGCGGGTGGTGTGATTGGTTTAATTGAAAACGGTGACATCATCGATATCAACATTCCAACACGTGCAATGGACTTAAAAGTATCTGAACAAGTACTTACTGAACGTCGCGCTAAGCAAGATGCTATCGGCTGGAAACCTGTTGACCGTATCCGCCCTATTTCGGCAGCATTAAAAGTGTATGCAATGATGGCAACATCAGCAGATAAAGGTGCAGTACGCGATTTATCTAAACTTAAATAGCCTTAAACAGCCTTAAATCTAGGTATTGAATAAACTAAAATAACTATTTAAATAAAATAGATAAAGAAAAAGCCCATTCTGATTATGAATCATAATGGGCTTTTTTATTGTTTATCATTTATAAACAATAGTGATGGTAAGCAATAGCCCTAGATTGCTTTAGTGAAAATAATATCAGCTATTTTTTCTATTGGGCTTCACGCTAGATCTTTCAACCAAAGTAGGTTCAAGCTGGATCTCTAAATCAGTATCTCGTTGAGTTTGTATTTTATCTAATAAAGTATCAAACGCTTGTTGGCCAAGATGAAACTTAGATTGATGAATGGTGGTGAGCGAGGGGCTCATATAACGCGCTATTTTAATATCATCGTATCCAATAATAGACAAATCATCAGGAATTGATAACCCTAGCTCATTGGCCATATTAATCACTCCCATTGCCATCATGTCGTTGCACACAAATAATGCCGTTGGCAGAGTTCCTTGATCGTATAAAGCTTTAAATGCAATCGCACCACCTTCACATTCAAAGTTTGCCGGTACTATCCAATGATCATTAATAATGAGGTTTGCATCCAGCATTGCCTGCTTAAAACCAGCGTAACGTTTCTTTGCCGTGGGTTTATCTAACGGACCATGGATACAGCCAATGCTGGTATGACCCTGCTTAATCAAGTGCTGAGTTGCAATATATCCACCGCGATAGGAGTTGTCTTGAATTTTATCAGCAGGAAAGTGTGTTTCACCGGAGTCCATAACGACTGTGGGTACGGGCTTATGTCGCGCAAAAATATCTATATTTTGGTTCACTAATTCATCGCTCATTAGCAACAATCCATCCACTCTTTTTTGCAATAACATATCAATATTAAAACGCAGCCGGTCAAAATCTCCCTCGGTGTTACATAACAATAAATTGTACCCCTGCTCATAACAACGACGCTCTACTCCTTTTACTACTTCAGCAAAAAAAGGGTTAATTGAAGTCGTCACTAACATACCAAAAGTATGCGTGTTTTTTAACTTTAGGCTACGAGCAAGCGCAGAGGGAGCGTAATTCAATGCCTCTACGGCGGTTAACACTTTTTCGGTAACAGCTTCACTAACATAGCGAGTCTTATTTAATACATGACTCACGGTGGAAGTAGAAACTTGGGCATGCTTTGCTACATCTTTAATAGTGGCCATTTCTTTATTTATTTCCTTGCAGTTATGCTCTTGCAGCTATGCTCTTTCAGTTAAGAACTCAGTTACATCTTGACGATATGGAATAGAGGATTGAGCACCTTGACCGGTCACCGTAATAGCGGCTGCAGCATGAGCAAATTGTACCGCTTCTTCTAAAGACTTATCTTCTAATAACGCAGTTAAAAAAGCACCGTTAAAGGTATCACCTGCCGCCGTAGTATCAACCGCATCAACTTTATAGCCCATAATCTGAGAGCCTTCACCATCTTTGCTTAACCACACCCCTTGACTGCCTAAGGTGATCAACACGGTTTTAATCTGTTTTTTATGCAGCACATCTGCAGCTAATTGTGCTGATTTTGCATCAAATACTTTAATCCCAGTCAGTATTTCAGCTTCTGTTTCATTCGGGGTAATAATATCGATCAGTTTCAACAATTTATCACTTAGATGTTGAGCTGGTGCAGGGTTGAGAATAACAGTCGTACCGGATTTATTGGCAATTTCAGCGGCATACTCGATGCTTTCCATTGGCACTTCTAGTTGTAATAACAACATATCAGCCTGTTCGATGATACTAGTATGTGCAGCAATACGCTGTGGTGTTAAACATGCATTGGCTTCAGCAGAAATACAAATACTGTTTTCTCCCGTTGCTGCAACCTGAATCATTGCAATCCCAGTTGGCGTATCCTTTTCGATCATTACTGCATCAATATTAATACCGTCTTTTTCAAATTCTTGACGAATATTAAGACCAAAACTATCGTCTCCTACACAGGCAATAAAGCTAACATTTGCCCCTAAACGTGCAGCAGCAACCGCTTGGTTTGCTCCTTTACCACCGGCAATAACAGAGTAACCTTGCCCATGTAATGTTTCCCCTGGACGGGGAAAGCTACCAACCCTCAGAACATGATCTGCATTAACACTGCCTAGTACTGTTAGTTGACGCATAAAAATACCTTTTGAGATGGGTTAAATACTATTAGCCTACTAAGCTAATATACATAACATATTAATAAATAGAGACTAATAAATAAAAATACTAAATAAGTGTAAATAAGAGAGGTCACTTTACGTAACCTCTCGACAAATTATTTTACAATCATCATTAATGGTACAGGAATATTTTTAGCAACGGTTTTGCCCGATAAGACTGCTACCGCTGATTCAACACCGATCTCACCAATTAGCGCTGGTTGTTGTGCAATCGTCGCACCTAAAAGACCACGTTTAACAGCTGCAATACCATCTTCAGTACCATCAAAACCGACGATTAATATTTTTTTGCCAGAAGCTTGTACAGCACGGAATGCACCTAATGCCATTTCGTCATTTTGTGCAAATACGGCTTGAGTTTGTGGTTGCGATGAAAGTAAATTTTCCATTACATTTAACCCTTTAGTACGGTCAAAATCAGCTGGTTGACTAGCCAATAATTGCATATTTTCACTCTTAACCGCTTTCATGAAACCTTCACCACGTTCACGTGCAGCTGAGGTACCCGCAATACCTTCAAGTTGAACAATTTTTGCATCTTTACCAATTTTTTCACTGATATATTTACCCGCCATCTCACCACCAGCAACATTATCAGAGGCAATATGGCTAACGACTTCACCGTTATTTGCCGCTCTATCTAAGGTAAAAACAGGTGTATTAGCTTTATTTGCCATACGTACCGCATTAGATACTGCATCGGAATCTGTTGGGTTGATCAAAATCGCTTTTACACCACGAACTAATAAATCTTCAACATTTGCTAGCTCTTTACTTGGATCATTTTGTGAATCTAGCACAATCAATTTGTAATCAAGCTCTTTTGCTTTTTTCTCTGCACCTTCTTTCATAGTCACAAAGAATGGATTATTAAGTGTAGAAACCACCATCGCGATCGTATCTTGTGCAGCTGCACCTGCATTAAAAGTAGCTGAAATCACAGCGGCTGAAATTAATGTAGTTAACTTTTTCATTGAACATTCCTTTTCTTGGTTTTAAAAAATAAATTAATGTAAATTTACATAACTTGTTATTTATTAGTGATTATTTATCAATTGTTATTGATTATTTGTTATCTGCTGCTGTCGAGTGCTTATTTATTTTTGTTATCAACTAATACGGCTAACAAAATTACGGCAGCCTTTACTATCATTTGGAAGTATGAAGACACATCTAATAGATTTAAGGCGTTATTCAAAACACCAATAATCAATGCACCGATCAAAGTGCCCATAATGTAACCTCTACCACCAGCAAGACTTGTACCGCCTACCACAACGGCAGCAATCGCATCTAATTCATAGCCCATGCCCGCGGTTGGCTGTGCCGATGACAAACGAGAAGTAATAATAATGCCGGCAAGTGCCGATAATAAACCGCAGATCGAGTACACGCCGATCTTGATGCGGTCAACATTAATGCCCGATAATTTTGTCGCTGACTCATTGCCGCCCAAAGCATAAACATAACGTCCAAAACGTGTGTGATTTAATAGATACCAAATGCCTGCGAATACAAAAATCATTAACCAAACGGGCACAGGAATACCAAACATATAGCCAGTACCAAACCATGCGAAGCTATCCGCAACATCGGTGAATCCCGTTGAGATTGGACGACCATCGGTATAAACCATGGTGACACCACGTAATAACGTCATCATCACTAACGTAGCAATAAAGGCCTGTACCTTACCCTTAGAAATAATAAGACCCGCCATAGAACCTAATACAGCGCCACCCAATAAAGACACAGGTACTGCAATCAAGACAGGAATCTCTAAGCTGATCATACTAGCGGCAAATGCGCCACATAAGGCCAATATAGAACCCACACTTAGGTCAATACCAGCGGTTAAAATAACCAGTGTCATCCCTGCTGCTAAAATAGCAATAACAGAAGTTTGACGTAAAATATTAAGAATATTATCAATCGTAAAAAAGTACTCATTGAGCACTGAAACAACAGCTATTAATACGATTAATGCAATCAGTGACTTTTGCTCAATAAACCACTCTTTACTCAGAAAGTGTCTTTTCGATATTGCTGACACTGAACTTGTAATATTTGAACTCATGCTGCTACCTCGTTGTTATTTTTACCAACGGCACAAGCCATTAGCTTTTCTTGATCTGCTTCTTTGGCGCTAAATTCACCACTTATTTGACCTTGATGCATGACTAAAATGCGGTCACTCATCCCTAGTACTTCAGGCATTTCAGATGACACGAGAATGATGCTCATGCCTTCAGCTTTAAATTTATTAATCAGCTGATAAATCTCTTTTTTAGCTCCCACATCAACACCGCGTGTGGGTTCATCTAAAATCAATACTTTAGGTTTAGTCATCAAGCCTTTAGCAATCGCAACTTTTTGCTGATTACCACCGGATAAGTTACCAATAATTTGGTTCATTGAAGGTGTTTTAATGTTGAATAAACGAATAAAATCATTAACCGACGTTGCTTCAGCTTGATGATCTAATTGCCAGCCTTTAGATAAATCTTTGAGTGCGCACAAAGACATATTATCTTTAACCGATAATCCTAATACTAAGCCATCACCTTTACGGTCTTCTGAAATATAAGCAATGCCATGATTCAAAGCCTGCAATGAAGAAGTAGGATTAATCACTTGGCCATTCAGAATGATATCCCCTGATTCACGAGCGAGTGCACCGTAAATAACTTTCATTAATTCAGTACGCCCTGCGCCCATCAACCCTGAAACACCTAAAATTTCACCATGGTTTAACGTAAAACTAACGCCATGTGTGGCTTTCGCATATAACTCTTTCACTTCTAAGCAAACAGTACTGTGAGTAGTTGCAATACGGGGGTATTGCTCATCTAATCGACGCCCTACCATTAATTCAATTAAAGTATCTTCATCCATCGACGCAACTGTTTTTTCCGCAATAAATTTTCCATCGCGTAATACCGTAATATCATCACATACTTCAAAAATCTCTTTCAAACGATGCGAGATATAAACAATGCCATACCCTTCATCGCGTAGCTCATTGATCACCACAAATAATGAATCAACTTCACTATCTGTCAGCGCATCAGTTGGCTCATCCATAATGATCACTTTTGATTCAAAGGATAAAGCCTTAGCAATTTCAACCATTTGCTGTTCCCCTAAACTTAACTCATTAAGGGGAGTAGATGATTTGTGTTTTACCTTTAAGCGCTTCAATAATAGATCTGCTTGTTCAAACATAAGTGACCAGTTAATTGCACCAAATCGATTGGTTATTTCACGCCCTAAAAAGATATTTTCTGCAATCGTCAATTCAGGTAACAGGTTTAACTCTTGATGAATAATGCTAATACCAGCCTTTTGAGACTCTCTTGGTCCATTAAAACTAACCACTTTATCTTGATAACGAATTTCACCTTCATCTAGCGAATAGATCCCAGTGATCACTTTCATCAAGGTCGATTTTCCCGCCCCATTTTCGCCCAACAAAGCCATTACTTGTCCGGGATAAACATTTAGGCAAGCACCATCCAGCGCTTTCACACCAGGGAAGGACTTATTGATATTATTAAGCTGTAATATTGGCTGTTTCATTTTTATCCTCACGACTAAAAAACCACACCGGATTGAAAAATAACATTGGCATAAGGTGTACATTCACCCGTACGTACCACTGCTTTACTTTCAATCGTGCGATCTTTAAATGTTTGGTGGCTGATATAGGTAATATCGATGTGATGTCCAGATACTTGCTCTTTTTTAATTAAATCTAACAATTGCAGATGCAATTCTGGACTCACTTTTTTTAATTCCTCAGCCAATATCACACCTGTTATTTGCATCTCACTGAGCACAACAGCAACGGTATCAATAAATGCAGGTACACCATGCGTTAAAGCAAGATCAATACGCACTGGTTGGCTTGGAATAGGTAAACCTGCGTCGCATATTGTTATTTCATCAAAATGCCCTAATGAGGCAATGCAATAAGATAATTTTGCATTTAACAGTGCTGATTTTTTCATTTTAAAACCTCAAGGCAATTAATATTTGTTTTAAAAACACGCTTATAAGTATGGCTTTACTTACCAACGAAACGTTTGCGCAATCGTTTCGATGCGTAAAATTTAAACGTTATGAAATAAATTGCACGTATTGATGGCAAAAAAAGAGAGCCGCTTCACGATATTTTTTTGCAAACTTATCTACACAAAAATAAACAGAAATGATGCTTGCTTAACAATAGGAAGATTGATACTAATAAAACAGTCACCAACATTAACGGGAAAATTTATGACCAATCAATTATTACAACTCAAAGAAATGTCGACAGTAGTCGCTGATACAGGTGATGTGCAAGCGATTAAAGAATATCAGCCACAAGATGCAACCACTAACCCATCTTTATTATTAAAAGCAGCTTCACTAAGCCAATATCAAGGTTTATTACAACAAGCAACAGAATGGGCTAAACAACAATCACAAGATATCCAACAGCAGACGATTGATGCTAGCGATAAATTAGCAGTTTTAATCGGTTTAGAAGTGCTTAAAATTATTCCAGGAAGAATCTCTACAGAAGTAGATTCACGCCTTTCATTTGATACTGAAGCTTCGATTTTAAAAGCCCGCAAGTTGATTGCTTTATATAATCAAGCAGGCATTCAAAACGATCGTATTCTAATTAAATTAGCAGCCACTTGGGAAGGTATAAAAGCGGCTGAAATACTTGAAAAAGAGGGCATTAATTGTAACCTCACTTTACTATTTAGTTTTGCTCAAGCGCAAGCCTGTGCTGAAGCTGGCGTATACCTGATCTCTCCTTTTGTAGGCCGTATTCTGGACTGGTATAAAAAGCAAACAGGTAAAGCGTCTTACCCGGCAGATGAAGATCCTGGTGTTATTTCCGTCACTGAAATTTATAATTATTATAAACAACAGGGTTACAACACAGTGGTAATGGGTGCAAGCTTTAGAAGTGTTGAAGAAGTATTAGCACTCGCAGGCTGTGATCGTTTAACCATTAGCCCTGATCTAATGGCAGTATTGCAAAGTAGAGACGAGCCAATACAACAAATGCTAAGTGATAAAAAATCGACTAAACAAGAGGTTACTCGCTTAACAGAAAGCCAGTTTAGATGGTCACTAAATGAAGATGCAATGGCAACAGAAAAGTTATCAGAAGGTATTCGTAACTTTACACTAGACCAAATAAAATTAGATAAACAGTTAGCAGACTTACTACAAGCTTAATATCGTAAAGTTATTTAAGCTTAGATTAAAATAATAGTTAAAAGAGAGCCTCAGTGATACTAAGGCTCTCTTTTTTTGTGCAAAAATAAATAGTATTAACAACGAAGTTAACCAATAAAACAGTTAAAGTTATTTTCCTTTTCCTTGGCGGTGTTTTTCAAGACAGTTGGCAATAAATTAGGTTTTAGTTTCGGCTTTTGACCTAACCTTCTTTTATTTTCATGCCTTCATGGTCAATTTTCTTTTGGCTTTAATAACAGCATTAAACACCAAGGCCTTCGCAAAAATGCGAATAAAATAAGAAAATAGTTAACGCGAGCTTATGTTAAAGATAATCAAAAAAGGATTATCTCAATAGTAATTGGGCTTGATTTATTTGCTTTTTTTATATTTTTGGCGAAAATTTTCGCGTAAATGTAAGATGCTATTACATCCTGCAAAAAAAGTTCGTAATATCCGTCTTTGCTTATCAGGTTGCTGCGCTATATAAGACTTTAAAAAATCTTGATATGTTACGTTATCTTTTATTATTTTTGTTTTTATAAAGAAAATTTCTCTAGCCGCTTTAAAATAGAATAATAAATTTTTCTTTTTGAATATAATTGCTTTACCGAAATCAATAAAAAGAAGCTCACCACTAAGAGTCTGGATAACATTATCATTATGAGCATCACATGTGACAACGCCCGTTGCGTGGAATTTAGAAAACATAAGCGCTAATTGTAGCGCAGTCTCTTTAGTGTAATTTTCTAGCGGTTGTCCTGGAACATATTCTTTAAATAAATAAGCACCACTGTTATCGATTCTATATCCGTAACAACTAGGCGCTAAAACATTATTATTCTTTAAATGAGCTATAACATCGTACTCTATAACCCATTCGTTTTTATGGACTTTATTTGGTGCAAATTTTTTCAAAACATATAATGACTCAAATATAGTTGTTATTCGCCCATCTTTTTTTGATATGAATTCTGATTTTACGTCCATATTAGTTATTTTTTTTTCTATTTCTTGTAAATGCATAAATTGAGAACCTATCAATAAAGAAAAATCATTCCATAGCCCATAATAAGAGTAATTATAAGTTGAACTGTTAAATAAATGACAACCTAAATAATAATCATTTGCTTAGTAATTTAATATAAACACTACTTTTCTAGAACATTTTAATCCTAACCCGCTCCTCGCATTGAATATTGCAAATAAACACAATTTACGCGATAGTTTTTTGTTTACTATTATTTTTAATTAGAGTTTTTAATCTGGAGAGAGAAATAGCGAGCTCGCTATTTAAACAAGATAAAACAAAGAAAGCGAGTGCAAAAAGAAAATATAACAGGTTTAGGCCATTAATATAGTTCTCCCTTAAAGCTAAAATACGTTACCCGTACCCATTATAGCCTAGCACTCTTTTATCTTCACGCCTTCGTAGTTAATTTACGTTGAGTTTAAAAAGTTAAGGTTTAAACGATGAAGAAATATACCTTATTCTATCTTTTAATTTAGTTCTTAAGCCCGATTTAAGAAATGAATAATACTTGGCAATGGACCACTTAATAACTATTTTTTTAGAATCATTGATAGGCATATTAAGATATTTTTTATATAAGTAATGCCAACGTAAGTGAGTAAAGTTTTCGTAAGGAAATCCATCATGTTGTTCCAGACGTTTTGGCACTGACAATCCAAGTAAACTTCCATCGACAATAACAACATTGTTAAGCATTAATTTATAAGATAACTTCACTGAATCAGCATCACCAAATTTATTCTTAAGCAGCACTGTTCTATGCTTATTGATAAATTTTAACCATAGTTTCTGTTCGATATGGTGTTGTCTATAAGGCAGATTTTCATGCTGTAGCTTCCCCAAAAATTCATCGTTAAAAATATAATCATCAAATAATGTGATATCCCATAAATTGTTCAGATCTTTAGTTAATCCAAATTGAAAAAAATCAGAGATAAAAAAAGGAACTTTAAGCCCTTGCGTGTATTCTTTAGCAAAGTAATTAGATGTTACAATCCTATTTTCAAATAATGAATATGCAGGGTCTCGGTTATGATCAAAAACACCAAAATAATCCATCATTGTTCGACTTGTTAATTTATTATCACTTCTAATTTTTACAGAAAATTTTGTATTAACGGCTTTTAAGCCATTGATTGATGATATTATTTGACGGTTAACATTAACCGTATGTGGCTTAGAGTGTTTATTATATTTAATGACCGTTGGTCCGATGTCATCATTCTCTATGATCTTATCTACAAAAAAACCGTCGAGGCATTGCCCTTTCCATGTTGATAAAAAGATTTTACTTCCCGGAAATAGCCTACGAATAGATGCGATAGTTTCTTTTGTTAAATCTACTACTCGTCCCTGGATTACAAAGGTAATATCACAATCATTTACCATTACTCACTAACTCCTACAGATTAAGCTTTACTTGCTGTTTTATCATTAAGCTAAATAAAATAAAAAAGCCGCGGTTAACTATCAACTAGTTAAGCGCGGCTTTTAAAACTTTAAAAAACTAAATAGATTAACTAATTATAAAGCGTTAGCTGTATCTACTACGTTTTTAACAGTGAAACCAAACATTTCAAATAGTTGATCGGCAGGCGCTGACTCACCAAATGTTGTCATACCAATTACTGCACCGTTTAAGCCAACGTATTTGTACCAGTAATCAGCAATACCAGCTTCAATAGCAACACGTTTAGTCACTGCTGCTGGTAATACAGATTCTTTGTACTCTGCTGATTGTAATTCAAATTGCTCAGTACAAGGGATAGATACAACACGTACCGCTTTACCTTGTGCTGTTAATTCAGCAGCAGATTCAACCGCTAACTGAACTTCAGAACCTGTAGCAATTAGAATGATTTCAGCTGGTGTTGCTGAATCAATCAATACATAACCACCTTTCGCAACGTCAGCTAATTGCTGTGCGTCACGTGCTTGTGGTTTCAAGTTTTGACGGCTAAAGATAAGTGATGACGGTGCATCCACAGATTCAATCGCAAATTTCCAAGCAACAGCAGATTCAACGCTGTCACATGGACGCCATGTATTCATATTTGGTGTTAAACGTAAGCTTGCAATTTGCTCTACAGGTTGGTGAGTTGGACCATCTTCACCTAAACCGATTGAGTCATGCGTAAACACTTGAATCGAACGTTGCTTCATTATTGCAGACATACGTAGCGCGTTACGTGCATATTCCATGAACATTAAGAATGTTGCGCCGTAAGGTACAAAGCCTTTATGTAGTGCGATACCGTTAATGATAGCCACCATTGCAAACTCACGTACGCCATAGTGTATATAGTTACCCGTTGCATCATCAGCCGTAATCGCTTTCGTACCAGACCACATGGTTAAGTTAGATGGCGCTAAATCAGCTGAACCCCCTAATAGCTCTGGCAAGATTGCACCGTAAGCTTCGATACAGTTTTGTGAAGCTTTACGCGTAGCGATATTACCTTGGTTAGCTTGTAAGTCAGCAATGTAAGCAGAAGACTTAGCTTCCCATTCAGCAGGTAACTCGTTATTAACACGACGTTTGTATTCAGCAGCTAGTTCAGGATAAGCCGCTGCGTAAGCTGCGAATTTTTCATCCCAAGATTGCTCTGCAGCTTGACCTTGTACTTTGTTATCCCAACCGGCATAAATATCGGCAGGAATTTCAAATGGACCATGATTCCAACCTAATGCTTTACGTGTTGCAGCAATTTCATCGTGACCTAATGGTGCGCCGTGACAATCGTGTGTACCTTGCTTAGCAGGCGAGCCAAAACCAATAATCGTTTTACAACAAATCATGGTTGGTTTAGTGGTTTCAGCTTTTGCAGAAATGATAGCCGCTTTAATTTCTTCAGGGTTATGCCCGTCAACAGAAATCACTTGCCATCCGTAAGCTTCAAAACGCTTAGGTGTATCGTCTGTGAACCAACCTTCTACATCACCATCGATTGAGATACCGTTGTCATCCCAGAAAGCAATCAGTTTACCAAGACCTAACGTACCCGCTAAAGAACAAGCTTCATGGGAAATACCTTCCATTAAACAACCATCGCCTAGGAAAGTGTAAGTATGGTGGTCAACAATGTCGTGACCTTCTTTATTAAAAGAAGCCGCTAAAGAACGTTCAGCAATTGCCATACCAATGGCATTAGTAATACCTTGGCCTAATGGCCCGGTTGTTGTTTCCACACCTGGTGCGTAACCATATTCTGGGTGACCCGGTGTTTTTGAATGTAATTGACGGAAGTTTTTAAGATCTTCAATTGATAAATCATAACCTGTTAAATGCAGTAGAGAGTAGATAAGCATTGAACCGTGGCCGTTAGATAGAATAAAGCGGTCGCGATCAGCCCAGTTTGGATTAGTCGGATTATGCTTTAAAAAATCCGTCCATAAAACTTGCGCAATATCAGCCATACCCATTGGTGCGCCTGGGTGACCTGAATTGGCTTGTTGGACAGCATCCATACTAAGGGCGCGTATTGCGTTAGCTAACTCTTGACGAGAAGGCATCTGTTTCTCCTGATTACATTTTGAATTAATGAAAATTGCGGACATATGAGGCGCGGATTATCCCAAATACCCAGAGCAGGGGCAATGGTAAAGTTAAAATTTGATCACATATTTAAACAAAATAAAGATCAATCTAAGAAGAGAAGCTGAAAGAAATAAGATCCAGATAAGGATAAATCAATGCCCCTTATCTGGGATAAGTGCAAGCTTAACTATGTTGCTCTGCGTAACCTGCATTTTTATTTGGCCCAAAAACAAAGATAATGCCCTTGTCTAAAAGAACTTGTGTGGTTTTATCAAAAAAAGTAATCGCTTGATCTGTAGGCATATGCTTGAGAATTAATTCAATTGCTATATCAAATCCTTCGGCATCTGGAAAAGCATTAACTAATTCACCTGACTCAATGAAATACAGATATGTATTAATTTTTTCTTGTAACGTAAACAGATGAACGTCGTCATGGTCCCACACTAATGAATCAATAATACTTAAAAAGACTCGTTTCGCTTCTTTCTCCATACCAATTGCATCGATGCTATCTGTATCTACTACACTCATAAATAACCTTTATTTTATCTTTTTTATTTAACTGATTCGTTCAGGAAGGTGAATAATCTATTTTATAGTTCTACGCCACCAGCCTATACCAGCAACTTATACAATTAAACTATTACAATTAAACTATTACAATTAAGCTATTACAATTAAACTATGCGATTAATTTATTGGGAATAGTTGACGCCACATTGCCATCCCACCTTCCACACTATAAGTGTCTTCATAACCTTGCTCAGCTAAATATTGAGCTACACCTTTACTGCTATTACCATGATAACAAACCACAAAAACAGGCGTATCAAACTCAACTTTATCGAAAAACTCTTTCAACGTATCATTGTTTAAATTGAATGCACCTTCGACATGATCCGCTGTATAAGATTGAAGATCGCGAGTATCCACAAGAATAGCTTCTTCATTTTGTAATCGTTGCTTTGTTTCTGCTATTTCTATTAACTTGAATGTGGGCATGCTTATTCCTCTCATTAAAATGGTTTAATTCATTAATTGGTTAGGAGATATAGATAAAACACTGATATCTCTTTTAACTATGCGTATCATGCACTAAAATGAAGCGATTGCATATTCCACATATAATCAGAGTAATCTCTATATGGCCCATATAATTCCAATAAGAAAATTCAAGTGAAACCTAAAATCACCTAAGTAAACCTATTTAATTAAAATATCGTAAAGAGTAGGTTTTGTTTAAAACTTACAGATTAAAAATATAAACAATTTAATAAAGAGCCATTTAATGACTACTAAGAATTTAACTTTCCTCACTTCTTTCTTAACTTTCCTATACTCCTTAACATTACTTGTGTCAGGAAAAAGTTATTCTTACATTGCTATTCTACTATGCATTATTTCTTTGTTAATTTTACCTATAACCTTAAAAAACAGATTACCTTCTGAGTTTTACAAAATTGGTTTTTCATTCATTTGCTATGCATTGGTTACTGCTTTATCACTATTAATATTAGGTGGTAAACTCAGTAACTTAGATATGCCTAGTCGAACGCTTTTTATCCTTCCTGCTTTTATTCTTCTATTGAGTTTTCCTCCGAAAAAGGAGTGGGTTTTTATAGGAATTTTAACAGGCTCTTTCATCAGTGGGTTGATTGCTCTGTATCACTATCAAGTTTTACATATACGAGCATTCGATGGTTTTGGATACATGATTATTCAATCCGGTAATATTGCTATGTCACTTGGTATTTTTTCTTTAATTATTGCTATTCAACACTTCAAAGACAAAAAATCTAAATTGGTAATAATCGCTTTAATATGTGCATTTTTTGGTATCCTGGCAAGTATGCTGTCAGGTTCTCGTGGGAGTTGGATCATAGCGCCCTTTGTTATCATTTGGTTGTTAATAGTCAACCGTCAATTAATTTCTGTAAAAGTAGGGGTAACCTTAACAATAATACTTATGAGTAGCAGCTTAGTTTCTTATGACATTGTAGATAAACGCATTAAGAAAGCAGTTCAAGATATCACTCAGTATAGCGAACAAAATAATAGCAACTCATCTCTTGGCGCACGTATAGAGATGTGGAAAAGTGGCGTCTATAATTTTATAGAAAATCCAATCTTTGGTACGGGTTACAAGGACAGACAAAAATATAACCAAGCTCTAGTTGACAAGAAGTTAGTTGCCCCTATTGTCCTTAAATTTGGTAGGCTGCATAATAGTTACATTGAAGAGCTATCTATAAAAGGAATTATTGGCTTAACAACATTAATGCTGTTCTTTTGTTCCCCTTTATACTTTTTCATAGCGAAAAGAAATGTTAAAAATAGTGTTTTTGCACAACTAGGTATTGCACATATTATACTTGTCATGGGCTATTGCTTGACTCAAAATTATATAAATCATCATTCTGGAATGCTGCATTACTTAATGTATACGATAATATTTTACGCAGTCTTCTTTCATACAAATCAGGTATCTGTTTCTGATAAAAATAAGGTAGTACGATGAAAATTCTCGTTTGCAGTTCATATAAGCATGCTTGGAACAGTGTAAGACCTGAAGCTGAAATGTTTATTGAGATGGTAAATCAAGGTCATCATGTAACAGTTATGACACAAGGAGATAGCCCTTATAAAGAGAGATTCATTACTTGTGGTGTCAATGTCATTGATGGTTATCCTTCGAAAAAAATATGCCTTACTACGATCAAAAAAATTCGTAAAGTGTTACAAGAAAACAACATTGACATTTGTTATGCGTTTAATTCTAAAACAATCCCTAACGCTGCATTTGCATGTATTGGGACTAAAGCTAAATTAGTTGTCTATCGAGGCACTACAGGCGGCTTGTATCGTCATGACCCATCGGCTTACTTAACTCAGTTACACCCTCGGGTTGACGGAATTGTATGTGTTTCAAAAGCAGTAGAAAGAGATGTTGTTCAACGAGTTTGGAAAAATAAAAACAATGTTGTGACTATTTATAAAGGCCACAAGCTAGAGTGGTATCAAGTTGCACCTACACTACGTAGTGAATTTGGTTTAACAGATGAACATATTATTGCTGTTTGTGCCGCACATGTAAGGCCCAGCAAAGGTATTTCTCTTTTATTACAAGCAACCCATTCTATTACAAACCCAGATTTTCATTTGATTTTAGCTGGTAGTGGATTTGAACCATATTTTGATGAGATCAAAGCAAGTCCAATGAGTGAACGTATCCACTATATTGGGCATAGAACAGATATTCCGTCATTAATGACAATGGCAGACTTTCAGGTTCAACCATCAATTAGTGGCGAGGGTTTACCTAGAACAATTATTGAAGCAATGGCAAATGCGACTCCATCCGTCGTAACAACAACAGGAGGCTCACCTGAACTTGTTGTAGATGGTAAAACTGGCTTCATCGCGGAAGCCGGAAATGTTCAAGAGTTTGCAGATGCAATGAATAAGCTAATTAATAATAAAGAACTAATTCAATCAATGAGTATTGCCGCACAACAACGTCTGGACCACGAGTTCCATGCACAAAATACTATTAAAGAGCACCTAGCATTCTTTACTAAATTATTAGCTTAACAATATTAATTAAAATAATTAATTGAAATAATTAATTGAAATAATTAATTGAAATATACTCACGTACATTATTGGATAATTTCACATGACATTGATAATAAATATCCACAGAAAAAGAAGTAATTATGAAAAATAAAACCTATACTGACATTAGTGTCGTAGTTCAAGGGCCGGTGCAAAGTTTAGGAAGCAGAGGACAAGAACAAGGTATTACTAACAAGTGCCTTAATTCAGTCCGTAACTACTTACCTGGTGCAAAAATAATTTTATCTACATGGCACAATCAAAATTTAGATGGACTAGATTATGATGAATTAGTTTTATGTGAGGATCCAGGTCAGAATATTCGTAAATACAATAAAGATGGCTCACCTAAATATTATAATAATAATAGGCAAATTGTTTCAACTTTAGAAGGTCTTAAACGAGTAAAAACCAAGTATGCAATCAAATTAAGAAGTGATAATTATCTAACATCTAATAACTTTATATCATTACAAACACAGTTCCCTGCTCGAAGTAATAAATATAGATTTCTTAAAGAAAGAGTTGTTACAGCGAATGCATTTACTAGAAAGTACGCTAAAGGACAAAAAGTAGCTTTTCATTTAAGCGACTTTTTTTATTTCGGTTTAACTGATGATTTGCTCACGTTATGGGATTTGCCTTTAGTCAAAGATTATAAAAAGAAATCTGAACACGATTTAAGTCCATCACACCCTAATTATATAACTGATTGTACTCAATTATTCTGGTTACGATCATTACAAAAATTTGAACCATCAATTACACTTGAACACCTATTAGACAACAATAAAGAGAAAACTAAACAATCAGATATCTGTTATGCAAATAATGTAATTATATCGTCACCTGAAGAAATCGGACTTAATTTAGGTGAGAAATTTTCTAATGGGAAAGTCAGAATATCAAGAGAAAGAGGAAAGTGTGCTCATATCTACTTTCATGAGTGGCAAGATCTTTACAAAAAATATTGTGACCCAACTTTTAATATAGAACCTGCATATATACTTAGATTTAAGTTGTTTATTAATCGTCTAAAATACATCTTTCCCGTTTATTTTGAAGCAAAGATTCGTCAGTTAAAACGGAAAAAGTATAACGTACCTTAATGTTATAGAGTTACTTTTAAGTAACTCTAGCTATTCCATAAAAATAAATAGCTCATTTTTTATGAGTGAATATTTTAAAAAGCATTGGCTCTAAATAGCTAACAGTAATTTTGCTTTAATTGTTCTAAAACTATCTAAAAATATTGATAGCATTAAATCGTCCAGAATAAGATTAATTTTTCTCCATTATATTTATTTCAAAATCAATTTAAGATCAGTATAAAGTTTACTAATGGGCAGTTTAAAAAATCTTCTTATCGATAGCCCTAGCTGTGCTTTTGAAAAAGGGATTTTTTGTTTTTTGTTACAATATTTCTTATAGAGCTCCAACCAATCTATGTGGCTATATTCATTTGCTCTTTTTATTTTTCGAATAGAGGCATCTCTCAAACCTAAGCCCATAACTTCAGGATCTGCAATAATAATATTATTTGCTAAAAACTCATCCCAAAAATTTAAGTCCTGTTTAGTCGAATCATAACGATGGACCATTAATGGTGAATCTTTAGTTAATCTTCTCATCCATATTTGACAATATACTTGTTCCGCCTCTAAAGCTTTATATCCATTTTTACGCAGCAAACTTTTATCTAATAATACTTGTGAAAACCGCTGTTCCTCAAAAGGAGGCTGTTCCCAGATAAGCTTTAAATCAGAAGTTAAACCATAATAAAAAAAATCACTCGCATTGAAAATCACTTTGTGGCCATTAGAAGTACGACGAAATAAGTTACTATTTATTACGACTTTTTCAGAAAAAAAATTATATTGTTTAGATTTTTTTGAAAATACCTTTTGAATATTAACGAATTCATTTCCAATAAGAAAATTATCACTTCTTAATTTCATCGCATAAGGCGTAGTTACAACTGCAAGTCCAGCTTTTGTAGACAGCACTTGACGATGATAATTAACAGGACAATAACCATCCTTATTTTGTCCGGGATCTACACTTAGCACTAATTTATCGTACTCTAGATGACTAATATCCTGCCCTTTCCAAGTAGAAAGGACTATAGTCGCACCGGGTAAATACTTACGAATACTTAATAAACATTTTTCTGTTATACCTTCTTGTTGCTTACGAGCTTGAGAAGATTGTACCGGGCCTTGCACTACAACACTGATATTTTCAAATCTTGCCTCCATGTTGGTTAACCTTCTAAAAAAGCGATATATTCATCAGGAACTCCACAAAAAATAACGTCAGTTCGATCAATTAAATGAAAGTGAACTTCATTACTATCTTTAATTAAATAATTATATAAAGGTGCAATATATAATTCTCCTTTTTCCCATTCGCTTTCTGGTTTTGCAATATAATTATTATAAGCTCGGTTAAAAATAGTGATACTTTTGAAATAATATAAACCTGTACTACACAAGTTTGAAATAGCTCGTTTTTCTGCTGTTTCAATGACTTTAGTGCTGTTGCTAGATTCTGGCTTTGCAAATGACCAATTATCACCTTCCCCTTCAAATACCTCTAAATAACCATCCCAATGTTCGATATTCTTAGGGTAATTAAATGCTGGTCTAAATGTATCAATATTAAAAATAGTGATTGCTTCTTCACTATTAGCTATTGATTGCAAACCAAGGTAGACAGTTTCTGCTTGCCCTTTTGTCTCTTTATCCAAAATAAAAATATGTGCTTCTTTTATTCCTAAAACAGCGATCTCATTTTTGATAAACTCAACCGTCCCTAAAATATCACGAACGATAAATAAAAAACTTTCTGTTTGAAAATACTCAGAAAAGCTATTTACAGCATGTGCAAAAAGAGACTTGCCATGAGCTTCAAGCATATATTTTGGTTTTTTATATCCAGCTTTAAAGAAACGAGAACTTAATCCAGCCATTGGGATAACGATCATTATTTAACCTCTTTAATTATTTTGTATAACCTAAATGCATTGGCCATTAATGCTTGTTGCCTTTTTTTATCGTCACTATGTAGAGGTAACATCGATAAAAATAGCTGTATTTGCATTGCGTATAAAGCATTACTTGTTAGATTAAACTTATCATTCACTAATGTTAAAAATAAGGATTGGATACCATTAATTGAATTTGGCACGTCGAGTGTAAATTGAATACTATTCTGCTTAATATCAACTTCATAGTATTCTGCTATGATCCAATCATATAACCCTAATATTGAATGACTAAGTTTAGCTACATCATAAAGACCATCACCAAAAATAGTAAAATTTTCATTTAAATCGATCCCTCGAGGATCAATTGTTTTTATATTATTGGTTCTAAAATCATACAATATATTACTAAAGCAAAAGTCACCATGAACTACGCTATTATGCTGACTTGAGGGGGGTAGAAATTGTTCACTACATTGTAGTAAATCAGAAAATGAAGCGTTTAAATTTTGATTGTACAACCATTTAGTCTCCATAGTACAGCCAATTTCCTGACAATACTCATTAAGTCTAACTGTCGTTTTATCTTGAAACATGGCTTTTAAATCAACACCTGCAGATTGATTAGGTGCTTTATATTTATGGCATTCTTCTATAAAAAACAAGCAATTACTAAGTATTTTTTTCCATACAATTTCAGGAAGAACAGAAAAAACATACAGTTCATTGAGCGCAGTATAATGGAGGTACTCTAATTGATAAGAAGCACTTTCTTTAGTAATAATTGAACCAAGGTATTGGGGCAAAAATATTCTTAATTGAGCAGGTACATTTTCAAACCAGTTAGCTTCTGCAGAGATTTTTTCAATTTTATGACTAGATTTTCTAATCCAACGAGGAGTAATCTCAAGGTTATTAAAAGCACGTTGAGTAGTGAATTTTGCTTTAGATCTATAGTAAGTATTTAGGTGTCCAAAATCTAACCAATTATCAACCTCGAGTACGCTTAAATTACACTTTTTATGATAATAATTAAGGCTCTCAATAAAATCCCAATGCGCCATAACTAGTGCCCTAACAAGTTGTTTAGGTTGATTGAAATTAAAGTAACCACACACTACGTTATGCTTGTCTAACTCTTCCCCCCCCTCACTAGTGTTTAGCCAAATACTATTATCATTATTAACAACAGCCCAATGGTAACTACTATCGACTTGAGAAATAGAAATAATATTTTCATTGCTTGGCAAGTTAGGTAATAAGGTATCACCAAAAAGAATACTTAATGAGACCTGATTATCATATTCGGCTAAATTTAATGCAGATACTAAAGACTCGCCTAGCGATAAGCCTTCAGGAATTTTTAGAATAGTTACATTGTGCAGAGCAAGCCAAGTTAAATCATGATTATCAGGAGTAAAACCTTCGGGTAGACTCAGAAATATTTTTTTATTTTCTGGCGCTGATTTTACTTGATGCTGAAATAAACGCCTATTACCTAGTGGCAAAAATGATGGAGGAATTTTACCAAATTCTGAACGTAGTTCTTGAGTGATATAATCACCCGACATAATCAAGAACATTGCTTTTCCTTAGCCAATAGCTCTTCTATTTCATTGATGCTTAAAGCAGAAAACTCTGATGGGCGAATAGCACGATCATCGATATAAAACCCATCATGCCCACACCAAGGCTTACCAACTAATATTTCATCGAATGGAACTTGGTGTTTTTCTAACCAAGCAGTAATAATAGGTAAGGTAAATATATTAATCTTTCCTACATTACCTTCATAAGTACGCATATTTCGAGCGGTATGAATAGTTATGCTATAACCTAATTCTTTATAATAACGAAGCTGTTTAATAACCTCTAAATTAGGTGAAACATTAATGTAATCATTTGTATCTGCTTTAGTAATAGTGCCATCTAAATCAACAATTAGTTTTTTCATTAATAATGTAATCCATTTCAAATATGTATTAAGTATCTTAATTTATATACTTCGTAAATCATGCCTAAAAGTAATTAAATGTCTATCAACTTCGGTCGTTCTCAAGTAACCACAAACCTGCATATTTATTAAAATTACCATGAGCATAACGCATTGCGACTAAAAATCCGATACTGCCATCTAACATACCCAGCCTTAATACATAAATATGAAAAAATACCCACATGGATCTTAATAAAGCTAACAACAAACCATGTGATTTTTTACCTTTACGAAAATATTTTTGTGAGCCTAACCAAGCATAATTGGCTGATTTATCTAACCCATGTTTAAAATCACGATGGGTGTAATGTAATAAAATGCCTTTCATTTTCCCAAAGTTGGTACCGACTGGAATCACTTTTTCATGCACTTCATCCAAAGAAAACTCAGCACCTTCTCTTTTAAATAAACGTAAAACAGCACGAGCACTTCGTCCGTATTTTAAGGTTTTACCATGGATAGTGACGCCCCAAGGAAGTTTATAGGCATCATGTTGAATAGTCGGCTGTGCAAGTAACTTAGATAGCTCAGCTTGCATTTTTTCATCCAACGCTTCATCTGCATCAATTGATAACACCCAATCACAGGTTGCTTTATCTAACGCCCTTTGTTTTTGTTTACCAAAACCAGGCCAATCCGTCACGAACACATGTTCAGTATATTGTTGACAGATAGCAACAGTATCATCAGTTGAACCACTATCTAAGACGATAATTTCATCTGCAACATTTTTAACTGACTCTAGACAACGAGAGATCCTATCTGCTTCATTTTTAGTAATAACAATCACTGATAAACTATGTTTTTTTACACTCATCATATTTTCCAATATTTTAATTTTTTGCGTAGCTTTAACTGCCGAATTAGATTTAACGGTTTAGGTTTTATATTTTCAATCCCTTCTTTTTTCAACCGTTCACAAGCCTCTACGACTCTTTTGCTTGATTGACCATCACTATAAGGGTGTGTTTGCGAGCAATACAGGTCAATTTTATTTAAAAGTTGCTCAGAACTATTTAAGGCCTGTACGATAGTTTTATCAAGATCACTTGCATTATCTATATGGATAAAACTGTCATTTGTTGTTTTATTTTTGTAGGCAATGACAGGCTTTTTTTGTAATAAGAACATGATCATAATCGACGAAGTATCACATATCATTAGATCAGCAGCTTGTAATAGAGGAATAACATCATCTGTTTCAACAAATTGCAAATTTTCGTTCTGTATTGCTTTATATTTTTCTACGATATCAGCTGACATTTTCGGATGAAATTGCACCAACCAACGATACTCAGGTGATTGGCTTAATTTTTTAATAGTAGGAAACAATTCATCCGCATACGACGTTTCTGCCGAAAAAGTTGAACAAAGTAAAATTGTCGGACGGTTATCTGCTTGAATACGATACGGATTTTTTTCAACCGCTGTAAATAGAGGATCGAGCATTGCCCAGCCCGTTTCTTTAACGGTAAAGGTTTGGTATTGCTCTGATAATTTTAAAAATCTTTGTGTCGTATTTGGGCCTTGAGTACAATACATATCAAAACACTGACGAATTTTAAAATGTGCATCATTACCTCGCTTGCCAGAGTTAAAACCATGAAATAACCCCACCTTGATCCCTTTAATGAAACTAGGTACGACATTGCCAGGCACTAAAACAAAATCGGCCCCCCACTGATTCACTTCTTCAACTGTATTTAATTGAATTTCATCGTTTAATAAATACTTATCAGAAACTTCCTTGCCTTCTAAAAACCACTTAACACTACCACCTCTAGCGAGGATTTCAGACTGGATCGGACGGAGCATTGCGTAGGAATAATTTTGAGAAATGTACATTAAATATTTTTGAGAAGGCATACGCAGCATATTCCGTAATAATAAAACAAATCGTTAAGTATCGATGATTATATCGTGGAATTTATATATGATATATATTTTTACTTGAACAGTTAGGGGTAACAATGATTCTTCGATGGTTTTATAGTTTTGTGCTTATGATAGCCTCCCCACTTTTTCTTTATTCTCTTTATAAATCAAAACCTAACAAGCCTAAATTTGGTCAACGTTGGAAGGAACACTTTGGATTTACACCTCGGTTACAGCATGCGACAAATGCGCCGTTCTGGATCCATGCGGTTTCTGTTGGAGAGGTATTAGCTGTTACGCCTTTAATAAAAACATTCAAAAAACAAAACCCAAGCGCGTCAATTATAATCACGACAACCACCAGCACAGGTGCGGCAGAAGCAGAAAAACTTGGTGAGTTAGTTGAACACCGTTATATGCCTGTCGACTTTTCATTTACAGTTAATGGATTTATTAGCGCTATTCAACCGCAAGCGCTGTTTATTATGGAAACAGAACTGTGGCCAAATACCTTACATTGTTGTCAGTTAAATAACATTCCGGTCACCATTATTAATGCCCGTCTTTCTGCACGCTCTGAAGCTCGCTATAAAAAATTTCCTTTCGTTTTCAGTTTATTGCTTAAAAACATTAATTTTATTTTGGCGCAAACAAAACAAGATGCACAGCGTTTTGTGAATTTAGGGTTAAAAGAACAGCAAGTCAGCGTGACCGGCTCTATTAAGTTTGATATCAAGGTAAATCACGAACAATTAACGCAAGCTTCATTATTGCGTCATTCTATAGGGCAAGAGCGAGAAGTCTGGGTAGCTGCCAGCACGCATAAAGGTGAAGATGAACAACTTATAAAAGCTCATCAGCAGCTGTTATCGAAGAAACCTAATGCATTATTAATCCTAGTCCCTCGTCATCCAGAGCGCTTTTTATCGGTGCAAACACTAGTAGAGCAGACTGGTTTGTCAGTGATTACTCGTAGTAGTCAACAAGCAATTACTGACGATACACAACTCTACTTAGGTGACTCGATGGGCGAGATGATGGTTTTATTAGGAGCCGCTGATGTTTGTTTTATCGCCGGCAGTTTAATTGGGGATAAAGTGGGCGGACATAATTTATTAGAGGCCGCAGCGCTTAAAAAGCCAATTTTAAATGGTCCAAGCTATTTTAACTTTAAACAAATAACCGAGCAGTTAGTCGAGCTTGGTGCTTGTACGATCTGCAAAGATAGTAGTGAAATAACTGACTCTTTGATGCAATTATTTGATAATAAAAAAATTCGTCTTGAGCAAGGCGAAATTGCGTTTAGTTTTGTACAAAAAAATCAAGGCGCATTGCAGAAAACTATCGATGCGATGCAAACTAAAGGCGCGATACAAACTAAATAAGCAATGCAAACTAAATAAATTAGGCTTGTTGATAAGCGTTAAACAAGCAAAGCCAATCATCCTGAGTCCATTTTATCTGACGCTTATTAAGCTCTTTATTAAAGGATCTTAATAAGCGTTGTAAATTTGCTTCTTTCCAAGCTTCACCCTGTTGCTGATAACATTTATCAAAATCAATGATCCAAGCTTTTCCATCATTATCTAAAAGAATATTATGAATGTTTAAATCCGTATGATTTACCTGAGCTTGATGCATTTTTTTTATTTGTATCGCAATCGCGTTATATTCCACTTCAGTTAATTGGCGTTGTTGTAACACCGCCACTAAATCCTGTGCATTTGGTATTTTTTCTGACAGTAGATCCGCTTGATAACAAAAGTTTCTTTTAATAACCCGCGCTGCAATAGGTTTAGGAACATTCACATCGTGCTGCTTTAACGTTTGTAACAAATGAAATTCAGCCACTGAACGTGTTTTTTGCCAGCCATTAAATAAATAATGGTCTGATATTATCTTTCCAAATAAGCCACCCCGTCGATAATGACGCAGTGCGGCTTGCATTTTTGCCAATTGCACAAACCATGTTGTTCCTCGCCCTGTTGCAGAGCCGACTACTTTATCTTGTTTAAGCCAAAATTGAGCATCAAAACAACGTTCAATATCATCGCTAATTAAGCTATCATCAAACACGATATATAGTTTATTCTGCTCAACAGTTTTTAACATGACTCAATTCCATTTACTTTAAAGATAAGATATTAACATGCCTCTATTTACAACTGCACCAAAATCTATCTGTCTACTACGTCTCTCTGCTATTGGTGATGTATGCCATGCTGTTGCGATGGTGCAAGCAATTCAAAAACAATGGCCGACCACTAAAATAACGTGGATCATGGGTAAAATTGAAGCACAGTTGTTGCATGACTTACCCGATGTAGAGGTGATCGTATTCGATAAAAAAACCGGTTTTACGGGGATGAGAGCAATTTGGAAGCAACTGTCTGGTAGAAAATTTGATGCCTTATTGCATATGCAATTAGCACTGCGAGCAAGTGCACTAACACTCGGTATTAAAGCAAAATACAAAGTGGGATTTAACCGTAAACGCGCCAAAGAAGGACAATGGTTATTTACCAATAAAAAAATCCCAGATACGGCCTCACAACATGTATTAGATAGCTTTTTTGAGTTTGCTTATTTTCTAGGCATTGATAAAACAACACCGACTTGGAATATTCCACTTAGCGATGCAGACATTGAATTTGCAAATCAAGTTAGTCATTTAAACCGACCTTTGTTTGTGATCAGCCCTGCAGCCAGTAAAGATGAACGCAACTGGTTAATTCCTCGCTATGCAGTAGTCGCAGACTATGCAGCTAAAACAGGATTTGAAGTCGTGTTATGCGGTTCACCAACCCCAAGAGAACAAAAACTCGGTGAAGCAATAGAGAGAAAAATGCACCATCCGGTCATTAATCTGATTGGTAAAACATCATTAAAACAATTAACTGCCGTATTAAAAGAAGCGGCACTAGTATTAGCCCCAGACTCTGGCCCGGCTCATATAGCAACAACACAAGGAACACGGGTGATAGGTTTATACGGCCATAGTAATTCTAAACGGACAGGCCCTTACCTAAGTAAGGATAGTGTGGTTAGCGTTTATGAAAAACATGTACAAGAGCAACATAAAAAACCGTTACAAGACTTACCTTGGAGTGCGCGTGCTAAGGGCGAACATATTATGCAGGATATTAGTACAGGCCAAGTGATAGAGCAGTTTAATAAATCAACCGACTCGTTGTTTTAACGCAGCCAAACATACCCACTTTTGTACTGAGAGCAATTTAGCATTGATGCTTAAGTAATAAAAAAGGGCTAATACAATTAGCCCTAATATTTCATCATTTAAATGTTAGCTACGCAGCTTATAGCTCGGCTGGCAAAGTTATTAAGTTATTTTTGGTAAAATTCTTTATACCATTTCACAAATTCGGCAACACCTTCTTTAACAGTAACCGCTGGCGTGTAACCGATTGCCTTAAACAAATCACTGGTATCAGCGTAGGTTTGGTAGACATCACCCGCTTGCATTTCACGGAAGTTTTTCTTAGCCTCAATACCTAGCTCACTTTCGATCGCCTGTACAAAGTCCATCAAACTAATTGGAGAGCCGTGGCCAATATTATAAACCGCATAAGGTGCAGAGCTTGTTGCAGGGCTGCCAGCTTCAACAGTCCATTCAGGACTTTTAACAGGTTCAACATCTGCAATACGAATAACACCTTCAACAATATCGTCGATATAAGTAAAATCACGCCACATATCGCCGTTATTATTAATATCGATGGTTTCACCTTCTAAAATCTTTTTAGTGAAGATAAACGGGGCCATATCTGGGCGTCCCCAAGGACCATAAACAGTAAAGAAACGTAACCCTGTGGTTGGAATATTGTAAAGATGGGAGTAGGTATGCGCCATTAATTCATTTGATTTTTTAGTGGCTGCATAAAGAGAAATGGGATGGTCAACCGAATCGTTAGTAGAGAAAGGGACTTTAGCATTCAGACCATAAACAGAACTTGAAGAAGCATAAATTAAGTGTCCAACTTTGTTGTGACGACACCCTTCAAGAATATTAACATGGCCCACTAGGTTACTATCAGCGTAAGCAAGTGGATTTTCAATAGAGTAGCGAACGCCTGCTTGTGCGCCTAAATGTATCACTCGGTCAAATTGCTGCTGTGCAAATAAAGCTTTAATGCCTTCACGATCGGCGAGATCTAATTTAATAAACTCAAACAGTGCATGCTCAATACGTTGTAGTCTCGCTTCTTTTAATGCGACATCGTAATAATCATTAATATTGTCAATACCAATTACCTGATGCCCCGCTGCGGTCAAGCGCTCAACAACAACACTACCAATAAAGCCAGCGGCACCCGTTACAAGATATTTCATATTAACTCCTAAATGTTGGTCATTTTTACATTAGCTAATTCAGCTAGCTCAGACAATGCAGCTATAGTAGTGATTTATCAATGCTGAGTAAATCAATCTAATGAAAAGACAATAAAGTAAAAAGCGGCGAATGAAACCAGAAACCTGATAGCATTCGCCGCTTTAGATGGAAGTGGGAATTAAAAGTAAAAGTAAAAGTAAAACTAAAACTAAATACTATTTACAATTATTTCCAAGCTTTCCATGCATTTATTAACCCATTAGTTGAACAATCGTGGCTATCAACACTATCGTCATTACTCAACTCAGGTAAAATTTGCCCTGCTAATTGCTTCCCTAACTCAACACCCCATTGATCAAAAGTAAAGATATTCCAGATAATCCCTTGAGTGAAAATCTTTTGCTCATACATTGCAATCAACTGACCAAGTGTACTTGGTGTGATTTTTTTCACGAGAATAGAGTTAGTTGGTTTATTACCTTCAAATACTTTATAAGGGACTAAGTCAGCAACTTCTTCAGCAGACTTACCCGCAGCAGTAAATTCAGATTCCACTTGCATTTTACTTTTACCAAAAGCTAATGCTTCGGTTTGAGCAAAGAAGTTAGATAATAATTTAGCATGGTGATCGCCAGCAGGATTATGGCTCACAGCTGGAGCAATGAAGTCACAAGGAATTAATTTAGTACCTTGGTGAATCAATTGATAAAAAGCATGTTGGCCATTAGTGCCAGGCTCACCCCAGATAATTGGGCCTGTTTGGTAATCAACTGGGTCACCGTTACGGTCTGTACATTTACCGTTAGACTCCATATTACCCTGTTGGAAATAAGCAGGGAAACGATGCATATATTGGTCATAAGGTAGAATAGCTTCTGACTCAGCACCATAGAAATTGTTGTACCAAATCCCAATCACAGCTAATAACACAGGAATATTATTTTCAAATTCGGTATTGGCAAAATGTTTATCCATTTCGTGAGCACCAGCCAGTAACTCTTCGTAATTTTCAAAGCCAATGGTTAATGCAATTGATAAACCAATCGCAGACCAAATTGAGTAACGACCGCCAACCCAATCCCAAAACTCAAACATATTTGCAGTATCAATACCAAATTCAGTGACGGCATCCGCATTGGTTGATAACGCAGCAAAGTGCTTAGCAACAAACGCTTCGTCTTGCGCAAAGTTTAAGAACCAATCACGCGCACTATGCGCATTGGTCATAGTTTCCTGTGTAGTAAAGGTTTTAGACGCGATTAAAAATAACGTCGTTTCTGGGTCTACTTTTGTTAACGTTTCAACAATATGCGTACCATCAACATTGGATACAAAATGAGTTTCAATACCTTCTACTTTGTAAGGACGTAATGCCTCAGTGACCATGAATGGACCTAAATCAGATCCACCAATACCTATATTTACCACGTCAGTAATACGTTTACCGGTATAACCCAACCACTCACCAGAATGCACTTTTTCACAAAATGTTTTCATTTGTGCTAACACTTGGTTGATTTTAGGCATCACATCTTCGCCATCAACCATCACCGGCGTATTACTGCGGTTACGTAATGCCGTATGTAAAACAGCACGACCTTCTGTAATATTTATTTTTTCACCAGAAAACTGCGCTTTGATAGCCGACGCTAAATCTACTTCTTTTGCAAGATCAATTAAGCTAGCTAGTATCTCTTCTGTTATTAAGTTTTTAGAGAAATCGAGCAAAAAGTCTTCATTAAATTGACGAGAAAATGTTTCAAAGCGTTCTGGATTTTCAGCAAATAATTGAGATATTTGCATCTCAGCATGATCATCAAATAAATTTTGTAAAGTCGACCAAGCAGCGGTTTGTGTAGGTTGTATATTTTTCAACATATGGAGTTCCCAAGTTTATGATATTAAATTGTATCTACTCACGTGTGCTTATCAGTAAATCAAAGCGGCACAGAGTCCTGTAATATTTATAACTAGCATGCAAAAGCACTGAAGATGGCGTACTGCCAAGGTAATTAGTTATTCTTTTAATTTGATAATATCGGCAAATTCACAGTATTTCGGTGATAAAGCGTAACATTAAAAACAAAAGAAAATAAGCTACTTAAATCAATAAAAGAGCAAACAATAAAGATCCAATTACAAAGGAAAATTGCTATCATAGTGGCATATTTATACTTGAATGACAGAAGATGTAGATTTAGCTTTTTGTAAAACCGCAATACAAAAGTACAGACATTAGAAATTTAAAGACATTGATTTTAAATAAAGAAATCAAACTGCCTTTATTACAACTGTATTAGCTTGCGCCTTGCTGAACTCAATATCTTCAGGTAGTTTGAACATAATACCCAATAATTTTATCCTTAAGGTAAAGAGATAACCATGCAAGAAAAGCCAGACAACACGACTCACTTTGGTTTTAAAACCGTTGAAGAAGATAAGAAAGTGGAACTAGTTGCAGACGTATTCCATTCTGTTGCTGCTAAATATGACATTATGAACGATGTGTTATCAATGGGTATTCATCGCATTTGGAAACGTTTTACTATTGATTGCTCTGGTGTCCGTCAAGGCCAAAAAGTATTAGACCTAGCAGGCGGCACTGGCGATTTAACAGCAAAATTTTCTCGTATTGTGGGTCCTAAAGGTGATGTGGTTTTAGCTGATATTAACGATTCTATGCTGAAAGTTGGCCGTACAAAGTTACGCGACATGGGCATTGAAGGCAATGTCAGTTATGTGCAAGCAAATGCAGAAGAACTACCCTTCCCTGATAATCATTTTGATTTGATTACCATTGCTTTTGGATTACGTAATGTGACGGATAAAGACAAAGCACTCGCCTCTATCTACCGAGTTTTAAAACCAGGTGGTCGTTTATTAGTGTTAGAGTTTTCAAAACCTATTTACACTCCGGTTAAAAAATTCTATGACTTCTATTCTTTTAATATTCTGCCAAAATTAGGTAAATTGATTGCGAATGATAGCGAAAGTTACCAATATCTTGCTGAAAGTATTCGTATGCATCCGGGTCAGGAAGAGCTAAAAGAGATGATGGAAAATGTCGGATTTGAAGGGACTGAATACTTTAATTTAAGCGCAGGTATTGTGGCTTTACACCGTGGTTATAAATATTAAGCGTGTTATTCGAGACAATGTAATAACAGATGAAACCCTTTTACAACGAGACTCAATATGCCATTAAATAACTTGCTTTGCGGTTTATTAGAAACAGGTGTAAATCAATTACATCAATTAGATAGCAGCGCTGTCATAAAACGGAAACAACTTAATGGCACTATTATTGGCGTTAGTTTAAAAGAGCTTAATTTCCCTTTGTATTTTGTTATCTCATCGCAACAAATTGATATACTCAATAAGTTCTCCGGCGATCCTGATTGCTTTATTCGCGTCAGTGCTAGTGCGTTACCTAAATTACAAGATAATCATCAATTAACTCACTTGATTAAAACTGGACAATTAGAAGTTGAAGGCGATATTCAATTAGTGCAACAGTTTGCACAACTATTAACAGATATGGAGATAGATTGGGAAGAGCACTTATCGCATAAAGTCGGAGATGTGATTGCTCATAAGTTTTGTTACCACGCCAAAAAAATTCAGCAGAGTGTTCAGCAACAGTTAATGAATATAGAAACACAAACGGCGCTCTATATTACCGAAGAGGTTAAACTTGCCCCTAGTGGCTTAGAGGTTGCCTATTTTTGTGAACAAGTAAAAACGCTAGATAAGCAAGCGGATAAACTGTTGTTAAAGTTAAACCAGTACACCAATAAATAGAGCAAATTAACCATATGCTAACAAGTTAGCTGGAAGATAGATGATTAAAATAAAAGAATTATCGCGTTTGTACCAAATTAATAAGACCTTTATTGAGTACGGTTTAATTGAATTAGTTCCAAAAGCGCAAATACCTAAGAGTTATTGGTTATTACGTTTGTGTTTATTTTGGTTACGAAATCAACATCAAGACATGGATTTACCTGAACGCTTACGTTTAAGCTTACAATCTCTAGGGCCTATCTACATAAAATTAGGACAAATGTTATCAACTCGTCGTGATTTGTTAGCCCCAATTTATGCAGATCAACTGGCGCATTTACAAGATAATGTCCCTGCTTTTTGTGGTGACTTAGCAATAAAGCAAATAGAAAAATCCTTTCAGCGTCCAATCGATGAGATTTTTGATGACTTTGATAAAGTCGCATTAGCTTCAGCTTCTATCGCCCAAGTTCATACGGCTATTTTAAAAGAAGATGGCAGAGAAGTAGTCATTAAAGTGACTCGCCCTGGCATTAAAAAAACTATTGCCGCTGACATTCAATTAATGAAATGGTTAGCTGCCTTAGTGCAGCGTTTTGTTAAGGATGCAAGACGCCTGCGCCCTGTTGAAGTGATCAAAGAATACGAAAAAACGATTATTGATGAATTGGATTTAATGCGCGAAGGTGCCAATGCCATTCAATTGAGACGGAACTTTCTAAATTCTAAAGTATTATACGTTCCTGAAATATATTCCGACTACTGCACTAAAGATGCATTAGTAATGGAACGAATCTATGGTATTCCCGTTTCAGATATTGAGGCATTAAAAGCACAAAACACTGATCTTAAATTACTAGCGGAGCGCGGTGTTGAAGCTTTCTTTACCCAGGTATTTAGAGACAGTTTTTTTCATGCGGATATGCACCCAGGTAATGTATTTGTTTCCTACGAACATCCAGAAGATCCTTTGTGGATAGGCATAGATTGCGGCATTGTTGGGACATTAACCAATGAAGATAAACGCTATTTGGCAGAGAATTTCTTAGCTTTCTTTAATCGTGATTACAGACAAGTTGCACAACTGCATATTGATTCTGGTTGGGTACCTGCTGACACACCTGTAGAAGAGTTTGAATTTGCCATTCGCGCCGTCTGCGAACCTATTTTTGAAAAACCGCTATCAGAGATTTCATTTGCTCAAGTACTAATCAATCTGTTTAATACAGCTCGACGCTTCAACATGCAAGTACAGCCACAACTCGTGTTATTGCAAAAAACTTTACTTTATATCGAAGGATTAGGTCGTCAGTTATATCCACAACTGGATTTATGGGATACTGCAAAACCTTTCTTAGAAAACTGGATGCGTGAACAGGTAAGTCCTAAAACACTGCTCAATAAAATTAAATTAAAAGCGCCGTTCTGGTTAGAAAAATTGCCTGATATTCCAGAGTTGGTTTATCACAATTTAGCGCAAAGCAAACAGATCCAACAACAGCAGCAACTATTAATGCAACGCTTTAATGATCAGCAACAAAAAAATAACAAAAACCAAGTGATAACATCACTGGCGATCACGTTGAGTATCATCACTGCACTTTTCTATTTACAATCAGAGGGTAGGTTTAACTTGTATTTTGCCTTACCCGCAGTAATATCATGGGTAATTGCGTGGCGTTTTAGCAACAAGCTTTAATATGTTCGATAGCCGATAAGAAAGGCTATTGAATAATTTGTATTATTTTTAATCACTTTATTTTTAACAACATCATTACATATAGGAAATAGATTATGGGCGGTATCGGAATTTGGCAGTTAATTATTATTGCTGTGATTGTTATTGTTTTATTTGGCACAAAAAAATTACGCGGTATTGGTGGTGATCTTGGTGGTGCAATCAAAGGATTTAAAAAAGCGATTAAAGACGAAGACTCAACACCGACTGAGTTAGAAAAAAAACCGGATGCAAATTTAAAATCTGAGCAGAAGAAAACTGAAACAGAAAAAAGTGACTAAAAGATTAATCTCCGATGCTTCTCTGTCGCTGTTTAATGGACTTATCATCTAATCATTGTTCCTGTTTTGTGTGATAGATGATGTGTTTAACGATAGATAATATGTTTGCTAACTGGCAATGCGTTCGGTGATTAATCAAAATGACTCAGTCATGCAAGTCAGTCTGTAAGAGTATTACAGCCGCTAAATTGCTCAGTAAAAGGTACTTTAATTAATGTTTGATATTGGCTTTTGGGAGATCATGTTGATCTCTATAATTGGATTAGTAGTATTAGGCCCACAACGCTTACCTATTGCCATTCGTACGGTAATGAAATGGGTCAATACGGCCAAAAGTATGGCTAATTCAGTGAAAAATGAGATTTCACAAGAGCTTGAATTACATGAAATGAATGAAAATATGATCAAAGCCAGCAAACAAGGGCTGGATAAACTAGATCCTGATTTAAAAGCTTCCATTGATGAAATGAAAAATAGTGTCAGCGAATTAACCCATCCCTACAAAAATAATGTAGATGACTTAATCAATGCACAACCCCCAACTAAAAAAGAAAGCCTCGACTCTAAAAATCCGGCTATAGAGCAAGCACAAGATAAAACCACGGAACAGAGTCTACAATCACAACACTCTCCTTCAGATAATAGATTTGATAAAAGTTCAGCGACTAGATCGCCAGCAACTGAAGCAGAGCAATCAGTCCACTCATCTTCAAGCCACGTTTCTCAGCAGGATAAATAACTAATGAGCGAGCAATCGTCAGATCAAACGCAACATAGCTTGCCATTAATTACTCACCTTTTAGAGTTAAGAGATCGCATTCTGAAAGTGGTGATCGTGGTATTGGTGATATTTTTTAGCATGGTTTATTTTGCTAACGATATTTATCACTATATTGCTATTCCACTGACTAGCCAATTACCTATTGGCTCAAGCATGATTGCAACAGGGGTTGCCACGCCCTTTTTTACACCGATTAAACTAACTATCGTATTATCTATTTTTGTCGCAATACCCGCTATTTTGCACCAAGTATGGGCTTTTATTGCCCCCGGCTTATATAAGCATGAGCGCCGACTTATTGCCCCCTTAGTGATCAGTAGTGCGCTTTTATTTTATCTAGGCATGGTGTTTGCGTATTATGTGGTATTTCCTTTGGCTTTCTCCTTCTTTACTAGCACCGCTCCTGAAGGCGTAACAATTGCCACCGATATAAGTAGTTACTTAGACTTTGTATTAAAACTGTTTTTTGCCTTTGGTTTAGCCTTTGAAATACCCGTTGCCACTTTAGTTTTATGTTGGACAGGCGCGACAACACCCGAAGCGTTAAGAGCAAAACGCCCTTACATTGTGGTCGCCGCGTTTGTCTTTGGCATGTTATTAACTCCGCCCGATGTAATTTCACAAACACTCTTAGCCGTACCTATGTTGATTTTATTTGAATTGGGATTATTGTTTGCTCGTTTTTATGTAAAAAAACCAGAAGATGATGAAGAGGTAGAAAATACAATTCACAAACAATCAAAACAGAGTGATTAACCGTTATGATTGATATCGGTATTAATTTAACCAATAAGCGCTTTGACAAAGATCTAGAGTCGGTGATTAACAACGCCAAACAAGTAGGTGTAAAACAACTTATTGTAACCGGCACTAATATCACAGAAAGTGAGCAAGCACTTAGCTTAGCAAAGACCTACCCTGACTTTATCTATAGTACTGCAGGCATTCATCCACACGATGCTAGCCACTTTACTGAACACAGCTTAGTTCAGCTGAAAAAGCTAGCTGCGCAGCCACAGGTGAAAGCTATTGGAGAGTGTGGATTAGACTTTAACCGCAACTTTTCAACACCAGCAGAGCAAGAAAAAGCATTTCTACAACAGCTAGAGCTTGCCGTTGAATGTCAATTACCTGTGTTCATGCATGAACGAGACGCAAACCAGCGTTTTGTAGAGTTACTAAAGCCTTATATCAAGCAATTACCGAATGCGGTATTGCATTGCTTTACCGGTAATCAAGAAGAGCTAGAACGTTGTTTAGCACTTGATTTACATATTGGTATAACCGGCTGGATATGCGATGAACGCAGAGGACAACACTTACTTGAACTAGTAAAACTGATACCAGATAATCGGTTAATGATTGAAACAGATAGCCCCTATTTATTGCCTCGTTCAATGCGCCCTAAGCCGAAATCTAGTCGAAACGAGCCAAAGTACTTACCCTATATTGCCAAGGTCATTGCGAATGCTCGTCAGCAAGAGTTACAATACTTTATCGATAACACAGAACAAACAACCCGCTCTTTTTTTAACTTAACTTAACTTTTCGCTTTTTATTAAGCCTCTATTTTTACTCATTATTCAGTCCCTAAAATAGACAGCTTTAAAAGGCTACAGGAATTATTATGACCGTTTCTCAAAGCTTTCCTGCTCGTCGTTTACGTAGATTACGTAAACACGATTTTTCACGTCGTTTAGTACAAGAAAACCGCCTCACTGTAGACGATTTGATTTACCCTATGTTTGTTGTTGAAGGCACCAATCGCCGAGAAACAATTCCTTCAATGCCAGGTATCGAGCGCTTATCAATCGACTTATTAGAAATTGAAGTCAAAGAATTAGCCGCATTAGGCATTCCTGCTGTCGCACTTTTCCCGGTCACTCCGAGTGAAATTAAGACAGAAATGGCGGAAGAAGCCTATAACGAGAATGGACTAGCGCAACGTGCAGTAAGACGCATTAAAGATGCTTGCCCAGAGCTAGGAGTGATCACCGACGTTGCTTTAGACCCTTTCACCACACATGGACAAGATGGCATCATCGATAGTGAAGGTTATGTATTAAATGACATCACGACTGAAATTTTAGTAAAACAAGCCCTTTCACACGCCCAAGCCGGTGCTGACATTGTTGCACCATCAGATATGATGGATGGCCGAATCGGTGCAATCCGTGAAGCCCTTGAAAATGCAGGTTTTATTAACACTCAAATCATGGCCTACAGCGCAAAATATGCATCTACTTATTACGGCCCTTTTCGAGATGCAGTCGGCAGTGCAGGTAACTTAAAAGGTGCTAACAAATTTACTTACCAAATGGACCCAGCAAACAGTGATGAGGCGATCCATGAAGTTGCCTTAGATATTCAAGAAGGTGCAGATATGGTGATGGTTAAACCAGGTATGCCTTATTTAGATATTGTACGCCGCGTTAAAACTGAATTAAAAGTACCAACATTTGCTTATCAAGTAAGTGGTGAATATGCGATGCATAAGGCCGCTATTGATAACGGTTGGTTAAAAGAAAGAGAATGTGTTTTAGAATCTTTATTATGCTTTAAGCGCGCAGGGGCGAACGGAATTTTAACCTACTTTGCAAAGCAGGTAGCTCAGTGGTTGAAAGAAGATCAAATTAAGCAGTTATAACAACTTAACTACCGTTGTTTGGTTACTTACTTTGCTGCCTAGTGAGTTAATTGCTTAGCGAGTTAATTGCTTAAGCGTTTATCGACACATATAAAAATGCCGCATTAATAAAGCGGCATTTTTGTAGCTTATAAAACGTTATGCTAATTCCGTTAATTTAATGATCAAATATTACGCAGGAAAAAGGATCTAGTTTAAGGCAAAATTTTCTGTAAATGGTTGTTCCATTTACAGAACTTTTAACGCGAAAATAGTTCCTTTTAACCAGTAAGATTGATCGGTTAGTTAGCAGAGTTGGTATTATTTAAGAAGCTCTAAATATTCGACATCAATCTTAGTTTCAGACCAATCACTATCCACTTCACCTGTAATACGAACTTTATCCTCAGGTGTTACTGTCACATGAGGAAAATCTTCGGGATCTATTTCAACCATCACCTCACCGCTTTGATCTTTGAATAAATAATGCTCAGCAGAGGTTTGTTTGACTAGCGAGCCTTGTAAGGCTACTTTGCTATCATCCGCTAACTCAATGGATTCCTTTACAGTAACAGTCTGTATTGATGTTGCTCCTGGCCCAACGAATGCAGCAAAAGTGCTAAGAGAAAATAAACTTGTGAATACAACAACGATTAAACCTTTAAACATAAATACCCTCTTTTTTAAAATCTAGATTCGTATAAAAAGTGAATGTAGCCTTTAATCCCATTGACTTTATTAACTAAAAAAATACTACTTAAACAAGTGTTTAAAGATAAAGTTAACGATTGATTAAAGCGCTCATTATTTCTGACTAATGAAATTAATGATCGTTCAAGTTAAATTTAAAGACGAAGTTAGATGAAGTTTGTAATGGTCAGTTGGGTTTGCTCGAGTTTCGCTCAGTTCAATAAATATTCATTTCCAATAGGATTAAATACGCTACAGGCATCTATTAATGCTTTAGCGGTTAACTTCGGTACGCCGTAGGCTTCTGTTGTGACTTGATAGACATCCTTTACTTTCTCTAACAAAATAGCAAAATCACCGTCACCCGTTAATAGAATGACAGTATCAACGGAAGCTGCAACTTCCATCACATCAATAGTGATACCCACATCCCAATCACCTTTAGCAGTGCCATCGCTGCGTTGTATATAAGGTTTAAGCTTAACGTGAAAACCAATATGTTTTAACACCTCTTGAAACTTTTGTTGTTGGTTATCTCCACGGTCAATGGCATAAGCAAATGCGCACACAATTTCGCCTTGCTCTGAGATGGTTTGCCATAATTTACGATAATTAAATTGTTTGCCATAAGCTTGGCGAGTAGTGTAATAAATGTTTTGAACGTCAGCAAAAACTGCAATTTTTTTCATTGAAAATGACCTAGATTCGATAAGCTAATGAATAGAATATGAAGCTTTTCAATCGTTTCAGCAAGCTTATTGTGTGATTAAGTAAAAAGACGATACCGTTAATTGAAATTAACATTCTTGAATAAAACGCGTAAAGTACATTACCCTCTTATTTTGGATAATTTTCATGGAAAATTTTTACCTACCAATTAAACACCTGCATATAACGCTAGTGGCTTTTAGTGTGCTATTTTTTATTATTCGTGCTGCTTTAATGTTTATCAATAAACCAATTCATCAACAAAAATGGGCTAAAATGTTAGCAAGGATTGTTGATACCTTCTTATTAATCTCAGCTATTATGCTTTGCTTTATCATTCATCAGTCGCCACTACTCGATAACTGGTTAACTGAAAAAGTATTCTGCCTTATCGCCTATATCATTTTGGCTTACATTGCCCTTTATCGCGCTTCGACTTTACCAACACAAATATTAAGTACAATTTTCGCCATAGGATGGGTATTAATTGCAGTAAAAATAGCAATATTGAAGCAAACCATTTTATTAGGCTAAGGGAATACTCATATGAATAAAATAGAAATTAAATATTGTTCAAAGTGTCGTTGGTTATTACGCGCTAGCTGGATGGCTCAAGAGGTATTAAGTACTTTTGAAGATGAAGTTGATGAACTCTCATTACTACCGAGAACGGGCGGTATTTTTGAAATCACGGTAAACGAACAGCTTATCTGGTCGCGCAAAGAAATGGGCGGATTTCCTGAAATAGCCGAACTTAAAAAATTGGTGAGAGATATTGTCGCGCCCGATAGAAATTTAGGCTGTATCGATAGAAAGTAGCAGTAATAACACCTTTCGCGTTATTACTACCTAATAAAGTGGTTAATAAAAGTTAGTTCGCCTCGGCATCTTCTCTTTTAATCACTTTATGTCCATCTTCAGTAATACCTGATTTCCAATAACTGCTGATATAGATATTGTCTTTCTCAACTTCTTTTTCATTACGGAAATAACCACGTAATGCACGCATATCGTCAAATTCACAAGCAACCCAAACCGACACTTTGCCCGACAACCAAGGTAACACCTTCACTTGTTCAATAAGTGATTCATTCTCTAACAACCACATAACCTGAATATTTTCAGGCGCATCAATTGATCGAATATCATCATGTTCAATTACTTTGATTACAGCATACCCTTTGGCGTCTTTAGGTAAATTGCGAATTTTTGCAGATAGCGCAGGTAACGCAGTCATGTCTGCCACAGCAAAGAACCAATCGGCATCGCTATTAATATCGAGAATAAGACCAGGACCGCCAACATAAATATTATCGCCAACCACCGCATTCATAGCCCAACGCGCAGCAAAACCACAGCCAGAGTCGGACGTTTCATGGCGAACAAAATCCACATCAATGGTACATTCGCTTCGAGAAAATTCAGCAATGGTATAAGTACGCATAACAGGTCGTTCGCCTTCTGCAAGCGCGCTTGGATCCGTGCTTCCCTCGGCACTAAAAAGAAGTTTTATATAACTTCCTTCACAGTGTTCAGGGAAATCAGCAAACTCATCAGCATGAAGTGTCACACGTTGCATATTGGCTGATATTTTTTCTGTTTTAATAACAATCGATTTTTTAGGTTTAGGCTTAGACTGTGGTTTTGACATTTGTTTACTTGATACCATTTCAACACTCGATAATAGTTTTCATTTAGATTTAAGCTTAGATTATCATTATAAATAAAAGTTTGGCAACGAAATGTATTCTTATTTTTTGATTAAAAATAAATAGTTTTTAGCTTGGCTCGCCTGCGACCATCGGATCATTTTGGTGATTGGCGGTAATAATTTAGTTCTGTCGAACATAGAGATTTTTAAATGTATTAGTGAGCATCAAAACGAAAACAGTCTGTTGTATGATCATTAATTAAACCAACAGATTGCATAAAGGCGTAAGTGGTTGTTGGCCCTAAAAACTTGAAACCTTTTTTCTTCATGTCTTTACTTATCTGGACAGATAACTCCGTTGATGCAGGCACTTCTTCTTTTGATTTCCAATTACCAACGATGGTTTTGTTGTCAGTAAATTGCCAGATATAGTCAGAAAAACTGCCGTACTCTTGTTGCACATTCAAAATGCACTGCGCATTATTAATAATCGCCGATATTTTAGCTCGGTGTCGAACAATACCTGCATCTAAAAGTAACTCTTCAATTTTTGCATCATCAAACGCAGCCACGCTTTTAAGATCAAACTGATTAAAGGCAGCGCGGTAGCCTTCACGTTTGTTTAAGATGGTATGCCAGCTTAATCCCGACTGACACAGTTCTAAAGAAAGTGCTTCAAATAGTTTTGTATCGTCATAGACAGGTACGCCCCATTCGGTGTCGTGGTAGTTTTCTTCAAGTTTGGTTTTTAAAGCCCAATGGCATTTTTTTGTTTCGTTCATTTGTAATGATGACCTATTGAGTCTGTTGGGTTTGTTTATATACAGTAATGAAAAGGTAAAGATTTGGCTAGCTTTGAGTTGGTTTGATTTTTACTTGGAAGGTTATTATTAGTTTTAAACTCGTCTTCGCTCGTCGGATCATTTAATTATTAATTGCAGTGGTTTCGCCCTGTCGGCGACTTTACTTTCTCTAAACCAGTAGAGAAAGTAAGCAAAGAGAACTGGCACCAACTCGCTTTTTAATCCCAATCAATTCCTTCATTTTAAACGTACCGTTTCGGACGTGCATCCATGCACTAGCCTCAACTAACCCAAACATCCTGTTTGGTTTTACTAAAATGAATCTATTGTTTGGGAAAGCTCAACGGTGGGAATGGATGTAGCCACATTGACCTAAGCTTTATCGTAACTAATTGATATAGCAAACTTCAACTATTGGATGCCCCATACTTTTGTTTTTAATCTATTTCTTCTGTAGCAAAAAATAAAAAACAGCGCCCCCTCATATGCCACGTTCGAGCACGAAGCGAGCTTACATATTTTACTTAAGTTGATCTACTGCACTCAATTTTATCATCGTGCAGATTTATATATAATATTTTAAGGTCTTCAATAACGTTAGATACAGACTCTAAACATCTACTAACGAAATCTGAATCAATAACAACAACACCAGAGAACTCTTTAATACCAATTTTTTGACTGACTAACTTTAAAATAGGTTTTTCATGCTTATTTGGTTTTAATATACTAAATCGACCATTACTGTGAGCAAAGCAATTCCTAACTTTACATAAATCAGTAAGAGTCTTCCAAGAAGGATTATCAATAAAGTAGTTATTATCTAAAACTGATGAGTAATATAGTTTTAATTTTTCAAGTAAGCTTCCATTTAAGTCATCAAGTTTCAACTTACAGCATTTATGTTCTCGAATATATTCTGTTAGTTCTTGCGTACAACTTTCAAAAACTGAAAATATAGTGATTAAATAAGGCCCCCAAAATAAGCGAGGATAAAATATATCCACTTTTTGATAAAGCTCTTGATGTAGATCTATAAGTTCATCTTCATCTAAAATTTGACTGCTTCTAAGTGCTTTTTCTAACTTATCTTTTTCACTAGCCTTTAACTTATCTAATGTTGATTTAATCAATTCAAAACCATCCTTTAAAGCATGTATTTCGATTGATATTGATGCCAATTTCATATCGGTATGAAAACTCATACGATTCACCTTTAATTTTCTAAAAATTCGATGCTCAGCTCAATGCACGGCTGCGATAACCCTATCGTTGAACTTTCCCAAGCGATAAATAACTTTCAGCAACAGCAAACAGGACGTTTGCTGTAAGTTCATCCGGCATACGGACGTGTCGTATGAGCTGGTGCGTTGAGAAAGTTCTACATTGCTTGAATTAGAAAGGGATTCGGTGCCAGTCTCTTTGCTTACTTTCTCTGCTGGCACAGAGAAAGTAGAGTCGCCGACAGGGCGAAAATACTGCCTACAAAAGTCAAAATGATCCGACGAGCGCAGACGAGCTAAACAAGCCAATAATATGCATTCCCACAGGGATAATGGGAACGAGCGAAAACTACAAAACTCAAATAGCAGATACAAAAAAGCCCCTATTATCACTCCAGTAATTCTCTACTGAAAAAATAATAAGAGCTTAAATTACGCTAAATTTTTGCGTAACTAAAAATCTAATCTTCTAACCGCCTACAAAATTATTTCTTGGGCCGTTTTGTTTCTTAGCACTGCCCGTTCTTGCACCTGAACGAACGCCATCTTTATGTGGAATTTTTGGCGCTTTTGGCTTCTTAATTTTCTTCTCGTGTGTGAAAGTGTTGGACAACCATTCATTGAAATCAACAATATCAATAAGTGAATAAACTACGAAACTCAATGTGGCTACGACAACACCACTGTTGAACTTTCCCAAGCTATTAACTCATTTTAGTAAAACCAAACAGGATGTTTGGGTTAGTTGAGGCTAGTGCATGGATGCACGTCCGAAACGGTACGTTTAAAATGTGTTAATAGATTGGATTAGAAAGTGACTCAGTGTCAGTTTCTTTGCCTACTTTCTTTTCTGATAAAAGAAAGTTTGGTCGCCGACAGGGCGAAAATACTGCCTACAAAAGTCAAAATAATCCGACGAGCGCAGACGAGCTATCACTCAAAACCTAGCTAGAATAATGAATCAAAAATATTATCAAAAATTCAATCGAACCAAATAATATGCATTCCTACAAGGACAATGGGAACGAGCCAAAAACTACAAAACTCAAATAACAGATACAAAAAAGCCCCTATTATCACTCCAGTAATCCTCTACTGAAAAAAATAATAAGAGCTTAAATTACGCTAAATTTTTGCGTAACTAAAAATCCAATTTTCTAACCGCCTACAAAATTATTTCTTGGGCCGTTTTGTTTCTTAGCACTGCCCGTTCTTGCACCTGAACGAACGCCATCTTTATGTGGAACTTTTGGCGCTTTTGGCTTCTTAATTTTCTTCTCGTGTGTACCTAATACAGAAGGCTGTAATGGTTCACCTGGTTCAAAACCTGCAAATATTTTGCGTGGGATAACCTTTTTAATAAGACGCTCAATATCTTTTAACAACTTGAACTCTTCTTGGCAAACTAATGAGACCGCTAAACCTTCATTGCCAGCACGGCCAGTACGGCCGATACGATGTACATAGTCTTCGCTTACATTAGGTAAGTCAAAGTTAACTACGTTAGGCAGTTGGTCAATATCAATACCACGTGCAGCAATATCAGTTGCTACTAATACTTGGATTTGGCTATCTTTAAATTGTGCTAATGCTTTAGTACGTGCGCCTTGGCTTTTATTACCATGGATAGCCGCACTTCGAATACCACGAGCATCCAAGTTTTTAACCAATCGGTTTGCTCCATGTTTAGTTTTTACAAACACTAAAACTTGGCGCCATTTATTATCAAGAATTAACTGGCTCAATAACGCCGTCTTTTTAGTTTTATCTACTTCATATAAAGCCTGTTCGATTTTCTCAACCGTTGTATTACGCGGGCTTACTGAAATCTCAACAGGGTTATTAACTAAGCCTTTTGCTAATGAACGAATTTCATCAGAAAAAGTCGCTGAGAATAATAAGTTTTGACGCTTAGCGGGTAACGCTTTAAGGATCTTTTTAATATCGTGAATAAAGCCCATATCTAACATACGGTCAGCTTCATCTAAAATTAACACTTCTAACTGTTGAAAGCGTACTGCATTTTGTTGATAAAGGTCTAATAAACGACCCGGCGTTGCCACTAAAATATCTATACCGCCACGTAACATTTGCATTTGCGGGTTAATTTTTACACCGCCGTATACCACCATGCTGCGTAATGGCATGTTTTGCCCATATTTTTGTACGCTTGCTTGCACTTGAGCCGCTAGCTCACGTGTTGGTGTTAATATTAAAGCACGAACTTGATTCGGTTTAGCGCGTTCACCTTTTTCTAGCATTGCTAATAATGGCAATGTAAACCCAGCCGTTTTCCCTGTACCAGTTTGCGCAGCAGCCATTACATCTTTACCTGCTAATACGGCAGGAATAGCCTGTTCTTGAATTGGTGATGGTGTTTCATAGCCAGCATTTTTCACTGCTTCTACTAACGATGCGGGTAAACCTAGGGAATCAAAACTCATAAAAAATCTCATTAAAATACGGCATATGCCTTAAGACGCGTAGCTTACCTTAAGGAACCTTTTCACGCTATCAGTTAGTTTCAACGGCAATGCATAAAATTCATACAATTCTAACGTGATTAACCTCGCATAATATGTATAATACCCCCCTTAAAAATGCCCATAAAAGCAAGACTTCAACAATTTAGGAATAAGCCGTGTTAAGTACAAATAACATCACCATGCAATTTGGTGCAAAACCACTTTTTGAAAACATTTCTGTAAAATTTGGTACTGGAAACCGTTACGGTTTAATCGGTGCAAATGGTTGTGGTAAATCAACTTTCATGAAAATATTAACCGGTGACCTTGAGCCTAGTGCAGGTAATGTGACCAGAGATCCTAACGAACGTATTGCTAAACTACACCAAGACCAGTTTGCTTTTGAAGAACACACAGTACTGGATACGGTATTGATGGGCCACAAAGAGATGTGGGAAGTCATGAACGAGCGTAATCGTATTTACTCTTTGCCGGAAATGACTGAAGCAGAAGGGATGCATGTAGGCGATTTGGAAAATCAATTCGCTGAAATGGACGGTTACACTGCCGATTCACGTGCTGGGGAAATATTACTAAGTGTTGGTATTCCACTTGAGCAACATTACGGTCCAATGTCAGACATTGCACCAGGTTGGAAACTACGTGTATTACTAGCACAAGTGCTTTTCTCAAATCCAGACATCATGTTACTCGATGAGCCAACCAATAACTTGGACATCGATACTATTCGTTGGTTAGAAACTGAATTAAAAGCACGTCAATGTACTATGGTAATCATCTCGCATGACCGTCATTTCTTAAATTCAGTCTGTTCGCACATGGCAGATATCGATTATGGCGAACTACGTCTTTTCCCTGGTAACTACGACGAATACATGACGGCGGCAACACAAACTCGTGAACGTTTGTTATCTGAAAATGCGAAGAAAAAAGCACAACTATCTGAGTTACAAGACTTTGTAAGTCGTTTCTCTGCAAACGCATCAAAAGCTAAGCAAGCAACATCTCGAGCCAAACAAATGGATAAGATTGAACTCGCAGAAGTTAAAGCATCTAGTCGTGTCAATCCTTACATCGTATTCAAACAAGAGAAAAAACTGTTCCGTAATGCATTAGAAACAATATCGATGACAAAAAGCTTCGATGAGAATACCTTATTCAAAGACTTAAGCCTGATGATTGAAGTAGGCGAACGTGTTGCTATCATTGGTCAAAATGGTGTCGGTAAAACAACTTTACTACGCACTTTAATGGGCGAAGTTGAATTATCATCTGGTGAGTACAAATGGTCTGAAAATGCACAATTAGGTTACTACGCACAGGATCATTCATCTGACTTTGAAAAAGACCAAAATCTAATGGATTGGATGGGTCAATGGATGCAAGAAGGTGATGATGAGCAAGCTGTTCGCGGAACTTTAGGGCGTTTATTGTTTGGTGCTAATGACATAACTAAGTCTGTAAAAATCATTTCAGGTGGTGAGCAAGGCCGTATGTTATTTGGTAAGTTGATGATGAACAAACCAAATATTCTATTAATGGATGAACCAACCAATCACTTGGATATGGAATCTATTGAATCATTAAACTTAGCCTTAGAGAACTACGAAGGTACTTTATTGTTTGTAAGTCATGACCGTGAGTTTGTATCTTCACTAGCAACTCGTATTATTGAAATTAAACAAGACGAAGTTATTGATTTCCATGGCACTTATGAAGAATACCTAAAAAGCCAAGGTGTTCAAGCATAAGCAATTAGTGATCACTTACTTGCTTTAAGTTTTCAGCTGTTTAGTGCCGAAGACTAACCACTTTAAAATCCGATGCCCATAAAGCATCGGATTTTTTATGCCTTTTATTTACTGTCGAATCCCCCCCCTGTAACCACAAAGGACAAAGAGTGCATAAAATTAGGTCAAAAGCTGGTTAACCACGAAGGCACGAAGTGAAAAGAAGGTTAGGTCAAAACACATTTAAACTTTTTTATCTTTTACCTTTGTGCTCTCCGTGAAGCGAAGCACTTCGTGGTTAATATCGCTTTTTATAATCAAAAGCTAAATAACCACGAAGACACGAAGTGAAAAGAAGGTTAGCTCAAAACACACTTTAAACTTTTTATCTTTTACCTTCGTGCTCTTCGTGAAGCGCTTCGTGGTTAATATCAATTTTTAAAATCAAAAGCTAAATAACCACGAAGACACGAAGAAAAAAGAAGGTAGATCAAAACATACTTTATATTTTTGCCTCTTTTATCTTCGTGCTCTTCGTGAAGCGCAGCGCTTCGTGGTTAATATCGTTTTTTATAATCAAAAGCCAATTAACCACGAAGGCACGAAGTTAAAAGAAGGTTAGGTCAAAACACACTTTAAACTTTTTATCTTTTACCTTTGTGCTCTCCGTGAAGCGAAGCACTTCGTGGTTAATATCGCTTTTTATAATCAAAAGCTAAATAACCACGAAGACACGAAGTGAAAAGAAGGTTAGCTCAAAACACACTTTAAACTTTTTATCTTTTACCTTCGTGCTCTTCGTGAAGCGCAGCGCTTCGTGGTTAATATCGTTCTTTAAAATCAAAAGCTAAATAACCACGAAGGCACGAAGTTAAAAGAAGGTAGATCAAAACATACTTTATATTTTTGCCTCTTTTATCTTCGTGTTCTTCGTGTTCTTCGTGAAGCGTAGCGCTTCGTGGTTAATATTGTTTTAATAGTCATGGAAAGGTTAAATAAAGCCTAACATTGCGCCAGCAACTGCAAATAACAGTACTAAAAACATAATTGGGCACTTAAGGCACTTTAATAAATAGAACCCGAGCAATACTAGCGCCATATCTAGCCCATTAAAAACGGCACTTATAAATACAGGTTGATAAAGTGCACTCACCAATAATCCGACAACGGCAGCATTAACACCATTAATAGCAGCGGCTAGATTAGGTATTTTCGATAAGCGCTGCCAATGACTCAAACAACTTAACAACAATAAAAATCCCGGTAAAAATACAGCAATAGTGGCAACTAAAGCGCCTAAAATAGGCGAAGAGGGTAAAATAAAGTACCCAATATAAGTCGCAAGAGTAAACATCGGACCGGGTACTGCTTGTGCAATCGCATACCCCGTTAAAAACTGATCAGGAGTTACTTGCCCCTCGACAATATTCTGCAGTAAAGGTAATACCACATGCCCTCCACCAAACACTAAACTGCCCGCTTGAAAAAAGTCAGAAAACACAGAAAAGACTTGTGGCATAGACGGCAGTAATACGGTCATAATTGGTAGAAAAAATAAAAGCAGCAAAAATACGATAAGCGGAACATGGTTGATTGAGGAGGTCAGTACTTTCATTGCACTTTGTGTCCCCTTTTCAACACCTTCCATTTTATTCTCTTTTAATAAAAATCCCCCCACTAACGCGGCAATAATTAAAACCAAAATTTGACTTAATAATCCCGGTATTATTAATAAAGTGGCTGCGGTCAATAGGCATAAAAAAATGCGCGTTTTATCTTTACAGAAATTTTGATACATCATTAAGACAGCATCAAAAACTACCACCACGGCTAATAGCTTAAGGCCATGCATAACAGACAGGAAAAGCTGATCGCCAGCTAATTGTCCGGCACTTATTGCCAGTAATAACATGATAATAATGGAAGGTAAGGTGAACCCTAGAAAAGCACAACAAGCTCCAGCTAATCCCGCGCGATGATAACCAATAGCAAAACCGACTTGGCTTGAGCCCGGCCCGGGTAAAAACTGACTTAACGCTACGAAATCAGCATATTGCTTCTCACTTAACCAAGCTAAGCGTTGTACAAAGGTTTGTCTAAAGTAGCCAATATGAGCAGCTGGACCACCAAAACTAATAAAACCTAATACAAAAAAAGTTTTAAATATTTCCCACATACTTTTATATCCTGATACAAAGAGATAGCAATGACTGATATTTTAAAATAGTCGAAAATACAGGATCAATATGACAAGAGGATGACACGCAGTTAACTAGGTAAACAGTTTTTATTACAGTCTCTAAATAGATTTTTTGTGTTTAACCTATTTCAGTTTTTTTAATGATAAGTGTAAATACTGCAAATCATTACTCCATAACTGTAAGAATTTTCGTGATTTATCTTTATTGCTCAAACATTTTGCAAATAGAATAATATTGGCACCAATCAAATCACTACTTTTTTGTATCGCATACTTTTTTAACAACGCCTGCTGAAAAGGTTTAATTGGAATAGCAAGATCCTTAGCCTCTGCAACATTCAACCATAAAAGATCTTTGTCGGCATGACTTATTGCTCCCCAGTACATACGAGGTGCAAAATTTTCTAGTACTTCTACCTTAGTTAAAGACACAAACAAATTCTTTGCACGCCACTTATGCTTATCACTGGTATAAACCCACACATCAGAAGTAGCTAAAGAGCTATTATTTAACAAGCTCTTTAATAACTTAGGCAATGTTTGTTTAATGCTTTTTTTAACAACTTTTCTTGACGATAAATTCAAGTCAGCAATGTCTTCTAATTCAGTTTCTACTTCAGTTCCAGATTCAGATTCAACCTTAATTATTGAAGTTGTTTTCAAGCTGTCGCTTTTAGTTGTTTGATTACGCAAAGGCTCTATCTTGGCTGAAAACTTGCTGGAAAAATCGATTGTAAATCCATCTTCAAATTCACTACTTTGTTGTAACTTTTGTTGCCCTTCATGCTTATGTTTAGTGACAGATTGCGTTTTATCTTTATCGTTTTCCGGTAAGCTTATTTTGGGGCGGCTATTTAGCGCTGAGCAGGTTGGCAAATGATAACGAGAGCCAAAACAAGCTTGTTTACCATCTTTAGAAGCGCGCCTAAAATAAGCGTTCTGTAAACATTCAGGGCAAAATAATGAATGTCGGTATAGTGCAATTTTTTCATCCGACAGTAATTTAAATTCAAAAATAGAGAAAGTAGTTTGCGTTTGTATCTCATCTTCTATCGACTGAGCATCACGTTCAACGTCATCTTTCTTAGGTAAAATGCAAATGGCATCCAACATCAACTTCTCTCTATAACGTTATAAAATAAAGCACTCATAAAAGCACAGCTGTAAAACCACAATAATAACTATCTTAGCAAGATATCTCATCAATAAACTTTGCTAGTGTGCATTAAATGATGGTTATCTTTAATTCACTTTTTTAAGTCAATGTTTTTTAAGTCATGCTTATAACTCTATCTTTTTAAACCAGTGTTTTTAAGTCAAATAACAACGACTATCAATACTGTTAAATAAGCACGTTAATGTATTGCATCCAAATGATTAAATACGATAATGTGATACTAATTCTAATCTAATGATAACGTTGGTTTTTTATGTCTTTTATTAATGAAAATAAATATACGTTTTATGGCATTGTTGCGATCCTGCTTTGGAGTTCTGTCACCGCCTTGATCAGAGACTTATCAGAGTTATTTAGCCCTATCGCAGGGGCAGCCATGATGTATAGTGTCAGCGCTATTTTTTTAATGTCTGTTATGGGCGTACCTAAAATAAAAGACTATCCGATACGTTACCTGTTGATCGGTGGGGTTTTATTTGTCACCTATGAAATCTGCTTAGCACTGTCTTTAGGCATGGCAAATAGTCGACATCAAGCGATGGAAATGTCTATTATCAATTACCTATGGCCTGCATTGACCATATTATTGAGCGTGCTAATCAGCCCTAAAAAAGTAAATATATTAGTATACCCAAGTATTCTTATTGCTTTTACGGGTGTCGGATGGTGTATTGCCGGCGACCAAGGTATTTCATTAAATACCTTGATGAATAATATTTCAGGTAATCCAATAACCTACTTAATGGCCTTTTCAGCCGCCTTCATTTGGGCTTTCTATTGCGTAATTACTAAAAAAATCAGCAACGGAAAAAATGCTATTGTGCTATTTTTTGCGGCTACCGCGATAACGTTATGGGTAAAATACTTTTTCAGTAATGAACCCAGCTTGCACTTTACTCTTCCATCAACGCTAACATTAATTATTTCAGGCATAGTAATAGGAACGGGTTATGCTTTATGGAATCAAGCAGTAATAGGCGGCAATATCATTTTATTAGGTACCATCTCCTATTTCACCCCTGTCTTCTCTACGCTTTTTGCTTCTGTTTATTTATCAATTTCACTAACAAGTTCATTTTGGAAAGGTGTCGCTTTAGTGACCTTAGGGTCATTGATCTGCTTTTTAGTGACAAGAAGCAAACCTACTGCGAATAATACAACCGAGACAAACGGTAGCAACGCCATAAAGTAAAGGTTTGATCGCCGACAGATTACCTCGGTTGACGCACTAGATAGCGGTACGTCGACTGTTTATCAAAAAGCAATTGATAATATTTCAAATCAATTGCATTTTTCTGCTGTAAAAAACGCTAGTAATTTTAGTCCACCTAAAGACATAGACGCTACAATATTCGATGTTAAAACCTTTAAAGAAGCGTATCCGCTTATTGATATCGCTTAGGGCACAAGCGACCTTTTAATTTGAAAGACCGATAACATTAGGCATGGCTACAATCACTATTTATTAAAATCGGCTTTTCCCTTGTTTGAGTGCTTTTTCAAAGACAACTTTCTAGGCATCCCTTTCTATGTGTTTTTTAAACAGGCGACAAGCCTACTTGAATGAATGGAATCACGAGAATGCTTTATTGGATACAACAATGCCGAGAATAGTTGACGGCATTGTTATATGAAGGCTTATAAGCAGCACATTAACCTTGCAAACCAAGCGCATGATATGGGCTCTAGTGGAGAGGGCTAACGTAGAGGGCGATGAGTGACTTAAGAAGAATGACTTAAGAAGCCATTCGCCGCTAACCAGTCATGAGTCACTTGATCCTGAAGCTGCCCTTCACGGCAAACTTTGTGATCCAACTCTGCAATGATTTCGTTAGAGAAACGCAGAGAGTCTAATTTTTTAATTTGTTGCTCAGTGAACAACTCTTTTTTATCATCTCTTAATAACAGAACCGCTCTATCTACAATACCTAACAGTCCTTTAGGCTCTTTAATTTCACGAATATTATAACGGTAATGTAGAAATTGAGGTTTCCATAATGGAACAATAATCCATTCTTTATTCGCCACAGCTTGCTCATAGGCATTAAAACAATCGTCTTCTGTTCCTGTGAAAAACTCATAACCAGTATTGCTTAAGCCATAGTCTTCCATCATTTGAATAGAAAAACGAGTAATCCCCGCCCCTGCGTTGATCCCTTGAATTTTTTTACGCATTTTATTGGCAACGTCGAGCTTTAATAAATCAGCAACCTCTGAAACTTGATCTGCAGGTATATAGTCTGGCACTCCCCAATGCGCATAAGGTTGATAGTGCAACCCCAACTCAATAAGTGGTTGAATCTCTTCAACATCAGCTTTATAGATCCCATGGCTTGAAGGTAACCAGGCAGAAGCAAGCATATCAACCTCTCCTGATTTTAGTTTTTTGAAGTTTTCTTGATGAGGAGAAAAGATTCGTTCAACCTCAAATCCCATATCAGTCAATACATTAGCCACTAATGACGCGGTTGTGTGATGGAAAGATAAGTCAGTCACCCCCATTGTAATTTTTGTTGTCATTTTAAATTTCCTCCTATTAATAAGATGAGTCACATCATATTGCTAAACAACAGAGTTAAAAACAGCTTTAAAAGCGAATTATTTTCAAAATAAATTTGATAATTATTACTGAGTAGAAAGGTCATCATTGTATTGCTATTAATACTTATTTTTGAAGAAATGCCCGCAAGGGTTGAGGATAAACAAGCACTCGCAAGTGTATTGACTCAATGATTTATATTTATGCTAAAAAAACATATTGTAATTGGCAGCTTTGTTGATAAAACGGCCAATTAAAGGCAAGTTGCTTTGCTCATCCCCCCATTACCAAGCATGATGTAAATAACAGCAAGCCGTAAGGTGAGCAGGTTTTACGTATAAAGGTAAAGACATAAAGTTGAAGATATAAAGTTGAAGGTCTAAGGGTTAAATCGAGACTTTATTCGTCTTTCACAACAGGAACGAAATGATTACCTGCGATTTACCCTGAGGGTCGCTAACTCGAACTTCAATACTGCGTTGTAGCATTCGATAAGGACGAGTCATTTAAGAGGTAACGACTTTTTTAACCACCTACCGATAGAATTAACGAAGTTAATTGCTCCAAAGGTCATAGTGCTACACCTTGTTATGAAGTCCGAGTAAGCGACTGATTAATACATCTTGATTGCTAACGGGTATAGATTACTAAATAATGACGGTTGCTCTAAAGCAAACATAAAATCACTTTAATAGTGGAATACTAGTGTCTTTACTTATCTTATTCAGCCAAGTTTGCAGTTGCACTGGCCATTGAATTGATGGTTCACAACAGTAACCACGTAATAACGAGAAATAAATAGCTTGGTCAACTAAAGATAGTTGTGCATAACCTGCTTTAAATGTTAATTGCGCTTCAGTCTCTTGTAAAAAAGCATTGCTATCAATCACTGCCTCTTCGGGTTTCTCAATAAGTTCAGTAAAGTTCACCGTATCAGTTTGTTTACGATCCAACCAAGCTTGACGAGCTTTTTCACTAGAAAACTCCTCAAGGTCAAGTGAATACCAGCGAGGGTAACCAATGCGAAGTAAAGAATTAAATGAGCGAGACTGCCAATCTAATGCTTGTTGACTCACTTCTCGCACTTCATCACTACCTGCTAACTCTATTAAATAGGCAATGATAGCATCGCTTTCGACCATCACTTGTTCGTCATCTTTAACTAAGATAGGCACCATTTTTTTGCCAATGAGTGTGTTAGGTGTTTGAGTATCGTCGTAGGCAAGCACAACCGTCTCCAGTTTAATCCCCAAGCTCTTTGCAACATATTGCACACGAGAACAAAAAGGACAGTGTTCATAAATATATAATTTCATTCGCTACTCCATAATAAAGGCATAATGTTGCATTACAACCAAAGTAAGACAACCAGATCAATGCTACCTTAGCCTATCGAGCCGCCTCCAAATAGCATCTAATACTAGAAACAGTTTCCTGTTTAAATTGAAAATATCGTGTAGTGAACACTCAGAAAATAATGACATTCGCTGAATTAAAATAGATTACCAAATATTATTGGATAATCTTTCAAATATTACCCTGTTTATAAATATTTATTTAATTTCTATAATGGTCGCATCTAAACAGTTAACCCAAACAGGACGTCATACTATGAAACAGTTAAAAACGCTTCTTGCACTAAGCACGGCACTTATTTTAAACACAGCATCTGCTGCGACCAGCGATTTAGAAATCGTTGCTAAATTTGATGGTAGCCGTCCGGGTAATCCGACAGTGACATCAGAAGGACGTATCATTCTTTCAATGCAACCTTTAGATGGACCGGAATTTCGAGTTGTAGAACTAATGGCAAATGGCGATCTTAAACCATTTCCAACGGTTGACTGGGCTGATGGACCAGAGAAAGGTGAAGTGGGTTTAGCGTCAGTGATCGGAGTCGACTCAACTGCTGATGGTGTTGTTTATATTCTAGATATGGGTAGCCAAACTTCAGCTCCACAAATCCTAGCTTGGGATAGTGTGAACAATAAACTGGTTAAAAATATCAAAATTGATAAAGAAGCAATAGTGGCTAACTCTTTCCTTCAGGATTTCGCGCTAGATAGCAAGCGTAATATGATGTACATAGCCGATACAACTTTAGGTAACTTAGTCGGTGAATCAAAATCTGCATTTGTTGTGGTTGATTTAGAAACCGGTAAAGCGCGTCGTGTTTTAGAGTCTCAAGCTGAATTGATGTCACCTAAGCATAAAGTAGTGATCAACGACTCTGTCATGGGTACTAAGCGTGAAGATGGCAGTAAAGATGCCCTTTACCTTGGTCTTAACCCAATTACTATCGACGCAGAGAATGAGTGGGTTTACTTTGGTTCTGTGAATGGCGATAAAATCTATCGTATTCCCGCAGCAGTGCTCGCTGATCAGAAAGTTTCAAAGCAAAAACAAGCTGCGAGCATTGAATTTTACAGTGAGAAAAGACCAAGTGATGGAATGATCATTGATTCTAAAGGCAATATTTACGTTGGCGATGTTGAGAAAAATGCCATTGCGGTGTCAAATAAAGATGGATACAGTATTCTAGCGCAGGATAAGCAGTTACTTGATTGGGCTGATGGTTTTTCAATTGATAAGAAAAACGGTTATCTATACATGACACAAAATCAACTGCACCTTCATCCAGCTCTAAACGAAGGTGAGGAAGGTAGCAGCAAGCCTTATCATATTTTGCGCATTAAATTGCCAGAGTAATAAAGGATTTATATTTTTTTAAATTGTTATAACCACTTAAATTACCAATAAGGAATAGCGCATGACTCAACTCACTATTATTGCCAATATTATTGCTAAAGAAGACAAAATTGAATTAGTAAAATCTGAGCTTCTTAAACTTATCGACGTGACTCGTGCAGAACAAGGGTGTATTAATTACAACTTGCATCAGGATAACGAAGCTCCTAAGCACTTCTTATTCTATGAAAACTGGGAGTCACGTGAACTGTGGCAAACTCACATGGATAACCAACACCTAAAAGATTACTTGGCTGCAACAGAAGGTGCAGTCGATACTTTTACGCTCAATGAAATGACCAGCATCGCTTAATGTCATAACATGACAACTATCACCAATACAAGCTGACTCTTAATGAGTCGGCTTTTTTAGTTTTTGCTAGATCAAAAAGAAGGAGACGCTTATGCTACTGGAAGACTTACAAGTTATACTTAAAGTCGCTGAATTTCGCAGTATTACTGGAGCAGCGACAGCACTAGATATGCGTACTGCAACAGCAAGTGCAGCTGTAAAGCGAGTAGAGGCATCGCTGGGAACAGAGTTATTTATTCGTACTACTCGGCAGCTACGATTATCCAGTGCAGGGGAACGTTACCTACCTGAGTGTGAAAAAGCCTTGTTGGTGCTGGAACTCGCCAAGCAGAATATGCAGGAAAGTTTAGAGTTTATCGAAGGAAGTATTCGCATCGCCCTTTCCTCTGACTTAGGCCGTAACTTAGTGACTCCTTGGCTTGATGAATTTATGGATGCAAACCCTAAGGTGACGCTAAGAAGTAATATCAGTGACAGTAATATCGATTTTTACCGCGACTCGATAGATATGGCACTACGCTATGGTTCCCCAAATGATTCTGGCATGGTCGGCTTTAAGATATGTGATGTGCCACGCGTATTATGCGCAACTCCTGAATACCTAGAAAAAAATGGCACGCCAAATCACCCCAATGATTTATTGGATCACAATGCGTTGTTCTATCAATTGCATGATATGTTGCAGAACACTTGGAAGTTTTCTAACGGGGAACAAGACTACAAAATAAAGTTAACTGGAAATCGTGCTTCTAACGATGGAGACTTAGTGAGACGTTGGTGCGTTTCAGGCAAAGGTATCGCCATTAAATCCTGTTTAGACATGTCTGAAGACTTACTTTCCGGCAAGGTGATCAGCTTAATGCCAGAATATAAAACCACAGCAACAGAATTGTGGTTGGTTTGCCCAAGTAAACAATCAATCACACCAAGTGTTAGATTATTACGCGATCTCTTTAGACAAAAAACGGGTGATATTTTAAGTAAATTATCTACCAGTGGGATTATTAAATAACCTAATTGACAGTAATAAAATGCGAATAGTTGATCATTGCTAGATCATTTAAGCGGTAAAACTGTGTCCGTACTCGTGCGAATAATACTGTAATTAATGGTTTAATTAATGATGCAATACCCTATGACTTATTTTGAGGTCAAGTGTAATAACCATTTAATTCATTAAGTACGTTATTTAATCGGTTAAATAACAAAAACTATTTCCACTAATAAATAGTTGCTAAACCTGAGTAAAGCATCTTACAACCAGTAATAAATAAAACTGAGTAGCTTATTTTATAAATTAACTCCTGTGAAATAATGTTAACTAACCACACCCCCGTTCTTACTCCTAAAAAAGCAACGGGTATTAACACTAACGATGTTTTGAGGTTTTCTGCATCAAGCTGTCCTAGGTAACTATAGGGAATTAACTTGATAAAATTAAGCAGAGCAAAAAAGACCACACTGGTACCAATTAGTTGCTCTTTTGGTAACTTTTTAGGTAACAAGTACATACTTGCAGGAGGCCCACCAGCATGAACCAGTGTGCTTGAAAACCCAGAAATCATACTGAGTGCATAACCTCTTTTTGCAGAGGTTGATTGGTTTTTTCCAAGTAAAAATTTTTGGCCAAGAAAAGTTAAAGCTAAACCACCAATAATTAATTCCACAATATGCGAAGGCAAGCTGCCCATAAAGTATGAAGCAATCACCACACCGACTACCGCATAGGGAAGCATGTTTTTCAATTCAGCGTAATTACAATTTTCTCGATGATAAATAAGCGCCATTAAATCCATAATACACAGTAACGGAAGTAAAACCGCCGCAGCTTGGATTGGCGAGACAGTCATTGCCATCAATGGCACTGAGAGCATGCCTAATATGCCACCAACACCACCTTTCCCCATGCCATAGAAAAAGACAGCAGGAACGGCTGCAATATAAAACCAAATATCAGTGATCATTTTTTACTCTAAAAATTATTAACATGGGTGCAATCGAAAAAATGCTATCGAAAAAGTACTATCTAAAAAGCGTTGTAGAGATCCCAGCAAGGAAACTTAGGTTTCATTCAAAACTTACTGTACTTAAAGCAACCGTAATAATTTGCTACACTTTGATGTAGGTAATAGTTAGCGCTAAAAATAGGTTTGTATTCTGTTATCAAATAAAGACAACAAAATTAAAGATAACTGCTATTAAGACGATTGGTATAGGTGATTGTAAAGCGGCATCTACTAACGATAAACAGGCTAATAATTGAATTTCTTTCCACAATTAATTGACAATTAAAGTTTTCATTTACAATTTAGACTTAATTTCACGCAGAAAAGATGACTTTATTTGAGGAGTAAATTAATAAATATGTTTTTATTTTTAAGCCAGTTACAACGATATAGCGAGTTAATTTAAGGATAAAAATAGCCTATAACCCATTACGTCGTTTTGCATATACTAGAAAATCTCACACTTAAGAAAATCCTCCACTTAGAACAAGCCCCATATAAAGTGGTTACTTACAGGTGCTTGTTAACGAAACTCAGCCAACACTTCAATACTCACTTTCTAGAGCACTATTGATGACATAATTTGCTATAAAAAGGTTACAAAGTAGACATTATTTTGCATCCCATAGATTAAGAAGTAGTTATAGTTTTTTTGATTTAGTAGAAAAATGATATGTGTAGATCTTACAACTCCCCTGTACTTATTGCATATTTTTTATAGAAGAAAATCATTTTCCCCTTATATAACCAAGCATTACAGAAGGCATTACAGCTGGCATGATAGTTGCAATTTTACTGTTATTGAATTTATAAAAGGAAAATAAAAATGAACGAAGTTGCCTACTCAGGATATATAGCGTTTTATTTGTATTTAGTGATGCTACTCATTCAGTGGATAGTTGCCACCTTTAGTAAATCTAAGCAACCAGATGCTGTGCCAGGGAAAATTAATGAAAACCTATCTCATGATAGTTTTGTTTTTAGAGCACATCGCACCTTCCACAATACGTTAGAAAACAGTGCTCTATTTGTGGGAACGGTTCTCTTAGCATTTGTGCTCAACGTTCAAAGCCCTATCTTTGCTATTTTCATATGGACTTACCTTATTGCCAGAATTGTGCATATGGTTTTGTACTATGTAATTGCAACCGAAAAAAATCCAAGTCCTCGTACCTACTTCTTTTTGATTGGCGTTGTGGCAAATATAGCCATGTTGGTGATATTGGGATTAAGGCTTATCTAGCACTAAGCAACAAAGAAACAAAGAAACAATCTATAACGGATTCAGTGAGCAATACCAGTTAACTATTACACCTAACTGTATAAATTTAACTACATAAATCTAACTACATAAATCTAGAAGGAGATAAAATGAAACAAACATTAATTATTGGAGCAAGTGGACAAATTGGTAAAAAACTTACCCAATTAATGCTAGATAACAACCAGCATGTAGTAGCGCTAGTGCGTGATAAAAGTAAGTTATCAGATATCCATAATGACAAACTATCAATTATTGAAGGTGACCTGAGCAAAGATTTTGAGCATGCTTTCAAGCATTGTGAAGATGTTGTTTTTGCGGCGGGATCTGGCGGCCACACAGGTGCAGATAAAACCATACTTATTGATTTATGGGCAGCTTGTAGAGCTGCTGATTACGCCAAAAACAATGATCTGAAACACTTTGTAATGGTCAGTTCAATAGGTGCCGACACGCCATCAAAAGGATCTGAAAGTATGCAACCCTACTTAGTTGCTAAGCATATGGCTGATGAACATCTAATACGCAGTGGTTTACATTACTCTATTATTCGTCCTGGAATGCTTACTAATGACGCAGAGAAAGGTAAGTTTACCGACCAGCAACCAGAGCAAAAAGACCAAGCGACCATAACGCGAGATGACGTTGCCAAAGCACTTTTATTTACGCTGAACAACCCACCTATAAAAAGTACTATTACCAAGATTTTTAACGGTAGCAAACGTATTTCTGAAGTATTACCATCATAAAATATTGATTCCTATGACGCTCAACATGCATTATTTTGTCAATAGCAGGCAGCAAAATAAAATCTGATGGCATTCTGAGGGAGTAACCACATTAATACTCCCTCAGTCATTATAAAATAATGTGTTACCTATTTCATCGCTACAACTGAAGTTGTACTGAACAGTACCATCACAACAGTACCAACACTTTGTCTCAGATGGTCTACCTTGTTTTACAGCAGTTACCGAGGCAAAATGTAAATATTTCAGTACGGTTACTGTTTAGTACTGTTACTGATGGTATCACCGAAAGTGTTAGCAGAGAACAGTTTATTTGAGTTAACACCATGATTGCTAATGTAAAAACCAATAATGGGCACTTACCACTCAATTAAAGCAAAGCATTTACCAAGGTAATTAACTGAATATTGTTATAGGTTCAATCGGCGTTTTATTCTTAAATATATGCTACCTAGGTTTAGTACCTAGGTTTAGGTGCGTTGCTTTACGTACTCCATCGATGCCACAACATTATTTAAGCATGACTGAGTTTTATGGGTAATCAGGAGAATTTAAGATCTGTAATAGGATCAAAAAAGCGAACTATTTTCAGTTCGCTTTTTGTTACTTCTTTGCTCTGATTTTCCAACTTAATTGCCGCTGATTAGCTATTAACCAATAACACTGCCTAATTGGAATATAGGTAAATACATGGCGACTATCAGCCCCCCTACTACTACACCTAACACCACCATGATCATTGGCTCTAATAAACTGGTGAGACCATCAACAGCATCATCAACTTGTTGCTCATAAATATCGGCCACTTTACTCAACATACCATCTAGATCACCTGATTCTTCACCAATCATGACCATTTGTGAAACCATATCCGGGAAAGCAGCAGTGGTTTTCATCGCAACATTAATTTGCATGCCGCCCATCACTTCAGAGCGCATTGTATTCACAGCCGTTCGGTAAACATAGTTACCCGATGCACCCGCAGCTGAGACTAACGCATCCACTAGGGGGATACCGGCAGCCGAGGTAGTGGATAACGTACGTGCAAAACGTGCGACTGCGGCTTTATTGAGGATCGTTTTAATGACCGGTATTTTAAGCACAAATTTATCCGTATTATTACGTACTTTTTCATTACTACGATGCGCCCTTTTAAACAAAAACACCGCTAAAAAACAACCGCCAATAATCATATACCAATAGCTTTGTACAAAATCAGAAATACTTAGTACAAATAAAGTAAATGCTGGTAACTCGGCACCAAATCCAGCAAAAATATCTTGGAATTGTGGAATAACAAATAATAGTAAAAGTAATGTAACGAGGCCAGCAACCACTAAAACAGCGATCGGATAGAACATGGCTTTTTTAATCTTAGACTTTAACGCTTCTGACTTTTCTTTGTAGGTGGAAATTCGGTCGTAGATGGTATCTAAGGAACCAGACTGTTCACCAGCCTCGACTAAGTCGCAATATAAATCATCAAAATTTCTAGGGAAAGTACGCAATGCTTGAGAGAGTGGTGTTCCCGTTGATACATCGTTAGCTATAGAAGTCATTAACGTTCTTAAGGAGGCTTTTTCATTGCTTTTTGCTATCAACTCTAAACTTTGAACTAGAGGTACACCGGCACTCAACATGGTGGCAATTTGTCGAGAGACAACGGCGATATCCATAGGTTGAATTTTATCACCAAAGGAAAACAGCGACTTCGCTTTCTTTTGTGTTTTGGTTACACTCACGCCCTGTTTGCGTAACTCAGACTTTATTTCAATCGCACTTTCTGCTTGTAATTCACCAGATACTTTTGCCCCTTTACGGTTAATTCCCTGCCAGGTAAAGGTATGTATATCGGCGACTGTCTTTTTCTTCACCATTAAAAATCCTTTAAATAATTACTGAACTGCACTATTACTAACGTTTTTGAGTGAAAAGAATTAAGACTATATGCATGAGTATTAGAAGTTATTGCAGTCAGTGGCTTCAGCTAATTAATACAACCTCTTGGAGCAATACGAGTGTTAATTAATGCTATCAATCAGTTTTATGCTTCTGTTTTGTACTTCTAATTTATATTTCTAATCTAAGTGACGCGGGTAACTTCATTTAAACTGGTAACACCATTTAACGCTTGTTTAATCGCAGATTGACGTAGGGTATGCATACCTTCATCAATGGCGGCATCAGCTATTTGCATAGCATTACCATCATTTAATATAATACGACCTAGTTCATCTGACATCTCCATCACTTCATAAATACCTACACGGCCTTTATAACCATCAGTGCATTTACTACAGCCCACGGGTTCACATAAATGCTGTTTTTCAGCCAGATGTTCAGGTTTAAACCCTAATTCAATTAACTCGGGATCAGACATTTGCAACGGTGCTTTGCAGTGCTCGCATAAACGACGCGCTAAACGTTGCGCAATAATCAATGAAACTGAAGACGCAATATTAAAAGCAGGTACGCCCATATTTAATAAACGCGTAAGGGTTTCTGCTGCTGAATTGGTATGCAAAGTCGATAATACTAAATGCCCGGTTTGAGCGGCTTTAATACCAATTTCTGCGGTTTCTAAATCTCGAATCTCACCGACCATAACAATATCAGGATCTTGACGTAAAAATGAGCGTAAAGCAGAAGCAAAGGTCAGCCCAGCTTTATTGTTGATTTGTACTTGGTTGATACCGGTTAAATTTATTTCTACCGGATCCTCCGCCGTGGAAATATTACGCTCAACGGTATTTAAAATATTTAAACCGGTATACAGTGAAACCGTTTTACCACTCCCTGTCGGCCCGGTGATCAATATCATGCCCTGTGGTTTAGATAAGGCATTCATGTATTTGGCTTTTTGCTCATCTGTATAACCTAGTTTATCGATATTTAAACTGGCGGCAGAAGAGTCCAAAATACGCATTACAATTTTTTCACCCCACATAGTGGGTAGCGTACTGACACGTAAATCAATATTACGTTTATTAGAAATTTTTAATTTAATGCGACCATCTTGTGGCAAGCGTCTTTCTGCAATATCCAACTTAGACATAACCTTTAAACGTGCGGAAAAACGGTTAGCTAAATTAACAGGGGGAGAAGCCACCTCATGCAAAATGCCATCTACGCGAAAACGAATACGGTATTTTTTTTCATAGGGTTCAAAATGTAAATCCGATGCGCCTTTTTTTACCGCGTCACCTAATATGCCATTAATGTATTTAACTATCGGTGCATCATCGTCAGCTGCCTGCGCTTGGTCTAAGCGAGATTCTGTTTCGTCAATTTCAATATCATCAATGCTGCCGATATCTTCTAATGAGCTAGTACCATCGTCTAATAACGTTTCAATGGCTTCATTAAGCTTACTTTCTTCCACCAGTAATGCTTCAGTGTGCATACTAAAGCTAAAGCCAAAATCCTCAAGAGCAGATACATTGGTGGGGTCTGACATGGCAATATAAAGTGTATTTTGCTGCATATACACAGGCAAGGCATGATGTTTCTCTATTAGCTTTTGGTTAATAAACTTTTCAGGAATATTATCCAGTTCTAATGCATCGCTATCTAATAGAGGAATACCATATTCAGCTTCGCAAAACTCTGCTAAGGCTAAACTTGCAATAAAATTATTTTCAACCAGGTAAGAGACTAACGCTTTCTGTTCAGAAGCCGCCGAGGTGCAGATTTGTTGTAGTTTATCTTGCTCAAGTAAACCACGTGCGGCTAGGCTAGAAGCCAAGCCGCTGATATTATGTATTGCCATTAATTATAAATCTTCAACAGTACTCCAAGAAACTTTGCCTGTAGAGTCCCATTCTCCAGATAGGATGTATTGCGAGCCAACTGGCAAACTTCCTAAAGCAGCAGTAGTTTTAGCTATTACGAAAACAACACCAGCAGCAGCAGTAACTGGAGTACCTGTTCTAGTTACTCCCGTGGCAACTGCATCCGGAGCAGCAGAACGCGCAACCGTAGTAATACCATCTGCAGCTAAAGATTGTGGGACAGTTGTGACAGCACCACTTGCAGAGCTAATACAATTAGATGTAAATAAAGCAGCCGTAGACGCTTCAATTTGACCACAGACCTCTACAGCTGATTTAACTGCAGTAACAGCAGAAACTAAATTAGTAAATTGTGCTTTTTTAGTATAATTATTATAAGCAGGAAGAGCGACTGCCGCTAGAATACCGATGATCGCGATTACGATTAATAGTTCGATTAATGTAAAACCTTGTTGTACTTTTTTCATTTTTTTATCCTTAACTTTGTTAAACCATTGTTTATTTTAATAGGGTTAAACAATCATTTTTATGAACATACATTTTCTAACCATTCAGTTTTACATTAGCACCAGCATCTGCGTTGACAAGAATGATAGCAATATAAGTTTAGCGTGACAGGCTGTTATCAGCCGCCTTATTTAATTACCTCGTTTAGAGTAGTTCTTTTATAAAAAAAGAAAAGAAATAAACACATATTTTTTGAAAAAATCTTTCAAAGCCCATGAATTCACAAGAAAATCATAAAAAAACGAAATAAAATATATTTTATTTTGACCTTTATTTTCATTGTTCTTTCATTTTTCAAAACAAACTTTTTCTTTTCTTTTCTTTTCAAAAAACTAACCAAGCATCAGTATCATTTGACTATTAACACTAAACTAACTTTTAGCTTAGCTTTGCAGATAATAGTAGACCTAAATTAATTTTGTACTTCACAATTAACAATTAATAATTGCTAAAAAGTAAGTAGTAAAGTAAGTAGCATTTCGCATTAGGTCACACTACTCAAAACTATTGTAAGTTAAAGACTTTATAAAAAATACATATTTATAGGTATTAAATTAACCATTCCTTGATTCAAGTTAAACAGAGCTTAATTAAAATAAACGGCATTAAACCATAGGTGCGTGTAAATACTGGCAACATAACCTAATGCAATTACGGGTGCCCACTTTAGATGCACACCAAAGGTATAGATCCCTCGCGCTTGCCCCATTAATGCAACCCCTGCAGCACTACCTATCGATAACATGCTGCCACCTACACCTGCGGTTAATGTAACAAGTAACCATTGCCCGGTATTCATATCAGGCTCCATACTTAATACCGCAAACATCACCGGAATATTATCTACAATCGCTGACAACACACCCACGGTAATATTGGCATATGTAGCATCCCAGTTGCTGTACATCGCTTCGGAAATCATGCCCAAGTAACCAATGAAACCTAATCCTCCCACACACAATACAACCCCGTAAAAGAATAATAAGGTGTCCCATTCTGCTTTAGCCACTTTATGAAATATATCAAAGGGAGCGCCATCCCCTAAACCACGTAGACGTTCATGCTCTTTTTTATCCACGGTATGCTCAAGTGCAAATTCATAATGATTTTTTTGTGTTTTACGTAAAAAGAAAGCAAAGAACTGCAGTACTCCTAACCCGGTCATCATACCTAACACGGGTGGCATACCTAAGAATGAGTGCCCTGCTACGGCAAAGAAAATAGTCACTAAAAACAAACCAACGATACGTCTAGCACCGCGCTTCATATGCACAATCTCACCATCTCCCTGCGCCACTTCTTTAGAGATAAAGAAACTCATGATCACAGCGGGGATCAAGAAATTAACTGCGGACGGAACAAATAATGCAAAGAATGTGGTGAACTCAACCATGCCTTTTTGCCACACCATTAACGTTGTAATATCGCCAAATGGGCTGAATGCACCACCAGCGTTAGCTGCAACCACGATATTGATACAGGCTAAGGCGATGAATTTTGTATTTTTACCACCCACTTTCATTACGATCGCACACATTAATAATGCAGTGGTTAAGTTGTCTGCAATAGGCGAGATGAAAAAAGCTAAGATACCTGTTAACCAAAAAATCAAACGTAAAGTGAACCCTTTATTAACCATCCACGCACGTAGTGAATCAAATAACTTACGCTCTTCCATGGCGTTAATATAAGTCATCGCTACTAATAGGAAGAAAAATAACTCTGCGTATTCTAATAGATTATGGCGAAATGCTGCTTCAGCTTCATGACTCATGCCATTTTGAGAATAATAAAAACCAATCATGCCCCAAATAATGCCTGCAGCAACTAGCACAGGTTTGGACTTACGAAGGTGGATCACATCTTCCAACATCACTAAGCAGTAGGCGATAGCAAAAAATAAAACAGCTGCATAACCAATACCATGTGAAGTGAGATCTATATGATCTCCAGTACTCGCTAATAGGGAGGAAGAAAATAAGACAGTACAAAGTGTCAATATGACACTTAAGACCTTAGGCAGCTTTAACATTACGTTTTCCTTAAAGTAATTAATAAATTGAAGCGATAATTTTTTTTCGCGATTCTAGCATATGCCCCACTCAGCCAACCTATAGTTAGCGAAGCTTTAACACAAAAGTTTGAAGGCTGAAGCAAGATGACATAAAAAGTCTTGAATTTTAAGTGCTCATAAGTATTTATAAGCACTTAGAAGCAATAACTGCCTTGCTTAATAACAGTCAGCTGAAGCAAGTCATGCATTTAAAGCTGATGATTAATACCAGTACAACGTGATAATGCGCTTTGGTTCGGGAAAAGCTGAAGACTAGAGACACTCATTTTATCTATTTGTAATGTTAATGAATGTTGTAGTGGGATTTGCAAGAAATCAGATAAAATAGAGCGAATAACGCCAGCATGACAAATAATAATAATCTGTTGGGTTTTAGTTTGCTGTGCGAGTTGTTGCTGTAATACTTGCCAGGCGTTGACTACTCGTTGATCAAAGCCACTTGCACTTTCTCCATCTGGAAAAGTAAAGTTCAGTAAATCATTATTCCACTCTTCTATCTTTTTTTGCCCAATGGATTGCCAACTTAGCCCCTCCCATTGTCCAAAGTTGATCTCTTTAAAAGCTTGGTTTATCTGTACAGGGCTTTTTGACGGTATATTTTTAGGTGATGACGCTTTTGATGTTAAGTCTTTTGATACTGCGTCTTTTAATATTGGGTCTTTTGATACTACATCTTTTGATACTGCGTCTTTTGATCCAGAGTATTTGTTATCAAAATAAGCTTGTAACCCTTCAGCTAATTGAGCGCAGCGTTTTAATGGGCTAGTGATAATTATTGGAGAATCTAGTTCTTGTTGATATGGCAGCTCTTGTGGATATTGCTGCTGTTCTGGAAACAAGCAATGTGTTTGAAAATAATCAATGAGCTTTTGCACATCTTTACTAAATGAAGACGTGACTGCGCAATCTAACTGCCCGTAACAAACACCAGATGGAAGATCAACATCCCCATGGCGCACAAGAAAAATGCGATGATTAATTATTGTCGCACTAGAGGTCGATGTTGAATTGGAAACTTGAGCAGTAGACAGTGACGAATCATAAGTTAGGCCTTCAGAGGTTAGTGATTGCTTACTGTTTGTTTCTTGTTTCATTCTCGCTTACCCTTGTTTTTTATTCTTTGTTTTATTCTTTACTCTTTACTCCGTAAAAAGCACTTGGATTTATGGGCTTTTTTGACCGCTTTACATTCAGAAATAGCAGGTTTGAACACAGGTCATTTAAACATAAGCCACCAGCATTAATAAAATAAGTAGTTCGTTTAATTGCTGCACAAAACCCAGGCAATCTCCGGTATAACCTTGTATTTTTGTCTGAAAATACGTACGACAAAAGATTGTACTGATAACAACCACAGTGAAAACTAATAATAAGCAAAAAAACGGCATCCATAGCATTGAAACAGCGCTGGTTAATAGAGCGGCCAGCAAGTAGCGTTGAGGTAAGCGTTGCGAGGATCGCGTTGATTTACTGCTCGATTCTTCGCGAGCATAGTCTGTACTTTGCATTAAACACAGTACACTGCATCGACTTAATACAGCCGCACTTATAAAACTCAAAGCAAAAAAGCTAATGCTATGATTTATAAGCAGGCCTAACACATGGATTTTCAACACCAATAACAGAATTAGACCAATAACTCCGTAGGTGCCTATTTGGCTATCTTTCATAATAGCTAAACGTTGTTGTTTGTTATAACCGCCACCAAAACCATCACAACTATCGGCAAAACCATCCTCATGGAAAGCGCCTGTTAATAGCACACCTGTTAACAACATTAAAATAATGCTGATACTAGGGTCAAACACCAACTGGCTAAGGGCATACGCAAGTAAACAAATAAGCGCATAAATCAATCCTATAATAGGTAAATACACATTACCTAGATGAAAAGGATAAGCAGTAAAATCCAATTGTTTAGAAGTAGGCAAACGAGAAAAAAATGATAATGCGTAACAAAATAAAACCCATTGTTTTTTTAAAAATAGCGTCATACTTTTCTCATCTGCATATTAGGTTTAATGATTAATTGGTTTGTTTCTCTTAACGATAATTGATCTGTTTTTATTAACGATGATTGATCTGTTTCTGTTAACGATAATTGCTCTATTTTTATTAACAGCGACTACTCACTATCACTGACACCTGCATCGGCAAAAGAGGCCATCTCATTTAAAAAAGCTAATGCAGATACTAATAGCGGGTAAGCAACCGCAACACCGGAGCCTTCCCCTAAACGCATTCCTAAGTGTAATAAAGGTGTTGCTCCCATTTCAGTTAATAATAGTTGATGCGCTTGCTCTTCTGATTGATGACAAAATTGTGTGTATTGCAAAAAGTCATCGTGCATCTCACTGGCAACTAAGGCGGCACTAGAAGCAATGAATCCATCAACAAGTACCAACATAGAAAGCTCTGCTGCTTTTAACATCGCACCAACCATCATAGCAATTTCAAAACCGCCAACACTTTGTAATACAGTTAATGGATCGGCATCATTTAATTGATATTTAGCAACAGCATGGTCGATGACTTTTGCTTTTATGGCGATGGTTTGTTGATCAATCCCTGTTCCCTTGCCCGCACATTGCTGACCAGTTAGGTTCATAATGGCAGCCATAATAGCAGCCGCAGAGGTAGTATTAGCAATCCCCATTTCACCAAAACCAATGACATTACACCCTTGCAGATGTTGCTGCTTAACAAGTTCAGCACCTTGCTCGATTGCTTGTAAACATTGTTCTTTAGTCATGGCCGCTTGTTGCGAGAAATCTTTTGTCCCTAACGCTATCGGCGCATTAACAAAGTGTGTTGCTGTTATATGCGAAAAATCAGCTTTAACCCCTGCATTCACAATTTTCAATTCAATATCATGTTGTGCAGAAAAACAGTTGATTGCCGCGCCCCCCTGTAAAAAATTTAATACCATCTGTTCCGTCACTACCTGCGGAAATAAACTTACACCTTGCTCAGCAACGCCATGATCTGCGGCAAAAACAATAATACTCGGTTTGCTAAAAACTGGCGTTAAGCTTTGTTGTAATAAAGCGACTTTAAATGCAATCGATTCTAATAAACCTAAACTCCCCTGAGGTTTGGTTTTAAAATCAATTTTTTCTTGCAATGTATTAACGAATTCAGAGGTGACTTTATCTAGCGGAGCAATAATATTAAACACTGACAATCCTTACCTTAATATAAAAGAAAACAAACAATTCAAATAGCGCTTATAAAAACACAAAGCTTACACTGTTTTTAAACCAGTCTCGCGAAGTTTGATCAGAATAATAAACAGTTAATTACTTAATAGTATTAATTTTAAATTATAAAGTTAGTTTTAGATGGCAGCCTAACAACAATCCATCAACGCCTTAATAAAGCAGAAAAGTGTCAACATCACCTTTGCAAAGTGACTCATAACGTTAATTCAAACTCCATTACAGAGATATTTAAATCAATAAGCACTATTTTCTCTCTGACATAAGATTGAATTCAACTATTAAGTTAATTAATAGACAATTTCCCCCCTAAACATGATCTTTGCTTTATAATGCGCTTTTTGTTTTATTGTATTGGAAGTATTCATGTCATTTGCATCACTCGAGCTTGATCAGCATTTATTAAACGCCGTTGCTAAGATGGGCCACACACGCCCTACTAGTATCCAGAAGTTGGTTATTCCACCAGCCATGGATGAACGAGATATCATGGCGAGTGCACCTACAGGTACGGGTAAAACCTTAGCCTTTTTATTACCTGCGATACAACGCTTAATCGACTACCCACGTCGTAAAGGTGGCTCTGCACGTATTCTTGTTTTAACGCCAACGCGTGAGCTAGCAGTACAGATCAGTGAAGTTGCAGAACAATTAATCGCTGGTACACAGCTGGTTGCAGGTAATATTATCGGTGGTATTTCATACCAAGATCAAGAAGATATCATTATGGGTTCAGTGGATATAGTGATTGCCACACCGGGACGTTTAATGGAATACATCGATGCAGAAGCATTTGATTGTCGTGAAGTTGAATGCCTGATCCTTGATGAAGCGGACAGAATGTTAGACATGGGATTCATTGCAGAAATGGACCGCATTGCTGGTGAAGCACGCTGGCGTAAAATGACCGCTTTATTTTCAGCAACACTTGAAGGTAAAGGGTTACGTGAATTCGCCCGTGATGTATTAAATAATCCAGTGCAATTAAATGCGGAAGTAACACGTAGAGAAAGTGGTAAGATTTTACAATATATCCACCTTGCTGATAACCCGGAGCACAAATTACAATTATTAGCGGCACTGTTACAACAAGAACCAGAACACGAACAAATTAACAAGATGATTGTATTTGTAAAAACACGTGATCGTCTTGCTCAGTTAGTAGCTCAACTTGCTGAATTAAATATTCGCTGTAACTATTTACGTGGTGAAATGGATCAAGAAAAACGTAACCTGTCATTACGTCAATTTAAAGAAGGTACGACGAATATCCTGATTGCAACAGACGTTGCAGCTCGTGGTATTGATGTGCCTGATATTACGCATGTAATTAACTACGATATGCCACGTAGTGCCGATGTTTACGTACATCGTATTGGGCGTACAGCACGAGGTGGTAAAAAAGGTACTGCGGTGTCAATTATCGAAGCACATGATATTGATATTCTTGCAAAAGTTGAACGTTACACGGACCAAGTATTAAAGCGTCGTGTGATTAAAGGTTTACGCCCACAGAATAAAGAAGCGAAAGCCAGTGTGCGTAAAACTAAAAAGCCAATTACTAAAAAAGGCAAAGCACGCGAAGAAGAAGTAAAACGCCTACAGAAAGAAAAACGTCAAAAGAAAAAACTAGAGGTAGGTAAACAACGTCATCGCACGATTAAAGGTAAAGGCAAGCCAAGCTGGGCCGGAAAGGGTAAAAAAGAAGACGACACTACTCCCTCAAAGTAGCAAGTTAGAAATGACCCACCTATATTAACTGCTACTTAACTGACCAGTTAAGATAACTTTCTAGCACTCGACAATTAACTTCTCTATAAAATGCGAAGTTAATTACAGAGTGCAGATAACATCCTGTTATAGTATGCATTGTTTATTTTTATCAGCAGGTGCTGTCAGAGGTCAATTATGCGTTTTTTCCTGTCTTTATTGTTTACTGCTTCTTTTGCGCTCATTTTATCTGCATGCACTAATACTCAGCCGCAAACTCAAAATACAACACAAACAACCACACCACAACCCACGCAAGAAGTCGTACATAAAGCATTTTCAAGCATATTAGAAAATAGCTTTCGAGGAAAACTCACTACACAGAATGATCAATTTTATTTTCAGGCCTGCGCAGATGATCAGCAATATACTATTGTCACAGATACCGAATTGGCGACTATCTATAAAAAAATAAGTAACAATACACAACAGCCCGTTTATATTGAATTTGCAGGTGAAATCAATTTTACGACGAATAAGCGTACTAAGGATCTCGTTCAATTGCGTGTGGATAGAATACACCATATGGCTTTAGCGCAGTCATCATTACAGTGCGCTAAACCACTGAATACCTTCCGTTTTAAAGCAAAAGGAGAAGATCCTTACTGGCGTATTAATATGCATGACAACCAACTATTTTTTGCCACAAAAGCCAGTAATCAATCTTATCTCTTAGGCAACGCTAACTTTGAAGCGACACAAATTAACCATTTAAAAAGCAGCAATGATGAAGGCCAACAGCTGGCTTTGCATATTCAGCCTGGGCATTGCTACATGTCTGACGATAAAGAATATTGGGGATATATCACTGAAGCAGAGACCGTATATGGACATTTTAGTGGCTGTGGACAACCGGGTTGGCTAGAAACTTCAGCCTCCTTTGCAGGTTATTATTTAAAAGCGGCAACGAATCAATCCCCAGAAGTTAATTTGACGTTAAATGAAAATCATAGCGTTGAATACGTACAAGGTAATGAACCTTACCAAATTATAAAAACAGGTTATTGGAAAAGTAATACGCCAGATAGCGTTGTAGTAATGCTCACACAGCAAAATGATCAATCGATACAAGAAGAAATTATCTTCAAACAAAGCGGTTTAAGCATTTCAAGCAATACGATTAACATCAGTAATATACTAACTTCATTTGCGACTCCTTTAACCTTTAAAAAAATGAACTTGCAAGCAGGTTTATCAGAGGAGGAGGCAGTACAAATTACGCGTCAATTTAACACTCAAAATATTGAACCTAAAATACAAATAGATACAGAAGTGCAGGCAGCATTACGTCAATATTTTAAAATTCATAGAACCGACCCTAAACAAACTAAATTTAGTTCAGTTAGATTCGATTTAAATGGAGATGGACAAGATGAAGCGATCGCCTTTTTAGATTGGTGCTCTAGTACTGGTTGTGAAATGATAGTGTTTGAAGGAAAGAATGATAGCCTTGTTTTTTCAAGTAGAATATCAAGAGTTTATGCGCCGATCACCGTTGCTAAAAGCCAACATTTTTCATGGCAAAGTTTAGCCTCGAAAAACAATCAACAATGGTTACAGTTAGACTTTGATGGTTTAAGCTACCCATTACAAACACATAAAATAGCGAATTCAGAACCGAAACCAGAGCCCACTGGGGTGGTTTTATTTAGCCAAGGTAAACCAAATAAATGGTTCCCAATTAAATAATTCCAATTAAATAATTCCCATTAAATAATTCCCATTAAATAGTTCCCATTAAACAGAGATATCTAGGTAACTTGGAATGGCACGAATGAAAGCCTTAAATTCCTTTCTTCATGCCTGATTTAATAGGTTGAATAGGTTGAATAGATTGAATAGGTTACTCGGTGTAGATGATTGAGTAACCCACTGTAAAAGTACATTTACATATTAATGAAAAATGCGCTCAAAAAAGGCTTTTTCAAATAAATACACAGAAGCTTTTGGGTGACGAGGAATATTAGCATCTACAGCGCTATTTTCTGGATTATAACCATTAAGCATTAGCACAAATAACTTGTCTCCCGCTTTCCCTTTCACGAGCCCTACTAAATTAGCAACGCCCTTTAGAGATCCTGTTTTAGCAATCACCTTGCCTTTTAAAGCAGCCGTATTCACCCCACGGTGATACTTTAAAGTGCCGTCGATACCGGCAATGGCAAAACTACTTATCAAGCCTAATTGCTTATCCTGTGTATAAACAAATTTCATCACAGACATAAACAATTCAGCACTCATTAAGTTGTGTCGAGATAAACCTGAACCATCTGCTATATAAGCATTTTCAAGGTCAATACCATGTTCTTTAAGGATCGCTTTCATCGCCTGCGAGCCATTACGAAAGTTACCAGGTTGCTGAAAATATTGAGCACCGATGGTTTTGAATAAGCTATCGGCAATCAAGTTATCGGACTCTTTCATCATTTGTTGCAATAACACATCTAATAATGGTGATTGATAAACCGCTAACGTTGATGCGGGATCTTGTTTCAGCGCAGGAGTTATCGGCTGAGAATCAATTTTTACTGTTCCCGATACAGCAATCCCCACTTGCTGTAATTCACTTGCAATGATCCGCTGTGCATAAGTATTAGGATCAGTAACCGCAAATGCTAAAGGGAAAGCGCGTTCCCTAGGTACCATACACCCCCATAGATGATAATTATTATTGCTATTACGAGTCACTTCTAAGGCACAAAATTGCTCTGCACGTTGTGCTTTAGAAACCACTGACACATCACTACTAATATCTACCGGCTCATAGCTCGGAATGTACAACGTTGCTTTGGTGGCATCTTCACTGGTTAAACTTAAGTTCCCTAACACACAATTTCTATTCACAATAATGGCATTAGCCGGCGCTGTATAGCATACACCTAAGTCATTCCATACTTGTCCATCACTCCATTGATAACCATTAAATTGGCTATTATTAAGTAAAAAGTCTCCCTTAATACGATTAATCCCCTGTGCTTTAAGGTTACGTAATAATTGTCGAATATGTTGCCGTGTTAAAGTTGGGTCGCCACTAAAATATAAACTAATATCACCTTGATATTGGCCTTTCTTAATGGCTTTTTTATTACCTTTAATAACCGTTTGGTAACGATATTTTTCACCCAAATACAACTTGGCGGTGGTAGCAGTAAGTAGTTTTTGTACGCTAGCCGGTGTTCTTAAGGACTCTTCTTGAAAAGAAGCTACTTTAATTTTTGTTTTAGCATCAATCACTAAATATGAAACCTGTGTCCCCTTTGGCAATAATGCCTGTAAATCCTGCCACTCTTGTGCGATAACACTTGTACAAAAAAGACTACTTATAAATAATAAACCAACTTTTAACATCTCAAACCACTCAACCAGAAAATCAATTTTGAGGATAACCTTTATCAGCGCCCCATGCGATCAAAATTTAGTAGGATTAATAACAACAAAAGCAATTGATAGTGATATAATTTTTGCCATTATCTGCTTCACTTATCCGAATAACATGGCCGACAACATGAGTGTGAAAAAATGAATAATCCGTTATACCAAAAAAATATTATCTCCATTGCTGATTTATCACGTTCAGACCTAGAACTAATCCTTCAAACTGCTCACTCCTTAAAACAAACTCCACAACCTGAACTGTTAAAAAACAAAGTGGTCGCAAGTTGCTTTTTTGAAGCTTCAACGCGTACCCGTTTATCCTTTGAAACAGCAGTACAACGTTTAGGTGGCAGCGTCATTGGATTTGATAGTGGAGGTAACACGTCATTAGCACAAAAAGGTGAAACACTGGCTGATTCGGTAAAGATCATCGCTTCCTATGCGGATGCTTTTTTCATGCGTCACCCACAGGAAGGCGCAGCACGTCTAGCCTCTGAGTTTACTGAGATCCCGGTCATTAATGGTGGTGATGGTTCTAACCAACATCCAACGCAGACTCTATTAGATTTATTCACCATTTATGAAACACAGGCGACATTAGATAACCTAAACATAGCCTTTGTAGGCGACCTTAAATATGGACGAACAGTTCACTCTTTAGCACAAGCATTGTCCCTATTTAATTGTAACTTCTACTTTATTTCGCCGGAAGCGTTAGCAATGCCGGACTATATTATCGAAGAGCTGAATGAACGTAATATCAACTTTTCTCTGCACAGCAGCATTGAGGAAGTGGTCGATGACCTTGATATTTTATATATGACCAGAGTGCAAAAAGAGCGCTTTGATGAAACAGAATATCAGCATATGAAGTCAGCTTTTCTATTAAACGCCAGCATGCTGGGTAATGTTAGAGACAACCTGAAAGTCTTACACCCATTGCCACGCGTTGATGAAATCAATATAGATGTCGATGCCACACCTTATGCGTATTATTTTCAACAAGCGCAAAATGGGGTGTATGCACGCCAAGCATTACTTGCTTTATTATTAAGCAATCATTTTCAAGCAAACGCTTAAGGTTTTATGATGCAAAAGAAATTACAAGTAGAAGCAATTGAACACGGGTCGGTGATTGACCATATTCCAGCACAACAGGGTGTGAAAATATTAAAGTTTTTCAAATTTACACAGACCAATGAAAAAATAACCATTGGTTTAAACCTTGCAACTCATAATGGTCAGGGTAAAGACTTAATTAAAATTGAAAATACATTTTTTAATGATCAACAAGCGAATCAATTAGCTTTATTTGCCCCTAATGCAACCATTAATCAAATCAAAGATTTTAAAGTGGTTAATAAATTTCAGGTGCAATTGCCTAGCTCATTTATTGGTGTACTTGCCTGCCCTAATAGCAATTGTATTAGCCACAATGAACCGGTTCAAACACGCTTTTACGTCAAACAAAAAAACACCTTGAAGCTCAAGTGTCACTACTGTGAGAAGTCCTTTGAACGCAGTACTTTTGACGAATTAGACTAACTTAAAGGATTGCTCTAATTTTCGACAAATATCAGAGAATAAGATTGAAATAGAGTGTGTTACGTTTATACTGAACTTATACTTCATCATTAAAAGTGAGCATGCATATGCAATACAATACTTCTGTTTTATGTGATATCTACGCGGATACCATTGACGTCGCAGAACCACTATTAACTAACTTTGGTGGGCGTAACTCCTTTGCGGGAGAAGTGGTAACCATTAAATGCTTTGAGTCAGTTGGTTTAATATATAAAGCATTAGAAGAAAATGGTGCAGGTAAAGTATTACTGATTGATGGTGGTGGCTCTTTACGTCGAGCCCTAATTAATGCTCACATTGCCGATTTAGCGGTTGAAAATGGTTGGGAAGGTATTGTAGTTAACGGTTGTGTACGTGAAGTCGACGCGCTAGAAGAATTAGATATTGGCATTCAGGCGATTACCGCGATGCCAGTAGGTGCTGATGATAATGAAGTGGGTGAAATTAACTCGCCGGTAAACTTTGCAGGAGTGACTTTTTTACCTGAAGACTTTTTATATGCCGATAGCACGGGTATCGTTATTTCTCCAGAGCCCTTAGTATTAGACACTGAAGATGCCGATGAAGAAGATGTGTTCTAATGCGCTTAGTTAATGCTCTCAGTTAATGGAATTAGTGTCTCGTATGCCAATTTGCAGTAATTAGCATTTATATTAATTAGCTATTTTTAATCATTAACAAATATAATAGACACAAAAAAGCCCAATTTTTATTTGGGCTTTTTAATGCTTCTTTTTTACGTTTAACTTGTCGTCACTTATTTAATCAAACCATTTTTCATTTTGAAATAGAATTTGATAAAAATCTAATGTCGATTAGTCAACATTCTCTTCAGCTTGTTCAATCTTACCCACTAAAGCACTTAAGCGATCCTGCCATTGTTGATGCTCAGCATTTAAACGTTCGTTGTCAGATTGTAGTTGTTCTGTTTGGTTTGCTAGATTAACTTTATCTTCTTTAAGTTCTTCAATTTCCATTTGCAGTAGTGCAATTGTCTCTACAGCTTGGTTGATTTTGTTTTCTAATTTTTCTAATAGCTCAAATGTCATTTGGAGTCCCTTAATACAAAGTAGTTGTTAACTGGAATGCAACGAGAATAAGCATTCCAAGACGCTTATTCAACCTTTGTTTTGATTTTTATGGAAAAAACCACCAATTCCTCTTTAAAGTTGAAGTATGTTACTCTAATCTGCAATTTTTTTAATTTTTTGGGTAACAAAATGTCAAAACAATTACAAATGGGTAAATACCAACATTATAAAGGCAGCTTTTATCAAGTTGAAGGAATAGCTTTTCACAGCGAAACTGAAGAAGAGATGGTTATTTACCGCCCTTTATACGGGCAAGGCGATTTATGGGTAAGACCCTTAGCAATGTTTGTAGAAAATGTCGAGATAGAGGGAAAAAGCCAACCACGCTTTGCGTATATTGGCTCAAAATAATGAGTGTTTTATAAAAGCTAGCATTATAAAGTCCGTTATTTATAACGGATATGGTTTATGAAGCTAGCTATTCACAAACACTGTTCCATGGATAACGACGGCATATCACAAGATGGCCTGCCAACGATTTTAGCCGGTACGCCTGCTACTGTGGTATGAGCCGGCACCGCTTCTAAAACAACACTACCCGCCCCTACTTTTGCACCGATACCGATTTCAATATTACCTAATACTTTTGCGCCCGCACCAATCATAACACCTTGGCGAATTTTAGGATGACGATCACCGCTCTCCTTACCGGTCCCCCCTAAGGTAACCCCTTGTAAGATTGAAACGTTATCTTCAATAACCGCTGTTTCACCCACTACTACACCAGTAGCATGGTCAAACATAATACCTTTGCCAATAGTGGCGGCAGGATGCACATCGACACCAAAGATAACTGAACTACGATTTTGTAAGTACAATGCTAATGCAATGCGGTTTTGTTGCCATAACCAATGCGCAACACGATGGATTTGAATCGCATGAAAACCTTTTAAATATAACAACGGAATAGAATAGTCTTCCACGGCAGGGTCACGATCTTGTACAGCAATAATATCGGCCATCGCACTTTCTAAAATAGTTGGATCATGCTCAAATGCTTCATCAATCACCTCTCGTACTAATATACCCGGCATAGTTCGGCTATCTAAGCGATTAGCTAATTGGTAACTTAATGCTGACGATAAATTTTTATGGTTTAAAATGGTAGAATGGAAAAAGCTAGCCAAAATAGGCTCACTTGATGAACTAGCCCATGCTTCTTCCCTGATTTTTTCCCATAGATCTCTAATTTTCTCTTCCATTATTTTACCCTTAAACTATCAAATCAATGTATATCCATGCAGCGCCATATCGATATCATCTCTATGCCATACCACAGCTATATCAACTATATATTGGTACTAGCTTATATCTTCATTATACCGGTGCGTCGATGTTTACTGCTTCGTTACGTTTCTCTATCGGCACCACGGAAATAGGATCAAGATGGATCAATATATCTGCACCAGGGAAAGCTGCTTGTAAGCCAAACTCAAGTTTGTCTGCTTTGTTATGTGCATCATATAAGCTTTGTCCATCATCTAACTCTAGATGTAATTGTATAAATTTAACGTAACCGGAAGAACGTGTTCTTAAATCATGTACACCACGCACTCCTTCTACTTTATAAGCCAATTTAAGGATTAGCTCATTATCTTCTTGAGGCAATTGTTTATCCATCAAAGCATCAATTGATTGCGTACCAATTTCCCATGCGCCGTGTAAAATATAAAGACTGACTGCAATGGCAAAAACACCATCAGCCCAACCCCAACCATACCCAGCTAAAACAATCGCCAATAACACCGCACCATTCAGCACAATATCAGTTCGATAATGCAAAGAGTCTGCTTTTATCGCCATACTGTTAGTTTTTTTCACCACATAACCTTGATATAAAACCAAGGCAAGGGTCACAACTAACGATAAGATCATCACTGAAATCCCTAAATTAGTCGCGACAATTTGATGATTGTTAATCACCGCTGAAATACCATTAATCATCAGGAAAACTGAAGACCCAGAAATAAAGGCGGCTTGCACTAACCCGGCTAAGCTTTCTGCTTTGCCATGACCAAAACGGTGCTCTTTATCGGCAGGCTGCAGGGCAACCTTAATTGCAAAAAGGTTGATAATAGAAGTGGTTACATCCATTAATGAATCGGTCAACGCAGCAAGAATACTTGATGACCCCGTCACCATCCAAGCAATAAGCTTCACAATAATCAATAAAGAGGCGGCAATAATAGCTGCTTGACCCGCTCGTTTTACTAAGTATGCATATTCTTCAGGTTGTTGTGTTTGTTTCACAATATTACAGCTCTAAAAAGTGTTGGTTGGCTATTATACCCGTTAAGATTTAATAAACAAAACGCAGTGACAACACAATGAAAAGGCAGCACACATAACTCAATTTAAACAATTAACTTTAGGTCTTATGCTTTTAACTTTAGATATTGCACTTAATAGCATCGGTAAAAATCATGATTGAGCAGGCACATTAACAACGAGAATATATTGTAGTTTATTAAATCCCCCCCTATTTATGAGTGCAACTATGTTGACCTACTTCAATAGATAATTATTTATTCAATCATTTACGTGCAAGATATAAAATAGAGACCTACAATATACCTCTTTATAGGGTATATTGTAGTCAATCTATTGATTTACCTAAATATGCAGTGACAAGTTTAAGATTCATTTTTACAGCAATCTTAATAAAAAACGCTAAACATAGCTTACTTTTCCCTGAAACAACAATAATTCCACTTCAAGCAGAATCGCTACTTGAAATTGGTATTCACACGCTTTACATAGGCTATATATACAATGAAAAATTTATTATTAATCGATGATGATAAAGAGTTAGTTTCATTACTCGATAAAAATTTAACTTCCGAAGGTTTCATTGTTGAAACAGCCTACGATGGCGAGGAAGGCTTAAACAAATTCTTAATAAAAGATTACGACTTAATCATTTTAGATGAGGTGATGCCACGTATGTCTGGCTTTGAGGTGTTAAAATTAATAAGACAAAAAACGGACATCCCAGTATTAATGCTGACAGCAGAAAACGATCAAACCAAACAAGTGATCAGCTTAGGAATGGGCGCAGATGATTATTTAACCAAACCTTTTAGTGAGCGTGATTTATCCGGTCGAATTAAAGTGATGTTACGTAGAGTTCAATACAAAAAAGGCAATGCAGAGAATAAAATATCACATTTAGATATTGAGTTATTTCCTAGTCAACAACAAGCCTTATGCCAAGAACGTACCATCGAACTCACTAATACTGAATTGCTGTTATTAGAAAAATTCTTAACCAATCCCGGTCAGTTATTGGAAAAATCTGCATTGAGTGAACAGGTTTTAGGTAAAAAACTACAAAAATTTGACCGCAGTATTGATATGCATTTAAGTAACCTACGTCGTAAATTACCTACTCGTTTAGATGGTCAAATTAGGGTAAAAAACTTTCGTGGTCGAGGTTATATGTGGTTAGATAACGACTCTCTTCAATAAACGAGCATTAACATAATCAGCGCCTGCAATACTCTGGAACAAAGCCGCTGTTAGATCATATTCTAACAAGGCGAATGCCTGTGGCGGCAAAATCGCCCTGTTGCGATATAGCAGTTATGGAACAACAGAAATCTTTCATTAATCTTGTCTAATTATTCTCAGTAAAGTGGTACACTTTTTATTTGAATTGAAGTTTAGATAAATAGTGTTCTTATCGTATTTATCACTGCTCATAAAATTTCGTTAGGTTAAAAAGTGATCACTTATAGACTGTAAAATAGTTAGCGACGAACAGAAAACCTTTAAACATAAATCCCCTCTTTTTTGTGGCATTTTATGTAGTTTTCTCACCATCCTTAACTATTTTCAAATAAATTGATCAATTATTTATCAGCATTAATATCAATAACAGTAGAGTAAAAAAATGATTGAAGTTGCATTGTACGAACCAGAGATCCCACCTAACACTGGCAATATTATTCGCCTATGTGCCAATACAGGATGTGTATTGCACTTAATTGAACCGCTCGGTTTTGACTTAGATGAAAAAAAAGTAAGACGTGCAGGGTTAGATTATCATGAAATGACCAATGTACATTTGCATAAAGACTTTGATAGTTTTTTAAAGGTAGTTGAAGGTAAACGTTTATTAGCCTGCACCACTAAAACAACCACCTACCATCATAATGCAAACTTTCAAGATGGTGACGTTTTGTTATTTGGCCCAGAAACACGAGGATTACCATCGTCGATATTAGATGCTTTACCCCTACAGCAAAAATTACGTATTCCAATGAAGGCTGATAGTCGCTCGATGAATCTATCCAATGCTGTATCTGTATTTGTTTATGAAGCGTGGCGCCAACTGGATTTTCCGGGGGCAGTTTAAGACTTTCTAGGCTCTGTATAGGTTTTCTTGGCACAATTTAGATTTTGAAGGCACAGTATAATAGTAAGTTAACACCTTCATTCCTGCGAAATTTTTAAAACATTTAAGATAAGAATCAAAAGGTAATGACTTACTTTTTGATTCTTATCTTTTAAACCTTACTAGAACTGGTTAAATGAGTAATGGCATTATCTTGACTGTAATAATTGTACTAATAACTGCACAGTTCTCTGCCCTCTAAATTCATTAACATCTAGGCTATAAACACAAAAGACTTCTTTCACTGATAAATCAGGCCAAGCTTCTGGGTCAATATTAAAAGCAATGGCATCAATTAATTTATCACCTTGTTGCAATACCATTTTTAAGTGTTTTTGCCCTACAATTCGCTGTTGTTTTAATGCAAATACACCATCAAAAATAGGCGCAGGGAATCCTTGTCCCCACGGTCCAGCATCACGTAGTTCTTGGGCAATACTCAAGTCAAACTGCTCAGGGGATAATTGTCCGTCGGATAAAATGACGTTATTTAATAAGTCCTCATCCACTTGCGCTTTTAAAATGGCATTTAGCGTATCATTAAACAGATCAAAATCTTTTTCTAACAAACTCAAACCGGCAGCCATCGCATGACCACCAAACTTTAAAATAACGCCAGGAAGCGTTTTATCGACTAAATCCAACATATCGCGAATATGTACACCCGGAATGGATCGCGCAGAACCTTTGATTTCCCCCCCATTTGCACGCGCAAAAGCAAAGGTTGGTCGGTAATATTTTTCTTTGATGCGAGAAGCCACCAGCCCAATAACACCTTGATGCCAGTCGGCCTCAAACAAACATAATGCTAAAGGTAAGTTATTTTGATCAATGGATAACTTTTGTAAGCTCAGCATCGCTTCCTGCTGCATGCTTTGCTCTATTTCTCTGCGAGACAGATTTAGCGCATCTAACTCAGAGGCAAGCGTATTTGCATGTAAATAATTATCGCATAATAGTAATTCAACGCCGTGGCTCATCTCATCTAAACGCCCTGCTGCGTTAAGCCTAGGTCCTAATGAAAAGCCTAAATCCGTGGCAACTAATTGTTGTTGATTCCGTTTTGCAACTTGAATAAGCGCACTAATACCTGGTCGGCAGAATCCAGCACGAATACGCGCTAATCCTTGATGCACTAAAGTGCGGTTATTTGCATCTAATTTTACGACATCAGCAACGGTGCCTAGTGCAACAATATCTAGAAAGTTAGCTAAATTAGGTGCAGCAAAGTCAGTAAAACAGCCTTTTTCTTGCATTAAAGAGCGCAACGCCAGCATCACATAAAATGCGACACCCACGCCTGCTAAATTTTTACTGGGGAACTGACAACCTATTTGATTCGGATTAACAATAGCATCAGCAACTGGTGTTTCCTCTCCAGGGAGGTGATGGTCAGTCACTAATACTTCAATGCCTAACGCTTTGGCATGGGCAACACCGCTAATACTAGAAATGCCATTATCCACAGTCATTAACAATTTAGCACCTTGTTGCGCGGCTAGATCAACAATTTCAGGGCTTAATCCATAACCATAGTCAAAACGGTTGGGGATTAAATAATCAACATGTTGAAACCCTAATGCACGCAGCGATAAAACACTCAGCGCCGTGCTCGTTGCACCATCAGCATCAAAATCTCCAACAATAATGATCTTCTTACCTTTTAAATAAGCTTGATATAGTAACTCACAAGCTTCTCCCATACCTTTTAATTGATTGGCATGAATTAAGGTTCTAGTACTGTTATCTAATTCACTGTCGGCAGTAATGCCTCGATTCGCATAAAGCTTAGTCAATAATGGAGAGCAAGATAATGACAATAAACTAGTATCATGTTGAAGACGTTGCTGTACTTGTGTTTTAGGTGTTTCTGAAGACATAAAAAAACTGCACGATATAGGATTATCAATGCAGTTTATTATGAATCAGACAATAGCAGAAGACTTAGTCTATATTTTTTCTTCTAATACTTGAATTAAACGGTCTGCAGGTAAATAACCAGGCATCGCAGTACCATCTTCTAAAAACATCGTAGGCGTACCAGTGATGCCCAATGCAATACCTAACTTATATTGCTCTAATACATTATTATCACAGGTCATTGTTTTGATTCTACGACCTCTCTTTGCATCATCCATCGCTGATTTAGGGTCATCCGAACACCAGACCGATACCATATTACGATAAGCATTCGATTTTTCACCACCACGGGGGAAAGCAAGGTAACGAATAGTAATACCTAATTTATTATAATCAGCCATTTCTGCATGTAGTTTTTTACAATAAGCACAAGTAATATCAGTAAAAGCAGTAATGACATATTTTTCATTGTCTGCTTTATAAACAATCATGTCTTTTTCGAAGCTTTTAATTTTTGCAAATTGCTCTGCCGTATTTTCGCGGCGAATGTCAGATACTTTGGCAGCAGTAATATTCTTCATTCCATTATTAGTATCGTAAATACTTCCACTGATCAAAAACTGTCCGTCTTCACTTAAATAATAGATAGCCCCTTCACTCACTACCTCATACAGCCCCTTAATAGGTGACTCAGTAATCGATTCTGCATCTACTTGTAATGATTCTAGCTTTTTAGTTAACAAATCATGAACTTGATTTGAAACGGCGGCAAAGCTGCTAGCACTTACCAGTATACTCACTACGAATGTGATCACACTTTTTTTAGCCTTTAATATGGACATTATAAATTCCCGAAAATAAAATTATAGTACTCGATTATGCCTATCTTAAAACATAAAGTGAATGTTAATTACAGCCATTCTTATTATGTATATTAAGTTATGAGGCTAAGCGCGAGGGTGATGTTCACTATGTAAACTTTTTAGTCTATCTTTTGCTATATGGGTATAAATTTGAGTAGTTGATAGGTCACTATGCCCTAATAGCATCTGTACGACCCGCAAGTCTGCTCCATAGTTCAATAAATGTGTTGCGAATGCATGGCGTAAAACATGTGGTGATAAAGCCTCTTTATCAATATGAGCGAGTTGAGCATAGTGTTTAATGCGATGCCAAAATGTTTGTCTGACCATTTGATTTCCTCGGCGACTAGGGAATAAAACATCACTACTTTGGCCAGATAATAAAGCCGGACGCATCTCTTCAATATAGCGCTCCAACCAATACACAGACTCTTCCCCTAATGGCACTAAACGGGTTTTATTGCCTTTACCGGTGACTCTGATCACTCCCTGTTGTAAGTTAATTTCTTCCATAGTCAAACCAACTAATTCGGTGACGCGCACCCCTGTTGCATATAAAACCTCCAACATCGCTTTATCGCGAAATTGCACAGGGTCACCTAACTCAGGAGCAGAAAGTAGCGCATCCACTTCAGACTCTGATAGCGATTTAGGCAAAGGTTTAACAATTTTAGGGCTTTCTAATTTTGCACTTGGGTCGTCCTCGCGTATTTTTTCTCGGCACAAGTATTGATAATAACGTCTAATTGCACTCATTAATCGAGCGGTTGAAGTGTTTTTATAATCAATTTCCCCTTGTAAACGAGCATCAAAATAATCACTCAAATCAACTGCAGTGGCTTCGCTTAAGGCGATTTCTTGTTGCTGTAAATAGTCCTCAACTAAACTTAAATCATGGCGATAAGAGTCTAAGGTATTTTTTGATAAGCCACGCTCTAACCAAAGTGAATCTAAAAATTGTTCGATGCTTAATACTTCCATTCCAACGGCCTTAACGGTAAATTAGCGCCTCTTATATTTTTATTTAAAGGTCACTTATGAAAATCGGTTTATTTTATGGTTCTAGTACTTGTTATACAGAAATTGCTGCAGAAAAGATTCAAGCAGAGCTAGGTGAATCATTAGTAGACATATTTAACATAAAAGATGACGGCTTAAACAAGATAAATGATTATGACATTGTTATTTTGGGTATTTCTACTTGGGATTACGGCGAACTTCAAGAGGATTGGGGCAAATTATGGGAGCAAATTGATGGTCTTAATGTTAATGGAAAAATAGTCGCATTGTTTGGTTTAGGCGACCAAAACGGTTATAGCGAATGGTTTATTGATGCAGTTGGTATGTTGCACGATAAATTATTACCTCAAGATCCTAAATTCATCGGTTATTGGCCCGTTGAAGGTTACGACTTTGAGGCTTCTAAAGCATTGACTGAGGATGGACAATATTTTGTCGGACTAGCAATTGATGAAGATACTCAATATGAACTGAGTGACCAACGTATCAGTGATTGGTGCCTACAAATACTAGAAGAGATGCAAGATCTATTCTAGTCTTTTTCTAAAGACAAACCCTCGCAATATAGTTACCGAACAAGCATAGAAGTTGTTAAAGCCCGCATTTTTATAACTTCTATGCATTTTGACTTCTGCACCTCTATTTCTTACTCTTTTCCTCTGTCACGTAAGTTAAATACGCAATTAATTATCAAAAATACAGCTATTAGTAAGTTATTAGCAGGTTATTAATGGAAATACCTCATTTTTTTGTAATTTAATTTCAGCATGATAACTCTTCTGATCCAGATCAAGCGATTTTTTACTCACTTTGGTTAAGCTACGCTATATTAAATTATCGATGCATAATTAACTCATTCTATAGTCGTTGGCAAAATAATATCAGCGCCTAGTTAGCACAAAATTAACTAATTTTAAATTTAACCAGAGTAAAGGAGTACCTCCTCAATGCCAACTGATAAACAAACTAAAAGCTATAGTGAGTTGCATAAACCCGCTAGCGAGTTTGCAACACGGTCTGATTATTTAGATCACGAATTACAGATAATGAAACCTCGTCGTTACGGGTTAAACCTACCAGGTCGAGATTTCCGCTTCGAATGGGAGGATTTAGTCCCCGCTGTAGCAGGTACCATCGGCATTATCGCAATGTACTCTGCAGTAATGATGTCTTGGGCAGATGGTTTAACAGAACAATGGGCGCACATTACTTTAGGTAAAGATTTTGCTATCGAAGTGGCCCGAGTTGAAATGCTTATTCCGGCCTTCCTATTCTGTATTGTTGCTTCGGGTTTTGTTAACCCTAAAGCCAACCTAGCAGGTAACCATGGCCCAATGATCCCGTTAATCGGTGCGATTGCATTAGCGGGGGCTCACCCTCTTGCTCTAGCTATCTTGCTCGGTGTATTTGGTTTATTACTCAGCTACTTTAAAGGTGGGTCTAAGCTAGTTAATTTAACCGGAGAAGGCGTAGCAGGCGGATTGCTAGTATTCCTTGGTTTTACTGGTGCATTCAGTCAAATAGGCCAAATTCAAGACTGGGCTAAAGGACTGCAATCAGCAGATGTCGCAGCAGGCAGTATGGGATATGTTGGCTTAGTTGTATTAGCAACAAATATCATTCTTTATGCTTTCCTTGCAAAAATTAACAAACGTTGGTTGGCTATCCCGGCTTGTGCGATTACAGGGTTATTAATCGCGCTAGCACTTGGCGCAGGTTTTAACCTAACATTCGAAACTGAAATGGGACTACCTAATTTAAATCCTGTTTACTGGTGGGGAAGCACTACTGAAGGCTGGATGTTAGGTTTGCCAAATCTTGAACATTTCATTGCCTCATTACCTTTTGCAATTTTAGCCGTAGCAATGTGGTCACCGGATTTCTTAGGGCACCGTATTTTCCAAGAATTAAACTACCCCAAAAATACTGAAAAAGTATTAATGGATGTGGACGATACAATGACCATGTGCTCAGTTCGTCAAATGGTAGGTACTGCAGTGGGTGGTGGTAACATCACTTCTTCATGGGGAACTTATATGATCCCTGCAGCGATTGCTAAACGTCCTATTCCAGCGGGTTCTATTATATTAGGCTGCTTGGTAATGTTAATTGCTTTTCTAGGTTTCCCAATGGATATTGCAGTATGGCCGCCAGTGATGCGTATTGCCTTATTAGTTGGTGTATTTTTGCCCTTACTAGAAGCTGGTATGCAAATGATTAAAAACACCAAAGATTCACAAGCAGCTGGTATTTGTATCTTTACTGCGGCAGTGTTTAATCCTGTACTTGCTTGGGCATTAACCATGTTATTAGATAATAATGGTTTAATTGGAGATAAGGAACGCGCTAAACGTCTGTCATTTTTAGATAAGGTTATTATACCGGGTTCAGTATTAGTGGTTTGCTTCATCGCTATGTTAGCAGTAGGCATGTTCGAAAAACAATACGGTCTACCCGCTTTATTATAAGCAAGCTTAGGCAACTGATAGTATTAGCATTTATTTAACATACTCGCTTTATTAAACAAGATTAAACAAAAAGGGCGCTAATCATAGCGCCCTTTTTTATACTGAAAGTTCTGTTTATATTGAAGACTATTGCAGTGAGTTGATAGTAAGGTTTTATTAAAGTGATTTAACCCAACCTAAACTTGTATAACCAACCTAGATTTGTATAGCCAACCTATATAGCCAACCAAGACTCGCATAAAAGCTTCAATTGCAGCTTTGAAGCTATTTATAAGCCTTTAATATCGATAATGAGATCATTAGATATCTCTTGTAATGATGCAATCAACAGGTTCTGGTCAAAAGCATCGGATACCGCTATTTCGAAATGGCTAGTAAACACTGTTCCACCAATATCAGGCACACCAATTCGGTTGCACTCCATATTTTCAACCTTAACGCTATTCTCACTTAACACTTGTGAAATATCATTCACTAAACCAGCACGATCTCGAGCATCAATGGATAAGTTTAAATGATTAGGTTTCTCTTTTGGTAAGCGCTTCAGTTCAACCCAATCAATATGAAGAGGTAAAGTTTTAAAACCATTTAAAAGCGTTTCAACTTTTTCCGGCTCTAATTCAATCTTAATTAACCCTGCCATATAGCCTTCTATATGGTTAATTTTGCTGGTTAGCCATTTACCGTTTAATGCATGTGTTTTTTCTGCAAGACATTTAACTAAATCAGGTTGGTAAATGCCGGTGATCGTAATTAATATTTGTACGTTCATAAACTAACTCCTTCTTAGTGAGATATAAATTAGTGCAATCCTATTAAAATAATTATACCTTAACTGACTTACCCTTTGGCTAAAAACCATACAAAAACATGGGCTATATACTATTTTTTGTATTTATTAGAAGCATCTAAAAAAGATGATAAAAATATATTTTAGATTCATTTGACTGAGTTATAATTGATCACTAATAAAAATAAATAATTGAGCTAAATTTTAATAAATATTCAGCAGTTTATTTATGTAATAATTTTTTAGTAAGCGATTAATTTTCTTAAGATAACAGCGTCATATAGCAAGGAAGCCCTAGGAGGAATTGAAATTAAATTACCTTTACGAGGTTAAATTTAAACAATTTAATGAATAATAGTGACATTAACATCACTTTATCCTGTACATTACTTGAGCAAAAAAGGTTTTTTAAAATAAAAATGTAATTTTATTACGAGATCGTTGTGCAACTTGATATGAATCAATTTTTGTACAAAAGCATTTGTTAAACTAAGCACTAATCCATCACGGGGTAACTTCTAAGATGCAAATAGACAATAGCGTTAACGAGTATTTAGCTTACCAAATACCAAGCCAAAGCAATCGTATTGCTAACAGTAAAATAAGCAAAGCTATTTTGCCTGTGTCTCTTCTTTCAAACAATACAAGCATACTTATTGCACTCCGTATTATTTTCTATTTTGTTATTGCCCCACCTGCGCTTATTGCATTTTTAACACGACTAAGTGCGCATGCATTAAGTGCGGTACATAGGATGTACCAAACATATTCACAAACAACTAATTTATACACATTTTTTAATCACTAACGGTAAAGGTAAATCTTTATGACTAAATTAAACGAAGCATTTGCATCAGCATGGGAAGGTTTTGCTGGCGACACTTGGAAAACAGAAGTTAATGTCCGTGACTTCATCCAAAAAAACTATACCCCTTTTGATGGAGATGAAAGCTTCCTAGCTGACGCGACTAAAGCGACTGACGAGCTATGGGAAAATGTAATGGTGGGTATCAAGCAGGAAAACGCAACTCATGCACCTGTTGATTTTGATACTGATGTAGTTTCGACTATTACTGCACATGATGCAGGTTACATCAACAAAGACTTAGAAACGATTGTTGGTCTACAAACAGAAAAACCATTAAAACGTGCGCTTATCCCTAACGGTGGTATTCGTATGATCGATGGTTCTTGTAAAGTATACGGTAAAGAATTAGACCCAACTATCCGTAAAACTTACTCAGAATACCGCAAAACACATAACCAAGGTGTATTCGACGTTTACACTGGTGACATTCTTAAATGTCGTAAATCAGGTGTGTTAACAGGTTTACCTGATGCTTACGGTCGTGGTCGTATTATTGGTGATTACCGCCGTGTTACTTTATACGGTATCGATTACCTAATGACTGAAAAAGCAGCTCAACATAAAAGTTTAGAAGCTGAATTAATCGCAGGTACTTCATTAGAAGATACAATGAAATTGCGTGAAGAAATTTTTGAGCAATATCGTGCACTTGATCAAATGAAAGTGATGGCGGCTAAATACGGTTATGATATTTCTGGACCAGCTAAAAATGCTAAAGAAGCAATCCAATGGACTTACTTTGGTTACCTTGCGGCAATTAAATCACAAAATGGCGCAGCAATGTCATTTGGCCGTACCGCTTCTTTCTTAGATATCTACATTGAAAAAGATCTAAAAGCAGGTCTGATTACTGAAACTGATGCACAGGAATTAATCGACCACTTAGTAATGAAATTACGTATGGTTCGTTTCCTACGTACACCTGAATATGATGACCTATTCTCTGGTGACCCTATCTGGGCTACAGAATCTATTGGTGGTATGGGTGTTGATGGACGTACGCTAGTGACTAAAAATAGCTTCCGTTTCTTACACACACAATACACTATGGGTCCATCTCCAGAGCCAAACATTACTGTTTTATGGTCTGAAGCTTTACCAATTAACTTCAAAAAATATTGTGCAAAAGTATCTATTGATACTTCATCTATCCAGTACGAAAATGATGACTTAATGCGTACCGACTTCGATAACGATGACTATGCGATTGCATGTTGTGTATCGCCAATGATTGTTGGTAAACAGATGCAATTCTTTGGTGCACGTGCCAACTTAGCAAAAACATTATTGTACTCCATCAATGGTGGTGTAGACGAAAAATCAAAAATGCAAGTAGGTCCTAAAACATTACCTGCTATTACGTCTGAAATTTTAGACTACGATGAAGTGTATTCAAACCTTGACCACTTTATGGACTGGTTGGCAGAGCAATACGTGACAGCACTTAACTGTATCCACTACATGCATGACAAATACAGCTATGAGGCTTCATTAATGGCACTTCATGACCGTGATGTTGAACGTACAATGGCCTGTGGTATTGCTGGTCTTTCAATTGCAGCGGATTCATTAGCTGCCATTAAATATGCAAAAGTTCGCCCTATTCGTGATGAAGATGGTATTGCGACTGACTTTGAAATTGAAGGTGATTACCCTAAATTTGGTAATAATGATCCACGTGTTGATGATATTGCTTGTGAACTTGTTGAAACGTTCATGAAGAAAATAAAATCACGCCCTATGTACCGTAATGCACGTGCTACACAGTCAATTCTTACTATTACATCTAACGTTGTATACGGTAAGAAAACAGGTAATACACCAGACGGTCGTCGTGCAGGTATGCCATTTGCACCAGGTGCAAATCCAATGCATGGACGTGATGAGAAAGGCGCAGTTGCTTCATTAACATCAGTATCTAAACTACCGTTTGCTTACGCACAGGATGGTATTTCTTACACATTCTCAATCGTACCAAATGCGCTAGGCAAAACAGATGATTCTCAAAAATCTAATTTGGCTGGTCTAATGGATGGTTACTTCAAGCACACGCCAGATATTGAAGGTGGTCAACACTTAAACGTTAATGTAATGAACCGTGAAATGTTATTGGATGCAATGGAAAACCCAGATAAGTACCCACAATTAACAATTCGTGTATCGGGTTACGCAGTACGATTTAACTCGTTAACTGCAGAACAAAAGCAAGATGTAATCACACGTACCTTTACAGCGACGCTATAAAAAACAGACGATAACAGGTTCACTTTTATATTAGCCTGCTATAATAAAAAAGGTTTCATTCTTCGGGATGAAACCTTTATTTTTATCACAACAAAAGTAATTATTTTTATCAGTTGTTATGGCACTGTATCCATTGTTATAACGCAGTCATGTTCTATTAATAGTTGATACAAATAATTAGTTTTTATGAGGTTATAAGATGTCAGTTACTGGACGAGTACACTCAGTAGAAACCTGTGGCACCGTAGATGGTCCGGGGATCCGCTTTATTATCTTTTTACAAGGCTGCTTAATGCGCTGTCAATATTGCCATAACCGCGATACTTGGGATACTGAAGGCGGTAAAGAGATGACCGTTGATGAATTAATGAAAGAGATGCTTCAATATCGTCATTATATGGACGCGTCCGGCGGTGGTATTACTATTTCAGGTGGTGAAGCGATGCTACAACCAGAATTTGTACTGGCAATGTTTGAAGCGTGCCGTGCAGAAGGTATTCATACTTGTTTAGATACCAATGGTTTTGTGCGAAAAATTGACCAGACAACACAAAATATTCTTAAACACACTGACCTAGTCTTATTAGATATTAAGCAGATGGACAATAAGAAGCATATCGACTTAACCCATGTTAGCAATAAATATACCCTAGAATTTGCCAAGTATTTAGCCGAACATAATCAAGCCGTCTATCTGCGCTATGTGGTTGTTCCTGGGATCACAGATAGCCTTAAAGATGCTCATTCATTAGGTGAATTTATTCAACCAATGAAAAATATCGAAAAGATTGAAATGCTACCTTATCATGAACTTGGAAAGCACAAATGGATAGCAATGGGCGAAATATATCCTCTTGATGGCGTTCACCCACCATCAAGAGATACGATGCTTGCTGTTCAGAAGGTGCTTCTTGAATACCATGACAATGTTATTTTTTAATACCTTTGTTCAGTGAAACCTTCTCAATAAGTACTTAGCTAAGTATACTTTACTTAGTTTAATGTCCTCTATTCTTAATAAAGACAGTTTTTACTGTCTTTATTTTTACTTCTTACTAAATAGCAGCTTCTATGACTCCTTTTATTTGCCCGCTTTGCCAAGCTTCATTTAATCAAATCAATAACACCCAAGTATGTGAAAATAATCATCATTTTGATATTGCTAAGGAAGGATATTTAAATTTATTACCGGTGCAATCAAAAAGCTCTAAAAATCCCGGTGATAATCAAGAGATGATGGCCGCTAGACGTGCATTTTTAAATACCAGCGGTTACTTACCACTCGCAGAAAAAGTAGCACAAATAAGCAAACAATATTTAGCAGACACCGAACAAGCACAGATTCTTGACTTAGGTTGTGGTGAAGGTTATTACACCGACATTATCAATCAACAATTGCCACAGCATCATATCTGCGGCATTGATATTTCTAAAGTAGCGATTCGTTATGCCGCTAAACGTTATAAAAAGATTGATTTTTGTGTCGCCAGTGCCTATCAAGTTCCGTTAAATGCACAAAGCATTAACCTAATGATACGTATCTATGCGCCATCAAAAGCGGAAGAATTGTTGCGCCTAATTAAGCAAAGCTGTTATTTAATTACAGTAACACCTGCGCCACGTCACTTATTTCAATTAAGAGAGTGTATTTACGATCAAGTAAATAACCATGCGCAGGAGAATGAAGCAGTCGAAGGTTTCAGTAAAGTGGAGCAAGTAAATCTCAGTTATGAACTAGATATTGATTCACCTCAGCAGTTAAAAGATCTCATAAACATGACCCCTTTTGCGTGGAAGTTTACACCAGAAAAGCTAGCTAAATTACTTAGCCAGCCACACTGGAAAATTGAATGTGATTTTAATATTGAAGTATTTCAAAAAAACTAACTTACATTAGTTCATTGTTATATAAAAAGTTATCCCCTCCTTTTTTGAAACCTTTATTCAACAACTTAGCAAGGTCGATAAAGCGCAACTGATCGACCATGGTTCGTTGCCCATTATCTTTTCCATGTAAGGCCTCACTTACCTCAAGATACCAATTAAATAGCGCAGGTGAGAGTGTTTGTTGCGAACGTTTTCCTAGCCATAATAAACAATGAGCAGGTAATCCGATTAAAAAGAGAATAAATGTAGCGGTACTTGGCCAAGAAAAATAAGTTGGAAAAAACATGTACAAGGACGCAACAAGGACAATAAAAATTGGGAATACTTTAATTAATAATTGTGTATAACAGACCATTTTACTTTCAATAAATAAAGAATACAGGCAATTTTGTTTTGGCCATATTTTTAAATAATGGTCGCCTTTTTTTAATAGCTCAAAAAAATTAAACAAATTAATTCTCCTTTAAAATTGATAGATCAATCACAACAATACAAATCATGCCTAATAAATGAAAATGTTGCGACTAAAATTGATTTCGAATAATTTTTATCAATTTGATATTTGTAATTTTATTACATAAAGGTAAAATTGATAATATAGCTTAATATGGACAATGCCGCCAAACGCTACGTTCTTATTCAGTTATATCTCACTATTATACCCTAGCTTAATATCAAAAATTAGAATTGATATTTATATACTTATTATTTACTGACTGGAATTTTTTCATGAGCAATAAATTAGTCCTTGTACTTAACTGTGGTAGTTCTTCGCTTAAATTCGCTGTAATCAATGCAAACAATGGAGATGAAATAATCAGTGGTTTAGCTGAATGTTTTAATCTTCCCGATGCTCGTATTAAATGGAAGTTTGACGGTAAGAAAGAGTCAACTAACTTGCCTGAAAATAGTGCTCACTCTGCAGCCATTTCATTCATTGTAGAAGATATTATTAAAAAAGTTGAGGGTCTTGAGTCTCAATTTATTGCTATCGGCCATCGCATTGTTCATGGTGGTGAAAAATTTACTAAGTCAGTCATTATTGATGAAGAAGTGCTTGAAGGTATTGAAGAATGCGCTTCACTTGCACCATTACATAATCCTGCACATATTTTAGGTATTAAAGCAGCACAAAAAGCGTTCCCATCATTAACACAAGTTGCCGTATTTGATACTGCTTTCCACCAAACTATGCCAGCAAAAGCTTTCCTATATGCGTTGCCATATCATTTATACAAACAATATCATATCCGTCGTTACGGTATGCATGGAACAAGCCACTTATTTGTTACCAATGAAGCTGCTAAAGCATTAGGTCAAAAAGTAGAAGAAACAAACATTATCTCTGCTCATTTAGGTAATGGTGCATCGGTTGCAGCGATTAAAAATGGTCAATCTGTTGATACAAGTATGGGTATGACTCCGCTTGCAGGCTTATTAATGGGCACTCGCTGTGGTGATATAGATCCAAGTATTATTGAACACCTTGTTGAACGTGAAGGTTACAGCCTGAAAGGTGTAATGGACATGCTACAAAAACAAAGTGGTCTCTTAGGTATCTCTGGCATTTCAAGCGATTGTCGAGATATAGAAGAAAACTACCAAAAAGGTCACCAAGGCGCTATCCTTGCTATTGATATGTTTGCTTACCGTTTAGCTAAGTATATTGCATCTTACGCCGTACCACTTGGTCGTATTGATGCAATCGTATTTACCGGCGGTATTGGAGAGAACTCTGAACGTATTCGTACGAAAGTATTAGAGAACTTAACTATCTTTGGATACCAAGTAGATGCAGAGAAAAATAAAGCTGCAAAACTAGGTAATTCAGGCGTGATCACAACCGATAGTTCCCCGATTGCAATGGTTATACCAACCAATGAAGAATGGGTTATCGCGCAAGATTCCGCTGCACTTGTTGGTGCGTAATTTATAATAATTTTTGAGGGAGTATTTACTCCCTTTTTGTCATCTATTAAAAAGGAATAGTCATGGCTCGTACAATAATGCTGATCCCTATTGGCGCTGGTGTTGGTGTCACTTCGGTTAGTCTCGGAATGGTTCGTGCAATGGAACGCCAAGGTGTTGCCGTTAATTTTTTCAAACCAATTGCACAACCACGCCCTGGTGATGCAGGTACAGAACGCTCAACTACGACATTACGTAATTCAAGTAACATTCTTCCTCCTGAACCCTTTGCGATGAAATATGCTGAAACGCTTATTTCATCAGGACGTACTTCAGAATTACTAGAAAATATCGTAGAGCGTTTCCGTGAAGGTACTAAAGACAGTGATGTGATCATTGTTGAAGGTTTAGTCCCTACCGATAAGCATCAATTTGCTAATAACATCAACTACAGCATCGCTAAAGCATTAAGTGCTGATATGGTATTTGTTACCCATCCAAGTAACGATACGTCACAACAATTAAAAGAGCGCATGGAAATTGCTATCTCTTCATTTGGTGGCAAAGAAAATAAACATATCTCTGGCTGTATTATTAATAAAGTGGGCGCTCCTGTCGATGAGAATGATAAAACAGGTAACGATTTAACTGAAATGTTTGATATTCCAGAAGGTAGTATTAATAACAACCTTGAAGTATTACAAATGTTCAGCAAAAGCCCATTACCAATTTTAGGCTGTATTCCTTGGAGTGCTGATTTAATCGCACCGCGCGTTAAAGATCTAGCGATCCATTTAGAAGCTAAGATCCTTAATAAAGGTGATCTTGACAACCGTCGTTTACAATCTGTTACTTTCTGTGCTCGTTCTATCCCTAATATGGTTGAGCACTTTAAAGCTGGTTCAATGCTAGTAACATCAGGTGATAGAAGTGATGTGATCATTGCCGCTTGTTTAGCAGTGATGAATGGTATGAAGATTGGTTGTTTATTATTAACCGGCGATTATCCACCTGAAGATGAAGTGATGAAGCTTTGTAAAAGCGCAATGGATGCAGGATTACCAGTACTACTGATCAAAAGTAACACATGGCATACAGCGCAACGTTTACAAAACTTCAACATGGAAATCCCTGTTGATGATTTAGAGCGTATTGAAAAAGTACAAGAATACATTGCTAGCCATATCGATAAGCATTGGTTAAATACGTTAACACAAGATTCTTCATTATCGCGTCGTTTATCGCCACCAGCATTCCGTTATCACTTAACGGAATTAGCACGTAAAGCAAACCAACGCATTGTATTACCTGAAGGTGAAGAACCTCGTACGATTCAAGCCGCTGTTATTTGTGCTGAACGTGGTATTGCTAAACCAGTATTATTAGGTAACCCTGAAGAGATCTACCGTGTTGCAACGCAACAAGGTATTGTTTTGACTGATGAAGTTGAAATTGTTAACCCTGTTGATGTGATAGAGCAATACGTAGCACCAATGGTTGCTCTACGTAAAGGTAAAGGTTTAACAGAAGTTGTTGCACGTGAGCACCTACAAGATACCGTTGTATTAGGTACGATGATGCTAGCTGAAAATGAAGTAGCCGGTCTGGTTTCTGGTGCAGTTCACACCACTGCTAATACGATTCGTCCTGCATTACAGTTAATTAAAACTGCACCTGGTGCAAGTTTAGTTTCTTCAATCTTCTTTATGTTATTGCCTGACCAAGTATTAGTTTACGGTGACTGTGCAATTAACCCAGATCCAACAGCTGACCAGCTAGCAGATATCGCAATTCAGTCTGCTGATTCTGCAATTGCTTTTGGTATTGACCCTAAAGTAGCCATGATCAGTTACTCTACTGGTGATTCAGGTGCGGGCTCAGATGTTGAGAAAGTACGTGAAGCAACTAAAATTGCGCAACAACGTCGTCCTGACTTATTAATCGATGGTCCATTACAATACGATGCAGCTGTAATGGAAAATGTTGCGAAGAGTAAAGCACCAGACTCGAAAGTAGCAGGTCAAGCAACGGTGTTTATCTTCCCAGATTTAAACACGGGTAACACCACTTACAAAGCGGTACAACGTAGTGCAAACTTGATCAGTATTGGTCCAATGCTGCAAGGTATGCGCAAGCCTGTTAATGACTTGTCACGTGGCGCACTAGTAGACGACATCGTTTACACTATCGCACTAACAGCAATTCAAGCAACACAGGCAGCAGAAAAAGCCGCTCTAAAAGGCTAACAGCTAATGTTGTAAAAAAGCCCTATTTGACAGCAATGTTAAATAGGGCTTTTTTGTCTAATGATGTTTTTGCAAAAATGGAAGTCTTAAGCTACCTTCGTTTCTTTTTAACGACTTATTTCCTTATGTATTAATTGGATATGAATGCCAGTCTAATGCTAATTTTATTTTGCTAACATGCCTACTAATACACATTTCAGGCCTTTATCAAGTTCACTATTGGTAAACTCAATAGGCGGCTCAATAACACTTATTACTTTTGCCGTAGGGCAATGTTCAGCTAATGCATCATAAATAAATTGAAAGTCCAAATCAGGACTATTTAAGCATAACAAAGCTTGCCCTCCCTGGTTTAACAGCTCAGGTAAACGACGCATTATCTTTGGGTAGTCACGTTTTATATTAACGCTGCCTTTTTGTAATGAAGGCGGATCGGCAATGATAATATCATAGGGCCCTAAACGTTTAACTTTACCCCATGACTTAAAAAGATCATGACCAAGATATTTCACTTTATCTAAATCATGCCCGTTAAGCCTATGATTATCACGCCCTACGGCTAATGCAGCTTTACTCATATCTAAGTTAACGACTTGCTCTGCGCCACCATCAATAGCCGCATTAGAAAATGCGCAGGTGTAGGAAAATAGGTTTAATACACACTTATTGTGACTATTTTCTCTTAACCAAGAACGACCATTTTTCATGTCCAAGAAAATACCGTAATTTTGATTTTTACCGAGATTGATTTTATAAGCCAAGCCGTTTTCACAAGCGACAAAATCATGCAACGCATCGCCATATAACAACTCAGTAGGTGCAAGATCTCGACAACGAAATTGCACTTGAATGCTCTTCACCACAAAGCCTCTTTGAGTCATTTCCGCTAGCAGGAAGTCACTCAAATTAGCCAACCATTGTGCATCTTCTTCTTTATATAAAATAATCAATACAACTGGCGCTAACCAATCTATATTAATATGCTGATATTCAGGATAAAAGAATCCACGCCCGTGAAATAATCGCGCCATTTCTTTATTTTGCTCGTTAGTTGTTAACGATACGTCTGGAAAATGCATTTTTTCTAATAGTGCTGTAAACATATTATTTTTCTTCTTTAACTTGTTCTTTAATTTTCTTTTTTAAGGATCGATTGAACTGATGACTAAGTCCCATTACTTGAATCGTTTTCGCTTGAATGGCTATTTGAATTAACGTCTTTCGACGACGCGGAGCCTTTCGCTTGTTGCGCATTGGATTTATCGATATTGGTTTGTTCAAATGCAGCAACTTCTTGATCTGAACTTAATAAAATAGCAAACCACCGTCCATCTTCACTATTTTCTAAAGCGATTTTTAAAATCATTGTTAAAGGCACAGATAACAGCATACCTACGCCCCCTAATAACCAGCCCCAAAAAATTAATGATAAAAACACAACTAAGGTCGATAAACCTAAACTGCGCCCCATAAAACGCGGTTCAACAACGTTGCCCATGATCATATTTACACTGACAAATAATCCAACCACCGCTGCAGCATAACCTGCACCGAGCTGTAAAAAAGTCAGAATAACAGCAGGCACCGCGGCGATAATTGAGCCGATGTTAGGAATGTAATTTAATAAAAAAGCCAGCAATGCCCATAATACGTAAAATTGAACACCAATCGCCCACAACACAGTACCAATTACGATGCCGGTTCCTAAGCTCACCATGGTTTTAATAGCCATGTAACGGTTCACCATACTTAAGAAGTGATCTAACTTTTTCTCCGTTTGCTCCGAATCATCAAATGCAATATGTAGTTTTTTCGGGAACACTTGCCCTTCAGCCAACATAAAAACAACGGTCAATAATAAAAGGAATATATTGCCCAACACACTACTGAATCCAGATAAGGTAGTGGTCACTAAATTCATCACTTTAGCAGGATCAAAATAACCACGCACTTCCCCCATCGACAGCTTTATATCATGCTTTCCTAACCATTCAATTAGCCATGTAATTTGCTCTGACAATTGCTCTTCATAAGTTGGAATCGCTTTGCTAAAGTCATTAACAGCCGCCCCTACCACGCCACCTAGAACAATAAATAAGGAAAAGATAGTGACAATAACAAAGGTAATTGCCAGCCCTCTCGGCATCCGTTTACGTTCTAAGTAATTAATAGCGGGGTTACAAATGATGGCGACAAATAGAGATAACAAAAAAGGAACAACAATAGGGGCTGCTTCTTTTATCCCTGCTAATGAAATGACAAAAGCAGAAAAATACAATGCGGAACGACCTGCTGTGGAAACACTTACCATGTTTATCTTCCCTTAAGTGGTGCTATTTTTTTAAATATAAAATAAGAAATGACAGTATAAAGGATTGCCGCAGATTAATGAAAATTAGATCTTAAACCATAGATTGTTTTGAGCAAATAGGCATACAATGATTTCGGCTTAAATTGACTCATAGACCTCAAAACTGACATTCAAAAAAAACATCGAAAAATGAAGAAGACTTATTGAACGTGACAAATATCACACTAAACAAGGTCAATACATTCACTTTATAGTGATCTTGATCAATACGCTAAATCACCTTATTTCTATAATGACTGTGAAAGTTTTTTACTAAGTCCGTTTTTAACAGTAAGTCAGTTTTTATAAAGAGATACGATTTAATAGAACATTTTTAAAACTTTTAAATTTATTAAACTTTTGGAGAAATATATGACGGTAAGTAATGTCACTGAACTAAATGCAATGGTTGCTCGTGTAAAAACGGCGCAAAAAGAATTTGCAACTTACTCACAGGAGCAAGTTGATAAAATATTCCGTGCAGCATCATTAGCAGCCTCTACAGCACGTATCGAATTAGCTAAAATGGCTGCAAACGAGTCTGGCATGGGTATCATGGAAGACAAAGTAATCAAAAACCATTTTGCTTCTGAATTCATTTACAACAAATACAAAGACGAGCTAACATGTGGCGTGATTGACCGCAATGAAGAAGGCGGCACTATCACTATCGCAGAACCTGTAGGTATTGTTTGTGCAATCGTCCCAACAACAAACCCAACTTCAACTGCGATTTTTAAAGCCCTAATCTGTCTTAAAACACGTAATGGTTGTATCTTCTCTCCACATCCACGCGCTAAAAATGCAACCAACTACGCAGCGAAAGTGGTATTAGATGCAGCAATTAAAGCTGGCGCACCAAAAGATATTATTGGTTGGATTGACGTACCATCAGTTGAGCTTTCAAATGCATTAATGAAACATGACGATATCAACCTTATCCTTGCAACTGGTGGTCCAGGCATGGTTAAAGCGGCCTACTCTTCAGGTAAACCAGCAATCGGTGTTGGTGCGGGTAATACACCTGTAGTTATCGACGAAACCGCTGATATCAAACGTGCCGTTTCTTCAATCTTAATGTCTAAAACATTCGATAACGGTGTAATCTGTGCTTCTGAGCAAGCAGCGATTGTTGTTGAATCTATTTACGACGAAGTAAAAGCACGTTTCGCTAAATACGGCGCGGCAGTGTTAAGCCAAGCAGATGCAGACAAAGTACGTAAAGTATTAATCATCGATGGTGCATTGAATGCAAAAATCGTTGGTCAACCTGCATACAAAATTGCAGCACTAGCGGGTGTTAAAGTACCAACTTCAACTAAAATCCTTATCGGTGAAGGCCTAGAAGCTTCATGGGATGATGAATTTGCACATGAAAAACTATCTCCTACTTTAGGCTTATTCAAAGCGAAAAACTTTGAAGATGCAGTACGTCAAGCTGGTATCGTATTAGATATAGGTGGTGTTGGTCATACGTCAGTACTTTACACAGACCAAGATGCAAACGCAGATCGTATCGCTTACTTTGGCGATAAAATGAAAACAGCACGTATTCTGGTGAATACGCCTGCTTCTCACGGTGGTATCGGTGATCTTTACAACTTCGAACTTGCACCTTCTTTAACACTCGGTTGTGGTTCATGGGGTGGTAACGCTATCTCTGAAAACGTGGGTCCAAAACACCTTATCAATAAGAAAATTGTTGCGAAGCGAGCTGAAAATATGTTGTGGCATAAACTACCAAAATCAATCTACTTCCGCCGCGGCTGTTTACCAGTTGCAATGACTGACCTTGAAGGTAAAAAACGTGCATTAATCGTGACTGACCGTTTCTTATTCAACAATGGTTACATCGATGACCTACGCTCTATCCTGAAAGAAAAAGGCATGGAAGTTGAAGTGTTCCATGAAGTAGAAGCCGATCCAACATTAGCAGTCGTAAAAGCAGGTGCAGCAGCATGTTTAAGCTATCAACCTGATGTGATTCTAGCAGTGGGTGGTGGTTCACCAATGGATGCAGCTAAAATCATGTGGGTTATGTACGAACATCCAGAAACTGATTTCGAAGACTTATCAATGCGCTTTATGGATATCCGTAAACGTATTTACAAATTCCCTAAAATGGGGTCTAAAGCAGAGTTAGTTTGTATCACGACTACATCTGGTACAGGTTCTGAAGTAACACCATTTGCTGTAGTTACAGATGAAAAAACAGGTCAAAAATACCCATTAGCAGATTACGAGCTAACACCAAACATGGCGATTGTTGATGCAAACCTTGTTATGGATATGCCTAAATCTTTATGTGCATTCGGTGGCTACGATGCAGTCACTCACGCAATGGAAGCTTACGTTTCTGTATTAGCGAATGAATACTCAGACGGCCATGCACTACAAGCGCTTAAAATGCTTAAAGAGTACTTACCAAGCTCATATGCTAACGGTAAAAAAGACCCAATCGCACGTGAAAAAGTACATAATGCAGCAACTATCGCAGGTATGTCTTTTGCTAATGCATTCTTAGGTGTTTGTCACTCAATGGCACACAAACTAGGTGCTGAATTCCACGTTCCACATGGTTTAGCAAATGCATTATTAATTGCGAATACTATTCGTTTCAATGCAACTAATAACCCAACTAAACAAACTGCATTCTCACAGTACGATCGCCCTAAAGCACGTGCTCGTTATGCAGAAATAGCGGCACACTTAGGTTTCACAACAGGTAACACTGAAGACAAACTTAACGCACTATTAAACTGGTTAGAAGAGTTAAAAGTAGCATTGAATATTCCACTATCAATCCAAGCTGCCGGTGTTGATGAAGCGGCATTCATGGCAAAAGTTGACAAACTTGCTGAAGATGCGTTCGATGACCAATGTACAGGTGCAAACCCACGTTACCCATTAATCGCTGAGCTTAAAGAAGTATTAATCGCTTCTTACTACGGCACGGCTTACGCTGACGTAATGGATGTACCAGAAGTGGAAGTTAAAGCAGAACCAAAAGAAGAGAAAAAAGCTAAATAGTTTATAATTTAGTACCCCACTTTTAGCCTGCTTTATGCAGGCTTTTTTGTGTTCGGGATAGGTAAAATTAACAACAAACCTAAAAAAACCAACCACGAAGCCCTGCGCTACACAGATTGCACGAAGGGTTAGGGTTAACAATTTACTTTGAGATAGGATTAAAAGTATTTTTAGTTTCCCATCTTTTATTTGTAATGACTAAAAGGTAAGAACTAAAAGACATCAAGCAAGGGGAAAGAGGCAGGTTCCAACAATTATACCAATCACACTAATTAACTGATCTATTTTACTTGTTAAAATAACTTATTTCTTCGTTGTAAATTTCATAAAGGAAACAACCATTTAGCTAAATTTACGCCTTAAACTAAGTCATTTTTCCTGCGCAAAATTTAGATCACTTATTTAATGTAATCGGTATTATTTAACTCTCATTAAGCTGTGCGAACTGTCTTCCAATTCTATTTTAATCGCCTGAGAGCGTTGCATATTATCCACATCATTAATTATTTCAGGCAGATATCCCTGCTTTTCCATCCATTGCATTGGCTTATCAAAGCCGTCCTCACTGACCACAAAAGTATCGTTAAATAAATTGCTCTTTTGCCCTGTTTTTTGCTGAACACTAACTATCCAAACCCGGTCTTGAAACAGCTGAGTCTGAGAACAAAGCAGAGTAAAGTTTTTCCAATTTCTTGATAGCAACGTAGCCATTTTATTGAATAGATTCATTAATTTTATTTACCTGTTAGATATATACATTAGATAACTGATGATCCGATGCACTGCCGGCGAGATCCGCGTAAAAAAACTTATTAAGGTCACGTAAAATCTAGCTATTGCATTATCAGCTTAATATTAAAGATTTTAACATTAAAAATAGCTCCCAAGAAACGCAGCGAGATATACAGAGGTAATAAGATACATAAGCAGAATACTTAAGGCTGTCGAAATTACGTCATAACAAACGGCCTCTGACATGGAAAAAACATATTACTACGAAGATCGCTGAGGGTACGAAGGGTTAATAGAAAAGATAAGTAGCCCTACTTCTCCGTCTAGTATACGAAGTGAAATAGATTCACTTCGTTATCTTTAGTTAAAAGGTGACTTTTAAATAAGAATAAAAATTATTAAGTATGGCCCTGAGCACTTTATATGGGAGTAAGTTGAACTAGAGCCATTACAGAACCAGCAACCATTCTAGTAGGTCCATTGTTATACGCAATTGTAATAGGAAGCCTACACATAAAACCTAGTACGCAGATATAGTTATCCTTTTATACCTTTTATATTTATCTTTATTAAGTGAAGTTTTAGGCTCACCTAGGCTGAATCCAAACCACTAAAAAACACCGACGCTCAAATATGATAACAATTGATCACCGTTGAGTTTTCCCAACTCATTAATGGCTTTTAGCAAAGCCAAACAGGATGTTGGGATTAGGCTCGTTTGGCACATGGATGTGCCGTAAGAGCCTGTGCGTTATAAAAGCCATTTATTATTGGGGTAAGAAAACGATTCGGTGCCAGTCTCTTTACTTACTTTCTATTCTGACCAAGAGAAAGTAAAGCCGCCGCAAGGGCGAAATAGCAAAGCATGCAATTAATCACACTAACAAGATGAGCACAGACGAACCATAAAGATATAGATGCTAAATAAATTCAACGCGTAAATAAGCCATTTATAAGTTCACACTACAACAGCGGGCTAAATAAATAGATAATGCTTTCTAATAAACGTTTGAAAAAAGATCGTTGTCGCCATTTAACCAAACTCACTTGCTTAGATGCCAGCGTATAATGCATTTGCGCAGTTAAAAGCTCACCTGCAAACTTCGCATTATCAATCAACATCGTCATCTCAAAATTCAACCAAAAACTACGGCGATCTAAATTAACCGTACCAATTAAAGCAATTTTTTCATCAATCACAATGCTCTTAGTATGCAATAAACCACCATAAAACTGATGAATCTCTACACCTGCACTTAACAAGTCTTCAAAAAACGCACGAGAGGCATATTTCACCATCAAAGAATCATTTTTTGCCGGCAAGATTATCTTCACATCAACACCACGCATTGCAGCGACTTGCAAAGCTGTTAACAAACTTTCATCGGGCACAAAGTAAGGGGTGGTTAACACTAAACTGTATTTAGCTTCATAAATCGCCGTCAGTAAAACTTGATGAATACCCACTTTGCCAAATTCAGGCCCCGAGGGGATCAATTGAGAATTTTCATCTCCTTCAATGCAAAATAAAGCATTATTTGCAGGCGGGAGATTAAGTACATGTTCTGTTTCTAAACACCAATCCCATACAAATAAGCCTTGCATATGTTGTACGATTGGCCCTTCACAACGCACCATCACATCAACCCACTCACCAATGCCTTTATGCACATTAAAAAAAGCAGGATCCACTAAGTTCATACTGCCGGTGTACGCGATATGGTCATCAATGCACACTAATTTTCGATGTAATCTTAGGTCTTGTCTTTGAAATAATAAGCGCAGCGCGCCTACAGGTAGACCTTCAACCACTTCTACACCGGCTTTACGTAATTGAGCAGGTATTGCAGAGTTAAAAAAATCATGGCTGCCTACTGAGTCTAAGAGTAACTGGCACCTTACTCCCCTAATAGCAGCGGCTTTTAATTCATTTAACAATTGATTAATAAGCCCACCTTCGTTGCAGATATAAAACATTAAATAACAATGTTTTTGTGACGCTTTTATTTCCTTGATCAGCTCCAACAATATCTGATCCGTATCGGTGAGCAATGTGTGTTTATTACCTTTAACCATTGGCATATTGGTATAGGATTCGACAAAGGCTTGCATTGAATGTGCATTGGCACTGATCTTATCTTTACTTTGTTTATGAGTGGTAGCTTGTTGCTGTATCCAATTTAAAAACTCTCCCGCTAGTAACTTGCGCTGCCTACTACGTTTCGCACCTAGGGTTAACTCTCCAAAAATAAAATACCCCACCATACCGACTAAAGGCAGTGCAAAAATAAGCAATAACCACGCTAATGACACGCCAATTTGATTACGTGTTAATACCACTCGAAATGAAACAATAGCTAATAGGCTAAAATAAAGTGTTGCGGAAAGTACAATATATATTTCACTCTCTAGCCATGTCATATGCGGTATAAAACGATCCATAAATTTCTCATTAAAATGATTACAACATATCTATAATATTTACTGATTAACAATATAGAAAGATCAAAAAAAATATAGCTTTATTCGAACAATCAATTGATGCCTAGAATATTTTCACCTTGCGACAGGCTGATTTTTTACATCTTGAATGATGAAGGGTATGAATACGCTCAGAACATTATTAATACTGCAAACAACAGCCAAAGAAAGTGAATAATAACAAATATTTCTCGACTCGATTATTTATTTTGAATAATTTTCTTAAACATAAACAATCGAATAGAGAAATCAAAGAGAAGAGTAAAGACAATAATGGTGGCCCAAATTATTGCCTTTAATGGCGCTTATAACACCTCAAATAAAAAGTCGCTTCAGTCGCACTCATCGCTTCCTTTGGCTGATGGTTTTTCTCATTTCCTAGTGTTTTATCACAAACAGCATTATCTTGAGACTGACTATCAATACAATCACCCACCACGTCAATACCCAATGAGTTAGCTAAAACAAACAAAGATTTTAGCATTGCTTCACCCGCTAAATAACCAGGTACGCCTTGGATGAAATGTTTTGAAACTTTAAATTTTTCAATGTTTAATTTATCGATAGAATATAAAACAGAACGCTCTGCACCAAAACCATCTACGGTTAATGAAATACCTAAACGACTTAAATTCAGTAAATTTTCTTGTAGCGTCGGTAAGGTACTACTAAATAAACTTTCATCTATTTCAAATTCAAACCATCTTGCCTCACAGCCCGTATCTAATAAAACCTGTTGAATTGAGCCAATTAAAGTGGCTTGTGACAGTTCTAGCTTTGATATATTAATCGCAATGCGGCCAAAGTTAATACCTGACTGATGCCACTTTGCAGCTTGCTTTGCTGATTTAGTAAAGGTTCTCAAACCTAGTTCAATCAATAGACCCGATTGCTCTGCTAACATTGTAAAACAGCTTGATGATAACAATCCTTGCTGCGGGTGATTCCAGCTTAAAACTGATTCCACAGCCACTATTTGGCGTTTATTAAGATCATATTGTGGTAAATAACAAATTTCGAATTGATCTTCCTCAAAGCCTTTCTTTAACTCATTTTCTAATTCAAGCTGATGTGCAGAATGCACGGTTAACTCATTAGTATAGAAATGATAGGTGCTACTTTGGTCTTTTTTACAACGTAACATGGCACTTTCAGCGTTGGAAAGAATTGAGTCTAAATCCATGCCATCATCGGGACAAATACTGATCCCAATAGACGAAGATAAATTAACTGGCATATCATCAATAATAAGGTTTTCAGACAGTTGCTGATTAATTTTTTGTGCAATTAATGCCGCAACTTGTTCATTATCCAACTCTTCAATGACTAATATGAACTGGTCATCGCTAATACGAGCAATGATATCTCGGTTAGAAACACACTGTTGTAAACGTTTAGCCACAGTTTTAAGCACCCAATCACCTTGATTGTGACCGTAACGTTCATTAATGAGCCTAAAGTCTTTAATCTCAACAAACAATATAGCGATCGACGCCAGTTTATGAGCAGAACGAGAAATCGCAGCCTCTAAGTGGTTAAATAAAGCAATTCGATTATGTAACCCGGTTAAAGAGTCATGTCTAGATAAATACTTTATTTTTTCTTCGTTATGTTTGGTTTGTGTAAGGTCAGTAAAAGAATAAACACGATTTTCTGCTTTTATCCCTTGTTGTTTAATTTGATACACTTCTAACCAAAAATAACTAAGGTCACCGTTTTTGGTATGAAAAACAGCATTACCTTGCCATTTACCTTGTTTTTTCAATCCACGTTCAATATCAACAAATAAACGACGGTAGTCTCTACCATAGGCAAAACTACTGATTTTTTGATCCAATAACTCATGTTTAGAATAGCCTGATATTTTTACGCAGGCATCATTTACACTGTCGACAACACCATGGCCATCGGTCACTAATATGCAATCTCGACTATTTTCAAAGACTAACATAGCAAGCTCAAGTTGTTTTTTGATGACGCTTTTTTCGGTGATATCACGGCCAATCGCAACTAGACCTTGTACCTTGCCATATTTATCTTTCAGCGGCACTTTCTGCATATAGATATAATGTTGCTCACCATTGTTATAGGTAAGGTATTCATTATTACTATAAGTTTCGTCATTGGCAATCACTTGTGCATCTTGAGCTTGGCACATTTTTGCTTGATTTAATTCAAATAACTGATCATCTTTTTTACCCACGATATCAGCTTCAGGACACCCCACAAATATTTCAAATTGCTTATTACAACCAATAAAACGGCTCTCTAAATCTTTAAAGAAAATGAGATCTGAAGAGAGATCCGCAGTGGCGCGTAACATCACACGCTCTTTTTCAATTTCTGATTTAGCCGCGTTCATGTCAGACACATCAAATAGCATGCCGATTTGCAGCTCACTACCATCAGCGACTTCTTCTCGAATTAAAAATTCACGCTTAATACCAGTCACATCGCGAATCTCACATTCAAGTAGGTCGACTTGATGATCGTTAAACATACTTAATGTAGATGGGCGGACCTTTTTCGCAAGGCCATTCGGTAAAACACTTTCTAAAGTTTGATTGATCAAGTTTTCAGGTAATAAACCAAACACTTGGGAAAAATAGGTATTGCAGGCAATAATCTTACCCTGCATATTTTTGTAGTAGATAGGGATACTAATACAGTCTAATGCGGCTTCCACCTCTGCAGATAGTAATAGTCCATTGCTAGGAGAAGATTTCTCTTTATTTACTTCAGTAGATGCTTCACTTTCAATGCTAGTGTTGCCGGTATAAGTGTTATCAAGGTAAGTACAATCTAAGTAGCTAAACTTTTCAGCAATACGAGCTTTCACCAAGGAGCTAACAGGTAATTCAGAAATTAAATATTGGTAGTGTCCTGCGGCAATGGTCTGTTCCAAGTCATCTGTAGATAGCAGATGAGTCAGATCAACATCCGAGAAAGAAGAATTTAATGAAAGTAAGGTTTTAGCTAACTTTATATTAGTCCCTATATATAACACCTTATTTACCGTAATAGACAAGACTCACTCCTTTAATCTCATATTTATATTTTCATTTAAAATTAGCCCCAGACTAAATGTAAATGAAAATATAAAAAGGGGATATCAGATCCCCTTTTTATTTAGCTATGTTTGTTTACTTTACTATGTTTATTAACCTAATTGCTTACGTACATTTCTAAACATACGCATCCAAGGGCTATCCTCTTTCCATTCATCAGGGTGCCATGAATTAGCGACTGTTCTAAATACTCGCTCAGGATGCGGCATCATGATAGTTACTCGACCATCTTTTGAAGTTAAACCAGTAATACCATTTGGCGAACCATTTGGATTAGCTGGGTAAGCTTCAGTATTATTGCCGTAGTTATCGATAAAACGTAATGCCACAGAACCACTTGCTTCAATCGCCGCAAGGTGAGCACTATCAGCAACTTCGACACGGCCTTCACCGTGAGAAACAGCAATTGGCATATGTGAACCGGCCATATCATTTAAGAACAATGAATTAGATTTTTGCACTTCAACTAAACTAAAACGAGCTTCAAAACGTTCTGAGTTATTGCGTACAAAACGAGGCCATAAATCAGAACCTGGAATCAATTCATTCAGGTTTGATAGCATTTGACAGCCATTACACACACCTAATGCAAATGAATTTTCACGTTCAAAGAAAGTTTGGAATTGGTTACGCGCTTGTTCATTAAACAAGATCGACTTAGCCCAACCTTCACCAGCGCCTAATACGTCACCGTAAGAGAAACCACCACAAGCGACTAAACCAGCAAAGTCTTTCAATTGAACATCACCTGATAATACATCACTCATGTGAACATCAATTGCAGAGAAACCAGCACGATTAAAGGCTGCTGCCATCTCTTGTTGAGAGTTAACACCTTGTTCTCGTAGAATCGCCATGCGTGGTTGAACACCTTTAGCAATATAAGGAGCAGCAACATCTTCATTAAGATCAAAAGTTAACTTAGTTGATAGACCAGGATCTTTATCATCTAATTTAAGATCAAACTCTTGCTGTGCACATTCAGAGTTATCACGTAACGATTGCATTTTAAGGGTTGTTTCAGCCCAAATACCACGGAACTCACTACGTTTTGCAGTTAGTACTTCTTCACCGTCACGAATAAATTCTATTTGGTCAGTTTCATTTAATGAACCAATCACTAATGAACTTGACGATAAACCGTGACCTGCAAGTGTATTTAATACTGCTTCTTTGTCTTCACGTTTAACTTGGATAACTGCGCCCAATTCTTCTGAATATAAAGCAGAAAAATCATCGTTACCAACTTGATCAAGCTTAACTGTGACACCACAATGCCCAGCAAAGGACATTTCGGTGATGGTAGAGAATAAACCGCCATCACTTCTGTCGTGATAAGCCAGCAATTTCTGATCGGCAACTAAAGTTTGCACAGCATTAAAGAAGCCTCTTAATAGTTCAGGGCTATCTAAATCTGGTGTAGTTTCACCTAATTGCTTATAAACTTGCGCAAGTGATGAACCGCCTAACCGGTTTTTACCATTACCTAAATCAATTAAGATAAGGTCAGTTTCACCTTGGTCGGTACGTAATTGCGGTGTCACTGTATTACGAATGTCACGAACAGCGCCAAATGCAGTAATGATTAAAGACAATGGCGATATAACCTCTTTATCGCTACCATCTTCTGCTTGCCAACGTGTTTTCATTGACATCGAATCCTTACCCACTGGGATAGTTAGTTCTAATTCAGGACATAACTCTTCACCAACAGCTTTAACTGCTTCATATAGACCAGCATCTTCACCAGGATGACCTGTAGCAGACATCCAGTTAGCAGACAGTTTAATACGTTTGAAATCACCAATATCAGAACATGCGATGTTAGTAATTGATTCAGCCACAGCTAAACGAGCAGAAGCACCAAAGTTAAGCAATGCGACTGGCGTACGTTCACCCAAAGCCATCGACTCACCGAAGTATGTATCATAACTAGCAGCAGTCACCGCGCAATCGGCAACAGGTACTTGCCAAGGGCCAACCATTTGGTCACGAGCAACTAAACCTGTAACAGTACGGTCACCAATAGTAATAAGGAATGTTTTTTCAGCAATAGACGGTAAACGTAATAAACGTTCCGCTGCTTCTTTAACTGTTGCTCCAGATAAGTCTAATGCTTTACCTTCTGCTGTTTGTGTTTTTACATCACGATGCATTTTAGGTGCTTTACCTAATAACACTTCTAATGGCATATCGATTGGTTTGTTATCAAACTCAGTATCGTTAAGTGTTAAATGCATTTCTTCCGTTGCTTCACCGATCACTGCATACAATGCACGTTCACGCTTACAAATAGCTTCGAAAGTCGCTAAGTTTTCAGGTTTAACCGCCATCACGTAACGTTCTTGAGATTCGTTACACCAAATCTCATGAGGTGCCATGCTTTTCTCATCATTTGGAATAGCACGTAAATCGAAGATACCACCACGTCCGCCATCGTTCACAAGTTCAGGCATTGCGTTTGATAAACCACCCGCACCCACATCGTGAATAAATTGGATTGGGTTATCTTCACCCATCTGCCAACAACGGTCGATCACTTCCTGACAACGACGTTCCATTTCTGGGTTTTCACGTTGTACTGAAGCAAAATCTAAATCTTCTGATGAAGCACCTGAGTCCATTGATGATGCAGCACCACCGCCTAGGCCGATGTTCATTGCAGGCCCACCGAGTACGATTAGTTTAGCGCCTACTGGGATGTCTTTTTTCTGAACGTGTTCGCGACGTATATTACCTAAACCACCAGCCAACATGATTGGTTTGTGGTAACCACGAATTTCATTGCCGTTATGGCTTTCTACTTGCTCTTCATAGGTACGGAAATAACCAAGGATATTAGGGCGACCAAATTCATTATTAAAGGCAGCACCACCTAATGGTGCTTCTAGCATAATATCTAATGCAGAAACGATACGGCTTGGTTTACCAAAATCAGTTTCCCATGGTTGTTCAAAGCTTGGAATACGTAAATTAGAAACAGAAAAGCCAACTAAACCGGCTTTAGGCTTAGAACCAATACCGGTTGCGCCTTCGTCACGGATTTCTCCGCCAGATCCCGTTGCTGCACCAGGGAAAGGCGAAATAGCCGTTGGGTGGTTATGGGTTTCTACTTTCATTAAGATATCGATATCTTCATGATGGTAACCAAATTCTCTGTCATCAACACTCGGGAAGAAACGCCCAGCTTGATAACCTTCCATCACTGCCGCATTATCTTTGTATGCTGATAATACATATTCAGGATGTAATTCATGTGTATTTCGAATCATTTTAAACAATGATTTAGGCTGTTTTTGGCCATCAATTGTCCAATCTGCATTGAATATCTTATGACGACAATGCTCTGAGTTTGCCTGCGCAAACATCATTAACTCGATATCGTTAGGGTTACGACCTAACTTAATAAAATTTTCAACTAAGTAATCTATTTCATCATCAGCTAATGCTAAACCTAAACTCACATTGGCAGCTTCCAATGCGCTTCGACCTTGGCCTATCACATCCACGCTTGTCATTTCACCCGCTTTACCGTGAACAAATAATGTCGCCGCATCATCCAATGACGTTAATACGACTTCCATCATTCGATCATGTAACAATTCTGTTAACGCTTTGATTTGTTCAGGATTCAGTTCTGCACTGGTTTCAACATAATAAGCGATACCTCGCTCAAGGCGCTTCACTTTGGTTAAACCACAATTTTTAGCAATGTCCGTTGCTTTTGAAGACCAAGGCGAAATAGTGCCTGGGCGTGGTGTCACAAAGAGTAGTATCCCTACAGGATCATGCTCTGCTATTTTCGGTCCGTAAGTTAATAGCTTTTGTAATACAGCTAACTCTTGGTCATTTAAAGAATCAGATAAATCTGCGGCATGCATAAATTCAGCATATAGGCCTGTCACAGGTAAATCTAACGCTTCACAGTTTTTCAACAACTGATTAACACGAAATGTCGATAAGGCAGGTGCCCCTCGCAAAATTTCCATAGGTTATTACTCTCGTTGGATAAATAAATGAACTTGGGTTTAGCTCTATATTATAAAAGAAAAGCATTTTTTATTAAATAGAAACACTCTATAGTCTGTGATAAATAAACCCGTTAATTGGTAAATAAATGGATATTTAAATCCTTTATTGGATAATGTGACCACTCGACTAACTGGATTGATACAACTATCTATGAATAAACCTGTCTTCATTACTTCTATTTCTATTCGATTAAAAATTATTTTATCAATCGTTTTGGTGTGTTTTCTCACGGCTTGTAACCCATTTGTGCATACAACTGATCTCCAAAAAATGCAGAAACGCCGTACTTTGATCATGGGCACAATTAATAGTTCATTAACTTATAATTATGATGGCGAAAATTACAGCGGGTTAGATTATGAGCTTGGAAAGAAGTTTGCCAATTATCTAAAAGTTAAATTGGTGGTGAAAGAATTCGAGAGCTTAGACGATTTATTTGCTGCATTAGATAATAACGATATTGACTTTGCAGGGGCGGGACTAACATTAACGCCTAATCGAGCAGAAAAATACCGTAGTTCCCCGCCATACTATTACCTCACTCAAAAACTTGTTTACCACAAAGGTACCTATCGCCCGCGAGAAATGGCAGACATCAATGGTCCCGTGAGTGTGTTAAAAGGTAGTAGCCACGAAGAAAACATTAGTAAATCACAACAAGAGTATCCAGACCTAGTGATCGATGTATTAGATAACGAAGATCAAGAGTCCTTATTACGTAAAATAGCAGAAAAAGAGATCAAATTTGCGATCGTAGACAGCACCATTTTAGCACAAAAACAGCGCTATTACCCCGCACTAGCTGAAGCATTCACTATCAATGAAAAACAACCTGTGGCTTGGTTAATTCGTAAAGCGTCTGACGATACTTTGTATTCAGCGATGATCGAATTTATGGGGAATCAATACAAATTAGGTACCATTGCAAAAATAGAAGAAAAGTACTTTGGTCATGTTGGACACTTCGATTATGTGGATACACGCACCTTCTTAAAACGCATTACAAGCAAATTACCAAAATACGAAGCCTTATTTAAAAAACACGCGACACCAGAGGTAGATTGGTTATTACTTGCCTCCGTAAGCTATCAAGAATCGCATTGGAATCCTAAGGCACGTTCACCTACGGGTGTGCGAGGCATGATGATGTTGACTCTAGATACAGCGAAGTTCGTCGGCGTCAAAAATCGACTCAATGCAGAGCAAAGTATTGGGGGTGGTGCTAAATATCTGACCCAACTGATCAAAAGGTTACCTGAAAGCATTCCAGAAGATGAGAAGATTTGGTTTGCATTAGCTTCCTATAATATAGGCTTAGGACACTTATTAGATGTACGCCGAATTACTAAAATGCGTAAACAAAACCCCAATTCATGGGCCGATGTAAAAGATAATTTACCTTTATTACATCAACGAAAATGGTATACAAAAACACGTTATGGTTACGCACGAGGGCGCGAAGCACAGCATTATGTAGATAATATTCGCCAATATTTGAAAACCTTGACTTGGCATGTACAAGAACAAGAAAAAGCACAAAGAATAGAAGCAGAAAAGCAAGCTGAAATAGAACGATTAGCAGCAATTGAAGCAGCAGAGAAGCAAGCTGAAATAGACAGATTAGCAGCTATTGAAGCGGCAGAAAAGCAAGCTGAAATAGATCGATTAGCGGCTATTGAAGCGGCAAAACAAGCGGAGATAGATCGTTTAGCGGCGATCGAAGCAGAAAAACAAGCGGAAGTAACGCGTTTAGCCAGCATTGAAGCAAAAAAACAAGCTGAAATTAAACGCTTGGCGGCGATCGCTGCGGCTAAAGAACAAGCTGAGTTAGATCGTTTAGCAGCGATTGAAGTCGCTAAGGAACAAGCGAAAATAGATCGTTTGGCCGCGATGAAAGCAGAGAAAGAAAAAGCATTGAAAAAAGAAGCTGAGGAAAAAGCAGCTAAAGGAGCAATTGAAGCAGCATCCAGCGCGGCAATCAAAACACAAACTGATGCAACTTCGCCATAGAGACAATAAGCATAAGATCCCATTGGGAGCTAGTTCGTCTAACGCCTTTAACTATAGTCTTATTTAAAGGCTATACATAGTTAAAGGCCACAATTAAAACGCCGCTTATCATTCAAGTAGCAAAGATCTGCAAGCAATGAAGATAACCGTTTCTACACATTAATTTTTGATTCAGTACCTTGTATCGAAGTATCGAAATTTATACACATCTATGCTAGCTTAATATCCTACTCTGTCACGATCACTCATATTACTACCAGCCTCAAACCAATAGCTTAAAGCTATCAACACAATAAAAACAATCAATTTAAACTATCAAATTTAATGCGGTATTATCCTTACATCAAGCAGAAACTAAATAAGCTAACTGAGTAAGGTAATAAAATGAGCAAGCAAACGGTACAAAAAATTATGCAAAAACAACCTGTTAGTGTGCAGTGTCAAACACCATTGGTAGAGATAATTAAGGTATTGATAGGTAGTCAACAGGCACAATTACCGGTGATAAATAGTAGCAAAAAATTAATTGGTATGGTGTCGTTGATTGACTGTCAAAAAGCATTAATGATCAGCGCTTACCATTGCGACAAACCTGTGCGAGTAAACGATATCATGGCTAAAGATTTTACTTTTTTACAGGCCGATGAGGACCTTTCAGAAGTAGCGATTAAAACGCAAAAATACACAGAGAATATTTTCCCTGTGCTTAATGAAGGGAAATTGATCGGAATAATGAAACGAGTTGATTTGTTAGTACACCTACAGCACAACTTAGCGCTTTGCTCACAGGCTCAGTAAACCTAAGCGATATACTTGATTACTTAGAACAGGAACGATGTTGGCATACAAGTGTTCCAACATCGTACATAGGAAGGATTAGGCAATTAGTCCTTCTTTTCTATCGTCACTTGTATATTTTTGCTATTTCCAGCAAACCACTTTTGCACATATAAACTACCAACAATAGGGGCTTGCCCTTCTTCAGGCACTTCTTTATAACGTACGCTATTTTTAGTTTCTTTTTCAATTTCAAAATTAACCACTTTATTAGACATTGTCTTTGTCTCCTTTGTTTGCCTGTTTAAGCGCCTTTTTCTCTTTACGACGGCGCCTGAAAAAATCACTTATTTTAGTCGCACATTGTTCAGCATAAATGCCCGATGTCACTTCAATTTGATGATTTAAATGTTCATTACGCACTAAATCAAAAACACTGCCTGCTGCACCCGTTTTATAATCACCCGCACCATACACTAATCTTTTAATACGCGCGTGTACCAAAGCCCCCGCACACATAGGACAAGGCTCTAAGGTGACATACAGCGTGCAGTCAATAAGGCGATAATTTTCTAATACTTTACCCGCATTAGTGATCGCGATAATTTCTGCATGCGCACAGGCATTATGTTCAAGAATAGAAAGATTCCACCCTTCAGCAATGACTTCATTACTTTTAACTAATACCGCACCAACGGGTATCTCCCCCACGGCTTCTGCTTTATCTGCCAATACCAGTGCATACTGCATCCAATCTTGGTCGTTATAGTCAGCCGTGTTTTTCAAGGGCAAAGCATTCTCACCTTTTTGACTCTTGGGCACCGTAGGGCTATTTACAATAGACGATTGTGCTCGCGATACTGAGCAAGGTGCTATAGGGACATTATTCTCAGCCATAGGCATATCACAGTTATCCCCGGAAACACTACAGTCTGTTATAGAATGGCTGCAGTCAAATTGTTGAAGAGTATGTTGATTGGATTTGTTAGACATATCTTGATGCTATTAAACTATAAAATAAGAGAATAATATAATGTTGTTAATTCAACACCATAAATGAGATAAACCCAGCCAGCGATTGCCAAATAAGGCCCAAAAGGTAATGGTCGACTTTGTTTATCTTTAGAGGCGGCAATCACAACAATACCAATGATTGCACCGGCAAATGAAGATAATAGAATAATCAGTGGTAATGACTGCCAACCAAACCAAGCACCTAGTGCAGCCAGTAATTTAAAATCACCGTAGCCCATCCCTTCTTTACCTGTGAGTAACTTAAACCCCCAGTAAATAGACCACAGGCTCAAATAACCAAATACAGCCCCGAGCAAAGCATCCTCTAAGCTGGTAAAAGTGCCCGACATATTCACCAATAATCCTAACCAAACTAATGGTAACGTGAGTTGATCAGGTAACAGCATGGTATCAAAATCGATAAAAGTAAGGCAGATCAATACCCAAGTAAAAATTAATGCAAATAAAGCGGGCCAACCAAAGGGAATATAATAAGCAACAGCAACGGACATTAATCCTGTCAACAACTCTATGCTTGGGTAACGCGCTGATATCTTGCAATCACAATGCTTACATCGGCCTTTTTGAACTAACCAGCTAATCAGCGGAATATTTTCAAGAGAACCAATAAGGTGGTTACATTTAGGACAACACGAGCGCGGCAACACAAGGTTAAAAGGCGCTTCATCTAGGTCAATATTAGCTTCAGGGAAAGCATCTTTGCATTCGGCTTTCCAACTACGTTCCATCATCACCGGTAAGCGATAAATAACAACATTCAAAAATGAACCAATCAATAGTCCTAAGATTAAAACAGTCCCAAAATAATAACTTGGAACTTGTTCCATTAGCATGATCACTTCATTCATAATTGCCTTAACTTTGTCTATTCGTTAATTGTGGATGATTCCGATTGTATTAAGTATGCACTCTTTCTGATTTCGATTGGCATAATATCCTAATGATACTTTGAGATGCAAAGTCAGCAAGGAAAATTTATGTAAAGTATACATTTCAAGGTAAGTACCATGTCCCTTCCCCTGAAAGCATAAACTCAAGGATCAATTCAGCATTGCAAGAATCAACAAGGGAGCGAACACAACTTCAGATGGCACATTGTTGTGGCGAGCAGGCTCGTTTTTAACGAAAAATTTTAAGTAACATGGGGATAAAAAACTACTTGAACCTATAAGAACAAGTAGTTTTAAGAGAGCGTATTTGGAAACAAAATTAGTTAGCGGCAGCCAAGCAAATTTCATCATCAGTAAAAAAGTAAGCAATCTCACGAGAAGCAGACTCAGGACTATCTGAACCGTGCACAGCGTTATAACGAGTCGAGTCAGCATAATCTGCACGAATAGTACCTGCTGCTGCTTGAGTTGGGTCTGTTTTACCAATTAATTCACGGTAAGCAGGGATCACGTTCTCGCCTTGTAACACCTGAACCATAATTGGCCCTGAAGTCATAAATTCAACCAGTGGTTCGTAAAATTCTCTGCCTTTGTGTTCTGCGTAAAAGCCTTCTGCTTGTTCACGTGTTAATTGCATCATTTTTGCAGCAACAATCGTAAAATGAGCATTCTCAAAACGCTGTAAGATAGCGCCAATTAGGTGTTTACCGACAGCATCTGGTTTAATAATGGAAAGTGTTCTTTCTAATGGCATAATAGCTTCTTAAATCGAGTTAATAGGAAGTGCAATATAACCCGTATAGATAGTAGCTATCAATAACAACATAACTATAGGGGAATTAATATCACACTTCATTTCGACAAATGTGTATTTATCAAGCAACTTATAGTCGTTACCATTCAAGGAAATTCAACATTAAAATTCATCTTCGTAAACGAATCTTAACCAAGAAAATTATCTTTGGTGTTTTACTATTACTGACGGCGGTCTTTGGTTGGAGTTTTTTACCAAGTAGTCCGGGGAAAATGACGTTAATCGATCAGCAATATAGGCAGTACTCTGTAACCTGCCCTGCATTCATTAATGTAAAAAGTACAGCGCACACCAATACGCTCAATAGTACATTTTCTTTATTAAACTGGAATATTTATAAACAACAGCATCAACAATGGTCTAAGAAGTTAAATGAATGGGCGAATCAAGCGGACCTAATCACCTTGCAGGAAGCTAAGTATGATCAAGACCTGATCCATTTTAGCCAACAACAAAAACTGTTTTATTATCAAAATATTGCCTTTAATTACCAAAAACAAAATTATGGCGTTAACACCTTTAGTCGTGTTCAAGCGCAACAGGCCTGTGGAACGCGTTATTCAGAACCTTGGACCATGGTTCCTAAAACTGGCATAGCAACCACCTATGCATTTAAAGACACAACACAATCATTATTACTAGTAAATTTACACGGCGTGAACTTCACTTTTACGGCTGAGCCACTTAAAGAGCAAGTTGCGCCTTATATACAACTCATTGAACGACATCAGGGCCCAATTATTATTAGTGGAGACTTTAATACTTGGAGTGAGGCGAGAACGGAAGAGATTATCGGCACGCTTGTAAGAGCAGGCTTTAATGAAACACAGTTCTCTAAAGATCAACGCCTGACTATCCTTGGTCTACCCTTAGATCATATATTTTTCAGAGATTTAGAAATGATTAATGCAAAAAGTATTGCCACGATTGCCTCTGACCATACACCGCAATTAGTCACCTTTAGCTTATTAACGGATAACTAAAATATAGAATTATTCGAATAAAGTTTTTTAAATCAAAAATAGTGTTTTACTTAGATTTTTAAGATATTGGATGTTCTATAGGATATTTGATGTTCTATAGGATATTTGAAATTGGAAGCATGAGCCCAATATTAGATAAAAAATACGAGACTAAAAACAAAACTGATAACCCCAGCTCTTAACTTGGCAAATTCGTGCTCTACCAACTGAACTAGTAGCGTTTCATCATTTAGTTTAGATAGTATTTTAAAATATATTGGCTAGTTTTTTATGATATTAGGTATTTTATGTTATTAG
>NZ_KI519477.1:286708-332666 GCF_000482725.1 Psychromonas arctica DSM 14288
TTGGAGCGGTACACGAGACTCGAACTCGTGACCCCGACCTTGGCAAGGTCGTGCTCTACCAACTGAGCTAGTACCGCATCACATTTTCCTGTAACAAATTTCCTAATAAAACCAGAAGCAAGGCATTTGGTGATGCCCCTTTGTTACGAGCCCGAATTATAGAGATGGCGTTAATGATTGCAAGCTTTTTTTAGCTAATTTAAGCTTAACAAAGCTTACATGCAGAGTTTTTAACCAAATCATTACTAACTTGCTTGAAAAGCGAACTAATAACTAAAAAAATGTTTTTGATAATGCTGTAATTCAGAAATAGACTCTTTAATATCTTGTAACGCTAAATGTGTTCCGGTTTTTTTATGTGCTTCAACCATCTCCGGAGCCCAGCGACGACCTAACTCTTTAATAGTACTAACATCAATATTACGGTAATGAAAGAAAGCTTCTAATGTCGGCATATGTTTGACCATAAAACGACGATCTTGGCCAATACTATTACCACATAATGGTGCTGCGCCTGCTGGTACCCATTTTTGTAAAAACTCAAGCGTTTCTTTCTCCGCCTGCTCACAACTAATTTTGCTTGCTTTAACACGTGCAGTTAAACCTGAGTTGCCATGGTGCTCAGTACACCATTCATCCATGGCATCCAGAGCTTGATCACTCTGATGAATCACAAACTGTGGGCCTTCCGCTAAGATATTCAAATCGCTGTCAGTTACAATCGTTGCAATCTCAATAATTTTATCGCTATCAGGATTTAATCCTGTCATTTCTAGATCGATCCAGACCAAATTATTTTTGTTCATTTTGATAACCACCCTTTTCTCTTGATGAATAGCTTTATTATTTAAAAAATATAGTATGATACGCCATTCAAATCACCAGTGGTAGCAAAGGAAGCCTGTGGCTAAGAAGAAAAAACTCAGTAAAAACCAAGTTCGTCGTGTTCAAAGCAATCATAACAAGCGCTTAACACCCAAAAACGATAAACAATGGGATGAATCTGAACTAGGTCCGCAGCTGGAAGGCTTGGTGGTTAGTCGATTCGGACAACACGCTGATATAGAAGATCAAGACGGCAAAGTAGAACGCTGTACTTTACGTCGTTCAATACGCTCATTAGTAACTGGTGACCGCGTTGTGTGGCGGGCAGGTAAAGAATCGCACCAAGGTATTAGTGGTGTTATTGAAGCCGTACATCCTCGTAAAACCGTATTAACACGACCAGATTATTATGATGGTATTAAACCCATCGCCGCTAACATTGACCATATTATTATTGTCAGCTCCATTGCACCCGAGTTTTCTCGTAACATTATTGACCGTTACTTAGTCGCCTGTGAAGATATTGGGATCACTCCTATTATCGTGTTAAACAAAGTTGACCTATTAGACAAAGAGTCAGCAAAAATCATTGACCAAGAATTACAGAGCTACCGTAATATTGGCTATCAGGTTTTGTATAGCTCAATGCATGGCGATGGTCTAGACGATTTAAAGTCGGTTATGAAAGATAAAATTAATATTTTTGTAGGCCAGTCTGGCGTTGGTAAAACTTCATTATTGAACATGTTATTGCCTGAGGTTGAAGCTGTTACAGGTGAAATTTCAGAGGGTTCTGGCCTTGGTAAACATACCACTACCACAGCCCGTTTATATCACTTCAGCGATGGTGGTGATTTAATAGATAGCCCAGGAATACGTGAGTTTTCATTATGGCACTTAGAAGCTGAACGCATTGCAAGTGGCTTTATTGAGTTTAGAGAGCACTTAGGTGGTTGCCGTTTTCGAGATTGTAAACATCAGGCGGATCCAGGTTGTGCTTTAGTTGCAGCCGTTGAAGCGGGTAAAATTGATAGTGCGCGCTTTAAGAGTTTCCTACGTATTTTAGAAACCATGGATGATGCAAAAAATGCACGTCACCGCGATCCAAATATCTACTAAAATAGACGTTTATAAAAAAGCATAATTGAAATCCGTCTTTAAAAACACGTTTAAAGCGGTACAAAACAGTGATTAATTAATATTTAAAAGCAGAGAATTTTACTATGAGCGATAAACTAAAAATTATTGGCCAATACCTTTTACCTAAACACCTCGTTACTTTATTAGCAGGTAAATTAGCGAATGCAAAAATGGGTAAGTTCACAACATTTTTAATTACTAAATTTATTAAGCAATTTAAAATCGATATGAGTGAAGCAAAGCATTCTGAGGCTGCTGATTTTGAGACCTTTAATGACTTTTTTACACGTGAATTAAAAGCAGGTTTACGCCCAATTGTTGAAGGCGACAACAACCTAGCGACACCCGTTGACGGATGTGTTAGCCAACAGGGCGAGATTAAAGCGGGACGTATTTTTCAAGCCAAAGGCCATGACTTTAGTTTACGTGAACTATTAGGCGGACGAGATGACGTCGCAGCTCCCTTTGATGAGGGTATTTTTTCTACCGTTTATTTAGCACCTAAAGATTATCACCGTATCCATATGCCAATTACCGGCAAGTTAGAGCAGATGATTTTCATTCCTGGTGACTTATTTTCAGTTAACCCATTAACTGCGCAAAATGTGCCTAACTTATTTGCTCGCAATGAACGTGCCGTTGCTATTTTCTCAACCGCTATCGGACCAATGGCTATGGTATTAGTTGGCGCAACCATAGTCGGCAGTATTGAAACGGTTTGGGAAGGCACACTAACGCCACAAAAAAATAAAGAGATTCAATATTGGGATTATCAGGATCAAGAGATTATCTTGCAAAAAGGGGCTGAAATGGGTCGCTTTAAACTAGGTAGCACGATTGTTGCATTATTCCCTAAAGACAGTATTGAATTTAGTGAAGCTTTAGCACCTTCAAGCGTGACACGTTTAGGCGAACTATTTGCAACCGTAAAATCTTAAATTTAAACCTTAGACTAATAGCATAACAAGGCTTGTCATGACAGTAATATCCAGTGAACAATATTTAAAAAAAATCTTATTAGCCCCTATTTATGAAGCAGCGATTGAAACTAAGCTACAGCCACTAAATAAGCTATCTATTCGTTTAAATAACCATATTTTATTAAAGCGTGAAGATTTGCAACCGGTTCACTCTTTTAAATTACGAGGTGCTTACAACAAGCTTTCAAGCCTCAGTGATCAACAAAAGAAAAATGGCGTGATTGCAGCATCAGCAGGTAACCATGCGCAAGGTTTAGCGTTATCGGCTAAAAAGATGGGTGTTAAAGCTACTATCGTGATGCCTAAAACCACACCCGAAATTAAAGTTAATTCGGTACGTACTTTTGGTGCAACAGTGGTCTTATTTGGTGAGAGCTTTGATGCAGCCAACGCGCATTCATTGGCGCTTGCAAAGGAGCACGGTTACACCTTGATCCACCCTTTTGATGACCCTGATATCATTGCAGGCCAAGGCACTGTTGGAAAAGAATTATTACAACAAGATGCACATATAGATAAGATATTTGTCCCTGTAGGTGGCGGTGGTTTAGCAGCGGGTATCGCCGTTTATATCAAACAGTTATTACCGCATATTCAAATTATTGCCGTTGAACCTGAAGATGCAGCTTGTCTAAAAGCCGCTTTAGCGGCTGGCGGTCCGGTGACATTACCTAAAGTGGGTTTGTTTGCAGACGGTGTTGCGGTAAAAACCATCGGCCGAGAAACATTCCGCTTATGTCAGCAATATATTGATGATGTGATCACTGTTAGTAGTGATGAGATTTGTGCTGCGGTTAAAGATATTTTTGATGATACTCGTGCAATAGCCGAGCCTGCAGGGGCTTTATCATTAGCGGGATTAAAAAAATATGCACAACAGCACCAACTAAAAGACCAACGTCTTACTGCTATTTTAAGTGGTGCAAACGTTAACTTTCATAGTTTACGTTATGTTTCTGAACGTTGTGAATTAGGTGAGCAAAATGAAAGTATCTTAGCAGTCACTATTCCCGAGAAACAAGGTGCTTTCTTAGCTTTTTGTAATCAACTCGATGGCAGAGCCATTACTGAATTTAACTACCGTTATAGCGATAGCAAGCAAGCTAATATTTTTGTTGGCGTAAGAACACCCAATGGGTTTGAGGAATTAACTAGTTTAACTGAAAATCTGACCATTGCAGGTTATACGGTTGCTGACTTAAGTCACGATGAAACCGCTAAACTACATGTTCGTTATATGGTCGGAGGTGTGCCTTCTCAGCAATTAACGGAACGTTTATATAGTTTTGAATTTCCAGAGCACCCTAATGCCCTGCTTAAATTTTTAAACCTATTAGGCATGCATGCCAATATCACTTTATTTCATTACCGCAACCATGGTGCCGCATATGGGCAAGTATTAGCAGGGTTTGAAGTCAGTGATGCTCAGGTAGACGAGTTTAGCGAACACTTAAATGCGTTGGGTTACAGCTATAAAGATGAAACAGGCAATCCTGCTTATCGTTACTTTTTATCACATACACAGAACGATTAAGGTAATGCTATGCTGCCTTTTTTAACACCGCTTAAAATAACGAAAATTATACAAAAGCTAACGCGCAATATGACTTGGCCAGCAATGTTTGGCTTGATCATAATGCAAGCGGCTATTACTTATGCTTTATTTATTTTGGCAAATGAGAGGGCTCTAATTGAGCACCCATTACAGTTTTTTTATTATAATATGGTGGTGGTTTCAACGGTTGGTTTTGGTGACTTTAGTCCGGAAACAAGCTTTGGTAGATTGATTGTCGCCTTCTGGCAAATTCCTTCTGGATTAATTGTATTTGCTTCATTTATCGGAAAAACCACCCAATTATTCATTGATATAGCGAGAAAGAATATGAACGGCAGTAATGACTTTTCACATTTAACGGGGCATATACTGCTGTTTTGCTGGGATAAACACTCAACGAAGCAAGTCATACAGTTAATTCTTGGCGATAAAAAACGCCATAACCGTCAAATATTATTATGTGTCACTGAAGATATGGATAATCCTTTTCCAGAAATTGATGAGGTTTCCTTTGCAAAATTAGCCTCATTTTCCGATACGCAAGAGCTAGACAGAGTTGGCCTAAAAACAGCTCAACGTATTATTATTGATGGCAGTACAGACGATGAAACTTTATCCATAGCCCTCAGTATTGCTACCTTCACTGATAAGAATGCGAATATAACCGCACACTTTTTTGATGAAAGTAAAGCCAAGCTATTAAAGATTCACTGCCCCTATATTGAATGCAGTATCGACAACAGTGCACAGATAATGGTAAGAAGCATGCAAGATCCTGGTTCAAGCCAAGTCACCGAGCGATTACTTTCAACGTTAAACGGCGCAACCTTATACAGTATTTTAATTCCTGATTTGATCAGCGACACTAGCTTCGGTGAGTTATTTAAAACATTCAAACAACGCTACGATATGATCTTAATAGGCTTTAGCAAAGATAAAAGTGGCAATGATATGAGTTTAAACCCAACCAATGATGCGATAGTTAGCGCGGGTTATCACCTTTATTATATTGCCAATGAACGCCTTTATGTTGATGATATTGATTGGCAAGATATCAATTAGTATTTGCTCAATATTCGTGAAATATTTGCAGAGTGTTCGTAGAGCACTCTTTCAATGATCACTCCCTATTTTGTTCATTTTGATGCTAGGACGCAGCGATAATGAGTATAGAAACAAGCGCGACTTCATATCAATCATTAACCTCAATAGTAGCTGAAAACATACCTCTTTGGTTCCAACAAGGCGGGACAATGGGCATGATTATGTGGTTATTACTGTTGTTATCTTTTGTTACAACAGTTGTGACACTAGAGCGCTTGTTCTTTTGGGCTATTTATTATTTTCAACGGGAGCGCTATACACTACAAGAGTGTTTTGCCGCTTTAAATAAACACCAAAAGACCGACGCCTTATTAGCTTGTCAAAAAATACCAACACCCGCATTAAAAATGTTGGCTCATGGTATTGAAGGCCTGCCCACTTCCCCAACAGAAAAAATGCATGCCTATGCAGCTATACAGATAAATAAGTTATCACGAGGACAATCGTTATTGCGTACTATCGCCATCATTTCTCCGATACTAGGAGTGATAGGTTCTTTGATGTGCTTCATTGAGCTTCTACCGATTATTGCAGAAGAAAATAGCAGCAATAATCAAGGGTTGTTAGTGGTGATTTCACAGGCATTAATCCCAGTAGTAGCTAGCCTCATTGTGATAATTTTAGCTTTATTACCTTATCACTTGTTTGCTGTTTTTATTAACACACTACGCTCACACCTAGACACTATACTTGCTCAGTTTAATCACCTTTGCCAACAGCAAAACTTAATCAATAGCAGAACCAACAACTTAGCCAATGAAGCGACGCTGATTGTTAACAATACGCTGCAGACAACTTCTACGGAAAACATTCAAAATGATCCCGTATCAGAACAAACAAGCATGCCTTATCATTATGAATTTTCGAAAGAAACGGGTGAGGTAAATGTAACCATTCACCCTCAAACTGAAGATATCAAACGAGTCAGTTCATCCTCAATTGCTAAAATGTATGATCAAACACTCATGCCTACTAATGTGAATACAGATGAAAAGCCTATACTAAAGAAATAACTTAATAGTATTTTTATGTCATTAAATTTTTATGCCCATTAAGTTTCTATGTCAAAAAAACTAACAACATCAACGAATATTAAGGCACCCAGTATATGAAATCTGCTTATCACTACTTCCCTTTTATTATCATAAGCTTTTTATTATATGCAGTGTTTTTCTATTTTCATGGTGATCTATTACCAAGTAATCAAGTTAATCTGCTAGCAACAAAAAAGGTATCGGAAATAACCCAACCGACATTAACAGCGACACCTACACCGACAATCAAAACAGCCTCATCTTTAGAATCAGCAGCTTCTACAACAATAATCAAAGAAAAAGAAGCACCCCTTACTAATAATAAACAGCACATTAATCAACAACGTATCGACCAACAACTGCTGACATCACCACAATCTAAACAAGAGGCAGCATTAACAATTGATACCATAACCGAGCAACAACCTGCATCAATCACAATAGTAGCTTCTCTGTTAGAGGCAACTCAAGCCGATTATCAACTGGCTAAAATCCGTCATCAAAACAGTATTAAAAATCATCTAAGTGCCGACGATGCACTATTAAAAGAATTTATATTTAACCAAAATCTGATTAATTTACCTGCTTTAATTCCCAAAAAAGTAAGCAATAATAAGCCCAGTGAAAAGGTGAAAAACCTTAGTTCCTATTCACCTAACGCCCTCAATGAAAATACAGTGTTAACATCCATTGCTTCGACATTACCCATTAACAATCCAACACACGTTGTTCGCAATGATAAACTTAAAATCATAATAAAGCAGCCACCAAAGCAGGCTTCAACGCCAAGGACCGAACCAAAAAGGCTCAACCCAAAAGGCACTGATAAACCAACAATATTACAGGAAGCCGTCGCTATTTCAGGTAAAAAGCCTAAATACCCTCAGCGGGCAGCTTTAAGGCAACAAAAAGGACAAGTAAAAGCAACAATGACAGTCATGGAAAATGGACAAACGATAGCGGTAAAATTAACAACGTCTAGCGGTCATGAAATGCTTGATAAAGCGGTATTGAACTTTATAGAAAATGAGCGGTTTATGCCTGCTTTAAAAGGGCAAGAAAAAATAAGCAGCGAGCAGTCATACTCATTTCGCTATCAATAATAAGTACTTAACAACCAGTTAAAAATGATCAATAGCAACGCCATTAAGTATGTTTTCAAATATAACGAAGGAAAAATGAGTCAATTTAAGATGGAATTGCGTCAAATGCTCGGTCCATATGCAAAATTTGTAACGCAGATGTGATGCATTTTAACCAGCTAGTTAGTTAGCGAAATGGGTATACCAATAGGAAACAGTCATCTTATAGGGGGCACTCCCTTTGTATCAAGCAATGTAATACAGAGGGAATAATATCAGCTTATGCTTTCTATAAGATAACTGATGCTTTATATATTAATCAATTGCAGCCATATCACCACTTGCTTCTAACCATGACTTACGGTCTCCCGCGCGTTTTTTAGCTAGCAACATATCCATCATTTCCATCATTTTATCTGCATCATCGATGGTTAATTGTACTAGGCGACGCGTATTCGGATCCATGGTAGTTTCACGCAACTGTAAAGGGTTCATTTCACCAAGGCCTTTGAATCGTTGAACGTTAACTTTTCCACGCTTTTTCTCTGCTTGAATGCGATCTAGTATGCCATCTTTTTCAGATTCATCTAAAGCATAATAAACTTCTTTACCGATATCGATTCGATATAAAGGTGGCATCGCTACATAGAAGTTACCGGCTTCAACAACGGCTCTAAAATGACGTACGAACAAAGCACAAATTAGGGTCGCAATATGTAATCCATCGGAATCCGCATCAGCAAGAATACAAATTTTTCCGTAGCGCAATCCAGACAAGTCTGTAGAAGCGGGATCAATACCAATTGCGATTGATATATTGTGAATTTCTTCTGAGCTTAAAATTACATCGGACTCATCTTCCCAAGTATTCTTTATTTTACCTCGTAATGGCATAATCGCTTGAAACTCTCGGTCTCGAGCTTGTTTTGCACTACCGCCAGCAGAGTCCCCTTCAACTAAAAACAGCTCGCCTCGCGTTGGGTCTGGAGTCGAACAATCAGTTAGTTTCCCTGGTAAAGCGGGCCCTTGCGTAATTTTTTTACGTGCGACTTTTTTGCTTTTACGATTACGTGCTTGAGCATTATTAATACAGAATTCAGCTAAGGCTTCCGCCTCATTAACATTGGCGTTTAACCATAAACTAAAGGCATCTTTAACAACACCTGACACAAAAACTGAACATTGACGAGAAGATAAGCGTTCTTTTGTTTGCCCAGCAAACTGCGGCTCTTTTATTTTAACGGAAAGAATATAACTACATTTGTCCCAGATATCTTCCGGACTTAATTTAATACCACGAGGTAGAATATTACGAATATCACAAAACTCGCGCATCGCATCCAATAAGCCTTGGCGGAAACCATTAACATGCGTGCCCCCTTGAGAGGTTGGGATCAAGTTAACGTAACTTTCAGTAATAGAGTCACCGCCTTCTGGTAGCCACACAACAGCCCAGTCAGCCATTTCTCTGTTGGCAGAAAACTTACCTACAAAGGGCACAGAAGGTAATAATTCGTTGTCAGCAACGGCTTCTAATAAATAATCATTAAGGCCATCTTGATAGCACCATTCATAATTATTTTTATTCACTTTATCTTTAAATTTAATGGTTAAACCCGGACATAATACGGCTTTAGCTTTTAATAAATGTAATAGACGTGAAACAGAAAATTTAAAACTATCAAAATATTTTGGATCTGGTCTAAAGTGCACGCTAGTGCCGGTATTACGTTTTCCACAAACACCGATTTCACTTAGTTCTTCTACTTTGTCGCCATTTTCAAAGGCAATATGAAATATTTTAGCATCACGACGAATTTGTACATCAACACGCGTAGAAAGCGCATTAACCACGGAAATACCTACACCGTGTAAACCTCCTGATATTTCATAATTTTTACCAGAAAACTTACCACCGGCGTGTAACTTACAAAAGATCAGTTCAACACCAGATATCTTCTCTTCTGCATGCATATCAATCGGCATACCTCGACCATCATCAATGACTTCCAAAGACTGGTCTTCGTGTAAGATCACCTGAATAGAACTTGCATGGCCTGCCAATGCTTCATCGACCGAGTTATCTATTACTTCTTGGGCTAAATGATTTGGACGATTGGTTTCAGTATACATACCAGGTCGATGACGAACGGGATCGAGTCCGTTTAATACTTCAATGGAATCTGAATTATATTGTTCGCTCATGCATGCACCTATGGTTATTCTGTTTAATAATGATGAAGTTTAATGGTTGTTAATTCTGCGCGTAAGTTACCACAGAACAAAACAGTTGATTGTATGTATTTAGTAAAGAAAATGAATTATTTCTGCAACATAACGTTCAAAGCCAATAAAGCTATGATCGCCCCCATTTTCACAGGTTATTTTACATTGTTTATATTTTTTTAATGCATCTCGGTAGTCTAAAACTTCATCTTGCTGCTGTAATAACACCCAAATGTTCTCAGGATGGTTAATTTTTTCAACATGTAGAGCCTTGAGCTGCTCAATATAATCAGAGTTAATAATGTATGGCTGCTGAAGATAGGGATGAATCTGTTCACCTTGGTAAAAATCTAGCAAAATATTCGGTGTGACTGCGGGGTTAATAAGTACAACTTTTACCGCATATTGCTGAGCCACCTTGGTTGCTAAAAATCCACCTAAAGAACTGCCCATAACCGCTATTTCACATTTATCATATTGTTTGAAGATAGATTCAATAACAGACCACATATCTTCAGGATAGACGGGAAGTTGTGGGCAAACAAAATGAATTTCAGGATGTTCTAACAATAAATAATCACGCATTTGTTGTGCTTTAAGTGATGCAGGAGAGCTATGAAAACCATGAAGTGAAAGCAATACTTTGGTTATGTTAGCGGTTGTCATTTTACCTCTTATTTAACTTCAGATCAGAGCAATGAAAGCGGAAGTTATTTTTATGTAGTTCAGTTAAATTTATAATTATACAACATTGTTGATTTTGTTCACTGCTATACGAGCTATAGAGCCAATAACTGCTTATTGCAGGCTAGTTTTACTTACCCCTAATTGAGATTATTTAATATCCGGTGGCATTCACATCAGTAACAAAATCACCAATATCAATACGTTCAACTTGGGTGTTTATTTTACCTGATTTTGTCAATGTTAAATAGCGATATCCAGGGGCTTTATCATCAACAGCAAAATCATCACTTTGTGGTTTAAATTGTACACAAGTAGATGGACTGGTTAGGTAACGAACCCCATTTTTAGTGACATCAAAGGCTTGGTGAACGTGGCCAGATAAAACCGCTTTCACATTATCGAACTGACTGATCAACTCAATAAGTTGCGCATTGTTTTTCAAAATATGTTGGTCTAACCAGGCCGAACCTACAGGCAATACATGGTGATGAATTGCAATCAAAGTATGTTTTTTTGGGTACTGCTTAAGCTTATCTTCTAGGAAAAATAATTGTGACTCACTGAGATGACCGTAAGGTACGCCAGAGACTTGAGAGTCCAATAGAATAATTTGCCAATGTTCGCTGACTATTTGTTTGGTTTGCGCAAGACCTTCATTTAATAAAGCAGGCAACATCACTTCTTGCATATCATGATTACCCGGCAACCAATAACAAGGCATTTTTAATGTTTTAATGCGCTCACTGAAATCAAGGTAAGACTGAGTAGAATGATCTTGCGACAAATCACCAGTGCACAAAACAGCAGCACATTTAGCAGTGTATTGTTGAGCATGCTCTATAACAGCATCATAACTATCTACTGTTTTAATGCCTAATAAGTCTTTATCACTATCAGCAAAAAGATGTGTGTCGGTAATTTGTAATAACTTTACCTCCCCCTTATGATCCGCATTTAGCGTTGCTACCGTCTGATGTACACCATTCATTTTTATATTATTCACTCTATAATTTAAAGTTAACACACCACGCTAAATGGCCATTTTATTAAAAGTCAGCTAATTATTTTATCATTCTCACAATAATGAAAATGAATTAATGATTAAAAATGTCGACAAAAGCACATTTTCACAACCTAAAATATGCAATCAGTATAAAAATTAGATATTTAACCCATTTTTATAATTTAATTGTAACCACTGCAACCCAATAATCGTTGCCGCATTATCAATTTTTCCAGATTGCACCCATTGATAAGCTTGCTCTCTAGAGACCACATGAACTCGAATATCTTCGCCTTCTTCAGCTAAGCCAAAAACACCTTCCACATTACGACTATCTACATTTGCTACAAATAAATCGATAGTTTCAGTCGTGCCGCCAGGACTCACAAAATAACTGAGCATAAATTGGCACTGGTCAATCACTAATCCAGCTTCTTCGAATGCTTCTCGCTTTGCTACTTCCTGTGCATCTTCACCTTCATCTATCATGCCGGCAATTAATTCTAATAACCAAGGAGACTGTTTGCTGTCCATCGCACCAAAACGAAACTGTTCCACCAAGATCACCGTATCCAACGCTTTATCATAAGCTAATAAAGCCGCCGCTTTACCTCTTTCAAAAAACTCACGGTGAATGGGCTGGCTCCATTCACCAGAGAACAATTTATGTTTTAAAGTGAACTTATTACATTTAAAAAAGCCTTTATAAAGTGGCTCACAGCCTAATATTTCTACATCATTCTTGTCGTACATTATTTTCCCTTTCATTCTCTGTTTATCATATTCAGTCATCTGATATGAATTGAAATCGCTAGCATCAGTCGTGTTGGCAATACCGCTAGTGGCCTATTATTGAGCATGTAAATGAAATACTTAAATGCATAAACCGCACCAATAAACGATTTACTCATTTTTTAAAAAGTTATAGGATAAACATTATAATCAATGATTAAAGTTAATAATTACAGAGACACACAACTTTTTTAAAAATGGTTTTAAAAATCATTTACATACAGTAAAACCTCTATTGGAAAACTCAAAAAAATGCGATTATATTCAAATTTTAATTGTATTTTTAAGCAACAAATAATAGTTAAAAATAGGTTTTTATAATACCCTACAATATTAAAAATTAGCCTTTCTTCATATGAGCAAAAACACACTCAATAGGATTTCCATATCATGAATTTAAAACGCCTTTATATTGCAAGCTTACTAGGCTTATCAAGTGTTGCCGTCAATGCTGATACGCTACAACAAGTTTATGAAACAGCCAAATACAAAGATCCCATTATTTTAAAAAGCAAGGCACAATATGATGTGTTTGTTGAGCAAGTATCAGAATCAAAATCGGTATTATTACCACAAATTGGTTTTGGATTAGATGCCAACCATGTGCAATCTAGTATTAGTACTAATACCAACACCAACTATGGCGCAAGTTTAGACCTAACACAGTCACTTTATAATGGTACTTATTGGCAACAAACTGATATTGCAGAGAAACAAGCAACACAATACGCTGCTATTTACGGTTATGCCGCACAAGATTTATTATTCCGCGCAGCTACTGCTTACTTTGATGTATTGCGTGCCGATGAATCAGTTAAATCTGTAAAAGCGAACAAGCGCGCTGTTGAGCGCCAACTAGAGCAAACTAAACAACGTTTTGATGTGGGTTTAATTGCAATTACTGACGTACATGAAGCGCAGGCAGAATACGATAGAACAGTGGCTGATTTAATCACAGCAGAAAATACATTGGCTAATAATTATTACCTATTGCGTGAGTTAACTGGTGAAGATGTTAAACAAGTTGCGTACTTAGATACTAAAACATTTGACCCGCAGCCACTTGAAGGTGATGTTAAAATTTGGCGTAATAAAGCCTTAGAGTATAATTTAGATTTACATAACAAACGTATTGCTAAAGAACTAGCAAAAATGAATATCGAATTAGCTGAAGCTGGTCATGAGCCAACACTCGATTTCACCGCTGGTTTAGGCTATAACGATTATAATTACCATGACTCAAACTCAACATCTTATGATGCAACAGCCGCTACTTTTGGGCTTAGCTTGAATGTACCTATTTACACTGGTGGTGGTATTACTTCTCGAGTTAAACAAGCACAATTTAACTATGTTGTAGCAAGTGAAGATCTAATACAAAGCTTCCGTAGTATTGATGCACAGATCAACAGTGGTTATAACAACGTTCAAGCTTCTTTAAGTTCTATTCGCGCCTACGAGCAAACGGTTGTTTCATCACAAAGTGCGTTAGATGCCGCTGAAGCAAGCTTTGAAGTAGGAACACGTACTATTGTTGACGTTTTGGACGCGACACGTAACTTATACAGCTCTGAAAACTTATTAGCCAATGCACGTTATGATTACATCATTAATATGCTGCAACTTAAACTATCTGCAGGTACATTATCTGAGAAAGATATTTTTGATATCTCAGCTGGATTAACTGATGTATCAATGAGCCCAGATGCTAGTGTTTCTGAGATCTCAAAAGCTAAAAAGTAACAACACTAAAATAGCAATTCATCGAAATTGTTATTAACATGAAATACTAAGTTCTAGCATCAAATTAAAAAGTACTAAATTAACAAGTGCTAAGATCAAAAAAGGGAAGCTTCTGCTTCCCTTTTTTATTCTCGCCAATTCTCAGTTAACTTTAACGTTCATTACGAATTGTTTTAATGATCTCGGTTGTTGAGCAACCATCTTTAAACTGCAGTACTCTCACCTCACCACCATTGGCAATGACTTCAGCGCCACCGGCTATTTGCTCAGGTGTATAATCTCCACCTTTAACCAGTAGATCAGGTAAAATACCTGCAATCAAACGCTGTGGAGTATCTTCACAGAACTCGACCACCCAATCCACAGCACCTAATCCCGCTAATACAGCCATACGTCGGTCTGCAGTGTTAATAGGACGCCCTTCCCCTTTTAAATCGCGTACAGACTTGTCACTATTAACAGCAACAATGAGTCTATCTCCTTGTTCACGAGCAGTATTTAAATAGGAAACATGGCCAGCATGTAAAATATCAAAGCAGCCATTGGTCATGACTACCTTCTCTCCACGATGCTGCGCTAATTTTACCGCTAATTGTAATTGGCTTTCTGTTAACACACCAAAACCAATTTCTTGTTGGCTATAGACTGCATTTGCTAACTCAATGGTATTCACTGTCGAAGTGCCAATTTTGCCCACCACGACACCTGCGCCTGCATTGGCTAGCGCACAGGCATCTTCATAGCTGCTGCCCGCTGCAATAGAGGCAGCTAATACTGCAATCACAGTATCCCCTGCACCAGTAACATCAAATACTTCTTGCGCTTGAGTAGGTAGGTGGAAAGGTTCTTCGTGCTCTCTAATCAAAGTCATACCATGCTCACTACGAGTCACTAATAAGGCTTCTAATTGCAAATCTTTAATTAACTGTCTAGCGCGTTCGAATAGCTCTTGATCATTTTTACAATGACCTACTACCCCTTCAAATTCAGAGAGATTAGGAGTAAGTAGCGTCGCACCGCGATATTTTTCAAAGCTCGTCCCTTTAGGATCAACCAAAATTTTAACGCCGCGACTTTTGGCAAGTTGGATCATTTTTTGTACGTCAGCTAATGACCCTTTATTGTAGTCAGAAAAGACAATCACAGGATTAGACTGATCCAATGCGTTGCTCATCTTATTAATCATTGCTGTACTATCAACATCAGCAAATGATTCTTCAAAATCCAGACGAATTAATTGTTGGTGGCGGCTTAATACACGTAACTTTGTAATTGTCGGTGCATTAGGAACGGTGACAAAATCTGTTTCTACATGCACTGAGTGTAGGCTATCTTTAATCGATTGTGCCGCTTCATCGTCGCCAACCAAGCCCACTATTTTTGACTTTGCCCCTAATGCTGCAATATTGAGTGCAACATTTGCCGCACCACCAGGACGTTCTTCTATTTGTTTAACATTAACGATAGGTACTGGCGCTTCAGGAGAGATACGTGCAGCAGGACCATGCCAATATCTATCTAGCATGACGTCACCGACAACTAATACGTTTGCTTGCTCATATTCAGGTAAGGTTATTTTCATTTTATCTCTCTCTAGGGCGTTTATCGGCTTAGATTATCACAGACCTCATTAAATCACATTTTCAAAACAGACAATTTGATGTTTTTAAATACATAAAATTCGATAATCAAACACTGATAAAGTAAATTCGACACAAGGCATTCATGCAACTGCAGCTTGTACCGCTAAGACTCAGGTAACTTCCTGATAAAGAGAAGTAAAACAAGCATTATTACGACTAACATTAATTGTAAATACAATTGCCCTATCAATAAAAGGATAGAGATCAGGAAACTAATGACAATACTTAAATAAATAATTGGTTTACGTTGTTTATTGATTTTTTTATGCGCTTGCCAATGTTTTAAATCATCACCAACAGCAGGTAGATTTAACAACCACAGTTGAAAGCGAGGTGAGCTTTTAGAGAATCCGAAGAGCGCCAATATAAAAAAAGGAGTTGCTGGAAGTAAGGGTAAAATAATGCCTAATAGTCCGAGTAATGTTGCGCAGCAAGCGACTACGAATAAGGTATATTTAATTAAATTTTGTAACATTTAACCTTTCCCCTAATCTTAAAAAATGCCAAAAAAAAGGCCTGCATTAAGCAGACCTTTTTATTATAGCAATTTTGCAACTTACATTGCTCAGCCAATTTTAATTAGCTGAGAAAATGAAATTACTTACCTAGCTTCTCTTTAATACGAGCAGCTTTACCAGTAAGTTCACGTAAGTAGTAAAGTTTAGCTTGGCGAACCAGACCGCGACGTTTAACTTCAACGCTTCCTACAAGTGGGCTGTGAGTTTGGAATACACGCTCAACACCTTCACCGTTCGAGATTTTACGAACTGTGAATGCTGAATGTAAACCACGGTTACGCTTAGCAATAACAACACCTTCAAATGCTTGAAGACGCTCTTTTTCACCTTCTTTTACGCGAACACGTACAACAACAGTATCACCTTGAGAAAACTTAGGGATGTCTGTACGTAGTTGTTCGTTTTCAATTGCTTGTAAAATATTACTCATTTTAATACCTTTTAATTCTAGTTAACTAATAACATCGCTGTTTAGTTGGAGCTACTATCCAGAGCAGCAAGCAATTTTGCTTGCTCGTCAGTCAGAGCTAGATCTTTTAATAAATCGGGTCTTCTTTGTTTCGTGCGCTGTAATGATTGAGTTAATCGCCATTGACGAATTTTCTCGTGATCACCACTTAATAAAACACTTGGCACTTGTTTTCCATCTAACACCTCGGGTCTTGTATAGTGAGGGCAATCAAGCAAACCATCCGCGAAGGAATCTTGCTCTGCTGACTGGCTATGCCCCAAAACACCTGGTACAAAACGTACCACTGCATCTATTAAAATCATTGCCGGCAGCTCACCACCACTTAACACATAATCACCAACAGACCATTCTTCGTCTATTAAGCTTTCGATTATACGCTCGTCTATTCCTTCATAGCGTCCAGCCACTAATATCAAAGCTTGAGAGCTTGATAAAGACTGCGCACCTTGATGGTCTAAACGTCGACCTTGAGGAGAAAGGTAAATTACCTTTGCCTCGTGTCCTGCTTCTCTTGCGCTCTGTTTTGCTGCGTTGATTGCATCCCGTAAAGGTTGCACCATCATCAGCATTCCAGGCCCACCACCATAGGGACGATCATCGACCGTTCTATGTTTATCTAATGTAAAATCACGTGGATTCCAACATTCGATAGAGAGCAAGTTATTTTTAATCGCTCGACCTGTTACCCCATTCTCGCTAATGGCCCGAAACATGTCCGGGAAGAGGCTAATAACCCCTAACCACATAACTTTTCTCCTAGGGTAATTAGAAATCAGGTTCCCAATTAACTGTAATTAGTTGGCCTGTAATATCAACATTCAATATTACTTGCTCTTCGATGAACGGAATTAACCGCTCTTTTTGTCCAAAAGCATCATTCGAGTTGGCTTTTACAACAAGCACATCTTTAGAGCCTGTTTCCATCAAATCAGTGACAACACCAAGATGATAACCTTTGTCAGTATTAACCTGACACCCGACTAAATCGCGCCAGTAGTAGTCTGCTTCCAATTCTGGAAGGCTAGATGGTTGAACAAGAAGGTCAAGGCCAACTAAGGCTTGTACTTCTTCACGAACATCGTAACCGTCTACTTTTGCAACAAAACCTTTATTGTGACGTTTCCATTCAGTGATATTCACTTCACGTAAAGCCCCATTAGATCTCATTAACAATGGCTTGTATTGAAAAATACTTTCAGGATCATCGGTGTAGGAGTGGATTTTTAACCAGCCTTTGATGCCGTAAACTGCACCAAATTTGCCTATTTCTATTGGTTGTGCTTGTTCGCTCACCTAATATCTCCTTCACCTAACCGCAATTAAGCAGCTACAGCGTTATCTTTTACTAATTTAGCTACACGATCACTTAGCTGTGCGCCAAGACCAACCCAATGGTTGATGCGATCTGTATCTAAACGTAATTTTTCTGATTGACCTTGTGCAGTTGGGTTAAAGAAACCAACTTTTTCAAGGAAACGACCGTCACGTGGGCTACGGCTATCAGTTACTACCACTTGGTAGAATGGGCGTTTTTTAGCGCCACCACGAGCTAAACGAATAGTTACCATATCGTCCTCTATATATATTATTAAACGTCGAAAGTCAGTGAATTCTGACCACCTGCTTCTGTAGAAAGCCGCAAAATTATACTCTTATTTAGAAAAAGAACAATCAAAATCACAGTTAGCAATCAATTCAAACGGCTAAAATATAAAAAAACCCCGTTGAATAAGATTCAACGGGGTTTCTAAACAATCCTAACATTGTGTTTGATTATGTTTTATTTTTTACGGAAACCGCCTAAACCAGGCGGTAATCCAGCGCCTCCCATGCCCGGCATACCGCCGCCCATACCAGGCATCATGCCTTGCATGCCACTCATCATTTTACGCATGCCACCGCCTTTACCGGCCATTTTCTTCATCATTTTTTGCATTTGCGTAAACTGTTTAAGCAGTTTATTCACATCTTGAATTTGCGTACCAGAACCCGCAGCGATACGACGCTTACGGCCACCTTTGATAATTTCAGGCTTGGCACGTTCCTTTTTAGTCATTGAATTGATGATCGCTTCCATTTGATTGGTTGCTTTGTCATTCACTTGATCTTTCATTGCATCAGGAATATTCGACATACCCGGCAATTTATCCATCATGCCCATCATGCCACCCATGCTTTTCATCTGCACTAATTGGTCACGAAAATCTTCTAGGTCAAAACCTTTCCCTTTTTGAACTTTTTTCGCTAATTTAGCCGCTTTATCTTTATCAACTTTAGTTTCAAGTTCTTCGATTAATGAAAGAACATCACCCATACCTAAGATACGAGACGCAATACGATCTGGATAGAAAGGTTCTAAAGCATCAATTTTCTCACCCATACCGATAAATTTAATCGGTTTACCAGTGATATGACGAATTGAAAGTGCAGCACCACCACGCGCATCACCATCAGCTTTTGTTAAGATAACACCGGTTAATGGCAAGGCTTCATTAAATGCTTGTGCTGTATTAGCCGCATCTTGGCCTGTCATTGCATCTACAACAAACAATGTCTCAATAGGATTAATCGCTGCATGTAAATCTTTAATTTCATCCATCATCTCGCCGTCAACATGCAAACGACCTGCCGTATCGACAATCACAACATCAATGAATTTCTTTTTCGCATGGGAAATAGCTGCATTGGCAATATCAATTGGCTTTTGCGAGATATCACTTGGGAAGAACTCAACACCCACTTCACCCGCTAGGGTTTCTAACTGTTTGATCGCCGCAGGACGGTAAACGTCAGCACTCACGACTAAAACTGATTTCTTTTCTTTATTTTTTAATAATAATGACAACTTAGCAACAGACGTGGTCTTACCCGCACCTTGTAAACCCGCCATTAATAATACTGCTGGCGGTTGGGTCGCTAAATTTAAATTTTCGTTGACTTCACCCATTGCCAATTCAAGTTCGTTTTGTACAACTTTAATAAAGGCTTGGCCTGGGTTTAAACTTTTGGCAACTTCTTGTCCAATTGCGCGTTTTTTGATTGCTTTAATAAAGTCACGAACAACCGGTAAAGCTACGTCGGCTTCTAACAACGCCATACGTACTTCGCGTAATGTGCCTTTAATGTTGTCTTCTGTTAATCGACCTTTACCACTGATACTTTTCAGTGACTTCGACAATCTGTCCGTTAAATTCTCAAACATGTTTATGTCTCATAGCTATAAATAATTAGGATTTTGTGTATTATACGCATTTATGCTTTTTCAAAATAGTATTAACTTCTCATCCATTCAATAAAGCTTATAATGAAGGTTATTAAAAGCCATTTTTCTGAGTAAAGGCAGTAATATATGAGTCAACTGGCAACTATCAGTGTTGTATTTTATTTACTAAGTGGCTTACTTGCTAGCCGCCAATTATTTTCACCTCAAGCAAAGTTAAGCTATCAGATTATTACCTTATCAAGTGTCGCACTATTAAGCCACGCTGCTTGGTTATATCAGAACATCTTTTTAATAAATGGTCAAAACTTGCCTATTTTAAATGTTGTTTCATTGGTGAGTTTTTTAATTGCGGCACTGTCACTGGCTATCAACAAAAAAATCAATACCGGCGTTCTGTTGCCAATCGTGTATGGGTTTAATATTATCAATTTTATCGCCGTGGTGTATTTACCAAGTCATTACATTACCCACTTGGAAGATAATCCGCAGGTTGGCTCACATATTATTTTAGCGTTACTCGCTTATGCCATGATGGTCATCGCCAGTTTATTTGCCTTACAATTAGCCTATGTCGATTACCGATTAAAGAAACACAGATCGCCTATCGCAGGGTTGAATTTACCTCCCTTAATGACACTTGAAAAAAGCTTATTTCAGTTTATTTTAATAGGATTTATCTTATTAAGTTGTACATTGGTCACTGGCTTTATGTTTTTAGATGATATGTTTGCAAGTGAAAGCGCGCACAAAGCTGTGCTGACGATTATTGCTTGGGTTATTTATGCGACCTTGTTATGGGGGCATTTCAAGAAAGGATGGCGTGGCCGTTTAGTGATTTACATTACCATCGTAGGCTCATCATTTTTAACACTTGCTTACTTTGGTAGCCGCTTTGTTAGAGAAATTATTCTCTGATCCTTTACGCCAGCATGTTCACAGCTAAGTGATACCATCTTGTTATGATAAGCAGTTAAAAAAGATAAACAGCTATCAGCACTCAACAAGATGGTTTACATTCTTGTTGCCTTAAGAAGCCTCTACACCCCATTAAAATAATGCCATTAAACTGATTTCATTAGAACGGTTTCATTAAATAGTGTGTAGTTTATTAAACTCAATTTGATGGGGACTAGTTTAGTCCAGCAGCTTGGCAACTTTGCTGTACTATTTCGTTATTGTTGCCCTGTATTTTTTGAATACGTTTAGCACGTTCGCATTCCCATGCATTAACGGGATAGGTTTTATGCCAAGCGGTCATTAACTGACGCTGCTGACGACTCATTTTATAACTCGGATAAATAGTATCCATGTATAAATAAGTACGTGCAATCACACCTCGGCTTTGTACAGGCGGCTCTACTTTACGCTTTTCTATTTTCATTGCGCAGCTACCAAAACTACTTTGAACATTGCCTAACATCACAAAGTTATAATTGCTGCGACTTGCATTAACTGACCCAATCGCGGGATATAGATTGTACATATCAGCTTGCATATATCGGTATTCTGCATTGGTCTTTTCTGCGCAACGTCGCCCTTTATAGGCTTTACCCTTGCTCGTCACGCATTGCTTATCACCACTTCGCCATTCAGTAAAGTTACGCCCGAAGTTTTCTGCTGGCACAACATGTTCCCACTCAATGCGTTTTGCTCGTTTTTTGTATTTTTTGCTTTCAAAGCCGGAGCTAGCAATCACATTTTTTTTGCTATCAAACTCTGCATCGCAATATAAAGTGTGACGTTCTTGAGGATCGGTATAGACTTCTTTTTCTAATTTCTTTTTAGCACTAGAAAAGGATTGGATTTGTGTGTTTTCGGCATAGGAAGATAATGACAAAAATAGTAATGTAATAAACAGTAAAGGTTTGATAAGCAGGCCCAATTAGTCAAAAGGCGGCATTATCAATATTAATTAACACACTGACAAGTGATTAACGTCATAAAATGACCATTATTGAGTTTTAATTGAGCATATACAGGATAGTGCTCAGAGCCATACAACTCGCAGTTCAGTAATCGTTAGCGCTATATAAGTCGGTGAATAGCAGAGTAAATAGCTAGGTAAATAGTTTGGGGAATAGGTTTGCGAATTTTCAATAGTTCACATAATCTTGTCAAAATGTTTTTTTATAGGTTTTTTTAGAAAATCTACTTTGTTATATTTGCATTTCTTCGATAATATCAAGGTCATCATTTTTAATTTTTTTAAAAGCAACTATCGAGAGTACTCTTGAACGAAATACCCACAAGTGCATTATTTATTAGTTTAGTCGTTTTAATCATCATCTCAGCTTATTTCTCTAGTTCAGAGACCAGCATGATGTCTTTAAATCGCTATCGTTTACGGCACTTAGCAGCAGATAAAAACAAAACTGCACTACGTGTTGAAAAACTATTAAACAAACCAGATAAATTGATCGGCTTGATCTTGATTGGTAACAACTTAGTTAATATTTTGGCTTCTGCGATTGCCACCATCATAGGGCAACGCATGTTTGGTGATGCTGGTATCGCTATTGCGACAGGCGTACTGACATTAGTCATATTAATCTTTGCCGAGGTCACACCTAAAACACTCGCGGTTTTATACCCTGAAAAAATTGCTTTTCCTAGCTCAGTATTATTAGCTCCTCTACAAAAAATATTAAGCCCATTAGTTTGGTGTATTAATGGTATTTCTAACGGTTTATTAAGAATATTTGGTATCAGTGTTCATAATCAAAGTGATAATGCGTTATCAAGTGACGAATTACGCTCTGTTGTACATGAAGCCGGCTCAATGATCCCTGAGCATCACCAACAAATGCTCTTAAGTATTCTTGAGTTAGAGAAAGTCACCGTCGATGAAATCATGGTGCCACGTAATGAAATTGCAGCGATTGATATCAACCAAGATTGGGATACGATTTTAAAGCAGTTAAAACATCGTACGCATACTATGACTTTGTTATACCGCGACACCATTGATGACTCTATTGGTTTCTTACACGCACGTGACTCGCTATTGATCCTGTTAAAAGAAGACTTCACTAAAACTACATTGTTAAGAAGTGTGCGTGAGTTGTACTTTATTCCAGAAGGCACACCACTGAATACGCAATTGATTAAGTTCCAACAAAACAAAGAACGTATGGGCTTAGTGGTGGACGAATATGGTGATATTCAAGGGTTAGTGACCTTAGCAGACATATTAGAAGAGATTGTTGGAGACTTCACTACAACACATGAACCGCACAGTTCTGAAGAGATCCACAAGCAACAAGATGATAGTTATATTATTGAAGGTAGCTTAGGTATTCGTGATTTGAACAAAGAAATGGGTTGGTCTTTACCTACCGATGGACCGCGCACCTTAAATGGTTTGATCCTTGAACATCTTGAAACGATTCCAACATCAGCAGTAAGTACTCGTATCTGCGGTTACCCTATGGAAATCATAGAAGTTGAAAATAATATGGTTAAGTTAGTGAAAATTATTCCTCATTTATATACTGAGGAAAACTAATATTATCAGTTCATTTAGTATAAAAATCGATTAACCTCGCTATTTTAAGAACACAAAATCAGCTACTTTCTATCAAGCAAACCAATCGGTTTGCTTTTTTTTCCTTTGAATTTAGTGTTTAAGCCCCTCCCCTTAGTCATTTCCCGCCAGAAAAAAATTAATTACTGATGACCAGCGCCACCTTGTAGTGACTGGATTAAGCATGTGAACTTGATTGTTACGTTTATTGATATTGTTGAAATTGTTGAGTTTGCTTTTAAGTATCAATCTTTTTGATTCTGAGAATAAAAACTATCAAATATTCTTTATCTGAAAATGATCGTATTGTTTTTACAACGCATCAATAGCGTTCAATTAATAGTTGAATCCAAGAGGAGATAAACAATGACAACCACTTCATATCATTTTATTGCAGGAGGCTTAGTGATTGCATATGAACCATGCCATTAAACACTTAAATACTAATACGATCCAAGCAGTAGCTAGCTCACACCCTTTAGCGGATGTCAGTAATTATGGCGTACAGAAAGCCAATAAAAGTAAACTTCATTCTTTTGGCTTATCGGTATTTGCAGGTGTTTTTATCGCCATTGCATTTGTTTTTTACCTTACGGTAACGACCGGTAGCGATGCCTCTTCTTGGGGCCTCACACGTTTAGCGGGGGGCACTGCATTTAGTTTAGGCTTAATACTCGTCGTGGTATGTGGAGCAGAATTATTCACTAGTACCGTATTGAGTAGCGTTGCTTGGGCTCAAGGGAAATTAAGTACTCTACAGTTAATCGGTTGCTGGGCACGTGTTTACCTAGGCAACTTTGTTGGGGCGATGCTAATTTTATTACTTATTTTTGGTGCCAAAATGTATCAACTTGACGGTGGGCAATGGGGTATTAATGCGCTGCATGTAGCGCAGCATAAAATCCACCACAGTTGGCTACAAGCCTTTTCGTTAGGCGTGCTATGTAACCTATTAGTGTGTTTAGGTATTTGGATGACATTTAGCAGTAAAGATATGCTAACAAAGTCATTCTTACTGATATTACCGGTTGCAATGTTTGTCAGTAGCGGTTTTGAACATAGTATCGCGAACCTATTTATGGTGCCTTTGGGGATTGTTTTACAGCATACCGTACCTGCTGAGTATTTAATCTCATTGGGGTATAACGCGAATAGTTTTGCTGACTTAACAGTGAGTCATTTTGTGCTTAACAATTTAATTCCGGTCACTCTAGGCAATATTGTCGGAGGAGGAGTAATGGTTGGTCTAGGGTATTGGTTAATTTACCAAGATGTTCCTGTTCCATTAACCAATCCAGCACCATTAACAAATCCAGCGCCATTAACAACACAATCAATAACACCGACATCACTGACTCACGGATCAACATCAGACCTCGCCACGACCACTTATTTACCATCACAAGGAACACCCATTATGAACAATACATTTTTAACTGACCTAACAGTTGCACAGCTAATGGATACAAAAGCCATCACTTTTTCAGGACAACAAACGGCAACCTCTGCTTTATTGGAATTATCAGCACAGCAAGCGCGTGGAGCAGTTGTCATCAATGAGCAAAAAGAACTACTTGGTTTTGTCTCAGAGCAGGATTTATTACGTAATTGGTGGGCAAATGATTTTGAGTTAGATCAGCAATTAAGTGTCGCTGATGTGATGCAAACTGAAGTCTTAAGTGTTACTCCAGAGCAAAGTATTGCAGAATTAATTGAATTTATGACCGTCGATAAAAGCATCTTATATCCGGTTAGCGATTCAGGTGTTTTATTATCAAGCCAATACCTAAGTTACCATCAACGCCTGAATAAAGCGGCAGCTAAACGACCTTCTATTTATCCAGTGATTGATAATGGTATCGTAGTGGGTACGATCACTCGCCAGCATATTACTCAGCATTTACTGTTACAGATGCAGTTTCAAGAAAAAGGTGTTTCTGAGGTCCAACAAAAAACCACATCGGATCAAGCAGCTTAATATAGTCGTATAACTCACGCTACGTGACTCAAAATGGCATAGCTTAAAGTTATCTGCCTGCTCCATAAAAAATAGAATTAATCGGAAAAATGATTAATTCTATTTTTTTGCAAGCTACGTACTAAACGTTTAGCTTCTGTTATAACGCAATCTTTTAATGGATTTTGCCCTAAATCATCTAACCAAACAAACGATAAACTACGATGCATATCTAATTCAGGTGTGTTCAATATCACTAATTCGCAACGTTCAACTTCTCTTTTTACATCTAACAAGGGTAAACAGCCTAGATAACTGCCATTTTTCACCAATTCTTTAATAACAGGGACACTTTCATATTCTTTCCATACATCAAGGTGGTCAATTAAACCATGTACCGCACTTTCAAAAATACGTCGCGTACCAGCCCCATGCTCTCTTAAAATCCACCGGGCTTGCTCTAACTGCGCAAGGTTAACCACCTTTGAATGTGCGTAAGGGTGATGGGTGTTGGTAAAAATAACTAAATGGTCATCAAAAATAGCTTCTTGAATAACACGACTATCATCATTGCGCCCTTCAATAATACCCAATTCAAATTCATGATTTAGTAATCCTCGAATCACCTCTTCACTATTTTCAACAAAAAGTTCAATGCGTAGTTCAGGAAAGTCACTATCGATATTACTGATTAGTTTTGGCAATAGGTGTTCAGCCGCGGTTTGGCTTGCACACAATGATAAGGTCCCACTGATTAAATGCTGATCTTTTAAGCCTTGATCAATTTGCTGTGCATTCTGGATCAGTTTGCGAGCCTGCGGTCTTAACCATCGCCCCCAATGGCTTAAGGTTAAACGGTTACCATGACGAATGAACAAAGGTCGATCAAGTAAGTTTTCTAGTTGTGCTAAGGACATACTCACAGCAGATTGTGTCATGCATAGGTGCTCTGCTGCACGGCTAACACTTTCATTGCTCGCGATAGCGTTAAAAACTTGTAACTGCTTCAGGGTGTACTTCATGAGAGTCCATTAATGACGTAATTGAGCCCTCAATGTAAAGCATCAGTTTTTTTGATACTTGATATAAAACAATTCACTAAAAAATAAAGCAAAAAAAAGGCTGCAAAGCAGCCTTAATAGTTATCTGATACTTACAGTTGCTGCAATTGCTCTGCAGACAATGAAATATCATCATTTTTATTGATACCAACACCCGCATCTATAATTGCTTGTGCAATCTCTTTTGCTTCAGTTAATGAGTGCATGGCATAAGTGCCACATTGATATTCATTTAGTTCTGGAATTTGATTTTGATTTTCTACATTCAACACATCTTGCATTGCCGCTAACCAAGCTTGACCCACTTGTTGCTCTGTTGGTGCACCGATTAAGCTCATGTAAAACCCAGTACGGCATCCCATTGGTGAAATATCGATAATTTCAACTTGATCACCATTGAGATGATCACGCATAAACCCTGCGTATAAATGCTCTAATGTATGAATGCCTTTTTCAGATAAAATATCTTTATTAGGCGCGGTGAAACGTAAATCAAATACTGTAATAGTATCCTTACTTGGTGTTTGCATGGTTTTAGCAATACGTACTGCTGGCGCTTTCATAATAGTATGGTCAACGGTAAAACTATCTAATAATGGCATAGGGTGTTTCCTTATTACTTAATTAATTATCTATCTATTCATTTCAAGGACCGAGTTTGATCGATTACGTAGAGTATTACATCTACTGACTAGGTATGAAACAGTCGCCATAACCAACTCGAATCCAAATTTTCTTGGCAACCTTTTAACTGTGTTGCATATTTTTTAGCACGTACATCCACTTTGCGAGAGACTTTTACTAGCCACGCTTTTTTGTTGTAACTCTTACGCTTGTATCCTGTCCAACCCTCATGATAATTCAAATACTGGCCGTAAGCATCCCACTTCGACACACCATTTATTTTATGCGTTTTACTGGTGAACCAACCCATAAAGTCGATAGCGTCATCAAAATCATCACGATTAGACCAGTCATTACCTGTTTCCCGCTGGTAGTCACTCCAAGTCATGTCTCTGGCTTGTGCATAACCGTAGGCATCACTTGCTCGCCCAATGGGTATAAACCAAAAGTATTGCATCGGTGGCGCGGCATCATGTTTAAAACTACTTTCTTGATACATAATAGCAATCGGCACATGAATGGGAGTCCCCCATCGCTCTTGCATTTTTTTGGAAGCACTATACCAGTCCCGATTTTCAAAAAAAATATCACAAATATTTTCAGGATTTTTAGGAGGTGGTGTTGCACAGGCGATTAATGCGATAGGAAAAATTAAAGTGATTATTTTTTTAAATAAATGCATAGCTTTACTTTAAACCTCTCTGTTAATCGCAGAATAACGTGTCATTTTCCTATTTCATTAGCACTAAATGAATAACATCCAAAACAGATTAATAGTTACCTAACACGTTGCGCAGAGAAATTTTAACAGCACGTACAAGGTACATGCTGTTAGGGATAACTCGCTAGATGCGGTTTATACTTTTTTAGCGTTAGTAAAGTAATCGGTTAAAAAATCAGGAAAACTCAACGTATCTGCAGCTTCAATGGCTTCACGCTTTTCAATTGACGTTTGCTTTTGCTGTGCAAATATCTGCTCAGACCAAATAGAATAAGGTTGCTCTTGTAGCTCGACTTTATACTGTTTTGCCAAACTCAATGCTAATGTCCCATTATCACCCGTAGAATCTTTGATGCACTTTAAAATACGCGCAGAACTGGTTTGCTCTGGGTCTTCAAAACGAGGGCTGATATGTTGCATTGCATTTTGATAACGATTATCCACGCGCTCTTTATCTAATAACGACGCCATTTCAGACAGTTGCTGATTTAACCACTTCCCCCAACCTGCAACATCTTTTGTTTGCTCGGCAATGGTTAAAGTAAGTTCAGGTTCACGACCTCGTGTTACCATTTCATTAAAGTTATCCGCACAGGCTGCGTATTCTTCTTGCGATAACGTTGGTGATTCAACACTTGCACACCAAGTTAAAAATAGATCTAAGAAGTTTACTTGCTCTTGAGTGATACCTAATTTACAAAATGGATTCACATCTAAAGAACGGATTTCAATATATTCAATACCACGTGCTTTTAATGCTTGCGATGGTGTCTCATTAGCTTTTTGAACACGTTTAGCACGAATAGAGGCATATAATTCGTTCTCTATCTGCAAAACATTGTCATTAAGCTGAACATATTCACCATCTTTGACGATGCCCATCGCAGTAAACTTAGACTCTTTTTTAGATAACGCTTTACGCACGCTATCAAGGTAGGTGTTTAAACTGTTATAGCAGATATTTAAATCTGATTGAGAACTATTGGTATAACCTAAATCACTCAAACGCAATGACGTCGCGTAGGGTAAATAAATGGTTCCTTTACCTGTCGCTTCAAAAGGAAGTTTTGTTTCTTTACCTTGTAAAAATGATTTACAAATAGCAGGAGAAGCACCAAACAAATAAGGAATAACCCAACCATAACGTAGGTAATTTCGAATTAATCCCATATATCCAGCAGATTGAGCGGCTTGACCGGTTAGTGGAGATCCATGCAGCTCCCCCCAATTATCCCAAAATGCTGCAGGTAATGAAAAGTTATAATGCACGCCAGAAATAATTTGCATCATACTACCGTAACGGTTTTTAAGACCTTGGCGATAGGTCGTTTTCATTCTGCCAATATTAGATGAACCATACTGTGCTAGTTGCACATTATCTTCACTCATCACATAACAAGGCATACTCATTGGCCAAAGGTATTGTTCACTCGGTAAGTTCATAACCACATGATGATGAATGTCATTAAGATAGTTAAAGAGTTGATCTACGCTCGTTGCAACCGGCGTAATAAACTCTAACAGACTCTCAGCAAAATCAGTGGTGATAGAAGTATGTGTAAGTGCGCTACCGTAAGCACTAGGGTGCCCCTCTTGCGATAGCTTACCATCCTCGTTCACACGTAACGTTTCGCGTTCTATACCACGACCGAATGCAATGAAGCTCTCAGGATGCTCGCTGAGGAAATTAATACGCTGTTGAAAGTTCTTAGCCAAGTGTAAACCCCTAGGTGATTTTTTTAGAGCGCTAACTCTACCACCTAAATTAGTTGAACTAAATAAGCATTTAATAGAAACAAGAAAGCAGTACTTAGAACAGTAAAAAATTGGTCTTTTGTTAAGCGTTTTTACTCCCGAATCAAGAGTGTTATGGAAAAATAAGGAATAAAAACATTAAGAACAAATAACGCAGACTTTTGCCAATCACGATATTGATAAAAGCACGTCCTCTGGAGAGCTTAAGCCAACCAGCAAATAAGCAGATCACATCACCTATGATAGGCAGCCAACTTAATAATAATGCAACATTTCCCCACTTTTGACAGAACAATAATGTTTTAGGGTATTTTAAAGCCGCCTTTTCCTGTCCAAAATTAATATAATAACCAAGTAAGTAAGTCACTACTGCGCCTAAACTATTACCTATGGTTACAGCAAAAAAAAATTCCCATTTCAAAGATAACTGTTGCTGCAAGTAATAAATAAACAGCACTTCAGAGCCACCTGGAAATAACGTTGAGGAGATAAAACCACTGCTAAATAGCAGCCAAAAATCATTCATATATTTTTCTTAAAAATGCCAAAGTTAATTCTCTATATTGTAGGAAACACCAAAATAACGCCTATACTTACTTTTACTTTTACTTTTGCTTTTAAGAATAAGTATTGATCCCCCTATAAAAAAGGCCACTAAAAAGTGGCCTTAATTAATAAGTATCATTTGTTAACAGCTTATCTAGCCAACAATCGCTAATAGTACACCAGCTGCTACCGCACTCCCTAATACACCGGCAACGTTAGGACCCATAGCATGCATTAATAAGAAGTTATGTGGATTTGCTTCTAATCCAACTTTATTAGCAACACGCGCAGCCATCGGCACCGCAGAAACTCCAGCTGCACCAATCAAAGGATTGATTGGACTTTTTGAGAAACGTCCCATTGCTTTAGCCATCAATACACCAGAGGCAGTACCAATCGAGAAAGCAATTGCACCTAACCCTAAAATACCCAATGTTTCTAAGTTCAAGAACTTATCTGCAGATAGTTTAGAACCAACGCCTAAGCCTAAGAAAATCGTAACAATATTAATCAGTTCATTTTGTGCAGTTGAACTTAAACGGTCAACAACACCAGACTCTCGCATTAAATTACCTAAACAGAACATGCCAACCAATGGCGTAGCTGCCGGTAAAAATAAGATAGTCATGAACAATACCGCTAACGGGAAGATAATTTTTTCTTTCTTACTGACCGGGCGTAACTGTTCCATTTTAATTTGACGCTCTTCAGGCGTGGTTAATGCACGCATGATCGGCGGTTGAATAATAGGAACCAATGCCATATAAGAGTAAGCAGCAACCGCTATTGCACCCAGTAAGTCAGGGGCAAGTTTAGACGCTAAGAAAATAGCCGTCGGCCCATCAGCACCACCTATAATGGCAATCGCAGAAGCATCAGCAAGCGTAAATTCAAAACCAGGTACTAAGTTTAATAAAATAGCGCCAAATAACGTCGCAAAAATACCAAACTGTGCAGCTGCACCTAAAAATAAAGTTTTAGGATTAGCAATCAAAGCACCAAAATCAGTTAATGCGCCCACCCCCATGAAGATAATTAACGGGAACACCCCCGTTTCAATACCAATATGGTAGATGTAATAAAGCATGCCTCCTTCATCATTAAAACCTGCATTAGGGATATTCGCTAAGATAGCCCCAAAACCAATCGGTAGTAATAATAAAGGCTCAAACTTACGCGCGATCGCTAAGTACAATAGCAACCCTCCGACGGCCATCATCACTAATTCAGGCCACTGAAAGTTTGCAACTCCCGTATCGGCCCATAGTGTCATTAATCCATTCACGTTATCTTCCTTAACCTATTACAAACAGTGAGTCACCGACATTCACAGCATCGCCTTCTCTGATGTTAACGGCTTGCACTGTGCCTGATTTTGGAGCACGAATTTCAGTTTCCATTTTCATCGCTTCCATAATCACCAGTACATCACCTTCGTCGACGTGGTCACCTTTGTTTACCAGTACTTTAAAGATATTACCCGCTAAAGGTGCCGGCACATCCTCACCTTCGGCATCAGCAGTTGCTGCAGGTGCAGCAGCGTTTGCCGCAACCGTTGTGTTCACCTGTGCAGCATTAGCTTTAACTGGTGAAATACCGTCGATACTACCTTCTGGCCCCACTTGTACATTAAACAGCTGTCCATCAACTGAAACAGAGTAAGACTCTGGCGAATTTTTCGCTTTAGCAGGGGCATTAGCAACTTTCATATCATCAGCGCTTGGTACAGGCTCAAATGCATCTGGGTTATTGCGATTTTCTAAGAATTTAAGTCCGATTTCAGGGAACAACGCATAAATAAGAGCATCATCAATCTCATTGTCAGCAACTTTAACGCCTTTTTCAGCCGCTAATTTTTTGAACTCAGCTTCGATCGATGCCATTTCTGGCTTAAGATTATCCGCTGGGCGACAAGTAATTGCTTGCGCGCCATCTAATACTTTAGCTTGTAATTCGGCATTAACAGGTGCAGGCGTTGCGCCATATTCACCTTTTAATACACCAGCTGTTTCTTTAGTGACATTTTTATAGCGTTCACCCATCAATACATTGATTACAGCTTGTGTGCCAACAATTTGAGATGTTGGTGTCACTAAAGGAATTAAACCAAGATCTTCACGAACGCATGTAATTTCTTTTAATACTTCGTCCATCTTATCTGCAGCACCTTGCTGTTTAAGTTGGCTTTCCATATTAGTTAACATACCGCCCGGTACTTGTGCTATCAAAATACGTGGGTCAACACCTTTCAATTCACCTTCAAATTTCACATATTTTTTGCGTACTTCGCGGAAATAAGCAGAAATATCTTCTAGTTTATGTAAGTCCAACCCAGTATCACGCGGCGTACCCTCAACAATAGAAACTAATGTCTCTGTTGGTGAGTGACCGTAAGTCATACTCATTGAAGAGATAGCACTATCAATAATATCAACACCCGCATCAATCGCTTTTTGTTGAGTCGCTAAACTAAGACCTGTTGTTGCATGGCAATGCAAGGCTAATGGGATATTGGTGCAAGCTTTAATTTTTGTAACTAACTCTTCTGCAACATAAGGTTTTAATAAACCAGCCATATCTTTAATACAGATAGAGTGCGCGCCCATGTCCTCCAGACGTTTCGCCATATCAACCCAACCATCGATGGTATGGACTGAACTCGTCGTATAAGAGAGAGCCCCCTGAGCATGAGCACCAACTTCAACAGCCGATTTAATCGCCGTCTCAAAGTTACGCACGTCATTCATTGCATCGAAAATACGAAATACGTCTACGCCATTAGTATGTGCACGTTCGACAAACTTCTGTACCACATCATCAGCATAATGGCGGTAACCTAATAGGTTTTGGCCTCTTAACAGCATTTGTTGTGGTGTATTTGGCATCGCCGCTTTTAAAGCGCGAATACGATCCCAAGGATCTTCACCTAGATAACGAATACATGAATCGAAAGTAGCACCACCCCAAGTCTCTAAAGACCAATAGCCTACTTTATCTAATTTCTCTGCGATGGGTAACATATCGTCAATACGCATACGTGTTGCAAATAATGATTGGTGTGCATCACGTAAAACAACTTCGGTGATTGCGAGAGGCTTAGACATATTCACTTGCTCCTTTATTGATTCTTTGTCCATTAAACTGTTCGTGCTTTGCGGTATTGTTGCACTGCACTAGTGATCGCAGCGATTACTTGAGGGCTTACTTGTGTTTGATTAGCAGCTTGTGTAGCAACGGGTGCTTTACGCTTAGCTGAAATGACAGGTTTGTCTGCAGGGATATATTTAGCCATTAGATTTATACAAATAAATAATAAACCTAAAAACATATAAACAAATGCCATGCCTAGACCCAATAGCATAAATGCAGTGACTAAAGATCCTGTAATATCCATAAATGTACCCTTTCCTTTTCTAGATACACACTGAAACAGCCATTCAACAGATTAAAAATGAATATTTATTCATATCTAATAAGTATTTAATATGCTGTTAACAGTGAGTATTGAATACTGATCACGATTAAATCCATGTAAATAATAAACATCAACCACCAGATTACTTGATTTAATACGCGTTGAACATATGTATTTTCAGTAAAATAGTGTTTCACAGGCGCTTATTATAGTGGTTTTGGCTAAAAAATGAAAGCAATGGAATTTGACTCAACTTCCATAGTTTGCATTTAGCAATTAATAGTCTAATAAAGGTGAAAGCAAGCGAGGTTAAACTTGTGACTTAAATATAAAATTAAGTGACTATTTATGCAAAATTATAAAAAAAACATGCATTTTTAGAGAGAAAATAAGTATAAAAAAAGAAATATAGTCATTTATTATGATTAAACATTCAAATAAAGTTGAATTTACAGGGACTATATAAGATTAAATAAAATGGAATAATAATAAAAGCGAAAAACTAAAGAAATGGTGCGGGTGAAGGGATTCGAACCCCTGACCGCCTGGTTCGTAGCCAGGTACTCTATCCAGCTGAGCTACACCCGCATGGTGCTTAATATTATTGGGAATAATATTAATAAGCTCTAAAAACAAAAAAACTTACTTTCGTAAGCTTGTAAAGAATGGTGCGGGTGAAGGGATTCGAACCCCTGACCGCCTGGTTCGTAGCCAGGTACTCTATCCAGCTGAGCTACACCCGCCGCGATATTCTTTATGTTTTTATTTCAATTCTTAAGCTCACCGTCTTTTCGTGCAAATAGAAAGATGGTGCGGGTGAAGGGATTCGAACCCCTGACCGCCTGGTTCGTAGCCAGGTACTCTATCCAGCTGAGCTACACCCGCTTTAAGAATCTACAAGAATGGCGGTGGAGGAGGGATTCGAACCCTCGAACAGGCTATAAACCCGTTACTCCCTTAGCAGGGGAGCGCCTTCGGCCACTCGGCCACCCCACCGTCGTCTTGTTGGCGCACATATTACTGTCTTCTGAAAACAAGTCAAACCTTTTTAGCATAATAATTTACTGCTTGCTTGCTAATTAAACAAACTGCTTGTTTTTCATCTGTTACGGTTGAATTTTAGACATAAAAAAAGAGCAATTAAGCTCTTCTTTAAATAACAGTTCACTGTCTATTCTGAACTGGCTGCGTTCTTTTCAGCTTGAATACGCATATAAATCTCTTCACGATGCACTGATACATCTTTTGGCGCATTAACACCGACACGTACTTGGTTACCTTTAACACCTAAAACAGTAACGGTCACGTTGTCACCAATCATAAGAGTTTCGCCTACACGGCGCGTTAAAATTAGCATATCCTGCTCCTAAATTATTTTTATTTCATTTCCGTTAACATGAGTATGGCTCACTAAACACTAAATTCATCTTTTATTTAGTGCTTAGTTCACAATTTCTATTTTTCTTGCTTTGGTTCAGACTCTAGTTCAAATGCTTTATGCAATGCGCGTACAGCCAATTCTAAATACTTACTATCTACTAGCACTGAAATTTTAATCTCAGAAGTAGCGATTTGGTGCATGTTGATCCCTTCGGCACCTAAGGTCTCAAACATTTTTTGTGCCACACCTGGGTGATTCCACATACCTACACCCACAATAGACACTTTAGCAATCTCGTTATTACCTTGTACTGAATCAGCATTCAACTTAGTACAAACAACTTCTAATAACTTAGTTGCTTCAACATAATCATCACGATGCACAGTAAACGTAAAGTCAGTTTTACCATCACCTAATGTATTTTGTACAATCATATCAACGTCGATATTGGCTGCACCAATAGGAGAAAGTATTTGTGCTGCAACAGTCGGTTGATCAGGAACACCTGATAACGTTAGACGCGCTTCGTCACGATTAAACGCGATACCAGAGATAACAGGAGATTCCATTTTATTTTCCTCATAACTAATTAACGTACCGCCACCATCTTTAAAACTAGAAAGTACACGTAGTGGCACGTTGTATTTCCCTGCAAATTCAACCGAACGAATTTGTAACACTTTTGCGCCTAAGCTGGCCATTTCTAACATCTCTTCAAAAGTGATGCTATCAAGACGACGTGCATTAGGCTCAACGCGTGGGTCAGTTGTATAAACACCGTCAACGTCGGTGTAGATTTGGCACTCGTCCGCTTTTAATGCAGCAGCAATCGCTACGGCAGAGGTATCACTTCCACCACGCCCAAGCGTGGTGATGTTATTATCTTCACAGCGGCCTTGAAAGCCTGCGACAACAACAATACGACCTTGCTTTAAGTGTTTTTGTAGGTTTTCAGTTTCGACATCTAATATACGCGCCTTAGAATGGCTGCGATCAGTTTTCAATCTAATTTGATCACCAGTCATGGAAACGGCATCAACACCTAAGTTATGCAACGCCATCGTCAATAATGCGATCGTCGTTTGCTCCCCAGTTGTTAATAACACATCCATTTCACGTGCACTTGGTTTCTCAATAAACTCTTTCGCTAAAGCAATTAATCGATTGGTTTCACCAGACATAGCGGATAAAACAACCACAACGTCATTGCCCGCCTCTTTTGTTGCTTTTACTTTGTCAGCCACTGCTTTGATTCGCTCAACAGTGCCAACGGAAGTACCGCCATATTTTTGAACTATTAGTGTCATTTTTTTTCCTTGCTATACAGTTGGGTATAGACTCTTAATTATTATAAACGTTCAATTAACCAAGGTTCTACGAGTGCCAGTGCATCTTTTAATGCAACTGGATTATTTCCTCCAGCCATCGCCATATCAGGACGACCACCACCTTTACCACCAACAGGAATCGCAACAACATTAACCAACTCACCCGCTTTCACTTTGTTAGTTAAATCTTTAGTCACACCAGCAATCAAACTCACTTTGTCATCACCAACCGTGGTTGCTAATACAACGATGCCTGATTGCAGTTTGTTCTTCATTTCATCGACGCTATTACGTAACGTTTTAGGGTCAATGCCTTCCATGTAAGCAACAACTACTTTCACGCCGTTGATATCGATAGCTTGTTCAGTCAAGTTTGAACCTGCTTCACTTGCCGCTTTCGATTTAAGTTGTGCTAGCTCTTTTTCAAGCACTTTATTACGCTCTAGCGTTTGCAGGATTTTCTCGCCTAATGTGAATGAATCACCTTTAACAAGATCACAGGCTTTATTGAATTGCTCACGTAAGTTTTGCAATACATTACCAGCAGCATCACCCGCAGCCGCTTCAATACGACGAACGCCTGCAGCAGTGCCCGCTTCAGAAGTGATAATGAATAACCCCATGTCACCCGTGCGTTGTACGTGCGTACCACCACATAGTTCAGTAGAGAAGTCACCCATTTGAACAACACGCACCATATCGCCATATTTTTCACCAAATAATGCCATAGCACCTTGGTTTTTAGCTTCTTCGATACCCATCAATTTAGTTACAACTTCATAGTTATTGCGAATTGCTTGGTTAACGATGTAAGTGACTTTATTAAGTGCTTCAGCTGATACAGCTTCAAAGTGAGAGAAATCAAAGCGTAATTTCTCAGCATCACATAACGACCCTTTTTGAGTCACATGCTCACCTAAGGTTTGGCGTAGCGCTTCATGTAATAAATGCGTTGCAGAATGGTGTAATGCAATTGCTTTACGACGCTCAGCTTCTACTTCCGCGGTAACAGACTCGTTCACTTTCACAGAGCCCATGCTAACGTAACCAATATGTAAGAAAGCATCACCAGATTTTTTAGTATCAGTAACAACAAAAATACCATTGCTCAACTTAAGCACACCTGCATCACCAACTTGACCGCCTGACTCAGCATAAAATGGTGTTTCAGCGAGTACGATTTGTGCGTTATCACCTTCGACTAAACTATCAACAAACTGACCTTCTTTGATCAAGGCTGTTACGGTAGAAGTGCCGGTTAGCGCTTGGTAACCAATAAACTCAGTTTTATCTTCGATTTTCAATACATCGTTATAATCTTTACCGAAGTTATTTGCTGCTTGAGCACGTTTACGTTGCTCAGCCATTGCAGAATCAAATCCATCTTGGTCGATAGTTAGTTCACGCTCACGCGCAATATCTGCAGTTAAATCAGCAGGAAAGCCATAAGTATCATAAAGTTTGAAAACAACATCACCAGGAATAATAGATCCCTGTAAAGCATCTAATTCGTTATCTAGAATTTGTAAACCACGCTCGAGTGTTTTACCAAACTGCTCTTCCTCTAAACGTAAGATCTTTTCAACAAACTCTTGTTGTTGGCCTAGTTCAGGGTAAGCATCGCCCATTTGTTTAACTAGCTCTTCATAAACCCGGTAAAAGAACACCTCTTTTGCACCTAGTTTATGACCGTGACGAACTGCGCGACGAATAATACGACGCAATACATAACCACGCCCTTCGTTAGACGGCATCACACCATCGCAGATCAAGAAACCACATGAACGAATATGGTCAGCAACAACACGTAATGATTTATCTTGTAAATCTTGTGCGCCGGTTACATCAGCTACTTTTTGGATCAAACCTTGGAATAGGTCGATATCATAGTTTGAATGACCATTTTGAATAATCGCAGAGATACGCTCTAAGCCCATACCCGTATCGATAGATGGGTTAGGTAGATTTTCCATTGTGCCATCAGCACTTCGGTTAAATTGCATGAAAACGATGTTCCAGATTTCAATGAAACGATCGCCATCTTCTTCAGGAGAGCCTGGAGGACCACCCCAAATGTGTTCACCGTGATCGTAGAAAATCTCAGAACATGGACCACAAGGCCCGGTATCGCCCATTGACCAAAAGTTATCAGACTCGTATTTCTTTTCAGGTGATTTATCACCAATGCGAATGATTTTATCTTCTGGTACACCAATTTTATTCGCCCATAATGAAAATGCTTCGTCATCACTTTCGTAAACAGTCACAAGCAACTTTTCTTTTGGTATTTTAAGAACGTCAGTTAAGTATTCCCACGCAAAACCAATGGCATCTTCTTTAAAGTAATCACCAAAACTAAAGTTACCCAACATTTCAAAAAAAGTATGGTGACGAGCCGTGTAACCAACATTATCTAGATCGTTGTGTTTACCACCAGCACGAACACAACGTTGGCTTGAAGTTGCACGAGTATATGCTCTTTTTTCAGTACCTAAAAAGGTATCTTTAAATTGATTCATACCTGCATTAGTAAATAACAAGGTAGGGTCATTATCAGGGACGAGAGAACTACTGCTCACTGTTTGATGCCCTTTCTTACCAAAGAAATCCATAAATCCTTGGCGAATATCAGCGGTCGATTTAGTCATGACTTATTCCATGTAAAAGTGTCAATTTAGGTATTCTTAAAAAGTGAGTCTTTAAGGGCTAAATAGATGAAAAAAATAAATGGAGGCTAATATATCATGCTGATGGTGCGGGTGAAAGTAGGGATAAATAGAGTCTTGGCAATAATTTAGTCATTAATATACCCGTTCCGTATAAGCAAACCTGCGAACTTACCGTTTATAGGATTTTGATTATACCTGCCCCGCCCTTTTTTCATTAAAGTAAGCTTCAAACAAGTTTATTTATCAGCATCAGAGTAATCAATTTCATAAATATTCATGAACACATAAAACATTGCTTTTAATGGGTTTTTAATAGATTTTTAATGATAGATTTTTGTAAGTTATAGAGGAAGTATCTAGCGATGTAGAAAAAGTGCCGTGATTTTTTACTGCTATCGCAGGACAATAGGAGTCTCGATGACTCGCTACTCCCTTTGTCGCGTAAATGTAGCACTTTATAAGAATGACTGACGGCGCAGATAAATGTACACAAAAAAACGTTGAATAATTTGATTCAAAGGGAGGCAAGTATTGGTTATCCATCGATAACCAATACTTGTTTATTCAGCGACTAATGTTTCAATGCGGTAAAAACCTTCGCCATTAATACCGAGTGTTTCCGCTAAAAAAGGCAAACTATGTTGCATCTCTTTTTGTAACGTCCAAGGTGGATTAACCACAATCATGCCACTAGAGGTCATGCCTCTTTCTTCTTTATCCGCTTCAATCGCTAATTCATAGAGTTGAATATTTTTAATACCCGATGCTTTTAACGACCTTTCCATTTTATTAATCAAAGTACGTTTAACAACGGGATACCATAAAGCGTAAGTCCCTGTCGCAAAACGACGATGAGCAGCAATTAGCTTTTCAACTACTTCGTCATACTCTGTTTTAATTTCATAGGAAGGATCAATCAATACTAAACCACGGCGCTCTTTAGGTGGCATATTAGCAACTAACCCTTGTAAGCCGTCTGTATTACTCATTTTAATACTGCGATCACCAGAAAAGTTAGCTCGCATGTTAGTAAATTCATTAGGGTGTAATTCAAATAAAAACATACGGTCTTCGTCACGACGTAACTGATTACAAATCATAGGAGAACCAGGATAAGACAATAATGCCCCTTCCCCATTAAATGCTTTCACTTGATCTAAATAACGTGTCACAGGAACCGGTAATTTAGTTAAGTTCCACAATGCACCGATACCATTATTAAACTCACCTGTTTTTAACGATTGCGCAGAGTCTAATTGATAAGCACCACAACCAGAGTGTGTATCTAAGTAACAAAAAGCTTTGTCTTTTTGTAATAAGTAATCAAGGATAGAAGTTAATACAGTATGCTTTAAAACATCTGCAAAATTCCCAGCATGGTATGAATGGCGATAACTCAGCACAAAAACTCCAAAAAATTAAAAAAATGACTGCCGTAGTATAAAGAGTTTCGCGCTCTATTGCGCTAAAAAAGATAAGCTGGAAATTAGTCGCCTGTTATTCTCCTACGTCGCTCTCCCCCTTATTTTTAATAAAGTAGAATGCTTAAGCTAAACTAAGCCAAAAACACAAAAAAAAACACTTTCATCTGTTTTTAATATTATTAATAACACTCAAGACCGCTTGTCATCGCACTCTCTACACTGTCCAATTTTAATGTTTTTAGTTACGTGACTGTTTTTACAAGCTTTAACTTTTTAGAAACGTCTTGACCAATCTTTCTCTCAATGCAGACTTCTTGAGTCAGCAAAGTCAGTGCAATGGGGATCTACAGCACATATCAATTTTCAGGTGAATTTTTCAGTGGTATTATAGGTGGGTTATCCTATAAACTAGTGGCTAGTAGTGGCTTATTTTTATGCTTAACAGGGTTAATGATTGTCTGGTTTATACTGTCTCTTGGCATGCATAACCCAAGCAAAATTGGTACTTTTACGCTTGCAATTTTATATTGACATCAAGCATAGAAGATCAACAACAAGCCAATATACTCATTAGCGATTGCTAGCATTAGAGGGCGCGTTAGAAGTTGTTGTTATTGCAAAAGAACAAATTGTTTATACCGAAGTAAATAAACGATTTATATCAAAGCGAATACACAGCGTTTTCAACGACAACAAGCGCAATACATTTTAGGTAATAGTTAAATCACTATTACAATCAAATATTTTACATAAATAAGTCGAAATAGCGGAGCAAAAACATGTTTAACCGTAGTGTAAACAAAGTAGTCCTAGTAGGTAACCTAGGTAAAGATCCAGAAATGCGTTACACCCAAAATGGTGGCGCAGTGGCAAACTTTTCAATCGCAACCACTGAAAGCTGGAAAAACAAACAAACAGGTGAATACGAAAATAAATCTGAATGGCACAACATTGTTGTATTCGGTAAATTCGGCGAAATGGTCGGCCAGTACCTGAAAAAAGGTGCAAAAGTTTACGTTGAAGGTAAATTACAAACTAACAAATGGCAAGGTCAAGACGGTCAGGATCGTTACAAAACTGAAATCATTGCTAACGACATCCAAATGTTAGATGCACGCTCTCAAAATGCAGGCCAAGGTCAACCATACCAAGGTGGACAGCAGCAACCAGGTGGTTACCAAAACGCACCACAACAACAAGCTGCTCCAGCACAATCTTGGGGTAATGCACCACAACAGCCACCAGCACAACAAGCAGCACCTAGAATGGCACCAGCTTATCAGCCACAACAAGCGCCGCAGCCTTCACAACCTGCTCCGCAACAGGCACCTGCGCCACAACGCCCAGCACCACAAGCTCAACCAAAACAAGAGCCGGCAGCGTTTAACGAACCATCAATGGATTTTGATGATGATATTCCGTTCTAGGATTGAGTTATCTTTTTGAGATAATTTGTTAAATTTTAGAATATTAAAAAACCTAGCGATGCTAGGTTTTTTTATGTCTGGGATTTGAAGTGTTAAATCCATCTGACTTTATTTGAGTTAATACTTTCAAATAATCAATAAGTTCATATACCTCTCACCTGAGCATTTCCACCGTAAATATTGCCCCCCCTACACTTTTAGATGATTACAAACTCACAAGTTAACTATAGCTCTTTGTTTTATCGATAAACCAACGTAAAGTAATAATATTTTAATCATTAACTCTTGTCGTATTTCCACCGTTAAAATGACATTTTGTGAGTTAATAAAGCTGTTAGGCAAAAAGGGGGAATGCAGTGTTCACTAGAAATATTCATAAAGACATATCTGCAATATGGTATAAATTTAATGGACTAAGCAAGTGGGCAAATATTTCTTTGGATGACGTTCAGGCTTTAGCAAATGAAAAAAATCTTGAAGTAATTTCTATTGACGAAGTTAACTTCGGATATATGCTCAAGATTAAAGGAGTTTTGTTAAAAACAAGTGTAGGATCAGCCATTTTCCCTCGAGAAAAATTAAAAGATATAGAGCTATATCAAAAAAATATTTTACCAACTAATAATCTCGAAAATTTTTGGAAGGCTGTAGATTGGTTTTCTCCTGCATTTATACCTAACAAGAAAGTCTATGATGCAATTAAAGAAAGTGGCATTGAAATTATTAATCATGGTATTTATAGACCGGAGGTTATTCAAAAACGATTCGAAGGATCTTTAACTTCGGTTTATAATTTAGGAAATATAATTTCAACAACGGAAATCACGTTTCTTAACTCTGTAGCCATATCTCGACATGTTCCCCTTATTCGAGAATCCATTCTTACATTTTATAGTGGTATGAAAATAGTTGCTATTTCTGCATTAATTCCAATTGTTGAGAATATAATTACAACAATTCTTGGGTCTTCAAATAATGATTTAACAATTGTAGATAAGGTTAATAAATGTATCGATAAAGCTATTGAAGCGGTAATTGATATGCATTTGTTAAATGCAGATTGGATTCCTGATGAATACCTAGATATTAATGTTCTTAAAGTTACAAATGAAAGAATATTTATTCTTGAAACAATAAGAAGTTGGTTACTGAATAGCTTTTACAAGAAAACTGATACTTATCAAAATCATTCTGGCTTTAATCGACATGTTTTTGCACATGCTAAATCTGAAATATGGCATAACTCTAGTAACTTCTTTCGAGCATTAGGCGTTATTCAAGCAATGGCTTTTGTTGAGTGTTTTGCCGTTGATAACAGCAAGATTAGTACATCTGTACCTGGGCATGACGAAAACTCAGAGGTTTTACGTCAAGAAGTTTTTGCATGCCTCAATTATCAGGCTATTAAGCAACAAGTTCTCACTCAGCAAAAAAACTCTCAAAATCTGCCTTTTAATCCTACTAGCTCAGGAGATGGCTGGTTAACTAGAGCTACGATTCTCTCAGATAAAATGAATAACGAAGTTGTCATCAGGCTAAGAGATAATAATTGGGACTGCTACGATATATCTGCTCCAGTTCAAGATGGTGAGTTTATCTCCTTGCAAGCTAAGAAAAACAATAATGTTATAAAAGTAGCTCTTTTATTTTCCTGTGCTTCAAGTAATGATTTATATAAATCTTTAGCTGAAGATCACGATTATATTCTTTATCAAGGCGCACCCTATTACCAAGACGAATATGCTCGTGGTGCGGATGCTATAATTCGTCCATTGAACGCATGGATTGCTCCTGAATAAATTTGCCTAATCGGGTAGCCGGAGGTATCTAACCTCCAGCCCCACACCACCCTGCATGCGGCTCCGCACAGGGTGGTTCATCTTATGATGAATAGTGAATATTAATCCACAAATCCTTTAAAAAAGATCGTGAAAGATCGTGGACCCCCATAAACTTTGACGACTCATCATTACTTTTCTATCTTTTAGTTATAATGTTTTACATGCTAATAGGTCGTTGTTATGACACAGTCTCGCTAATCTAAAATAGGTTAAAAGCTAACCCTACACAATTGCCGTGCAGGGATAACATCAACTAATTTGTTTATTGAGGCAACCAATCTGAAATAGCTTTTCCTATTTCATGAGGGCTATCTTCTTGAATGAAATGATGCCCTTTAACGGTCACTTCTGTGAGGTTTGGCCAAGTACGAACAAAGTCTCGAGCATAACCAACTAAAAATGCGCCTGGTTCTGCATTAATAAATAGCTTAGGTATGTCTTTTGAGTTCGTAAGATAATTTGCATAACTGGCTACTAAGGCGACCGTTTCAGCTGGCTGTCCTTCAATAGGTAGCTCTCGAGGTCCTGCTAAAGTAGCACGACGATCTTCTCCTGAATTTAAGAATGGACGACGATATTCAGCATGTTCTTTATTGCTTAATGTTCGGATTATTGCGCTTGGTAATAATGTTTCGATAAAAAAGTTATCTTCAAGTACTGTTTTATCACCTTCGTTTGAACGTAACATGCCAATAGGGGCGTGCAAGACTTTAGGGAAGTCATTCCAAGTCGGAAAAGGGGTGACGATTGCCTCCATAAATGCGATTGCTTTTACAGCAGATTGATTGTGGTTTGCCCAATTAAAGCCAACACCTGAACCCCAATCATGCAAAACAAAAGTGACGTTATTATCCACACCTAACGCTTCTAGCAATGCTGAAGTGTATTTTGTGTTCTCTGAAAGTGAGTAGTTACCGTCCTTGGTTTTATCCAGTTTGTCACTATCTCCCATCCCGATCATATCAATAGCAATTAGGCGACCTCTACCTTCTAGATGAGGCATGATATTTCGCCATAAATAAATCGATGTAGGGTTACCATGTAAAAATACAATGGGATCGCCTGTACCTTCGTCAACATAGGCCATACGTTTACCTAATACGGTTTTGAATTGCTTCTTATAGCGTAACGTTTCTGTATTAATTTTCATGTTTGTTAATCGCTCCATCAATTGGGATTTAAAGGTGAATATTTTTTGTAGTAAAAGAATGAGCTGTATTGACAATGCCTTGTGATAACGACTAAGCGTTATTTCATCGGTTATGTTTAATCTCAGTATTATTCTTTTGATAAATATAGATGACTCAGTCATATAATATATTTTATGGTTTATGTTTGTCTATAGTTTTTTGTGATTAAGTCATATATAATTTAGTTTTAAAAAATTACTCAATACTCAAAGTGGTTTTAGTATGAAAAATGACGATTACACAGCTAATTTACTAGGTGCTTTTGCTAGTACGATTTCAACGAGAATCGAACAGGGGATTACTGATTTAGGTGGGCACAGTCTTAGTCATGAAACCGCTTTAGTTACCATTTATAATCATCCTAATGATAGTATCGGTGTATTAAGTAAAGTCTTGGGGTTGACTCACTCAGGAGCAGTAAGATTAATTAATACGCTTGAAAAAGAACAACTAGTACAACGATATAAGTGTGAAAATGATGCAAGAGCGATTGTGTTACGAGTTACTAATACAGGCCAGGAAAGAGCAAAAGAAGTATTACGTGTACGTGAACAAGTTACTACTCAAGTTTTGAATTTATTAACCATAGAGCAACAAGAAGTGCTTGTACCTGTGCTTGAGAGTGTATTGGGTTCGTTTACTGAGGGGCAACAAGGTGCTCGTCGATTATGTAGAATGTGTAACGAACAGGTTTGCCGTCCGCAAGGTTGTCCTGTTGAAATAGCTGTCGCTGAGTAGTTAATGCATTTTCTCTTTTCTATTTTTTACTGGGTATAAGGTATAAATCGAGGTTGATAGTGACATTCCTGTTGTAATTGATACCCATATTTATACTGATCACAAAGTAAATCGGTATAGCCTCTTCTTTTAATGCGAAAACCAATTGCGAAAACCATAAACTTTGACCAATATTCATAATCAACCTATCTTTCAGTGATGCAGTTTTACATGCTCGGAGGTAGTTTGTTATGACGCAATCTCGACAATCTCAAGTATCGCTTGCTGATACCCCTTATTACCATTGTATATCTCGTTGTGTTCGTCGAGCTTATTTATGTGGTGAAGATAA
>NZ_KI519477.1:334476-338957 GCF_000482725.1 Psychromonas arctica DSM 14288
ATTTTTTGATGATTATTTGGCTGTAAAAGTTTATGGATGTCTACTACTTTTTTAACTTACCCCACTCAAACAAAAGGATAACGTCACCGCACTGAATCAGTTAACTGACAGGTTATCAATTCAATGGGAGGTCTCATGAGCCAATTTATTGCACTACTTGGTCACTATCAAACACAACTGGAACAACAATATGGTAGATTGTTGAATCAAGATATTCGCCGTGCCATCATTGACATGTTGCATTGTAAGCAGGATGAGTCTCGTTATAGCCAATGGCATTGTGGACATTGCCTGCATGACCAACAACACCTTGCATCCTGTGGGAACAGAAGTTGCCCACAATGTTTGCATAAAACCACATCAAATTGGTTAGCCAAACAAACCGATAAGTTATTACCCGTACACTATTTTATGGTGACCTTTACCCTACCCTATCAGTTCAGAGTACTTGCTCAAAAACATCCCAAAGCCCTCTATCAATTGATGTTTAAAGTCACATCGAATTTACTAAAAGACTTTGCATCACGAGAGGATAAAGGCAACTTAGGCTTTACCAGTGTGCTGCATACTCACAATCGCAAAAGAGAACTACATCCTCATCTACACATTGTTATTCCTTGTGGTCGCTACGATGCGGGCAAGAAGCAATGGCATAAAGGGGATAAACGCTACCTGTTTAATGCTTTCTCGTTAGCTAAGGTTTGGCGAGGCAGAATGATGGAGGCAATCAATCATCACCCTCAGTTAGCACTACCAACCAACATTCCCAATAAATGGGTGGTTGATTGTCGTAAGGTAGGATTCGGCTTGTCGTCATTTCAATATTTATCACGGTATCTGTATCGAGGCGTGTTACCCGACAAAGATATTATTCACATAACCGATGAAGAGGTCACGTTTAGATATAAAGAAGGTGGTACCCATCTGATGAAGACACGCACTTTACCCGTACTTAAGTTCTTATGGTTGATACTGCAACATGTGTTACCTAAAGGATTACAGCGGGTAAGAAATTATGGATTTTTAAGGGGAAATGCGAAGCGATTACGATTACAGATTCTGTTATTGCTTGACGTGAATGTCGTGGCAGTGTCAACACCACCAAATGTGCTGAAACGTTTAAATTGTATTTGTCCCTGTTGTCAGCACATCATGCAATTTATGGGCATGGGACGACTGAGTCATTAATGCCTCTTTACGCTTGAGCTTCATAAGTTCATCGGCAGGCAGAAAAATAGAGTAGTCTAAGTAATAAAAGGAGGTTGATTAGCATTCAACATAAAAATATAAGGTACTGATATAATTGAGCTATCGATTGTATCTTAGCGAGACTTACCCTCAGAAAACTGAATCATCGACATTCCTTTAGTATAAAAACCGCTATTTACTATAATAAGTAAACCAACCTCAAACGGGCTTGTCCAACACCCGAATAAGGTGTCGGCTGCGCGACACCTATTCTTGTTTGTTAAGCGTATTTTTCGAGAATATTATTCGTCATAAAAGAATAAATCATACTCTCCATTCAGAAATGAGACATCTACATTAAAAGAGTCACCAAACATCTTAAATAAGCATATGACTGCATTCTGATAGCTTTCCATAAATTCTTTTGAAAAGTCACGCTGAAACTTTGGAGCAAAACTAAAACCAATATATGTAATCGAGTCTTTATAATGAACGAGGTAATCTCTTAAATTAAATAGCTCAACTAAATTATCTCTCCAAGATAGAGCTCCATATTCAATTTGAACAGTTTTACAAAGATGCTTAATTTTACTAACAGTGCCTCGAAAATTACGTTCATCAATTTCAGCTGTATCAGGGCAATTTTGCCAAACTAAATTTATAAAAGCTTCTGTAGCAATAGCCCAACCTAAAACAGCTTGAATACATTGTGAAATTGTATCTTCATCATCAAACTCTGGAGCGAGTAATGTCAAAGTAGCTCCTGTTTCAGGAACAGAATCAGAAACTTCAACAAACTTAGTAGACGCCTCTTCCCAATACTCATTTGCATTTTTTAAAAGAAGTTGCTCTACATTTAAACGGTAACCATATGTCACAACACACTCCTATACGCTTAACGCACGCTTAAGCGAACAAAAACAGCTGGCTAAACTTGTTGAGGAACGAAACAAAGCCAGCTGTTTTTGTTCCGGTTTGAAGCGCTTGTTGAACGAAGCCGCTGTGCGGCAGAAAAACAAAATACCAATAACGTTCATACTTATATCTATATCACTTTTCGGTGATATCTAATAGGAGTATAAGCCATGAACACTTCAGAGCAACAACACTTTAACCTTTTATATCAACAGCATTTGACCAACCTAACACTGCAAGGCATGAGACCTGCCACGATTGATGCCTACTCTCGTGCAGTACGTAGAATAACTACCTTTTTTGACCGCACACCTGACACATTAACCAAAGCAGATTTAAAGTGTTACTTTGCACAACTCATTCAAACTCACTCATGGAGTACCATTAAATTAGACCGAAATGGATTACAGTTTTTTATAAACATACTCTCGATAGACAGTGGGAATGGCTCAATATTGTCAAACCACCACAAGTAAAACGCATTCCAGACATTCTCACGCCACAACAAATTGGATTGATGATTAGCCACACTCGTGCGTTACGTTATCAGGTGTTTTTTCTTGTTTTGTACAGCATGGGATTACGCTTAAGTGAAGCCCTTGATTTGACGGTGAACGACATTGATAGCCATACCATGCAAGTGCATATTCGCGAAGGTAAAGGAGGCAAAGACCGTTTACTCCCTTTACCCAAACGAACACTTTCTGCATTACGTTGCTATTGGTCAACGCATCGTCATACGCAGTTGTTATTTCCAAGTATTGGTAAAAATACACAAGTGCCGATGGATAAAGGCAGTGTGCAGAAAGCGTTGAAAAAAGTAATGACTGAATTGGGTATTAATAAATCTATCAGTCCACATTCATTACGACATTGCTTTGCAACTCATCTCTTAGAGCAAGGTATTGACCTACGCTCTCTGCAAATACTATTGGGACATCACAGCCTGAATACGACAGCGAAATACACTCAACTTACCCCACTCAAACAAAAAGATAATGTCACCGCCTTGAACCAATTAACCAACAGGTTATCAATTCAATGGGAGGCATCATGAGCCAATTTATTGCACTACTTGAGCGCTATCAAGCAAAACTGGAGCAACAATATGGTGGATTGTTGAATCAAGATATTCGTCGCGCTATCACTGATATGCTGCACTGTAAAAACGATGTAAATCGAACGACCCAATGGCATTGTGGCCATTGTCAGCATGACCAACAACTCCCAGCATCCTGTGGGAATAGAAGTTGTCCACAATGTTTGCATCAAACCACTTCAAATTGGTTAGCTAAACAGACCGATAAACTATTACCCGTGCACTATTTTATGGTCACCTTTACGCTACCTTATCAATTGAGAGTACTGGTTCGTCAACACCCCAAAGCACTGTATCAATTGATGTTACAAGTGACGGCGGGCATATTAAAAGACTTTGCCAAGCGAGAGAATAAAGGCAGTTTAGGATTTACTAGTGTATTGCACACACATAATCGTCGCCGAGAATGTCACCCTCATGTGCATATTATTGTGCCCTGCGGACGATATAATGCTGTGAAAAAACAGTGGTGTAAAAGTGATAAGCAATATCTGTTTAATGAATTTGCACTCGCTAAAGTATGGCGAGCAAGAGTCATTGATGCGATTAACCAGAGCGCGAAGTTAACCATGCCCACTGACACGCCTAAAAAATGGATGGTAGATTGCCGTAAGGTCGGATTTGGTGCTTCTGCTTTTAAATACTTATCACGCTATCTGTATCGTGGCGTGTTACCCGATAAAGACATTATTAATCTATCCGAAGAAATGGTCACATTTAAGTATAAAGAAAGCAGCACTAATATGACTAAAGAACGTACTTTACCTGTGCTCGAATTCTTGTGGTTAATCTTACAACACGTGTTACCAAAAGGTCTGCAACGGGTGAGAGATTACGGGTTTTTAAGAGGCAATGCCAAACAATTGCGACTACAAATATTGCTGATATTGGGGAGCGATATAAGCACAATGGCGACACCAGTAAAACGCAAGCGTGCTGTCTGTATTTGCCCATGCTGTCACCATGAAATGCATTTTATGGGCTTAAGTCGACTGAGAAACTAATGCGTGAAAACGTACGGTCTTAAACAGATAATTGACACAAATGAAAGATTAACAAGCCAGAGAGGTGATATAGCATCCAACATATAAAATATAACATACTGATATAATTGAGGTATCAATTGTATATTAGTGAGACTCGCCTTAAAGAAAGTTGAATTATTGAGCCAGCCCAAAACCCATTCCACTATTTACTATATAAAGCAAAGAGTCTCATTCGGGCTTGTCCAACACCCAGATAAGGTGTCGGCTGCGCGACACCTATCCTTGTTTGTTAT
>NZ_KI519477.1:340922-425584 GCF_000482725.1 Psychromonas arctica DSM 14288
ATGATTATTTGGCTGTAAAAGTTTATGGATGTCTATCACTTATTCACTTACTACTATCACTTACTGTTCAGAAAGCGAATCGGTAACAGCTTTCTTTGCCTACGTTCTTTGCTGTTCAAATAAAGTAGAGTCGCCGACAGGGCGAAAACACAGTAAATAAAAATCAATATGACCGGAAGAGCGAAGACGAAGACGAAGACCAATACTAACAAAAAAATAGAAGCCTATTGAGGCTAAAAAAAACGCATGCCTAATTGCTTAGACATGCGTTTATATTATTTCAAATATCGTTAGATAAACTTGTTTAATTTTATTTAGCTTAGTTTAGTTCAGCTCAGTAGTAACCAACGTCAAGGCATTAATGAATATGATGTCATTCAGTAAAAAACTAAACTATCTATTAAAACAACCACTTAACTTAAAGTGCTGTTTCTAAGATTTGACGAGAACGAGCTAAATCTATTGTGCCGTTTTCACCAAGCTTAGTCATACCGTGTGCTTCTAAACTTACCATTGCTGTATCAACATCAGCTTGTGTTAAGTCGATTTCGCTTAACGATACTGGTGTTTTCATTGCAGAGAAGAATGCTTTTGTTTTCTCGATAGCTGCATCGATACGTGCATCATCTGAACCTTCAGTGATATTCCAAATACGCTCAGCGTACTGTAATAATTTTGCTTTTTTCTCTTCACGACATACTTGCATGACTGCTGGTAACACGATGGTTAAACTACGGCCGTGGTCTACGCCAAAGTTACCCGTTAGTTCGTGACCAATCATGTGTGTTGCCCAATCTTGAGGAACACCTACACCAATTAAACCGCTTAGTGCTTGAGTCGCAGCCCACATTACGTTGGTACGCGCTTCCATATCTTGTAAATCAACAATCAGTTTTGGACCTTCTTCAACCAATGTTAATAGAATGCCTTCTGCAAAACGATCTTGGATTTTTGCATTAACCGGGTACGTTAGGTATTGCTCCATTACATGAACAAACGCATCAACAACACCATTAGATGTTTGGCGTTCAGACAAGCTCAATGTAGTTTGAGGGTCTAGTACTGCAAATTGAGGACGTACAAGTGGATTACCAAATGCTAATTTTTCTTTACCACGAGTAACAACAGCACCTGCGTTTGTTTCTGAACCCGTCGCAGGTAATGTCAAAATACAGCCTAATGGTAATGCTGTTTCAATCTTGCCTTGTTTAGCAAGAATATCCCACGCTTCTTCACCTTCAAAGTTCACTGCAGCTGCAATAAATTTAGTACCATCAACAACAGAACCACCGCCTACTGCTAATAAGTAATCAAACCCTTCAGCACGAATACGCTCAACCGCTTTCATTAATGTATCGTATTGTGGGTTTGGCTCAATACCTGAAAACTCATCCCAGTTATGGTCAGCAAGTGCTGTAACTACTTGGTCGTAAACGCCGTTGCCCTTAATAGAACCGCCACCATAAGTTACTAATATTTTTTTGTCTTTTGGAATACTGTTAGTGATTGCTGCAATTTGACCTTGACCAAAATGGATTGCGGTCGTGTTGTGGTAACTAAAATTGTTCATCTATTACTCCTTTAAAACGATTGTTGGACTCAAGTAATAAGTGCAATCGTTTATTAAAAAATTTTTGTATTGCTGAAAAACGAGATATTTGAATACATGATATTTGAATATATCGAATCGACTTTTATAAAAGCCCTATACGCTTCAGCTTTACATTTTGATCAAATATGAAAACAACATGGGCCAAATATTGATCGGATATGGCACATCGAAATAATTATCATTCGAATTAAATTGCACACAACTTAATTGTGCGGCAATTATATCTCGCATTGAAACGATAACGCAAGTATATTGTGCACAATGTAATTATTTAACGGATTGAATATGAGTAGCGATAAGGCAGAATTAAAAGTGAGTAAAAGTGAGTAAAAGTGAAGAGGTGGGTGATAGTTTAGTTGATGAGAGTTCCGTAGGTAAGAGTTCAGTGGGTAATAGTTCAGTTAATAACTGTTCAACTAATCATTGCTCAATAGTTGAGCCCGGTTCTAACTTAGCCATTGAAAAGCAACTTTGTTTCTCTTTATACAGCACAGCCAATGCCATTGTTCGCGCGTATCGCCCGATGTTGAAAGCACTTGATTTAACTTACCCTCAATATCTAGTGATGATTGTGCTTTGGAGTAATAACGGGATCAATGTAAAAGATCTCGGGCAGATATTACATTTAGATTCCGGCACCTTAACGCCTTTATTAAAACGCCTCGAAAGTAAGCAAGTATTAATGCGAAAACGCGGTGAAGATGATGAACGCGTACGTGAAATCTTTTTAACTGCGCAGGGTATTAACTTAAAAAAACAAGCTGAAGCCGTTCCAGAACAGATGTTATGTAAAGCTAAATTACCTTTGCAAGAACTACTCGAATTAAAGAAAGGCTGTGATAGATTATTTGAAAATTTAACTGAAGAATAATTGGTACAATCATAATAGATGACGGTTTTATTTTCTAATATTGGTAAGCATTTTTTACAATAAATAACCTAAGGTACTCACTTATCTCAGTTTTATATGTAATGCGAAACAGCAACTAAATAATAAAATAACTAACTATTTTATCATTTAGTTGTCACATGCTTTCTCTAGACTACTCGTTTTTACATACAGAAGGATAAAGTGAATGAAAGGTTCTATTTCTCGTCGTGACTTCCTCATTTTAACAGCGAAAGGTGCAGGCGCAGCGGTTGTATCATACGGTTTAATGGGTTGTGCTACCGATGATGATGATGACAATCAAACAAACAATAGTATTCGCTTCAATCATGGTATCGCCAGTGGTGATCCTTTAATGGATGCCATTATTTTGTGGACACGCATAACACCAAGTAGCGATGGTGAGATAACCGTGTCTTGGGAGATAGCAATAGATCAGGCTTTCACTCAATTAGTTAACACTGGTAATACCACCACCAGCGCAGCAAGAGATTATACAATTAAAGTAGATGCTATCGGTCTTTCGGCTAGCACTACTTATTATTATCGTTTCATCTGTAATGGCACAACGTCTTCAATAGGTACCACTAAAACCTTACCCGATGGCTCGCCTGATTCTGTTAAATTAGCGGTGTTATCTTGTGCGAACTACCCTGCAGGATTTTTTAACGTTTATAACTTAGCGGCGCAACAAGATGATTTAGATGCCGTATTACATCTCGGTGATTATATTTATGAGTATGGCCGAGGTGAGTACGGAAGTGATAATGCCGAGACATTAGATCGTCAAGTATTACCAGCAACTGAGATCTTTAGTTTAAGCGATTATCGTACTCGTTATGCCCAATACCACAGCGATCCTGATTTACAATTACTACACAGTAAAGTGCCTTTTATTACCGTTTGGGATGACCATGAAGTGGCTGATGATACTTGGAGTGACGGTGCTGGAAATCATAATGAAGGTGAAGGCAGCTTTGAAGATCGTAAACTTGCAGCGTTACAAGCTTATTTTGAATGGTTACCTATCCGCCCTTGGAGTGAAGGTAATTATGCAGAAATCTACCGTCAATTTTCATTTGGTGATCTCGTTGATTTATATATGTTAGATACACGTGTTCTAGCACGAGAAAAACAACTCGATTACGCTGATTATTTCGATGGTAGTGTTTTGTTTGATGAAGCGACGTTTAACCAAGATCTCTATGAAACTGAAAGAACTATGCTGGGCACAGAGCAATTACAATGGCTTAAAGATAGCGTAAGTGTGAATAATGGTCGCTGGCAATTATTAGGTCAACAAGTGTTAATGGGTGAAATGAAGTTGCCTGGTGCAGTTGCATTAAATGCTATGAGTACTACGGATTATGCTGAGTTAGGACCATTAGCTTTGTTAGCTGGGCGTATTAAAGCAGGTGACCCTACCATAACCGCAGATGAGCAAACTTACTATGAAGCCAATGCAGACAAACTCACTGCTGATTCACTTAGTTTATTATCTTTTCCTGAACTGCCATATAACTTAGATGCATGGGATGGGTATGCGACAGAAAGAGATAAAATATTGGCGATCTTTAATGACGCGTCAAAAAATTTAGTGGTAGTGGCGGGTGATACGCATAATGCGTGGGCAAATGAGTTGTCTAATAGCGATGATAAAATTGTCGGTGTTGAGTTTGCAACGGCTTCTATTTCCTCCCCCGGCCTTGAGTATTATTTAAGTATTAGCGATGATGCAATAGAAAGTACAGAGGATGGTTTTGTGTCTTTGATTGAGGGGCTTAAGTATTCAAATGCTAAAGATAGAGGCTTTTTAACACTCACCTTCACTCAAGAGAAGGTTGAAAGCCAATGGCATTATGTCGACACTATTCTTAGTTCAGAGTACGCAGAGCTGACTGATCGACTTAAAGTCGCCACTAGTCATGCAGATGAGCCTGGCTTAACGTTCTCATAAACTTAGCTTAAACATAGCGGCAATAACTAATATAACTAATATAACTAATATAGTGACCATAACGACACATCTATATTAAGCTGATACCATTCTGATTTATTTTTCAGAATGGTATCAATATTTAACTATTTTTCAGTACGTTAGACTAATAAAAAGCTTTCAGTACTTCTGACTAACTATAAGCTAGCAACAGTATTAACCAGCATTACTAAGCCAGTAGCAGTAGCAGTATCAACCAGCAACAAAGTTACTATTTTTCCCAGTCTAAAATCACTTTACCTGACTTACCAGAACACATCATATCGAAGCCTTTTTGGAAATCATCCACGCTAAAATGATGTGTAATAATAGGTGTTAAATCTAAGCCCGATTGGATAAGACTGGCCATTTTGTACCAGGTTTCAAACATCTCACGACCATAGATACCTTTAATCACTAAACCTTTAAAGATAACCTGATTCCAATCCACTGCCATCTCTGCAGGTGGAATACCTAATAGAGCGACTTTACCACCATGGTTCATATTTTTTAACATGCTATTAAACGCAGCTGGGTTACCAGACATTTCTAATCCCACATCAAAACCTTCTGTCATACCCAGTTCAGATATTACGTCTTCTAGTTTTTCATCTTTGACATTAACAGCACGTGTTACGCCCATTTTTTTAGCAAGATCTAAACGGTATTGGTTAACATCGGTGATCACCACATGACGAGCACCAACATGTTTTGCAACCGCGGCAGCCATAATCCCTATTGGGCCAGCACCAGTGATCAGGACATCTTCGCCTACCAAATCAAACGATAACGCGGTATGAACCGCATTACCAAAGGGGTCAAAAATAGATGCAAGATCATCGGAGATTTGATCAGGGATCTTAAACGCGTTAAACGCAGGCAATACTAAAAATTCAGAAAAGGCCCCTGTTCTATTAACCCCTACACCACTTGTATTACGACAAAGATGGGTACGACCACAGCGACAATTACGGCAATGTCCGCAGGTAATGTGCCCTTCTCCAGAAACACGATCACCGATATTAAAACCGCGAACCTCTTGTCCCATGCCAACCACTTCGCCCACGTATTCATGACCAACAACTAAAGGTACAGGAATAGTTTGTTGCGCCCATTCATCCCAGTTATAAATATGAATGTCAGTACCACAAATCGCTGTTTTTTTAATGCGGATAAGCAAGTCATTATGCCCAACTTCAGGCTTATCAACTTGCGTCATCCATAACCCTTTTTCGGATTTTAATTTTGCTAACGCTTTAATCTTCATGACTAATTAACCCCATATCTTGCCCAACTTTAATGAACGCATCAATCGCAGTATCAAGCTGTTCACGCGAATGTGCGGCTGACATTTGTGTACGAATACGTGCTTTTCCTTTAGGTACCACAGGGAAAGAGAAAGCCACCACGTAAATACCTAATGATAAGGCACGCTCAGCAAACTCCGCTGCAACTTTTGCATCACCTAACATAATAGGAATAATGGCATGATCGGCTCCTCCCATGGTGAAACCGGCGGCTTCCATACGCGTACGGAAGTGCGCTGAGTTTTCCCATAGTTTGCTGCGAAGATGTCCAGATTCAGCGAGTAAATCCAAAACTCGAATAGATGCTGAAACAATCGCAGGTGCAACCGAGTTAGAAAACAGGTACGGACGAGAGCGTTGGCGTAACCAATCGATAACTTCCTTTTTACCTGAAGTATAACCACCAGAGGCACCGCCCATCGCTTTACCTAGCGTACCAGTAATAATATCAATGCGGTCAATCACATCATGGTATTCATGTGTGCCAGCGCCATTTTCGCCCATAAAACCAACTGCGTGAGAATCATCAACCATTACCAGTGCGTCATATTTATCAGCTAAGTCACAAATGGCCGGTAAGTTTGCCACCACCCCGTCCATTGAGAACACACCATCAGTAACAATAAGAGTATGGCGAGCACCCGCTTCTTTAGCAGCAATCAATTGTTGTTCAAGTTCAGTCATGTCGTTATTGGCATAACGAAAACGCATTGCTTTACATAAACGAACACCGTCAATAATAGAAGCATGGTTTAATGCATCTGAAATAATCGCATCTTCTTTGTCTAAAATAGTTTCAAATAATCCCGCGTTGGCATCAAAACATGAGGTATAAAGGATGGTGTCTTCTTTACCTAAAAAAGTAGATAGCTTTTGCTCTAATATTTTATGCGAATCTTGTGTACCACAAATAAAACGTACCGATGCCATCCCAAAACCATGTTCATCCATGCCATCTTTCGCGGCCTGAATAAGCGTTTCATGATTAGCTAAACCTAAATAGTTATTGGCACAAAAGTTTAATACTTCTTGCCCTGTAGAAATTGAAACAGAAGCTTTTTGCGCGGAAGTAATGATACGTTCAGACTTGTATAATCCTTCATTCTTTACTGTTTCTATTTGTGTTTTGATTTGTGCGTAGAATGTAGAAGACATAAACTTTCCTTCTTTAAGTTGTCATTGCTTAAGTATAAGCGATTAAGTAATTTTTATTGTGATGGCTTTAGTCGTTAATCTTTTATATGTAATTTTCTATATAGAAAGCGACATATTAATGTTGCTTATAAAAAATATAATAAAACCGAATAAATTCATTCTAATTGAAAGCGATTATTACTATTAGCCCCTAACATGGAAAATCATTTGTGAATTATGAGCACAAATAAACTAATTACATGATTACCCGATTTAGCCACGCTTATTGTTGTTGTCAGTCAAGGAAGCTTTACCACGGCAACTAAAAAGCGAGGAGTAACGCCCTCTACTTTAAGTAAATTAATCACACGTTTAGAAAGTCCATTATCGGTAAAGTTGTTTGAGCGAACAACACGCCGCTTATTGCTCACCGATGCGGGTAAAAAAAATACCAACAATCGACGATCATCCTTGAGGCAGTTCAACAAACTATTGATATCTCTAGTTTAGAATATACCGTGCCTTCAGGAATGTTAACCGTTGCTGTACCAAAAGCATTTTTAACCATTAGATTGCAGCCACTGGTCACTCCTTTTTAACTGAATAACCGAAAATTCAATTAAAGCTAAGAGCGTCAGACAGTAATATCGATATGATAGTGCAGGGAGTTGATGCGGTATTTTTCTTAACCAATGCCCCTTGATCATGAAAGAGATTGGTAAAGTTAATTTAAAGCTCTGCGCAAGACCTGAATATATCAAAAAAAGAGGTTGTCCGACTCATCCACAATAATTGTCAGACCATGATTGCTTGTATTTAGGTAAAACCGCTATCGACCATACCTGGGTATTTATGAAGCAGGATGAACGACACGTAATAGCCGTATCGGGGGGCTATGCAGCCAACCATTCTCAAAAACGCTTAAATGGCGTTAAAGATGCTTTTAAGATTGGTATGCTCCCTGACTTTGTCATTAAAAATGCATTACAAAAAAATGAAGTTGTTGAGGTACCTTCAGATTGGGGAATTAAAGGAAACTACGCGGGTGTAATAGCAATGCAGTATGCACAGAATAAATATATGCCCTCTCATTTAAAAGGGGTTACTGAGTTTGTAACAGCGCACTTAATAAAGGTAACTTTAATGAAAGGTGTCTTTAATGAAGGCATGGTTAATACGGAATAAGAAAATACAACATTAATAGAGTAATGGTAGCAGCCTGTTTAATGTTGATTATTGATTATTGATTATTGATTATTGGCTATTGGTGATGCCTGCGACATTCAACGCTAATTTAACGCCGCAGACATTAGCTAATGTTTTTAATTAAAACACTAATAAACCAAGCGAAATAATAACACCAGAGCCGAATAACGCCATGATGCAGTATCCCATCACATCTTTAGCCCCTAAGCCTGCAATTGCCAACGCTGGTAATGCCCAAAAAGGTTGGATCATATTAGTCCATGCATCTCCCCAAGCAATCGCCATCGCTGTTTTCGCAGCATCAACACCTAATGCAGCACCTGCTGGCATCATAATCGGTGCTTGAACGGCCCATTGACCGCCACCTGACGGTACAAAAAAGTTTACAATCCCAGCACTTAAAAAGGTAAAGACAGGAAATGTTGTTTCATTTGAAATTGAAACAAAACCTGCAGAAATAATCCCTGCTAATGAAGTACCTGAATCGCCCATTGCAGTCATCATACCCATGATACCGGCGTAGAATGGGAACTGTAATAATATGCCTGAACAGTTTTTAGCGCCTTGAGAAACGGAACTTAATAAGCTCTTAGGCGTTCCGTGTAGCAGGATTGCAGAGAATAAGAAGGTGAAGTTAACGATATTAAGATTAAGTGCAAAACCATTATTAATAAAATAATAGAAAATGTAAGTAAATCCCATCGCGCCGAGTAATAATGACAATACGCGGCTATTTTCCAAACGCTCTGCAGGTGTCATTTTTTCCTGAGATTCCGTTTCTTGATCATTTAATGTGTCAGCCTGTAACTCTTTACCTTGAAAATTTCTGCCTTTTGACGCTTTACCTTGGCCAGCTCCCTGCAGTGCAGTTTGCTCTTTTAATAATTGCGCATCAATGGTGATAATATCTTTTCCTACGGGATGCATTAAGCGATTCAAAATTGGAATAGTAATTAACATCACCGCAAGAATAGTCAAATTCATGGTTGAGAAAATCGTTTCAGAGGTTGGAATTGGTGACGTTACCGCGCCATTAGTCACGGCACTCAAGTTAGTACCACTTGCCAACGCTAATGGGATCGAGCCTGATAACCCCGCATGCCAAAATAAAAAGCCACTATAAGCAGAAGCAATGAGCAAACGGTAATCCACCCCCCTTACACGAGAAGCAATTTCACGCGCAAATATAGCACCAACAACCAGACCGAATCCCCAGTTAACCCAACAAGCGATAGCACTAATAAAGGTCACTAATAAGATGGCTTGATTTGGTGTTTTAGCAATACTCGCGAGTACCGCTAGTTTACTTTTAAAAGCAGGAGCACTGGCCATTGCATGTCCTGTCACAACTACCATTGCCATTTGCATTGAGAAGGTTAGTAATTTCCAAAATCCACCAGCCCACGCATCAACAACTTGTATTGGACTTTGCCCCGTACTCGGCATAACCAACACAAAAACCGCTAAGGTTAATACAATCGCAAAAATAAAGGGATCCGGAAGGTAACGTTGAAGTAGAGTTACAAAAAACTTACTGAGTCTTTGTAATACACTGAGTTGTGCTACGTTCGTATTCATAAAATTTCCTTATTATATCGTTGTTGTGATAATTACCTTTTCGATAATTATCGGTTGTGTAATAGTCAATATGTTCACTATCAATGTTGCTTTAGTAACGATCCATTAACTAAACGCATTAATAAAAACATCATTATTATTGTTATAATGTTGGGATATTTTGCTTTTTTTGGTACAGATTATGCCGTGGCGACCGATAAAATGGTTACCGACAATTGAGTTTAAAACTGATAATTTACAGACCGAAACATTATTTATTTGAGGCCTTATTCACATCAATAGCATGCTAATTAATACGAATAAAACCACTGGTAAAGGCTTAACGAGATAGCAACATCGCCACGCCCATTCCGCCACCGATACAAAGTGTGGCCAACCCTTTATTATGTTCGCTACGCTTCATCTCATGCAATAACGTCACTAAAATGCGACAGCCCGATGCACCAATAGGATGTCCTAATGCAATTGCACCGCCATTAACATTGACCTTGTTGGTATCAAGCTCGAGCTCTTTATTAACTGTCATTGCTTGCACAGCAAACGCTTCATTAGCTTCAACCACATCTAAGTCTGCAACCGTCCACGCAGCTTTTGCGAGTGCTTTTTTAGTCGCTTCAATTGGACCAATGCCCATAATTTCAGGGTCAACACCAGCACTTGCAGAGGCAACAATAGTAGCCAATACAGGTAAACCTAGCTGTTCTGCTTTTTCTTTAGAGGTAACAATCACCATCGCTGCGCCATCATTAAGCGTCGAAGCATTACCCGCGGTCACGGTGCCATTTTTTGTAAAAGCAGGACGTAACTTAGCTAAGCCTTCCACTGTACTATTAGGACGGATCTGCTCATCATGTTCAACAATAATGGAATCACCTTTACGCTGAGGAATACAAATAGGCACTATCTCTTCAACGAACTGCCCAGCGGCTTGTGCTTGTGCTGCTTTTTGTTGTGAATGTGCAGCAAAGGTATCTTGTTGATCGCGAGAAAATGCCCAACGTTCAGCAATATTTTCAGCGGTTTGGCCCATGTGATAATCGTTAAACGCATCCCATAAACCATCACTGACCATGGAATCAACTAATGACCAATTCCCCATTTTTTTACCCTGTCGACTTTGTGGCAAAACATGCGCGGCTTGGCTCATACTTTCTTGGCCACCTGCCACCACCATTTGTGCATCGCCATTAGCGATCGCTTGTGCTGCGAGTTGAACCGCTTTTAAACCAGAACCACAGACTTTATTAATGGTCATTGCAGAAACCGTGTGATCAAGGCCGGCGTGAACTGCAGTTTGACGAGCAGGATTTTGTCCACAACCCGCAGTCAATACTTGGCCTAAGATAACTTCATCAATATGTTGCTTGAAGATAGGTTGCTTTATTAACATTGATGCTAATACTTGACGGCCTAATTCGACTGCACTTAATGATGACAAACTGCCATTAAAAGAACCAATCGGAGAACGACCCGCAGCAACAATAACAATTTCCATAGTGACCTCTTTACTCGAATAATTACTTAAATCAACTTAGCTATTTACTTAAACATAGCTACTTAGTTATTTAGTTACCTAAACATAACGACCTAGTTAAAACACCATTTCAGGAACATGGTCAGGCACAATTAAACGTCCCTGAGTTTTAGCTTTAATTTCTTCTATCGACACTCCAGGCGCTCGTTCTTTTAAAACAAATGCTCCATTTTCAATTTCTAACCAAGCTAAATCAGTTAAGACTTTTTTAATGCAGCCTTTGCCAGTTAAAGGTAATGAACAAACATCTAATAGCTTAGAATCGCCATTTTTAGAGGCGTGTGTCATGGTGACGATGATATTGTCAGCACCGGCCACTAAATCCATCGCCCCCCCCATACCTTTTATTAATTTATTCGGGATCATCCATGAGGCAATATTGCCACTCACATCCACTTCAAATGCACCTAATACCGTTAAATCAACATGACCACCACGGATCATCGCAAAAGATTCTGCAGATGAGAAAATAGAACTTCCTGGTACCGCTGTCACCGTTTGTTTGCCTGCATTGATCATGTCTGCATCGACGTTTTCAACACTAGGAAACGCCCCCATACCTAATAAACCATTTTCCGATTGCAGCATCACTTGCATACCATCGGGTATAAAGTTAGCCACTAAAGTGGGAATACCTATTCCTAAATTAACGTAATATCCATCTTGTAATTCACGTGCCACGCGAATCGCCATTTGGTCTCGAGAAAGTGCCATAAAATCACCTATAAATATGCATTGAACTAAATATGTATTGAACTAAAAGGAGTTATTCGCTGGTAGTGCAGTTTTCAATACGCTTTTCAAAGGTACCGACAATAACGCGGTCGACATAAATACCCGGAGTATGGATATGAGCAGGGTCAAGTTCCCCCACTTCCACTAACTCTTCTACTTCAACCACGGTAATTTTGCCTGCGGTGGCCGCCATTGGATTAAAATTTTGTGCCGTATGACGATAAATCACATTGCCGTAGCGGTCTGCTTTCCAGCCTTTTACGATAGCAAAATCCCCCGTAATGGCTTCTTCTAGCAGATATTCACGGCCATTAAAAAACCGTGTGTCTTTGCCCTCAGCGACTGGGGTACCAACACCTGTTGCGGTATAAAATGCAGGTATACCCGCGCCACCAGCACGCATTTTTTCAGCTAAGGTTCCCTGTGGAGTTAACTCTACATCCAGTTCTCCATTAAGTAGTTGCTTCTCAAACAAAGCATTTTCACCAACGTATGACGAGACCATTTTGCTTACTTGCTTGTCCTCTAACAAAATGCCTAAACCAAAACCATCCACACCGCAATTATTCGAGACAATGGTCAGATTTTTTGTTTGTAGCCGCTTAATCTCAGCAATCAGGTTTTCAGGAATACCGCACAAACCAAAACCACCAGCAATCACCGTCATGCCATCTTTTAAGCCACTAAGAGCATCTTCATATGTTGTCACTACTTTGTCGAAACCAGCCATAGATCCACCTTTAAATACAACGTCATTTTAATTTTCAACAGTGTGCCTCATACTCATTCATTAAATAAATTTATTATTTTTATCTATTAATTTGGTTTTGTTATGAATGTAAAACAACTTCGTATTTTTTTAGCCGTTGCACATACCCAAAGTTTTGCCGAAGCAGGCAAGCTTGTACACATGTCACAACCAGCGGTAAGTTTGTCGATTAAGAGCTTAGAAGACTCCTTAGGGGGACGCTTATTTACTCGTACTACAAGGAGTACTTTGTTGACCGCAGAAGGGCAAAAATTACTGTCCATGGCTAAATCCTTAGTCGACGCATGGGATAAGGTAGAAAATGAGCTAAAACAGAGATTTACATTAGATAGAGGGAAAATAGCCGTCGCAGTTATGCCCTCTTTTGCCGCTTCTTTAATGCCCAAAGTATTGATGTATTATCGGCAAAAAAATCCTAATATCAGTATCGAAATTCACGATGTGTTAACCGATACGGTGGTGGAAATGGTGAGAGCGGGAAATATTGAAATGGGCATCTCTTTTGAGCCAGAAAATACTCAAGATTTAAACTTTCAAGCGTTATTTAATGATCGTTTTATTGCCGTGATGCATCGTAATTGTTCGCTCAAAAATGAGAAAGAACTCACATGGAAACAGTTACTTGAATGCGATTTTATTACGTTACAAAAACCTTCAAGTGTGCGTAACTTAATAGAAATGGCGTTAGCAAAAGAGGGGATGGAGTTGCACGTGGCTTTTGATGCCCACCAATTAGCAACCGTGGGTAAAATGGTATCACAGGGCTTAGGGGTCGCAGTTGTACCGGCTTTATGCGAAGCCCAAATGCACGAACAAGGTGCTATTTGCTTGCCAATTTCAGCACCAATAATTTCTCGTCATGTGGGTATCATCACAAAAGCTAAGGTACCACTTTCCATTGCTGCACAGGAAATGATCGATACCTTAATTGAAACATTTAAAAACAACATCGTATAGTGAGTTGGAGATAACAAGTTGATAAACAGCAACTTAGTAAATCACAACTTAATAAATTCGGATAATGGCTAATTAAATGATGTTAATTCACCACGTAGATCAGTCGTTAATAACTCTTTCACTACTTTGTAGCTTAACTCTTGGCTAAGTAAATAATATAGCTTAGCAATCACCGATTCTGTGGTCATATCTAAACCACTGATCACCCCTGCCTCGCTTAAGGCATGACCAGTTGCGTAACCTTCCATATTGACACTGCCCTTTAGACATTGGCTGCAATTAACAATTAAAATACCGCGATCACTGGCCTCTTTTAAAGTATTTAATAATTGCGGATCTTGCTGTGCATTTCCTACTCCATAGGTCAATAAAACCAAGGCTTGTAACGGACTCTTTAATAGGTTATCTAACACTTGCCAATCTAACCCAGGGAAAAGGTGCAATATTGCAATCGATTGTTGTTCAATCTTGCCAATCGTCAAGCGAGTATTAATCGACTTTTGTTTTTTGCCGGCGACGTTTCTAATTTCAATCCCAGCTTCTAACAGCACCGGATAATTCGGCGACACAAATGCGCTAAAACCGTCGGCATGTTGTTTTGTGGTACGGTTGCCTCTAAACAATTGATTATTAAAAAATATGCAAACTTCATTAATAGGATGATGAGCAGCAATATACAAAGAGTTTAATAGGTTTGCTCTCGCGTCTGAACGTAATTGCGAAAGGGGTATTTGTGAACCAGTAATGATCACAGGTTTATTCAAACTTTCAAAAATGAACGATAATGCAGAGGCGGTATAAGACATTGTATCGGTGCCATGCAAGATAATAAACCCGTCAAAATCGTGATACTTATCACGAATATCCGTTGCTAATACCTGCCATGCCTGCGGTGAAATATCAGCAGAATCAATCAAAGGTTCATATTCATGAATTTCAAATTCAGGCATATCCTGATGGTAAAACTCAGGCATATTTTCAATCGTTTCAGATAAATAACCAGCAACGGGAATAAAACCATTTTTAGAAGGTTTCATACCGATAGTGCCACCAGTATAAGCGATATAGATACGTTTTTTTTCAGCCATTAAATTCTCAGTTCTTTATGTGTAACGATTAGGTAGAAACTAATTAGTTTCGTTCAGATAAGTTTTGTTTGACGATGTCAGAGTCTTTTTGTGCATAAAATTTCACTTTAAACGCTGTATCATCACTTAAAAATTCTACTTTATGCCAATACTCTGGAGGTGAAATTGCCGACTCTCCAGCAGGAATAATAATCTCTTGCTCTATTAAACCACGTCGTTCACTGAATCCATAAAATTTTAAATGGCCAGAGGTGACACATATTTTACCAAATACGCCAGCCTTGGTATTGTGTTCAAATAAAAATAGTTTGGGAATATTACTTTTAGTGAATAACGGGGTACTTTTATAATGTACAAAATCATCGGGTATATTCATAATTGTCTTCCTTTTAAATCACAAAACGAATAGTGACAGTAACATAACCTGCCACTGTAAATATTGCTGTTATTGTTAATGTTACTATTACAGATACAAGTACAGCTACAATACCTATTTAATAAGAATAATAACGAACCCTTTTATGCCTAAGCATATTAATACACATGGTTTCTGTTAGTTATCACTTTAAATAACCAATTTTACATGTCAAATTTTAATCATTTAGAATGTAACACTTAAAATCAGTTTTCTCACAAATCACTAACAAATATCGATCAATAAAACGATTTTCAAGTAGTTGTACAGATAAATAATAACAACTGTCAAAAATCTATTTTTATATTTGTTAACAGCAGGTTACAAACCATAAAACCATCTATTTACGCTCAGTAATACACATTGACCTAGATCAATTTTAGTATTAATTTCTAGTGGAATTCCTATTAACTTACTAAGAGAGATACTATGTCAAACTTTGAATTGTTGCACCAAAAGCCAAGTAAAATGTCTGAGTCGATCGCTTATAAAATCACTCAGGTATTAAAATTCACACTTAATATTTTCTACGGTACTAAATACGCGAAACGGGCTGTGATTCTAGAAACGATTGCTGCTGTGCCGGGCATGGTCGCGGGTATGCTAAACCATTTAAAAGCATTACGTCGTATGCGTGATGATGAAGGATGGGTGAGGGAGTTATTAGATGAAGCCGAAAATGAGCGCATGCATTTAATGATTTTTTTAGATATTGCCAAACCCACATGGATTGAACGTACTCTGGTGTTATTAGGACAAGGTGCCTTTTTATTTGTGTATACTTTTTTATATGTTTTATCTTCTAAAACAGCACACAGAGTAGTCGGTTATTTTGAGGAAGAAGCTTGCAAGAGTTATACGGAATTTCTAGAAAAAATAGATGCGGGTGTGGTTGAAAATGTAGCAGCACCTAAAATAGCAAAGGATTATTATAAACTTCCTAAGGAAGCGTTATTACGTGACGTGGTATTGCGTATTCGTGAAGATGAAGCGAAGCACCGAGATCGTAATCACGAGTTTGCTGACTCTTTTGAAAGTAACGATTTACCATCTCATCAACAATAAAATACGAGCATCATCTTTATATAGAATACTTCTTAAAATAAAAGGGATGCTTTATGTTGTCCCTTTTTAGTTATTACTCGCTCCCCTCTTGCAGCAGCTTAACCTTTTAGCTGTTGACTGGCCTGCAAATCCATTCTTTCAGCGAGTTCCCCTTTTTCAATAAGTTTTTTTGCGTATAATCGCAGCCTCTCAACAATAGAGCTCATTATGCGAATCCATGCACTTCATACATTATACGACCATCGTTTAAGCCAAAGCACACGCCCTTTTCTAGCGCGAGGTGGTAGTATTGCACGCTGTAAACACTGTATGTTGCTCCCCTACTTATGTATTTGTTCAATCAAACAAACCGTCAGTAGCCAAAGTGCTTTTTTATTATTAATGTATGATGATGAGATATTAAAGCCTAGTAATACGGGGCGTTTAATCGCTGATCTGATTACAGATACACAAGCTTATATCTGGTCTCGTACCGAACCCAATACAGACATGTTAGCGTTGCTAGCAGATCCACAGTGGTACCCTATTGTTATATTTCCTGCTGAATATGCAGCGCAAGAAAGAGTGTTACCCATTGATTCATCTATCCCCTCTGTTATCAAAGATAAACGGCCTTTGTTTATTTTATTGGATGGCACCTGGGCACAAGCTAAAAAAATGTTTCGTAAAAGCCCATACCTAGACGATTTTCCAGTGTTATCTTTTGCACCGGAAAAACTATCACAATATATAGTGCGTAAAGCGACTAAAGAATATCAACTAGCAACAGCAGAAGTGGCCAGTTTGGTATTGGATAGCCTAGGTGAAACAGACAATGCACATCTGTTAACATTATTATTTTCCACCTTTAAAGAAAACTATCTGCTTGGCAAGTCTCGACAGCAGCTACCTGCGCAAAACAGCCAACAGCATTTAATCGCTGCATTTGCTGAGCAGCAGCGAGTCAAAGGTTAACATTGTTAAACATTAACTGGCTTAAACCTTCGCTGACTAAAGATTTGACTCAATTCCAATTTGAGACACTTAGTCAGTTAAGGTTGCTTAACTTAGGTAGCATACTTCAACCTTTGGTCTTTTATTCAAAAAGCAGACTGTTTTATCAACACTTAGATTCAAATAATAGGTCCGTTATTTATACCCATGATATTTCAGGTGTAAAGTCGGGCACCTCGAAATAACATGGCTATATACTGCTTTTTACTTAGACGGCTTGTTATTAGCAACCGCAATCACTTCATTTAAAATAAACGACACTATCTTTTGTAACTGGGTAAAGTCGAATAGAGGTAAATCACCTGCATCGATAGGTTGATCGCAAACAATGCCAATAATATTAGCATCCGTTGTATAGATAAATGGCTTTTGTAGCACGCTGCGGTGCAACTCTATTTTAGGAAAAGCTTGGTCTCGATAACCTTCCACCAGCACTAAATCCAAATTCTGTGTATTTAATAATGCAAGTTGTTCACTCAGTTGACTATCGTGTGCTTGCTCATGCTCATGAAAACAAATAGAGCGATGTGTGCCGGCTAATACCACTTGTGATGCACCTGCTTTACGCAAACGGTAGCTGTCTTTTCCAGGTTTATCCATTTCAATATCATGGTGGCTATGTTTCACCAAAGCGACACGCAGCCCCTGTGCAATTAACAAAGGAATAAGTTGCTCTAATAGGGTTGTTTTACCGGTACCGCTAAAGGCAGCAAAACCTAACAAAGGCACTGGAAATTTTGTCAAAAAAGTCATTATTTAACCTTATGAAAATAATTAAAGACACGTTATGATAATCGATTCATCGTCTTCTAACCAATTAGATTTAAGAGTAAAATATGCCCTACTTTCAAGAATTTATTATGTTAACCATTGTCCACCTTCTGGCAGTCATGAGCCCTGGACCTGACTTTGCGATTGTACTCAGACAGAGCATAAGTTTTGGCCGCAAAACGGCAATAATAACCAGTTTAGGGATAGGTTCTGGTATTTCTATACATGTTTTATATACATTATTAGGAGTGGGTTTATTAATATCTCAATCAGCATATCTAATGGTCACCGCTAAAATATTAGGGGCAGCTTATATAACTTACCTAGGTATTAACTTATTACGTAGCCAACCCAACTTAGATCAATCCGCTTCTATTGCCGTGGATAATGACCCTAAGCAGCAAAAAAAGGCATTTATGATTGGTTTTATGACTAATGTATTAAACCCTAAGGCAACGCTTTTCTTCCTCGCTATTTTCACCACCATTGTCAGTGCGAATACACCATTAATAGTACAATCTATATACGGACTATGGATCATCGTCTCAACCGCAGCATGGTTTTGTTTGGTCTCGTTTTTATTTTCACAACAAGGTGTTCGCCAAAAATTTTTAAATCATGGTCATTGGTTTGATAGAGTGATGGGTATTATTTTATTAATCTTTGCAGTAAAACTGCTTATTGAATTAATTTGAAGAGGTAACTAAAGGAAATAAAAAACCAGTGAAATACACTTTTTTAACGTATAACACTGGTTTTAACATTTTAGCCTCAATTTATAGACGCAATAATTTACGTATAATAATCGAGGTAAGAAGCTAAGGTACTGTAATTACGAGACAGAAGCTAAAAGACAGAAGCTAAGAAACAGAAGTTAAGGCACAGAAAAACCTTTTGAAGCCACCCAGACTCGATACCACTGTTCAGTATTCATTTTCAAAGCTAACGCCGCAACAGCCTCTTTAACTCGTTCTATTTTACCTGAACCAATTAATGCAACAGGATTTGAAGGATGCTTCAGTACCCAAGCAAAAATCACTTGTGTGATTGACGTTGCACCTAGCTCTTGTGCTAATAATTCTAAGCAATCTCGTAAGCGTTGGGCTTGCTGCGTTTGCTCATTGAAGATAGCCCCACCAGCTAAACAAGACCAAGCCATTGGACGCACGCGTTGTTGCTGTAGCTGATCTAAAACCCCATTTTCAATAACATCAAAATTAATGGGATTGATTTCAACCTGATTGGTTATTAAAGGTTCACTTAAACGTGATTGTAATAATTCAAATTGGGATGTGGTAAAATTAGACACGCCAAAGTGCTTCACTTTTCCTGACTGTTTGAGCTCAGTAAAGGCCTCTGCCACTTGATCCGCATCCATTAAAAAGTCAGGGCGATGTACTAATAAGGCATCTAACTGTTCAACACCTAAACGTTGTAATGAGTTTTCCGTTGAACGAATGATCGCCGCTTTGCTGCTGTCATAATGTGAAACACGATGTTCACCGGGGGCAGTCGCAATACCATTAATACCAAATTTAGATACAATTTGAATTTGCTCTCGCATTTCAGGCGCTAATGCGAGTGCTTCACCAAATAAGACTTCGCTATCACCATAAATTGCAGCATTATCCACCGTAGAAATACCTAGTTCTACATGTTGCTTTAAAAAAGTTAAACGCTGTTGTGCCGTCATGTCCCAAGCACCTAAACGCCAATATCCCTGAATTAACTTAGAAAATAAAGGCCCCTCTGGTGCCATCAATACCTTTTCGACTAAACTCATAACAATGCTCATAAAAATACTCACCCTATCATTGGCTATAAAATAAAAACAGAAACTAAGATTATCAGCATCGAGTATAAAATATCACCCTCAGACTGTATAAATAAGAGGTCACTTATGTCGATTGTATTGAAAAATATAAAGGCACAGATAATTGATAACAACAAAAGAGAAGTGCAAAGTGAAAAATACCAATCAGCGATCAATAAAAATAAAACTTTAATATAAGTGATAGCTTGAAAAATAAGAGGAAAAGTTAAAAAGAATGGAGTTCTATAGAGGTAAAAAACAGTAAGCGTTCAGTGACAAGAGGTAAGAGGTAAGAGGTAAGAAAAATGCAGAAATAAAATAATAAAAAGTATTAAAAAAAAACTAAAAAAAACTGCTTACCCAATCTAGTTGAATAAGCAGTTATCTATTTTTATTATGCTGTTCAGGTATTGAATAGCCTGATAGACAATAAAGCTAGCTTAGAATGTTACAGCCATACCTGCAGCATAACCGATTTCTGAATCATCAGTATCATCACCAGCAAGCTCTACGTATGCTGTAACGTTACTGTTGAACGAGTAAGCAGCATTTACGAAGTATTTATTAACATCGTCAACACCAGAGCTATCTGTATCAACTAAAGACCAAGCAGCAGAGTAAGCCATTTTATCAACAGTATAAACAGCAGCTAAACCAAAGCTAGTTGCATCGGCATTTGAACCATTATCAGTTGAACTTGCAGAAGCCGCTAATTCTAGGTCTTCAAATGCGTAACGCGCTTCTAAAACAACACTTTCTGAATCGTAAGTACCTTTATCTGCGTTACCGTAATACACAGTTAAATCAAGACCACCAAAACGTGCACCTAATTTCGCATCTAGAGAATCTACATTGTCAGACGCTGTTTTTTCATTTACTAGGTAAGAGATACCGCCGTAGTAGTTGCCTTTATCTAAAGTATATTTAACAACTTGCTTACCATCTTCATAACTTTGAGACGAATTATCGATACCAAACTCGTAATCGTTACCGATGCCTTGATCATCAGCAATTGTAACTTGTTGACCAACTGTTAATGTACCCCATTGAGCTGAGCTTAAACCAACATAAGCGTCATCCATCGCTAGCTGTTCATCATCGTTCTCACCGTCAACTTCAACAACACCAATGGCTGTAACACCGTGACCGATATCGTAACCGGCTTTAAAACCGAAGTCAGAATCATCAATGTTGATTACTTTGCTGCTATTATCTGCAGTGCCTTTTTTTGCTTGAACTTCAACGTCACCGTAAACTTCAAAAGTTGTACCATTTGCATCATATACTGTTGCACTGTGTGCTGCAGTTGCTGCAAATAAAGAAGTAACTATTGTAGCTAAAATTGTTTTTTTCATTGTCCATCACCTTGTTGCTATTAAAATTAAAATTAAATTTAAATTAATTGAATCCATGAATTACTTAATTCTGTCTAACTCCGGTGTAATAACATTATGTTGGTTATTTACACACCACAGATGTTTAAGTGCGGAATAAAATTACCACACAAAACTCAAGGCGGAAACAGCAAACGCAGTTAGATGACGAAAGGTCACACATTTAGACCAAAAAAAGGATAATAATTTGACCTACCTCTCAAAAAACAATGAAACTTAAATTAAAAACATAAGAGTAGCGTCTATTTTTTTGTTACTTTTACGTTAAAAAACAACGGAAAATTAACTTTATTCGCCTGATTTAACAAAATTTTGTGGTGCTTTTTTTAGAAATTGCAATTTAAAACTGATCAAGCCGGTCTGCTTGCCTCTTTCGAACTAAAAATAAGCCCTATCAATCTCTCAAAAAATAACAATGCAGTGTCTCATTTGAGTTTTCCATGCTTTTACTTGATTCGTAATTACATTAAATAAACGACAACGTTCCTGACATTAAGCCAACCAACAAGCATTCAGCCTCTGTTCTTTACATTAATAAAATGGATAGATATTAATAATGGAAAGCTCTTAATACTAAATAGACATTGACAGCGAAAAGAGATTGAGAGCGAATTGATAGTGATAGTGAACAAATATTAATAGGGAATAGGTATAGCTACTTTACAAAACGGCCATAACAGAAATATTTGGTTTACAGCATAGGCATATTATTAAAGCTCCTTATTAAATACTCAATGCAACAACCTTACAGATAAAGCAGCAAAATTTGATCCTCTACTATTATATGTATAAGTAATAAGCAGCCTTAATCATCGAGCATTTGAAATAGAACAGATATTTATTAAACAAAAAAATGTTTAATTCAGAAGATGAAACGCATCTTAAAATGCAGCCAGTAATAGACAAAGTACCGAAGAAGTATTAGCTCAGGTAGCTATCATTATTATATATTGGCGATACATATGACCGTAGGTTAAGAAGGCCGAGACTTATCCAGATAAAGTCGCCGCAAGGGCGAAACACCACGCAATGAAATATCAAACGGATTGGACGAGCGCAGACGAGCTATAACTTAACTAATTAACTAAATTCAACATATTAAAATAGGCAATACGAATCCTGCGCCTCAAAAAGCGATACTTAACATGGCTACGACAACTTTCCCGTTGAGTTTTTCTGAATCAATCGCTGACTTTAGCAAGCTAAGGCATGGAGGCCGTTGCTAGCTCAGTTCGAGACATGGATGTCGAGTATGAGCGGTGCGTTCAGAAGGCTGTTATTGATTCAGATTAAAAAAACGAATTGGGGCGATTTTCTTTTGGTTCCGTTTTCTTTGTTCGTATAAAGAAAATGAACTCGCCGCAAGGGCGAAACACCAAGCAATGAAATATCAAACTGACTGGACGAGCGCAGACAAGGCAAAATCTAAAGCGGATTATTCAAATGTGGTCGGTGATAGATGGAGCAGCGAAAAAGCGAAGCTTTATGTATGAGCAATGTTTTCAAGCGACAGCTTGGTGTTTGAGCAATCCTGTAAGGTCAAACCATTGAAAGACAATCTTCAGGTTCAGAAACGAAAAAATTCTGCTTAGCAATAACGCTAAGCAGGATTCTTAAATGTGGTCGGTGATAGATGCAGCAGCGAAAAAGCGAAGCTTTATATATGAGCAATGTTTTCAAGCGACAGCTTTGTGTCTGAGCAATCCTGTAAGGTCAAACCATTAAAAGACAATTTTCAGGTTCAGAAACGAAAAAATCCTGCTTAGCAGTAACGCTAAGCAGGATTCTTAAATGTGGTCGGTGATAGAGGATTCGAACCTCTGACCCTCTGGTCCCAAACCAGATGCGCTACCAAGCTGCGCTAATCACCGAGTATTTTATTTTACAGTTTTTTTCTGTGGGTCAGACCCTCTGGTCCAACTCTTTATAAACCCAATGAGATGCGCTACCAAGCTGCGCTAATCACCGAGTATCTAGTTTTACATCAAGAAAAGATGGGGCGAATGACGGGGTTTGAACCCGCGACAACCGGAATCACAATCCGGGGCTCTACCAACTGAGCTACATCCGCCACTATAAACTAAAGAACTGTATTAATGTTGCAATCCGAAAATATGGCGCACCCGACAGGATTCGAACCTGTGGCCTTTGCCTCCGGAGGGCAACGCTCTATCCAGCTGAGCTACGGGTGCTCACGTCTTTAGCGTGGCGCGGATAATACTTAACACTGCAAAACCTGTCTAGTCTTTTTTGTGTTTTTTTTGAAAATAAGGGTTTACTTGCTCAATAGATGAGCAATTAGACAAAAAAACAAAAAAAATCAATTTTTTTTGATTAATTACGCTTAATAGTTGAATTCAAGCAGGCTTTCAGTCATTTTCAGATATACTTTCATTAATTGCCTTATAAAGAGTTACAACTATGACTTTAGATCCTACTGTAGATCAAGAACCCAAAATTTATGAACACCCTGTCCCTGACCGTGAGTTTATTTTAGCTTTTATCGAAAAACACGGTAAACCGATCACTCGCGATGCATTATTTAATGCTTTCTCTCTCAGCAGTGACGAAGAAGCCGAAGGACTAAGACGTCGCTTAAAAGCGATGGAACGTGATGGCCAATTAGTTTGGTGTCGCAATGCAACTTATGGTTTGCCTGACAAACTTAACCTTGCTAAAGGTAAAGTTATTGGCCACAAAGATGGATTTGGTTTCTTAAAAACTGAAGACGAAGGTAAAGACCTATTTTTACCTAATCACCAAATGCGATTTTTATTCCACGGTGACACTATATTAGCGCAACCAGTAAAAGTAGATTCACGTGGACGTACTGAAGCGCGTTTTGTACGCTTATTAGAAGCTCGCCAAGAAACAATTGTTGGCCGCTACTTTGTTGAAGATGGCGTTTCATCTGTTATTCCAGACGATTCTCGTATTAACCAAGAAATCATTATTCAAAAAGAAAACAATGGCGGTGCTCGCCATGGCCAGATAGTTGTAGTAGAAATTTTACAACGTCCTAAAGCGCGTTTTACTGCAACGGGTAAAATAACAGAAGTACTTGGCCAAGATATGGAGCCGGGTATGGAAGTTGAAATTGCGCTTCGCACACATGACATTCCGCATGAATGGCCTGAAGGTTTAGATAAAGAGCTGGAACCATTTGGTGAGTTTGTGCCTGAAGAAGCTAAAAAAGGTCGTGTAGATCTACGTGATTTACCCTTAGTGACTATTGATGGTGAAGATGCACGTGACTTTGATGATGCAGTATTCTGTCAAAAAGAACCTGGTGGCGGCTGGCGCTTATGGGTTGCGATTGCCGATGTAAGTTATTACGTTGGCAAAGGGACAATTTTAGATAAAGAAGCGATTAACCGCGGTAACTCTGTTTATTTCCCAGACCAAGTTATTCCTATGCTACCTGAAGTATTATCGAATGGTTTATGTTCTTTAAACCCTCAGGTTGACCGTTTATGTATGGTCAGCGAAATGGTTATTTCTCAATCCGGTCAATTAACAGATTATAAATTTTACGAAGCAGTAATGAACTCTCACGCGCGTTTCACTTACACTAAAGTGGCAGCTATTTTAGAGGGTGATCAACCTCTTCGTGAACAGTACCAGCCATTAGTGCCTCACTTAGAAGAATTAGAACATCTTTATAAAGCCTTCAAAAAAGCACGTCATATTCGTGGCGGTATGGAATTTGAAACATTAGAAGTTCGTTTCCTCTTTAATGAAGCACGTAAGATTGATGCGATTGTGCCGCTAGTGCGTAACGATGCGCATAAGATCATTGAAGAATGTATGATCCAAGCAAACGTTGCTTCTGCCCGTTTAATTGGTGCTGCCGATGCCGCTGCTTTATTCCGTGTACATGAAACCCCAAGCGAAGAAAAATTAGCGAACTTCCGCTCGTTTTTAGCCGAATTAGGTTTAAGTCTTGGTGGCGGAGATAAACCAGACCCTCGTGACTATGCAGATTTAGCGGAAACCTTTGCTGACCGTGAAGATAGTGAACTATTGCAAACCATGTTACTGCGTTCAATGAAGCAGGCCGTGTATCAAGATGAAAACTTAGGTCATTTTGGTTTAGCATTAGAAGAGTATTCTCACTTTACTTCGCCAATTCGTCGTTACCCAGACTTGATTTTACACCGCGCTATTAAATATATAGTGAAACATCAAGAAGCAGGTCAACTGAAACAGAAATGGACTGAAACCGGCGGTTACCATTATCAACACGATGAAATGGGATTTTTAGGTGAGCATTGTTCAATGACAGAACGCCGTGCCGATGATGCTACACGTGATGTAGCTGACGCATTAAAATGTGAATATATGCAAGACCATATAGGCGATACTATGGTTGGTACTATTGCAGCTGTTACCAACTTTGGTTTCTTTGTACGCTTAAATGATATTCATATCGATGGTTTAGTGCATGTCACTGGCTTAGTGTCTGATTACTATATTTTTGATGCCGGCAAACAAACCTTAAAAGGTGAGCGAACTGGTCGTGTTTATCGTATTGGTGACGTATTAGAAGTGAAAGTACTTTCTGTTAATTTAGACGATAAAAAAATTGATTTTGAATTAGCCGATGAAGCAGTCGCTGGTCAACGTAAGCGAGGCCGTAAACCTGAAAGTAAGACGTCAGATCGCCCTATCGACAAACGCGCACGCAGTAAGTCAGGAAGCGAAGAAGAGCAGCAATCCAAGCAAGCAACGGATGATGAATCAACTCAGCAACCTAAAAGAGCAGTTAAACGAACAGGCAAAAAACTAACAGAAGAAGAGCTTGCAAAGAGAAAGGCTGCTAACAAGCAAAAGAAAAAGCCGCAAAGAAAAGTGGCACAAGGCGAAAAGAATACTGCGTCGTCTAAGAAGAAAAAAACAACAGCAACCAAGAAAAGTCGTCCAGGACGTGCTGAACGTACACGTAACAAGGCTAAGAAAGCAGAATAATAACATTTCTGTCTAAGTCGCTAATTTACTCACTGTCAATTAGCGACTATAGAACTTATCCCGATTTAGATATTAAAGATTAGAGAAACAACATGAGTAAAAGTGAAATTATTTACGGTATGCATGCCGTTGATGCGCTATTAGAAAAACAACCAGAACGTGTTATTGAAATTTACGCCCTAAAAGGACGTGATGACGAACGTTTAAATGATGTGCTTAACAAAGCAAAAGAATGGGGTGTCTCAGTACAATTGATGCAACGTAAAGCATTAGATGACAAATCTGATGGAGAGCAGCACCAAGGTATTATGGCACGTGTAAAAGCGATGAAAGTATTAACTGACAATGATCTAGAGCCTATTTTAGCGGCTCTCGATGTACCTCCTTTTTTATTGATTTTAGATGGTGTAACCGACCCGCACAATTTAGGCGCTTGTTTACGAAGCGCTGAAGCAGCTGGCGTACACGCAGTGATCATTCCTAAAGACAACTCAGCCAGCTTAACACCAGTAGTACGTAAAGTGGCCTGTGGCGCAGCAGAATCGATTCCATTAATCCATGTGACTAACCTAGCGCGTGCGATGCGTGGTTTACAAGACAAAGGGATCTGGATTTACGGTACCGCCGGTGAAGCAGAACAAAGCCTTTATGATTGTAAGCTACAAAGTGGCATGGCGTTAGCGATGGGAGCGGAAGGCAAAGGGCTACGCCGTTTAACACGCGAACATTGTGATGAACTGATTAAATTACCAATGGCAGGTGCTGTTTCAAGTTTAAATGTATCGGTTGCAACGGGTATTTGTTTATTTGAAGTGGTACGCCAACGCCGTTAAATAAGAAGTAAAAAGCAAAAAAATATCTTAAATCAAGTTATTGTTAAGCTAAAAAATCAGCAATTTCGGTTCACGACAAATAAAATCAATCAACGCTAGGCAGTCATTACTCGCTGTGTAGCGTTTCTTTTTTTACTAGAATGCATATTGAATATTAAACCCCGTCGAAACCTCTTTATTTTCAGTATTCTCAGGTACATTTTGATTATATTTATAGTCAACATCGAAGATTAAATATAACTGCTGATAAATTCTATTCTGAGCTTTAAACTCCACACCATAAACACTATTAGAATGCCCTACTTCAAATACTCCTTGTAACGACACTTGCAAGCTTTCACTCACAATCCTTTCATAATTCAGCCGTGTACGTAATATAAATTCATTAATAGAAACAGCATCTTCATCAGCATTCGGCTCAGCGAATTTATAGCCGGGGCCAAACTCAGTGTTAAATTTATGGTTATTTTCATTAAAGAAAATATGCCCGTAACCAACGGTAAAGATATCTTCCTGCTCATAAGATGCAAATTTACTACGTTTAATATCACTACGGACAAAAACTAAGTTCATTGGGTCTAAATTGTAGTTTCCCTGTAACTGCCAGCGAAGCTTTTGCGCGGTTTCTTCACTGTCTTCCGATTCAGACTTAAACTCAATATCACTGTTAATATTGTATTGATCCACTTCGTTGTAATCTAATATCAATCGCCCGCGTAAGTTTTGTGTAATTTGATTATCTTGCTCATACTTAAAACCGAATTCGACAGCACCGCTAAAGCGATCCGGTAACTCTATTATCTCTTCATTTGAATCAACAATATCTGTTTTGATGCTGTTGTTTTCAATTGCAATATCAATGAAGTCTTGATCTGCAATAGCATTATTTTCTTCAATGCTACCTTGACCTGCCTTTTTATTTTTAAGCAGATCGGGTTGTTGATCGATGGACGTTTTAATGCGATTGATAGGCGAGCTTAATAAACTAGCATGTTGTAAACGCTCTTTTTTTAATAGCGCCTTAAGCTGCTTCTCTTTTTGTTGGCTTTCTACTAAATATGATTCTTGAATATTTACTTGATTATCTAGCGTCGATATTTTGTCAATTAAGCGTTGGTTTTCAGCTAATAAATAAGCCAGTTGAGTTTGCTGCTGTTGTTGCTTTAACTTCTCTGCCGATTGCTGCTTTAACTGCTGCGCTAGTTCGATAGCCTCTTTTTTTGTCGATAGTGTTGTATTCGCCGAACTATTCGGCTTTGCGCCTGCAACACCAGCATCGCTATTAATGGTTCTATCGACAGCATTGCCCAGTGCACCATCGGCTTGAATATTTGTCGCGCCTGCATTCGCACCTATTGTCACTTCAGTAGTAGAAGTGATTGCCTGAGGTGTCATGTATAGCCCAATATTCACACCTAGCACGAGAAGGTTAATAATTAAGATATAAAGGAAGGCTGATTTAGGCAAAATTAACTCATTTAAATGATTAGGGAACCGAAGTATTTTAGATTGTTAGTGTATAGATGCAAACAATAAGCAAAAGTTCTCATTAACTTTGTATTTATCTTGCTTTTGTTGCTTGCGTAAGTTGTCGCTAAACTGTACAATCTGCCGGCTTAAATCAGCCACCCTTTTTGTTCCTTGCTTCTACTTGGTACGGCTGAGCCAAATTATGAAGCTACTAACCCGTAAGGAGCGATTTTTATATGCGTCATTATGAAATCGTATTTATGGTTCACCCAGATCAGAGTGAACAAGTTAATGGTATGATCGAGCGTTACACTACTTCTATCACAGAAGCAGGTGGTACTGTTCATCGTCTAGAAGATTGGGGTCGTCGTCAACTGGCTTACCCAATTAACAAACTACACAAAGCACACTATGTTCTTATGAATATTGAAGCTGAGCAAACAGTAATCGATGATTTGGAAACTGCTTTCCGTTTCAACGACGCTGTGATCCGCAACATGATCATGCGTACTAAATCTGCTGTAACTGAAGCATCTGTAGTGGCTAAAGCAAAAGAAGAACGTGTTGAACGTGCTCCTCGTGCTCCACGTCCAGATTTTGATGCTGCACCAGCTGCGCCTGCTGCAACAGAAGCAGAAGCAGAAGCATAAGAAACTGAGTGACTGATAACTTTTTGCAACTTACAGGTATCGTAACTGAAAAGCCGATACATAAAACAAGCCCTAGCGGCATTGAACACTGTAACCTGACGATAGAACATCGTTCAGTGCAAGAAGAAGCTGGATTACCACGCAATACATATTGTTATATGCCAATTGCAACAAGTGGACCATTAGCAAGTCAGTTGAAGAATAAATTATCGAAAGGTATGCAAATTAAAGTAAGTGGTTTTATCACTTATCATCAGAGCAAGAGTAATCTTGGTAAGTTGGTGTTGCATGCTCAGTACATAGAACAAATTTAAGGAACTACCATGGCTCGTTATTTTCGCCGTCGTAAATTCTGTCGATTCACAGCTGAAAAAGTTGTTGAGATTGATTACAAAGACGTTGTTACATTAAAAAACTATATCACTGAAAGTGGTAAAATCGTACCTAGCCGTATTACTGGCACATGTGCAAAATACCAACGCCAACTAGCGCGCGCTATCAAACGTGCACGTTACTTGTCGCTTTTACCTTACACAGATTTACACAAGTAAATAGGAGCTATATATTATGGAAATTATTCTACAAGATACAGTTGCTAACCTTGGTAAACTTGGCGATAAAGTTAACGTTAAAGCAGGTTACGCACGTAACTTTCTTTTCCCACAGCAAAAAGCTGTTCCAGCAAACAAAGCAAACTTAGAAGCTTTTGAAGCACGTCGTGCTGAATTAGAAGCTAAGCAAGCTGCTAACCTAGCTGCTGCTCAAGCACGTGGTGAAGCTATCTCTGCATTAGAAGCGGTTGTTATCACTTCTAAAGCTGGTGATGCTGGTAAACTGTTCGGTTCAATCGGTACGCGTGATATTGCTGATGCAATCACTGCTGCTGGTGTAGCTGTTGCTAAAAGTGAAGTTCGTCTTCCTGAAGGTGCTTTACGTTTAACAGGTTCTTACGAGATCACTGTTACAGTACATTCTGACGTAACTTCAATTGTAAACCTTGAAATTGTTGAAGCTGAGTAATCAGTAACAATACTTTAATGTTTTAAAATACCTGCTTTCGAGCAGGTATTTTTTTGTCTAAAATTTAGTTATCCCCTTGCCCTTCCAACTATTGATACCTATCTATAAGATGATTCTTGCAACCTAAAAAATATGCCTGTGTAGTACTGGGTTGTCATCATAAGAGATAACTCAATGATGCTGTTTGAACTGCCCTTTTCCCACTCCGACAGTAGTTAACCACTAAATTAAGCTGATGGAGCTGACTCCACCACTAACCGATAGCCTGCACCATATACTGATTGAATAAGATCTTGGCCTTGGCTGATATCTGCCAATTTTTTTCTTAATTTTTTAATATGACTATCAATGGTACGATTATTAACAATGCGGTCATCTGAATACATGCTCTGCATTAATTGTTCACGCGTAAAGATCCGCCCCGGTTTATTAGCAAGTGGTTTAAGCAATTGAAACTCAACAGAAGTCAGTGCAATTTCGATGTGATTAAAACTAACTACTAAGCGTTCTTGATCTAACTTTAAATCCGGTTCAATAGCAACGTTGTTCAGCTGGCCTCTTCTTAATACCGCTTTGACTCTGGCCACCACTTCTTTAGGGCTAAATGGTTTACAAATATAATCATCAGCACCTAAGTCTAAACCTAACAACCGGTCGTCTTCATCGACTTTGGCTGTCACCATCAAAATAGGTACGTTAGAAAATTGGCGAATTTCCTTACACAGCGTAATACCGTCTTTACCTGGTAACATAATATCCAATAATATGACCGTTGGTTGGTTCGCTTTTACCCAGCTCACCACTTGATCTCCATGATGAATTTGCTGTGGCTGATACTCAGTTAGCTTGAAGTAATCAGCTAACAAATTAGCTAGCTTTATTTCATCTTCTACAATCAATATTGAATTTGACACATTATCAACCTTAATGATTTACCCCCTATGTCACCAAAAGGTAACACCTGCCCAAAACTTACAATGATCTAGAGTACTGCTACTGAATCGCTAAATAGCTAAGTTTCAAGAAGCAAGTCTCAATCATCCAAAACAGATCAAATACATTATTGGCTCAACGGTAGCTCAATAATGATCGCTAATCCACCCAGTTCAGACGCTTGTGCATAAATATGCCCTTGATGTGCAGTAACAATATGCGCACAAATAGACAATCCAAGACCAGCCCCCCCAGTTTTACGATTTCTTGAATCTTCAACACGATATAAATATTCAAATAAATGTGATAAATGCTGTTCAGGCACTCCCACACCATTATCTTCTACTGTCACTCTCACAATGGGATTCATTGCTTGTTGCTCAACAACCAGTGATATTTTCATTACATTCGCTTCAGCGTATTTAATGCAATTGTTCATCAAGTTTTCAAACAACTGACATAAGCGAATACTATCAGCAAAAATAATCGCAACAGGTGCTTTAATATCAACTGTCAACGAGGTTCCAGCAACCGATAAGTAACTGCTAAATTTATTAACCTCTGAGGCTAACCAGTCGCTTAAGTTAATATTTTTTTTACGATAATGCATACCACCTATATCCGCGCTTGTTAGTTGATGTAAGTCATCAATAAGGTGCTGCAAATGTTTCACTTCATCGTTAGCTGAATCAATATTACTTTTCTCGAGTGGACGCACCCCATCGAGCATGGCCTCTAATTCCCCCCTTAGAATCGCCACCGGTGTTCGTAATTCATGTGATATATTCGCTAACCAACGTTTACGTGCATCTTCATTCTCATGCAGTGTTAATGCTAATTCATTAAAGTCTCTGCTTAATTCGCCCAGCTCATCTTTTCTATTTACATCGATATGTTGAAGATAATTACCCTGGGTCAACTGGTGCATGCCAAAAATTATTTTCTTAATAGGTTCAGCAATATGGCGTGCTAATGGAAAAGTGATTAACACCACTAGCCCCATCGCAACTAAGGCAATGATCCATAAGTAACTTTGCTGTTGTTTGATAAAATCGAGTTCATAACCATCGGTTATTTTTTTGTGTTGCGGGATCATTAACCAACCAATATTTTTATTATCAACCTCGAGCAACGTTTTACTGTATTCAGACCCTTCAATATAATGCCCTGCCACTAGATTGTTGTCTTGATCAAACAAAGCAAAGCCAGGTCTTTGCATCGGCCGAGGAACTCCGTCTCTTGGGGGGGGCGGTCGACCAAATTCAGGAGGAGGTCTTCTCGTTAATTCTGTCGGCGAGGGTTCGTCATCATTATGACTCAAGTTGAAAAACAGTAAATCGCCAAACCTTTTATGTTGACCTTGCAACCCTTGCCAAGTGCCATCTTTTTTATATTCTTGCTGCAGCTGAACCACTAAAGGCTGCAATGACTCCATCTGTTTACTGTTAACATATTCAACAATCCCCTTACCAATACTCCATTGAATGAGTAGTACCAAAGCTGTCACGAGTAATAAACTAAAGCTGAAAAAAACTAAAAAAAGTTTGTTATGGATTTTCATTATGACGGTTCTCTTTATCAATACTCGTTACTAAATAATCGTATCAGTTAACACTTGTTTAGGGTTTACCAGGATCGAATTACTGCATATGTTAATCGCTCATAGTTAAATAGCTGACAGTTAAATAGCTGACAGTTAAATCGCTGATAGTTAAATCGCTGATAGTTAAATAGATCACAGCACATTCATTGTTGAACCTAAACTGATATTTAGAAATACTAACGTAGTTATTACTTAATAATCATATCAATTAATGATGCTATTAAATGCACTCATCTGACTATCCATCCAACATCCCGTTGTCTCTCATTAACTATGCCATTACCTAACTATCATTAGCGATACTATTACCTAACTCTGATACCTAACTCAATACAGTCGGTTACTCTATTTGCTTGTGTATCTAGCCTTTGAGATAGATGCGCATCTGTTATTCAATTTATCATGTGAATGACTTTAATATGACAAAGCACTTATCAAACGCAAATGAATAGTCTATTCAAATAAGCGTTTGATGGTTGAGTAAGTTGAATAAACAGAAATGATGAAAATATGCAGTAAGCGTACTATTAAAACGATGATTGATGATTATAAAAATAAATAACCTCAATGCATATCCAGCACTGAGGTTACATAATACAGTCATGCGCTAATAAAAAAGAGCTATCAGCTAAATGGAATGTCACTAGGCAACGGTATCAATTAAAGAGTCACCCTCTTCGATACCAAATTTCTCCATCACCTGTGCGTACACAGAGAAACGCTGCTCTTCAGTTAATTGTTCAACACTGTCGGCATCATTCGCCGCTAACGTTTCTTCTAACAATTCTTCTAAATAGCTCGCCATTGAACTGATTTCATCTGAACTTTGCGCAGGAGGTGGCGGCGGAGGTGGACGATCGCCTTCGACATTGGCTAAATCACCAATCTCTTTTGCACCAAAACCCAATTCAGACAATGCAGATTCCATAGCTTTGCCTGGCTCAATACCAGCCTCAGAAAATGTATCGATAATACTTAAGGCATCGGCTGTTGTTAAATTGTCTGCATCCAGTTCAGATAATGTGTCTGAAATAAGCGTTTGTTGCTCTTCCGTTAATACTTTCTCTGAACGTGATGACGTAGGCATTGTGACTGATGAACCAGAACTGATTGAACTAATCATAAGAATGCTTCCTGTTATTGACGTTGTTGTGGACGAGGTGGTTTATGATCGCTAAATTCTTGCTCACTAATCACACCGTTACCATCTGCATCAATATCATCAAATACGGTTTGGTGATCACCATGAGGCAATGTTTGTGCTGAAAACTCATCAAAATCAATTTCACCACTATTATTGCTATCAATGCTTGAGAAATCAGGCCGAGCACCTTTAGGTCCCCTTTCCTGTGAGTCTTGTGCATAACTTTGACTGGTTACACCCACAACCATTGCTAATGCAATCATTACATTTACACATTTTTTCATTAAAAGATCCTCTCAAGATAAAATTACTAATACTAGGCTAACAATTGAATGTGCAAAGAATGTGCAAAATAGGTAAAAAAAGTATTTAAATTTAAAAAAAACCATACTTTCACTCACATCGCTTGCTACACAGTGATTTATGCTTGCGTTAAAAATAAAAATATTTATTCTCTATGCCATATAACCATTAATTAAGTAGATAAAAATGAAAACATTAGCCGACTATCAATTACTGACTAAACAAGCCTTAGCATTGATTGAAGATGAACAAGATTTAACTGCCAAACTAGCTAATATCAGTGCATTACTAAACATGAATTTAAACAATATAAACTGGGTAGGTTTTTACGTTTTAAAGGGCGAGCAATTGGTATTGGGGCCATTTCAAGGCAATGTTGCTTGTTACCGCATCGATCTAGACAAGGGTGTTTGCGGGAAAGCCTTCAGTACTAATACAACACAACGCATTGCCGATGTACATGAATTCCCAGGACACATTGCTTGTGATGCAGCGAGCCAATCTGAAATTGTTATTCCTATCAATTACAATGGCAAAACAGTGGCAGTATTGGATATTGATAGTCCAATAACCGAGCGTTTTAATGAAGTGGATGAAGCGGGTTTAAATCACTTTATTGCACAATTAGAAAGCCAGTTGAATTTCTAGCTGATCGCATTTTATCCCATGTCAAAGTCGAAAGTTAGAAGTTAAAAGTTAAAAGTTAAAAGTTAAAAGGTACGACATTTTCTGGTGATAAAAAAGCCCCGTGAAAAACGAGGCTTTTATTTACCAAGATAATATTCAGTAGAAGGTTATCTTATAATAATTATTTAGCTTGCGGGCGCATATGTGGAAATAATAATACGTCACGAATCGTATGGCTATCAGTAAACAACATCACTAAACGGTCGATACCAATACCTTCACCAGCTGTTGGTGGTAAACCATGCTCTAGTGCAGTAATGTAATCAGCATCGTAGAACATTGCTTCATCATCACCCGATTCTTTCTGTGCGACTTGATCCATGAAACGTTGCGCTTGGTCTTGTGAATCATTTAACTCAGAGAATCCATTCGCTAATTCACGACCACCGACAAAGAATTCGAAACGATCTGTTACTTCTGGGTTTTCATCGTTACGACGAGCTAATGGTGACACTTCCGCAGGGTAAGCAGTAATGAACGTAGGTTGCATTAACTTGTGCTCAGCCGTCTCTTCAAAGATCTCTGTTAAGACTTTACCTTCGCCCCAACTATCTTTTAAGTGAATGTCTAAACGTTTTGCTAAGGCTTTTAATCCTTCCATGCTTTCTAATTCAGCAGCTTCGATGCCTTCGTTATATTCAAGGATTGACTCTTTCATTGTTAAACGTATAAAAGGTTTGCCAAAATCAAACGTTTCTTCACCGTATTTAACAATGCTTGAGCCTAATACATTTTCAGTAATAGTACGTAACATATCTTCTGTTAAGTTCATTAGGTCAATGTAGTCAGCGTAAGCTTGGTAGAACTCAATCATAGTGAATTCAGGGTTATGACGCGTTGAAACACCTTCGTTACGGAAGCTACGGTTAATTTCAAATACACGCTCAAAGCCACCAACTACTAAACGTTTAAGATTTAATTCTGGCGCAATACGTAAATACATAGGTAAATCTAATGCATTATGGAATGTTTCAAAAGGCTTAGCCGTTGCTCCGCCCGGGATAGCTTGTAACATTGGCGTTTCTACTTCCATGAAATTACGTTCATTTAAGTAAGTACGGATAGCGGTTACGATCTTGTTACGTAAAATAAATGTTTTACGAGAAGATTCATTAGCAATTAAATCAAGGTAACGTTGACGGTAACAAGCTTCAGTATCTGATAACCCGTGGAATTTATCAGGTAATGGACGCAGTGCTTTAGTCAAAATACGGATTTCTGATACTTTAATGCTTAATTCATCTGTTTTTGTTTTAAATAAAACACCAGTAGCACCAACAATATCGCCTAAATCCCATTTTTTGAATTCAGTATTGTAAAAACCTTCAGCTAAGTTATCACGTGCAACATAGACTTGAACTTGACCGCCCATATCTTGGATAGTCGCAAAGCTTGCTTTACCCATAATACGACGTGTCATCATACGGCCAGCGACGCTAACTTCAACGGCTAACTCTTCTAGTTCTTCTTTGCTCTTTTCGTCATAAAGCTTATGCAGTTCATCTGAGATATTTTTACGACGGAAATCATTCGGGAATGCTTGTCCCTTTTCACGCATAGCATCTAATTTTTCTAGACGTGCTGTTAAAATATCGTTCAACTCTTCTTGTGGTGCTTCTGCTTGGTTTTGCTCTGACATGATAGTTCCTATCGGTTTAGTGTCTTACATAATTTGTTTCTAAATGTGCCTTATATTACGTACGTGAATATAAGGCACATGCTATTTACTCTATTTATAATCCAGATTTCAGACTTGCTTCGATAAATTTATTTAAATCGCCATCTAATACTACTTGGGTGTTACGGTTTTCAACACCGGTGCGTAAATCTTTAATACGAGAGTCATCCAAGACGTAAGAACGAATTTGGCTACCCCAGCCAATATCAGACTTACCATCTTCATTGATCTGCTTTTCTGCATTTTGTAATTGTAATTCGTGCTCATATAATTTGGCACGTAATTGTTTCATCGCTTGGTCTTTATTTTTATGTTGTGAACGGTCATTTTGACACTGTACAACAATATTGGTTGGCGTATGCGTAATACGTACAGCCGACTCGGTTGTATTAACGTGCTGCCCACCCGCTCCTGAGGCACGATATACATCAATACGTAAATCAGCAGGATTAATTTGAATATCGATATTGTCATCGATTTCAGGGTAAATAAATGCCGATGCAAACGAGGTATGGCGTTTACCCGATGAGTCAAAGGGTGACTTACGCACTAAACGATGTACACCGGTTTCAGTACGTAACCAACCATAGGCATATTCACCACTAAAACGAATAGTCGCGCCTTTAATGCCTGCAACATCACCAGGTGTCGCTTCCATTAGCTCGGTTTTATATCCATTAGCTTCACCCCAACGTAAATACATACGTAACAGCATATTTGCCCAATCTTGCGCTTCTGTACCGCCTGAACCTGATTGAATATCAAGATAACAAGAACATGCATCTTGTTTGCCCGAAAACATCCGGCGAAACTCTAGCACTTCAAGTTGCTTTTCAAGGTCATTGGCTTCTTTAACCGCTTCATCAAAGCTGTCTTGGTCGCTTTCTTCTACAGCCATCTCCACCAGCATTTCAATATCGTCAGTACCTTCTGTTAATGCATCAATGGTTTTCACCACTAATTCAAGGCTACTACGTTCTTTTCCTAATGCTTGTGCATGTTCTGGATCATTCCATACTTCAGAAGATTCTAGTTCACGGCTAACTTCTTCAAGTCGTTCCACTTTTGAATCATAGTCAAAGGTACCCCCTAAGCATTTCAGCACGCTCAGTCAGGTCTTTAAGTTGATTAAGAATAGGGTTTACTTCAAACATTGAGGCTCACTATTGATATATTCGTAAAAAGAGCCGAATTTTAACCAATTATCGATAAAATAAATAGAGAACATTTAAAATTAATAAGCATCTTGCAGCGGAGAATCTACAGATTGCCTCGAACTCACTTTAATTGCAGCAAATTGAGTTGATTTTTAAACCCTATAGGCACTCAAGCAATATCAATATTGATAAGCCAACACCTTATTATTTAAATATTATGAATAAGTATAAACACGCTTGTTATCGCTCTAAATACGCTAAATGCTTGTTATTAGTATTTAGCGTATTTTCAAAATCCCTAAGAAACTAAAAAAATAGAAAAAAAATACAATTTTTTACTTTTATTAGATGCATTTTATTTTCATTAACGTAAAGTTAAAGGTTCATTTAAGCAAGGTTCGCTTCTATCCGATACAGGTAGAAAACGACGCAATTAACCGATTGTATAAGGATACAAATTATGGAAATGCTTTCAGGCGCCGAAATGGTAGTGCGTTCACTACAGGACGAAGGTATAGAACATATCTTTGGCTACCCAGGCGGTTCAGTTTTAGATATATACGATGCAATTTTTCAATCTGATAAAATTGAACATTATTTAGTACGTCATGAGCAAGCTGCAGTACACATGGCTGATGCTTACTCACGAGCAACCGGTAAAGTAGGCTGTGTATTAGTAACAGCGGGGCCAGGCGCAACAAACTGTATTACAGGTATTGCAACGGCTTACATGGATTCAATTCCATTAGTTGTTTTATCAGGTCAAGTACCTACGTTCTGGATTGGCGACGATGCTTTCCAAGAAACCGACATGATCGGTGTTTCTCGTCCAATTGTAAAACATAGCTTTTCATGCCGTACCGCTGAAGAAATCCCAATGGCTATCAAAAAGGCATTTTATATTGCTTCAACGGGTCGACCGGGTCCAGTAGTTATCGAACTGCCAAAAGATGTACAAAACCCACTTAACAAATTCCCTTATGAATATCCTGAAAACATTAGCTTACGTTCATATAACCCAACTTTAAGTGGCCATAAAGGGCAAATAAAACGCGCTGTAGCAGCATTAGTAAATGCTAGAAAACCTGTGTTATATGTGGGTGGTGGTGCCATTATTGCTAATGCATCAAAACAAGTATTAGAACTTGCTGAAAAGTTAAACCTACCAGTAACCAATACCTTGATGGGTTTAGGCGCATTTCCTGGTGAGCACAAACAATTTATCGGTATGTTAGGCATGCACGGTACTTACGAAGCAAACAACTCAATGCATAATGCAGATTTGATTTTTTCTTGTGGTGCTCGCTTTGATGACCGTGTGACTAATAATGTAGATAAATTCTGTCCAAACGCAAAAATCATGCATATTGATATCGACCCGACATCTATTTCAAAAAATATTCACGCAGACTTACCGATTGTAGGTAGTGTTGAAGTGGTATTGCAGCAGATGTTAGATCTAATCGAAGAAACTCAAGCGACTAATGATAGTGAAAGTATTAATGCTTGGTGGGATCAGATTAATGAGTGGCGCGCTAAAGATTGCCTTGCTTACAAAACATCAGATACACATATCAAACCTCAACAAGTGATCCAATGTTTATATAAAGTAACGAAAGGTGATGCCATCGTTACTTCTGATGTTGGTCAACATCAAATGGTTGCTGCGCAATATTATCCGTTTAAAGAACCTCGCCAATGGATTAACTCAGGTGGTGCAGGTACGATGGGCTTCGGCTTACCAGCTGCAATGGGTTGTAAAATAGCTTTCCCAGATCGTCCAGTTGTTTGTGTCACTGGTGATGGCTCTATTCAGATGAACATTCAAGAGTTATCAACTTGTATGCAATACAACATTCCTCTGGTGATTTTACTATTGAACAATCGCTCTCTAGGTATGGTAAAACAGTGGCAAAAAATGTTCTATGGTGGTCGTCAATCTCATTCTTATATGGATAGTGTGCCTGATTTTGTTAAATTATCTGAAGCCTATAACCATATCGGTATTAAAGTTGATAAAATTGAAGAACTTGAGCCTGCATTAATACGTGCATTCGAATTAAAAGATCGTGTTGTCTTTATTGATGTTGCGATTGATCCAGAAGAACATGTTTATCCGATGCAAATAAAATCTGGCAGTATGGAAGATATGTACCTAAGCAAAACGGAGAAAACTGATGCGTAGAATTATAGCTGTTTTACTAGAGAACGAATCAGGCGCATTGTCTCGTGTTGTTGGTCTTTTTTCACAACGAGCTTACAACATTGAATCATTAACCGTATCACCGACTAACGATAAAACGTTATCTCGTATGACTATTACAACAGATGTTGTTAATCATGCGGAGCTTGAGCAGATGATGAAACAACTACATAAACTAGTGGATGTGTTACGCGTTACTGAATTAACTCAAAGTGCACATGTAGAACGTGAATTGTTATTGGTTAAAGTACGTACTGTCGGTAGCGAAGCACGTGAAGAAGTAAAACGTACTTGTGATATATATCGTGGCCAAATTGTTGATATCACTCAAAATCTTTACACCATACAATTAACTGGTGTAGGTTCAAAATTGGATGCTTTTGTAGCAACAATTTCTGATGCGAGTGAAATTGTTGAAGTAGTTAGATCTGGTGTTTGTGGTATTGCACGTGGTGATAAAGCACTACGAGGATAAGTGACAAAACTGAGATGAACTACTTTATGCAAAGTGCAGATCGCTGTACTTTGCATTTTTTATTTATAGGAGAGTAAAATGTTCGAACTGCTCGCGCTGTTAATGTCAGCATTTGTGCTTTTTATGTTTGGCGTATCGATACTAAGTTTGATGGTCATAGCAGGGATTATGATCGCTAGCTTTATTGTACTGGGTGCCCTTTCCTTTCTATTAAAATTCGGTATTTGGATTTTACTAGCTTACCTCATCTATTATTACTTCTTTCAATATAAAAATAACAAAGACAAGGACGAACTATGAAACGCTTATTACTACTTGCTTGTACCTGTTTATTCTCTATTAATAGCGTTGCCAGTGATTTAACGGTTAGTGATCAATATATAAGAGCAACACCACCACATGCTAAAAATAGTGCATCTTTCTTAACAATCACTAACCACACCAACACGACTATTAAATTAATTGCAGCAGACAGTGATATTGCAAAACGTGTTGAGTTACATAACCATATTAAACAAGATGGCATGATGAAAATGCGCCAAGTTGAAGCGGTGGAAATAGCGGCGAATAGTAGCATGTCATTACAACCGGGTGGTTACCATGTTATGTTTTTAGGTCTAAATAATAATTTAACTGAAGGTCAATCCGTTAAAGTTACACTCTATTTTGATAACGGAAATGAATTAAACATTGATGCCCCCGTTAAAAAAATAAACAGCAATAAAAACCAAGGTTCGACAGAAATGTCGCACCAAGCACATCACTAGACTTAACATAAAAAAGGAAATTACATCCATGAAAAAACAGGCTTTAGCCGCTGTTATAGCAGCAACAATTAGTATGCCATCAACGGCTGATTTTTTAGGTGTTTATGCGGGTCTTGATTACGCTAGCAACGAAACAAGTTTTAGTAATTCAAATGGTACAGAAGATGACAACAACCTATCTGGTTATGTTGCATTTGAACATTTTATTCCACTAGTACCCAATGTTAAATTAAAATATTCAGATTTAAGCAATAGCGATTTCAATAATAATGATAGTTCAGCAATGAACGCAATCTTATATTATGAAGTGCTAGATAATGACTTAGTTGAAATTGATTTGGGATTAGCATATACCGATACAGAAAGCTTTAATCATGACGCTTCAATTGTCCAAGCTTACGGAGCTGCGAAAGTACATATACCAGGTGTTAGCATGCATGCTTTTGCTGAAGTTATCGGTGGCTCACTGACAGATGATGATGCGTTAGATGCGCAGATTGGCTTAGCTTATACCTTCAATCCTGACTCTTATTTATTAAACGTCGCAGTGCGTGCCGGTTACCGAGTACAAGAGCTAGAGTTTGATAATGTTGCAGGCACACAAGAAGTTGACGGTTTATTTGCAGGTGTAGAAGTACACTTCTAACCTATAGTTTTTAACTGTTCTGGCTGTTTTAAAGCCACATTATTAACGACGTTGATTAAACCTCGAATGTGGCTTTTAAACTTTATCTCGATTTACTTAATACCTGTTTTTTCATACCTTGTTCGATCCAGCACAAGGCATATAAAAAGATGTTTCCCACTCTATAAATATTTATAAAACACACATTAACAGCAACAAAAAGCATAGTTATTTACTTCATCCCTTCACATCCGATGAAAACTAGACAAATAAAATCAATAAGATACATAAGCTTGACCATAAACTACAATAAACCTCACTTTTTAAATGCCATTTAGTTATAAAAGAGTAACTTTTATTCTTTTGTGCTAATCATAAGCTCGCGTAAACTTCCTTCATCTTAATGTAATAGCGGAAATTACTTCATGGCACTTAACAATTTATCGGCTTTAACATCGCCTTTATCAGAGTCTCAACTGGCTCAATTGCAACAAGCAACTGCAGGCTTAGATGCAGTACAAACTGCATGGGTTAGCGGTTACTTGGCAGGCGTAAGCCAAGGTCCAGTAACATCTACAGCACTTGCACAAAGCGCAGGTCAAAGCTTAACCATTTTAATCGGCTCACAAACGGGTAACGCTAAAGGCGTAGCACAAGAGTTAGCTGAGCAAGCAACAGCTAAAGGCATTCCTAACAAGCTAGTTTCAATGGCCGATTACAAAGTTAAAGCAATCAAAGATGAAAGCCATGTAATTGTTGTTGCAAGTACTAATGGCGAAGGTGAAGCACCTGACGATGCCATTGATCTTCATGCATTTCTAGCATCTAAAAAAGCCCCTAAGCTAGAAGGTTTAAAATTTGCGGTATTAGGCTTAGGTGACTCAAGTTATGAGTTTTTCTGCCAAACAGGGAAAGATTTTGAACAACGCCTGCAAGCATTAGGTGGAGAGATCATTACCGAACGTTTAGATGCCGATGTGGATTATCAAGAAGTGACACAAGCTTGGTTCGATAAAGCACTAACAGCTGTTGAAGCAACACTTGAAAAAGCCGGCACCTCAACAACTGCAGCTGTTGCAACTGGCACTATCGTGACTGAGAATAAATATAATAAACAAGCACCTTTTAGTGCAAGTTTATTAACAAGCCAAAAAATTACTGGCACAGAATCCGCTAAAGATGTGCGTCATATTGAAATTGATTTAGCTGGATCTGATTTGCACTATACTGCTGGTGATGCACTCGGAGTGTGGTTTAAAAACGATCAACAAATGGTTGATGAGCTGATTAATAAATTAGGCTTAGATGCAGACAACGAAGTGACCTTAGGTGATAAAACCTTATCATTAAAAGACGCTTTAATTGAAGAGTTTGAATTAACCGGTACGCACCCAGGTTTTGTAGAAGGTTATGCAGCATTAACTGAAAATAAACAATTACTTGAATTAGCCGAAGATAAAAATGCCTGCCGTGATTTTGCCAACAACAATCAAATCGTTGATGTGGTGACTGCGGAAGGTAATGAAAATGTGACAGTGGAAAACTTCATCGCTTTATTGCGTCGCAGTAGCCCACGCTTATATTCAATTGCTTCTAGCCAAACAGAGGTTGAAGACGAAGTACACTTAACCGTCGGTGCGGTTGTGTTTGAAAATGAAGCAGGGCAGCAACGTGGAGGCAGTGCTTCGACTTTCTTGTCGCACCGTTTACAGGAAGGTGAAGAAATAAAAGTATTTATTGAAGACAATCATAACTTCCGTTTACCTGCTGACCCAGCAACACCGATTATCATGGTAGGCCCTGGTACTGGGATCGCCCCTTTCCGTGCATTTATGCAAGAGCGAGAAGCAAGTGATGCAAGTGGTAAAAACTGGCTATTATTTGGCGACCAAACTTTTAACGAAGATTTTCTCTATCAAGTTGAATGGCAATCCTATTTAAAATCAGGTTTATTAACTAAATTAGACCTTGCTTTCTCTCGTGATCAAGCACAAAAAATCTATGTACAAGATCGCTTACAAGAAAATGCTAAGGAGGTCTTTGAGTGGTTACAAAATGGTGCTCACTTCTATGTTTGTGGTGATGCAAATCGCATGGCTAAAGATGTACAAAGCACATTAATCGACATTATTAGCAAACAAGGCAAACTAAGCCTTGAAGATGCAGAAGAATATTTAACAGAATTACGCCAAGCAAAACGCTACCAAAGGGATGTTTACTAATGACTCAGAAATTACACGACAACGAACGCATTAAAATTCAAAGTAATTTTCTTCGCGGTAACTTAGTAGAGGGAATTAACGATACAACAACGGGTTCATTCCATCCTGATGAAGTACAACTGGTTAAATTCCACGGTTTATACCAACAGGATAACCGCGACCGTCGCGCTGAGCGTAAACAACAGAAACTTGAGCCGCTGTACTCATTCCTATTGCGAGCACGTCTTCCTGGTGGTGTTGTCACCCCTGAGCAATGGTTAGAGATTGACCGTATCGCTGAAGAATTAACTGACGCCGGTAGTATTCGTATTACGACACGTCAAACCTTCCAATACCACGGCATTTTTAAGCGTAACTTAAAATCAGTATTCCAAGAACTTAAGTTCAAAGCGAATATAGATTCTATTTTTACTGCGGGTGATGTTAACCGTAATACTATCTGTACCTCTAACCCCGAGCAGTCTGAGTTACATACAGAAGTGTATGAGTTATCTAAAAAAATCAGTGAGCACTTCTTACCAAAATCAAATGCTTACGCAGAGATTTGGTTAGATGGTGAAAAAGTATTAGAAACGGAAGAAGAGCCGATTTATCACAATATCTTCTTACCACGTAAATTTAAAATTGCAGTGGCTTTACCACCATACAATGATGTTGATATCCATGCCAATGACCTTAACTTCATTGCCATTATTGAAAATAACAAGATCACTGGTTACAACGTAGTCGTAGGTGCTGGTTTAGGTATGACACACGGCGATAAAACAACATTTCCACGTTTAGGTGATGACTTCGGTTTCATCACTGCTGATAAAGTAATGGAAGTGGCTGAAGCCGTTGTAACAACGCAGCGTGACCTAGGTGGTCGAGTTAGCCGTTCACATGCGCGTACTAAATACACGCTAGAAACACACGGTATCGAAACATTCAAAAAAGAAGTTGAGAAACGTGCTGGTATTACTTTCGCAGCGCCAGGCGCTTACGAGTTTACTGAACGTGGTGACCGTATTGGTTGGGTTAAGGGTATCGATAATAAATGGCACTTAACCGTGTTCATTGAGAATGGCCGTATCCTAGACTTTGATGGTAAACCATTAAAATCTGGTTTAGTAAAAATTGCAAAAGTACACCAAGGTACTTTCCGCATGACTGCGAACCAAAACTTAGTGATAGCAAGTGTGCCAGAGTCTGAAAAAGACCATATTGAAAAATTAGCACGTGAGTGTGGATTAATTGATGATGGAACAAGTGAACAACGTATTGATTCTATGGCTTGTGTATCACTTCCTACTTGCCCGCTTGCTATGGCAGAAGCAGAACGTTATTTACCCAGTTTAACGGATGATGTTGAAGGTTTGTTAGCAAAACACAATATTGCTAAAGACCATATTATTTTACGTATTACTGGCTGTCCTAATGGTTGTGGACGCGCGATGTTGGCTGAGATTGGTTTAGTAGGTAAAGCACCTGGTCGTTATAACCTGCATTTAGGTGGTGACCGCATCGGGACTCGTATTCCAAAAATGTATGCTGAAAATATCGATGAAACAACGATAGTGAGTACATTAGATGAATTAATTGGTCGCTGGGCAACAGAACGCACTGAAAATGAAGATTTTGGTGATTTTGTTATCCGTGCCGGCATTATTGCTGAAGTAGTTGTAGCAGCTAGGGATTTCCATGCCTAATAAGTTAGATCTTGCTCATTTATTAACACTTCCAAAAGCGCAGCAAACTATTGCACTAGCTGAAGTAAATGACGTTTTAGAAAAAAAGACCGCATTAGAGCGTGTCCAATGGGCAGTCGAAAACTTAGAAAGTGAATTTGTTTTATCATCAAGTTTCGGTATTCAGGCGGCTGTTTGTTTACATTTAGTGACAACAGTAAAAGCAGACACACCGATCATCTTGACGGATACAGGGTATTTATTTCCTGAAACTTATCAATTTATTGATGAGTTAACTAAAAAGCTTAACTTAAACCTCAAAATTTATAGTGCGGAGCACAGCCCAGCATGGCAAGAGGCTCGCTATGGAAAATTATGGGATCAAGGAGTTGAAGGATTAACTCAATATAACTTGATGAATAAAGTTGAACCCATGAAACGTGCTTTAAAAGACTTAAATGCTAAAACATGGTTCTCTGGTTTACGACGTTCACAGTCTTCAAGCCGTGGCGAGTTACCGGTAATAAGCATTCAAAATGGATGTTTTAAATTTTTGCCTATTATTGATTGGAGTAATAAGGAAGTTCATTATTACCTCGAAGAAAATGGCTTAAGTTACCATCCTTTGTGGGATCAAGGCTATGTTTCGGTAGGTGATGTGCAAACATCACGTCCACTTGAAGTCGGTATGAGTGAAGAAGAAACACGCTTCTTTGGTTTGAAACGTGAATGTGGACTACATGAAGACCCTATCGAAGAACAAGGTAGTGGTATTTAACATTATTTCATCTACTCTTTAAGTTTAAAAAAGCCTCTCATTTTAATAGAGGCTTTTTTTTACTTAAGAAAAGGCATCATCTGCCGATAGCATAATTATCAAGATGAAGGATTTATTATGAAAAAGTTGATACCCACCCTATTAATATTAACGTTATTAAGCAGTGTTAAAGCAAATGCAAATACCTTTGAAACGATACAGCTATACACGCAGGACGAACTCAATGTATTAATTAAAGACAATCAACACTTACAGCGAGTAAAGGCCGATGAGTGTCAATTACTTCAAGATATAAAAGCACATGCGGAAAAAGTACAAGAGCCTTCATATGTATATTTATGGGGAGATATGTTGGCATGGGGTGTCTGCACAGAGCGAGATGTAGAGTTAGGCATGCACTATATCAAAGAATCCGCACAACAGGGCTTACTAGCTGCTATCGAGCAATTAGGGCGATATTACAATAAAGGTATATTAGTCACACAAGACAAAGACAGAGCGGTAAGATATTTTCGTGAAGCAGCACTGCAAGGACATTTAGGTGCACAAATGAATTATATCACTTTGTTAAACCAAGGTTATGGCAGCCCTTATGACTTTGAAGACGCTTACCGGGCTTTATATAATAGTGTGATTGCTAACCCTACAAAAAAGAAACAAGCTAACAATTTATTAGCAGCCTTGGGGAAAAAGATGCCCGAGTTTGCATTAAGAAATGCACGTCGTGAATACAATAATTAAACAACCTTTGACGAGATAATAGTTTTTAGTTAATGCTGCTTCTGATTAATGAAATACGAACAGCCGATACCCGAGACCATTCAAATATAAATTTGAGACGAATTTCCAACAAAAACAACAATGCGCCTATTCAGCAATTTGAATAGGCGCAATCGATTACGCTTTAGCGATTAATGACTCGCCTCGTCGACTAAATATAAAATAGACTGATAAGGGATCCCGCTATGGTGGGATAATCCGATTTCACAGGTACGGCTATTACTAAAACCACGAGTACAATGTTCGGGAACCTGCGCTTTTAGAGTGTGCACCGCCGCAGCATTTAATTCAGGTGTCGTAAAACCTTTATCTCCAGCCCATCCACAGCACTGAATATGTTCAGGTATAATGACATCTGATGTACAACGTTTTGCTAATTGTAGCATGCTATTCTCAATCCCCATGCGACGAGAGCTACAAGTAACATGCAACATCACCGTTTCTTCAATCGGCTTGATAGTTAAATGGTTAAGTAGGTATTTAAGCACAAACACAGTCGGCTCTAGAATCTCCATTGTGTGTGTGAATTTTTCAATACTGTGTTTTGCACAAGGGCTTGTATCCATTAAAACAGGCCACTTACCTTGCTCACTAGCTTGCCATAATGCCATTTCTAATTGCTTCGATTTTTGATCTGCAAGTAGATTCATTCCTTTACTATCGTAAGGCATACCACAGCATTGATCCGATAACGACTCAGGAATGATAATGTCAAAACCTGCTTTTTTGATCAACGACTCCGTCACTTCTGTCAGTGATCGACTTTCTTTATTTCCAGCTTGTTGCCCCATGGTACGACTTGCACAGGAAGGTAGGTAGACCACTTTTTTATTCGTTTGATCTGCGCTAATCGAATTGTGCGGGCGATGCTTATTAGATGTCGGTAATTCCGGGACCCACATTGGCGTTTTACCCGCACTTAAGTGACGTAATTCATTCGCTACCTTAGCAACGGCTTTTTCACCTAATACTTTCTGGGCAAGTGTATTCGCTTTCAAACTAAGATTAACCATGTTACTCGTTGTTGCAAAATGATCTGCAGTCCAACGTGCGATAGGTGTAAATTTTTTATACTTACTGGTACGTAATTTTTTTATCAAATCGCCAGTATTAATACCAACCGGACAGCGATCGGCACACAAGCCTGTTGCCGCACAAGTATCTATCCCTTGATATTCAAACACCTTTTGTAAAGCACTTGCACCTTCCGTTTCTCCAGCGCTTTCGCGACGCTGTAGCTCTCGGTACAAAACGATACGCTGGCGTGGCGATAAACTAAGCGTACGCGATGGACACACTGGTTCACAGAAGCCACATTCAATACAGCGATCAATCAAGTCATCTGCCTTAGGCATCGGCTTTAAATTTTTAAGATGTGATTGAGGATCATCATTAATAATAACCCCTGGATTTAATATACTGTGAGGATCAAATAATGCTTTAATTTGCTGCATTAAAGCATACCCATCTTTGCCCCACTCCAGCTCAACATAAGGAGCCATGTTACGCCCTGTGCCATGCTCTGCTTTCAATGAACCGCGATATTTGACAGCGACCAAATCAGCGACTGCATCCATAAAGTCACCGTATCGCTTAACCTCATCCTCGGCCTCAAAGCTTTGAGTAAACACAAAATGTAAATTCCCCTCTAGTGCATGGCCAAAAATGATCGCTTCATCATAATGAAATTGATCAAACAGTTTTTGTAAGTCATGTACGCCAGCGGCCAAATGTTCAACGGGAAAAGCAACATCTTCAATAATAACTGTAGTGCCGACTTCACGCACAGCTCCTACTGCAGGAAACATACCTTTGCGGATCCCCCATAATGTGGCAACCGTATTCGCACCGCTAGTAAAAGAGATAGATTCAATCATTTTAAATTGAGCGATTGTATTCATAATACTGACACATTGCTGATCCAGTAATGCTTGATCACCGGCCCTAGACTCAATAAGTAAGGTCCCTGCTTTTAGATTTAAGTTCTTAATAAAACCTGGCATACCTGGTTTATCAGCCACAGAGCGCATCGCGCGCCCATCCATCATCTCAACAGCGGAAACAGGGTCACCAGTTAATGCAGTCACCGCTTTACTGGCTTCTTCTATGCTTTCAAAAACGATTAATGCAGAAGCTTTATGAGGATGTTCAATCACAGTGTTATAGGTAATTTCAGCAATAAAGCCTAATGTCCCTTCCGAGCCGATCATTAAATGTTTAATCACCTCGATAGGATCAGAATAATCGACTAACGCATTAAGTGAATAACCGGTGGTATTTTTGAGACGATATTTATGGCGAATACGATCTGTTAGTTGCTGATTCTCCGCCACTTTCTTACACAAATCTTTAATGCCTTGCATTAACGTCGACTGTTTAGTTTGAAAAGCCTTAACGCTTTCTAGATCGCTAGTATCGAGGAGTGTGCCATCGGCAAAGACTAACTTCATACTATCAACGGTACGGTAAGAATTTTGCGCACTACCACAACACATACCACTTGCGTTATTTGCTGCAATACCACCAATTTTACAGGTGTTAATTGAAGCAGGATCTGGTCCAATTTTACGACCAAATGCGGCCAAATACTTATTCGCATCTGCGCCAATAACGCCCGGCTGCAGCGTTATTTTAAAACCATCATCATGGATCTGATGATCGCGCCAATCATCAGTTAATGTGATTAATACAGAATCTGATACTGCTTGCCCTGATAAGCTAGTTCCTGCAGCACGAAAGGTACAGGCAATATTAAGTTGAGCACAGGCTTGAATAGTAAAAATAACTTCATCAATATTTTTTAAACGCACCACCATCTTTGGTATTAAACGATAAAAACTAGCATCCGTGCCATAAGCAAGTAGCAGCGCAGGGTCGGTAAAAATACGCTCTTTTTCGACATGTTCCATCAACCTATTTTGTAATTGTTGATATTGCCCTTGATTATTTTCCATTATTTATCCTTAATTAAACTACCTACTAGCTTTGACTATTTTATATATTCGGCGTACTAGATGAATCGAGGCTAATACAAACTTTAATTTACTAATCAGCCTGCCATGATTTATTGAATGTTAGCTTGAGCAGCCATTAAACTATCACTAATATTAAAGCCATAGATAATGACCAAACCAATAATGCCCGTTGCTACAACATAATAAAAAGTAGGGATCGCCGTTCTACGTAATGTGATCCCCTCACGACCAAGTAAACCAACCGTAGCGGAGGCGGCAACCACATTATGGATAGCAATCATATTACCAGCTGCAGCACCAACCGCTTGCAGTGAAACAACCGCAACACTTGAAACCCCCAATGTTTGCGCCACTTCAAATTGAAACTGGCTAAACATCATATTTGAAACCGTATTAGACCCCGCAATAAATGCACCGAGTGCACCAATAGAAGCACTCAACCCTGGAAATAAAGTACCTACAATATCAGATGCAAAATTTGCAGTAGTCACCGGCATACTGGCTAAATCAGCCCCATTAATACCTGAATTGATAAAAATACGTACCATCGGTACTGTGAAGACTAAAACAAAACCAGCGCCAATTAATGTTTTACTCGACTCTTTAAATGCACAACCTAACGGTTTGATACTGCGGGCCTGTATTAACACGGCCAATAATGCAATAAATACTAAGATGCCACCTGGAAGATACAATGGTTGAATAGCTGCACTGACCCCCGTTTCACCTAATATGTTATTAAACGATAAACTAACACTCTTCAATAACCCCTTAAACTCAGGACTAACACGACTAGCAACAAGTACCACTGCTAATAACAAATATGGAAGCCAAGCAAGTGCAAGACCCATCTCTTTTGTTTTAGCAGATTTTTTTAAGCCAGCTTTTAAATCCATTTTTAATGAACCTAACCACTCTCTAGGCCACTTATCTTCACTTTCAAAATCCCAGGTAGTTTTAGGCACTAGAAAACCTTTTTTAGCGGCTGTCACTACAACGGCCAGGCTCACTAAACCACCCATTAACGAAGGAAATTCAGCACCAAGAAAAACGCCTGTTAATGCATAGGGGACGGTAAATGCTAAACCAGCAAAGAGTGCAAAAGGTAAAATATCTAAGCCTTCAGTCCAACTTTTTTTGCGACCAAAAAATCGAGTTAACATCATCGCCATTAATACTGGAATAAACGTCCCTACGACAGCATGAATAACCGCCACGTTGCTCGTGATTTCTTGTAAATAGATATCCCACGTTGAACCACCCGCAATTAGCACTTCTGAAATATTATGTGTATCAAGCCCTTTATTGACACCAACAATGATTGGCGTCCCAACAGCGCCAAATGATACCGGAGTAGATTGAATCATCATTCCCATAACCACCGCAGCCAAAGCAGGAAAACCGATTGCTACCAATAATGGCGCAGCAATTGCTGCAGGTGTTCCAAATCCAGATGCCCCTTCGATAAATGAACCAAAGCACCAAGCAATAATGATCGCTTGTATACGGCGATCTGCTGAAATATCAATGAAGCCATTACGGATCACACTAATTGCGCCAGTATGCTTCAAGGTATTAAGTAAAAAGATAGCTCCGAAGACAATCCATAATACCGCAACGGTAATGGTTAAACCTTGTAAAGAGGAAGCAATGATCCTTGTTATTGACATATCCCAAGCGAAAACAGCAACGGCGACTGTCAATACAAAAGCAACTGGCATAGCGCGTTTTGCAGGCCAATTTAGCCCTACCAGTAATATAGCCGCGACCACTATTGGTGAAAAAGCAATTAACGCAAGTAAAGTATCGTTCATATTATGTTTCCTTCCTTAGAACAGTTGGTAAGCCGTCATAAACACAGTTTAAAAAGTAAAATTTATAATTTTTGTTTATATTTATTGTTGTCAGTTTGTTAATGGAGTGTGACGATACTCCTTTCCTTTTTATCGATATAGGGAAATAATGAAAAACATTATTTCCAAAATTAAGATAATTATGACAAAAACAGATGATCTGATTCTATTTGCGCAAGTGGTAGAGCATGGTTCTTTCAGTAAAGTCGCTGAGCTCAATTCCCTCACAAACTCAGTGGTTAGTAAGCATATAGCCCGATTAGAGACAGAACTTGGTGTGCAACTTTTATATAGAACGACAAGAAAGTTAACGTTAAGTGAAGCAGGAAAGGTGCTCTATCAAGGTGCTAAAAATGTGAAGCAGGCCGCTACCGAAGCAATTGACGCCGTCTATGGTTATGGCGAAAGTATGACCGGACACATTAAAATGTCAGTTCCGACCATTTCTGGTGACTTGCTATTGGCGAACTCAGTTGCTGAATTTTGTCGCATGCATCCTGGATTTACCGTTGATATGTCGCTCAAAAATTCATTTGTTGATCTAATTGAAGGAGGTTATGACTTAGTGATTAGAACTGCACAACTTGAAGATTCTAATTTGATCGCAAGACACCTGATCGATTCACAATGGGTCATTTGCGCTGCACCAAGCTATATAGCTAGCGCAGGTATACCAGTAACACCTGAAGACATAGTTAACCATAATTGCCTACAGTATGCTTATCAAACAACGGGGGCTTCAGAGTGGGAATTTAAAGGTGAGCATGAGAATTATCTTATTAAAGTCACGGGTAATTTTTCTACTAATAATGCGGGGGCATTAAGAAAAGCAGCATTAGGGGGAAATGGCCTTGCCTATGTGCCACGTTGTTTAGTCTATCAAGATTTTTTAAAAGGTGACTTAATTGATATTTTTCCAGATCAAGTGGGGAAAAAACTAGGGATTTATGCCGTTTACCCTTTTACGCGCCAACCTCCTAGAAAAATTCGTTTGTTGATTGAGCATATTAAACAAAGTTATGCTGCAATAGCAGAGTCGTTTTAGAATATTAATATTAGCTGTAAGCAGGCATAACTGACTCCATTACTTATTTTGCCGACCTCATAGATATATTATTACCCCATAATGAGGCTTTTATGCGCTTCAATACGGGATCCACCTTCATCTATTCTGCATTTATAATAATTTTATAAAACTTAGATTCAAATGATAGCGCTAATACACTTATAACTTAAGTTAGGTAATTAACGATCGTTTTTAGCTTGTCGAAGTTTTTTACATTTAAAAAATCAATGGTCAACAATGAAATATATTATTCTCAATAAAAAGAAGCACATATGAAATAAAGTATCTTTGATAAGAAAAAAATAGACTTAAAACTATTTGTTTTGAGAGTTAAAGAAGTATATTTCGACTATTCATAAATATATAGTCGAAATAAATTACACTAATATTGTTAATTATCAAAATGATAAATAAACAATTGATTTTAAATACATTATTAATATTTATTTTATGGCACTCAACTTGCTTATACTTAATTATAGATACCTATTTGTAAATATAAACAAGGAAGATAATATGAATATAACTAAATTAGTAGTAAGTGGCGTACTTGCTACAACAATGTCACTATCAGCTAACGCTACATTAATGACTATAGAGACTAAAGCCATCACAACAGCAATCGATAGTAGTGATTTAAATAGTTCATGGGCTGCTGAAACCTCATCAACGCTAACAAACACAGTTAATGCCTTTGAACAATATCAAACAGGTCAAAATTCTATTAACCGATTTTCACTAGAATTTACTACTGAAAATGCTGCAACCTGGGGATTCCAAGCTGGTCTAGATGCTCATTATGGAGCGGCTATTTATGTAAATGGAAGTTTAGTTGAAAATAGAACAGATGATTTATGGTGGGCTAATTCATGGTCAAACTCTGACGTTATCACCGCCAGCGCTATCGACATTGTAGCAGGCAATAACCTATTAGAAATATATTGGGCTGAAGCTTGTTGTAATGGTGCTAATTCAATTAGATTTAACGCCGATGGCACAAACTGGGAAACATTAACTACAGCTAACATTACAACGGCAATACCTGAACCAGCAGCCTTAGCATTACTAGGGTTTGGATTATTAGGCTTTAGTTTACGTCGTAATAAAAAAGCATCATAAAAATAACAGGGAGATAAAGCACAATCATCTTCCCAAATACAATCCGGTGCAGCTGTGCATCGGAGCTTCTATCAAAACACTTCTATAATATCTATTTAGCTATATCACAACCTATCAATACAAGTCACTATCAGCCACATAGCAATAGTAAACTACCCTATGTTACTTGCTTTAATAAAAGAAGTTATAACCCTTTACAGAAGCTATCAGTATCATAAAACACCTAAGCTCTCTTTTTTGAATCCGCCAATATTATTTATCTAAAAACGTATAATTATAAATTACGCGATGATAGTAGAAACAAAACCAGAGCCTGTTTGTACTTCGATATAGTGCCACCTTCACGAATAGCGAAATGCCCAAACCTTAATCCACTTTTCTGAATATTATTTAACTAAAAACGTAGCAATGATATTAGGAATAACACCAGTAACTACCTGAACTTGGATTAGCGCCACCTTTACGGGTAGCGAGACGCGCAAACCTTAATCCACTTTTCTACAGGCATAAAAAAAGACAGCCTAAGCTGTCTTTTTTGAATATTATTTAACTAAAAACGTGTAATTATAAATTACGCGATGATAGTAGAAACAACACCAGACACCTACCTGAACTTGGATTAGCGCCACCTTTACGGGTAGCGAAACGCGCAAACCTTAATCCACTTTTCTACAGGCATAAAAAAAGACAGCCTAAGCTGTCTTTTTTGAATATTATTTAACTAAAAACGTGTAATTATAAATTACGCGATGATAGTAGAAACAACACCAGCACCTACAGTACGGCCACCTTCACGGATAGCGAAACGTAGACCTTCGTCCATAGCGATTGGACCAATTAGTTCAACAACGAACTTAAGGTTATCACCAGGCATTACCATTTCAACACCTTCTGGAAGCTCAACAGCACCAGTGATATCAGTTGTACGGAAGTAGAACTGTGGACGGTAACCTTTGAAGAATGGAGTATGACGACCACCTTCATCTTTACTTAGTACGTATACTTCAGATTCGAACTTAGTATGTGGTTTGATTGAACCAGGTTTAGCTAGAACTTGACCACGTTCAACGTCTTCACGTTTAGTACCACGTAAAAGAACACCAACGTTCTCACCAGCACGACCTTCGTCAAGAAGTTTACGGAACATCTCAACACCAGTACATGTAGTAGTAACAGTATCTTTAAGACCAACGATCTCAACAGATTCACCAACTTTGATGATACCGCGCTCAACACGACCAGTAACAACAGTACCACGACCAGCAATTGAGAATACATCTTCAATAGGTAGGATGAATGGTTTGTCGATATCACGCTCAGGAAGAGGAATGTAATTATCTAGAGCATCAGCTAGCTCAAGAATTTTCTCTTCCCACTCTGGAACACCTTCAAGTGCTTTAAGAGCTGAACCAAGGATAACTGGTAGGTCATCACCTGGGAAATCATATTCAGAAAGAAGTTCACGAACTTCCATTTCTACTAATTCTAGTAGCTCTTCATCATCAACCATGTCACATTTGTTTAAGAAAACAACTAAGTGTGGAACACCAACTTGACGAGAAAGTAGGATGTGCTCACGAGTTTGTGGCATAGGACCATCTGTTGCAGCAACAACTAAGATACCACCATCCATTTGAGCAGCACCAGTGATCATGTTTTTAACATAATCGGCATGTCCAGGACAGTCTACGTGTGCGTAGTGACGAGTTTCTGTATCGTATTCGATGTGAGAAGTATTGATTGTAATACCGCGCTCACGCTCTTCTGGAGCATTATCGATTGCAGAGAAATCACGGATGTCGCCACCGAATTTCTTAGTTAATACAGCAGAGATTGCAGCTGTTAAAGTAGTTTTACCATGGTCAACGTGGCCAATTGTACCTACGTTTACATGTGGTTTATTACGTTCAAATTTTTCTTTAGACACAGTGTGTACCTTCTTTATCAGTAAATACCTCTCCACATGCCATCACATGGAAAGGCGTTAGTTTAATTTATTTTTTATTTCGCTTCAATAATTGCGTTCGCAATTTTTTTAGGCGCATCGGCATATTCTAAAAATTCCATCGAATAAGATGCTCGACCTTGCGTAGCTGAACGAACTGCGGTTGCATAACCGAACATTTCTGACAGCGGTACTTTAGCATGTACGATTTTAACGCCACCAGGGCCATCGTCCATACCTTCAATAATACCTCGACGACTATTAAGGTCGCCAACAACAGTGCCCATCCAATCTTCAGGAGTTGTTACTTCCACTTTCATCAAAGGTTCTAGGATAGTGGCATCAGCTTTTAATGCACCATCTCTAAAGCCCATCATCCCAGCAATTTTAAATGCCATTTCACTAGAGTCAACCTCATGGTATGTACCATGGAGTAAAGTGACTCGAACGTCAAGCATTGGGTAACCTGCAAGTACACCTTGGTTCATTTGTTCTTCGCAGCCTTTGCTCACCGCTGGAATGTATTCTTTTGGAATAGCATTATCAGTAATTTGGTTTACAAATTCAAAACCAGAGCCCGCCGCAAGCGGTTCTAGTTTCAATCGGACATGGCCATAATGGCTAGGCCCTTCGCCTTGACGAATAAACTTACCTTCGACTTCAACCGTTTTACGGATTGTTTCACGGTATGCTACTTGTGGATTACCCACGTTACAGTTCACAGAAAACTCACGACGCATACGGTCAACAATGATATCAAGGTGAAGTTCACCCATACCAGAGATCAATATTTGTCCAGACTCTTCATTTGTTTCAACACGAAATGAAGGATCTTCGGCAGATAGTTTTTGAAGTGCTAGTGTTAGCTTATCTTGGTCAACCTTAGTTTTAGGTTCAACCGCAATTTGAATCACCGGTTCAGGAAAATCCATACGCTCAAGAATAATATTCTGTCCAACAACACAAAGCGTGTCCCCCGTAGTGACGTCTTTAAGGCCGATCGCAGCAGCGATATCGCCGGCACGAACTTCTTTGACTTCTTTACGTTCGTTAGCATGCATCTGTACGATGCGTCCTAAACGCTCTTTTTTGCCTTTAATAGGAATAAATACTTGGTCACCAGACTTAACTACGCCTGAGTAAACTCGCATAAACGTTAACGTTCCCACAAATGGGTCCGTTGCAATTTTAAATGCAAGTGCTGCAAATGGTGCGTCGTCAGTAGCAGGACATTCAATCTCTTGGTCATTGTGTCCATTGATAGCTTTAATCGCTTCAACTTCAACCGGAGAAGGTAAATAATCAATGACCGCATCTAACACTGCTTGAACACCTTTATTTTTAAAGGCACTGCCACAAGTCGCTAATACAATTTCATTATTTAACGTACGAATACGTAATCCAGCTTTGACTTCTTCTTCTGAAAGCTCACCTTCTTCAAGGTATTTTTCCATTAGTTCATCATTTGCTTCTGCAGCTGCTTCTACTAGTTCTTCGTGCAAAGCTTGCGCGTGCTCTAGTAGATCAGCAGGAATGTCATCATATTCAAATGTCATTCCCTGATCTGCATCGTTCCAATTAATCGCTTTCATTTTAATGAGGTCGATAACACCACGAAAGTCTTCTTCTGTTCCAATATTCAAATGAATAGGAACACAAGTCGCACCTAAGCGATTTCGAATTTGCTCAAGTACAGATTCAAAATCAGCACCCGTACGGTCCATTTTGTTAACAAATACGATACGCGGAACGTGGTATTTATTAGCTTGACGCCATACAGTTTCTGATTGAGGTTCTACACCTGACGAGCCACAAAATACAACTACAGCACCATCCAACACACGTAAAGAACGTTCAACTTCAATAGTGAAATCTACGTGTCCAGGGGTATCAATGATATTAATGCGGTGTTGCTCATACTGGTTTTGCATGCCCTGCCAGAAAGTAGTAGTCGCAGCGGATGTGATAGTAATACCACGTTCCTGCTCCTGCTCCATCCAGTCCATTGTTGCTGCGCCGTCGTGAACTTCACCAATACGGTGAGATACGCCAGTGTAGAACAACACACGCTCTGTAGTAGTAGTTTTACCTGCATCGACATGAGCGACAATACCGATATTACGGTAGCGCTCAATAGGAGTTGTACGTGACAATGCAATGTCCTTCTTAAATAAAGCTTTGTGCAAATAGAAACGAAAAAGCACAAGCAAAAGCCTGTGCTAAGAATTTTCTACCAACGGTAGTGAGCAAACGCTTTGTTTGCATCAGCCATACGGTGAACGTCTTCACGTTTCTTAACCGCAGAACCTTTGTTATCTGCTGCATCTACTAGCTCACCAGCTAGACGTAATGCCATTGATTTTTCACCACGCTTACGAGAAGCTTCAACTAACCAACGCATTGCTAACGCATTACGACGAGAAGGACGAACTTCTACAGGAACTTGGTATGTTGAACCACCAACACGGCGAGATTTAACTTCGACGCTTGGGCGGATGTTTTCTAATGAAACTTCAAAAAGTTCCATTGGGTCTTTGCCGCTTTTTTCAGCAGCAGTTGCTAATGCACCGTAAACGATTTTTTCAGCAATTGATTTTTTTCCGTCAACCATTACTACGTTAACGAATTTTGTTAGAACTTCTGATCCAAACTTAGGATCTGGTAGTACTTTACGAGTAGCTACGACGCGTCTTCTTGGCATCTTATTATCTCCGTGCGCTTCAGGATTTTACCCAAAACATATTAAAATTAAATAGTGTTTGTTTGGCCTTACTTACGGAAAGTATTAAGATTTAGGCTTTTTAGCACCGTACTTAGAACGACCGTTACGACGTGCAGAAACACCTGAAGTATCAAGTGCACCACGAATTGTATGGTAACGAACACCCGGTAAATCTTTTACACGACCGCCGCGGATCAAGATTACACTATGCTCTTGCAAGTTATGGCCTTCACCACCGATGTACGAAGTTACTTCGAAACCGTTAGTTAGACGTACACGAGCAACTTTACGCATTGCCGAGTTAGGTTTTTTTGGTGTAGTTGTATATACACGAGTACATACACCACGTTTTTGTGGACACGCTTCTAGCGCAGGAACGTTAGTTTTTTGAACTTTGTCCTTACGCGGTTTGCGTACCAATTGTGAAATTGTTGCCATTGTTAAATAGCTCCTAATGTGTGTGTGAAAAATCAAGCCCTAAAGATTAGGGTCGCAAGAGTTTACGCTGAATAGAAAGGCGAGTCAATAAATAGACAATTGTGTTTTTGTTCACAAAATAAGAAAAGTAAAATGAGGCGACTAGTTATGTTTAGTTTATTGATTTAGAGGTAGGAATTGCTGTTATCTGTTTTTATCAAAAGCCTTACCAAGCTAACTGACTTTGACAACGAATAGTTAACGCAACAAACTCCGCGTAGCTAACTACCTGTCCCATATTTGCTTTTAATCCACGAGCCTGTAGATCGACGTCTAATACAAACAAACGCTTACTTTGATCTAGCTGTAGCAGGTGCGAATGCTGATCCGTTGTTGCACTAACGGCTGAGACTGCATCATTAAGTAATAACAAAAGGTCATTATCACTCAATTGCTTAACACAATCTTTTAGGGCAAAGCTATTAAATGGAGAACGGCTAACAGTGTGTAATATCATCTAAAAACTCATTAATTGGTGTTGTTGTTGAAGATATTCATTAATTTCATCAGTACTTAATAGCGTCGTTTTAATAACTAATTGTTCTACCGAAATATTTCTTACTGAGAGTGAATCCTGACAAACATAAATTTGCTCAACATCATAAAGCTCAAGCATTTGTAACATCGGCTGAAAATCTTTTTGCAAAATAAAATCTGCTTGATGTTTTGCTAATAATTGATAAACACCATCACCTATAAAAAATATACTTAAGGATTCGTTAAAAGCAGACATCGCCAAGGTTAAATCTAATGCCTCACGAGCAGTACTTGAACCATGGGGAGCTTGTCGATTTATGATGCCAATTTTCTTTTCCATGTTCATGCCCTAAAACTGTATTAATCGATCACAGCTAGCAGATAACTCAGCTAATTGCCCTAACCCGCTGAGTAAAAAAGGGGATTTAAGGTTGTAATGCTGTAAACCTAATTGTGCCGCCTCTTGCTCATTAACAATACCACGACGTAGTGATGCTGAGACACAAACTTCAAGTGCAAACTTGTATTGAGTCGCTAAAGCAACCCAGCGATCAGGTATATTCACCTCATCGCTGGCAGGGTTAATTAAATCACTGGCTGTTAGTACACCATCTAAGTAGAAAAAAACGCCGCATATTTTATGCCCAGCAGCTAATACTGCCTCGCAAAACTGTAAGGCAGAGGCGGCATTTTGACTGCTAGCTGGATTTCCAGTCACTAACAAAGAGAATTTAATTACCTCAGAATCTGACATACTAAGCCTTAAGCCGTGTAAGCAATTGCTTCAACTTCAACCAGTACATCTTTTGGTAAACGAGCTACTTCAACACATGAACGAGCAGGTGCTAATTCAGCAAAGTATTTACCATAAACTTCGTTGAATGCAACAAAGTCATTCATATCTTTAATAAAACAAGTCGTTTTAATTACCGTTTCAGCTGATGCGCCCGCTTCTTTTAATACCGCCATTAAGTTTTTCATTACTTGCTCTGCTTGCTCAGTAACGCCACCTGCAACAACTTCCATCGAGTTAGGATCAAGTGGAATTTGACCAGAAGTGAAGACTAAATTACCTAATTGATTTGCTTGTGAATAAGGACCAATAGCGGCAGGTGCATTTTCTGTGTTAATAATTGTTTTAGTTGTCATTTTATAATATTCCTAGTGAGTGAAAAATTAGTATCGACATATTGAGGTAGAAGCTAAATAAAAACAAGCCTATTTACAAGTCAAAATTAAAACTTTAGGCATAAAAATAATTAACCAATCAGATAGAGAAAAAGAAGCTTAAGTAGCTGAACAATCAATCAAGGGATAATTTTTTAGATTTACGACAAATAATATGCCTATAAAAATAAACAGAATAATCACGAAGGACACAGAGAGTACGAAGATTGATTAATCATATAAAAAGTAACGAATATTAACGCGAGTAAATGTCCATTCTGTAGATATGTTGCAAATCGTGCGCTTATAAATCACTAAGGACTTTTCCTTCGTGTTCTTCGCACCTTTGTGGTTAATTGCTTTTAATTTGTTGCTTTTATTCTTTCTAGATCCCCATATACAGCTAAGCATTTATCACCCCGCTTCAAACTAAAATTTCAGGCATAAAAAAAGGTGCCGAAGCACCTTTTTTATTTAAACATCATTTTAATTACATGAGGAATCGTTACAAAATAACTTTCTCTAAATTGTTTTCAAAAAACCTTAAACACTGATTATTTTGAAAACAAAAGTTCAAATAATTTTTGAAGCCGATCCTTATTCACCAAAATCAACGGCGTTTAGTAAGTCAGCTAAGTTTTGCTCAGCTGCTTCAACATCGATGATTGGCTCTTCAGTTACAGGTTCAAGCTCTTTCGCTTTAGCTGCAGCACGAGTACGGTGATGTGCAAAACCAGTACCAGCTGGAATCAAGCGACCTACGATTACATTCTCTTTCAAGCCATGTAATTGGTCACATTTACCTGCAACAGCTGCTTCCGTAAGAACGCGCGTTGTTTCCTGGAAAGATGCCGCTGAAATAAATGATTCAGTTGCTAGTGATGCTTTAGTAATACCTAGTAACTGGTACTCAAACTTAGCTAAGTTTTTGCCTTCAGCTTCTAAGCGACGGTTTTCAATGATAACACGTGCTACTTCAGCTTGTTCGCCGACTAAGAACTGTGTATCACCCGCATCAGTAATAGTACATTTACGTAGCATTTGATTAACGATAACTTCAATGTGTTTATCATTAATTTTTACACCTTGTAAACGGTATACTTCTTGTACTTCGTTAGTGATGTAGTTAGCCACTGGGCTAATACCACGTAGACGAAGGATGTCATGAGGAGACTCAGGACCGTCAGAAATAACCTCACCTTTTTCAATCTTCTCACCTTCGAAGATGTTTAGGTGACGCCATTTAGGAATCATCTCTTCGTAAACATCACCATTTGCTTGAGTGATCACTAGGCGACGCTTACCTTTGGTTTCTTTACCAAATGCTAACGTACCAGATACTTCAGCAAGAATAGCGGCATCTTTAGGTGTACGAGCTTCAAATAAGTCAGCTACGCGAGGTAGACCACCCGTGATATCACGAGTTTTCGAACTTTCTTGAGGGATACGAGCAACCGCATCACCAACTCGTACTTGAGCACCATCTTCTAGGCTAACGATTGCTTTGGCAGGAAGTGCATATTGCGCAGCAACTTCAGTACCAGGAATGAATAAATCATTACCTTTAGCATCAACTAATTTAGCCATTGGACGCATTTCTTTACCTGCACTTGGACGCTGTGCAGGGTCAATAATAACAATACTTGATAAACCAGTTAGTTCATCAGTTTGTTTATTAATAGTAATGCCTTCAATAAAGTCTAAGAACTCAACCGTACCTTCCACTTCCGTAATAATTGGATGTGTATGCGGGTCCCAGTTAGCAATGATTTCGCCAGCAGTGATTGCTGCACCATCTTGCTTCTCAAGAACAGCACCATAAGGTAGACGGTGATTCTCTTTAGTACGACCTAATTCATCAATAACGGTTAGCTCAGTTGAACGAGACGTTACAACTACTTTGCCATCAGAGTTAATTACAAACTTAGCGTTATGTAATTTAACTTTACCAGTATTTTTAACTTGGATATTGTTTTCTGATGCAGAACGCGATGCTGCACCACCGATGTGGAATGTACGCATCGTTAACTGTGTACCAGGTTCACCGATAGACTGAGCGGCCATAACACCAACTGCTTCGCCTTGACCAACCATGTGTCCACGAGCCAAATCACGACCGTAACATTGTGCACAAGCACCAAAGTCAGTATTACAAGTAATAACAGAGCGAACCCATACTTGGTCAACCGATGCTTCTTCGATTAAGTCACAGTATTTTTCATCAAGTAATACGTTACGTGCGATTAAGACTTCGTTATCAGTACCTGGTTTAATGATGTCACGAGCAACAACACGACCTAGTACACGTTCACGAAGTGGTTCAACAACGTCGCCACCTTGAATTAACGGAGTAACTAACAGACCTTCAGTACTACCACAATCTTCTTCAGTAATAACTAAATCTTGAGCAATATCAACAAGACGACGAGTTAGGTAACCCGAGTTTGCTGTTTTAAGTGCGGTATCGGCTAGACCTTTACGTGCGCCATGCGTCGAGATAAAGTACTGAAGTACGTTTAGACCTTCACGGAAGTTAGCCACGATAGGCGTTTCGATGATTGAACCATCTGGTTTAGCCATCAGACCACGCATACCGGCTAGCTGACGAATCTGAGCAGCACTACCACGTGCGCCCGAGTCGGCCATCATGTAAACGCTGTTAAACGAATCTTGCTGAACTTCTTCACCTTTCGCTGTTAAGACTGTGTCTTTAGAAAGATTTTCCATCATCGCTTTAGCCACTTGCTCATTCGCACTAGCCCAAATATCGATAACTTTATTGTAACGCTCACCCGCAGTAACAAGACCAGCTTGGAATTGCTCTTGGATTTCTAGTACTTCAGCTTCAGCTTCTTCAACTAAGCGTTTCTTAGCATCAGGAATAACCATGTCGTCGATACCTACAGAGGCACCTGACAATGTTGCGTACTCAAAACCTGTGTACATCAATTGGTCAGCAAAAATAACAGTGTCTTTAATACCTAGTAAACGGTAACAAGCATTTAGCACATTAGAGATTGCTTTTTTGCCCATGTTCAAATCAACGTGCTCGAATGGTAAACCTTCAGGCATAATTAAAGATAAGATGGCACGACCAATCGTCGTTTCAACTAAACCAGTTGTTGATGTACGAGATTTATCTTCTGCAATGTGTACCTGTGTCATACGAACTTTAACAATTGCTTGCAAGTCGACAACGCCAGCACGATATGCTTTTTCAGCTTCTTTTGCATTTTTGAAGTACATGCCTTCGCCACGCGCATTAATACGAGTACGAGTCATGTAGTACAAACCTAATACAACGTCTTGTGACGGTACGATAATCGGCTCACCATTTGCAGGTGATAGGATATTATTCGTAGACATCATTAACGTACGAGCTTCAAGCTGCGCTTCAATTGTTAACGGTACGTGTACCGCCATTTGGTCACCATCGAAATCGGCATTGTATGCCGCACAAACCAATGGATGTAATTGAATCGCTTTACCTTCGATTAATACAGGTTCAAATGCTTGGATACCTAGTCTGTGAAGTGTTGGTGCACGGTTAAGTAGCACTGGATGTTCACGGATAACACCTTCTAGGATGTCCCAAACTTCACCACCTTCACGGTCAACTAATTTCTTAGCTGCTTTAATAGTAGTAGCAAGACCTAATGCTTCTAACTTACCGTATACGAATGGTTTGAATAGCTCTAATGCCATCTTCTTCGGAAGACCACATTGATGTAAACGTAGCGTTGGACCCACTGTGATTACAGAACGACCAGAGTAATCTACGCGTTTACCTAGTAAGTTTTGACGGAAACGACCTTGCTTACCTTTGATCATATCTGCAAGCGATTTTAGAGGACGTTTGTTCGAACCTGTAATAGCTCGGCCACGACGACCATTATCTAATAACGCATCAACAGATTCTTGTAGCATACGTTTTTCGTTACGTACGATGATATCTGGTGCAGCTAGTTCTAAAAGACGTTTTAGACGGTTATTACGGTTAATAACACGACGGTATAAGTCATTTAGATCAGACGTTGCAAAACGTCCGCCATCTAGCGGTACTAGAGGACGTAAATCAGGTGGTAGTACTGGAAGTACTGTTAAGATCATCCACTCTGGTTTGTTTGAAGACTGGTGGAAAGATTCAACCAACTTCAGACGCTTAGTTAATTTCTTACGGCGAGTTTCAGAATTAGTTGTTTCTAATTCTTCACGCATACCTTTGATTTCGTGCTCTAAATCTAGTTGCTTAAGTAGTGCAAATACGGCTTCAGCGCCCATCATTGCGTCAAACTCATCGCCCCATTGCTCTAGATTGTCCAAGTACTCTTCTTCAAGAAGAATTTGGCCACGCTCAAGATCAGTCATTCCTGGTTCAACAACCACGAAAGATTCAAAATAGAGGATACGTTCGATATCACGTAACGTCATATCTAGCATTAAGCCGATACGAGACGGAAGTGATTTAAGGAACCAAATGTGTGCAACAGGTGATGCTAATTCGATGTGTCCCATACGGTCACGACGAACTTTAGCTTGAGTAACCTCAACACCACATTTTTCACAAATAACACCACGATGTTTTAGGCGCTTGTACTTACCACATAAACATTCGTAATCTTTAATTGGACCAAAGATACGTGCACAGAATAAACCTTCACGTTCAGGTTTGAATGTACGGTAGTTAATGGTTTCTGGTTTTTTAACTTCACCAAAAGACCATGAACGGATCATTTCTGGTGATGCTAAACCGATTTTAATACCATCGAATTCTTTGGTTTTATTTTGTTGCTTTAAAAACTTGAGTAAGTCTTTCACGCTACTCTCCCATAGGAGTTAAAACTAGGCGTCTCAAAAAACCGAGACGCCACATATTTTCAACTAAAACGAATTTTAGTTAGATTCATCTAGCTCGATATTGATGCTTAATGAACGGATCTCTTTCAACAATACGTTGAATGATTCAGGCATGCCTGGTTCCATTCTATGGTCACCGTCTACGATGTTTTTATACATCTTAGTACGACCGTTAACATCATCCGATTTAACTGTCAGCATCTCTTGTAGAGTGTAAGCAGCACCGTAAGCTTCTAGTGCCCATACTTCCATCTCACCAAAACGCTGTCCACCGAACTGAGCTTTACCACCAAGTGGTTGCTGAGTAACCAAGCTGTAAGAACCTGTTGAACGTGCATGCATTTTGTCATCAACTAAGTGATTTAGTTTTAACATGTACATATAACCAACGGTTACTGGACGTTCAAATGGGATACCCGTACGGCCATCAGTTAATTGTAACTGACCAGACTCAGGTAAATCAGCCATGCGTAACAATTCACGGATTTCGCTTTCGTGTGCGCCATCAAATGCTGGAGTCGCTACTGGTAAACCTTTGTATAGGTTTTTAGCAAGACGTAATACAGCTTCGTCATCGAAGTCATTTAAGTCAACATGACACGGAGCATCACCGAATGAGTAAAGTTTTTGTACATATTCACGTACTTTGCTGATTTCAACTTCACGCTGATCTTTGATCATACGCTCTAGTTTCTCACCAACACCTTTACACGCTAGACCTAGATGTGTTTCAAGAATCTGACCGATGTTCATTCGTGATGGTACACCCAATGGGTTAAGTACGATATCAACTGGAACACCAAACTCATCGTGAGGCATATCTTCTACAGGTACGATGTTTGAAATAACACCTTTGTTACCGTGACGGCCGGCCATTTTATCACCTGGTTGTAGGCGACGACGTACCGCTAAGTAAACTTTAACAATTTTTTGTACACCTGGTGCTAAATCATCACCTTGTGTAATCTTACGACGTTTAATATCAAACTCTTTATCGTAGTTTGCTTTAATTTCGTCGTGTTGTGCATTGATTTGATCTAAAAGCGTTTGCTTCTCATCATCAGAAAGCACGATATCAAACCACTGAGCCTTAGGCATTTGTAGTAGACGCGCTTCTTCTTGACCAGCAGAAACTAATAGGTTTAATGCTTTTTCGTAAATAGAGCCTTCTAAAAGTTTAAACTTCTCAGTTAAATCTTTCTTCGCCGCTTTTAACTGCATTTCTTCAATTTCTAGTGCACGCTTGTCTTTCTCAACGCCGTCACGAGTAAAGACTTGTACGTCAATTACTGTTGCGTAAGTTGAGTTAGCTACGCGTAAAGAGCTGTCTTTAACGTCAGACGCTTTTTCACCGAAGATTGCTCGTAATAGTTTTTCTTCTGGCGTAAGTTGAGTTTCACCTTTAGGTGTTACTTTACCTACTAAGATATCACCTGGTTTAACTTCAGCACCTACATAAACAATACCAGACTCATCTAGTTTGCTTAGTGCAGATTCACCAACGTTAGGGATATCGGCCGTGATCTCTTCAGTACCCAATTTAGTTTCACGTGCAATACATGAGAACTCTTGGATATGGATCGTAGTAAAACGATCTTCTTGAGATACACGCTCAGAAATAAGGATTGAATCCTCAAAGTTGTAACCATTCCAAGGCATGAAGGCAATCTTCATGTTTTGACCAAGTGCTAAATCACCCATATCAGTCGATGGACCATCGGCTAATACGTCACCGCGAACAATTGGCTCGCCAGGTTTACACGTTGGTTTTTGGTTAATACATGTATTCTGATTCGAACGCGTGTATTTAGTTAAGTTGTAGATGTCGATACCGGCTTCACCAGCAACTAATTCATCATCAGCAACTTTAACTACGATACGAGATGCATCAACGTAATCAATTGTTCCGCCACGTTTTGCAATAATGGTTACACCAGAATCGATCGCTAGACGACGTTCTATACCTGTACCTACTAATGGCTTATCAGCACGTAGTGTTGGTACAGCTTGACGTTGCATGTTTGCACCCATTAAGGCACGGTTAGCATCATCATGTTCTAAGAACGGGATAAGTGACGCAGCAACAGAAATGATCTGTTGTGGTGACACATCCATGTAATCAATGTCGTTTGGTCCCATGAAGGTAGTTTCACCTTTATGACGACACTGGATCATATCTTCGTTAAGCATGCCATTTTCATCAAGACCGGCAGATGCCTGTGCGATAACAAATGTACCTTCTTCGATAGCTGATAAATATTCAACTTGATCAGAAGGTTTACCATCGATCACTTTACGGTAAGGTGTTTCTAAGAAACCGTAACTGTTAGTACGAGAGAAAGTAGCTAACGAGTTGATAAGACCGATGTTTGGTCCCTCAGGTGTTTCGATAGGACATAAACGACCGTAATGCGTTACGTGTACGTCACGTACTTCAAAGCCAGCACGTTCACGTGTTAAACCACCAGGGCCTAAGGCAGAAATACGACGTTTGTGTGTTACTTCTGATAACGGGTTATTTTGATCCATAAACTGAGACAGTTGTGATGAACCAAAGAACTCTTTAACAGCAGCTGAGATAGGTTTTGCATTGATCAGATCTTGCGGCATAGTCGCATCAAGGTCGCCTAAAGATAGACGCTCTTTAACAGCACGTTCAACACGTACTAGACCAACACGGAATTGGTTTTCAGCCATTTCACCTACACAACGAATACGACGGTTACCAAGGTGATCGATATCATCAACTTCGCCATTACCGTTACGGATATCGATCAGTGTTTTCATTACACTTAAGATATCTTCGTTAGATAGAATGCCAGGACCTACATCGCCTTCAATGTTAACACGACGATTGAACTTCATACGACCTACTTTAGATAAGTCATAACGCTCTTCTGCAAAGAATAAGTTTTGGAATAAACCTTCTGCAGCATCTTTTGTTGGTGGCTCACCAGGACGCATCATACGGTAAACTTCTACTAACGCTTCTAAACGGTTAGTTGAAGAATCAACACGTAATGTATCCGAGATAAATGCACCACAATCTAATTCATTAGTGTAAATCGCTTCGAATTTTTTAATACCTGACTGCGCTAGCTCAGCTAATAATTCAAGCGTAAAGATATCATTAGCATTAACAATGATTTCACCAGTTTCGCTGCTGATGTAATCTTTCGCTGATACTTTACCTTCTAGATGTTCAAATGGTACTTCAATATGTTGTACGCCGTCTTTTTCAAGTTGACGAATATGACGAGCAGTAATACGCTTGCCTGCTTCAACATAAGTTGTACCTTTACTCACGATGTCAAAGTTAAACTGCTCACCACGTAAACGGTCTGCAATTAATGCCATCGTAATAACACCATCTTTAACAACAAACTGAGTTGTATCAAAGAAGATATCTAGGATTTGTTCTGTTGTGTACTCAAGTGCACGTAACATGATAGTCGCAGGTAATTTACGACGGCGGTCAATACGAACAAATAAGTTATCTTTCGGGTCAAACTCAAAATCTAACCAAGAACCACGGTAAGGGATAACACGTGCGTTATATAACACTTTACCCGAACTGTGTGTTTTGCCTTTATCATGATCAAAGAAAACACCAGGTGAACGATGTAATTGAGAAACAATAACACGTTCAGTACCATTGATTACAAAAGTACCGTTTTCTGTCATGAGTGGCATTTCACCCATGTAAACTTCTTGTTCACGGATATCTTTAACCGTGCCTGCTGGCGCATCACGATCATAAATAACAAGACGTAGTTTTACACGTAAAGAGGCAGAGTATGTCACTCCGCGGATTTGGCATTCTTTTACATCGAATACAGGTTCACCTAAGCGGTAGCTTACGTATTGTAGCTCCGAAGTGCCTGAGTAACTTGCGATAGGAAAGATGCTGTTAAAAGCAGCTTGTAAACCTACTTCGCCAGTCGGATCGACTTCAATGTATCGTTTGAATGAATCTAGTTGAATCTCCAACAAGTATGGTTTTTCCATTACTTGTGGGCGTTTCCCGAAATCCTTACGAATACGTTTTTTCTCAGTATAAGAGTAACCCATGTGGTTCCTTTGCTCGCTGATTAAATTGGTCATAGTTGTCTTACTTGGCTTGAAACTTATTGCATGACAACGGCGGCACATTATTTTGGTGTTAATGATGTTTTAAATGTCGTTATTGTTTCTGTTTGAGCCTGTTTTTAAGGCGCAGCTTATATCGCTGACTTTATCGTTCGAAACAATATGGCAATAACATCACCTTAAGCGTCCGATGACCGTAAAAAATAATGATAAATCACGGTATCCTATAGCGCAAAAAGGCCGGTGATTAAATAATCACCAGCCAGTGCCATTTTCATGGCTAATAAGTTAGAAAATCTAACTTATTTAAGTTCAGCAGTTGCACCGATTTCAGCAAGCTCTTTCTGGAAAGCTTCAGCTTCGTCTTTCGAGATGCCTTCTTTCAATACAGCAGGGCAAGATTCAACAGCGTCTTTCGCTTCTTTCAGGCCTAGACCTGTAATAGCACGAACAGCTTTGATTGCTTTAACTTTGTTCTCACCGAAAGCAGTAAGTACAAGGTTGAATTCAGTTTGCTCAGCAGCAGCTTCGCCAGCAGCAGCAGGACCTGCAGCAACAGCAGCAGCAGATACACCGAATTTTTCTTCCATTGCTTCGATTAGTTCAACAACTTCCATTACAGATAGTTCTGCAACAGCATCAATGATTTGGTCTTTAGTAAGAGACATGAGTCAATTCCTATATATAGATTATAAAATGGTATTACAGCAATTACGCTGCAGATTCTTCTTTCTGGTCGCGAATTGCAGCCAGAGTACGTACAAGTTTGCCCGCTGCAGCTTCTTTCATAGTAGCCATCAGTTTCGCAATTGCTTCGTCGTAAGTTGGTAATGTCGCTAAACGGTCGATTTGATCGGCTTCAATAAATTCGCCTTCAAATGCTAGCCCTTTAATTTCAAACTTTTCATTAGCTTTAGCAAAGTCTTTTAAAAGACGTGCTGCTGCACCTGGATGTTCGTTTGAAAAAGCAAGGATAGTAGGACCTGTAAACGTATCTGCCAGACATGCATAGTCAGTACCTTCAACTGCACGACGTGCTAATGTATTACGAATTACTCGTAAAAATACACCGTTTGCACGTGCTTTTGCACGAAGTTCAGTCATTGCACCTACTGTTACGCCACGTGAATCAGCGACAACAGCAGACAGAGCGCCTTTAGCAGCTTCGTTGACTTCAGCAACAATAGCTTGTTTGTCTTCGAGTCTTAATGCCATTTGGTTTTACTCCTGGATTCCACTAGGTTTTACCCTAGATAAACACCCTCACCTAATGGTGAGGCACTATTTTGGTTTCGGATCCAGTAGAATAATCTTTCTGGGGTCCGGTACCGTCTACGCAGGAAATTAAGTCAAATCAGAGATTTAACACCTGCGGTCTAAGAAGAGACCTAAGGCCCTCCAAAGTAAGGTCGCATATTATACAAACAATATGCCACCTTGTATAGTGACTTGATGATTAATCATCAAATCACTACAAAAAATTACGCTACTACTGTTACTAGAGTTGCTTGGTCAACTTTAAGACCTGCACCCATAGTTGTAGATAGAGAAACTTTCTTAATGAATTGACCTTTAGCACCTGATGGTTTGCCTTTTTTAAGCGCAATAATCAAAGCTTCTAGGTTTTCTTTAATCTGTTCAGCAGTGAACGTTGCTTTACCGATTGTAGAATGGATAATACCATTCTTGTCGTTACGGTAACGAACCTGACCAGCTTTAGCATTTTTAACTGCATCAGCAACGTTAGGTGTAACAGTACCAACTTTCGGGTTAGGCATTAGGCCACGTGGACCTAAGATTTGACCTAATTGACCAACAACACGCATAGCGTCTGGTGATGCAATTACTACGTCAAAATCCATTTCGCCAGCTTTAACTTTAGCAGCAAGATCGTCCATACCAACGATATCCGCACCAGCAGCTAGAGCAGCTTCTGCGTTAGCGCCTTGTGTGAATACAGCAACACGAACTTCACGACCAGTACCGTGTGGTAATACAGTTGCGCCACGTACGTTTTGATCACTACGACGAGGATCAACACCTAGGTTAACTGCAACATCAATGCTTTCGCTGAATTTAGCTGTAGCAAACTTTTGTAAAAGTGCTACTGCTTCATTGATATCGTATTCTTTAGTTCCGTCAACTTCTGCACGGATAGCTGTCATGCGTTTAGATAATTTAGCCATTGTATTAACCCTCTACTTCCAGACCCATAGAACGAGCAGAACCCGCAATACAACGTACCATCGCTTCAAGATCGGCACCCGTTAAATCAACTTCTTTCGCTTTAGCGATTTCTTCAAGTTGAGCAACTGTTACTTTACCTACTTTATTTTTGTTAGGTACAGCAGAACCAGATTTGATGCCAGCAGCTTTCTTAAGTAAGTAAGATGCAGGTGGAGTCTTAGTTTCGAACGTAAAAGAACGGTCAGCATATACTGTAATTACTACAGGAACTGGCGCGCCTTTTTCTTGAGCTTCTGTTTTTGCATTGAATGCTTTACAGAATTCCATGATGTTAACACCGTGTTGACCAAGTGCAGGACCAACTGGTGGTGACGGGTTTGCCATACCAGCTGAAACTTGCAGCTTGATATATGCGGTTACTTTCTTAGCCATGATATATTACCTTTGTTTGGGTATAACGCTGAAAAAACTCAGCTTCCCGATGAATACATAAGTGACTGCATTATTGCAGCCTACTCGATCCTATTGAATTTGCCGTGTTAACTAAAGTTCTCACCACAAATAAAATGGGCGGCGAATTATAACTGTAAGCCACCTCATTTCACAAGATCTTTTGGTGTTTTTTTAACCTAATAACAATTACAGGTGATTAAAAAACAAAAAGCCAATAAGAATAACCTTATTGGCTTAGATACGCGTTAACAAATAACTGGTTTGTTATAAATTAATTAGCTTTTTTCAACTTGAGAAAATTCAAGTTCAACTGGTGTCGCACGACCAAAAATAGAAACCGATACTTTTAAACGGCTCTTATCGTAGTCAACTTCTTCAACGGTACCAGAGAAGTCAGCAAATGGACCATCACTAACACGAACCACTTCACCTGCTTCAAACAAGGTACGTGGACGAGGTGTATCGTGAGACTCTTGTAAGCGGTTAAGAATATTATCCACTTCTTTTTGTGAGATAGGAGCAGGACGTTCTGCAGTACCACCAATAAAACCCATTACACGGTCAATACTTTTTACTAAATGCCAGCTATCGTCATTCATTGCCATTTCAACTAAAACGTAACCAGGGAAGAACTTACGTTCACTTTTACGTTTTTGGCCAGCACGCATTTCAACAACTTCTTCAGTTGGGACTAAGATTTGTCCAAAGTGCTCTTCCATTTCATTTAAACGGATGTGCTCAACTAATGTTTTTTGTACACGTCCTTCATACCCAGAAAAGGCTTGGACTACATACCATCTCTTTTTTTGAACTTCTTCAGTCATAATAAACCCTTAAATAGAGGTAGTGATAAACGCGATGAGGCGAACGAAAATGCCATCAAGACCCCACAATATCAATCCAACAATGGTTGATACCGCTAAGATGATTAATGTAGTTTGTACTGTTTCTTGGCGAGTTGGCCAAACAACTTTACGCACTTCAAGGCGCGCATCTTTAGCAAAACCAATAAACGTTTTGCCTTTTTCAGTAAATGCAGCAGAAAGAACGGCTAAAGCAGCTAATAATAAAAGTACTGCTACACGTAATACAACATGCGTTTCTTCGCCATATAAATAATTACCAACAATGATTGCTGCTAATAATAAAACGGTGATCGTCCATTTAACTCCATCGAATGAGCTTTTGCTGTTTTCAGAATTTACTGTTGTCATAACGCTTTTTATCCACTGTTAAAATTAATAATACCGACCCTAGCATCAGTTGCTAAGAGGTAAAACAACCACCTATTTAAAGCGATTGTTTAGTAGGTGAAAGACTGCTTTTATATTAAGCATAAGTCGTCACCTAAAAATAAAGCACGTAAGTATAAGGATTTTTCTGTCTTTTGTAACCTGATTATATACAAAAATAACAATTCTTATTGATAAAAGATAAACAAGCTACTTTTCTCTTACATCATCACCTAACCATCGCCTCTCTCAAACAAAGTATTGAGGTGGTTTATCTTATTAATTGAATCTAGGTTTTATATTAACAAACATTAACCTTACACCATAGCGATGACTGTAATTAATGCCCACGCTTAGTAGTAAACAACGAACAAACTCTGCCCACTAAATATTGATTAGCAAGCTGCATCCCTAAAAGCATAAAAACAATAAACACAATTATAACAGGATTAACTGAACTCAGACTAGACACTGCAGGACCAGGGCAGAACCCAGCTAGCCCCCATCCAATGCCAAATATGCTAGCACCAAGAATTAATGGCGCATCCACTTTTGTCTTATGGCTTAATTGCAAAGGTTCACCATTGATAGCTGTTTGGCGTTTTTTAATTACACCGTGATAAATAGGCGTGAACACTAATAGCGCTCCTCCCATCACAAAAGCAAGGCTAGGATCCCATGCTCCCGTTACATTTAAGAAAGCGGTCACTTTATTAGGATCAACCATTTCAGAAATCACCATGCCAGCACCAAATAACAACCCCGCTACCGCTGCAACTGCAATACGAAATAAAGATGAATAGTGCATTTATATAGCTCCGAATAATTGACGAAAATAAACAACCACTATTGCACTAATAATAAACACGACAGTAGCAACAATAGATCGCACCGAAAAACGTCCCATACCAACAATGCCATGACCACTAGTACAACCATTACCTAGACGGGTGCCCACACCCACGAGTAGACCCGCTAACGCTATCAATAAGTAACTATCGGGGCGTAAAGATGGTAAATTAATATCAAAGGGGGCGATAAAAATAGCACTCAAAATCATCGCAATAATAAAAGCAGCACGCCAAGCTGTATCCCCTTTTTTAGGCTGTATCAAACCATTCACAATGCTACTAATACCCGCAACTTTACCACTAAACAACATGAGAATGGCGGCAGATAAACCTAACAACATTCCCCCCAATAATGCATGCCAAGGTATTGAAAACGTCATATATTTCTCTCAATTAAGTTGATTAAACCAGTTTTACTTAAACACAAAAAATCCCATGCAAACTTATAATTAACGCTTTAATGCGTGGGTCTGATAAGGAATAAAATACCTGCTGCGACTCTTTACGCACATCAACCAAACCATTTTTACGTAACACCGATAATTGTTGTGAAAATGCCGACTGACTTAATTCAGACCCGGCTTGTAATTGAGTGACCCCAACTTCCCCTTCGATTAATTGGCACAACACCATGAGACGCTCTTGGTGGGCCATGGTCTTTAACAACTCAGCCACTTCACCAGCGCGTAACTTCATTTCATCGAGTTCCATGAATTTCACCTTATACGATTTATTTATTGTAAAAGAATACTGACCACATTGACATTAGTCAATGCTTATTTAGAAAAAGCTAAATTAGATAAAGTTAAATTAGACAAAGCTAATTTAATAATTTATAGTTTTTGTAAATTCAATCACGACTAGTGGTTAATAAATAATGATCAACGATCAATAAAATCTCACCATCAAGTTAATAATGAGCAATACGGAGTAAATTGGATATGACAAAAATTGTAATTATCGGTGGCGTTGCTGGAGGGGCATCAGCAGCAGCACGCGCAAGACGTTTAAGTGAAGATGCACAAATTATTATGCTTGAACGAGGCCCATTTATCTCTTTTGCTAACTGTGGATTACCGTACCATGTAGGTGGAGATATTAAGGATCGCAATCAATTATTACTACAAACTCCGGAAAGCTTCTTAGCTCGTTTTAACGTTGATGTACGACCATTGTCAGAAGTTATTCGCATTAACCGCAACGAAAAAACAATCACCATTAAAAACCTCAATGATGGCAGTGAATATACTGAAAGCTATGACTTTTTAGTATTAAGTCCAGGGGCAGCTCCGATCGTACCTAATATTCCGGGGATTGATAATCCATTAACGCATTCACTGCGTAATATTCCCGATATGGATAACATAATCAATACCATCAAATACAATAAACCTAAGCATGCGACCGTGGTAGGCGGAGGTTTTATTGGATTAGAGATGATGGAAGCATTTCATCAATTGGGCATTAAAACCACCTTATTGGAATTAGCAGACCAAGTGATGACTCCAGTAGACAAAGAGATGGCTGGATTTGCTCATCAAGTGATCCGCGATCATGGTATAGACTTACGTCTAGGCGTTGCATTACAGGGTGTTGAATATATTAAAAATGATCACATCGCTAATCAAGACATTGGTGAAAGTATCGACAACCAACATTTACAAGGCGAACTGAACCTCAGTTTAAGTAATGGCGAACAACTGATCACGGATATATTGATTATGGCCATTGGTGTTCGACCTGAAACCAGTTTAGCTAAACAGGCTGGATTAGACATTGGTTTATTAGGTGGCATTAAAACCAACCTACAATTACAAACCAGTGATCCTGTTATTTATGCCGTTGGCGATGCCATTGAGGAACAGGACTTTGTAACAGGTAAACCAACAATCGTCCCTTTAGCCGGCCCTGCAAACCGACAAGGACGCATGGCTGCTGATAATATGTTTGGTCGCAATCAAGATTATCAAGGTACTCAAGGCACAGCTATTTGTAAAATATTTGATTTAGCGATCGCTTCAACGGGTCAAAATGAAAAGCAACTTAAACAAAAAGGTATTAACTACGAGAAAGTATTTGTACACACTGCAAGCCATGCTAGTTACTATCCAGGTGCAGAAATAGTCTCATTTAAAATGTTATTTGACCCACAAACAGGAAAAATTCTAGGTGCTCAAGCCGCAGGTAAAGATGGTATCGACAAACGAATCGATATCATGGCTGTCGCGCAACGAGCAGGCATGACAGTGGAGCAACTACAACATCTAGAACTGACTTACGCACCACCATTTGGTAGCGCTAAAGATGTTATCAACCAAGCAGCTTTTGTAGCCTATAACCTTATGATTGGAGATACTAAAGCCATACATTTTGATGAAATTGATCACTTAACTGACCAACAAATATTATTGGATGTACGTACTTCAGGTGAACTAGAAGTGTTAGGGAAAATTGGAGAAGCTATCAACATTCCAGTGGATGAGCTACGCCAACGACTACACGAACTACCAAAGGACAAAGAGATCATTATCTATTGTCAAGTTGGCTTACGTGGCAATGTTGCTTATCGTCAGTTAGTGAATAACGGCTTTAAAGCACGCAACTTAATTGGTGGCTACCGCACTTATAAATTTTCCAAAACTTAGGGGATTTAACCTATTTCGTATTACCACAGAATGTTGTGGTAATACGATTTATAATTTTTTTACTGAGGATAAGAGATAATAAAAAATTTTAAAAATACAATATTCGTTCTGTTCATATACAAGTAAAAAGTATCAACTTTACAATAAGAAACAGTTATTATTTAACCCTATCTCCTGATCCACTACCTGTTAAAGTAGCAAAGATGTAATAAAAATAATCTTTGATTGTGATGGTCTGGATCATTTTATTGTCCCATTCAGCTAAAAGAGCTGGTGTCGACATATCAATTTCGTTTATTTGTGCCAACCCTGTAATACCAGGACGCATATTATAAACGTTAAGTTTTTCACGTTCTGTTATTAAGTCGGTTTGTTTGAATAAACCAGGACGAGGCCCTACTAAGCTCATTTCGCCTTTTACAACATTGATAAGTTGAGGTAACTCATCTAATTTAGTTTTTCTCAGAAAATGCCCAAGTTTAGTAATATTCGCTTTATCTACTTCATGGGTAGCAACAGAAACAGTTTCTACTGACATCGTTCTTAATTTAATTAAAGTAAAGGGTTTTTTGTATCGACCAACCCGTGTCTGTAAAAAAATGGGGGAGCCAGTATCAAAGTAACCAACAATAACAAGTACTAATAAAATAGGCCATAAGCAAAGCAAACCGAATAAAGAAAATATAAAATCGAAGAGTCGTAACATTTAGTTTACCTAATATTAATTTGAAAGTGTAAGGTGATAATTTACTGTTCGTTCAATTCCTTGCTCCCAAGTGATTGAAGGGCTCCAGTTTAATAATCGTTGAGTTTGGCTCATATCAACTTGAAGCGAGCCACATAATCGCTGCGCTATTTTTGGCTTATTAGTTATTTTTGCCGCCATCCAGAACCAACTCATTGGAATCGGCAATAGAATACAATAAGACTTTGAAACTTTAATTATTTGAGAGAAAATCTCACTGACTGAGACGTCATGACCATCTGATACTAATAAAATTTGATTAGCAGCGTTAGGGTGTTTTGTACAAGTTAAAATCAAATCTACTAAATTATCGATATATACCATACTGCGTTTATTATTGATTGCGCCCAGAGGAAGCGGGAAATTACCACACCCCCACTTCATCATACTTTGAAAGTTACCTTTAACTCCAGGACCATAAACTAATGGAGGACGAATAATGACCACTTCCATACTCGTTTCTTTTGCTAACGCGGTTAATGCTTGTTCCGCTTTATACTTACTTATTCCATATGGGTCATTAGAAGCTTCGTCTACCTGCACCTGAAACTTACTTCCATTTAGCGTTTCCTCTCCATTAACTTTAATTGTACTAATAAAGATAAAACGTTCAACACCTGCTTGTGCAGCTTGCTTAGCAAGATTTATTGTTGCATGAAAATTTGTTTCATCATAATTCAGTTGAAGACTCTCCTGCTCTTCAACCATCTGGTGAACTCGAGCAGCGCAATGTACAATACAATTGACATCAACGAGTGCTTCTTTCCAATCAAACTCAGAAACAAAATCCCCTTTGTGCCATTTTACTTCAGGATGTGTTGACTTCATTCGGTTCAATTTTGTATCTCGTGCAATAGCACTCAATTGATAATCTTGAATGGCAGCCAAACTAAGTATGCGACTTCCTAAAAAACCTGTTGCACCAGTAACTAATAAGTTCATTTATATACCACTTTTAGATTATTTTTATTGTAAATCTGATTATTGCTCCCAATTTTAACGTAAACTCCACGTAGTAAAAGTAAATAAAGCGGTTTACAATTCTTTCTTTCTCCTCAAGTTGTTTTCAAGTATGTATAAGACCATAAAAAAATTACTCTCAATTCCTCGTTATCAGAAGCGAATGTACATAGCACTATATGACATAGTGGCCATAACAGCTTCTTTGTATTTTGCAGTCTTCGTTCGTTTAGGAACGACTAACTTTAGCCTTGGATATCCCGAGCTAGGGAGTTGGTTAGCAACCGTTTTGGTCACTATTGCTGTTTTTATAAAGCTTGGTATGTACCGTGCAGTTATTAGATATATGATGGTTGCGGCACTGGGATATATTTTCCTAGCTGTTTTTGCTTCTACGATTACCTTAATGATATCTAGTTTTTTCTTCAATACTTTTGTACCTAGAAGTGTACCTTTTATATTCGCTGGCTTCGCTATTTTGAGTTTAGGTGCTCCAAGAATACTGATCCGTAATTATTATTACCAGTTCCATCGCCGTAACAAGCCCAATGTTTTTATCTATGGGGCTGGGTCTACAGGTAGGGATCTAGCTTACTCATTAACTAATGGTGAGGATTACAACCCTACCGTATTATTTGATGATGACGATAAAAAGATAGGTCAAATTATATATGGTTTACGAGTACATTCTTACGCTGATTTTTATAAGTTACAGCATTTATACCAACCCGTTAAATTACTAATTGCAATTAACAATATAAGTAAAGAAAAACGTTTACATCTAGTTGATAAACTATCGGAATGGCCTATAGAACTACAATCAGTACCATCGGTTGAAGATATTGCGACTGGCCGTTCGAAGATCGATGAGATTAAAGATTTAGATATTGCAGACTTGTTAGGCAGAACAGCTGTTGAACCAGAACTTGATTTGCTAAGCAAGAATATAGTTAATAAATGTATCATGGTTACTGGAGCAGGAGGTTCAATCGGCTCTGAGCTATGTCGTCAAATTATTACCTTAAATCCTAAATTAATTGTTTTATTCGAATTGAATGAATACAACTTATATAAAATTGACCAAGAGCTACAATCAACTAAAAAACATTTAAAACTTGAAACAATTATTATATCAGCGCTTGGTTCTGTTCAACGTCAAAATAGAGTTGAAAAACTAATGAAAGCCTACAATATTGAGACCGTATATCACGCTGCGGCTTATAAACATGTACCTATAGTTGAAGATAATATTGTAGAAGGTATACGTAATAATGTTTTCGGTACTTTAAGTGTGGCACAAGCAGCAATTAACACTGGTATTAAAAATTTCACGCTTATATCTACTGATAAAGCGGTAAGACCAACCAATATTATGGGAGCAAGTAAGCGCTTAGCAGAGCTCGTTTTACAGGCTCTTTCAGAACAAGATAATCAAACTTGTTTTACCATGGTACGATTTGGCAATGTATTAGGCTCTTCAGGTTCTGTTGTACCTTTATTTAAACAGCAAATTCGACAAGGGGGGCCCGTTACTGTCACTCACCCGGACATTACTCGTTTCTTTATGTTAATCCCAGAAGCTGCGCAACTAGTCATTCAAGCTGGCGCAATCGCCAACAATGGCCAAGTGTTTGTATTGGATATGGGAGAGCCAGTTAAAGTCTTAGACTTAGCTAAACGGATGATCCATTTAATGGGTATGACTGAACGCACCTTGAAAGAAAATGGAGAGAAAAAGCCAGGTAATATTGAAATTAAATTTAGTGGTTTACGTCCAGGTGAAAAGCTATATGAAGAATTACTAATAGGGGATAATGTAACAGGTACCTGTCACCCCAAAATAATGACCGCTATGGAAAAAAAGCTATCATGGGATGAAATGCAAATAATATTACAAAGGCTTGACCAATGTTGTCATGACTTTGATAGTGAATGCCTAAAGCAGATCCTACTTGAAGCACCAATAGGATATATGCCTAAGTAATTATCTGTTGTTTAGATATCGATAGGATATGGATAATAATTCAAGCAACATAAAATTCTGTCCCCGTTCAAGAATACTTTCTATCACCTGTCTATAAAGGTAACTCATGAACACCATCTTAAATCAAAGCCTCTTTCAATTTCGAATCCCTTGTTCAGGAGTATGATTCAGAGCATCACAATCTAGTTGATGTGGTTTAATTGATTCGACTAACCCAGTTAAGACATAATTGATTTAACTGGAGATTGAAATGAAAACACGTAAAACCTATTCAAAAGAATTCAAACTTGATGCGATAGCATTGGCAAGGGAGCAAAATTACAGTACTGCTGAAGCGGCTAGAAATTTAGAGGTTACTCCTCAGATTCTTGGACGTTGGATAAAAGAAGCAGAAAATGACGATGGCCATGCATTCAGAGGAAACGGTAAGCTCCCCCCTGAGCAGGAAGAGATCCGCAAGCTAAAAGCACAAGTCAAACGCTTAGAAATGGAACGTGAAATATTAAAAAAAGCGACGGTCTTCTTTGCCAAAGAAACGAAGTAAAATACACGTTTATTGCCGAAAATAAGAAGATCTGGCCTGTGATATTGATGTGTCACGTGTTGGGTGCGAAAAATAATAATTACTACAGCTATCAAAAGCGGAAGTCTCAGCTACCTGTTAATACAGAGCATCAAGAGATGTTGCAATGGGTCAAGAATATTGCCGAATTTAGCGATAACACCTATGGTGAAAGACGCATTCAAAAAGCATTAAATGCGCTTGATTTCCCCGTTGGGCGTAGGAGAACAGCACAACTGATGAAAGAAGCAAACGTTTGGGTACGTTATAAGAAAAAGTATAAAGCAACAACCAACAGCGACCACAAGAAGCCTGTATATGATAATGAACTTAAACAGGATTTCGATGTTCAACCTCCTAATCAAGCATGGGTACAGGATATTACATATATATGGGCTTCTGAAGGATGGTTGTATTTAGCTGTCATAATAGACCTCTATTCTCGTAAAGTTGTTGCTTGGAGTATGGGTAGCAGAATGAAAGCACAACTTGTTTGTGATGCGCTAACCATGGCGATATGGCAACGAAAACCTAAAGCAGGATTGATAATACACTCAGATCAAGGCATTCAATATGCAAGCCATCAATATAGGCGGATACTGAGGTTACATAAGTTTGTAGGCAGTATGAGCAAAAAAGGATGTTGCTGGGATAATGCAGTAGCAGAAAGCTTTTTCGGCAGTTTGAAACAGGAAAGAGTCCACTGGCGTAATTACCGAACGCGTTATACAACTCAACAAGATGTGTTGAATTACATCACGATGTGGTACAACAGCCAGCGAATGCATTCATACTTAAATTATCAAAGTCCCAATGAATTTGAGCGTATTGATAAACCATTAAAAGAAGCAGCTTAAAGAACTTAACTAGGGAAACTAAATTCAGTTGACCAGGTCAAGTTGTATTTATTTTTGATAGGACGAGTTATATGGAATTAACTTCTAGTTTTTGCTTAAAACTCAAATCGGCATCAAAGAACCTTTAGAATAAAAATAAGGGTTTTAATATAAAAACGATTAAATTAATAACATTTTAATTGATATCATCATACATTTTATGTTATCGCTCTTAGAGCATAACTTATTCAGTTCTAATTAGAGATCCTCAAAAATAACAAATAAATGTTACAAATAGGCGCACAAATCATGAATGAAAATTATAGTCAAAATATCAATATGGAAAGTATAAAAATCACACTTAAAAATATAGACAAAATAATAATAAATTTTAAATTAGATCAAATAATTTTCGACAAGTCAGAATTAGGTGAAACAGAGCAAGAAAGAATTGACTATAATTTATACGCGAATGCTAGGAAATATCCAAAGGTAAAAGATTTCGTTATCAACTTAGCAAATAATGGGTTTTATATGACAGCCCATTCTCAAGGAATATCAACCTTTTCAAGTATTTCTAATATAGATAAGTTTTCTGAATTGGCTAAAATAAAAAAACAAAGATTCAATAATATCTTTTTCGATTTAGAGCTTTTAAATACTAATGAAAAAAAGCAAAATCTATTAGTGATCTTTTCTTCAGTAGCAGATTTTCCATATAACGCAGATATCTCACGAAGAAATTTTTTTCCTAACTTTAAATCTATATATAAATATATACCATATAATACAAACATATTGAGAATTTCTGATATTGGAGGAGTTGTTGGCAGTTTTTATCTCAATAATAACTTTAATCTTCAAGTTGAAAGCAATATACAAACTCTTTTAAAAAAGATAGCAACAGATCTTTCTATAGCAAAAGAAAATATAGTGTTATACGGAGTATCCAAAGGAGGAACAGCGAGTCTTTATCATGGAATATTGGGAGGTTACAAATGTGTAGCTGTGGATCCAATAGTATGCGATGAGTATCATCAAAAAAAACATCAAGACTCACACTTTACTATTGGTACATTTCCCGAAAGTAAAAAAGAAAAATTTAAACAGTTAATGAACCAAAATATACACGAGAATGTAAATATTATATATTCAAAAAACTCACCAATATTCAAAGATATTGAATCAATAATAAAATCAAATGATAAATACAAAAAAATAAATTATTTTAATATTGAACATCCAAAAATAAAAGATCACCCTGATGTTGGTCCAAATACAATAAATATACTGATGTTAATTATTAATAATTTATTTTATGAATTTTACAAAAAAAAGACAAATAAAAAAAATACAAAAGTACTTAAATTTTACATAAGTAAATTTAAAAAAAAATTAAAAATAATTTTTAATTTTTAATTTTTAATTCGAGACTGTAATAAAAACTATTCAGGTCTAATTGAACTGGACACTTTAATTTTGGATAATATTATCCACTAAAGAGGTGAACATGAATACGAGAAGGCAATACAAAACTTATACCAGTGAATTTAAAACTGAATCGAGATAAATTGAAAATACTATTCTGGGATACCAACGGATTCTGTCTATACTATCGACGGTTGGAGAAAGGTCACTTTATGTGGCCAAAGCCAGAAAAACAAGGCGCTATACATATTACCAAGCAACAATTGAGTTGGTTGTTATCAGGGTTATCACTCGATCCCCCTAATGCTCGCTATCCTCTTAATGGCTTAGAAGTGTGACCGCTGAAAGTGACTCCAACACTTTCACTGGTGTAGTGAGCGCTTACCCTTTGTGATGCCTTAACAATGGCTATATGGCAACGAAAAACGTAAGCGTCTAGCGAACCACACCTACAATTTAATATTCCATGGCAACAAGCTATCGATATCGGGCTCTGGTTTGCACAGTTCATCAAGGCAAGCATTGACGTAATCAAATGGGATCAGACCATTTGCCTTGGCGGTTTCTACAATACTGTAAAGTGTCGCACTAGCATGGGCACCATTGGTCGTTTGGCTAAACAACCAATTCTTTCGGCCTATCACAAACGGTTTTACTGCTCGCTCTGCCCGATTGTTATCAATACTTAATCGACCATCATCTAGGTAGCGTATCAGCTTGTGCCATTGATTGGCTAGATAGTTAGCGGCTTCTATTAGCTTGCTGTTACCGACTAATTGTCGCTGATTCTGTTCAAGCCATGTGTTTAGCTTATTAAGAATAGGCAAACTATCT
>NZ_AXWP01000008.1:0-29591 GCF_000482725.1 Psychromonas arctica DSM 14288
GTCGATCATTGTGATAAGAATGATCGTGCGATATCTGTCACTTTATTTTTATAAAAACGCTGTTCATTTTTTAGGCTTTTCATGATTTAGCCCTGTGTCGTTCAGTATTTAATCAAATACTATTGGTCGCCCTTAGCTAAAACTCAAAGATAACTGATAGTGGTAATGTGCTTTATCTAATAAGAACTCTTTATGTACACTTGGACTCCATGAATCATCACCACCCACTCCCATATGAAAGCCATCTAAGCTGACATATAATTTCTGCTCAGCCGCTAACTCATTGCTATGTTTCGCCATCGTAATATTAGCTTGGCTATAACGGCTCACAGCAAAATGAAAATCCCCCGTAACCGATAAATCACCTACTGAAGCCTCTTTAACATCACAGCGCAAACCATTTTCAGAAGGAAAAATATATGCCGTATGCATCGCTTCAATTGAACTCGTATAACGACCAATATGTGCAGATAAAATACGATCTGGATAGTTCTCGTGTGGCCCTCGACCAAACCATTTCACTTCATCACTCACATCCTCTACCACTAGTTGCATACCAACTCTTGGCAAAGGAGGCAGTGATTTAGCAGCTTGAACGTTGACATCAATTAATGCACGCCCTTCACTATTAAAGGCATATTGCCACTGACTTGTGATCAGTAAATTATCATCATAATAGTGACCAAACTGTACCTTAACAATCACTTCATGCGTTAATGCGACCGCTTCTATTGCTAAACACTTAACCATCAGATTTGATAAACCAGCGGTCTGCCAGCGAGTCGTCCATGCATTAGGATCAACACAGTCAGCTTCACTAGTCCCAATATCATTATCTAATGGTGCACGGAAAAAGTTATCCTTAGGTCCCTGTAATAGCTTACTGACGCCATCAACAACCCATTCGGTAATCTCGCCTTGTTGTTTATCGATGTCAACTTGGAAACCGACTCCATTAATAGTAATTGTATCTTCTGTATCAATTAATTCAGGCGCATCACCTTTTGCTAAACAAATAGTTGCTAACCCTAGCGCCGATTTTAATGGCATTTGTTCAGTCGCCACCACAAAACCTTTTTCAGCCCACGGTGTAGCGTCTGTTAACAACACTTCAAGATTAAGGAAATAATCACAACCTGCTTTTTGAGGAGGATAACATTCAAGCAAAACCAATATTTGTTCACTTTGCGCCTGCACTTGCAACACAAGCTCTCCACTGGCAATAACCTCACCCTGCTCGGTCACCGTCCAACGAATGGTTTCATTATTAGCATCAATAAATAGGTTTTCACTTCGCACCTTAATGCTGAGATTTGCATCATCAAGCAGTGTAAATTGATAAAACTGTTGCGCTTTTTTAACTTCAAATAGGTCAGGATGCGGCGTTCTATCCGGGAACATCAAGCCATTAATACAGAATTGACGGTCATTAATGTGGTCACCAAAGTCACCACCGTAAGCCCAGAACTTTTCGCCAGTATGATCTATTTTTGTTAACCCTTGATCAACCCAATCCCAAATAAATCCACCTTGTAAACGAGGATACTCACGAAAAGCCTGCCAATACTTATCGAAACTACCTAGACTGTTACCCATTGCATGCGCATATTCACACAGGATCAACGGACGTTGTTCATTCGGTAGCGACAACCACTTTTTAATGGCATGTTTAGGCACAACTTCAGCCGCATTAGGGGTTAATACATCCTCATTGACGCGCGCATACATGGGTACAATAATATCGGTCGCAGCAGTATTTGCTCCACCCCCTTCATATTGCACCGGACGAGTAGGATCCTTGAGTTTTGTCCATTGATACATAGCATGATGATGGTTGCCAATGCCTGACTCATTACCTAATGACCAAATAATAATAGAAGGATGATTTTTATCTCGCTCGACCATGCGTGTCATACGGCGCATATAAGCATTCAGCCAACTCAAATCATTAGATAACCGTGACATCGGGAATTGGCCGTGTGTTTCGATATTAGCTTCGTCGACTACATATAAACCATATTGGTCACATAGCTCATACCATTTAGGATGATTAGGATAATGAGCAGTACGAACGGCATTAAAGTTATTTTTTTTCAGTAACTTAATATCTAATAACATATCCTCATAGGAAACTGCATGGCCTTTTTCAGGATGGTGCTCGTGACGATTTACACCGCGTATTAGCAACGCTTGACCATTTAATTTAAGCTGCCCATTATTAATGTCAATCACTCTAAAACCAACTTGATAGGCTTCCGTATCAAGCACTTCGCCAGTTTCACTCAGCAGGCAAACAACAACACGATACAAATAAGGGGATTCGGCACTCCACTTATGCGGAGACAGCAAGCTAATTTGATGCTCAGCAAGATCGTTAAATGCCCCCTTCTCATCAATCATTCGTTCGCCAAAGCCAGTAATAACTGGCTCTGTCACTGGATTTAAATCCGCATCAAACAGTTGCACTTGTGCACGATACGATTGAGGCTCTGCGTTTTTCTCTTCACTTTGTTGTTGAGATAATCGAGTTGAAACTTTTAATGTTCCATTATTAAAACAAGCATCTAAATCGGTGGTCACGGTAACATCTTGTATTGCAACAAGCGGTTTACTCAATAAATACACATCACGAAAAATACCACTTAACCACCACATATCTTGATCTTCAAGATAACTACCGTCTGACCAACGTAATACCATCACCGTTATTTGGTTTTTACCCGCAACCAAATATTGGCTAAGATCAAACTCGCTAGCTAATCGACTATCTTGTGAGTAACCAACCCAAACACCATTACACCACAAGTGAAAAGCAGAATTAACACCATCAAAATTAATACGTTGTTGGCGCCCAGCCCACCCAGCAGGCAGATCAAAGTTAACGCGATAAACCCCCGTTGGATTATCCGCTGGTACAAAGGGAGGGTTATCGGGAAAAGGGTATTTTATATTGGTATAAATAGGTTTATCGTGACCTTGGAGTTGCCAATTACTAGGCACCGTGATTTCAGGCCAGTCACTATCATCATAATCAACTTCAATGCATTCATTCGGCACTAACTCAGGTTTGGAAAATAATTGAAATAACCATTGTCCGTTTAATAAATGCTGAAATTCAGAATCTTGTTTGTGACGAGCCGCTTCAGAAGAGTGAAAGGCATGAAGAGGTGCATGGGCAGGCATTACATTTTGTGCAGTTACATGCTGATTTTCCCAATCACGTGCTTTGATTATTTCCGTAAATGCTCTCATTTTATTCCTCTCTCAAATAGGCTTATTAGCTCAATTATAATAATTACTGAATCTATTCTGCTGATTAAAATCACTTATTATTTTGTGTAACATGTACAGCGCACAACCAATATAATCGATACAAGCCATACAAAATGAAGCATTAAAGAGAGCAGCTAAACAGCAATATCATTCTTAAATTGTACACTGCAAAACAATAGTGTAAACGATTACAATTTTTCATCTAAGCGTTAATTTCAATTATTAGATCTAGCTTAAGATTCTATAGTGAGGGTCACACTTATTGTGTTGAGAGGAGATGTTAATAAGCGTGAAGATGGATCTAAGAAGCGAATAAGGTCGCTAATAAATATTAGTCACCAAAGTAATGCGCTAAGTGGCGACCTAAGTAGCTATTTAAGTAGCGATTTAAGTAGCGATTTAAGTGATTATATAATGGAGGGGTAATGGGACGTCAATGGCGACAAAAATTGTAGCGTTAGTGATCTGGCACATCCCATCATCTATTTAACCAACACCTGCTTAGTACTAAAAACAGGTAAAAAATGCACCATAAACAAAACCAATATAGCCAAATAAACACAATACCCTTCAAAGCCGATAGTTTCATGATTACCTGTAAGCGAACTTGTTGACCAGGTAGTAAAAAAAGGCAATACAAATATAAAAATAGGCACTGTCGTTTTTAAAATCCAACTTTGCAGCGGCACTTTGGATAGGCTTTCACGTAACTTTTGTACGCTAGAAATGACTAATAAAAACCAAGGTATGAAAAAGGCAGGTAATGCAAACTCAGGGTAAATAATCGCCACTGATTGTAAAATTTGATCACCTTTCACTAACACCAACAAAATTAGAATAAAGGCTATCCATGCACAAAGGGTCATCAGATGATTAAAAACAGCATTTCTTTGAACATTTTCTTTTTTCACAACTGACTTCCTAACATAAACTGACTGATACCCGATCAATAAAGTTTGAGCTTATCTTATTAAGGTATAGATACCACAAGATGTATTAAGTTTTGTTAGCAAACGCTTTAAAAAATAGCCAAATAACACTCATCACTTCCATCCACTACGGCAAGTTAGCCATTACCATTAACATTGCCTGCGTTTATACACTTAAGTTTTGCATTGTGATTACTGTATTTATCCACTTACCTATTATTTAACAAACTTGGATCAACAAATAAGTTTTAATTAAAAATGCTTCCAAACCACAAAAAAATGAATTTAAACAACTATTAATCAAAAAACAGTGTTTAATAACTAATTTTAGGTGGTTATAATCCTGCTATTAAACTAACATTCCTCGTTGATAAGGCTAGGTAATAACAGGCTATTTAACTTTAAAAGCTTTTATCCGCTATAAATAAAAGCAATTAAATTAAATATAAAAAATACAGCGCGCCACACTTAAAATAAAATAACAAATGATATAAATTCCAATAATTACAAAGACTTTTAAGCCATCAATAACTACAAATACTGTCTTTTTATGTAGCTACTCAGCCTCTAATAAAAGCGAGAAAAGGTTGCAAAATAAACAGTAAAGATTAATGACTAAGCTATTTAATCCTAGTTTGTTATTAATTTTACAATTCGTTTGGTAATTAGTTCGGTAATTAGCTCGGGCAAGAAAGTGCCGTTTAGTCGCTTAAATGCTAACTTTTCTACGAAGAAATAGATTTAAATAATGAGGTCCTGAATAAATACCTTTTTATTTCATTACATAAATAAGTATTACCTACTAAACAACTTAATTTACCGCTATCAATAAACCTCTTTGGAGACGATTAATGGATCATGCATTACAAAAAAGCGAAAAAAGAACGAAACTCCTTCGCGCAGGTAAAATGCATGCAGTACATTGGTTAATTGTATTACTTTCGGTGCTCCTAACTTTTAGTGCCTGGTATTACTCGCAGTTTCAACAAGCACAAAAACTTGAGATTCAGTTTGCCCGTGAAGCAGAAAAAGTCGTCAATGCAGTTAAAGAACGTATGACACTTTATGAGAATGTATTATGGGGCGGTGTGGCTTATATCGATGCAGTGAATTCAGATAATATTGTGGATCCAAGTAATGTGGTGCATTCAAGTATCACTTATCAACAATGGTCTGCTTATTCAAACAGTTTGAACATAGATACTAATTATCCAGGAATCAATGGTTTTGGTATTATTTACAATGTGCAACCTAAGCATTTCGACGAGTACTTACAAGCACAACGCATACACAGGCCTGACTACCAAGTACACCCAACTCATGACAACCCTGAATATTGGCCAATCACCTATGTTGAGCCAGCCGAATCGAACCAACAAGCGATTGGACTTGATGTTGCCTTCGAAGATAATCGTTACTCTTCAATAAAAAAGGCAAGAGACTCTGGAAAGGCATTGCTGACAGCACCGATCACTCTAGTGCAAGATGACAAGCAAACACCAGGCTTTCTTTTTTACACACCGTTTTATCAAAATGGACTTAAACCTGACAATGTAAAGCAACGCCGAGAATTGATTGCAGGTGTCACCTATGCCCCTTTTATTATGGAAAAACTAATGAAGGGAACACTGGCAGAAAAAAACCGACATGTGAGTATTCAGATATGGGATGGAGAAAACCTATTATTTGATGATCATTCTAATGGTAGTACGACAGAAGCAGATCCTAATCCACTTTTCTCTAATAAAATTGATACCTTTTTATACGGCCGTACTTGGACATTTTTAATCCGATCAAATATTAGCTTTAGACAAGACACAACCTTAAATCAGTCTTCAATCATTCTAATGGGCGGTTTAGTCATTGACGCATTACTACTGATGTTATTTATATTTTTAACCAAGGCCAATAGACAAGCACTAAAATATGCAGATCAAATGACAGAAGAATTAAAAGATCAAACCAAACACCTAGCAAAATCGAATGGGTATTTAGCACAATCGATTGCGGACTTGGAAAAATCCAATAAGGATTTAGAAAAATCTAATAGTGACTTAGAGCAGTTTTCCTATGTTGCCTCACACGACCTTAAATCTCCTCTCAATGCAATCGAGCAATTAGCAAGTTGGATAGAAGAAGACTGTGAAGAGCTGCTGCCCGATGATTCTAAAAAACATTTAGTTTTATTACGCCAGCGTAGTAAACGTATGCTTAAACTGTTAGATGACCTATTAACCTATTCGCGTTTGAATCTAGCCACCATGACCAATGATAACGTCAATTTAGCCGAGAAAGCACAAGACATATTATCATTATTGGAAACCAACGATAATTTTTCCTGCATTGCTCCGAATATTGATATTAAGATTCCACTGGCACCATTTGAAATAGTATTAAGAAATTTAATTTCTAACTCGATAAAACATCATGACAAAGCAACCGGTAAGATCACCCTTTCTTATACTACAAAAGATAACTTCCATGAAATATCGTTATACGATGATGGCCCAGGCATTCCAGAAGAGTTCCATAATAAAGCCATGGAGATGTTTCAGACTTTACAATCACGGGATAAAGTAGAAGGAAGTGGCATGGGACTTGCTATGATTAAACGTATTGTTGAACATTACCATGGCAGGATCAATATTGTATCTGATGGAAAGCGTGGCACCACAATAAATATTTTATGGCCGTTAAATTAAGAAACATAGAGCCAACCTAAGCAGGACCAATGACAAAAAATTGACAGCATTGGCTATATTTGTGACAAAATAAAAGCGCTTAAAAAATAAAAATATCCATCAATAAAATATCCACCAATAAAGGTTAATTAATATTGCAAAATACAAATGAAATAACGTTGTTACTAGTTGAAGATGATGACATCGACGCAATGACCATTCAACGTAGCTTCAAAAAACAAAATATTACTAATCCGATAGTAAGGGTTTACGATGGCCTCGAAGCTTTGTCTTTATTAAAAAAAGAAGAAGTCACCCCACCATTGGTGATTATTCTAGACTTACAAATGCCCAGAATGGGCGGAATTGAATTTTTAAAAGCATTACGTGCAGATCCAAAGTTATCGAAATTAGTGGTTTTTGTTTTGACTACCTCGAAAGCAAAGTCAGATATCGTATCCAGTTATGGCGAGCATATTGCTGGATACTTTGTAAAAGGCCAAACCGGAGATAAATTCTGTGGTTTAGTAAGTATGCTAGAACATTATTTTGAAATTGTTCATTTAACCGAAGAGTAAAAGCTTAAATTAAAATTGTTATTACTTCAAAGATAGGGTTTAAGGATATGGTAGCAAAATGAACATACTCATTGTTGATGACGATATGATCGATAGAGAAATGATCATAAGAGCATTAAAGCGCAGCAATATTCTGTGTAATATCACACAAGTTGAAATGGTCGATCAAGCGCTTGAAATATTAGCTCACACTGAATTTGATGTCGTATTACTAGATTACAACTTACCGCAACGTAAGGGTATCGAGCTATTAATTGAATTAAAAGATATGCCGGCGAAACAAAAAGCTGTCGTGATAATGACCAGTACATCCAGAGAGGATGACTTAGCCACTAATAGCATTAATGCCGGTGCACAGGACTTCTTAGTTAAAACAGAGATCGATGCCTTTAGACTACAAAGAGCCATTGCTAATGCACAAATACGGGCTTCCTTAGAAAAAGAATTATTACAAAGTCATCAACGTACAAAAGAGCTTGCAGAACGAGATAATCTAACCGGGCTAGCTAATCGTTATTATTTTGACGAGTCCTTAAGCCATGAAATAAAAAAACAGCAAAGAGATAAAAGTACACTTGCTCTGTTATTAATCGATTTAGATCATTTCAAATATGTTAATGATAATTATGGGCATGATGTAGGCGACCAATTATTAATCGCGGTAACTAAACGAATCACTGCTTGCTTGCGCGGTAGTGAGTTGTTTGCGCGTTTAGGTGGCGATGAGTTTGCAATTACATTAACTAATCTAGAGTCAGTGTATGGTGCGAGTACTGTAGCAAAACGAATTATAGAAGCATTACAGCAACCATTCGAAATAGGCTCCCATATCATCACATCGGGTGCAAGTATTGGCATCGCACTTTGCCCTAGCGACAGCGGTGAGGTGAAAGAGCTATTTAGATTTGCAGATATTGCGATGTACCGTTCGAAAGGTGATGGCCGTAGCCAATTCTGTTTTTTTGAAGCGAAGATGCAGGAAGCATTTTTAGAAAATTTCTTAATCGAAAAACAGTTACGCACTACACTTGAAAATAAAGAATTTTATTTACTTTATCAACCTGTTATTGACTCATCAACAGCAAAAATAACGGGAGTGGAGGCGTTAATACGATTTGATATTGAAGGTGTTAGTCAACGTCCAGACATATTCATTCCCATTGCTGAAAAATCTAGATTAATCATAGATATTGGCCGTTGGGTGATAGTAGAAGCCATTATGCAATTGAGTATTTGGCAAAAAACACTCAATCCCGCATTCACTATGTCGATTAACTTATCCTCAATACAATTAACCGATGAAGGATTAATTGAGTTTATTAAGTCTACCTTAAGTATTTATTCTGTTGATGCTAACAATATTGAATTTGAGTTAACCGAAACGGCTTTATTGGTTGAACAAGAGAATAGTACCAAGATGATCCAAAGCATCAGTGACTTAGGCTGTAAAATTTCATTAGATGATTTTGGCACAGGTTTTTCATCTATTTCACATTTACACTCTTTTCCAATTAATACCGTTAAAGTGGATAAAAGCCTAATGCCGAGCTCATCTCCAGAAGAAAATACTAAGCCATTTTTAGCAGGCTTAGTTGTTATGCTTCAGTCCTTAGAGTTAAATATTATTGCCGAAGGCATTGAAACAGAGGCCGACCTTAACCTGTGTATCAAACTAGGAATTAATAAAATGCAAGGTTATTACTTTGATAAACCCCTGCCTACACATCAACTAGAAAAGCTTTATTCATAATCAACAATAACGGATATTATTTTATTTTTCAGTTAGCTAGTAACAATAAAAAAGTCGAGATGAAAAATTGTAAAATGACAAAGATAAAATAAATCACCATCGGATTGTGATTTACTTTATCAGCTTTTTAAACTTTATTATTCCACTTATCCTTCTTCACTAGCCAGTAATAATGCACATTCAGCAGGCAGGGTAAAACTCAGTTGTTGTTGAGCTTCAAGCTGCCACTCTTGGCTGTGATTATCAAAACCAGAAAAATGTGTTGCACTCGTCATTAATGCTAATCGTTCAAAAGTAAATGATACGGGTTGTGGTTCAAGGTTGATTGCATAAATGCTGGTTTTACCTTGTTCATAACGCGCAAAAGAAAAGCTCTTATTTTGTGCATGAAGGGTATGATAACTGCCCTGCTTAAGTTCAATCCTGTCTTTTCTCACGTTAATCAAACGCTGATAAAAGGTAAAAAGATCACTGCTTTTATCAAGCGACTGCCAAGGGAAACATCGCCTATTATCAGGGTCCCTTCCACCCGCTAACGCCACCTCTGTTCCGTAATAAAGACAAGGTGTGCCGGGGTAGCTAAATAACATCATACTGGCTGCTTTTAGCTTGCTTACATCACCTTGTAATTGATTAATAAAACGCGTTGTATCATGACTATCCAATTGATTAAGTTGTGCTAATTGATTTAACCAAGGTATCTTAGCGCGGCTCTCTGTTAACCAAGCATCAAACTCTTGAGCATCGATTTCAATGCCATGATAAGCGATATCTAAACCTGCAAAAAAGGCGCGAACAGGGTGTGCAAATCCATAATAATTCATGGCACCATCTTCTTGCTCACCTTGTAACCATTGCGTCGCTTCATAAAAATGCTCTCCCACGATATAAGCCTCTGGGTTGACTGCTTTTGCAGACTCCCTAAACGCTTTCACGTAATGTGCATTATTAAATGCGCCTACTCCTTCACCTAGCATATGGATCACATCAAAACGCCAACCATCTATGTTATAAGGCGGTTTTAACCAATATTTTAAAGCAGAAGATGCCCCTTTATAGAGATACTGCTGCACGTCTTCATTTAAAAAATTCAGCTTAGGTAAAGTTTCTATGCCATTCCAACTCACATAATGATCGGCTTCATTGGTTGCCTTGTCTGAAAAAATATAATGCTGACGATAAGGAGAATCAAGATGTTGATAAGCGCCCTGCTCAAATGCTTGATAACGTCCAAACCAAGGGTGTTCGCAGGAAGTATGGTTAAACACTGCATCAAGCATTATTTTCATACCGCGCTGATGAATATCACTTGTTAACTCTGCAAAACCAGCATTACTGCCAAAGTGAGGATCAATATTAAGGTAGTCGGTAGTGTCATATTTATGATTGCTGGGCGCGGTAAAAATAGGATTTAAATACAGTGCACTAATGCCTAATGCTTGTAGATAATCTAATTTATTTTGAATACCTTTTAAGTCTCCCCCATAAAACTCGCTGGCACCGGTAGACTCATGTCCAGCAACCGCAACTGGCTCTCCCCACTTCTTAGCAATGATGGTGTGTTCGCCACCTTGATATAAATATTCATCTGTTTGTACCGAAATACTCGGATCCCCTTGGCAGAAACGATCAGGAAAAATTTGATAAAAAACCTGTTCTTGGATCCATGTTGGAGGTTGATGTTGGGTATTATATTTAAAGTGAGTTTCACGACCTGGAATACGATTGAATTGCCCTGCGGCACTCAACCAGAGCTGACTTTTTTCAGTTAAACACTTAATGACATAATACGTATTATCGATATGTGTACTAATAGGAATAACAGCTTGATAGAGCTTACATGTTGCAGGAAAATAGCCTGATTTCGCATCAAATGGAATAAGATTAGCAGTAACAAGACGGTCTTCATTGTCAGGCTCACAGCGCACAAAATGAGCCGTGATTAAATGTGCTGGATCATGGCATAAGAAACGAATAATTAATGACTCGCCCTGTTGGGTGATCCATTGTTTAGTTTGTCCATGAAATAAAAATGGTTTAGTTTGTCCATGAAATAAAAACGGCTTAGTTTGTTCATTAGATAAAAAAGGCTTAGATGACAACACAACAACTCCTTTCGTTAAACACTTCAATAGCTAACAGTATTCAGGTTATATATCTTTAAATCTAGGTTTGAACAGAATTTATGTGAGTTATCGTATTAGTTAATTCGCGTTATTTAAGTACTGTTAACCTCTATCAATTAACTGGCTCAGTAAATGAATAATTAACAGAATAGGTAACTGAATAAATAAGTAAATAGATAACTGAATAGATAAGAAAATAGGTAAGTAAATAAATGTGTAAACGAGATTTTAAACATCAAATGGGCAAGTTAGAAAAAGAAATTGAATAAAGTTAAAAAAATTAGTTAAACCGGCAAGCTAAATGACGAGTAATGGGTGAACACTACTCGTCAATAATAAGGCTAGTATTGACGGATTTTTTTAACCATCGCATTCATCTTATCGGCCGCTTTATTAATTTCCGGTTTATCAGCAACAGCGGCAATGCCACAACGCCACCAAGATTCATAACCATGTGTCATACTTTTAGGCAGTACTTTCACATCAATCCGACATTCCGCACCAGTTTTAGGAATAAACCCTCGCCTTTTCAGGAATAAATTTTTTGATATATTGGGCCCAAACAATCAATAATGACTCTATTCCTCTCTTTTAAATTCACCACCAGTTCCTGATGCTGTGAGATGGTTAATACATGCAGTCCTTGAAAGCAAAAAAACACCCAACGGGCTGTCGGTGTTTGCGTTGGTTTGTATTTTAAATCGGGGAAATAGGCCGTTTGTGCTTTGAGCTCCTCCCTCATCTTGTGCTCCAAGGCGGCATAAACCATTAGGCAACAAGTCATTATCATCAGTAGTGCTTCAATGCGCTCAGGCTTTTTTAAGTATAGTGAAGAGGTTAAAAAATCAGGGCTTTTTAAAAAACGAAAACCTTTCTCTACACTTTGCTGCGACTTGTAGAGCTCAAGCATTTTTTCCATCGTTAATGTTTCGCTGCAATCGTTTGTCGCTAACATAAACATACCTTTTTCCCGCAACCTTTCTTCTTGCTGCGTTAATGAAGAATAAAGTTGACCCATTATTTGATATTCATAACTATCAGGTTGCTGATCCTGCTTCGGTCGCCCACTTTGCTTGTAAACCGCATGCGCGATTATTTCAATGTCACTCACTTCTGTATAATCTTGTGCTCTTAGCCATTTATTTAATGATTTACTTGCATCGAGTTCACATGAATAACGTTCTCGGGTTAGCTTTTTAAATGACTTTAGTGAGGCGTTTGATTCTTTAAGCATGCGCTTATCTAATGTGTATTGCTCTCGTTTCATTGCTTGCTCACTACGCACTAACAGCCAGCGTTGCTTTACTTCACCATAATCTGATTCGAGCCATGCTCCGCTATAACCGTTCTCTAATGCTGAAAATACGTATTTTTCTTGCTCGGCGATTGCTATTTTTACTAACTTTAATTTTTGCGGAGCACGCGTTATAAATAAACGACCTTGTTCATCAAGGGATTGGATACTTTCAGCGGTATAGAGTGCAGCATCGCCAATAAAATAACTGCAATTTTGAGCGGCTTTTAGACTGCTCAGGTGATGTTTAACAATGTTTTTAAATCCTTCATTATCATTGATGTTGCCGCTCGCCGCTTGCATGTAAACAGGGATCCCTGCTTGGTTTTCGGTGATAAGGTTAAGTACGGCTTGGTTTAATTCTGGGCGGTGATCTCGGCTGTAACCGCGCACCAATTTAATCGCTTGCGTGTCACCGTCCTGATTATCATAACGGCCATCGACATGCATACTGGTCGAATCTAAATTTAATCCTTCACAAGGCAGTTTCAAAAGTTCAACAACACGCACTGCTAATGTTTGATAAAGTGACGAAACACCTGTTTCATAGAGTTGATCCATGCAGCGGCCTAATGCATCATCATTGATATGCTCTGCTTTTATTCCTTTCCCAAGAAGGCGCTCAACAGGCTTGTCTGCAAAATATTCAGGATACATGTGTAATGTCCGGCCAACAAAACCAAGACCGTTTAAAATCATCGCTTCGACAAGTTGACCATACGTTACCTTTTTATCTTTACTTTGTTTGGGATGTGCTTGATCGATGATTTTTGCAATACCAATTTCTTTACACATGCCTGAGACTAAACCCAAATGGTCGATATTTTTAATAGAATATGTCATTGCTTATCCATCACCCAAAGATAAGTAATAGATCAAATATGACGATCCACGTCAACTTTTTTATTCTAAATTATGGGACGCGACACAAATTAGTCGTTTTTATTAATTAAGCGATTATTTTCTGTCTAAAATTTAATCGCTTAAAACAGGTGCGGAAAGACAGCTAAATAATAGATCCAATCATTATGGATGTATTGATCCACAATGATTGGATCTATTATCTCTTTTTCTTAAACTCCCTTATCTCTAAGATGACTGTCATCGGTAACACTCTTTATTATTAATTTATATTTGGAAAAATCATGGCTCATCAAATTATTACAGATCTTAACAATCGTTACACAGCTAAAATGTATGATGCAACTAAACGTATTTCAGCAGAGGATATGGAAATAATCAAAGAAGCAATGCGCTTATCAGCTTCTTCTATTAACTCACAACCTTGGAAATTTATCGTGATTGAAAGTGATCAAGCGAAACAACGTTTACATGATACTTTTGCTAATAAATTTCAATTTAATCAACATCATGCAAAAGAAGCTTCACATACTATTTTGTTTGCTCACAATCCAAACTATACTAAAGCTGATTACCAAAAAGTGCTCGATGTCGAAGTGTCTTCAGGCCATTTGCCTGCTGAAATGGAAGAAAACATGATGAAGGGCGGTTTTGGTTTTGTTGATTTAAATACAGACGAAGCAGGCTTTAATGGTCATTGGTCAAAAGCACAAACATATATCGCTTTTGGTAATGCATTACATACACTTACTCGTTTAGGCATAGACTCGACACCAATGGAAGGGGTAGATCCTGAGTTAATCGGTGAAGTATTTAAAGAGGAACTAGATGGTTATGTATGTCACGTTGCTCTAGCAATGGGGTATCATTTAGGTGACAAAGATTATAACCACGGTCTTCCAAAAGCTCGCCTGCCTATGGATGATGTATTTACGGTTTTATAATCTTCAATTCCTAGAGCACTAAATCCATAGAGTGCTAAATCTATAGAGTACTAAATCAATATTTGTTGAAAGGTAATATGTAGAAAAATAAGCTAGTTGTTTAACTAGCTTATTTATGAATTTATTTATTCTTGAAATCAAGTGATAAAGCAATAATAGTTGAGTGCTGTCAGGCATATAACACCTGCGATTAGCTGCAAGTAATAACTTAAAAAACCTGCAACCTAATCATTAATGGCGTTTTGAAATCAAGGTAAATTTGTAATCGGTGGTTTTGAAAAAGTTAATGCTATATTCAAATACCGTATTATCTTGTAAAAAGCTGCGTGTTCGTTTTTCAATAATAGGTTGATTGGGGTCAATACCCAATAACGTCGCAATGTCTCTTGATGGCAATATCGGTATGATCTCTTGTTCACTGCGATCAATCACTAGTCCTTTCTGTTTTTCGATATATTCATATTTGGACTTGCGCATTACTTCGTAGGTTAAATCTGGAAAAAGCGCTAGTGGCATCCAAGTTTCTTCTACAGTGATCGGATTATTTTCGATATAACGTACGCGTTTGACATAATAAACACGGTCTTGCTCTGTGATATTAAGATTATCTGCCAGAGCTAAGCTAGGTTTCATTACTTCAAAAGTAAGTACATCGCTGTGAGTGGCTAAATTTAAATGCGCCCATTTTTCATCAAAACTAGATTGTTGGTAGATATCATAATTAACTTTTTTTTCTTTAACGTAAGTCCCGCTACCTTGCACACTCTCAAGCTCACCATTTTCAATCAAGAGCTTTAAAGCTTGTCTAACAGTGACTCGACTAGCTGCAAATTCTTCAACTAATTCAGCTTCAGTGGGTAACGCTTCTCCTACTTTACACTCCCCTGTATCTATTTTGGTACGTATAATATCGGCTATTTGACGATATCTTGGTAGTTTAGCCATGTGATCCTCTTAGTAGGTATGAATCAATTTATTAATATTTACAGAGTACTGATAAATAGCTTTTAATACAAATATTTAAAAGTAATACAAATTTACCCCTTCGTTTTTTGATTGCCTGTAATTTATTTTTTAGATACTTTTTGTGCGATCTGAGTCGTATTTTTGAGCTAATTAGAGATTTTTAATACAAATTACAATACAAATATTGCTTTGGGTGATCTAAATCACGCAATTTGTATCAAATAGGTATTGCAATTCGTTTCGTTGAAGTGTAACCGATTTTATTTGTGGGACTTGTGGAAATAGGACAAAGATTATGAAAATGACAACATTAACGAATGCATCTTTGATGACATTGCAAACTACGTTTGCTAGTCGCGATGATGCTATTCATGCACTAACTGAAAAGTTAGATCAGCAAGGTAAACTACATAACAAAGAAGAATTTTTAGCGGCAGTATTTGCGCGAGAAGAACAAGGGCCTACCGCTTTAGGTGAAGGACTTGCTGTACCGCACGGTAAATCTGATGCAGTAAAAGAAGCAAGCTTTGCCGTTGCTACTTTGAAGCAAGATTTAAAGTGGAAAGGTATTGATGAAGATGAAGACGAAGATGTTAATTTAATCTTCTTACTTGCGATCCCTAATGCTGAAGCTGGTTCGACACATATGCAAGTGTTGACTGAATTAACAACCACTTTAGTGGATGATGACATTCGTGAAGCTGTACTTAATGCGACTACTCCTGAGCAAGTGCTTGCTTTATTAGACGGTAAAAAAGCCGCTAAGGAACAAGTTGAATTAGATTCAAGCAAACCAACCGTTGTTTGTGTGACAGCTTGCCCTGCAGGCATTGCACATACTTATATGGCTGCTGAATATTTAGAAAAAGCAGGTAAGAAATTAGGCATTAATGTCTATGTTGAAAAACAAGGTGCAAACGGCATTGAAGACCGTTTAACTGCTGCACAATTAAATGAAGCAGTTGCCTGTGTTTTTGCCACTGAAGTATCTATTAAAGATATTGAACGATTTGATGGTATCCCACGTGTTGAAACAGCAGTGGCTGAGCCTATCAAACATGCAGAGCGCATTCTTAATGAAGCCTTAGAGGCGGCTAAAAACGGAAAGGGCGCAGAGCGTGTTGCACAGACTGAAGATAAACCTAAAAGGTTACCGCTTAAAACAGAATTGAAACGTGCTTTATTGAGTGGTATTTCATTTGCTGTTCCATTAATCGTTGCCGGTGGTTCAGTATTGGCTATTGCCGTATTGATTGCTCAAATTTTCGACCTACAAGAACTGTACGGAACAGATGGTTCATGGCTATGGATGTACCGTAAATTAGGTGGCGGTATGTTAGGCACCTTGATGGTACCGGTATTAGCAGCTTATACGGCTTACTCTATTGCTGATAAACCCGCATTAGGTCCTGGTTTTGCTGCGGGTCTTGCGGCTAACTTAATCGGTTCTGGTTTCCTAGGTGGTGTTGTTGGTGGTCTATTAGCCGGTTATGTCATGCGTTGGGTAAAAGAAAACGTTCGTTTAAGCCCTGCATTCAACGGTTTTTTAACTTTCTACCTTTACCCTGTTATTGGTACGGTTGTTGTCGGTAGCTTGATGTTATTTGTTGTTGGTAAACCTGTTGCTTTCCTAAACCAAGGATTGACTGATTGGCTAAACAGCCTCTCGGGTAGCAACACATTGTTACTAGGTGCAATTATCGGTATTTTTGTATCTTTCGACTTAGGTGGTCCGGTTAACAAAGCGGCTTATGCATTCTGTTTAGGTGCGATGGCAAATGGTGTTTATGGACCTTACGCAATATTTGGTTCAGTTAAAATGGTTTCCGCCTTTACTGTTACTTTCTCTACTATGATTGCACCTCGTTTATTTAAAGAGTTTGAAATTGAAGTAGGTAAATCAACCTGGTTGTTAGGCCTAGCAGGTATTACCGAAGGTGCGATTCCTATGGCGATTGAAGATCCAATACGTGTTATCGGCTCATTCCTTGTAGGCTCTATGGTTACAGGTGCAATTGTTGGTGGTGCGGGTATTGGCCTTTCAACACCGGGAGCTGGTATCTTCTCAATCTTCTTATTGCATGACGCTGGCATCGGTAGCTTTATGGCTGCAGGTATCTGGTTCGGTGCTGCATTGGTTGGTACGGTTATCTCTACAGCAATGTTAATTACTTGGAGAGCACATCACGCTAAAAAAGAAAAATTAGCGGGCATGACTGCAACTAACTAATAAAAACAATGATTGGCATAGTGGGGGGGCTCACTATGCCTTTTTGCAATTTTCTCAAAGTAGCTGGTTATTCTATCCATTAACCACTTATCTTAAGGTATAAAATTATGACTACATCTCGCGTACACATTACTCCACACATGCACTGGGATCGTGAATGGTATTTCACTACGGAAGAATCTCGTATTTTATTAGTGAACAACATGGAAGAAATCATGGGACGTCTGGAAACAGATCCTGATTACAAATACTACGTACTTGATGGACAAACTGCATTATTAGAAGATTATTTCGCTGTTATCCCAGGTGGTAAAGAGCGTGTTAAAGCATTGGTTCAAGCTGGTAAATTAATTGTAGGTCCTTGGTACTCACAAACCGATACGATGCAGGTTTCTGGTGAATCAATTGTACGTAATATGCTATATGGCATGCGTGATTGTTTAGCATTAGGCGAGCCGATGAAAATTGGTTATCTACCAGATTCTTTCTCAATGAGTTCTCAATTACCAATGATCTACAACGGCTTTGGTATTGACCGCACCATGTTCTGGCGTGGTTGTTCTGAACGTCACGGCACGAACAAAACTGAATTCTTATGGCAGTCAAATGACGGTAGTGAAGTCACTGCGCAAGTACTTCCTTTAGGTTATGCAATTGGTAAATACTTACCTGAAGATAAAGATGCATTAACAACACGTTTAGATACTTACTTAAAAGTATTAGAAAACGCGTCTGTGACCAAAGATATCCTATTACCTAATGGCCATGATCAAATGCCTATTCAAAAAAATATCTTTGAAGTGATGGACATCTTACGTGAAGCATATCCTGACCGTGAATTCTTGATGAGCCGTTTCGAAGATGTATTCGAAAAAATTGAAGCTAAACGTGATCAATTAGATACCATTAAAGGTGAATTTAACGATGGTAAATACATGCGTATTCACCGCACAATTTCTTCTACTCGTATGGATATTAAGCTTATTCACGCTGAAGTTGAAAACAAAATTGTTAACATTCTAGAGCCACTTGCTTCAATTGCATTCAAACTTGGTTTTGATTATCACCATGGTTTAATTGAAAAAATGTGGAAAGAAAGCATGAAAAACCATGCGCATGATTCTATCGGTTGTTGTTGTAGCGATAAGGTTCACGCTGAAATCTTAAATCGTTATATTCTTGCTGACGATATGGCCACTAACCTGATTAATTTCTATAAACGTAAAATCGTCGATCATATGCCAGAAAAAGAGGGCTGTGATAAATTAGCATTATTCAACTTATCGCCTTATGCACGTGAAGAAGTTGTTAATACAATGATTACGATTCGTGCTCAAGAATTTAAAATCTTTGATGATGCCGGTAATGACGTTGAATACTTTATTGAAGATCAGCAAGAAATTGACCCAGGTAAAATTGACCGTCAAATTGTACATTACGGTAACTATGACCCGTTCATGGAATTCAATATTCAATTGAAAGTTAACCTACCGGCGATGGGTTTCACTACATTACATGTCCAAGCTAATGAAAAAGGCGCGCTACAAGTTGCTCCACAAAATGAGCAAAATGTATTAGAAAACAGCTTCTACAAAATTACTGTGAACAATGACGGTACGTTGGCTGTCTTCGATAAAGAAACAGAACAAACATTTGAGCAGGTATTACGCCTTGAAGATGGCTCTGATGATGGCGATGAATACGATTACTCTCCTTCACGTAAAGAGTGGTTGTTATATTCAAATGACTTTGATGTTGAAACCAATGTAGAGCATCAAGCATTACAATCTGTTGCGCATATTAAATTCCGTATGAATGTGCCTACCAACCTTGAGTCACGTGAACAACGTAGCAACCAAGATGGTTATGTTGATGTGGTCTGTCAGGTTGTATTAAAACAAGATACCCGTCGCATCGAAGTTCGCATGGAATTAGATAACCAAGCTGATGATCACCGTGTACGTGTGCTTATCCCAACACCATTTGTAACCGATACAGTTGTGGCTGATAACCAATTTGGTCTGATCACTCGTACTACCGATGACCCTGCAATGCAAGTTTGGGAAGCAGAGAAGTGGAAAGAAGCACCAGTACCTGTTTACCAATTAATGAACTTTGCTGCGCTTGAGAATGGTCAAGCTGGAATGGCTGTGATGACCAATGGTTTACGTGAATTTGAAGTCATTGCTAATGAAACTGAACAGCGTGATACATTTGCACTGACCTTATTCCGTGGTATCGGTGTGTTGGGTAAAGAGAATTTATTACTTCGCCCTGGTCGTCCATCTGGTATCAAGATCCCAGCTCCTGATTCGCAAGTACGTGGTAAAATTGTTTGCGAATTCACCTTGTTTGGGTTTGCTGGTGATCATATTACTGCTAATGTAATGGCTGAAGCACGTGATAACGTCACACCAATACAGTGTTACAACAAAATTCCATTTAATGCGATGAAATTAAATGTGGGCGAGAAAAACATTCCATTAACTTATAGCTTATGTAGCGCAGAGAAAAATGGTTTAGTGTTAAGTGTTCTGAAAAAAGCTGAAGATGAAGATGCGTTAATTATCCGTGTTTATAACCCTTCAGAAACAGAAACAGTTCAAGGTGATATTGAATTTACAACACCGGTAACTGAATGGTTAGAAACCTTAATGGATGAAACGCCAAAACCGGGCGTAGTCGCTCAACAATCGCAAGACTTTGGTGCTTTAGGTCCATGTCAGGCTAAAACGTTCCGCGTTAAGTTTTAATCAAAAAGGGGCAATAAACTTAATAAGTAGATTAGCTCCCTTGATATAAACTATCTTTTAGTTAACTATAATTAGAACCCCTCGCCAGAGGGGTTTGTAGGTGAAATGATGAAAATTGTTATTGCCCCTGATTCATTCAAAGAATCACTTTCTGCTGCTGACGTAGCAACCTGTATAGAAAATGGGTTTTCAGAAGTTTTCCCCGATAGTGAATACATTAAAATCCCACTTGCGGATGGCGGTGAAGGAACCGTTGATGTATTAGTTGATGCGCTGAATGGTCAAAGACAAAACCAAACTGTGCGCGGCCCAATTAAAGGTGCTGTTAACGCCGTTTGGGCCTTGCTGGATGATGGCCAAAGTAAAACCGCATTAATTGAAATTGCAGCGGCTTCCGGCCTTGATTTGATAACACCAGAACAACGTGATCCATTGATAGCGACCAGCTTTGGTACTGGCCAATCAATATTACAAGCGTTAGACCTTGGTGTGCAAAAAATCTTGATTGGTTTAGGGGGAAGCGCAACCAATGATGGTGGCGCAGGAATATTGCAAGCATTAGGTGGTAAATTATTAGATGCACAGGGTAGTGAATTACCTGTTGGTGGCGCTGCATTAGCTAACCTAGCGAGTATTGATTTAACCGATCTTGATAAACGTTGTGCCAATGTTGAGTTTATTGTTGCCTGTGATGTATCTAATCCATTAACAGGTGAAAACGGTGCTAGTGCTATTTTTGGTCCACAAAAAGGTGCCACTGCAGAGATGGTTGAGTTACTTGATAATGCCTTAAGTCACTTTGCCGACATCGCAGAAAAAACAACGCATATTAATCACCAACAAAGTGTTGGTTTTGGCGCGGCCGGTGGTGCACCTTTAGGTTTGTCATTAGCGTTTAATATTCAAATAAAAGCCGGTATTGATATGGTATTGGATATCTTGAATGTCGATGAATTACTTCAAGGTGCTGATTTAGTCATTTCCGGTGAGGGCATGATGGACAATCAAACGTTGAACGGTAAAACACCCTATGGTATCGCTCAACGCGCAGTACAACGCGGTATACCTGTGATTGCTATTGCGGGTTCTCTAGGCACTGAAGTTGATGCTTTGTATGACTCGATGGGCAGTATTTTTGGTACGGTGAGATCACCACAATCGCTACCGCAAGTATTAGATGAAGCAAACAAAAACTTAACGCGTACCGCAAGAAACGTAGCGGCAACATTAGCGATGGGAAATAAACTTTCTATTAAATAGCTATTTTTAAATAACGACTTTTAAATAACTATTTTTAAAATACTACTTATAAAACTAAAATGAATTAATAAGGGCGCATCATGACTCAAGTACTTTCACCTTGCTTTTTCCCCATGGAAAACGTGATCCAAGATTATATATGGGGAAGCCGTACTTCTATTAGTAAACTATTAGGCATTAACAACCCAGAAAACAAGCCCCAAGCAGAAATCTGGATGGGTGCACATGCTAATGGTTGCTCTAAAATTATCAACAATGGTAATACACAGCTTTTATCAGATTTTATAGCACAAGACAAAGATGCTATTTTAACACCTAAAACTAATGCCCAATTTGCCGAGCTACCTTATTTATTTAAAGTATTAGCTGCAGGCGAAGCGTTATCGGTGCAAGTTCACCCAAGTAAAGCGCAAGCAGAAGCTGGTTTTGCAAAAGAAGAAGCGGCGGGTATTCCGCGTAACGCTGGTAATCGTAATTATAAAGATCCAAACCATAAACCTGAATTGGTTTATGCATTAACACCTTATCAAGCAATGAATGGCTTTCGTGAGTTCGAACAGACTATCGAATTATTTAAAAAAATCAATGTGGCAGCAATTGGTGACCTTGTTGATGCGTTTTCTTCTTCTTTAGATTCTGCAGGATTAGAAACATTTTTTTCTGCGTTACTTTCTTTAAAAGGTGAAGTAAAAGAATGTGCTGTCAATGAACTGCTTGAATATGCCAATGAAAATAAAGAAGACCCATTATTTGCGCTTATTTTGGAACTATCACTTCAACACCCCGGCGATATTGGTTTATTCACCCCATTAATGCTGAATGTGATCACGCTACAACCTGGTGAGGCTATGTTCTTATATGCATGTACACCACATGCTTATTTGAAAGGCACGGGTCTTGAAATCATGGCAAATTCTGACAATGTATTACGAGCCGGATTAACACCAAAGTATATGGATGTTGAAGAGCTTGTGGCATGTACTAAATTCGATGCTATCCCTTTTGATTCATTACAATTCACTCCTGAATTAAAAGAGGGGGGCGAGTATTACGCAATCCCAGTTGAAGATTTTAAATTTGCATTGTTTGAATCTATTACAGATTTATCGTTAACAGTTGATAGTGCTGAAATATTATTAGCCCTAGACAATGATGTCACCCTAACTCATGAAAGTGGCGAAACGGTTGTGATTAACAAAGGGCAATCAGTATTTATTCCTGCCTACACAAAACAATACCAGTTAACTTCAAGTGGCCGTGTGGCACGCGCATTTAACTAATATTCAACTAGTAAAGTGTGATTGATTTTCTATCTAGCCATTACCATTCAAGGTGCAAAAATAATGCATATTGATTGGTAATGGGCATAAAAAATAAAGCGGGTTTAAGTCATTAAATTGATTTGTTGGCCGTCGCGCTTTACATTCCTGCTTTCAATTGTATCTGCAATGATAAAATAAGCCTATTGACTCTTCATTCACACTTTATAAAATAAACGGCTTTTTTATTCATAAATACTGCCCGCAAATATATCTATAAATACAGCCACTCACTTTATACCTCTATTAATTTGAACTCTTTTTTCTCATCTTTCTGTGTATTGATTAAAGCTTTGCATAAGCCGACCTGAGCATTTACTATTTGAACCTAAGTTTTTAATTATCATTGCTTTGGGAATCATTATGTCAGCAAATTTATCGCAATTATTATCCATCATGCAGCAATTACGTACCCCTGAAACAGGCTGTCCATGGGATCTCAAGCAAACCTTTGATAGTGTGGTGCCACATACCATTGAAGAAGCCTATGAAGTCGCCGATGCGATTGCCAATAAAGATTTTGATGATTTAAAAGGTGAGCTTGGAGATCTGTTATTTCAGGTAGTTTTTTATGCTCAGCTTGCAAAAGAGCAAGGTTTGTTTGAGTTTGATGATATTTTAGCCGTTTTAAACGAAAAACTGATTCGACGCCATCCGCATGTATTCTCGACCACTGAGTTTACCAGCGATGCTGAAATCAACGCCAATTGGGAAGCTGAAAAAGAAAAAGAGCGCTTAAAAAAAGCTAAATCATTAAATGCTGAAGAAAGTATTTTAGATAATATCCCATTAGCGTTACCGTCACTCACACGCGCTTATAAAATTCAAAAACGAGCTGCTAGTGTCGGATTTGATTGGGCTGAAATAGAACCTGTGATTGCTAAAATACATGAAGAGATAGATGAAGTATTAGTTGAAGTTAAACGAACTGATTTAACACATGAACAGCAAAAAGCGCGTATTGTCGATGAGTTAGGTGATTTATTATTTGCTAACGTTAATCTCGTTCGTCATTTAAAAGCGAACCCAGAACAGGTTTTAAATCAAGCAAATCAGAAGTTTTCATCTCGTTTTCGTTTAGTTGAGCAACATGTAAAATCATTAGGTAAAGAGATGGGGGATTGTACTTTGAACGAACTAGATGCGATATGGAATGACATTAAAAAACTAAAAACTAAACGTTAATCCCAGTGAAATATTTTTCGCTTTTTATTTTGTGGGGCGGATTTAATGCGTTATTAAAGTAATGACTCAGCTCTGCTTAACTTAACTGATAGACCTTGTCATAACAGCAGGGTGAAGATCCAGTTGATAAAGTGTTTAAAAGTTAAATTTTAACCCTATATCATTAATAGTAAAATTGTTGCATGGTTATGGGTTCGAGCAAGATGGTGAACTTAATCGTTAACTTGATATTGATGATGCTAGGTTTTTTATTTATTAATAATATCGTCTGATTCGTTTTGATAGCAATCTTTAAGTACCGCATAAGTACCGTTAAGTACCTTTTTATTCATTGAAAGTAGTGATTTATGACATTAATAGTTGGCCAAAATATCTTAATTGAAAAAATTGGGTGTGTTGAAATTGATTTCGCATGGCGCAGCCTTAAAAGTGATTTAAATTTAGCGATTTATGCTGTGCCTTTTAGCGATGGGAAAATACTCGCTGAAAAAAATATAGCCCCTAATCAATGGCCACTCCCCAAAGCGGTGAGTCAAGATAAATCAGGTCGGCATTTTACTGTTCAATTCCCACAACTTGATGCAAAAATTGATCGTATTGCTTTTTATGGCTTTTTACCCGAAAACAGTCGTTATTCTTTAAAGCAAATGAGCCACTTTCAAATTAGAGTTAATGACTTATCGCTTGGCAGGTTGGCAAAAATGGATGTTGAAGCGTTTGACGATACACATAAAAGCGTGTTGTTTTTTGAGTTTTATAAACATAACAATACCTGGAAGCTAGGCTATAAAGCGCTGCCTTTAAAGACAAGTTATTTGACTACTTTAACCCAACTAGGGGTTAGTTTTATGACACCGGTTGCGCCTGAAAGCCCGCAAGCCACTTCAATACCATCGCATCAAGAAAGTGATGCAGAAAGTGACGTTCCTTTATCTGCGAGCAATTTACTTGATAATGTGGAATTACAAAAAGGTCAGAATTTATCGCTTAGTGAACACTTTACACATTGCACCGCGATCACTTGTAAGCTTAATGTTGTGCCTAAAATCGATGATTTAGCTCTTAACGTAGTTGCTATTAATCGTGATAATAAAGTGAATAATATTAAAGACTTTTTATATCATGAAAATACAATATTACGTGGTGAAGGAGTAAAACTGAGCGATGCAGAAGTATCTATTAATTTAGATAAACTGCCTCAGGATGTCACTAAAATTCAAATTTTAGTGACTCGGCGTGCCACGAGTAAGCGCATTAATAGTGCTGATTTTATTGAGCTGAGCGTAAGCAATACTTATACCGACCAAAAGATGGCGAAGTATGTCTGCGAAACCACTGATAAAAATTATAATACGATGGTGCTGCTGAACTTCTATCGTCATCAACAAGGTTGGTCGATTCGTGCCGTAGGCCAAGGATTTTCAGGTGGGCTAGATAAAATAGGTCAGCGTTATCAGTTCTCACCACCTAAGTTACGTTATGTAGCACCTAAAGCTAGCGTAGCATCGAACACGTTACAACAAGAGATCGCTTCCTTTGAAGTTGAGAATAAAACCGCCGTGGATAAATATAAAAAACTACAGTCTTTATCTTATTTATTGATGGGGATTGCCGCATTACTGGTTTTATTAACTTTTAGCCGAATTTTATTTTTACCGCTTGCCTGTTTGTTAGGTGGGCTAGGTTGGTTTTGTTTCCAACATGCATCTAAGTCATTAAAAACAATTCAAGATGAACGCTTTGAACGTTTAGTACTCAACATGATCAAAGCAAATAACTATCAGCTCACACCTTTTGACATCGCAACTCATTGTCGAGTTAATATTGAACGCGCGACTGAAATGTTAGATAGCCTGTGCGATAAAGGACTTGGACATACCGCTATTAATAGAGAAGGTAATATTTTTTATGACTTTTCTAGCCTTAAAAATTCAACTTATTAAGTTATAATAGCTAGCATTGCTAAGCATTCTATATTTGCATAATTTATAAAGGTGTACTTTTGCTGGCGCAACATCATTTCTTAAACACTATGTTACGTTTATTGCTGCTTTCATTGTTAGGAAGAGAGCAGTTAAACCTTGTTTTTACAGGCAAAATAAATATTATGAGTAAATGCAGAGAAAAGATTGTCGAAAATAAGTGCGCTTGCTATAATGTCATCCCATCTAAATGTTCAATATTCTTCATTTTTGATAACAATGTCACATAACGTATAAACATCACTTAACTTAGCTAAGTTGATGATTTTTGCTGTGTGATTATTTTTATGTGGAATACCGGCTTCTTTCTACTCTTTAATTCTTAGGGTTACTATGACGACAAAATATATTTTCGTAACTGGTGGTGTTGTTTCATCACTAGGTAAAGGTATTGCAGCAGGCTCTCTTGCCGCAATTTTAGAAGCACGTGGTTTAGACGTGACTATTCTAAAACTTGACCCATATATTAATGTTGACCCTGGAACAATGAGTCCAACTCAGCATGGTGAAGTATTTGTTACCGATGACGGTGCTGAAACGGATCTCGATTTAGGCCATTACGAACGCTTTATTCGTACCAAAATGACTAAACGTAATAACTTTACAACCGGTCGTATCTATTCTGACGTATTGGCAAAAGAGCGTCGTGGTGATTACCTTGGTGCAACAATTCAGGTTATTCCTCATATTACTAACGAAATTCAAGCACGTGTTATTGCTGGTGGTGAAGGGCATGATATCGCTATTGTTGAGCTAGGTGGAACGGTTGGTGATATTGAATCACAACCTTTCATTGAAGCGATTCGTCAACTAGCGTTAAAAGTAGGTCAAGCTAATGCTATGTTTATGCATTTAACATTATTACCTTACTTAAAAACAGCAGGCGAAGTTAAAACTAAACCAACGCAGCATTCTGTAAAAGAATTACGTAGTTTAGGTATTCAACCTGACATTCTTATTTGTCGTAGTGAAGTGAGCTTCCCTGCAAATGAGCGCGCTAAGATTGCGTTGTTCTGTAATGTGCAAGAAAAGTCAGTTATTTCATTACGCGATGTAGACTCAATTTACAAAATTCCAGCATTGTTAAAACAACAGGGTTTAGATCAAATCTGTGTTGAACGTTTTGGTTTAGAGTGTCCTGAAGCTGATTTAAGTGAGTGGGCAAAAGTTGTTTCTGAAGAAGCAAATACAACCAGTGAAGTTGTTATCGGTATGGTCGGTAAATACACTGAGTTACCAGATGCATACAAATCGGTTAACGAAGCCTTAAAACATGGCGGCTTAAAAAATGCTGCAACAGTAAAAATCAAATATATTGATTCACAAGATGTAGAAATTAAAGGTTTAGGCGTATTAGAAGGTATCGATGCGATCTTAATCCCTGGTGGGTTTGGTGAGCGTGGTGTTGAAGGTAAAATCTTAGCCGCGCAGTATGCTCGTGAAAATAAAATTCCGTATTTAGGTATTTGTTTAGGTATGCAAGTTGCACTTATCGAATACGCACGTAATGTTGCAGGCCTTAAAGATGCACATTCAACAGAATTTAATGCTGAAACTAAATATCCTGTTGTTGGTTTAATTACTGAATGGATTGATAAGTCAGGTGAAGTCGAACAACGTACTGAAGACTCTGACTTAGGTGGTACGATGCGTGTAGGCTCGCAAAAATGTCACTTAGCAGACAAGTCTAAAGTATTAGAAATGTACGGTAGCAAAGAGATTTTTGAACGTCATCGTCATCGTTATGAAGTTAACAATAATTTATTACCAGCGATCAAAAAAGCAGGCTTAAAAATTACTGGTTTATCAGAAGACAAAAAACTAGTCGAAATAATTGAAAACCCAGATCATCCTTGGTTTGTTGCTGCGCAATTCCACCCGGAATTCACCTCAACACCACGTGATGGACATCCGTTATTCAAAGGATTTATAAAAGCTGCGATAGATCATCAACAAGGTCGTTTTTTATAGTTTTTGTTGACCCGATCGCATTAGTTTGTTAAAAAATTACACAATAAAAGCTGCTCGATGTAATAGCAGCTTGTTTTAAAAAAATTTAAAATTTTATTTTTACTTAAACAAAGGAATAATCATGTCAAACATAGTTAAAGTACTTGGTCGTGAAATCATGGATTCACGTGGTAACCCAACGGTAGAAGCTGAAGTTCATTTAGCAGATGGTTCTATCGGTATGGCTGCTGCGCCATCTGGTGCATCTACTGGTTCTCGTGAAGCTCTTGAATTACGTGACGGCGATAAAGCTCGTTACTTAGGTAAAGGCGTACTTAAAGCTGTTGCTGCTGTAAATGGTCCAATCGCTGAAGCACTAGCTGGTAAAGATGCACTAGCACAAGCTGAGCTTGACCAAATCATGATCGACCTAGATGGAACTGAAAACAAAGCTAAATTCGGCGCAAACGCTATCCTAGCTGTTTCTCTAGCTGCTGCTAAAGCTGCTGCAATCTCTAAGAAAGTGCCTCTATACGCTCACATTGCTGACTTAAACGGTACTTCTGGTGTTTACTCTATGCCTCTTCCAATGATGAACATCATCAATGGTGGCGAGCACGCTGATAACTCTGTAGATATTCAAGAATTTATGATCCAACCAGTTGGCGCTCCTAACTTCCGTGAAGGTTTACGTATGGGTGCTGAAGTATTCCATAGCCTTGCTAAAGTACTTAAAGCTGACGGTCACTCAACAGCTGTTGGTGATGAAGGTGGTTTTGCTCCTAACCTTGAGTCTAACGAAGCAGCACTTGCTGCAATCGAAAAAGCAGTTGCAAATGCTGGTTACGTATTAGGTAAAGACATCACTTTAGCGATGGATTGTGCTGCATCTGAGTTCTACGACAAAGAAGCAAACATCTACGACCTTAAAGGTGAAGGTAAAAAATTCACTTCAGAAGAATTTAACTTCTTCTTACAAGATCTTACTCAAAAATACCCAATCGTTTCTATCGAAGATGGTCTTGACGAGTCTGACTGGGATGGTTTCGCACACCAAACTAAACTAATGGGTGATAAAATCCAATTAGTTGGTGACGATCTATTTGTAACAAACACTAAGATTCTTAAGCGTGGTATCGACAACGGTATTGCTAACTCAATCTTAATCAAATTCAACCAAATCGGTTCTTTAACTGAAACTCTAGCTGCAATCAAAATGGCTAAAGATGCAGGTTTCACAGTTGTTATCTCTCACCGTTCAGGTGAAACTGAAGATGCAACTATCGCTGACCTAGCTGTTGGTACTGCTGCAGGCCAAATCAAAACTGGTTCATTGAGCCGTTCTGATCGTGTTGCTAAATACAACCAACTTCTACGTATCGAAGAAGCTTTAGGTGATAAAGCACCGTACAACGGTCTTAAAGAAGTTAAAGGTCAGTAATATTATTGCTTAACTTCGGTTAAGGCTAATATTCTACTTTGATTTATAAGTCCTCAACTTAGGTTGGGG
>NZ_AXWP01000008.1:29601-329867 GCF_000482725.1 Psychromonas arctica DSM 14288
AAAATCATCGCTTCGACAAGTTGACCATACGTTACCTTTTTATCTTTACTTTGTTTGGGATGTGCTTGATCGATGATTTTTGCAATACCAATTTCTTTACACATGCCTGAGACTAAACCCAAATGGTCGATATTTTTAATAGAATATGTCATTGCTTATCCATCACCCAAAGATAAGTAATAGATCAAATATGACGATCCACGTCAACTTTTTTATTCTAAATTATGGGACGCGACACAAATTAGTCGTTTTTATTAATTAAGCGATTATTTTCTGTCTAAAATTTAATCGCTTAAAACAGGTGCGGAAAGACAGTTACTTTATTCAAATACAAACTAAATCCAAAAACACCTGTTGTTGCGACGACAAAAAAAGGCCACCTATATCGCTATAGGCGGCCTTTTATTAAGCTTAAACAGTTAACTTATAAAGTTAAACTTAAAGCTCGATAGTCACTACTTCACCATCAATCGTCAACTCTAACGAATTACCCGCTAATTTATAGCTAACATCGGTTTTAGGACCATTGATTTTGCTTGGTACTAATAGCGTTAAAATATTATGCTCTTTCTTTGCTTTAAACTTAGCTTCAACATGACGGTGTACTTCAAGGTCAGCGTATTCAGCTGGGTCAACTTCACCAAAACCTTCTACATTCTCAATCGAAAGTAAGTCGTTTTTGCTATCGTTAATGAATGACACATCTAATAACGCGTTATCACCAATGATTTTGAATGAATCTTTCGCTGTTTCTGTTTTGAATGTGGTGTGTAATAACCAAGTCAGATCTTGCTCTGTTTTTAACGTCGCAGTATCACGCATTACGAATACTTTACCTTTAGCAAACCAGATTTTACGCTTGTAAGATTCTAATTCTGGGTTATGGAATTGGTATGAAGTTGATGCATCACCTTCCACAAATAACAGGTCAGATTCAGTATCGTAATCGCTGATTTTACCGCCTGCTTCAATGCAGTATCGATCTTGATGCTCGCCTTCAAACTTAGTGGTTGTGTTCTCTGCGTACTGACCTTTGCCATCAAATAATGGTAGGTTTTTAGAGAACGTACGACGACGCCATTTGATGTGCATATCTACACCGAAACCACCGTAGTAACCTGTGATAGCGGCTAATGTATCGCCAAAGGCATGTAATGTGTACGCATTTTGGTCGCCGTGTGAATGGCTGATTGAACCAAACGGGCTACATTTGTAAACCATGTGAATATGCTCTTCACGGTTGGTCATATTACTGTGGAATGCTGCCCAGCCTGTGGTTGGGAATACTTTAAGTAGTGGTTTATCTGAAGGTTTAACTTCAGGCATGTCATTCCATAGGTAATCAAAACGTAGGTCATCGTAACCAAAGTCCCACCAACCAAAATTGTAGAATTTAGTATGCGCTTCGGTATCACGCGCTTTTAATTGGTTGTAGTACCAGATGTATTCCGGTTTGTTATTAACTCCGGCAAAATGTTTGATGTTGTAAGCGAGTTTAAGGCCTGGGAAATCGCCAATACTTGATTGGTCACAAAAGCTTGCTCGTTTTGAGTGAACAGGCATGCAGTACAGTGGGAAATCACCGGTATTTTTATAGAATTCTTTGTTGAACATGTTGATAGAGGTGTAGCTTTTTAATAGATCAAAAGATTCCCCTAAGAAGGCCATTTGTGTGTTCCAGTAATCTGGACCTTCAGCCCAAGCTCCATCTTTACCGCCCCATGGTGGGTAATGCACTGCGTAATATTCAATACCGTATTCAATATACTCGCGCGCTTTAGGGTATTCATTGTACAGTGCAATACAAGTAGGAATAACTGCTGAACTGATACTACGCACACCGTGACTGTTTAGGGGGTTAGCTAATAGGTCAACAGTTACTTGAAGGTGATGCATGATCTCTTCTAAACGCACAATTAATGCTGCTTTTACAACTTCACGCTCTTCTTCTGAGAAGTAAGCGTGTAGCCAGTCATAACCCCAAGCCATTGCTGCGATAACACGGAATGCCGCTTCATCGTTATAACCACGAGATGTTACACCTTCAGGGTCGTAAGACGCTAGTTGTAATGTCCATGCTTTTGCTTTTGCAATCATCGCTTCGTCTTCTAACACAATACCTGCAATTGAAAGATTACGGGTTGCATTAAATGCTTCTTGACAACTAACGTACATTTGACGCCAGTAAGGACGCCATAAAGAAGCTTTGCCTACAGTTTCTTCCGGATAAGCTTTTGGCTCTGAATAGGGAGTTGTTTCAAGAAACTTGTTAGTTGAGTTATTCAGGAATGCATCAAATTTACAGTAACCGGCGTCATTTTTGAGTTTAGTTCTGAATGCTGGAAGGTCTTTGCTTTGAACTAATAGACGAGGGTGCTCAACACTTAAATTATCTAGGAAAGACAGGTCAATATCTGCTTTTTGAACTTGAACTGGCATTACATCAAGTAGATTGCCAGCAGACTTGTCATTTTCTAGTTTGATCGCTTTTATAGCGTCAAAAGACTTGTTAGACATTTAATACCTCTAATTTATGAAATTAATAAATCTATGTAATAGCCTCATTCAATGTCACTTATTTACTGTGTTGAGCAAGGTATGTTAAATAATGCCAATACTTTTAAGTCGCTTCATTATCTCGCTGGTTAATAGCGTTGCGAAAAATATTGAGCTTAAATAAGATAAACCATTTATTTTCAATGATTTCACAGTTTTATCACTTATCAGTATTGGTTGTGTTGCCAGTGAGAGAGTTACTCAACACTTTATAGTCTGTATTTTATATCATTTGTATTACTTAATTACAATAAGGCTAAGGGGGGAGGTGTTAATTTTAGGGCTAGCTCACAAGCTATAAAAGTCATTTAATAAGTTGAGTGTTAGTAAAAGGGGGAGTAGGCAATAAAAAAGCGACGGTATAAGCATCGCTTGTGGTTTTTAGCGTTAAGACTGTGCTGCAATAAGTTGTTACTTTGTTGCGTAAGGTTTATAGCTTTTCTATCTTTTTCTCAATCTCTAATATTTTGCTATCCACTACTAATTGTAAATGTTTTAGATCCGACAAAATTTGTTGTTTAAGCTCTTTTTCTGAACTCTCTTGAAGGCTAAGGCTATCTAGCTCTTTAATTATTTTATGTAGTGTTGGGTTGATTTCAGATAGGTCTGTAAATTGTTCTGTATTTTGACCGCCACTGACTCGTTTGATTTGGCGTTGGAATTTAAATTTACTGCTTCGACCAATTAACATGCCACTATGTTTGCGGAAATATACTTTTAAAATATCTTTATCGCCTTCCTGACGTAATGAGTAGCGTTTGATATTTTCTGGGTTACGGATGCCGACATCTCTAAGATTTGGGTACATTTTTTCTCCTTTCAATCTAATGCTAATGTGATTTAAAATAGTATGACTTTCAGTGTGGACTATCAAAAAAAAATATCAATTCTTATTATCTCTAATTGTTTAGTTATGCCGTTCCAAGTCAATTTATGTCTGGTTATCCGCCTTCATTTGTATCTGTAGTCATTTGAAATTTATCAGTGTTAACCATCATTACTGTCAATTATGGATTTATGGTGATGACTAAAACAATTAACTTACTGGCGCTTAATTTTCTAATACTGCTCTGTATTGATTTGTATTTACGTATTAAATGAAATGGTTATTTGAGTCGCAATTGACGGTTCAGAGGTAATGTCATGGGGAATACTTTAGCGGGCATAAATATGTAAGGGGCGCTGATATTTTGATGTGATAGAAGTAAAAAAGGCCCAAAATAGCAAATGATTTTGAGCCTGTTGTTGGTATTATTTTAACTAATTAGTTAACTTATTTTTTAACTTCCCAGATACCAGGTTCTATTTTTTTATCTAGCTCTGGTAGCTTAGTACGATCAAAAGTAGGTATTTTTCCGGCATCAAGTTGTTGGTTGTAATCTTTTGCTAATTTAATCACTTCATTTGAGAGTAATAAAATGGCAATTAGGTTGACGATAGCCATTAATCCCATTGATACATCAGCTAAAGACCAAATAACACTATTACTTTGCGTTGCACCAAACAGGATCATTGCTAGAACGGTAATACGCAAAACAATCAAACCACGTGTATTTTTATGTTGTAAAAATACTAAGTTAGTTTCAGCGTAAGAATAGTTAGCAATAATAGAAGTAAAAGCAAAAAACAATAAAGCAATCGCCACAAATGAACCACCCCAATCACCGACTTGTATATCAAGTGCACGTTGTGTGATTTCCACACCACCCATACCAGTGAATGACTCTAAGCCACCTGATAATAAGATGATTGATGCCGTTGCTGTACAGATAACAATAGTGTCGATAAATACACCTAGCATTTGCACATAACCTTGTGATGCAGGATGTGGAGGGTAAGGTGACGCGGTTGCTGCGGCATTTGCAGCACTACCCATACCGGCTTCATTTGAGAATAAACCGCGTTGTACACCGGTCATGATCATTGCGCCAAAGGCACCGCCAGCCGCTTCTTGCCATCCAAAAGCAGAGTCGACTATCATACCAATAATGGCAGGTAATTCGGTGATGTTAATAATCACAACAAATAGTGCAATCAATAGGTAGACTAAGGCCATTGCAGGAACAATTCTTTCTGCTACTTTTGCAATACCACGAATACCAGTGAAAATGACGGCACCAGAGACAATCGCTAATATGATACCGACGGTTAATTTATCAAAATCGAATGACTCATGTAATGCTGCAGTAATTGAGTTGGCTTGTACGGCATTAAACACTAAACCAAATGCAATGATGAGGAAAATGGCAAATAAACTACCCATCCAGCGTGCATTTAACCCACGTTCCATATAATAAGCGGGACCACCTCGAAAGTTACCATCTTCATCATGTACTTTATAAGCTTGAGCTAGCGTACTTTCAGCGAAGCTGGTTGCCATACCTAATAAAGCAATTACCCACATCCAAAAAATAGCACCCGGGCCACCCACAGTGATTGCGATTGCAACACCTGCTAAGTTACCTGTTCCAACACGTGCGGCTAAACTGGTCGATAGAGCTTGAAAAGAAGAGATACCTTCTTTGTCTGATTTGCGACTGCCTTTCATCACTGTAAAAGTGTGAAAGAAATGGCGAAATTGGATGAAACCTAATCGTATAGTGAAGTAAACCCCTGTACCGATCAGTAAATAAACGAGGATTTGTCCCCATAATAATCCATTGATGGCGTTAAGTAGCGTTAACATAAAGATACCTTTTTAATAGATTGCGCCGATCCCTTTAAAATAATTAAAACGCAATAGGGTGATGAATAATCGCAGGATATTATCAAATATTAGTTTTTTTTTCTTATTTTTATGTGGCAAGCTTAATTTTACAAAAAAAGGCTGATTATTTCTTCAGTTTTAGGCGGTTCAGCCGATAAGGCGTTACATTATTTAGCTCTATGGAAGGTGTTTATGCAAATTAATTCGCGTCAAACTTATGTTGAAGTTGAGCAGGGTGGTAAAACCCTTAAAAATGAAGCAGCAGCGACTAAAAACGAACCTGCTACTACTGAAAGCTTGCAACAAATTAATAAAAAACAGTTAAACGCTGCGATATTGCAAGGTGCGGTAGATCAGTCTAATAAATCCAGTAGTAGTATTAAAGATCAACCCCTAGCCTTGGTATTAAAAACCGCACTACAAGGTATTAATGATGCGTTAAAAGAGATTGAACCGACTCAATCGTTGCAACAAAGTTATGAGTCTGAAATTGATTTTAGCCCAGAAGCAACGGCTGAACGTATTGTGACATTTAGTACTAATTTTTTCAGTGCCTACCAAGATCAGCATCCAGAGTTAGACCCACAACAAGCCCGTGATACTTTTGCTGATTTGATGTTAGAAGGTGTTAAGCAAGGTGTTGGTGAAGCAAAAGATATATTAAAAGCTTTATCGGTACTAGAAGGGGATGTTGAACAGGATATCGATAAGACAATGTCATTTATTTTGGAAGGGTTTGAAAAATTTAGAAACCCTGAGCCTACTGTCGAAAGCGAAGTTACCGAAGGCAACGCTGTTTAAGTGGCATTGTAATCACTAATCACACCACAATTCAAAATAATGCATTGTAGAAAGTACAATTATAAAAAAGCCTAATGGTCGCTGGTGCAATCGACTGTCATTGTAAGTGATGTTGGCAATACTCTAGACCTGTTAATACGACCCTGTAAATAATTCTGGCGGTGTGCCTTCAACTCATTTATTTTGAATAGCTTCTTTACTTACCTCACTTAAAATTCAGTTGCCCTGAAAGGGGTGTTTTCTCGTCGTTTTTTAAAGAAATAATTTACAATACTTTTATCAATTAAATCAACGCTGTCATAAAACTGTAACGTAACACGAATTTTAACTACCCACTTTCCCCTATTGCATCGAATCTATTTATATTTATTGCATAATATGAGTTAATATAGGGCTGTTTTTATTTATTGTTGATGTAGTCAATTACGTTAACCTTTTTCAGATTGAGCGTATATATGGCCCGGCATGATTTTTTTTGTAAATTAACCTTTTTTCATCTGTTTTCTTCAGTACTTTGTTTTTATTTATTAATGACTAGTTTTGTTTTTGCAATTGATAATGAACAGTCGATTATTGATCCTGAAAAATTGCATATAGGCCTGACTTTAGAGCCTACCTCATTAGATCCAACCACAGATGCTTCCGCTGTAATTCAGCGTATTACCTATCAAAATATTTTCGAAGGCTTAACTCAAATTAATCAGAAGGGACAAGTTTTACCTAGTTTGGCAAAAAGTTGGATAGTCAGTGATGATGGTTTAACTTATACCTTCCTACTGCATGAGAATATTTATTTTCATAATGGTGTTTTGCTTACCGCTGATATTGTTCGATCTTCTTTATTACGTCTAATGGATAAGGGTAGTAAAAACCCTATTAAGCATAAATTTGCACATATCAATACTATTACCGTAAATAGTGACAATGAAGTAGAAGTTCAGTTGCAATGGCCTGACATCTATTTTTTGTTTAACTTAGGTTTGGGTTGTGCGGTGATTCAAGAGCCAAAAAGTTATTCTACTAATGGTCAAAAACCAATGGGGACTGGACCTTATATTTTTCAGGAATGGGAAAAAGGAAATTTTTTAAAGCTTAGGGTTAACCCTAATTACTGGCAAACCTTACCCTCTATCAAACAAGTGTTGATTACTTTTGTGCCCACCCGCTCAGAAGTTGTTGAGTTATTAACGCAGAGTACAATTGATGGTTATGACAATATGTCGGAAATTGATTTTTTACAGACCTTGAGTACACAATCTCGTTATAAGCAAGTGTTTGGACAGACGCAAGGTGAAATTATTATCGCCTTTAATCATGCTAATAAAATGTTAGCTTCTTTGCCGATCCGTAAAGCCATTAGTTATGCGATAGATAAAAATAAAATAAAATCTAATTTGTATTTTGGTGAAAGTGAATTGATTAGTAGCTTTTTTCCTGCTGATCACGAAGCTAGTTTACATTTGTCTGAAGGGTATTCATTCAATTTAGATAAAGCAAAATCGTTAATGGAAGGCAATACAGTAGCGATAAAACCATTACGTTTAATTATTCCACCAACCACCTACGCACGTTATATAGGGGTATACATTCCACAAATGTTAGAACAGATTAATATTCCAGTGAGTGTAGAGTCGGTGACCTGGGAGGAATGGACAAAAAGAGTGTATATTGATAAAGACTATGATTTGTCAGTCGTTGCACACACGGAAGCTAATGACTTAGAAATTTATGCTAAAGATAACTATTATTTTAATTACAGTAATGTTGAATATAAACAACTTATGAAAAAGTTAATGAAAACAACACCGCAACGACAGCGCATACCGCTGTTGAAAAAGGCGCAAAGGTTATTAATTGAAGATGCAGCCAGTGTCTTTTTAATGATGTTACCGAAAACAGGTATTTGGGATAGTCGTCTGCAGGGATATTGGGTGGACGAGCCATTACCCGCTCTCATTTTTTCACAAATTTCTTGGAGAAATAATACCATGAATGTATTGGTACAATAATAATATGGTACGTATACGAGATAGACTAAGTTTACGCGTTATTACTTTGACCATTGTCTTAGCAGCAATGAGTGGCATTGTTGGGGTTTCTGGCATTCTCTCACTGCAAGAGTTCAAAGAGGATTACCAAAAAGTAAAAGATGATCACTTTGAAACTTTACTCGATATAACAGAGTTGAAAGGCCAAGCTAATGAAATGTTAAGAACCACCAGTGGTATGTTTTTGGCTGAGAATAAAAATGATCTGCAGTGGGATGTTTTACATGTCACGGATAAAAAACAATGGACTGAAAAATTATTTAAAAACATTGCTGACGCGACTGATAATTACCAAGACTTAGATGAATTGAAACGTCGCTTGTATGAACAAACTGATCAGACCTTAGCTGCTATGTTGATTAAGTATGATATCTCCGATGATTTTTATATCCAATATACAAAAGCAGAAGCCTACAAGCATCAAAAAATGCAGCAAGGTGATCATACATTAGTGATCGCGACTGAAAATATCCTGTCTCTTTTTAGTCCAATGAACAATAAAAATTTAGCCATAGACCAAACAGTGAAGTTGGAAGATGTCAGCGCACTAATTAATCAAATTAAAGATAAAATACCAGAACAAGAATATACCCAGTTGATCGCTTTGTTTATTGCGGATGATTCGCTTTTTTCTATTTATTCAAGCTATGTTACGCAACTCGAACGTATCAAAGTACTACGCTTGGATAATAGACAGTTGAGTTATTTAATTGCCGCTGTCACTGGTAAGAGCATTTTATCAATACAGAAAAAATTCCTGATTAATCTCCATAAAATAGAAGAAGAAATAGCGGTGCGTAAAACGCGTTTGTATATTCTATTATTTATTTGCTTTTCAACGGCATTGGTTTTAGCTTTATTACAAATTGGGTTTTTAAAACGTGTTGAGTTGATCCGTAAAGTGATTAATGCGGGATATAATAATACTCAGCACGAGATTCCAATTAAAGGTAAAGATGAGTTTAGTAAAATGGCGATTGCCGTTAAAAGCTATATCGATGAGCTGTTAAAAAAAGAACATGAAATATCTGAGAATAATAAAAAATTAAAACATTTAGCGACCCATGATGGCTTAACTAATATCTATAATCGCCGTTATTTTGATGCAAATTTTTTAAAGGAGCATGTGCGCTATTTACGCTACAAAGAAGCTTATTGTCTAGCAATGTTCGACTTAGACCATTTTAAGCATATTAATGATGCCCATGGTCATGATATTGGAGATAGGGTGTTAATTGAATTTACTAAGCGGGTGTCTGAAAAAATGCGTAAAACAGATATATTTGCGCGTTTTGGCGGCGAGGAGTTTGCATTATTAATGCCGCGTACTAATGAACATAATGCGACGAGATTAATGCAACGTATCATTGAAGAGACTAATTCTACACCTTGTATTATTGGTAAATTAAAAATTGATTTTACGACCAGTATCGGGTTAGTAGAAGTACAAAAAATAGAAGATATTCAAGATGCATCAAAGCAATTGATATTTGCCGATAAAGCGCTATATCAAGCTAAGCAGACAGGGCGTAATAAACTTTGTGTGTATAGTGCTGACATTGAGGATAAAGAGTAGCAGTTGTTGATGGTATTGTTTTGTAACATAACTTTGCAGCATACTTTATAACTTACTTTATAACGTACTTTATGACATGCGAGCGTTCAGCACGCATGTCATTGCTTGCATTTTCTGCTCTATTATTTAGGTTTTAAATTTTCTTTAAAAGCATTTAATGTTTTAAATAATAATTCAATCTTAACCACAATCGCTGGCAGCTGCATTTTGTAGTGATCTTCGTTATCCGTTTGAATCGCTTGTAAGTCTGCCGCTAACTCTTCTACGTAGGGTAAAAAAGTATCTGAGTGGTTAGTAAACGGCGTATCATTAGTAAAAATATGAGCAAAACCCGCTGTTTTTTGTTTACGTAATTCAGCTAGTGCTTTATCTGCATCTACTGCGCGGTGATAAATTATTTTAATGTTTTCTTGAAGCTGTGCTTGTACGTTTTCTTTGCTCATCAGATTCTCCTGTGTGAACGTGTCGATATCAATAACCAACAGATTTTACTGTGTGTTATTAATTCGTTGCGATTAATCGTTAGTCCGCTTTATTATAACGAATGTATTAAGGTTTTACTTTGTTGTCCTGCAATTTCTCTACTTAAGCGGGGTACTAAATAACCCGGTAACTCACTTTGCATCGCTTTATGTAGTTTTTGGGCCACTGTTTCATCAATATCAAAGTGCGCAGCCCCTTGTACTTTATCTAACAAGAATAAATAATACGGCAAAATGTTGGCTGAAAACAATGCTTCACTCAATGCGACGAGTGCTTCTGTATTATCATTAATATCTTTTAATAACACACTTTGATTCAATAATTGTATGCCTGCTTGGTGACAACGTTGCATAGCTTGAATAAAGTCCTCATCAACCTCTTGTTGATGGTTAATATGCAGTACTAATACAACCTTAAATCGACTTCTTTGTAAACGATCCGCTAACGCTTGTGTAATACGTGACGGGATCACCACGGGTAAACGGGTATGTATGCGTAAACGTGTTAACTGTGGCAAGGCTTCAAGCTGATCAAATAACTCAAATAGCTGCTTATCCTTAGTCATTAATGGATCACCCCCACTGAGAATAACTTCATTCACTTCAGGATTATTTTGGATATAAGCAATAATATCAGCCAGTTCTGATTTGTTAATACTATTTTCAGCATAAGGGAAATGTCGTCTAAAGCAATATCGACAATTTACTGCACAACCTGTTTTTAAAATGAGTAAAACCCGGCTTTTATATTTATGTAATAACCCTTGCTGTTGATTATTTTGTTCCACCAATGGGTCGGTAGTAAAACCCTTCACCGTTAATTCTTCATCGTTAATTGGCAATACTTGTTTTAATAAAGGATCATTAATATTGCCTTTTTGCATCTTCTTTACAAAGGGCATGGGAACCAGCATCGGGAATTGTTTTCTCGCAAGTTGACTGATTAGGTCATTTTCCTGCTCAATCTCCAATATTTCTAACAGTTGTTGCGGATTTTTCACTGCTTCTGCTAGTTCCTTTTGCCATGTTGGCAAGTCAGCGGTATTATTCACGTTAATAATTTTGGGCATTTTTTATCAGTTTAGTAATAGAGGTTATAATGGCAACATATAGTACCAGTGATTTTAAAGGCGGGCTAAAATTCATGCTCGATAATGAACCATGTGTGATCATGGAAAATGAATATGTTAAACCTGGTAAAGGCCAAGCATTCAGTCGAGTTAAATACCGCAAACTTATTTCAGGTAAGGTAGTGGATAAAACATTTAAGTCAAATGAAACAGTAGAATCTGCTGATGTAATGGACTTTGATCTTGCTTACTTATACAACGACGGTGAGTTTTTCCACTTTATGGACAACAATACATTTGAACAGATCGCTGCGGATGTTAATGCAGTAGGTGATATGGACAAGTGGTTGGTAGAACAAAACATTTGTACTATTACGACGTGGAATGATGCACCGATTGCAGTTATGCCACCAAACTTTGTTGAATTAGAAGTCACTGAAACAGATCCTGGCTTAAAGGGTGATACGGCTGGAACAGGCGGTAAACCTGCAACATTATCAACCGGTGCCGTTGTACGTGTTCCTTTATTCATTCAAATTGGTGAAGTGATTAAAGTAGATACACGCAGTGGTGAATACGTTGGTCGTGTTAAGAAATAAGCGATTAAATGTGTTGAACATTTAGTATTATTTATACTACGTTTAAACAAAAACCAGCATCAGCTGGTTTTTTTATAGCAATAATAGGTTCATATTCAACACTTACAGACTGAGCATTTGTAATAATAAAGTAAAAACAAATACACTGACTGCAAAAGCAAATCCATAGCAAATCACCTGTTGCCAATCTCGACCACGTTTAATACCTAGGTCATGTAATGAATGGAAGATGCGGTGTAGGGTATGCCATAAAGGTAATGCCACTAATACCAATACGATTGGTGCGCCATACCAACTGCTTACAAACTGATGAAGTTTTTCATAGCTTAGATGTTCGGCATCAATCAGCCCTAGTGGTATTAATAGCCCTGTGACTAATACCATTACTGGTGTTAGGAAGGCCGTTAGCATGCCTCCTGCGCCAAATAATCCCCAAAATATCGGTTCATGGGAGCGAATATATTTTTTTTCTGGTAATTGATTCGTTGTTGTTTGTTGAGCGTTCATGAAACCTCCTCTAGAGCATGATGACCACTAGGCAAAAAATAGTGACAATAATGAATGAAATGTAATGGCCCGCAACAATGAATTTTGCATCGAGTGGTTTACCTTTGATGTAGAGATCCACGGCTTTAGGCGCTAATGAAAACCAAGTAATGGTATGGTACAAAGCAATCAATAAAACCAATAAATGGAAGATGATTGAAATAGGATGTTGTAAGGCACTTAACCATGCGTTGAATGCCTCTTCTCCTTGGCTTAAACGGAACACTCCCCATGCCAAAATAAGGCTATATAGCGTGATTAAAATACTGCTGCCTTCTCTAATCATATATTTGCTATAGAAAGCATTCTTTAACCACCAGTCATTGTTCATTTCTCGTTGATACGGTTTACGTTTACTCATTTTATTCACTCCAAAATAACTGATAGCAAACTTACTGTGATCGGCATGGATATTAATACGAGTCGATATAAATAGTTTGCTATGACCTGATCAATGTTTTGTATCGTGTCTCTAGTCCGGTTTAAACATACCAATTAAATAATCTTTACTGCTTTCCACTTTTAATAACTGGATAGCGGCTGCGGGATCAACTCCTTTTGGACAAACCACTGAGCAATAACCGACAAAGGTACAAGACCAAACTCCTTCTTCTTGATTGACTATTTTCATCCGCTCAGCACTGCCTGCATCTCGACTATCTCGGTTATAGCGAGCTAATAATGCAAGTGCTGCTGGGCCTGTGAATTTTTTATCGAGGCCATATTGTGGACAAGCTGAATAGCACAAACCACAATTGATACACATTGAAAATTGTTTGTATTTTTCCATTTGTTCGGGAGTTTGTTTGTAAGTACCTTCCGAGAGACATTTATCATCAGTTGCAGGAATAATATAAGGTTTGATCTCTTCTAACTTTTTAATGAAATCACCCATATCGACTACTAAATCACGTTCAATAGGGAAGTTAGCTAATGCTTCAAGTTTAACTTTCTGCGGGTAGTAGTCTCGTAGAAAAGCTTTACAGCCTAACTTAGGGATATTATTCACCATTAAACCACAGCTGCCACATATCGCCATTCTGCATGACCATCTAAAGCTGACGGTGCTATCAAGGTGATCTTTAATATATTGCAGCGCTTCTAAGATAGACATATCTGGGTTATATGGCACTTCAAACAGTTGTGGAAAGGGGTTGTCATCTTGCTCTGGTCGATAACGAAGGATCTCGACTTCGATGACTTTATTGGCCATTGTTGAATGAGCTGGCATTGTTTGAGCTGACATAATCATTTCTCCTTCGTTTCAGAGGCAGCGCCATACACTCGCTCTGCTGGCTGGCTCTTGGTGATGGTGACATCGGCATATTTAATTACGGGCGCATTGTCAGCTTGGAAATAAGCTAATGAATGTTTTAAATAGTTGATATCATCACGGGTTTGGTAATCATCAATTCGCTGATGTGAACCACGTGACTCTTTTCGTAAAATGGCGCTATGTGCCATCGCTTCAGCAGTATCTAATAAATAACCTAGCTCAATGGCATATAAAAATTCGGTGTTGAATACGCTCGATTTATCATTAATTTGAATCGATTTGTAACGTTGTTTTAGCTCTGCCAGGGTATCAATGGTTTGTTGCATTGATGCTTGGGTTCTATAGATCCCGACACCTTGCTCCATACAGTCCCCCATTGCTTGGCGAATATCTGCCATTTTTTCTGTACCATTACTGTTTAATAATGCTTCGGTACGGGCAATCACTTGCTCTGCTTGTTGGCGTAGTGGAGTGATATCTTGGTGTGTGGCTTGTTGTGCATATTCGGCAGCTTGTTGTCCTGCCAACTGGCCAAAAACAGCTAATTCAGTTAACGAATTTGAACCTAGGCGATTTGCTCCATGCAAGCCAACGGATGCACATTCACCAATAGCATATAAACCCGCTAAGCTGGTGGCTGTTTTGGCATCGGTAGCAATACCTCCCATGGTATAATGTACGGTTGGTCGTACCGGAATCGGTTCGTACACTGGGTCAACACCGACATAAGCTTTGGCTAGTTCTCGAATAAAAGGTAAGCGTTCGTTGATTTTCGCTTCTCCTAAATGGCGTAGATCTAAATGCACCACATCACCTCGATCACCGCTGATCACATTGCCTTTTTGTTGTTCTTGCCAGAAACATTGGCTAATTTTATCGCGCGGGCCTAACTCCATATGTTTATTTTTAGGCTGACCAATCGGTGTTTCAGGTCCAAGCCCATAATCTTGAAGATAACGGTAACCATCTTTATTGATTAATACCCCTCCTTCACCACGGCAACCTTCGGTCATTAAGATGCCTGAACCAGGTAAGCCCGTTGGATGGTATTGTATAAACTCCATATCACGTAATGCCACGCCATGGCGGTAGGCTAATGACATGCCGTCACCCGTTACGATGCCACCGTTGGTATTATAAGTATAAACACGTGCTGCACCGCCGGTTGCCATGATCACTGATTTAGCTTGAATAAGTTTTGCTTCACCTTCTGCAATATCTAAAATCACAACACCTTGTATCTTGTTATCTTCAACAATCAAATCTAGACAAAAGTGTTCATCGAAGCGCGTGATCTTAGGATGTTTAATGGAAGTTTGAAAAAGCGTATGAAGAATATGAAAGCCACTTTTATCGGCAGCGAACCAAGTGCGTTCTTTTTTCATGCCACCGAAGGCGCGCACGTTAATACTACCGTCTTCTTTGCGGCTCCAAGGGCAACCCCAATGCTCTAATTGTGTTAATTGTTTGGCTGCATTTTCAACAAAGTATTGCACCACATCTTGCTCGCATAACCAGTCACCGCCAGAGACAGTGTCATGGAAATGTTGATCTAATGAATCACTATCTTGAACGACACCGGCAGCACCACCTTCCGCGGCAACAGTGTGACTACGCATGGGATAAACTTTTGAGATCAGGGCTATCTCAAGTTGGGGGTGATTTTCTGCAATTTCGATAGCCGCTCTTAAACCTGAACCGCCCGCACCAATAATTGCAACGTCTGTTTTGATTATCTGCATAAAACTCTCCAACAAAATGAAATATTTGTTCGAAAATCAGTCTATCAGTTTGATCCTTAAAAACATTGATCAAAACATGGTTAATTAACGTGAAATTAATATAAAAACAATGTATTAAAAACACGCCTTAAAAAAAATAATAAATGAGTTTAAATTGTTTATAAAAGTGTGTTCTTGGTAATATCTTTTTCGTAAAATTTATGAGCTTGTTTTTATCAATAGCACGATCAAAATCAAGCCATGTTGATAAATGCTAATCGCTTTAATTTTTCTTATAATTGTTTCATTTTTAATATTTTTAAAGCACTATTTATGAGTCACGTAACTATCAAGCTTGCGCTCAAAAAAGGAAATAAAATGAACTGGTTACCAAGTGCCTCATTAGCACAATTACAGGCACGTGCCGAGATGTTAGAAAAAATCAGAGGTTTTTTTAGTGAACGGCAAGTATTGGAAGTTGAAACACCTTCTTTAAGCCAAGCTGGTGTTACGGATGTGCATTTACAGTGTTTTAAAACAAAATTTGTTGGTCGCAATATTAGTGATAAACCTCTCGTTGATGGTGGTGTAGCTTTGTATTTACAAACATCGCCTGAATTTCATATGAAACGCCTACTTGCTGCTGGTAGTGGTTGTATTTATCAGATATCAAAAGTGTATCGAAATGAAGAATCGGGGCGTTTTCATAACCCTGAGTTCTCTTTATTAGAATGGTATCGAGTTGGTTTTGATCACCATCAGTTGATGGATGAAATGTCTCTGTTACTCAGAGATATTTTACGTTGTGACACACCGCTACGTTGTACTTATCAACAAGTTTTTTTAACGCATTTAAATGTTGATCCTTTAGCTGCAACAATTACCGAACTTAAATTAGCAGGGGCACACCTGCAACTAGGTGAGGTATTAGATAATGAAACTGATAAAGACACCATTTTGCAATTGTTATTTTGTATTGCCATCGAATGTAAAATAGGCCAAGACGTGCCATGTTTTGTTTATGACTTTCCAGCTTCACAGGCTGCATTAGCAAGAATTAATAAAAAAGATCCACGTGTTGCTGACCGTTTTGAGGTGTACTATAAAAGTGTTGAGCTCGCGAATGGATTTTACGAGTTAAATAGCAGCCAAGAGCAGTTACATCGTTTTCAATCAGATAATCAACTACGACAAAAAATGGGATTAGCTGAAATGCCTATTGATCATAAGTTTGTTGCTTGTTTAGATCATTTGCCTGATTGTGCAGGAGTGGCGTTAGGGTTAGATAGATTGTTAATGTTATCTAGCAAACAATCTCATATTAATGATGTATTGAGTTTTAGTGTTGATAATGCCTGAGCTTAAACTGCCGCATAGCTTGATCAAAATACAGGGAATAAAAGATGGCAAAGTTATGGTTAACCGATAAGAGCTACCCTATTTGGTCTTATCTGTTACGTATTATTTATTGGTTGCTTGCTATTTATCTATCGAGCTTGTTTTTACAGGCTTATGGTCAGGAAAGTTGGTCTAAAGTAGGGCTTATTGTGTTAAGTATTCTGTTTGTGATCATCTTTTTAGTGTTTGCTCGTTTGATTGACCGTTTTTTAAAGGTGACGGTAAAGGACTGATGCTACACTGAAAATAAGTTCTGTATTTATCTATTATTGAAAAAGAGGTGTTTATGCCAATTAAGAAAGTGCAATCCGAATTTGATAAGTTGTCAGAAGTATTAGCTGATGGTGTGGTGGCTGATGAATGTACCGCTGGAGAATTACAAAAAGTACATGATCAATTACAATTAGCTATCCGCTCTCGTGATCCAGCACAATTAATCAGAGATAAAAAAATAACCGAACAATTACTCATGTTTGAAGAAACCAATCCAGTGGTAGGTAAAGTGGTTAAAGATTTAATTAACGCTTTATCAGGAATGGGTATTTAATAAAATTTTGTAGTTACTCGGTCACACCAATACAAGCGAGTGCAATTTACTAAAATAAAGAGTTAATGCTCAGGGCTAATTTATTTATATAAGTTACTTATGTAAATTATTTAGATAGGTTATTTATGTTTAGCTCAAGGCTAAAAACCGCTATTTAAGTGAGCACGACACAAATTTTAGTTATAAAAAAACCGACACTAGGTCGGTTTTTTAATAAGCTTCATAAAGAGCAAATTCTTAAATAAGAATTAAAGCGCTTTAATTTTAGCAGAAAGACGACTTTTCTTACGAGCAGCCATGTTTTTGCTGATCAGACCTTTAGTTGCGTAAGCATCTAAAACTGATTGTAATTTAACGAACTCAGCCGTAGCTAGTTCTTTGTTTGCAGCTTCGATTGCAACAACAACTTTCTTGATGAAAGTACGCATCATTGTACGACGACTTGCATTATGTTTACGGCTTTTTTCAGATAATAAAGCACGTTTTTTAGCAGACTTGATATTAGCCAAGACCTTAACTCCTAAATTCTGTATAACAAGGGATAATCAAAGGTCGTGGAATATGCCCTGTAACACGTATATTGTCAAATGGTTTTTTATTAACCAATAAAAGAACTGGCAACAAACCAGGTGGATGGTTAAACTGCGCGCATTTTATACTCAACCCATTACAGATGCAAATTTAGAGTCGCATGATTGCTTGATATATCGGCAGTTAACGCTATTAAATTTAATTAAAAGGTGTATTTTAGCACCCTCATTAACATCTCTTAATTAATTGAGTTATATCTCATCCAAGCGCGTAGGAATTAAAGTGTGAGTAAAAAGCTAATAAAATCAGGTATGATCGTCAGTTCAATGACATTAATTTCGCGAGTTTTAGGGTTAGTCCGAGACATAGTAATCGCTAATTTAATGGGCGCGGGTGCCGCCGCTGATTTATTTTTCTTCGCGAATAAAATTCCAAATTTTTTACGTCGTTTATTTGCAGAGGGCGCATTTGCACAAGCTTTTGTTCCGGTATTAACTGAATATGAAAAAACACAATCACGTGATCAAGTAAAAGATCTGATTTCAGCGGTTTCAGGTACTTTAGGCACAATTGTGACTATTATTACTATTTTAGGTGTTTTAGGCTCCTCTGTTATCACTGCGTTGTTTGGTTTTGGTTGGTTTCTAGAGTGGTGGAACGGTGGCGCTGATGCGTTTAAGTTTGAACTTGCTTCGGATATGCTAAAAATTACTTTTCCTTATTTATGGTTTATTACTTTTACTGCACTTTCTGGTGCAATTCTTAATACGCTTGGTAAATTTGCAGTGGCCGCTTTTACACCGGTATTTTTAAATATCGCTATTATTGGCTGTGCTATTTTCCTTTCTCCACAACTTCAACAACCTGAAATCGGTTTAGCGGTTGGTGTGTTGTTAGGCGGTGCGATTCAGTTTTTCTTCCAAATTCCATTCTTGAAAAAAGAAAAATTATTAGTGAAACCTAGTTGGCAATGGCACCATCCTGGCGTGGTTAAAATAAGAACTTTGATGATACCTGCTTTGTTCGGGGTGTCTGTTAGCCAAATTAACTTATTATTAGATACTTTTATCGCTAGTTTTTTACAAACAGGCTCTATTAGTTGGTTATATTATTCAGACCGTTTATTAGAGTTCCCATTGGGTTTATTTGGCATCGCCATTGCTACGGTAATATTACCGAGTTTATCTTCCTCGCATGTTAATCAATCACCACAAGCTTTTGCTAAAACCATCGATTGGGGGATCCGCAGTGTATGTTTCTTAGGTTTTCCTGCCATGTTGGGCTTAATGGTGCTCGCTGAGCCTATGTTGCGTGTTTTATTTATGCGTGGTGAATTTGATATACAAGATGTCAGTATGTCAGCGATGAGTCTATGGGCTTACGCCAGTGGTTTATTAAGCTTTATGTTAGTGAAGGTACTCGCGCCAGGTTATTACTCTCGCCAGGATACAAAAACGCCGGTTAAATTCGGTATTATTGCGATGGTTAGTAATATGGTGTTGAATGTCATTTTTGCGATCCCATTTGGCTATGTAGGTTTAGCCATTGCGACATCATTATCTGCGACCTTAAATGCTGGATTATTATGGTTTGGTTTATATAAGGCCGGCGTTTATCAATTTCAGAAACAAAGTGTTGCGGTATTAGTACGTATCGTTTGTTCTGGTTTGGTGATGGCGGGAACCTTATTGCTATTCAGTCCTAACCTGACGACTTGGACAGAATTTAGCTTAATTGAAGCGTCGATACAGCTATTTGCTTTGATCATTGGCAGTGTGTTTGTTTATTTTGCGACTAATTTACTTTTGGGTTTACGACTGCACCATTTTAAAGTTAGTAAATAGAATTAATGTGAATTCTCTAAAATGAAAGCTGATTACTTTGCAACCTTAATATATAATCGCCTCTTTTGTATTTTCAATGTTCGCATTAACAGTTAATTAAGACATTATCATGGAATTAATACGCGGAATTCACAATCTACAACAGAACCAACAAGGTTGTGTGCTAAGCATCGGTAACTTTGATGGAATTCACCTTGGGCATAATGCGGTTTTATCGCGTTTGCTTGAAGAAGCCAAACGTTTGCAAGTGCCCGCGACGGTGATGACCTTTGAACCACAGCCTGCTGAGCTTTTTTCAGGTAAAAATGCCCCTGCACGCTTAAGTCGCTTACGTGATAAATTTGTACAACTTGATAAATTACACTTAGATCGCTTGTTATGTATTTCTTTTACGCATGAATTTGCTAACCTCAGTGCCGATGACTTCATTGAACAGTTATTAATTAAAAAGCTAAACGTAAAATTTTTAGTGATCGGTGATGATTTTCATTTTGGCTATCAACGTCTTGGTGATTTTTCACTATTACAGGAAGCCGGTAAGAAATACGGTTTTGAAGTTGTTGATACTAAAAGTTTGTCACAAGATGTTGGCCGAGTAAGCAGCACACGTATTCGAAGTGCATTGGCGAAAGGCAACCTGCAACAAGCCGAGCAAATGCTAGGTCGAAAATACAGTATTACAGGCCGTGTTGGACATGGCCGTAAGTTAGGTCGTACGATAGGCGTACCAACTGCCAATTTGTTTTTGAAACGTCGTGTTTCACCTGTATCAGGTGTTTTTGTCGTATCTGTACTGGGTATTGATGATACAGTTTATCGCGGTGTTGCTAACATTGGGCGTCGTCCTACTGTGCAGGGTGAAAGGCAACAATTAGAAGTACATATATTTGATTTCCAAGGCGACCTGTATGGCTGTCAGCTTGAAGTTTTACTTGAACATAAATTGCGTGATGAAGTGCGCTTTGATTCATTCGCAGAATTAAAAATACAAATAGATAAAGATATTCAGCAAGCTAGAGAATGGCATCTGCTTAATTAATAAATCGTTAGATGGAATAAAAACCGATGAGTGATTACAAAAGTACATTAAATTTACCAAAAACTGGTTTCCCGATGCGAGCAAACTTGGCGAATCGTGAGCCAAATATGCTTAAAAATTGGTACAAACAAGATCTTTACGGCAAGATCCGTGCGGCCAAAAAAGGTAAAAAAACATTCATTCTGCATGATGGACCTCCTTATGCAAATGGCGATATTCATATCGGTCACTCGGTTAATAAAATCCTGAAAGATATTATTGTTAAATCTAAAACGTTATCTGATTTTGATGCGCCTTACATTCCTGGTTGGGATTGTCATGGTTTACCTATTGAGCTCAAAGTAGAACAAAAACACGGTAAGCCAGGTAAAAAGCTAACTGCTGCAGAATTTCGTGTTAAGTGTCGTGAATATGCTGCTCGTCAGGTTGACGGCCAACGTAAGGACTTTAAACGTTTAGGTGTATTAGGTGAGTGGGATAACCCATACCTAACCATGAACTTTAAAACAGAAGCAAATATTGTTCGTGCGTTAGCTAGTATCATTAAAAATGATCATTTACACAAAGGCTCAAAACCCGTTCATTGGTGTACCGATTGTGGCTCTGCGCTAGCAGAAGCGGAAGTTGAGTACGAAGATAAATTATCACCAGCAATCGACGTTGCCTTTAATGCCGTTGATGTTGATGCAGTTTTAGCGTGTTTTGAAAAACAAGCTGATGATTTTGGTAATGGCGATATTTCTGCTGTTATTTGGACAACAACTCCTTGGACACTGCCTGCTAACCGTGCCATTGCACTTGCTGCAAAAGTTGAATACTCATTAGTACAAGCCGGTGAACGTCGTTTAATCTTAGCGACTGATTTAGTGGCTGACTGCATGACTCGTTACGGTATCGAAAACTTTACTACGTTAGCTATCACTAAAGGTGCGGAGCTAGAGAAACAGTTATTCCAACACCCATTCTTAGCGTTACAAGTGCCAGCGATTGTTGCTGACCATGTCACTATCGATGCGGGTACAGGTTGTGTTCATACTGCACCGGGTCATGGTCAAGACGATTACTCTGCGGGTTTAAAATACGAACTAGAAGTGGCTAATCCTGTTGGTGACAATGGTGTTTTCCGTGAAGACACTGAGTTCTTTGCAGGTTTGCATGTATTTAAAGCAAATGACAAAGTATTAGAAGTATTAAATGAGCGTAATGCTTTATTATATCACGTGAATATTAAACACAGCTACCCACATTGCTGGAGACACAAAACGCCTATTATCTTCCGAGCGACGCCACAATGGTTTATCTCTATGGATCAAAAAGGCTTACGTGATAGTGCATTATCAGAAATTAAAGACGTTAAATGGATCCCAAGCTGGGGCCAAAACCGTATTGAAAAAATGATTGAAGGTCGTCCAGACTGGTGTGTATCACGCCAACGTACTTGGGGTGTACCGATCACTTTATTTGTGAATAAAGAGACCGATGAATTGCATGAGAACTCTATTGAAATGATGGAGTTGATTGCACAAAAAATCGAAAAAGAAGGTATTCAAGCTTGGTTCGATTTAGAGCCTGAATCTATTTTAGGTTTTGAAGCTGAGCAGTTCCGCAAAGTGACCGATACACTAGATGTTTGGTTTGACTCTGGTACTACGCATGCTTCAGTAGTCGGTGTTCGCGAAGAATATAAGCAAGCAGATGGTTCTCAAGCGACGGCTGATTTGTATTTAGAAGGTTCTGATCAACATCGTGGTTGGTTCCAGTCTTCATTGTTAACTAGCACGGCAATCAACGGCGTAGCGCCATATAAAGAAGTATTAACACATGGTTTTGTGGTTGATGGCGATGGTAAAAAAATGTCTAAATCATTAGGCAACGTTATGTCTCCACAAACCGTGATGAATGATCTAGGCGCTGATATTTTGCGTTTATGGGTTGCTTCTACGGATTACACTGGCGAAATTACCGTTTCTGATGAAATCTTAAACCGTAGTGCCGATAGCTATCGTCGTATTCGTAATACTTCACGTTTCTTATTATCGAATTTAAATGGTTTCGATCCACAAACTGATTTAGTTGCGCCAGAAGAGATGGTGGCATTGGACCGCTGGATTGTTGCTAAAGCTCTAACGTTACAAAATGAAGTGATTGAAGCTTACGATAACTACAACTTACATGTTGTTTATCAGAAGCTAATGCACTTCTGTTCAATTGATTTAGGTAGTTTCTACTTAGATATTATTAAAGATCGTCAGTACACTGCTAAAACGGGCAGTAATGCTCATTTAAGCTGTCAAACTGCGCTGTATCATATTGTTGAATCTCTAGTACGTTTGATTGCGCCAATTCTAAGTTTCACTGCAGATGAAATCTGGGGCCGTTTACCGGGCGAGCGTAATGAATTTGTATTTACTGAAACTTGGTATGAAGGTTTGTTTGGTTTATCTGATAGCGAAGTGATCAGTAATGATAAATGGACTCAGCTGATTGCGATTCGTGCTGAAGCGAATAAAGCCTTAGAGCTGGCTCGTAAAGAAGCGGTGATTGGCGGTGGATTAGAAGCTGAAGTAACTTTGTATGCTTCCGATGAAATCAGTGCATTACTGAATACCCTAGAAGACGAATTACGTTTTGTACTAATTACTTCACAAGCTAGCGTTAAACCTTTTGCGGATGCGCCTGCTGATGCCGTTGCAACCGAATTAAAAGGCTTATCGGTACAAGTACAAAAAAGTGCTGCGGCTAAGTGTGATCGTTGTTGGCATCACCGTGAAGAAGTTGGCCAAAATGAGCTACATCCAGAATTATGTGGACGTTGTATTACTAACGTTGACGGTGAAGGTGAAACTCGCCAATTTGCTTAATAGGCAATAACATAAATTAATGCTTTTATATTAAATGCATTTTTACTAAACGCCTTAGTTATGAAAATGATTTAAGGCGTTTTTTTTAATCTTTGTCTTCACCATTATTTGGGAATATCAATGACACAGAAATCAACACCCTCTAACGTTAGTGTTCGTTCTGGTTTATCTTGTTTATGGTTAACTGTTGTGGTTTTAATTATTGATCAAGTAACTAAATATTTGACGATACAGATGTTAGATTTGTATGAATCCTATGAGGTTTTATCCTTCTTTAATTTTACCTATGCACGTAACTATGGCGCGGCTTTTAGCTTTTTAGGTGATGCGGGAGGGTGGCAGAAGTACTTATTCACGGCGATTGCTTTTGTAGTTTCTGCTTATCTTTTGTATTCAATGAAAACCACCAGTGCAACTCACCGCTGGATTAATAGTGCATATGCGCTTATTTTATCAGGTGCGATAGGCAATGTAATGGACCGTTTAATGTTTGGTTATGTGGTCGACTTTTTAGATTTTGACTTAGGTTTTTATCGTTGGCCAACGTTTAATGTGGCGGATATTGCTATTTTTATCGGTGCAGCCATGATTATTATTGATGCGCTATTGTGGGCTGAAAAACGCGAAGAAAGTGAAAAACAAGCAAATGAGAACAAATAAGGAATAACAACAATGACAGTAAAAATGGCCAACGAAACCGTCAATAATGGCAAAGTGATCACTGCAGATAGCGAAGTTTTAATGCATTTTTCAATTAAGCTTACAGATGGTTCTGCCGTTGATAGTACTAAGGTCGATAATAAGCCGGCTAAATTTGTAATGGGTGACGGTAGCTTAACACCGGGCTTTGAAGAATGTCTGTTAGGTTTGAGCGAAGGGGATTCTCAGAGTTTTACGCTTGCGCCTGAGTCTGCTTTTGGATTACCTAATCCAGATAACTTTCATTATATTGAACTTAGTAAATTCTCTGCCGATGTACCTGCAGAAATAGGGACTATTATTAGTTTCACGCAGCCAGACGGCAATGAAATTCCGGGGATTATTCGTGAAATAGTGGCGGATAGTGTGACCGTTGATTTTAACCACCCGTTAGCAGGACAAACAGTGACGTTTGAAGTTGACGTCTTAGAAGTTTTATAAATAATCTGAAATATTGAGAGCCTTATGAAAATTATTTTAGCTAACCCTCGTGGTTTTTGTGCTGGTGTACACCGTGCGATCAATATTGTTGAACGTGCATTAGAGCTTTTCCCTGCCCCTATTTATGTGCGCCATGAAGTGGTGCATAACCAATATGTGGTTGATGACTTAAAAGTGCGTGGTGCGGTATTTGTTGAAGAACTTGATGAAGTGCCGGACGATAATATCGTTATTTTTAGTGCGCACGGTGTTGCACAGAGTGTACGCGAAGAAGCAAAACGACGTGAATTGAAAGTATTTGATGCCACTTGTCCGTTAGTGACCAAAGTTCATATGGAAGTCACCCGTGCCAGTCGCCGTAATCAAGAATGCATTTTGATTGGACATCAAGGGCACCCAGAAGTGATCGGTACGATGGGGCAGTACGATAGTGAGGAAGGTGGTATTTATCTTGTCGAGTCACCTGAAGATGTGGCTTTACTGGAGGTAAAAAATCCAGCTAGCTTGTGTTATAGCTCTCAAACAACCTTGTCAGTTGATGATACCGCGCATGTTATTGATGCATTGCGGGTTAAATTCCCAAGTATCGAAGGGCCACGAAAAAATGATATTTGTTATGCCACTCAAAACCGACAGGATGCAGTTAAAGATCTCGCGGATAAAACAGATTTAGTGCTAGTTGTTGGCTCGACTAATTCATCTAATTCCAACCGCTTACGTGAAAAAGCAGCCAGTGTTGGTATCACATCATACTTAATTGATAATGAATTCGACATCAAAGATGAATGGTTTGAGAATGTACAAACAGTAGGCGTGACGGCGGGCGCATCAGCTCCTGATGTACTAGTACAAGCAGTTATTCGAAAGTTACAAAAAATAGGTGGAAATGTGGTTATTGAGAATCCAGGTGTAGAAGAAAACACGGTATTTGAAGTACCTGCAGAGTTACGTATTAAACAAATAGATTAATATTTTTTACTTGTTTGCATTTATTTAAAAAAACATCACATTTCATATAACACTTTTTAGGTATTTTAAGGTATTTAGACTAGTATAAATAATGACCTTGGTTGAGGTCATTATGTTCATCTATTTATTTTTATACTAAGGGTGTTATGACGCGTTTTACTACCCACAAAAAAGACCAAGGTTTTACCTTAGTTGAGCTCATTATAACCATTGCAATCGCAGCGATTCTGTTAAGTATTGTTGTGCCTTCGTTTGCTAACCTTATTGAATCAAGTAAAACACGTGCCACACGTGATGCATTAGTGAGTTCGATTTATAGCGGCAAAGAAAAAGCACAAAGCGAAGGTTTTTTTGTCTATCTATGTCCAACATCCGACGGCAGTACTTGTACTAGTGTTACCGATTGGGGAAGTGACTGGCTAGTTTATGAAGATAAAGATGCAAGTGCGACTTTAGATCTAAGCAATGGCGACATCATTGTTACCCATCTCACTTCTAAGACCAACTCAATAAAAAGTAATGTTGCTCAAATTAGGTTTGCTCCAACGGGGCATGCAACAGCAAACACATTTCAAATCTGTAGTAATCTCGATAATTCAGTTGTGTATCAAATTCAACTCAGTGTAATGGGCCGTGTTAGCTTTGCTAATGCTACGGGAAATTGCTCATGAGTGGTTATAAAGGTTTCACACTGATTGAGGTTTTGATTGCACTCATTATTGTTGCCGTCGGTGTACTTGGTCACGCTAAAATGCAGGCAAAATCAATGGACATGGCACAACGAGCTAGTTTTACACAAACGGCTAATATCGCGTTGACAGATTTAGCGCAAAGGCTTCGAGCAAACGCTGACCTTGCTCCTAGTTTCATTACAGATAACCTTTCTGGTAATGCCATTGTTGCCGCTAAAAATTGTTCTTTAGTGACCTGCTCCGACAGCGAGTTTGCAACGGCCGAATTAGCAGAATGGTTTAACCATCTACGAGGTAGCTTACCTTCTCCCAGTTTTTCTGTTGTTAATAACGGTAATGTTTACACCTTAACTTTAATTTGGGATGCGGCTAAAACAGGTGCAAGTAGCGCTGTGTGCGACGCTGGAAATCCTAATTCATACCAATGTGGGAGCCTAAGTATATGGATCCCTTAAGAAAATATAATCAAGGTTTTAGCTTAATTGAGCTGATGATTGCTATGGTCATTTCATTACTGATTGTTGCTGGGCTTTTTTATTCGGTGATGGGCGATATGCGTGCTTATGAATCTGTGCGTAGCACCCAAGCGTTAACGGCAAAAAGTAGAATGGCAGTGCAAACCATGCGCCTTTATATCCAACAAGCTGGGTTTAGAGATATCGCGACACTACGAAATAGCTCACCGTTTGGCGTCGGACTTTCTTCTGCTGGTGTGAATTGGATTTCAGGGCAAACGATACAAGGAATGACCGCTTCAACTGTGCTTACCGATGAAAAGGCAGGGTCTGATATTTTAGTGTTACGTTTTTTAGGATCTGCACAAAGTGGCGTTATTTCCTGTAATGGCAATGATGTTGGTAACAGTACTCTTCACGAGATCACCCTCTATGTAAATGCTAGTAATCAATTAGTCTGTCAGGATAAAGCTAATGCAGCGCTTATATTAGATGAAAATGTAGAGTTCTTAGAGTTGTTGTATGGCACAACAGATAACAGCACTCGTTATTTTACGGCTGCAACAATGACCGACTGGAATGCCATTAATCGTATTAAAATTGGCTTACTTTTATCACAAAATGTGTCTGCTCATGGCTTAATTAATAGCAACTCTTATAAACTTTTTAATCAAACGATCAGTTCCGCCAATGATACCAATTACCGATCTGTGGTGATGGAAACTGTGCTTATTAGAAATAAAGGTAATTAATATGAATAGTATATCGAAAAGAGGCCAGTATGGCGCCGCGTTAATTACGTCGTTATTGATGGTATTAGTGATCTCTATATTGGGAGTGGCTGTTAGCCAGCAAGTGATTGCTCTAAGAAGAGTAAGCTCTGTTAACTACGATCATGTATCCAGTGTTAATAATGCGGAGTCTGCACTATCGGAAGCGCATAAATTTATTCTATTTAACTATCTAGAACCTGAGAATCTCAAAGGGAACCTTGTTACTGATACCACGAGATCTGATAATTGGTGGCATCTAGAGAGTAATTGGCAAAATAAAAAAACAGTCAATAATGGTCTAGAAGGTTCCCCTGTTTATCTTCTGCAGGACGACGGTCTCGATGAAAGTTTAATGTTAGGTACAAATGCAATTCAGCGCCGCTTTTACCGTGTGACTGCAAAAGCACAGGGTAAAGGGCAAGCAGTAGCTTATTTACAAAGCTATTACGCAATACTGGAGTAATCAATAATGATAAAAGACAATACAAAGCGTAATACAAAATCAAGTGCCGGCTTTACTTTACTTGAGTTGATGGTGGTAATGGCGATTGTGGGGATTCTGGTGTCCATTGCTTACCCTAGTTATACAAGTGTTATGCAGAAAACTCGGCGCCAAGAGGCGGTACGTACATTACTAGAAGCTTCACAAATGATGGAAAGCGCTTACGCAATGAATTTTAATTACACTAGTGTCGTGTCAGGTGCTGCTATCACTTCATTTACCACCTCCGATGATTTTAGCCAATATTATAATTTAAGCGCATCATCGAGTAGCACTACGTTTACATTATCTGCGATACCTAAAAGCACACAGGCTAATGATGTCTGTGGCACATTAAAAATCACACAAACGGGCAGTACAACGGCAAGTACAAGCGAGTGTTGGTAATGAATGAGGACATTATGATGAAAAAATTATTAAACCGAAATATACCACCGGTAATGCAGTTATTATCATCAGCCCAGTTACTATCATCAACATTGCTAGTGTCATCAACACTGCTGCTGAGTGCAACGTCAGTCAATGCAGCTGATTTAGATTTAGCGACTAAGCCTCTTTATACGGGCACTACAGAATCACCAATGATGATGCTCGTGATGGGACGAGACCATACACTTTATTATGAAGCCTATAATGATGCATCCGACTTAAATGGTGATGGTATTCTCGATATTAAGTTTATGCCTGATTATGCCTATGAAGGGTATTTTGATTCTAGGTATTGTTATAAACCCGAGTCTAATATCTTTGTCCCGCAAAGGATTGCTGCTACCTGCACAGCATCTGAAGAATGGAGTGGCAACTTTCTTAACTATTTAACCATGACACGCATGGATGTACTGCGAAAAGTACTTTATGGTGGAACGCGTAGCACTGATGACGTAGATAAAACCATACTAGAACGTGTATTTATTCCACAAGACGCCCACAGTTGGGGTAAAGCCTATACCTCAATAGCTGTCGATGGTTATGATATTGCTGATTACGCGCCTTTGTCAGTGCCGGATTCAGGTAAGCAGCACTTTTTTGGCTCTGTGACTTATGGTGACTCCACCAAAAATCCAATTTTGCGAATACGCAAAAATGTAAATGACGACGTTTGGAACTGGGCTTCTTCGGGCCGGCCTGTTTTAAAAAAATCTGGAACAGATTATGTGGTAAGAGTTGAGATTTGTAAGGAGGGGTTTAGAGATAATTCTAATTGTAAGTTGTATCCCAATGGCAATTATAAACCAACTGGTCTATTGCATAATTACGGCGAACAAAACCAAATGCTGTTCGGCTTATTGACGGGAAGTTATAATAAAAATTTATCGGGTGGAGTACTCAGAAAAGCAATTGGCCAATTTTCTGCAGAAGTTAATGAACAAAATGGACAATATATAGAAGATTATAATGGCATCGTTGCAACGATTAATAAACTAAGGATTCATGGCTTTAATTCTGGCAATCAATCTTATAACAAAAATTGTGGTTGGATAACTGATGGCCCAATTTCCGATGGAAAATGTGCTTCTTGGGGTAATCCTACAGGCGAAATGCTCTATGAAGCAATGCGTTATTTTTCTGGTGTTGGAATTGCCAGTCCAAGTTATGAGACCTCTGGAAGTTACGATGAGGATATCGGTTTAACCGCACCTGCTTGGGATGACCCGTTTGCTAGTCGTGGTACGTGTGCCGATCCTAATGTACTTTTAATCAGTGATATAAATCCTTCCTATGATTCAGACCAATTACCCGGTGTTTATAGCGAATTTATAAAAAGTGCTAATAAAGATGAAGTTTATGAAGGAACAACCTTACCCAGCTTTAGTGTCACCGATTTACTTTCAATAATCTCTACTAATGAAAATAAAACATCTGGTCAGTTTTTTATTGGTCAATCACGGGTTGATAGCAATGGAGCTCCGACGGCTAAAGAAATAACAGGTCTTGGCCATGTGAGAGGACTTGCGCCAGCGGAACCAACTAAAAAGGGCAGTTATAGTTCATCTGCTGTGGCTTATTATGGGTATAATAATGATATTCATCTGACTAAAGATGGCACACAAAATGTGACTACTATGGTGGTTGCATTAGCGTCTACCTTACCGGAAATTAATGTTGAGGTAGGTGGTGAAATTATTAAAATAGTGCCTTTTGCTAAGTCAGTATTAGGGCCTAGTAGTTACCCTATTAAGTCTGATGAAGGTGAATATCAACCTACTAATACGATTGTTGATTGGTATGTTGAATCGATTAGTTCTACTAAAGGCATATTTCGTATCAACTTTGAAGATGTTGAGCAAGGTGCCGATCATGATATGGATATGATCGTTAAATATACCTATGAAGTGAAGGATACCCTTTGTAAAACATATGAAAATACTAATTGTATAGAAACAGCTAAAGGGGTTGAGATTACAATCGACTCGGTTTCTGCTTCCGGCAGTATTGACCAGCATGCAGGGTATGTTATTTCAGGTACAACTCAGGATAATACTTATTTAGAAGTTAAAGATAGAAATGGTAATGATGTTAAATATTATTTAGATACACCTACCTCAACTGATTTTAGAAATAGAAAAGAAAGTGGTAGCAATGAGAAATTAGGCTATTTGGCAACGAGGGTGTTTTTTCCAAGTGAAGCAAAAGCTGCTGATTTTTTACCTTCCCCCCTTTGGTATGCGGCTAAGTGGGGAGGGTTTTCAGATATTAATCATAACCAAAAACCAGACCTTATTAATGAATGGGATACGGATCAAAATGGCGACCCTGATAACTATTTTCCTGTTACCAATGCTGGCCAACTACAATATCAATTAGCTGCTGCCTTTGATTTAGCCTATGACGGCAATGTGGCCAGTACCTCTCCTGTTTTTTCGTCTAACTTTTTAAGGGTAGGCAGTTTGGTCTATCAAACTTCCTTTGAAGAAGCTGCTTGGAGCGGTGATGTTAAAGCTTATATTGCAAACACCAGTGGAGAGTACCCGTCAACGGCTTCATGGAGTGCTGCTGAACAGTTAGATGCAATGGATATTAGCACCCGTAAGATATTCTCTCGCCGTGACGACGCTACTGCTGGATCGCAAGGAACGGTATTTGAATTTATAGCCCCGAATAATAAAAATGAACTTGATAGTATTTTTACTACTGAACAATCGGATTTATTACTAGGTGACTTTACTAGTCCCGGTAATGCAGGAAATGGTCAAGGTCAGGGGCAAGGTTATATCGCTAACCAAGAGTTCGCTTATATTGAAGCTGCTATTAATTATATTCGTGGTGATCGAAGTCATGAGGCAGAAAATACTGATTATGAGTTTAGAGAACGTAATAGCAGACTAGGAGATATTATCTACTCCACTCCTTATAATGTTTCTATCGGTAAAGGGCATCAGGTTGAAGATGAAGTCTTAGTTTTTGGTGCTAATGATGGCATGGTGCATGTCGTTGATGCTAATAATGGTAAAGAGCTTGTCGCCTACATACCAAGCGGGATTTATAGCGCTTTAGGACAGCTTGTTGAACCGACTTATATTCATGAATATTCTACAGATGGCGGTATCACTGCTTATTCAGATGATGCCGACAAGATTGAGCTTACGATTGATGACGAAACAAAAGAAGTGGGCCGTACGACAGTCGTAGGTAGACTAGGTCTTGGTGCTAAAGGCCTTTATGCAATGGATGTATCTAAAGTTAAGTCCTCTAATGGCAACATGATGAAGTGGGAAATCACTACAGCTTCCACTGGGTTTGCAGGGATTGGTCATAGCATTGCTTCTCCCACTATCGTTAAATTACATAATGGAGAAACAGGCGTTATTTTTGAGAATGGCTTCAACTCAACGGATCCAAATGGGGCTATCTATATTGCTAATTTGACTACGGGTGCTTTAATCAAGAAACTTAGTGTGGGAAGTCAAACTGATCTAACTGGGGCTGGTAGACCTAATGCATTAGCACAACCCGCTATCATTGATAATAATGGAGATAGTATCGCTGATTATATCTATGCGGGGGATCTATTTGGCAATATGTGGGTGTTTGATATTAGTAATGAAAGCGTTACCGAGTGGGGCAATAAAAAAGATAGTGAGGATCCACTCTTTACGGCGCTTAGTCCAACTATGGATGGTATTAAATACCAGCCTCAATCTATTACAACACGTCCGTCTGTTGCTAGGCATCCAAGTGGTAGCGGTGTGATAGTTGCATTTGGTACGGGTAAGTATATTGAAAAAGGTGATACGGATATTGAAAACCAAGCAACACAAAGTTTTTATGCGATTGCCGATCATTTAGATACCGCAGTTGTTGGTGCAACAAGAACGTTAGGTGTATTTAGCACATTACAAAATCAAACAATTATAAAAGAAACGAGTACTAATCGAATATTATCAAGTAATCCAGTCGATTGGACTACTGTGAATGGATTTTATTTAGACCTGATTAATACCGAAGATGATGAATCAGGTGTTGCTAATACTAATAACTATGGTGAAAGGTTGATTGGGAATAGCTTAGTGTTTGCTAACAAAGTCAGTTTCACTACCTTAATGCCCAATCCTGATGTGTGTTCAGCTGGAGGAACAGGTTGGTACATGGAGTTAAACTTATATACAGGGCAAACTTGGAACTTAGGCACGACCAAGGTCGATGACCCTTTAACTGCAGAAGATGAATCGATTCCCGATGATAGCTCTAATCAGTTTTTAGATGGAGTAAGTAATGGTATGACGTCCGTAGTGTCTCCTAATATAGTCATTATTGAAAATGAAGATGGCACAACTACTGAAGTGCTGGGTTCTGATGAGGTTGCTTTGAAAACCTGTATTACATTAAGTACAGGCAAAGTTATTTGTTTTGACGATACAGCAATTGCAACAGGTCGCTTAAGTTGGAGACATTTATACTAACTTTAATGGTTATGCTTTAGCTGGGGAAAGCCGAGCTAAAGTAGGATTTAGGTTAAAAGTACTTTGATGGCATGTTTAATTTTGGGAGAGGCTTATCATAGAAGATAAGCTTTACCATTAGGTGGCTAATTTTAAATACAGTGAGGCAAGTTATATTCACGGTAAAAGTTTGTTTTTTATTGATTTATAATTAGTGTAATATCAATAGTGATATTAGCCTGTAGATTATTGGTGGAAATGAAAGTAAGTCAGCCATAAAATGATGACTGTTGCTTTAGCGATTGGCTTGATTATTAACGTGAATTTTAATAATCAAATACACTACTTTCATCCATTGTACTTTGAAATCAACCTTAAGAGTTTATTATGAAAAAAATAGAAGCAATTATTAAACCATTCAAAATGGACGATGTACGTGAAGCACTTGCAGAGATTGATGTGACAGGTATGACAGTATCAGAAGTAAAAGGTTTTGGCCGCCAAAAAGGGCATACTGAATTATACCGTGGTGCTGAGTACATGGTGGACTTTTTACCAAAAGTTAAAATTGAATTAGTAGTTAGAAAAGAAGATGTTGAGCGTTGTATTGAAGCGATCATGAGCACGGCTCAAACGGGTAAAATTGGTGACGGTAAGATTTTTGTTACTCCTGTAGAGCGAGTTATTCGTATCCGTACCGGTGAAGAAGACGGCGAAGCAGTTTAAACGATTTTTAAGTAATCGTTGATATAGCCGTTATGACAGTATTAAACTGATTTCTGTTAAATAACAAACAATAAAAAGGAGAACTAAGTTCTCCTTTTTATTGTTTGGACCCTATAAATAATCCTATATTACGCTGATTATTTACAAAGATTATTACCAGTCAAATACGCTCCAGCTTTCTGTGCGTTTTACCACTCGGCTATTTGGGTAATTAAGCTTTAATACCGCTAATGCATTCTTTTCTGGTTCTACTAACCCTAACTCCCTATAGGCAATGATCATGATCTCTAGGGCATCTTTTACAGATTCTGTATCAGGGTAGTTATTGAGAACAGTTTTACCACGGTTGATCGCTGCTATATAAGCTTCACGTTTGATATACCATTCAGCAATTGATATTTCATAACGTGCGACTCTATCTTTGATAAACACCATACGTTGGCGAGCATCTTTTGCATATTGGCTATTAGGGTAATACTTTAGAATGTGATTAAAGTCTTTAAAAGCACGTTGTGCATAACTTTGGTCACGATTAAAACGGTCCACACCAAATAGATTTTGGAAAAAGTGATCGTCAGAAGATAAGTTAGTTAGTCCACGCATATAATAAAGATAATCTAAATCTTTATGGGTTGGATTTAAACGAATAAACTTATCAATATTAGCTAATGCAAGCGCCATTTCATTACGTTTGTAATAAGCGTAAATAAGGTCTAATTGCACCTGTTCTGAGTGAGGTCCAAAAGGGTAGCGGCTATCTAGCGCTTCTAAAATGTCAGTGGCTTTTTCAAAGTTCGCTGTTTCTAGCGCTACAGAAGCCTCTTGATATAAAATGACAGGAGGTTTGTCAGCAATCTTTGGTTTATTGCTTTTTTTCGATGAACAGCCAGTAATAAAAATGGCAATGAAAAAACTGGTCGTTATTAGTCTAAGGATCTTATTCATAAGTGTTATAATGTCGGCCAATATTAAAAAGTACAGTATCGGCTATCGCCGAAAGAAATAAAAGTAAAAAAAGATAAAATGTGACAAGATAAGTCTGTCTGACAAAATACTTTTTAAAAATCAATTACAACAGCACAAAATTACAAGAAGAGAGCATTATGAGCCAAGCATTAAACCTATCTGCAGAAGTAACAGATGAACAGTTAGGATTTCGATTAGACCAAGCGGTTGCCGCATTGTTCCCAGATTATTCGCGTTCTCGTATAAAAGAATGGATATTAGCGGGCCTGGTACAAATTGATGGCACTGTCTCTTCTACTCCTCGTGAAAAAGTATTTACGGGTCAGATGCTAGAAGTTAACGCAGTATTGAAAGATGAAGTCACCTTTGTTGCACAAAAAATTGAAATTGATATCGTTTATGAAGACGAAGATATTTTAGTGATCAATAAACCTGCTGGGTTAGTTGTTCACCCGGGTGCAGGTAATGCAAGTGGCACATTATTAAATGCATTGTTATACCATTACCCAAGTATTGCTGAAGTACCACGTGCTGGTATCGTACATCGATTAGATAAAGAAACATCAGGATTGATGGTAGTAGCAAAAAATGTTCCTGCACAAACTCATTTAGTGATGAACTTGCAAGCACGCCAGATGACACGTGAATATGATGCGATTGCCTCGGGATGTTTTACCGCTGGTGGTAAAGTAGATGCGCCTATTGGTCGTGATAAAGTACACCGCACTAAAATGGCCGTTAACCATACGGGAGGCAAAGATGCGATCACGCATTATCGTATTGCTGAAAAGTATCGTGCACATACACGTTTACGTTTGCGTTTAGAAACTGGACGTACTCACCAAATTCGTGTGCATATGATGTCTATCGGCCATGTATTGGCGGGTGACCCTGTCTATGGTGGTCGTCCTCGTCCACCTAAAGGCGCTTCTGAAAAATTAAGTGAAGCATTACGTGGATTTAGACGCCAAGCACTACATGCGACTATGTTACGTCTTGAGCATCCAATTACCGGTGAAGAGATGGAATGGCACGCTGAACCACCTGAAGATTTTAAAGTGTTAGCGGCTGCGTTACGTGCGGATACTATTTCGCATGAAAACGAATTAGATTTATAGTTTATTATAGTTTACTTAGATGCAATTAATTAAACCTAATTGGGCAGCCCCTGCCCATATTCACGCTTACTCAACTACTCGCTTAGGTGGGAGTAGTGAAGGTGAATTTTTAGGTTTGAATCTGGCTACGCACGTTGCGGATCTTGAGCTGCATGTATTAAAAAATCGTGCATTACTCACAGAATATTTACTCGTTAATGAACAACTACACGCTCCTGATTTTTGTTGGTTAAATCAGACTCATAGTCATGATTTAATAAAATTATCAGCCACAACAGCGCAAGCAATTAATGCCGATGCAAGTTGGACTAATAATAACGAAAGAACTTGTGTGGTGATGACTGCGGATTGTTTACCTGTGCTAGTGACAGATAAGCAGGGCAGTTTTGTTGCGGCTATCCATGCCGGATGGCGTGGATTATGTGATGGTATTATTGAAAACAGTATTGAACATATTTGCAATACGTTATCAGTCAAACCCGATCAACTATTAGTATGGTTAGGTCCCTGTATTGGGCCTACTGCCTTTGAAGTTGGTGATGAAGTTCGAGCGCAGTTTGTTCAACAAAATGCACAAGCAAGTGAAGCTTTTGTCGCGTCTAACGATAAATGGTTAGCTAATTTGCATCTCCTAGCCAAGTTACGTTTAACAAAATTTACAGGTATTACTATTACAGAAAGTGATTTGTGTACCTTTAACGATGCAGAGTTATTTTACTCATATCGTCGAGATGGCAGAACAGGTCGTCTTGCTTCTTTTATCTGGATTGATTAAAACTAAAAATAGTTGCGATGCTTTTATCGAGCTGTAGTTATTGAAGCTTCATTTATTAGAACTTCAATTATTGCAATTTTACATGTTGAAATGGCAGTTATCCTCCCTCAGTTTTATATCTAATCTTAAATTCCCTAATCTACTCTTAGAAACAACCCTCTTATAATTAATTCTCTAACATTTAATTTATAAATATATTCTTTTTTATTCATTATTTTATCTTTCCTACCTTGAAATAATTCTCTTTACCCCCATCTTTTATAGGGTAAACATTTCAGGAGAATCATCATGCGTTTAGATAAATTAACTAGCAAATTTCAATTGGCATTATCCGATGCTCAATCTATTGCTTTAGGCCGTGATCACCAATATATCGAAGCGACACATGTCTTGTTAGCAATGCTTAATCAAGACGGTGGCGCAATCCGCGGTATTTTGTCTGATCTTGAAATTAACATTAACCTAATGCGTTCACAGCTATCTGCAATGTTAGATAGAATGCCCAAAGTATCTGGTATTGGAGGCGAAATACAGCTCTCTAATCAGTTGGGTATTACCTTTAATTTATGTGATAAGTATGCGCAAAAAGCAAAAGATAAATTTATTTCATCGGAAATTTTCTTAGTCGCCGTTTGTGAAGATAAAGGTGAACTAGGAAAAGTGTTAAATAAACTTGGCTTAACAAAAAGCAAAGTTGAAAGTTCTTTAAAGAAAATCCGTCAAGGTCAAACTGTTACTGACGTTAATGGAGACGGCCCTGAACAAGCCCTAGAAAAATATACCATCGATTTAACCGAGCGTGCTGCGGCAGGTAAACTAGACCCAGTAATTGGACGTGACGATGAAGTACGTCGCATGGTACAAGTGCTACAGCGTAGAACTAAAAATAACCCCGTGATCATCGGTGAACCAGGTGTCGGTAAAACGGCTATTGTTGAAGGTTTAGCGCAACGTATTGTGAACGGTGAAGTACCGGAAGGTTTGAAAAATAAACGCGTTTTATCATTGGATATGGGCTCGCTTATTGCGGGTGCCAAATATCGAGGTGAGTTTGAAGAGCGTTTAAAAGCAGTGTTAGCGGAGCTAAACAAAGAAGAAGGGCAAATCATCTTATTTATCGATGAATTGCATACTATGGTAGGTGCTGGTAAAGGCGATGGCGCTATGGATGCGAGTAATATGCTTAAGCCTGCGTTAGCGCGAGGAGAGCTTCATTGTGTTGGCGCGACTACGTTAAATGAGTATCGTCAGTATATTGAAAAAGATGCGGCACTAGAGCGTCGTTTCCAAAAAGTACAAGTTGATGAACCAACGGTTGAAGATACGATCGCGATATTACGTGGTTTAAAAGAGCGTTACGAATTACATCATCAAGTTGAAATAACGGATCCTGCGATTGTGGCTGCGGCGACGTTATCACATCGTTATATCTCTGACCGCCAATTACCCGACAAAGCCATTGATTTAATTGATGAAGCTGCGTCTAGCATTCGCTTACAAATGGACTCTAAACCTGAAAGTTTAGATAAATTAGGGCGTAAAATTATTCAGCTAACCGTAGAGCAAAAGTCACTGCAGAATGCTACCGATGAAGCCAGTGTGAAACGGTTAAATGATATAGACCAGACCTTAAGAATTAAAGGCAAAGAATATAAGTCTTTAGATGAAGTGTGGAAAACAGAAAAAGCAGCGCTATCTGGTACGCAAAATATCAAGCAAGCTTTAGAGCAAGCGCGCATGGATTTAGAAGTCGCTAGCCGCGCGGCTGATTTAACACGTATGTCTGAACTTCAATATGGACGTATTCCTGATTTAGAAAAACAATTAGATTTAGCATCTCAAGCTGAAATGCAAGAGATGACATTGTTAAAACACTCTGTCACAGAGAATGAAATTGCGGATATTCTATCGCACTGGACCGGCATTCCTGTGTCTAAAATGCTTGAAGGCGAGCGTGATAAATTATTGAAAATGGAAAAACATCTTCATTCTCAAGTAGTTGGGCAAAATGAGGCGATTGACGCTATTGCAAATGCAATCAGACGTAGCCGTGCTGGGTTAAGTGATCCTGACCGTCCTATTGGGTCTTTCTTGTTCTTAGGTCCTACTGGGGTCGGTAAAACCGAATCTTGTAAGGCGCTTGCTAACTTCTTATTTGATAGCGTCGATAATATGGTGCGTATTGATATGTCCGAGTTTATGGAGAAACACTCTGTATCTCGTTTAGTCGGTGCTCCTCCAGGTTACGTGGGGTATGAAGAGGGCGGTTACTTAACGGAAGCGGTACGCCGTAAACCTTACTCTGTTATTTTATTGGATGAAATAGAGAAAGCACATCCTGATGTCTTTAATATTTTATTACAGGTGTTGGATGATGGGCGTTTAACCGATGGGCAAGGACGAACCGTTGATTTCCGTAATACGGTGATCATCATGACCTCCAACATAGGTTCTGAGATCATTCAAGAAGCGTTCCCTCGTGCTTCCTATGACGAAGTTAAAAATACTTTGCTAGGTGTGTTAGCGAAACAATTTAAACCAGAATTTTTGAATCGTATTGATGAAACGGTCGTGTTCCACCCATTAAGTGAAAAACACATTAAATCAATCGCAACGATTCAATTACACGCATTACAGACGCGTCTTAAAGCAAGGGATTACCACCTAACGTTTAATGATGCATCGATTGAATTTTTGGTTAGCGCTGGATATGACCCTGCATATGGTGCTCGTCCATTAAAAAGAGCGGTGCAACAGTTACTAGAGAATGCATTGGCACAGAAAATATTATCGGGAGAGTTAACCACGGGTAGTAACATATTGGCAGACGTTGAAGAGGGGAAAATAGTGTTTGTGCAACAATAATGTACAGTCATTTTTTTACTGAACTAACTCATATTGAATGCATTGCACAGTGAAAGCTCTGTGAATGTACAATGACTGAAAGCAAAATAGTAAAAGGCCAATGATTAACGTCGTTGGCCTTTTTATTTGCAGAAAGTGATTAACTATTTTAAGTGGAGAAAGCTGTTAAGCTTTTTATGTAAAGAAAGCAGCTAAGCTTTTTATATGAAAAAAAAGTTAGACCTTGATCCTTTGTAATAAATCACCTTCATAAATCGCCTGCTTAATTAAAGCAAAAGCAGCGATAGTTAAATCGGGTTTTAATTCAGTTGAAGTGACGATCAGTTGATCATGAAAATTTGGCAGGGTTTGTTGTTTAATGCAATCTGCAATGGTAGAAAATAAAACTTCACCAGCTTGTAGTATTTTACCTGTGATCACTATTTTTTCGGGGCTTAATAGATTCACTAATATGGCAATATTTTTCCCCAAGTAGTGGGCTGCTTGTTGAGTGATTGTATAACATAATTTATCACCACTTGCCGCGGCTAGATAAATATCATCAATGTTCATGGTATTCACATTCAAGACGCAATCGCTACCAGCATTAATCGCTTCTTTAACTTTGTCGTAAATCACCAGATCGCTGACCTCTGTTTCTAAACAACCAATATTGCCACAATGACAGCGCTTACCTGCAGGGTTTGTTTGGATATGACCTATTTCCCCTATATTACAGCTTTTACCTAGTAGCTCTTTATTTTCGATAATAACACCTGAACCAACGCCGTGATGAACACTGATAAGCACTGAATCTTGTGTGTTCTTGGTGGCACCAAAGTAATTTTCAGCCAATGCAAGGCAGCGTGTATGATTGCCGATAAAGGTAGGAATATTAAATGTATTTTCAATTTTATTAACTAAAGAGTAATCATCTAAAGGATAAGTTGGCGTATAAACCACGATGCCTTTTTTAGGATCAACCAAACCAGAAAGGGTAATTGAAATAGCAGATATTTTTTCATTAATTAACGGTGGTTGAGTCATAAATTTTGCAATTTCAGCAATCAAAAAGTCAATTAAAAAAGCACTGGTCTCAATCTTAGGAATAGTTATTTGTTTGCTCATTAACTTAATGCCAGATAAATTATAATGCGCGATCGATAATAATTTTTGGCCTAATTTAATGGCAATTACATTTACCGCATCAGAATTTGGCGCTAAAGAGATGGCTCTGCGGCCACCCGTAGATGCTTGTAATTCAACTTCTGCAATCAATCCATTTTCGATTAGTTGACGTGTTATTTTGGTCACACTTGCTGGGGCTAATCTACTTATCTTTGCTGTTTTAACGCGAGAAATAGGTGCGTATTGCTCAATAATTTTATAAATGATGGCACTATTTAATTGCTTGATTTGTTCGATATTAGCAATGTTTGTTTGCATCGTATCGTGATTGACTGTGTTCATTAAGTGATACCTACCGTGGTGTTTATCTCGCCGCAATGATAGCAGATTTTTTTAGGTCACAGATGAGGTTTAATCAAAAGGCATTAACTTTAAAAAAGTATGCCGATTGACCAGAATAATTGTTATGCGGAGCTGGTAATGACAATCGATCACGTCATTAGTGTTCATCCATTAAACGTTATATTAAACTTTTGTTATTCAGTTGCTTTATAACAACCGTTAACAACGGTCCCGGTGACTTGATAATCATTGTTAAAAATTGCTAAGTTGGCAATTTTACCCACTTCAATGCTGCCTAGTTTATTATCTACGGAAATCGCTTTCGCAGGATAAATAGTCGCCATACGAATAGCTTCTTCTAAACTAATGCCTACAAATTTTACACATTGTTCAATGGACTCTATTAAGGTGACTGCGGATCCCCCTAAAGTGCCATCTTTGCCTACACATTTTCCTTGTTTGTAATAAACAGTCGTGCCTACAAAATCAAACTCACTAATATCAGCTCCAGCAGGCGCCGTTGCATCGGTCACTAGTATTAATTTATCACCCATGATTCTTTTTGATAAACGTACATTTTCGTAAGCCACATGAAAACCATCGACAATAATGCCTGCGTAGATATTATTATCGTAAATTGCACCTACTACGCCAGGCTCTCGCCCGGTAATAGATGTCATTGCATTGAATAGATGCGTGGCAGAAGATGCGCCGTGTTGAATCGCTTCAGTAGCCTGTTGATAAGTGCCATTGCTGTGCCCTAAAGAAACCACAATACCTGCATTGGCCAGCTGTTCAATAAATTGGTTCGGCGTTTTTTCCGGTGCCATGGTTATTTGGCTAACGACATCACTATTTGCACAGATCAAATCAATCATTTCAGGATCGGGTTGGCGAATAAATTCCTGGCGATGGATACCTTTTTTCTGCACGTTAATATAAGGGCCTTCAAGATGTAATCCGAGTACTTCATTAGGCTTTTTTTGCATATATTCGCGAGTTACATGCAGTGCTTTCTTAATGCCTTGGTCGGTGTCAGTAATAAAGGTGGGAAGATAGCTGGTGGTCCCTGATTTCAGATTAGCTGCTTGCATTGTTGCTAGTGTTTGCTCTGTTACTGCGCCATTAAACATAACACCACCACAACCATTTAATTGTAAATCAATAAATCCAGGTGTTAAGTTTTGACCCTGTAGGTCAATACGATCAATATCATTGGTTAATGCATTAATGGGAATAATAGCGCTGATTTGTTGACCTTCAATAACGACTGCATGATCAATAAGAATCGCTTGAGTTGTATAAATAGTGCAATTGGTAAGTGCATACATTATAAATCTCTCCTAGGCATACTTTATTAGACAAATGGATGCGTTTAATCTAAGTGATAAATCAGGCCTAACTGTATGTCTGTTCCGTTAAACCTGATGTGAAGTGATTATAGGAAGCGAATGTTTTCTGCTTCTAGTTCCGTGAAGTACTTAAGTGTTTTAACTTTAAGCTCCATCGTTGATGCTGAATCACATACGATAATTGCTTTTTGATGTAGTTGTAATGCGGTAACAGTCCAGAGATGGTTGACGCTGCCTTCTACAGCAGTTTGCAATGCTAACGCTTTATGGTGGCCAGTGACAAGAGTTAATACTTCTTCTGCCTCTAATAATGTACCTACACCGATAGTCAGCGCTAACTTAGGCACTTTATTAATATCATCATCGAAAAAACGTGAGTTAGCAAGGCGAGTGTCGGGTGTTAATGTTTTAACACGAGTGCGTGATGCTAATGATGAACCTGGCTCATTAAAAGCAATATGACCATCACTACCTACGCCGCCCATAAATAGATTAATTTTGCCGTAGCTTTTTATTTTATCTTCATAGCGTTGGCACTCTGCGCTCAGATCATCAGCTAGACCATTTAATAAATTGATATTTTGTACCTGAATATCGACATGGTTGAAAAAGTTATTATGCATAAAGCTATGGTAACTTTCAGGATGAGCAGGCTCCAAGCCAACATATTCATCCATATTAAAGGTAACAACATGTTTAAAGCTGACCTTTCCTGCTTTATGTAACTCAATTAGGTGTTGATATGTGGCCAAGGGCGTACTGCCTGTGGGCAAGCCTAAAATAAAAGGTCGATCCGCAGTGGGGTTAAATTTATTAATTTTATTAACGATGTATTGAGCAGACCATAAACCAACATCGGCTAAGTTGTTAAGTGGAATCAGGCGCATTTTAATCTCCAGGTAATGAATATCTCTACTTAATTCTCATCGTAAATTAAGTTTGGGTTTAATGCCACTCATTTTCACTTATTAGGTCAAATATAAGTGATTTAAGTCACAGAATAGGGTGATTGCATTTGCGCGATTTAAGAAACTCTTTAGAGTCATAGCCTAGACATGTTGATGAAAGGCGTTCTATTGAACCCACGTTATAACAACAGGTTTTAATCATAATAATCAATGCGAATTAAGTCGCTGTTTCAAGGAGAGTAAAATAGTGAATATTTTAGGATATATGCAAAAAGTGGGCAGGGCCTTAATGGTTCCAGTGGCAGTATTACCCGCTGCAGCAATTTTAATGGGGATTGGTTATTGGATTGATCCAAATGGCTGGGGTGGTGATTCTCAACTAGCGGCTTTTTTAATTAAAGCGGGTGCTGCAGTAATTGACAACATGGCGCTATTATTTGCCGTGGGTGTTGCTTATGGCATGTCTAAAGATAAAGATGGTGCTGCTGCGTTATCTGGTTTAGTAGGTTGGCTAGTGGTTACTACACTACTGGCACCTGGTGCGGTTGAGCAAATTACTGGAGAAGCTGCTAATGCTTCTTTTGGACGAATTGAAAATCAATTTGTTGGTATCTTAGTCGGTATTATTTCTGCTGAGTTATATAACAAGTTTTCAGAAGTCGAATTACACAATACATTGGCGTTTTTCTCTGGTCGTAGATTAGTGCCTATCATCGTTTCTGTAGTAATGATTGTTGTATCATTTATTTTAATGGCAGTTTGGCCAATTATTTTCTCAGGTTTACAGCATTTTGGTGAAACGATTTCAGGTATGGGCGATATTGGAGCTGGTATTTATGCATTCTTTAACCGTCTATTGATTCCTGTTGGACTTCACCATGCGTTAAATTCAGTATTTTGGTTTGATGTGGCGGGCATTAATGATATCCCTAACTTTTTAGCTGGTCAGGATACGATCACTAAATTCGCTGCTGAAGGTAAAAATGCAATCGGTACTGTTGGTATGTATCAAGCTGGTTTCTTCCCTATTATGATGTTTGGTTTGCCTGGTGCTGCATTAGCAATTTATACGACAGCAAAAGCAGAGCATAAGCAAAAAGTGGCTTCTATTATGTTAGCTGCTGCATTAGCTTCATTCTTTACTGGTGTGACAGAGCCTTTAGAGTTTTCATTTATGTTTGTAGCGCCGTTATTGTATGTCGTGCATGCAGTATTAACAGGTGTTTCAGTATTTATTGCCGCTAATATGGAATGGATGGCTGGTTTTGGCTTCTCTGCTGGTTTAGTGGATATGGTACTCTCTTCACAAAACCCACTCGCTAAACAATGGTATATGCTGTTAGTTCAGGGTGTTGTCTTCTTTGGTATTTATTATTTTGTATTTTTAACATTAATTAAAACACTTAATCTTAAAACACCAGGTCGCGAAGATAACGAGACGGAAGTAGTTAATACCGCTACTAAAGCTGTTGAAGGTAATGACCAATTAGCCACTAGTTATGTTGCTGCACTAGGTGGCGCTGATAATATCGAAGTGATTGATGCCTGTATTACTCGATTACGTTTGACCTTAAAAAACCGTAGCATTATAAAAGAATCAGAACTGAAGGCGTTAGGTGCAATGGGTGTTGTGAAACTAGGAGATAATAATCTTCAAGTGATCATTGGGCCGCAAGCTGAAAGCATTGCTAATAGAATGAAGTTGCTAAAATAAACTGCAATTAATTTTTCAATAGGCACTCAATGAGTGCCTATTTTCGTTTTGGTAGAGGGTTGTTGTTTAAACCTGTTCTTCGCAATAAAGCTGGCATTAGGCAAAAATTTCAATTGCTAGCGGGTATATTTTCATCTTTATGGCGACAATCTACTCACCTCAGAAGATACTGATTTTTGCATCTTAAAGTCACATCGATGTAGATATCACCGTGAACCTTTCATTTACCATTATTTCACTTGAGCTTAAGGCTAGAATATACGATGATTGCCCCTTTATGAATCATGTATTTTAGAGGTCACAATGTCTGAACTGGAAACACGCCCAAGTAATTTTATTCGCACCATTATTGAAAACGACCTTGAGAGTGGTAAACACCAGACAATCCATACACGTTTCCCGCCTGAACCAAACGGTTATTTGCATATTGGTCATGCAAAATCTATCTGTTTAAACTTTGGTTTAGCGCGTGATTATCCTAATGCTGCTTGTAACTTGCGTTTTGATGACACTAACCCGGTTAAAGAAGATGCTGATTACGTTGCAGCGATTGAAAAAGATGTCTCTTGGTTAGGATTTGAATGGCAAGGTGATGTACGTTATTCATCTAATTATTTTGAACAGCTTTTTGATTATGCTGTTGAGTTAATCGAAAATAACAAAGCTTATGTTTGTGAATTAAATGCAGAACAAACACGTGAATACCGCGGTACGTTGACGTCTCCTGGTAAAGATAGCCCATATAGAAATCGCCCGATCGAAGAAAGCTTAGATCTATTTAAACGTATGCGTGCAGGTGAGTTTGAAGAAGGGTCGATAATGCTGCGTGCTAAAATCGATATGGCTTCTCCAAATATGAAAATGCGTGATCCGGTTATTTACCGTATTCGTTTTGCACACCATCACCAAACTGGTGACAAATGGTGCATCTACCCTATGTACGATTTTACACATTGTATTTCGGATGCGATTGAGGGGATTACTCACAGTTTATGTACGTTAGAGTTTGAAGATCACCGTCCATTATACGACTGGGTATTAGCTAATATCAGCATCGAGTGTAAACCACGTCAAATAGAGTTTTCACGTTTAAACTTGCAATATACATTAACGTCTAAGCGTAAATTAAATGCATTAATTGAAGAAAACATCGTCACTGGTTGGGATGATCCTCGTATGCCTACTATTTCTGGTATGCGTCGTCGTGGTTACCCTGCGGCATCATTACGCGAATTTTCAAAACGAATTGGTGTAACAAAGCAAGAAAATACCGTTGAGTTTGCTTCATTAGAAGCTTGTGTTCGTGAAGATCTAGAAGCTAATGGCGCACGAGCGATGGCTGTGCTTGATCCGATCAAAGTAACGATAACAAACTATGAACAAGGTAAGTTAGAGCAGTTAATCGCACCAGCTCACCCTAAAGATGAAAGCATGGGAACGCGTACTGTGCCATTCTCACGTGAGTTATATATTGATGCTGCTGATTTCCGTGAAGAAGCGAATAAAAAATATAAGCGCTTGGTATTAGGTAAAGAAGTGCGTTTACGTAATGCTTATATGATTAAAGCTGAAGAGGTTATTAAGGATCAAGAAGGTAATATTACTGAAATTCTTTGTTCTTACGACCCAACTACATTAGGTAAAAATCCTGAAGACGGACGTAAGCCAAAAGGGGTTATCCATTGGGTGAGTGCCGCGTCAAATCATCCTGCTGAATTCCGTATTTATGACCGTTTATTTACGGTAGAAAATCCTGCGGCAGTGGAAGATATCCATAGTGTAATTTACCCTGATTCATTAGTTGTAAAACATGGTTTTGTTGAAAACAGCTTAGTGGACGCACAACCTGAAGTCGCTTATCAATTTGAGCGTGAAGGATACTTCTGTGCTGATAATAAAGATTCAAGTGCTGATAAGTTAGTGTTTAACCGAACGGTTGCATTACGTGACTCATGGGCTGGTTAATATAACTATAAATATAACTATAAATATGTGACTAAAAAGGTCTGCTCAAAGCAGACCTTTTTATTGCTGCTTAACTATTTTCTTTAATAACCCTTTCCAACCATTCATACTTTCCAACTATTAATACTTTTTAATGACTCCTAAAGTTGCAGACTCAATAATTTATCTTGATTAAAAAATATCTAACATCTAATACCAACTCTGTAAGATCAATAAGTTCTAATGCTTGTTTAGTAACTGTTGCAGCGTGACTTTATCTATGCCGCCCATTTTACTTAATTGGGCTAGTAATAATTCAGCACAAGCTAAAGCATCGGTTAATGCATTATGTGCGTTATAAATAGGCAAATTATAACGCTCTCTACAGGCATTTAAACGCAAGCTACTGGTGTTTAAAGATTGATGTTTACGTAGTTCTCTTTTTTTATCTATCAGTAAGGTATCAATAGCAAATAGTGCAAAAGATTGTTTTTCCGCACCTACTAATGATTGCTGTAAAAACTGTAAATCTAGGCTAGCATAATGAGCAACGATGACTTTATCTTTACACTGCTCAAATAACCATTGCAGCACCTCTTGTAAGGGTAGTGCATTGGTCAGATGCCTATCTAAAACACCATGAATAACGGCACTTTGTCCTACGGTTCCTTGTATTTTAATGAGCTTATATTGTGCAAGTTTAGGCTGGATCTTGGCATTGATGATAGGGATCACTCCGATACTCACCATTTGATCTTTTTTGCTGTCTAAGCCTGTCATTTCAATATCTAACGCTAATAGCTTAATGTCTGAAATAGGGCTATCTAGTTGGCTTAATAAATATTGATAATGATCTTGTAGGGCATTCAGCTTGCTATTTTTAACCAAGCGTTTTAATTGATACTGTAACCACCATCGTTGAAACATTAAAATTGCCTTAAGAATTTTAACCTAATTGTGCCTTGTGCTTCATGAATCACTTTAAAGGCATCCTTTAATTGATGGCGAACTAATGAAGACAGACTATCGGGTAAAATATAGTTAGAAACAGGTTGTGTATTATTAAATTGTTGTCCTTGATTGGTAAGACGTTTATGGGCAATAAACTCCCAAGCATCCAACAAATTCATCGCAACTTCTTTATCTATTTTAGATTTTTCGATTAAACTTTCTAAACGTTTGCTAGTATTTACTTCTTCTATACCTGCTGCTAGTGCGTAGGTTCTAACGATATCATTGATTAAAGCATTACCTTTATGCTTTAAATCTATTCCTTTTACTTCGCTACCATCTCGTTCAATGACAAAGCTTCTGAAGAATCCTAATGGCGCTGTTGATTGCAGTGCATTTTGACTTAGCGCTGCAAGAAATATGTCGTTTCCTTTGGTCTTGTTTAATACTGTAGTTTGTAGGGTTGTGAATAAACTTAAATCTCCATAAATACCGCGCATATCAAAGAAGATAGTCGCGTTTAATAACGCACTGGGCTGAGGAGTATTGACCCATTTTGAAAATTGTTGTTGCCACTGTTGTAGTGTTAATTGCCACTGTGGATTCTGCGCCATGATATTACCGGGACAAAATGGAAAACCACACTCATTCAAAGCACTACAAACAAATTCAGAAAGTTGCTTAAAATAACATTTATCTTGTTCAGAAGGCGTTTTCTCTAAAATCAATGCACTATCTTGGTCTGACCCTGCCATTTGATCTTGGCGACCCTGTGAGCCAAATGCCAGCCAACAGAATGCCATTGGGGCAGGGCCAAGTTGTTTTTGTTTTAATACTATTAAACGACGTGTTAATGAGTCGGTAACAGAGGTCAGAATACGGCCTATTTCAATGGCTTTAGCATCGCTACTAATCAGGTTATGTAATAGGTCTGGTATCTTCTGGCTAACTTGTATCAGTGCTTCTAAGCTATTCTGACGTTCTATTTGACCAATTAATAATAACGGCTGAGAGCTTTGACTGCGGATTAAATCTGTACTAGTAATGATCGCGATTGGTCTTTCTTGGTCGACCACGGGTAAGTGATGAATATTATTTTCACTCATTTTTAACATCGCTTCAAAGATTAGTGCATTTGGTTCGATAACAGTTGGTTCTTTGGTCATTATTTGTTCGACTAGTAGGTCACCGCCCAGTCCTTTTGCTAAGACACGATTACGTAAGTCGCGATCGGTTAAGATTCCGCATAATTTATCTTGGTTAACAACAACAAGAGAGGAGAGACGTTTCTTAGACATTAGCTGTGCAGCTTCATGAATGGTGGCATCGGCTGTGATGGTGGTGAGATCTCTGGACATAATGTGAGTAATACGTGCAGTACTGATGTGGCTATGCTGTAATGACCCTTGGTTGCGTAATCGTTTGGCAAAGGCTTGATTAAAAAAACGATCGAATGAATGGCTATTGGCGCGTAATTGATCAAACATTTTAGCTGAAAGGTGGTAAACCAGTGCATCCTCTAAAATATGTACTTGATTGACAACTTTCTCACCCGAAAGCATGCCGCTAAAACCAAAATATTCGCCTTCTGCGACTCTATCAATGAGCTCTCCTTGTTGTGTGGTTACTTCAAATGCACCACTACGTACAATATATAATTGGGGCTCGTCACTATCTACATTGACTAACTTTTGTTGTTTGCTGTAGTAGGAAATAGTTAATTCCTGACAACATTTTTTTATAGTTTGTTCATGTAAAGAATCAAAAGGAGCTAATCTGCGCATGAAATCAAAAATGGGTTGTAACTCACTGTTATCCATAAGCACCTAGCTATAAGTTGTGGGGATTTTTGAGGTTAAAAGATCTAAAAAAAGCGCCGAAGCGCTTTTAAATTAGAGATTATTTTAATGATCGTGTGCTTCGCCTGCTCCTTTAGGGAAACGAATTGATTCAACCATATCGACTACTGCTTGAGGTGTTGGCGCAGTCATTTTGCAGACTATAATGGCAACTGCAAAGTTGATCACCATACCTAGCATGCCAATACCTTCTGGAGACACACCAAACAACCAGTTTTCAGACATATTCGCAGCTGGGTTTACAAATTTAAAATAAACAATGTAAGCCGTTGTAAATGATAAACCTGCAAGCATACCTGCGATAGCACCTTCCTTATTCATTTTCGTAGAGAAAATGCCCATCGTAATCGCTGGGAATAAAGAGGAAGCGGCGAGACCAAAGGCGATGGCGACCACGGCGGCTACAAATCCTGGTGGGTTAATACCAAAGTAACCTGCCATGATGATGCCGGCACCGGATGCCATTCGCGCATACATTAACTCCTTTTTATCGGAGATATTGGGCATTAAGTTCTTTTTCAGTAAATCATGAGAAACAGAAGTTGAAATAACTAACAATAGACCTGCTGATGTAGATAGTGCAGCAGCTAGACCACCTGCAGCCATCAATGCAATAACCCATGCAGGTAAATTTGCCATCTCTGGTGTTGCTAATACGATGATGTCACGGTCAACATTCATTTCATTTGTTTCAGTATTTGAATAGAACATTCTGCCGTCATTGTTCTTATCTTCCCATTTGATTAAACCTGTTTTTTCCCAGTTCTCAATCCACATAGGGGCTTCGGCATGAGGTACACCTTGGCTTTCTGGACCATTAATAGACTGGATCATGTTTACTCGGGAAAATGAAGCAAGTGCAGGGATAGTCGTGTACATAATGGCAATGAACAATAATGTCCAACCAGCAGAGCTACGCGCATCCTTCACTCTTGGTACGGTGAAAAAGCGTACGATTACGTGTGGTAAACCCGCAGTACCAAACATTAATGCACCAGTAATAAATAGCACATCAATCATGTCTTTAGAGCCTTGGGTATATAATGAGAACCCTAAATCTGTAGAAAGTCCATCCAGTTTATCCATTAAATAAACACCTGAACTATTACCCGTTGCATCCAATAATTCTGCACCGAATCCTAATTGAGGGAAGATATGACCTGTCATCATGATTGAAAGGAAAACAGCAGGTACCATGAAAGCAAAAATCATGACACAGTATTGTGCTACTTGAGTGTAAGTGATCCCTTTCATACCGCCTAAAACAGCATAGAAAAATACTACACACATACCGATATAAACGCCGGTATCAACTTCTACTTCTAGGAAGCGAGAAAATACAACACCTACACCACGCATTTGACCAGCAATATAAGTAAAGCTGATGAAGATGGCACAGACAACCGCCACGGTACGTGCAGATTGTGAATAGTAACGGTCACCAATGAAGTCTGGCACGGTGAATTTACCAAATTTACGAAGGTAAGGAACCATCAACAGAGCAAGCAGTACATAACCACCTGTCCAACCCATAATGTAAACACTACCGTCATAACCAACGAAAGAAACAATACCCGCTAGTGATATAAATGAAGCGGCTGACATCCAGTCCGCTGCTGTTGCCATACCGTTTAAAATAGGTGGTACACCACCGCCTGCTACATAGAACTCTTTTGTTGAACCCGCTCGTGTTTTAATTGCAATGCCAATGTACATGGCAAATGTAACCCCAACCACTATATAGGTTAATGTTTGAACATCCATTTTTACTACTCCCTGTTATTCGTCAACACCATATTTTTTGTCAAGTGTGTTTGATTTTTTTACATATACAAAAATCAGTATTAAAAAGACATAAATTGAACCTTGTTGAGCGAACCAAAATCCTAATTTAAAGCCCATAAAACTGAATTGATTTAATATATCAACGAGTAATACGCCGCAACCAAATGAGACAAAAGCCCAAATAGCCAATAATTTAATCACTAGTTTTAGATTTTCATTCCAATATCCCTTTGCTTTTTCTGCGTCTTCAAAACTCACTGTCATTCTCCTTAATGGTCTTAACGAAGAAGAGATTTAAAAGCGAAAACAGGCTTTTTGTGCTTAATTTAAACATTAATCAAACAAAAAATAAGCATTCACTTTCTAGCTCTTATCTAACGACTTAAAAAATAATTTCCTTATCAAATAAGCGTGCGTTAATAGTATGTTAAATTCACTATTTTAGTACGCCGAGACAAAGAGCTAGATCATATTTTATCGAATGAAAATTGAGCAGTTCGTCACATAAGGAATCTATAGTATTGTTTTTGTGATTAAAGTTCACATAGTGAAGATGAGTATTTAGTATGACTTTAGGAAGATGAATTGCTTTATAGAAAAGATAAAAAATTAAAAAATGAATTTTTATGCACTTTGATTAACATTTAATTCACATTTAAGTTCGCTTTTTAGGCTTATATTGAGTGGATTATAAATACTGCTGATGTTGACACACGTAAATGCTATTTTTGGTGTAATAAAATAAGCAGAATAATTAGTAAATAAATAAAAAAATGTAATTCAAGACTATAATCAATGCAATTTAAAATTAATAGGTTAGTAGAGAAGTTATGGAATTTGAAAAAATGTTACACGAACTTGCAACTAGGGATGGTTCAGACCTTTACTTAGCTACTGGGGCGCCACCTTCTGGAAAATTTGAGGGAAAATTAATACCTCTGATAGAGACTACTTTAAAACCTGGTGAAGTGAGTGACATCGCATATCAAATAATGGATGGAGAACAAAAAGCTGAATTTGAACAAACATTAGAGATGAATCTTGCTATCTCATTAAGTGGTGTTGGTCGTTTTCGTATTAACATATTTAAACAACGCAATGAAATTTCTATCGTCGCGCGTAATATTAAATTAGATATCCCCAAGTTCGATGATTTACGACTACCTGCAGTACTTAAAGAAGTGATTATGATGAAGCGTGGTTTAGCTTTATTTGTAGGTGGGACTGGGTCGGGTAAATCAACATCTTTAGCGGCGTTAATCGATCATCGAAACGAAAACTCATCTGGCCATATTATCACTATTGAAGATCCCGTTGAATTTGTGCACCGGCATAAAAAAAGTATTATTAATCAAAGGGAAGTAGGTGTTGATACGCGAAGTTTTCATGCTGCATTAAAAAATACCTTACGCCAGGCGCCAGATGTTATTTTAATTGGAGAAATACGTGATAAAGAAACCATGGAGCATGCATTATCCTTTGCTGAAACAGGACATTTAGTTATTTCAACATTGCATGCTAATAATGCCAATCAAGCAATCGACCGTATTATTAACTTTTTCTCTGAAGATCGACGTATTCAATTATTAAATGATTTAGGTAATAACTTGAAAGCTTTTGTTTCACAACGTCTGATTCAAACTGTAGATGGAAAGCGTTGTGCCGCAGTAGAAGTCATGATGGGCACATTAACCATTCGCGATATGATTAAACGTGGTCAATTTGAGTTATTAAAGGAAGTAATGGAAAAATCGAAGTCGCTTGGTATGCAAACATTTGATAGTGCATTATTTGATTTAGTAAAAGAAGGGCGCATTAGCGAAGAGGAAGCGATAAAAAATTCAGACTCGCCAACTAACTTAGCACTTAAATTTAAACTCGATAAAGGCAATATTGACGATTTAGAAGAAGATAGCAGTAAAAAAAGTGGTGGTTTGACCCTTGAACCAAAAAGCGATGATGAGCTCAGCTTTTCGTAAATAAAAAGTTATTCATTTAAGAGTTTAATCTGCCAATTATTCCCATCAAGCGCTTCGGCGCTTTTTTCATGGGTATTCCCTAACTAACCACTAACCTCACTCATTTATTGAATCCAAGACTTTAAAACCATCGAAAGTATCTCTTATAAATTGTTGGCGAAAAGAGTGGAGTTTGAATACGTGAGCCCTGGCGAGGGATACCCCGCATTCTTATAAATGAGGAGCCTAGTAAAGAGTCAACCAACTGAGCTATTACTCATTAGAGTAATAATAGTTTAATTTTTTATAGGATTTTTTCACAAGAATTAATAATTGGAATTTATCTGGAAGTAAACGTTTATACACTGTTGGCGGAGTAAACAGGAATTGAATACGTGAAACCTGACGAGACAGACCGCATGCTCTAATAAAGAGTCAACCAACTGAACTACTGCAGATGAGAGTATAAGAATATTTTTAGTGAAATTAGATAGATTTTTTAAGAAGTAACTTTTATACACTGTTGGCGGAGTTGATGAGATTTGAATACGTGAACCCTGACGAGATAGACCGTGTGCTCTAATAAAGAGTCAACCAACTGAACTACTGCAGATGAGAGTATAAGAATATTTTTAGTGAAATTAGATAGATTTTTTAAGAAGTAACTTTTATACACTGTTGGCGGAGTTGATGAGATTTGAATACGTGAACCCTGACGAGATAGGCCGCGTGCTCTAATAAAGAGTCAACCAACTGAACTACTACAGATGAGAGTATATGAATGTTTTTAGTGAAATTTGATAGATTTTTTAGGAAGTAACTTTTATACACTGTTGGCGGAGTGGACGGGACTCGAACCCGCGACCCCCGGCGTGACAGGCCGGTATTCTAACCAACTGAACTACCACTCCTCCGAGTGTATAACAGTTTTGTCTCTTTACGGTGTTAACCGCCGGCGTGACAGGCCGCTTATATTAGACAAGAGTCTAACCAACTGAACTACCACTCTTCCGAGTGTATAACAGTTTTACCACTTTATTTTAAATCGTTGTGATCTCGATTAAACACACTGTTGGCGGAGTGGACGGGACTCGAACCCGCGACCCCCGGCGTGACAGGCCGGTATTCTAACCAACTGAACTACCACTCCACGAGTGTGTTACAGTTATTTCTTTATAAATTAATACTGGTGAAATAAACCATTTAGCTTTCATATAATACTGTTGGCGGAGTGGACGGGACTCGAACCCGCGACCCCCGGCGTGACAGGCCGGTATTCTAACCAACTGAACTACCACTCCACTGGAGTATTACAGTTCAAGCTTTTGATAATTATCTATTACATTTGCAAGCAAATGAGTTGGCGGAGTGGACGGGACTCGAACCCGCGACCCCCGGCGTGACAGGCCGGTATTCTAACCAACTGAACTACCACTCCACGTGATAATCATCAGTTCAACTTTAGATTTTGCTAGATAGTATTGCCAACCCTAAATTTATAAAACTGAATTTATAAAAAAAATGTTGGCGGAGTGGACGGGACTCGAACCCGCGACCCCCGGCGTGACAGGCCGGTATTCTAACCAACTGAACTACCACTCCAGCAAAATCAACGTTACATAATATGCAACTCCGTTGAGGCGCAGATAATACGGAGTTGCAGGTACTGAGTCAATAACGAAAAACAAAAAAAACATAATATTTACAAGGTAATTGGTCTAAGTGCTTATTTTATGTTCATAGCGTTTGTTTTTTAGCTTATTTATTTTATTTTTTAGTCGGTTTAGGTTCATCAATGATCAATTCATCTAATGATAATCCATTATCTGCAGCTAGCTTTTTTTGTTTTCTTTTGAGAAAAAACATCACTGCGAGCACTGCTATTACAATTAACAACGCAAATGAGGCTATTAATATCCATAGGTATTGGAATGGTTGCTCTGTTGCTTCGCCCGTCGCTTCTGCTCCTGAAATAGTTGCAGTGGCCTCTGAAGTGATGGGTAATAGTGAACTTACCTCTGGGATTTCAGGTGCTGGCGCTATTAATTCAAAGCTTTGATCAGGCAGTTTAAAGTTAATTTCACGACCATCTACCGTGGTTGCAAATACTTTTCCAGCGTAAGTGTAATTACCGTAAGCGAGTGGCAAATCAACGACAAGTGTATTACTTGCTTCTTTTTGGTCTGAGAAGTTTACGATAGATTGTTGTGTTTGTGGATTATCAACACTACTGATCATGGCATCGATGATAATTGAGCTAGGGACTATTTCAGATTCATCTGCAATTAACGTTAATTGTGCGCTACTCGCATTCTCTGCGGCTGGTTGTATTGTGTAGGTTAATGGTTGCGGAAAGACAACAATGTCTTTGTTCACGTTACGAATAAAAATATTATTTTTAGTCTTAATATTCAGCAAATACCGACCAGGATCTAAGTCCATGAAAAAATCAGTCGTTAGCTCTCCGTCAAAAGGGAATGAATCATAATATTGGCCATCGTCTCTATATAATGAGACTACTTTTTTCAGATCGCTAACAATAGAAACTGTTAACTTTGCATATTTCAAATAATCTTTGTTAGTCATTATCTGCCCATCTTTAATCAAAGATACATGGGATGTCAGATATTCACTATTGTAAACTTTAAGCGGCAATTTATTGATTTTTAATGAGATAGGGTTTAATAGCTGAATTCTATTATTCCCATTTAGCATTGCAATAGCTTGCCATGGACCGGGCATCGGATTTTGAATGGTTATAATATCTTGGCTGTTATTATGGAACCAGGCAACACTTTCTTCAGGGTGGCGGCGAGCAAATAATTTACTGCCATCGGGTTGTACTAACACTGTCTTTTGCGGGCGTTTAGGGTGATTTAAGATAATTGTTACTTGTTCAGTATTAGGGTCAATTCTAAAGCGGTTATCAAGTAGTGGAATGTCATTGGGCGCATAGATCGTATGTGCAAAAGAGCTGACAACTGCCAGCATTAATAATGTAAATACAATCCAACTTTTATTGATTACCGCCACAAGCAGCTCCCTGATTTTTCTACTAAATCCAAACGTGATTCATGCGCTTTTAACTCTTCTTGGTTCGCATGAATAATAGATAAAGGTGATAAATTTTGACGTAAACGTCGACCAGTATCATTTTTACCTGACTCATTATTGGCTAAATTTAAGTCTTTTTGGCCACCTGACATTAGTAGATAAACATCTGCTAATATTTCCGCATCTAATAAAGCGCCATGTAATACTCGGTGCTTATTATCAATACCATAACGGTCACATAAAATATCAAGATTATTCCGTTTACCGGGAAACATCTTTTTAGCCATCTCTAATGTATCGGTAACTGTGGCTATTTCTTCAGTAGGTTGTGTCTTTTTATTTAAAAAACGGAATTCTTGATCCATAAAGCCAACATCAAAGGGCGCATTATGGATAACTAAGTCTGCACCTTTAATAAAATCAATGAACCCATCTGCGATTTCCGCAAAGCGAGGTTTATCATATAAAAACTCATCGGTAATTCCATGGACGGCCATCGCTTCAGGATCAATTAACATATCCGGTTGTATATAAACGTGGTAGTGGCGACCGGTTAAGCGACGATTAATAACCTCAACACAACCAATTTCAATAATACGATGCCCTACATAAATGAGACCATCTTTGTTCATACCTGTGGTTTCTGTATCTAGTACAACTTGGCGGGTGAGTTTACTTGTGTTCATAGACATCTCTATTTATAGTTGCTGCGTGTTTAAGCTGAATGTTAGCTTACTAGTCTAACAAATTTATGTGATGGTAATAATGAAAAAAATCCAACTTTATACAGATGGCTCATGTCTTGGTAACCCTGGTCCGGGTGGTTATGGTGCTATTTTAGTCTTTAATGAGCACCGCCGCGAACTCTCTGAAGGTTATGCGAGAACCACTAATAATCGAATGGAGATGCTAGCCTGTGTGAAAGGGTTAGAGAGTTTGACTGAAGTTTGTGAGGTGGATGTAACAACAGATAGCCAATATGTTCGTCAAGGCATTACACAATGGATACATAATTGGAAAAAACGTGGCTGGAAAACAGCAGCTAAAGCGCCAGTGAAAAATGTTGATTTATGGAAAGCGTTAGATGCTGCTCAAGAAAAACATACGGTAAGGTGGCATTGGGTAAAAGGGCATTCAGGACATCCTGAAAATGAACGCTGTGACGATTTAGCGCGAGAAGCCGCAGAGGCTAAACCAACTCAAAAAGATGAAGGTTATGTAGAATAGTATTCACTGCAAATAATATTGTTAATCGCGCAAAAGAACTGTTTAGGTGTTTTTTGAGTGAGATTGTTTAGTAGTAACGGGTTGATTATTAATAATTCGTCGTTTAAATTCAAACCCTAATTTGATCGGCGTCATTGGTGTGGTTTGTTTTTTCGCAACCATGAAATAAACGCTATAGAAAAAAGGTAAATAACGACGTCCAAAGTTTCCTAAATGACTCATGATAGGACCTTTGGGCTGTGCTAATAAACAATCAAAGTACTGTTTTTCTTTTATTTCAAACCCTAAAACATGTAACCAATCGATAACTCGATTAGGTGAAAAGAGGCGCGCGGTATGTTGATCATTAGGAGTTAATAATGTTCGACACCCAAAAAAGCTGTAGGGGTTATAACCACTGATTATCAAGGTACCATCAAGTGTTAAGATACGATCGATTTCTCTTAATAATTGATGAGGATCGCTCGAAAAATCTAATTCGTGCACTAAAATGCACAGGTCGATGGTGGCGTTTTGAAAAGGTAAATGTTGTAAATCGCTTTGTAAACCAATATCTTCTCCATCCTCTGCGCAATTTATTTGATGGCGAATAGGGCAATTATCGGTTTTTAATTGCGTACTTAGATGCCCTAGTTTTAATAAGTGATAACCAAAGCAATGTGAGATGGCATCCTTAACAAGGTCTTGAGTTTGTGCCTGAAGACGTTGCCCGTTACTTAACTGTAACCAGTCCGTAATTGGAGTTAAGATACGTGATGTTTTTGCTGTTTTCATGTGCCTCCACTCCTAAACTTTAAAGTTGAGAAAAATTATGTTTAGTGTTTTAACTATTGCTGCATTTAATGATAACTATATTTGGCTTATTAAAGATAGTCAAAGCCAGCGCTGTGTTGTGGTCGATCCCGGAGACGCAGCGCCTGTTCTTGAAATTTTAGCGGCACAAGAGTTAGTCATTGAAGCAATTATTATTACTCATCATCACCATGACCATATTGGCGGTGTGAAAGATTTATTATCAGACAACCCTAATATTAAAGTGTTTGCTAAGCAACCTCTGTTTGATCAAGTTAATTTAGTAGATGAAGATGCTGAGGTGAGTTTTTTTGATGACAGGTTAACCTTTAAAGTATGGCAAGTGGCTGGACACACCTTGGATCATATCGTTTATTTTAATGATCAAATGCTGTTTTGTGGTGATACTTTATTTTCAGCTGGCTGTGGCCGAGTATTTGAAGGCTCACATCAACAAATGTACAGCGCATTATCGCGTTTAAGCACGTTGAATGATGAGACTAAAGTATATTGTGCTCATGAATATACGCAGAATAATCTTATTTTTGCTCTGCAGGTTGACCCAACCAACAATGATTTGCTCGCTTATATTAAACAAGTAAGTAAATTACGTCAGCAGGGACTGCCTTCTATTCCAACTACGATCAAGTGTGAGAAAGCGATTAATCCTTTTTTACGTACTTCCGATACTGCATTAGTTAATAATCTACAAAACTTACTTGCAAAACCTATTGAGGCTGGATTGCCATGCTTTGCAGCATTACGTATTTACAAAGATAACTTTTGATCGTTTATTAGATTCTAATATTGGCTCAATTTAAAAGTAGGTACGCCTGCATTTGTACCTATCTGGTTTACTTTTTATCAATGGCTCGACTATGAAACTATTTTTTCCTTTATTTTTTATTTTATTATTGAGCGCTTGTCAAAGTACTTCCTTTCAAACCGCCAATTTCCCAGAAGAAACCATCTTCAATCAAGAACGAAATGAATTGGAAGAGCAAGATGATGAAGAAGGATTAACTAATCTTGTTGAAATTGAAAGCAGCCAAGCAATAGAGGGGCTATCAAAAAAGCATTATGATAATTTGTGGCTTAAATTAGCGGAAGGTTTTGATTTTGAAGTGCCTGATAACTCTCGAATAGCAATACAGCGTGATTATTATCTTCGCCACCCTAAATATTTACAACAAGTTTCAAAGCGTGCTGAGCCATTTTTATGGTTGATCGTCGAACAAATTGAAGCCAATAATTTACCATTCGAATTGGCTTTGTTGCCGGTTGTTGAAAGTACTTTTGACCCCTATGCATACTCCTATGCTGGCGCTTCTGGTTTGTGGCAATTTATGCCAATTTCCGGGGCGCGTTTTGGTTTACGTCAGGATTGGTGGTATGACGGACGCCGTGATGTATATGCTTCGACGCGTGGTGCTTTGCGATATATGCAAATTTTACATCGTTATTTAGGTAATGATTGGTTGTATGCTTTTGCGGCTTATAATTCTGGTGAAGGCAGAGTGGAGCGTGCTATTGCCAAAAACAGAAAAGCAGGCATGCCGGTTGATTATTGGAATTTAGATTTACCTAAGGAAACAGAAAAATATGTGCCTAAATTTTTGGCCTTAGTAGATATTCTCAGAAACCATGAAAAATACGATATCGATCTACCTTTTATTCCTAATAAACAGGCATTAACTTATGTTGATATTGGATCACAAATCGACCTTTCCTATGCTGCTGAATTAGCCGAATTAAGTCTTGCAGAGGTTCAACTGTTAAATCCTGCATTCAATCACTGGGCGACCTCACCTGATGGGCCTCATAAATTACTATTGCCAAGTGTTGTGGCAAAAGAGTTTTCTAATAAACTGGCCAAAGTTGATAAAAATAAGCGTATTCGGTGGGATCGTTACCGCGTTAAATCCGGTGATAGCCTGAGTATGATTGCGCAAAGGAATCAAACAACAACGAGTGTATTAAAACAAATCAATGATTTAAACAGCTCTTTTATCAAAATTGGGCAACCTCTTTTAATCCCTATCGCTAGTGCTTCGCAACAACAATATTTATCTTTACAGGCTAAACGTTTACAAGATCAAGAATCGAGTCAACAGCTCACTAAGAAAAAAGTGACTCATAAAGTCATTGAAGGAGATACGCTTTGGGATATCAGCCGTCGATATAAAGTAACCTCTCAGCAAATAGCTAAGTGGAATGGTTTAAAAGTGAAACAAACACTCCGTTTGGGGCAAACGTTAAAGATTTGGAAAGCATCTTCTGTTAATACTTTTGCTAATACTAAAAAAATTACGCGCCATGTTACCTATCATGTACGAACAGGTGATTCTCTAGGCGGGATTGCTAATAAATTCAATGTTAAAACTGCTGATTTGGTACGTTGGAATAATATTAAAAATAGCAGAATGATTAAGCCTGGGCAGAAAATAAAAGTGTATGTTGATGTGAAAAAGTCGGATACCTAATTATTTACAGGGTAATTATCAAGCCTACAATCGCTTGTCATCTCCAGTGCCCGTATTACATTTTAATCGTTGCTGTTTGATATCTTATGGGTAACTACATAGCTACTTAAGTAATTAGTACCTAACATTTAACAAATAAGAACCTGCAAGCCATAAGACGAGCAGGTTTTAGGTATGAGTAGAAGATTAAAAGGGGAGGTTGTAAAACAAACAATTAAACTTTGCTCAACCCGTCAACCGCTTTAGATACCTTTTGCGCTCCGGATTGAACATCATGCATTATTGCTTCCATTGCACTTATTTGAGCTCGATTTTTTTCAACAAACTCTGAAACCGAATGAATACCATCTTGGACATTTTTAGTGACGTCTTGATTATTCGCCACAACATCTGATATTTCTTTCGTTGACTCTGTTGTTCTAGACGCAAGCTGCCTGACCTCATCGGCAACCACTGCAAAACCACGGCCTTGTTCTCCTGCTCGTGCTGCTTCAATAGCCGCATTTAATGCTAATAAATTAGTTTGATCTGCAATACTTTTGATTGTTGATACAATTGCTTGAATGTTATCCGATTGCTCACTGAGTAGGTTAATCTGCTGAGTGGCTTTATCGGTGAGTTCGGAAATATCTGCTGAGGTTTTGACTGATGATATTAACATCGTTGATGCTTTCTCAATCATTTCCATTGTCGCTAAAGAGGTATCATGGGCGATGGTTGACGCTTCTCTTACCGATGCTTCACGCTCAATGTTATGTGTTATATCACTCGCAAATTTGATGACCTTAATTACGTGATTATTATCATCGAGAATAGGATTGTAAGTTGCTTCTAACCATAGGTCATTACCGTACGCATCTTTTCTTAAAAACTGCCCACTTTTAAAGTTATTTTGTTGTAAATCTTCCCAAAAAGTAGGGTTTTCTTTGTAAAATGAGTCTTCACAAAATAGGCGGTGATGTTTGCCTTGAATACTTTTTAGGTCATAACGAACTGCAGATAAAAAATTGTTATTAGCAGTAATAATATGCCCTTCAAGTGTAAATTCTATAATCGCTTGTGATTTATCAAGTGCATTAAATACCGCTTCTTTAGCTAATGAAGCTATTTTCTTTTCAGTAACATCTGCTGCAATTTTCATGACTTTAGTGACTTTTCCATCTTCTGTAATAGGAAAGTAAGTCGCTTCTAACCAGATTATATTGCCACTTTTATGCTTACGCATGAAAGTGCCTTTATTAGAGTGACCTTGTCGAAGTGACTGCCAAAATGAGGCATATTGTTCAGATTTGATATATTCAGGAAGGCACATAACAGAGTGATGCTCGCCAACAATTTCTTCTTTTTGGTATCCAGTTACATTTAAAAATAAAGGGTTAGCATCAATAATTTGGCCATCAGGAGTGAATTCGATGGTTGCTACGCTGTGCTTTATTGAATCTACAATAGAGTTAGCTGTTTTAAGCATCAATTTATGATCGCTTAACTCATTTTTTATATGCTTATTAAACATTTATTTCCATCCTATGGCTTTATCTGAGTATGATTAAACTATTGATGCACTATTGATGCACTATTGATATTAGAGACATTATTGATTATTAAGTGTTATCTGAAGAACTGTAAAAGTAGTCTAAAAAATGAATTAAACAAGATGTTATGTTTAGTATTAGATATGTTTGATATTTTAAAAAATTATATCTGTATTTCAATAGCATAAGAAACTTTGTATTAGTAAATAGCTAGCACTCTTAACGAAGAAGTAAGCAAAAGTCTGCTATGTTCCATTTATTTTAAAACTAGCTTGAGTATATTTAAAAAATAATTAGGTGATTGATAATTAGGGTTACTTCAGGTTGTAATAGGATCTTAATCGCCTGAAATGCTCGTTAGGATATTATATCTTTAGACAGTAGATTATGGATGTCTTTGATATACGTATAAGCAAGGTTTGCTTTCCATTTACCATAAAAGCTATAATTGATTTATTTCAACAATTTAAGACCTATTTTTGATTTAATAGATTTTATTTTACGCATATTTATCAGGGCCAGAGAAGATATAGATGGAACTAAATCTTGTTGTAAGCGATATACATTGGTTGAATAGTAGCGTTGAAATTGCGCTGGCAGTCATTATTTTATTTAAAGTCAAATTGTTAAGAGTGAAACTCAGTCTCTTCGCTTGCGCTGTTGTTTCTGTGATTTGGCATGGCGCAGTTCCTGATACTATTTCTGCAGGTTCCCTATCTTGGGGGTTTTTCTTAATTGAGTCTTTACGATACCTTGCTTGGGTGATTGTATTACTTTATTTATTGATGTTAGCGAGGGGAACAAAACTCCCTAATATATGGGCATATGGCTTGTATGGCACATTGTTAATCACCTTAACGCTGTTCATTTATAACATTAATAATACTGCGCTCTTTCCTTCACCTATTTTAGCGCTTTACTTTAAAATAATGCTGAGTTTATTCGGCTTTGTGGTTTGTGAGCAATTGATTAGAAGCGATCATTCTAGTCGAATGACAAAATTAGTTGCGTTAGTTGCATTTATTATTTTTTCCTACGATATAGTAGTGTTTTCACTGCTGTTACTCGATAGCGACCTTGATCAGTCTTTATGGCAAGCAAGGGCTGTGATTAGCTCTGTCACTTCTTTATTATTAGCCCTCAGTATTATATTTTATGCGGATCAATTAAAGGAAAGTAGTCGTTTCCAGTTGTCAAATAGTGTCATTCTTTTTAATACGAGTTTGACCTTGGTAGGTGTATTTTTAATCTCGATTGCTTTATTTTCTTCGGCACTAGACTACTTTAATATTAGTTGGTTAAGCGCCTCTAAAGTCATGTTATACGTTTTATCTGTCTTTTCTATTGCTGCGCTTTCACTTTCAGAGAAAATACGTGAGGGATTTGTTGTTTGGACAAGTAAACATTTCTTTGCCCATAAATATGATTATAAAAAACAATGGATAAAACTAGACCTTCTGCTTTCTCAGCAACATAAAAGTCAGAATTGTTACGATGTGTCATTACATGCATTAAATCAGTTATTTAATTGTGATGCAGGTGGAATTTGGGTTAAAGGGCAACAATTTTATACTTGTGTTGCTACTGCTAAATTACAATTTAGTGGACGTTTGCCGATAGAGTCTATACATAGCAATTTTATTCAAAAATTAGAGCAAGAAGAATGGGTTTACCAGGCTAACAAATTTGCTAATAAGTACGATGCACAATACAACAATGATTTACCTGACTGGATAGCAACGGTACAAAATACTTGGATAGTGCTACCACTCAATGCAGCATCGGGTTTAGTTGGTTTTGCGGTGCTTTGCAAAACAAAATTAAATGAAAATGAGAAACTAACCTGGGAAGATCTAGATTTATTAAAGCTAACGGGGCGACAAGTTGCCACCTATATTAATCAAGAGCAAGCGGCAGAAAAGTTAGTTCAAAACCAACAATTTGACATGTTTAATAAAGTCTCGGCCTTTGCCATTCATGACATTAAAAACTTAATCGCGCAGCAAGGTCTGGTGGTTAAAAATGCAGAAAAATATAAACATCACCCTGAATTTGTGGATGATGTTATTGCTACAATTGCTAATTCTGTGAAAAAAATGGATCAGTTATTAAAGAAATTAAAAGGCAGTGACGAGTTAAAAACGATTAATTTACATGAGTTATTAGCTCAAGCTGTAGCAATGAATATGAATGACTTCCCACAACCTAAACTAACCAAAACTTGCTTAGATGCAGAGGTTAAAGGGGATAGAGACAAGTTATTGATGGCTATTAACCACCTTATCAAAAACGCTCAGGACGCAACTGAAAATGAGGGGAGTGTAGAATTATTATTAAACTGTAAAGATGATCAAATCTGGTTAGATATTATAGATACTGGTACAGGTATGGACCAAAATTTTATTAAGAATGATTTATTTCAACCTTTTAATAGTACCAAGCAGGATCAAGGGATGGGCATAGGCGCTTATCAAATACGTGAAATCATACATTCATTAAAAGGAGAGTTAATTGTCGAAAGTACACCACAGGTCGGTAGCAAGTTTTCTATCTATTTGCCTATGGCAAGTTAACGGCATTAACATTTTTATAAGATAAATATGATTTGTTTTAAGTAATTAGGGTAATCTCCTAATAACGTAATTGGGTTTAAACTAGCATTTACACTTAAATTAAAAAAGAGAGAAAAATATGAATAAATATCTACTAGCGCTTCTCTGTACTGTGATGATAAGCGGATGTGCAAAAACAGTTGTTTTACATGAAGAACCTTATTCGGATAAAGTTAAATTTTCAGAATATAAAATAGGTAATAATGATCAGTTATTAATCAGTGTTTGGAAAAACCAAGATCTTTCTGTCACTGTTCCTGTTCGCCCTGATGGCAAAATTTCAATGCCTTTAGTGGGTGATGCTCAAGCACAAGGGTTAACACCTGAAGTGTTAGCGTCAGAGCTTGCTGATAAATTAAGTAAATTTATCCGTGCCCCTAACGTAACTGTTATTGTACTCGGTGCTAATAGTGCTTCTTATTCAAGTCGTGTACGTATTACAGGTGCAGTTAACGGCCCATTATCGATTCCTTATTACACGGATTTAAATGTTTTAGATTTAGTGCTGGAAGCTGGTGGTTTAACAGAGTTTGCAAATGCAGATGAAGCAATTTTGTACAGAAACACACCTGATGGCATCAAACCTTACCATGTTAATGTTGATGATATTTTAAACAGAGGCATTTTAGATACTAATTATCTGCTTCGTCCATCTGACATTTTAATAATTCCTGAGAGTGTATTTTAAAGATGGATATTACGGAAATTTTTAAATATGTCGCCGTAACATGGCGAGAGATATGTCAGCGTAAGTTTAAAGTGGCATTTTTAATGACCATTATTAGCTTTGCTATCATGTTTGTAGGCATGTTACGACCGCCGAGTTATTCTAGTTCGATTACTATCTATGCTGATAGCCAAAATATTATCAAACCTTTATTAGGCTCGAAAGCCTCTGTCACAGAGTTAAAACAAAACAGAAGTAACCAGGTACGAGATACTATTTATTCACCGCGTATTTTATCGGAAGTGATCGATAGCGTTTATGGTGAAGATGCGTTCCCAGCTGGCTTAGCAAAAGATATTAAAATAAGTCAAATTAGAGGTAATTTGACTGTAGCAGGTAAGTCAGGTAACTACATTCAAGTTTCCTATAAAGACGATACAGCAAGTAGAACTTTTGAAGTGCTGAATAAAGTGGTATCCGTTTTTATTGAAGATAGTGCAGATACAAAGCGTCAAGAAAGTCGAAGCGCTTATAACTTTATTGACCAACAAACCGCGTCTTATAAGGCTTTACTGTTAAAAGCAGAGGAAAAGCTCAAAAGTTTCCAATCATCTAACTTTGATGGCACAGAGGAAGAAGTCAATTCTCGTATTGCTTCATTGCGCGCTTCAATTGAAGAGATGAACATACAAGTTCAAGAGAGCAACACACGAGTCTGGAACTTGCAAAAACAACTTTCTAGAGAGAATAAGTTAGTTGGTAATAATTATGAATCGTCAGTCTATCAATCTCAATTAAGAGAACTGAAAAAAGAAAAAGCAGCTTTGCTGATCAATTATGAAGATAGTTATCCTGCAATTGTTGATATTAATTATAAAATCAATGATTTAGAGAATACTCTCGCTGACTTGGCGAATGGCGGTCAAGCTAACAAGCCTATTAATTCTGATCTTAACCCATTATATGGCGAGTTACGGAGTTTATTATCTGCTGCAAGAATTGAGCATCAAACCCTGTTAAATCGACTTAAGGCATTTAATGAATTATTAGATGAATCCTATGAGCGACGTAAGCGCATTGCAAATAACAAAGCTGAATTGTCTGAATTAACGCGTGATTACAGTGTATTTCAACAGCAGTATGAAGAAATGCTGACTAAAAAAGAAAAAGCACGTATTTCCATGGTGTTAGATATTCAAGGTCAAGGGGTGAACTATAAACTACAAGAAGCGGCGACTTACCCAAATACGCCTATTGGCGCTCGCTTTATACACTTTTTTGCTGCGGGGCCTATTGTTGCTTTACTTATTATGATTGCTATTTTTGTTATTAAAATCATGCTTGATTCAAAAATTCGATTTACCTCTGAAATAAAAGATTTTGAAGGTGTTAGTTTATTAGCAGGTATTCCACACGCCCTTTGTAATACTGAGAAAAGACGTAATCGAGTCCATAATACTTTTCTCTTACTTTATTATATTGCTTGTTTATCTTGTTATGTCGCTATAGCTGTTGCCTACAAGTACGGTGCATCATTAACAAATATCATTGATTTTGGAGCATTTTAATATGTCTGATTCTTCTTCAAATAATTCTTCAGCTCTGCAAAGCCGTGATACCTTCACGCCTGAGTCGCTGCAACTGAGTAAGATAACGGAGATGGCTGAAACAGCCTTGCTTTCGTCAAAGGAATTGGATGAACGTAAAATTATTTATCCTGGTCTTGATGATTATAAAACGCTAAATGCTTACCGCGAATTGCGTACTAATCTATTAAATAAAATGGACAACAATAACTTTGTGTGCATGGTAACCGGGATCTCTCAAGAATCAGGTACTAGTCATGTAAGCATGAATTTAGCGACGAGTATTGCATTGGATCAAGGTAAAACTGCCTTAGTGATTGATTGTAATATTTATAAACCTCGAATTGCTTCCTATTTGAAAAACGAGCCAACGCTCGGGTTAACTAATTTGTTAGCAAGAGACACTGATGCTATTACAGATATTATTTATCCATCTGGTATTCCTAGAGTTAGGGTGATACCTGTTGGTACGAATATTATTCATGCTGCAGAGCTCTTTTCTTCACTTAATATGCAAAATTTTATTAACTCAGTTAAAAACCGCTATCCAGATCGTTTTATCATTATTGATACACCCCCCATTGGCTTATACGCGGAAACTCAGATATTAGCTTCAATTTGTGATACCGCCATTTTAGTTGTTGGGTATGGTCAATCGAACTCTTCTCAAGTGGAAGCTGGCGTCGATGCAATCGGTAAAGATAAGCTAGCTGGATTGGTTCTTAATAATCAATAGTCGATAGTGTGAATATGAAATTAAAAAAATGTAGTTTTAAATTTATAGAAACGAGCTTAATGGCATTATTGTCAAGCACCGCTATTGCAAGTGATTTGCCTGCCTCTGTGAGTGATCGTTATATCTCATTGGGTATTGAGCATGCACAGAGTGATAACATTAATAAATCGAGTGTTAATAAAGAGTCAGGCTACGAGCAGAGTATCGACCTTGGTTTGGGTTATTTCAATCAAACCGCGACCAATTTGACCGCACTCGATTACACCATTTCTTATTCAACTTATAGCGATGATGAAACTGATGATGAAAGCGATATCTCGGGTAGCTTAAATTTATCGCAGGAGATTTTTAGTAAGAATCTGATGCTTAATTTAAGCCATTTTAGGCGTTCATATTTACTCGACCAATCAAGCAGTGATGTACCTGAAAATAGTGGGGACAGGGATGTATTCACTGTCAATCCTGTCTGGATTATTCCTTATTCAAAACGCGCCGGATTTCAACTTAGTTATAATTATATAGCAACGCGTCTTAGCGATAATGATGACGATGATACAGATCGTAATATTTTTGGATTGGCTTGGTACCATAAATTAAATACTAAAACTCGCTTCGAACTTTCTAGTGATATGAGTGATGTTGAATATCGCAATACAGGGGCCGACTATCAAGAAATTAGTGTTAATGCCTCTATCGAAGGGCAATTGGTTGCTGGTACTTATTTAGTACAATTGGGTTATAGCAAATTAAGCGATGATAACAGTGATGAAACTGGTGCTATTTTCAAATTAGCTTACCAATATCAATTCGCCAAACATAACCTTTCATTGAGCGCAGAAAGAGAGCTAAGCGACTCATCTTTAGGGTTAGGTCTTGATGTGGCAGATAATGAAAGCGAAGACTTTTCCGATAGCCAATTATTATGGATAGACCGGATCCAATTAGATCATAAATTTATTATTACAAGCCGCTTAAACAACAATAACAATATTTTTTATCAACAAGAAAAAGATATAAATACCGATGAAAAAGATCCTCGCTGGGGTTTAAGTACAGGCTTCGACTTCAAAAACACTGAAAAATTAAATTCTTTTGTGTCGTTACAATATAGTGAGTCAACATTGGTTTCAGATTTCGATAAACAAATCACTAATGCCATCATAGGTGCAAAATACTTATTCCGTCCAAGGTTAAGTTTCTCATTGCAAGCTGAGTATGAAAAACAGTCTACAGCTAGTATCTCAAGTTATGATGAAATGCGTTACACAGCTAGAATTGAATTTAGGAATTAAGGAAAGATATTGAAAAATAAAAAAGCTGATACGTTACTGATAGTAGAAGATGATCTTGGCTTACAGACCCAATTGAAATGGCATTTTTCTGATTATAATGTTGTCATTGCCGCCAATCAAAAAGAAGCTATCTCTGCTATTCGTTTGCATGAGCCTAAAGTCATGATCCAAGATTTGGGGCTGCCTCCCGATGAGGATGGTGTGACCGAAGGGTTTGAATTATTGCAGCAGGCGCTTCATTTACATCCTTATATGAAAATTATTGTGATGACCGGCAATGAGGGTAATGAACATGCAATGCAGGCTGTTAAATTAGGCTCCTATGACTTTTATGCCAAACCAGTAGATGCAGATACATTAGATCTTATCGTGCAACGTGCTTTTCATATCTATCATCTAGAAGAGAAAAATCGTCAGCTTAGCAGTCGCAGTCAAAAAGAATCAATGTTAAATGGGTTGATTGCTAGCGATACTAAGATGTTAAAAATATGCTCGATGATAGAAAAAATTGCTCCCACTGATGCGTCTTGTTTATTGATTGGTGAAAGTGGAACGGGTAAAGAAGTTATCGCTAATTCTCTGCATCAACTTAGTTTGCGAAAAGATCATAAGATGATAGCGATAAATTGTGCAGCTATCCCTGAAAACTTGATTGAAAGTGAACTCTTTGGTTATGAAAAAGGTGCATTTACCGGTGCAGTTAAAAGTACTGTCGGTAAAATTGAAATGGCGCATAAAGGGACCTTATTTCTTGATGAAATTGGTGATATGCCATTACACCTGCAAGCTAAATTATTGCGTTTTTTACAAGAGCGAGTAATAGAGCGAGTAGGTGGTCGAACGCAAATTAATATCGATACTCGTATTATATGTGCAACCCATAAAGATTTAGAAAAATTGGTCGCTACAGGTGAGTTTCGTGAAGATCTCTTTTATCGTATTGCAGAAATTCAAATAGATATACCGCCCTTAAGAGATCGTGGTTCAGATAAAATTTTATTGGCTAAATATTTACTTAACAAGTATGTAAAAAAACAGAAATTACAAATTATCGGTTTTTCGGAAGATGCGATAAATGGCATAGAAAATCATACTTGGCCAGGTAATGTGCGAGAGATGGAAAACAAAATAAAACGTGCAGCTATCATGTGCGATTTAAAATACATCAGTGCTTTAGATTTAGGATTAGTGAATGCCGATACGACACCGCTTAACCTAAAAGAAATTAGACGAAATGCAGAAGTAAGTGCGTTGAAGCAAGCATTAATTGCATCTGACCATAATGTAAGCGCGGCCGCAAAATCTTTAGGTATCACGCGACCTACGCTCTATGACCTAATGAAAAAATACGATATGCAATAATTAAAATGAATTTCAACTACCTTTTATAAAAGGGAATACCATGAAAAAACATACGACAGGCATTTTGAGTTCATTTGTATTAGCAAGCTCTTTGCTTATGGTTGGCTGTGATGGAGATACTGAATCAGCTAATGTTGCGGATTTGACTCAATATACTCAGCAAGGCAAAACTTATCTGGATCAGAGCCAATTTAAAGCCGCGATCAACTCTGCCAATAACGCAATTGCAGCGTATCCCAATCATATTGATGGTTATGTTATTTTAGCAAAAACCTATAATAAACTAGGGCAATCTAATCAATCGATTGAGGTTTTAAACGCTTATAAAGGCGATAAAAATGCAGACTATTACTTACTACTGTTAGAGTCTTATCAACGTAGTGGCAAGGTTATTTCTGCAAATAAATTAATTGAGCAGCATGCTGATTTGTTATCTCAAAATCCTAGTCAATTTAAATTGTTAAAAGCAAAAATACTGTTACTTGAAGATAATAGTAAACAAGCATTATTATTATTCAAAGAATTGCAGACGACATCAGGCTTCAAAAGTGAAGGTTTAATTGGTGAAGCACGCATTGCTGCAGCACAGAATAATAAGCAGAATGCTCTTTCATTACTTGATAGTGCATTACAAGTTGATGAAAAAAATATCGAAGGCTTAATGCTTAAAGGCTTTCTATTAATGGGTAAAGGAGAAATAGAAAACGCTGAGAAGACATTGTCTTATGCACTTACTGTGATCCCGTCATCTGATATTTTCACGCCTGAGCGTATTGGTATTCTAAGAGCACTAACAAGTATTCTAACTTCACAAGGGCGTAGCTCTGAAGCTTTATTATACTCACGTATACTAAGTGATGAATTTCCAACAGCAACCACTATTAACGAGCACTATGCCTCTGCACAGGAATATTACAAAAGAAAAGAGATCGCAAAAGCCAAAAAAGAGCTCTATGAAATCTTAAAAATTGATGCAAAAAATAATAAAGCGTCGACCATGTTAGGTGTTATTTTATACACAGAGGGCGATATCAACGGTGCTGAAAAATACCTATCAGGTATGATCGACCCTGAAGTGAATACGCCACAATTAACTCAAATCTATGCAATGACTCAGCTTAAGCTAAATCAGAGTAACGATGTATTAGCGATATTAGATGATGTGATTGGCTATGAAAATCGACTTGATACGTTAACTCTTTATACCATTGCTGCTATTTCAGAAGGTGAGTTTGATAAAGCTGACATTGCGCTTGCTCGAATCGCAAAACTATTTCCAGATTCATCTCAACTACCTTTATTAACAAGTAGTTATATTACTGCTAAAACGCCAGAACAATCACAACAAGTACTAGATGTATTAGCAAAAGGTCTGCAAAAAAATGCTTCGGATTTCCCTTTGCAAACAGCTTATTTAAAAAAATTAGTTGAATTAAAGGAATTAGACAAAGCAGATCAATTTATTACTGAGCTGGCTAAGAGTGAAGGTAGTTCTACACAAACACGCTTATTAGTTGCAAATTATTATCTATACCGTAATCAATTCTTGCTTGCAGAGGATCATTTTAATCGCATTATTGAAGAATCTGATAATGATGTGCAGGCTTATTACGGCTTAGCACAAAGCAAGCAGATTCAACAAGATTGGAAAGCTGCTTTTGAGCAATACGATAAAATAATTACGCTATATCCAGACCAATTAAGAGCTTATTATGGTGCGGTTGTTAGCCTTAAGCAGCAGCAAAAAGATCCTCTAACGGTTGGTACCTATTTATCCAATAAACATAAGGCTAATATTTTAGCGTTAGTGTTGGCTGATTATCAGTATCAAAGTAATAATTTAACCGAAGCAGATCAGCTGGTTAAAACTGCATCGAATTTACCCGTTGAGTTAAAAGATAAAGCCGATCAATTACAACAACAAATAAGTAATGTAAGAATTATTATGGCAATGCAAGAGGGGAATTACCCTGTTGCGAGGGAGTTAACATTAGCGCAATTGCAATTAACGCCTGAACAACCATTGTTCTTAATTAGGCTGGCTACAATTGAGACGCGTTCAGGGCAATATACGGAAGCTGATAAAGTATTGAAGCAAATAGAATCTATGTTGCCGGACAACCCTCAAGTCGTACTTTTACAGGCTCAATTAGCATTAGCACAGAAAGATAAAGTCAAAGCTGAGCAGTTATTAAAAGCTGAATGGAATAAAAGTTCAACAGAGGAAATTGCTCTTGAGTTATATAACTTTTATAAAGTTGAAGATAATGTAAAAGCGCGTGATTTATTAGCTAAATGGAAAGAAAAATCACCTAACAGTGTTTATGCAAATTTAAATGATGGCATGGTATTGCAAGGTGAAGGTAATAATACAGCAGCGATAGCGGCTTATGAGAAAGTTCTATCGGTTGCTCCTAATCAAGTAGCTAGCTTGAATAATGCAGCTTGGTTATATTCATTAAGTGGGGATCCTAAAGCCGAGGTAATGGCTGAAAGGGCTTATAAAGTCGCACCGAATAATGGTGCTGTTTTAGATACTTACGGTTGGATCTTATATCAGGCGGGTAAATATGAACAAGCAAAACCAATACTCAAAAAAGCGTTAGAATTAATGCCAAATGATGCTGAAATTAAAAAGCATTGGTCTTTAGTTTCTGAAAAATAATAAATTAGTTTAAAAAGTAATATTGTAAAAAGCCCCTCAATCGTTATAAACAATGATTGAGGGGCTTTATTTTTACATGAACATGAACATGAATATTTACTTCGTTTGCTTTATTTTTTTAAATGAACCAAGTCTTGAAAGGTCTTGCAGTGCAATTGTTTATTCTTACTCAAAAACAGATCTAGTTTATGTAAAGAGTAAGGAGCAAGGCTTTTGGGATGCCCCATGATATTAAATATCCCCTTAGCATCCCCTTGCTTAAGGTGCCTATGAAAGGCTCTTTGTAGTTGTCCAGATTTCGCGCCATCGATCATAACGGGGCCATAAGTACTCTGTGTTAGCCTTTGAAAGTAATAGTGATTATTCGCTACCATTGCTTGGCCATCACCAAAGGGTTTGAATTGCTTACTTGAGAATTTTTTGTGAAAAGCAAGTTTCCAGAAAAATAAAGGAGAAGTTTTAAAGGCACTGATCGGTAATTCAACAAACTCTCCATATTGCTCTGGTAGCAATGGATCGTTAGAGAAAGTCCAAGAGGGTTGTTGTGGCATATCTTTAAAGTCAAAGTGTCGTGTTGGATCCGATGAATAACCCTGATTAAAGACGGTACTATCTAACCAAATTCCATTATTTAGCAAAGCCTGTTTAATTTTGATAAATGGCTGTAAGCACCAACCTCCAGCTCGATAAGCAAAGATAGGACGATGGCTACAAAGTTGTAATTCAGCTTTGTAAGTACTTACTATCTCTTCTATTTCTTGTTCTGAAAAGTCATGTAAACGATAACGGCTTGTATTAATCTGCCAACCTGCTTGATCATAAATACTATCAAACCAATGTGGGTGAATATGCAGTTGTATATCGTGGCCTGCTTCGGATAGTGATAATAATTGTTTTTGAATCTCGTTATATTGTTCTTTAAGTTCAGAGAACTGATTGGAATACTCTTTTAATTTAACAAGAAAACCCGCATCGACAAATAAGCAAACTTTACTATTGTGTTTATCTAAAATAGTGATTAATTGCTTCGTAGGTTTCAGCATACAATTTTCAACTGAGCCTGGATTTTTACCAAAAAATAATTCGTAATCTAAGCTTATTAAATAGTCTACTGCCTGCATTGTTAGATTCCCTGTTATTTGTAGTGACTTAACGTAATAAAATGAGTATTTTATCTTTATATGCGGAAAAGATGGTATTAAATTGTGTTAATATTTACATCTTAATTTTGACTCCGTTCGATGGAAGTGAAAGCTGTCATTATATCAATAAGTTAAGTTTAAAATATTACCCTGTAGTTAATTTGTGCAGTTCAATAATAACTATTGAACTTATTACTGAATTCAAGAACCAATAACGGGTTATTGGAAAGTAGTTTAAAGCAGATAACTATAGAAGTAGCTATGCTAATTTGCTTATTCAGAGTTGAAGTAATATAAACAATCATTATATTAAAATAATAGTAAAATAATAAAATATAACTGCTAAGGACAGGCTAATGACGGATGATAATTGCGTATTAAATGAACCTTTAAAACGATATAAGGTACAAGCGCCCACTATTAAAATGTTTGGTATCGATATCCATCCATTAGGCATGTCCCAATCCCTAGATGTTATTAACGAATGTATCACTTCTAAACAATCTCTACATATCGGTATGTTAAATGCGGCTAAAGTAGTCAATATGAAGCGTAACCCTGCTCTTGGGGAGGATGTTACTTCATCAAATTTGATTCTTGCTGATGGAAGTGCAGTGGTATTAGCCAGCAAAATCCTCAATAAAAAATTACCAGAGCGAGTCGCTGGCATCGATCTTATGCATGGCATATTAGAACGTGGTAATAAATTAGGTTACCGTGTCTTTTGTTTAGGTGCGACGGAAGAAATATCAGAAGAAATTGAACGTCAAATTCATAAACATTATCCTGGTGTGGTCATTGCTGGTCGCCAAAATGGGTACTTCTCTGATGATCAACAAAGCGAAGTCGCTGAAAATATTGCAGCCGCAAAAGCAGATGTATTATTTGTTGCTATTACCTCACCTAAAAAAGAGCAATTTATGGCTAAATGGGGGGACGTAATGCAAGTGCCTGTAGTGCATGGTGTAGGCGGATCATTTGATGTATTTGCAGGTAAAGTTAAACGCGCACCATTAATCTGGCAGAAACTGGGCATGGAATGGTTATACCGAGTTCTTCAAGAACCAGGTCGTTTATGGAAGCGCTACTTAGTAACTAATACCTTGTTTATCGGTATGTTATTAAAAGAAATAATCACACCTCAAAAATCCTAATGAAGAAAACACATGACGCATAAAAAACAAAAATTAGTTTATCTAGCAGCCGCAAGTCATTCAGGGTCAACCATGACCGCCATGTTATTAGGTGCTCATCCGGATCTTTGTAGTGTTGGAGAACTAAAAGCCATTAATTTGGGTGATAAAAATAGTTATTTATGTTCTTGTAAAAAATTAGTTGGCGATTGTGAGTTTTGGCAAGGTGTCACCACTAAAATGGCGGCAAAAGGTCAAGATTTCTGTATTTCCGATGCAGGAACTGACATTCGCACTGGTGCAACGCCTTATATGCAGAGGTTGCTTAGACCTTTAGTGCGTAACCCATTTATGGAGTTTGTACGTGATTCATTGTTAACACTATCTCCTGTATGGCGAAAGCAACTTCCTCTTCTTCAAAAACGTAATGCTGATTATGCTCGTTCAATAGCTGAGCAAGCTGGTGTAGAGACGGTTATTGACTCTTCAAAAATAGGCATTCGTTTAAAATACTTACTTAAAAACCCTGAATTAGACGTTAAAGTTATTTGGATGGTGCGTGATGGTCGAGGCGTTTCTCTAGCCTATAAAAATCCATCAGAGTTTGCTGATGCCAAGGATCCAAAGCTTCGTGGCGGAGGTGCTGGAGCGACCCAAGAACATAATCGAGGTGTCGAAGTTGGCGCTGAAGAGTGGGTTCGTTGCAATCAAGAAACAGAAGCTGTATTAGCAACCATGCCTAAAGAAAGTTGGATGCAAGTGCACTATGAAGATATATGCAATGATACGGAAAAGACATTAGATAAATTGTTTGAATTTATAGGGGTTGACCCTTCTCTGAAACGGTTAGATTTTAAAACTGTCGAGCATCATGTCGTTGGTAATGGCATGCGTTTAGATGACTCTGAAGTGATTAAGTTGGATGATCGCTGGAAAGCACTACTCAGTAAAAACGAGCTTGCAACATACCATCAAATCACCGGTGAATATCATAAATCGCTCGGTTATACGGAATAAATATCAGTGACTAAAAATATCGATAAAAACAAAAAAGTTGATTTAAGCGGACAAGATCGCTTTACATGGAATTTAATGGTGAGCTGGGCAAGCCAGCTTGTTCTTGTTTTTTCAGGTTTTATAATGCCTCGTTTAGTTGATGAAAAAGTAGGCCAAGTGGCGTTAGGTATTTGGGATTTTGGTTGGTCTTTTGTTAGTTATTTGGCGCTACTTGGATTTGGAATGGGGGCTTGTTTTAACCGTTATATTGCAAAATATCGCTCAGCGGGTGATTTTGTCAAATTGAATGAGGTAGCAAATTCTGCAGTCTTTGTGCAGTTAGTTGTGTCTTCAGCAGTTACACTATGTACTATTTTATTTTACTTTTTACTGCCGGTTTTTTTTAGTGAGTCATTAAAAGAAAATACTGAAATGGCACAATGGGTTGTGCTTTTTTTAGGGTTCAGTTTGTCAGTTGGAATGGCAGCAGGCTCTGCCAAGGGATTATTGACAGGTTATCACCGTTGGGATATTCATAATTCATTGCATGCTGGTGATAGTCTTTTCTCATTGGCACTGATGGTTACGCTACTTTTTTTTACCGATCTTGGCGTGATAGGAATGGCGATAGGTTACTTAATTTCAACAATCGTTTTTGAAACAATTCGGTTTGTTTTTGTGGCTAGACTCTGCAAAGAGTTTCAATTTAATCTAAAAATGGCAAACTGGTCAACCAGCCTAGAAATGTTGATTTTTAGTATAAAAAGCATGTTATCAAACCTTCCTCCGATTCTTTTATTGCAAAGCATTAATATTATATTAGTCAGTGCGATTGGACCAGCTGCCTTAGCTGTCTTTGCAAGGCCGATGGCACTGACTCGGCAAATAAAAACGTTTATGACTAAATTCACATTAATGTTAACCCCGACAACAGGTTCCATGCAGGGGGCGGGTGATGATAAAGCTATTCAGGCTCTTTTTGTTAATACCACCAAACTTAGCTTTGCATTTGCCTTACCGAGTTTAGGTTTCTTATTTATTTATGGTGATGTAGTTTTACGATATTGGATGGGTAATGACTATGCACTATGGCCTTTAATGATGATACTTGCACTAGGGCAATTATTACCCATGGCGCAAGACACTTCTATCCGTATATTAATGGGGCTGAATCAACATGGAAAAATCTCTATATTTGCTTTCATTGCTGTATTCGTTATTTTTGTAATAAGTATTTTGTTTTTAGGTGTTGATAATTGGGAGCTAACTACGGCTGCTTTATTATTTGTCGTCCCTATGAATATTGTTTATGGGTTTATTGTCCCAATTTATACTTGCCGGCAACTGAAGCTGTCATGGCTTGGTTATGTTCAAAGTAGCTTTATTAAGCCATTACTCTATATCATGCCATTTTTAGGCCTACTTGCGTGGTCTCGTCATGCCTATGAATTAAATGATTCCGTTACTGCAATAGCTACTTTGGTTAGTGCTGGCATCGTCACTATTATTATCTATTTTGTCTATTTAGTACCCGTAAAAACACAACAAAAATTGTTTTGTCGATTGAAAATTTCTTCATGATATTTTTTAAATATATTCACCTACCAAGGGGCTATTAAGCATGAGCGTTAGTTTACGAAAATACCCTTACCCATATCATGCGATGCTGGCTATTTGTAGCGATTTAGATGAAACACCTAATAAAGAAATTTATTTTGAAACTGCACGTTACTTAAATACCACGGAAGAAACATCTTTAGGTAAAGGTGTGGGCTTAGAAGTGGGTAATACTATCTATTTTGATATGCCTGAACATAATTTTTCCTATACGAATACAGATGATGACGGACGGCAAAAAATTCATCAACTGATTGACTCCGGTCATATCGATTGTCTGCATTCATTTGGTGATTTTGTTAACGATAGAGCGTTAATTGAAAAACACTGGAATGCTATTCAAGCGGGTAAGAAAAAGATAGAAGTCTGGGTGGATCATGCTCAAGCGACAACTAATCTAGACAATGATATTATGCAAGGGCAAGGGGCAGAAATCGGTAAGCCCGCTTACCATAGTGACTTAACGGTACAATCTGGTATGTTGCCTTTTATTTGGAAAGGGCGCGTAACCAGCTGTGTTGCACAAAATGCTAAAAGAAGTTATCAAGCACTGTTTAATAAAAAGCAAATTAAAGCTTCTCTTAAAACGATTGCGTTAGAGTTCGCTAAAGGTTGGTTTGCAAGATTAGGAAATACAAAGTATGCAATGCATAAAGATAATAAAGTGTTACGCAAATCTAAATTAGTTGATGGCACTGAAGTTAATGAGTTTATGCGTTGTAATCCTGCATGGGGAGGGATTTCCTGCTTTGATCAAGCACGAGGAATACATCATGTCTTAACCAAAGAAGTCTTAGACACTTTAGTCAACAAACAAGGTTGCAGCATCCTTTATAGTCATTTAGGTAAGGTTTATTCAACTTCAGAACCTTTTCATCAATGTACGAGAGAAGCCTTTGAATTATTAGCAAGTTATCATAATAACCATAAGATATTAACCGCCACTACACGACGTTTATTAGGCTACAACCGAACAATTGATGATCTGAGTTTTATAACTAAAGTTGTTGGAGAGGAAATTCACCTCTATCTTTCTACATCATACAGTGGAGAAGACCTTCAAGGTTTAACTTTTTATGTAGAAGAGCCAATGCAGGTAAAGCTATATATCAATAAACTACTATTTGATGAGATAACATACAACCCACCTGATATGACAGGAAACGCAAGTATTTCTATAAAGTGGCGTGCTTTAACTTTCCCTAATATTAAAAATTAAACTAATTCGAGCTTAAGTATGTATAAAATAAAAATATTTTTTGGTAGAACTGTTCTTTTTTCTTTGTATAGTTTAATTCGATTATTCAGCTTATTACCGACAAAAAAATCAAAAGAAACGGGGAATGTTGTTGTATTAACGGGGATTTTTTATTCAAAAAATTGGATTGATGCTCATTTAATTCCTTTGGTTACATGCGCGAGTGTTAAACATGTTTATATTGTATCTAACATTGTTGATTACGAATTAGAAGGTTTGACTATCATTAACCCACCTCCTATTTTAGCTAGTGTAGTAGGTGCAACTTTGGCTAGGTTAAGTACATTTTTTATTTGTACATTAAAAAATCAACCTGATTACATTGGAGGTTTCCATATTCTTTTTAATGCTACATTAGCCATTCTTTTTGCAAAAATTTTTCGCTGTAGGTCAATATATTTTAGTGGTGGTGGAATAACAGAAACACTTGAAAATGGGAAAACAGAGAATGATTTTTTTAAATTTTTAAAGGGAAAAGATGAATTTATAACTGACTATATCTGCAAAATAATTGCTTGCGCATCTCGAGTTATAACAATGGGAAAAGGCGCTAAATTATTTTTTAGTGAAAATGGCACACATAACAATAAAATTCATATTATTTCAGGGTCTATTGATAGAAATCAGTTTTACTTCGATGATTCCATTTGTAAAGAATTTGATATTGTTTTAACTGCTAGATTATCTCAAGTCAAACAAGTCGATTTATATTTGGACATAATAAAAGAAATTAAAGAACGTCAAATTATTTGTAGAGCTTTGGTTATTGGTGATGGTCCTTTGCTCTCTGAGTTAAAAGAATATGCTAAGCAATTATGTATTGAAGATCGAGTCTATTTTGCTGGGCATCAATCTGACGTATTGCCTTGGTTACAAAAGTCGAAATTATACCTGTTAACATCCCAATCAGAAGGACTCTCATTATCTATGTTAGAGGGGCTTAAAGTAGGTTTGCCAGCAATTGTTCCTAATGTTGGCGACCTCTCGGATGTGTTAGTGAATAATTATAATGGTTATTTAATAGAAAACCATGATGTCGAAGAGTTTTCTAAGTCAATTATAAAGTTAATACAGAACCCTGATTTATTATCTGAATATTCAGCTAATGCAATTGAATCCACTCGTCGATTTGATTTAGCTTGCGTGCAGCAACAATGGAATAAACTTTTTACAGCGGAAAGTAATTAAAATGAAAAAAGCATTTTCTAAAAAAAATCTATGGGCTGTAATGCCTACCCCTCTGAAAAAACTAGCTGGTTTATTACTTTCGTTTGTTCCATTGCCTTATTTAATAGGTAAAAAATTTCGAGATACAAGCCGCTTAATTAATTCTGCTGATACCTGGTCAAAAGCTGAAATTGAACAATATCAGCTTAAAAAATTAAAAGAGCAGGTTCTGGTCGCTTATAATAAATGTGCGGCTTACAAAAAATTATACGACGATGTCGGTATTGATATTTCATCGTTACAAACATTGGAAGACTTTAAAATATTACCTTTCATTGATAAGCACTTTATTAATGAAAATATTGAAGAGCTATTGTTAGTGGATAAAAATAGCTCCGAGGTTGATTATATTACGACAGGGGGCACAAGCGGTGTTCCTTTAACATTCTATATTAATGCGGGTCGTTCACAAATAGAATATGCCTATTTAGTCGATGGATGGAAAAAATCAGGTTTTAAATTAGGGGATGTTAAAGCTGTTTTCCGTGGAAGGGTTACAGGAACCAAGGGCGGAGTTAATAGGAGTTATGATCCTATTTTTAGAGAGTATTATTATAGTAGCTTTCATACGAGCGATAATGATATGGCTGAATACGTTAAACACCTCAAATCTTTAAAAAACTGTTTTTTGCATGTTTACCCTTCTTCTGTTTATCAATTAGCAAGATATATTAAAAAAAATAATATATCGATTACAAATGTGCAAGCGATCTTAGCGGAATCAGAAAATGTATATCCAGAACAACGTGATTTCGTTGAATCTGTTTTTGATTGTCGTTATTTTTCATCATATGGACATACTGAAAAACTCATAGCAGCTGGTGAGTGCGAACATTCCTCAAATTATCACGTATGGCCTACTTATGGTTATTTTGAATTAGTTAATGATCAAGGCAATGTAATTACAAAGCAAGGTGAAGTAGGTGAAATAGTCGGAACTGGCTTTATCAACACTGTAATGCCATTTATACGTTATAAGACTGGAGATTATGCTGAATACGTAGCGGATTCTTGCGATAAATGTAACCGTAACCATCTAATTATTAAGAATATTCGAGGCCATAGAATTCAGGAATACTTAGTTACATTAAGTAAAGATTTGATTCCTTGGACTGCTATTAATATGCATGATGATACTTTTGATGATGTACTTAAATATCAGTTTTATCAAGATACGCCAGGTAAAGCGATTATAAAAGTAGTCGTTAATACAGGTTTTTCCGATATTCAAAAGAACAGAATAGAAAAGAATATAGGCCAAAAACTTGATGGAAGAGTGATTGTGAAAGTAGAAATTGTTGAGAATATTGAGCTCACTGAACGCGGTAAATCAGTATTTGTTGATCAAAGAATAAAACTATGAAAATAAATTTAATTTTTATTCGTAATCAAACTTATTACATCATACATGGAGTTTTATCTTGATTAGAATAACGCTGCTAACACTTTTAATTGCTTATTTAAGTGTCTATGCGTGGAAGGATTGGTTTCGTGCAGCTTGTTGGTTGGTTCTTCTGATGGCTATTTTCCAACATCCCGATATGCCAAAAGCAATCGGAGGGGTTCCTGGTTTAAACCACTGGAATTTCTTGTTTGCAAATACAGTCTTATCTTGGTTATCTAATAGGAAAAAAGAGAAATTAATTTGGGAGATGCCGAAATTCATTAACACTTTACTATTTATGTATGCATTTTTCATTACCCTTAGTGTTGTTAGATATTTATATGATCATAGTGGCTTATTAGCATTGTTTGAAGTTACTGGATCACCAGCGCCCCGTATGGTGAGCGATATTAATGAATATTTAATAAATTGCTTTAAATGGGTATTGCCAAGCATGATTATATTTGATGGATGTCGTACCCGTAAGCAATATAATTTTGCTTTAGGAGCATTAGCGTTAATGTATATTTTATTAGCGTTACAAGTGATAAAAGCAATGAAGTTGGGTTCATTAACATTAGGCGGAGATGCGTTACAACATAAAGCACTTAAAATAATATCAAAAAGTGTTGGTTTTCACCGTGTGAATGTATCGATGATGATGAGCGGTGCTTTCTGGCTAGTTTTTTGTTTAAAGGAGTTAGTGAGTACTAAGCATTACTGGTACTTTATTCTGCCTAGTTGCTTTATTATTTTTCTGGCAATGGCATTAACGGGGGGGCGAACTGGGTATGGTACCTGGGCTGTTCTCGGGGGAGTTTATTGTTTATTTAGATGGCGAAAATATATTCTATTAATACCGCTTGTTTATATCACTGTAATTGCTTTCGCGCCTTCTGCTGTTGAGCGTCTTAGCTTTGGTTTTTCATCTGAAGAATCAGCGGAATCACAGCCGATGAACGGAGATCAAGATATTGAGTTTGAAGGAGAAGAGGTTGATCTTTATGAAGTAACTTCTGGTCGAAATTTAGCTTGGCCATTAGTTTGGGAGTCAATTACAGAGGCTCCTTTTTTTGGTTATGGTCGAGAGGCGATGGCTAATATAGGGATAACATTAAGAATGAGAGAGATGTATGGGAAGTTTGATAGCTTTCCTCACCCTCATAATGCTTATTTACAGTGGATTCAAGATAATGGGTTCGTAGGCGCGATTCCTGTCTTTTTATTGTATTTTATTTTTTTAAAGTATTCTTGGAGCCTTTTTCGTGATAGTTCAGAGAAAATTTATATCGTGACAGGAGGAGTTTCATTTGCGTTATTAATGTCATTCTTTATTGCTTCTATTGGTAGTCAAACCTTTTATCCTAGAGAGGGAGCAGTTGGAATATGGGTGGCAATAGGGTTGTTATTAAGAGTCTATATTGAACGGGAAAAAATCTGTAATGGTGTTAAAAGTACCTTACTGAGCGAATAAATTTACCCTATTATATTAAGTTAAATGTAATTTAAAGGAGAAATTGTGGAAAAGCAGGAATATACGGTTCAAAAGTCACGTTTAATTGAGTCCCAAAAGAAAACATTTTTTAGGCAACTTGTATCAAATTTTTTAGTCTATCTGATTATAAGAATATCAAGTCTTATTGCTTTGATTTTTTCAGGTAAGAGCATGAGAAATAGTAATTGTACGAATAAAAAAAAATTTGTTTTTATAGGTCGTTTTGAGTCTAATAATTGGATTGCCGCACATATTAAACCGTTAGCTGAATCGAATGTTTGCCAGCATATTTGGATTGTTGCAGATGAAAAAATGTTAGAAATAGAAAATGTAACTTATGTTACGCCTTCTCCGATTTTTCAAAAAATATTTGGTAGTATTTTTGCACGAACCTATACCGCTTACAAAATTGCAAGAGGCAACAATGTTGATTACGTTGGTGGTTTTCATTTGCTACTAAACGGCATTTTTGCAAACGTTATTGCGAGAATGAATGCAGCTAAATCTATCTATTTCTGTGTTGGTGGTTGGTCTGAAATTATCGGTGGTGGCGTATATAGTGGTACACCTATTTTCAAAGATATTGGTAAGCATGATTACACTTTAGAAGAGCGGTTAATTAATTATATTAAAACAATAGATTTAGTCGTGACAATGGGTAATAAAGCCAAATCATATTTAGAAAACAACGAGGTTGAAAATGTAGTTGTAAACCCAGGAGGAATAGACAAGTCAGTCTTCGAAAACTTGTTGGGGGACAAAAATAATGATCTGATTCTTGTTGCTCGATTAGATCCTGTAAAGAGAGTTGATCGTTTTTTAAAAATAGTGCAACAATTAAAATTAAAATTGCCCGATATTTCAGTCTTGATTGTTGGTGGTGGCAATCGACTTAAAGAATATGAGTTATTATCTCAACAATTGGGACTTAATAACAATGTCAAATTTACCGGGGCAACAGAAGATGTTAAATCATATTTAGTAGCTTCACGCGTTTTTGTGCTTACATCAGACTCTGAAGGTTTACCATTATCATGTATGGAGGCCGCAACGCTAGGTTTACCAATCGTAGCATCAGACATAGGTGATTTATCTGATCTTGTTGAACCAGAGAAAACAGGCTATTTAATCAATAAAGAAGATATATCAGAATTTGTTGATAAACTATATTTGTTATTAACAAATAAAAAACTAGCGAAACGAGTTTCATTAGCTACATTGCATAAATCAGAGAAGTTTACACTTCAGGCCGCCTCAATGATTTGGGAAAAAGTCATAAACTAATCAAGGTTAAATTCATAATGAGTATCCTAAGTAGTAATTGGACGATAAAGTTAGCGGACTATGCTTCAAAATCACCTAAATCGAGCATGTTATTTTTAGGGGATATCGCTCTAGCGAGGGGAGTAGCAAGAACAATAGAGCGGCATGGAAACGATTATAATTTTATGCTTGTAAGGGAGATTTTTGACGAAAAATCAACTGTCATCTTTAATTTGGAATGTTGCTTAACAGAAAGAGGCGAGCCTTGGGAACCCAAGCCTGTTCTTATGAATGGAGTCGAGAGGTATTTGAATGTTTTTCCTCAGAATGTTAATTATGTCGTAAATGTAGCAAATAATCACTTCTTAGACTTAGGAGTTGTCGGAGCTCAAGATACCATTGATGCTGTATACAAAAAAGGAATGGGTTGTTTTGGGGCTATGGGTAGCTACTCTGAAAGTTTTGAACATCAAGTTAATTTGCCAAGCGCAAATGTTTCATTAATTGCTTACTCACCAGCGGCGCATCCATTTCCAACTGATACCGAGATAAATGTTTCTTACAAATCTGTGCGCGAAATGGTAACTGATGTTAAAAAGTTGAAAATGACTGCAGATTTATTGCTTGTGTCTTTGCATCAAGGTGTTGAATTTTGCCGTTATACTGATAAGATTTCAAGAAAAAGAGCGCAGGCATTAATTGATGCAGGAGCCGATTGTGTTATTTGTCACCATACTCATGTTATACAAGGTATTGAAAAATATAAAGGTAAGATTATATTTTATGGGATTGGTAATTTTTTAATTGATATTGATACTAAAGCAATGCCGAGTACCAAATATAGCTTAAGTCTTGAGTTTGTTATTCAAGACAAGGAAATAAAAGAAATTAAAGTTGTACCTTTTTTTATCAATAGCGAGCTACAAGTAGAGTATTTACAAGGTGAGGATAAGTATAGGCTCGAACAGGAAATTAATTGGTTGTCTTCATTTTTTTCCAGTGTTTTTTTTGCTCAAATGAATTATGTATTAGCACGTGCCCTGTGGGTAAAGTTGCACCTAAAATCAGTAGCTAATATGTGCCAAAGAGAAGGGTTAGCAGCAGCGAGCCGCTATTATTTTTCTCGATTTTTTATAAAGTTGTCTAATAAATGATTATAGTTTTGAATTTGTTATCGACACATCAACCACTTGAAAAGTATTCGTTTAATGCTAGTTCGTCATCTAAACCCTTTGATCTTGAGTGTGTACTAAAACAATGGGATAACGTTTTTATTTCGGAAAATAATTAATATGAAGAAAGCATTTTCAAAGAAAAATATATGGGAGGCAATGCCTCCTGTTTTTAAGAAATTGGCTGGCCTTGCGCTTTCAGTTGTTCCTTTAGAGTACCTAATTGGTAGGCAATTTAGAGAAACAACAAAACTTATTTTATCTGCGGCGGATTCAACTCTGAAGTGCATAACGACTAAGCAGCTATAGCTGCCATATGTTCAGCCATTAATTTGGCTGGCGTATTGTAATCTAATTTCTTTCTTGGTCTGTCATTGAGTTTCAATATTACCTCTTTTACTAATGAATTCGATACTTTTTTAAAGTCGGTAGATTTGGGCCAATATTGTCTTAACAAAGCATTTGTATTTTCATTCAAACCCCGTTGCCATGAACAGTATGGGTCTGCAAAATAGACTGCACACTTTAATTTTTTGGTTAACTCTTCGTGATAAGCGAACTCTTTACCGTTATCAGCGGTGATGGTTAAAACTGCATTTTTAAATGGTTTTAATAATGCAAGTGTGGCCGCAGTGACAGTCTTTGCTGATTTATCATCAATACGTGTCGATACTGTAAAACGCGTTTTACGCTCAACAATAGTCACTAATGCGCCGCTGTGCCCTTTACCAATGACTAAATCTATTTCCCAATCACCAACTCGGCTACGTGTATCAACGATATTAGGTCGCTCATCAATACTGACGCGGTTCTTGATAAAACCTCGACCAGCTTGTTTATCTTTATTGCGCGCTTGGTAAGCCTTGCCTTTTCGACGCAGATATTGGAATAATTGACCACCACTCCGCTTATCGGACCAAATATGTTGGTAAATAGTTTCATCGCTAATACTGGTACCATGCTCTTTCTTAAGCCATCCTGAGATTTGGTCAGGACTCCATTTTTCACCTAGTTTTACATTTATTAATGCAATCAGAGTAGATGTCATTTTAATCGCTTTACGCGCTTCAATACGCCTTTTAACTGCAGCTTGTTGGGCCTGGTTAATTCGATAACCTCGCTTACCTGTATTGCGAGAAAGCTCCCTACTAAGCGTTGATTGATTCACATTCAGTTGTTTAGCTATTTTATTTTGACTCATGCCTATTTTCTTTAGCGCATAAATCTGGCATCGTTGTTCGTAGGTCAGTTGTTTATATGTTTTCATTGTTGCATCTCTTGCCGGAGAAAAAGCGATAAGCATATATTCAGCTGACCGTCTTTTCTACCAATTCAAGTTATGCACTTATGATCTGAATCCAAGATAAAAATAACTCCGATGTAGATTATGTAACAACAGGCGGAACAAGTGGTATTCCCCTTGCTTTTTACATTAATGCAAGTCGTTCACAGGTTGAATATGCTTACTTAGTTGATGGTTGGCGTAAAGCAGGGTTTAAACTTGGAGATATAAAAGCCGTGTTAAGAGGGCGCGTTACGGGTTCAAAAGAGGGGGGACCGAAGTTACGATCCTATTTTTAAAGAACATTATTATAGTAATTTTCACATGAACGACAAAGGCATGAGTCATTATATTTCTCATATTAAAACGCTGAAAGATTGCTTCCTGCATGTTTATCCTTCATCAATATATCAATTAGCCAGATTCGCGAAAAAAGAAAATATAACATTTAATAATATTAAAGCTGTTTTAGCTGAATCAGAAAATGTCTATCCAGAGCAACGTACTTTTGTTGAATCAGTATTTAACTGTCGATATTACTCCTCTTATGGGCACAGTGAAAAACTTGTTGCTGCCGGTGAATGTGAACATACAGCCGATTACCATGTTTGGCCGACTTATGGTTATTTGGAGTTATTGGATGAAAATGACAATGTAATTACAGAAAAAGGTCAGGTTGGTGAAATAGTCGGAACTGGCTTTATCAATACTGTAATGCCATTTATTCGTTATAAAACAGGTGATTTTGCTGAGTATGTTGGTGATTATTGTGAGGCTTGTCAGCGCCACCATTTAATCATTAAAAATATCAGAGGACATCGCATTCAAGAAAATTTAGTCGCACGTGATAATAGTTTAATTTCATGGACTGCCGTTAATATGCATGACGATACCTTTGATGATGTATTACAGTATCAATTTTATCAAGACACTCCCGGTGTAGCAGTAATTAAAATCAGAGCGAGTAAAGTCTTTTCGGAGGAAAGCAAACAACGAATTATTAATAATATCAGTAATAAATTGCAGCACCGAATAGAAGTTTCTGTAGCACAAGTTGATGACATTCCATTAACGGAACGCGGTAAGTCAATCTTTGTTGATCAGAAAACCAATATTTCAAGTTAGTTGGAAACTATATTTAATGACTTAAAATATTTTAGGTAATTGTCAGAATATAAAAAGCTAACCAATTAAATTCATTTGCTTGGTTAGCTTTTAGTGGGGTACGTCACTTTATTAATAAAGCTCTGTAATGTTAGTTAATATATTAATGCTAATTTTAGCACTGCCTTATTCCAGTTGAAATAATGTTAACTCTCCTGGTTTTACAGGAATAGTAAAGACTTGTTTAACTCCATATTGTTCAAATGGCCCTATATCAATCGAGTTCCCAAGGTTGCGTTGCTTCTTAAAAATATCTGAATTTATTCCGCTAGTGCTAGGGAATAGGGATTTAAACCGAGTTATTAAAATATCATTGACATTGGTGCCTGCATCTTTAAGTTGTTTAAAGTCCATATCATCAATACTCGTCGCATCCATTATTGAGCTAATATTATTTTGTGTAATAATATTAGTGCCTTGAGCATTACCGCTAGCACCTGCTCTAGCATTTAGGGCTGTTACTGAATAATCCTGTAATTTAAGGCCCGATGCTTTAGTGTACACATACATACCTGCACCAAAATAATTATTTTCAATAATGGCTTTTTCATTCAGCGTTAAATACTCTAACATGATGTGATAGCCCGCAGGTTCGTTTTCATGACCTCCAGTAACATCTAACAAGATATTATTTTTTATCCACATTGATATATTTTGTGTAGATGCTGTTATCCCATTAGGAGCATCAAATATTAAATTATTATAAGCGTAGAATTCATCACCACTCGCTACGTGTATTGCTGCTGATTGCCAAGAAGATGTTGAATCAATAGGCCCAATAGTATCAGCTCCGCCTCGTAAAGGTCTAACATTGTGAATGACATTACCAATAGCATAGATTTTCTTATCCCATGTAGTAGTATCAGTAGAAGCAATGCGTATGCCGTATTCAACACCGCTAATATGGTTATTAATTATCCAATAATTATCGGGTGCATACTGAGCGCCAATCCCTTTGGCTGGAGACCACGTTGGCCCAATAATATCACGCACTCGATTACTAGAAAAAACTACGTTAGAGCCATACTTAACCCATAAGCCACTTTGTTTAACCTTGTAAACTTCGTTGTTACCTGCATATATATTGCTTGTAGTTGCTCTTGCTTTATCCCCAAGAACTTGAAGCCCTGTGCCGTTAGCGTTGTAAAGTTTATTTTCTAGCACCCATACATTTGAAACACCTGCGGTTATCTGAATTAGGGTTTGGTCATCATCAGTTAAAGAATCTATATCACCTAAATCGTGTATTTCACTATTGAATATTACAACATTTTCAGCTCTTGTTGTATTTCCTTTATAACCGCTTATTGCGATATTCCCACCTGTAATATCAAGATTTCGCATTACTACGTTTTCAACGGCTCTACCTTCAGTTGGTGAACCAACTTGCAATTTGGCACCATTAATAAAGTCTAAGTCGGAGATGAATACGTTTGCACCCATCATTATAAACCCTACTTTACTAATTACCCCACCAGTATCTTTTGCTTCAGTAACCCATACTGGACCTGATATACCTGCACTCCAATCCGCATCGGTACCATTAAGCGCATATACCCGATCACCATGGGTTTTAAAACCTTGAGTATATTCCCCTGAAATTTCAATATATGAACCAGCAGATGCAGGATTAGGGAACGATTTACGTGGTGCGTCAGGTGTCCCATAAGTTTGTTTATCGCTACCTATTTGATAATTTATGTAATAGTAACCTGGTTGTTCGATACTCCAGTCACTAGGTCTTGAGGGCATTTCTTGTTGAAAATCTAAAGTGGTATTAGGTATTCCTACAGGCATTGTATATGCTGAAACATTAGTAACTATGGAAAATAACAATACAATAAATGAATATTTCATATACCTTATTGTTTTCATTGACTTGATCATTTTTAGCTCCTTTTTTAAAATTTCTTTTCTATAAAACTTGGATTGGAGTATAGTTTCTTTTAGTTTGTATGCCATTAATCTCTTCGAAAAATTAATTAAAGCACCGTTCCATACCAACCTAAGCTTAAATAGAAAAACAGATCAGTAATAATTAACTATTTTGAATCCTATTCTTTAGGGGGATCTTTAAAAGCTAACTTTACTTTGATTTTTAACAGATGCTAATTTATTGACTTGGCTCTTTTACCTTATCTTTGTATCTCCAAAAAATTCAATTTTCTCATTATTCAAGTACTTTGAATTTGAAAGGGTTATTTGTTGATATACGATGTCAATATTTAGAGAATTATATGTATAATCAACATATGTGAAGAATCTGTTTTCTTTATTTAAATACTATTAAAGGTGATTGGAATTGCAAAAGAAAGTAAACATTGTCCATTATTGGGGAGGAAGCCCCGTCTTCATGACATCAAAATGGCTTAGTTACTTGATGCTAATAAAAAAATGCCATGAAAATGGTTGGACTAATTGGTTGGTTTTATCAAAAAAACCAGATGATGCATCGTTGGTTCAGCCATTTATAGAAGCTGGTTGCAAAATAGTCTATCAACCCAGGTCTAAAGGTAATTTTGATCTCGCTAGTATTTATCGTAATTACAAGTTACTAAAAAAAGTAAAGTGTGATGTTTTTCATTGCTACAATGATCATACTAGTCCATTGATCGCTGCGAAACTTGCCAATGTTAAGATCAGAATTTGGTCTAAACTTGCGATGTCTTCTTATTATGAAAAAGGGACAATTCCTCGTGGGCTACAAAGGTTGATGTTGAGTACATGGATTACATGTTTAATCTCAAACCGAATTTTAGCAATTGCTGACATCGCTGGTAAAGAACTGAGTGAGCAAGTTGGCTTTAAAAATAAAATTGTAACCGTTTATACTCCAGTTTCTTTGGCTAGATTTATTTATGCAGATAGAACAGGTGTTCGTAATCGACTAGAACTTGAAGCATCAGATATTGTCATCACAACAGTTGGTCATTGTGTACCAGTAAAGGGCTGGGATATTGCTATTGAGGCTTTTGCAAAGGTTTGTAAAAAAATCCCACAAGCAAAACTTTTATTTGTAGGGGCAAAAAAATCATCTCTCTATTCTCAAGAGTTATTTACGAAAATCACTGAATATAACTTAGGCAATAAGGTCATTTTTACAGGTATTCGACATGATATCCCTGAAATATTAAGTGCTAGTGATTTGTTTATACTTCCTTCTAGATCAGAAGGAATGCCAGCTGCATTAATCGAAGCGATGGCAACGGGTTTGCCATGTGTTGCTACTCGTTCTGGTGGAATATCTGAGGTAATAGAACATGGTCAAAATGGTCTGTTATTTGATAGAGAAAACGCTGACGATTTAGCAGAAAAAATTATTAGTATCATGTTAAACCCAGATTTAAATTCACAATTTTCACAAATGGCAAAACAAGATTTACAAAAGTATGAAATAAGTACTTACGTAAATATTGTGATTAACCATTATGAAGATTTGCTAGGTAATACTCCTAAAAAATAATTTAATATTATTTCTTTGATTGTTGTAGTTCATTTATTGATTGTCCATATGAAACATTGTTGAGGTTAATTCACGTTTGAAATAGCTTTTTCTTTATGTCCGCAAAAAGGCTTAATTTATGGCTAAAGTTACAATTTTATAAGTCATCGATTTAAATAGTTTATTTTATATACAAGCAACAAGTTTATTTTAATTTTTATCTTGATGGAGTGCCTTTAGTATAATGAGAGTTTTTTTAAAGCAGTCAATCTTAAGTCTTTTATCTAGGCTAGGTATTTTAGATTATATACATAACAAAAACCGGCATAAAATAACTGTATTAACTTTGCATGGGGTTATGGAAAAGCATGGGCAATCCCTTTGGGAACCTCTTCGTCCTCAGTTACAGCAATCAGAACTTGAAAGTACACTGAAAGTCATGTCTAAACATTACAATTTTATAACCACAGAGCAATGTATTGGTATGTTAGAGGGAAAAGTTCCGGTAATTGAACATGCTTTACTACTCACTTTTGATGATGGTTATAGAAATACTATTGATTATGCGTTGCCTATTTGTGAAAAATTTGGCATTAAGCCATTGTTATTTATTGCTACGGGTCACATAGACTCTGGTAAGCCTTTTTGGTTTGATCGTTTAGATTATGCGCTACAACAAAATATGGGGAGTATTATTTCTATTGAGCATGAGGGCGTGGATTATACTTTTGATGCAACCACTCGTGAAACTTTAAAAGTTTGTTATCAACAGTTTCGAGATGATTGTAAAAAATCCTTTAATGATGATATTAAAATGAATCATTTATTTAATGGGCTTTCCCGTAAGCTTGAAATACGTTCCGGTAAAGCTCTGTCTGATATTAGTCACGATGATGATTGGTCTTCCACTGCACCGTGGTTTTTATTAAGGGAAGTTGTTAAAAAAAATCGTATCGATGTAGCAAGCCATACGGTAGATCATTGGCGTTTAAATAGCTTAACTGAAGAACAAATATTATTTCAACTACAGCAATCCAAGATACGTATAGAAAAAGAGTTAGGCATTAAATGTGACTATTTTTGTTATCCGAATGGAAACTATAATACTTTGGCAATAAATCTAGTAAAAAAGAGCGGCTATATTGCAGCTTTTTCAACTGATGCAGGCCTCTGTGATAAGCATGATGATTTAATGACTCTAAAACGCCTTCACTTTCCGTTAAATAAAACTGTAAAAGAAATTTTTTATCAGTTTAACCGTTAAGTTTTAAAAATAGTGCAATCTAATAATTTAAACGAGACTCATTGTATGCATATAATGTAGTGATCTATTAAATACAAATATTTTAGTTAATGAATTAAAGGTTGAATATAATGGTTAATGTTTGTCTTGTTGCTCATTTTGCATATGGAGCTATGAAAGGTGGAAGCGATGGCTCAATTGGCGGTGTTGAAAGACAAACTAGTTTAATGGCTAAATGGCTAGTTGCTAAAGGGCACAAAGTTTCGATATTAACTTGGTCTGAAGGCTCTGATGAAGATGAAATCATAAATGGCGTTAATATCATAAAAATCTGCAGAAAAGATGCAGGTTTACCTGGTCTGCGTTTTTTTACGCCTCGTTGGACTGGGTTAATTAGCGCAATGAAAAGGGCTGATGCAGATGTTTATTATCAAAACTGTGGTGAATATGTTACTGGCCAAGTTGCAATGTGGTGTAAAGCTAATCATAAAAAGTTTTTATATTCATTAGCAAGTGATGCCGATGCCGATGTCTCTCTGCCTGTCATGAAAAAATGGCGAGAGCGTGTTCTTTATCGATATGGTTTAAACAATGCAGATCAAATTATAGCTCAAACTGAGCAGCAAAGAATATTACTGAAAAACGGTTTTTCATTAGACTCCGCTGTTATGCCTATGCCTTGCCCTGATAAAAGTGAAAGCAAATCAGCTCAATTTTCAAATGAGAAGTTTACTGTTTTATGGGCAGCCCGTATTCACGTATGTAAACGCCTCGAATTGTTATTAGAAGTTGCCGCTGAACTTCCTGAAGTAAATTTTGTTGTTGGTGGTAGTCCTGTTATGGAAAATGAGTATTATCAAATGCTCTTTGATAAAATGTCACAATTAACAAATGTTAGCTATTTAGGCATGGTCGCACGTGAAGAAATGCCTGCCTTGTATCGTGCTAGCTCTCTTTTTTGCTGCACATCAGAGTATGAAGGTTACCCAAATACCTTTTTAGAAGCTTGGAGCCATAGCCTACCTATCGTATCTACTTTTGATCCTGATAATTTAATTAAGAATAAAAACCTTGGGATAAGTGCACATTCTAAAAGTGAATTAGTTGACGCAATTAAAGTTTTTCATGACGATCCTGAACTATGGAAAGAACGTTCTGTTAATGCTAGACATTACTATGTTAACAATCATACTGTTGATGAAGTGATGAAACGTTTTGAGATATTATTTACCCAACTATCTACCCAACTATCTACCCAACTATCAGAAACGGGTTAGGCCTTTAATGAAAAAAATAAAACTCGCATTTATTACACAGTTTCCAATTGATATCAGTAGGCCCCATGGTGGGGTCGAAGCGGTCAGCGTGAACCTTATTCCGTCTTTATCTAAATATTCAGAGTTTGATATTCATGTCGTTACTTTATGTGCAAGCACTCAAAAAGCGACTATAACCAATGTTGGCAATGTAACTATTCATCGTTTACCTAAGCCAGCGGGTAGTGAACTTAAAAATGCGCTAGGCGAAGGTAAAAGATTAATTGAAAACAAGGTAACAAACCTTTCTCCTGACTTGATTCATGTACATGATACCTACGGTATTATGGTTAATGAGCTTTTGATACCTAAGGTATTTACCGTGCACGGTTTTATCTATGCTGATACCTTATTAGCGAAAGGGAAATTTAAATTTTTACGCTCTAAAATATGGGAGTTCATTGAGAAAAGAAGTTGGTCAAAGCAACCTAATATTATCTCAATAAGTCCTTATGTTCGGGAAAGATTAAGTGGTGTTACCAAAGCAAATATATTTGATATCGATAATCCTATTTCAGATTCATTTTTTAAATTAAATAGGAAAGAAGTGTCAGGTACTATTTTTACCTCTTCAGTGCTTACTCCTCGCAAAAACCCTATTCAATTAGTTAAAGCCGTTGCCTTGCTAGTTAAAAAGGGTATTAATGTACAGCTTAGGATTGCTGGAAGTGTCGTTGATGAAGAATATGCCAGATTACTTGATACAACCATTAAAGATAATAACTTGCAGGACCAGGTTGTTTTATTAGGCCGAATTAATATCACGCAAATTCAAGACGAATTATGCAAAGCCTCGATATATGCATTAGCCTCTTTAGAAGAAAATTCTCCGATGGGTATTGAAGAAGCGATGGCGGTGGGAGTGCCAGTGGTAACATCAAATCGCTGTGGTATGCCATATATGGTTAAAAATGGAGAAACAGGTTTTTTAATTAATCCATTTGATGAGAAGGATATTGCAGCAAAATGTGAGCGTATTCTGACCAATCCTGAATTAGCGAAAAAAATGCAGGAGAAATCACGACAATTAGCATTAGATTTGTATCACTCAGACCAAGTTGCAGCGAGAACTGTTGCTGTTTATCATGAAATATTAATACATGAATAAAATTTTAAGTCCCTTTGGAGCAACTTCTTTTGTTTAAAAAAAACTCGATTCATACTTTCTTTGTTGTTCCTTTAGCTATTCTTTTATTAGCTAATCTTCCTGCCTTATCTGCTATCTTTGAAGAGTGGAATAGTGATGGCCCTTATAGTCACGGTTTTTTGGGGATATTTGTTGTCATATATGCTTTTTGGACCAAGCGTAAATCGATTAGATTAAGTCAAAATACAACTACCTCCTTTATTATTTGCACTCTTGGGTTGTTAGGTAGTTTATTAGTCAATTTTGTTGCTATGCTCGCTAGTATTCAGCAATTACAATTACTGGCTTTATTTTTTATTATTCTATTTCTATTTAGTGCTCTATATGGCCTTAAGACACTTCAAGCCTGTGCATTACCTTTTATCATGTTGTTTCTTATATTTCCTGTCTGGAATATTTTACAATTTCCACTGCGTGAATTATCTACTGCTGCAGGCCAATGGGGGCCAGAGTTAATTGGTATTCCGGTCGGTCGAGACGGTTACCGCTTATCAACAGCTGGTGGTTTGTTTGATGTTGAGCCTGCTTGTTCTGGTTTGGGCTTTTTCATGGTATCGGCATTATTAGCATTTTTTGTTAGTTTTATTAATAAATTATCGCAGAAAAAAACACTTACTTTTTTAATTATTTGCTTGGTTATTGCCGTGTTAGCCAATTGGTTACGTATCATTATTATTATCGTTGTTGGTACTTACACTGAGATGAATCACTTTATAGTGCATGACCACTTAACCTTTGGTTGGATTGTGTTTGCGCTTTGTTTATTGCCACTTATTTACATTGCACGTACTTACTTCGATGATAGTGCCGTTGTTAATAACAAGGCAGTGGACTCGTTACCTGTAAAACAAGTAGATGTTATTAACAAAACACATGCCCTCACTGCCATTACTTTACTTATTGTATTTATTGCGGCGACTTACTGGATCCCTTCTCGATTTAATGAGAATTACGCATTCACTGTGCCCACTTTAAGCAATTATGAAATGGCCGGTGAAAGCAAAAGCTATAGCCCGAATTGGAAGCCTTATTCGCAGGGCGCAAGTAAAGAGCGTTTCTTTTATTATGTAAAAAAGGATGTGGGCTTTCAGGTCTATCTGGCTGATTATGTTAAGCAAGAACAAGCTAGTGAGATGATCTTTGTGGAGAATTATCTTTACGATGATCAATTTTGGCATGATGTTGAAGATAAAAAATTACCTTTACTCGATAATCAATATTTGCAACAAGCAAACTTGGTTGTGGTTCAGCGTTCACTGGCGCGATACCGTATGATTGCATCTTGGTATGTTATTAACGGTGTGATCACTAGTGACAAAAAGAGAGCTAAACTCGCTGAAGTACAAGCGGCTTTGGTGGGTGAGCCTGGCGCAACACTGGTTGCCGTTGCATTAGATTTCGATGGTCAGGACAGTGTGTTAGCTGAACAACAATTGAGTGAATTTATTCATTCATATCTTAATCCTTAGTATTCATACCTTAACCCTTAGTATTAATAATTAAAGAGTTTAACCATATAAATGCAGCCTATTACTTGGTATATCAAACGAATTAAAATGATGTCAGTTGACGAAGTCACTTGGCGAATAAGTTCTTTAAGTGATGCTTGGATTGAGCGATTACGCGTTCAGTTTAATTGGGTACCTAAAGTTCAATATACTGAGCAATATGACCCTCAGGCTACCTTTAAGCCTGGCTTTAGTGTGTTTGAAGGGCAAGTCGCTGAATATGACGATGCTTGGAAAGCACCTTTATTAGCTAAAGCTGAATCAATTATCGCGCATAAATTAAGTTATTTTGATTTACAAGAACATCACCTTGAATCACCTATTAATTGGCATAAAGATCATAGTGCAGGTATTTACTCAAACCTTGGTCATATTCTTTCCGTTAACTACCGTGATTTTAAAAATAATGGCGATTGTAAGTTAGTTTGGGAGCCTAATCGTCATCATCAAATGGTAGTGTTAGCGCGTGCTTATAAAGTCACTGGTGAACTTAAATATGCACAGGCGGCTGTGCAGCAAATAACCCATTGGTTAGATCAAAATCCTTACGGCAAGGGGATGAACTGGCGTAGTCCGTTAGAGCTATCTATTCGCTTGATTAGTTGGGTATGGACAATTGATTTAATTAAAGACTCTGGATTATTTGTTGGTGATTTTAAAGATCGATTATTAGAAAGTGTTTTTTTACATTGTCGAGATGTAAGTGGTAAGTTTTCTCAAGGTACTTCTGCCAATAATCATTTAGTTGGCGAAGCGGCGGGTGTTTATATTGCTGCACGCTATTTCACTATGCTAAAAGATGCACCGCAATGGCAACAAAAAAGCAAAGCGGTATTAGAAAATGAAATTCAGGCACAAACCTTCAATGACGGCTGTACCAAAGAGCATGCTTTTAGTTATCAATTCTTTGTGTTTCAATTTTATCTGTTTACGGCATTAGCAGGTAAATGGAGTGAAGATGATTTTTCACCTACGTATTGGCAAACGCTTAAGAAATTAAGCCAGTTCATCGCAATTATTGCAGAAGGTGGTGAGCATTATCCAATGTTGGGCGATCAAGATGATGGTTATGTTATTGATTTAGGAGATCATGTTCATAATATTAATGCATTATCTGATATTGTTAGCCATTTTTATGATGATGAAATCTTTGCTCAAGGTAAAAAACAACCGAGTGAATCTGCATTTTGGCTATTTAATAACAGACAACAGTCAACGGCTGAAGAGTTGACTAAAGAACAGGAACTCAGTTCATTTGCGTTTACTGACTCAGGCTATTATTTACTGCAAGCTGGTAAAGTGAGTGAAGGTAATCAAGCAAGTATATTAGTCGATGCTGCCGAGTTAGGTTATACGGCAATTGCCGCTCATGGCCATGCCGATGCACTGAGCTGTGTAGTGCGTATTAATCGAAATGATTTGTTTGTTGATACAGGCACCTATGATTATTTCAGTTTTCCACAATGGCGTAATCATTTCCGTAAAACCCAGGCGCATAATACTGTCGAAATTGACGGCTTAGATCAGTCTGTTATGACCGGGCCTTTTATGTGGGAATCTCATGCCCAAGCTTCTTGTTGTAAGTGGTTGCCTAGCGAATTGGGTGGAGAACTGGTCGCTGAACACAATGGTTATCAACGTTTAGGCTCTCCGGTAACGCATCAACGTAGTATTAAACTGAATGTGTTGGAAAAGCAGATAAATATTACCGACGAGCTTAAAACGCAAGGCCAACACGATGTTGTTATTTATTTTCATTTTTCTGAAGATTGTCAGAATATTGAGATTAATAATGGCGTTTGTCATTTGTTGTTGGGTAATGATCAAATCACCATTAAACTGCCAGAAAGAAGCTCTGTAGAGCTAATTACTGGTGTGGAGAGTGAAGATAAACAGACGCCATCATTGGGCTGGTTAAGTCGTGGTTATCATCAGAAAGTGGCTATTACTACGTTAGCTATATCTGCTCACATTAGTGAAGATAGAGCATTTACAACAAGCATCTCATGGGGTGCTTAACTGTTTTCTATTAATTACTTAATGATTAATTTCATAAGTAGAAACGTTTTTTTAGTTCTCTTGAATTCAAGTGGTAAGTGCTTAAATCCTCATTAATGCCTATTTATAAGGGGTTAAAGTACCTGCCTGTTGGCCAGATAGTCATGACATTAAATATGATGTTTTTGATTGAATTTGGCCAAATCATCAAGTTATGCCCATTGCGTTTTTCAGCGAGCCAGCGTCTTTTATGATCTGTATATTGACCTAGAAAGTCGTAATCTGTAAGCCCTTCTTTTAAACACTGCTGAAAAACATGATAGCGTAAGACTTGTCCTACTCCATTTTGAAACTCAGCGTTAAAACCTTCTTGTAATGCAAAAAACTGTTCTTGATATACATAACCAATCTGCATTGCTTGGGTAATACCTTCACACTCTAATTTAGCTAAACGTAGCCAGCCCTGTTGTAATGCTCTAGGCACAAAATGAGAATAAAAGGCTGCCATTTCAGGCCTTCTTGCAAAGGAACCTTGTAAACCCGCTTTTTGCCAACGTAAATTGTGTAATGTAAATAACTCTTGTAGTTCTTCTTCGAGTTGCGCTGGGTTATCGCAGAAACTCACTTGCCATTGACCTTGTCGGCTTAAATAACCTTGCGTTTGTTTGATATTAGTGCGCAAACTTTTAGATAGAGAAGGGAGGATTTGCTCTGAGATTTTTTCTAGGTCGGTATTTGCAAATTCGACTTCACGTGATTGTTGTTTTAGTTTTTTTGTTTTATTCAAGGCTGCAATTAATGTTTCTCCACCTCTCGTCCAACTCGCAACGTTGCTATACCAAATAATATCCCAATGTGATTTTTTATGGCTTGCCACTAATGCGGACCATAGCTGTTCTTTTAAGGCGATACTATGTTCTTGTTTAACGATGAAATTGGAATACTCCGAGCCTATACCTTGGTCTCCGGCGAAACGTAGTACGTTATAATTGATACATTTGAATAGTCGATACGGTTGAATGTAGAAAGGGGCGATAGCGACAATTTGCTCTGCTTGTTTTAATATTACAAAAAATGGCTTTGTATTGGCTGAACAGGTTTTTTTCCAGCTATCAATCCATTGCCAGGTTAAGAAAATATTATCAGCATCAGATTGATGCAATAAAGTATTCCAACTTTTTTTAAGTTGATCGACTTCTGACCATGAGGTAATAATGTGGGAAGTTATTATTTGCATATCCGTATCAACACCTTAAATCTCATGAGATCAATTAAAAAAACAAAATCCTGTCCTACAGTGTAAAACAAAGCCTGATAATTTATGTATTATTTTTGACTAAATCTGCATTTATCTGGCCTCTATCGCTTAATCACATGATCTATTATTTCGCTATGCTATGATGCTTTTATTATTAATAATGAATGAGAGCAAAATGACTACGCGACAAAATGAAAATATCCACATCCAATCAGAAACAGTTTTAATTACACCAACAGAGCTTAAAGCCTCTTTACCGGCTTCTGATAGTGTTTATCAATTCATTCATGAATCTCGTCAAACTATTTCTAATATTGTGCATAAAAAAGATCCACGCTTCTTAGTGATTTGTGGTCCTTGTTCTATTCACGATGTTGAAGCTGCAAAAGACTATGCAACCCGTTTGAAAGAGTTACATGAACAATATAAAGATACTTTATATATTGTTATGCGTGTTTATTTTGAAAAACCACGTACTACAGTGGGTTGGAAAGGGTTAATTAACGACCCTCATATGGATGATTCATTTGATATTGAAGCCGGCCTGAAAAAAGCGCGTGAATTATTGTTATGGATTTCAGAGTTAGGTTTACCTATCGCGACTGAAGCATTGGATCCAATTAGCCCACAATACATCGGTGATTTATTTAGCTGGTCAGCAATTGGTGCGCGTACTACGGAGTCTCAAACTCACCGTGAAATGGCGAGTGGTCTATCAATGCCAGTTGGCTTTAAAAATGGCACCGATGGTAGTCTTTCTACTGCCGTTAATGCAATGCAATCAGCTTCTGCACCACATCGTTTCATGGGTATTAATCAGTCTGGACAAAGTGCATTATTGCAAACTGCTGGTAATAAAGATGGCCATGTTATTTTACGTGGTGGCGGTGGTAAACCAAATTATGATTCAATCAATGTTGCATTAGCTGAGCAAGCATTAACTAAAGCTAAAATGGAAAATATTTTAATTGTTGATTGTAGCCATGAAAACTCTAGTAAAAATCATGAATTACAGCCATTAGTTGCAAAAAATGTTTTCCAGCAAGTAGTTGGTGGCAATAAATCTATTATAGGTATTATGTTAGAAAGTAATATTAATGCCGGTAATCAACCAGCATCGTTACCTGCTGAGCAGTTACAATACGGTGTATCAGTTACAGATGCGTGTATTGATTGGCAAACTACCTGTGAATTATTAGATGAAGCGGCAGTATTATTGAAAGATACAGTCCAGAACAAATAAGAAGTAAATTATGCCTTTAACTAAATTAAGAGATCAGATTGATGCTGTTGATCAGCAAATCATTGATTTATTAGCAGAGCGTTTACGCCTTGTAGGAGAAGTTGGCGAAGTTAAGACTAAGCATGGCTTGCCTATTTATGTGCCAGAGCGCGAAGCCGCGATGTTAGCTAAACGTCGTGAAGAAGCTGAGCAAAAAGGTGTGCCAGCCAACCTTATTGAAGATATTTTACGCCGTACCATGCGTGAGTCTTATGCTAGTGAAAATGATACTGGCTTTAAAACTGTTAATCCTGATATGAAGCGTATTGTGATCATTGGTGGTAATGGTTTGCTAGGTCAGCGTTTTGTCGAGATGTTTAAACTATCTGGCTATGACGTTGATATTCTAGGCCGTAGTAACTGGGATCAAGCTGAAGCTATTTGTAGCAAAGCGGGACTCGTTATTGTGGGTTCGCCAATTGATGTCACTGTTGATGTGATCAAGCAACTTACTTTCTTGCCTGAAGATTGTATTTTAACCGATATCACCAGTATTAAGGACTCCCCTTTAACTGAGATGTTAGCTGTTCATAAAGGTCCTGTGGTTGGTTTACATCCAATGTTCGGTCCAGATATATCAAGCTTTGCAAAGCAAGTGATTGTGTACTGTGATGGTCGTGACCCAGAGAAGTATCAATGGCTGATTGACCAAATGAAAATTTGGGGCGCGCACTTGTATCCTGTTGCTGCACCAACACACGATCAGTCTATGACTTTGATCCAAGCACTACGTCATTTTACGAGTTTTGTGTACGGTGTACATTTGCAAGAAGTTGATGCTGATTTAGAGCAATTGTTAGACTTAAGCTCGCCTATTTATCGCTTAGAGCTAGCGATGGTCGGACGTTTATTTGCACAAGAGCCTGCTTTATATGCAGATATTATTTTGTCGCAAAAAAGTAACTTAACCATGATCAAGCAATACCATAAACATTTCGCGGATGCGATTGAGTTATTGGAAGCAAACAATCGTGAAGAGTTTATTGACCGCTTTAAATCTGTGACCAATTGGATGGGTGACTATTCTAAGCTGTTCCTTGATGAAAGCAGAGTGATGCTTCAGCAAGTACACGATAATCGTCATTACGAAACTAAGTCATAGTATAAATTAATGTACTAGTTTATTAGGCTTGTTTATTAAGCTTGGTTGTTGGGACAGGCTTTATACTTAGTCATTAGACTTAGCTATTAGATTCAGCTATTAGACCTAGCTTCTTGCTTTAGATGCTAGGTTTAACTTGATGATTGGGCTTAATGTCTAGATTTACGATGGAGCTGGTTATTAGCTTTAGCAGTTAGGTTTAGGACTTAAGTTAGTTTATTCATTGCCAAGATCGAAAAAGGAGGTGTTTAACCTCCTTTTATTTGCTTTTTTAATTATTTTTTAAACTGTTTAAGATTGTTTAAAGCTAGCTACTTTAATCCATCTTGTTGATAACAATTATGCAGCAAACTCTTTATTTAATTTGATTTCAGCATCTGATTCAATTTCAACTTCTGGCTCTTCAATAGGCTCTCCTGAAATTTCTCCGTTACGACATAAGTCTTTACCATTATTCTTGGCACGGTTTGCTTCATCTTTATGGTTATGTTTATTTAGTTGACGTTCAATTTTTTGGAATAATTGATTGATGGCAACATATAAATCATCATGCTCTGCGTGAGCAAAAACTTTACCGTTTGGTACACCAATAGTACCTTCAATTTTCATGCCTTTAGGCTCTTTAGTGATAATAAAATGGGGATTGATAAGAGAAGTTTGTAGTTTTTCTAATTTTTCAAAACGTTCCTCTACTTTTGCGCGCATTGTGTCTGTGATAGTCATTTGTTTGCTAGTAATTTCAATTCTCATATAGGACACCTTTTTGTTGTAACACTTGTTGTGTTCATAAATAGATTAGGCTTTTCACTGTAAATTAAAAGCGACTTAGATCACACTTTATAGCCCTTTTAGATAAACAAAGTAATTCTTTGACCTAACCATATTTTCTTAAAAAAACTTCAACTTTTACTTGTTGAAACCTAAAAGTTAGTCCACTTTGGAGTGAATAAGTTCCGCGATTTACTTCACTGTTTTTTATATCTTCTTTTTTCATTTAAAAACCTTTTATTAAACTAAGTATTTGTTATCTTTACTACTCCTATATTTTTCAACCAGTGTTGGTTTTTCTATTATGATTAATAAGCTTATACGTATCTGCCTATTTTATATGCTATTTAGTGTGAGCATTGGCGCTCAAAGTGCATCATGGAATAATGCGATTAGCATGTATGGCGATCTTAAGTATGACGCTGATTTTGAACACTTTGATTATGCCAACCCGAATGCACCAAAAGGTGGAGTATTCAAGCAAGCTAGTATTGGCAGTTTTGACTCACTAAACCCTTTTATTGTTAAAGGAAATGCTGCCAGCGGCATAACACGTATTTATGATACGTTATTGCAACAATCAACCGATGAACCCTTTAGCTTATACGCTCTAATTGCTTCACAAGTTAAAGTCGCAGATGACTTTAGTTCTGTTAGTTTTTTAATTAACCCTAAAGCTACTTTTCAAGATGGTGAAGCGATCACCGCTAGCGATGTGAAGTTTAGTTTTGACTTATTAGTGAATGAAGGTGCACCGCATTTTAGTTCCTACTATGCAGGTGTTGAAAAAGTAACCGTTGATGCTTTATTACAGGTAACCTTTCACTTTAAAGAGGTGGGTAACCGAGAATTACCGTTAATTATTGGGCAGATCCCAATTCTTCCAGAGCATTTCTGGAAAGATATCGACTTTTCTAAGAGTGGACTGATTGTGCCTGTCGGTTCGGGGCCTTATCAAATAGAAAGTTTTGATGCCGGTAAGCAGGTTGTTTTTCAACGTGTTAAAAATTATTGGGGAAAAGACCTCGCCGTTAATAAAGGGCGTCATAATTTTGACCATATTATCGTTGATTATTATCGTGACGATTCAGTTGCTTTTGAAGCCTTTAAATCTGGCGCCTTTGATTATCGCTTAGAAACCTCTTCAAAACGTTGGTCTACAGGTTATGTGGGCGAGCAATTTAATAAACAGCACATTTTATTAGAAACGATTGCAGATAAAACGCCACAGGGTATGCAAGGTTTTTGGTTTAACTTACGAAGAGATAAGTTTAAAGACCCAAAGGTAAGGGAAGCTATTTCGCTATTATTTGATTTTGAATGGGCGAATAAAACATTATTTTATGATGCGTACACACGTATTGATAGCTTCTACTCTGGTTCAGAGTTGGCAACCCAAAGTGAGATTTCACCTGCAGAGCAAGCTATTTTATTACCTTATAAAGAACAGCTTCCAGCGTCTGTATTTGAGCCAATAAAAGCCAATAAAACATCGGGTAATGGCAATGTTCGACAGCAAATGCGTGAAGCGGTAGCATTATTGGCCGAGGCAGGTTACCAGTTAAAAGATAGCAAAATGCAAAATCAACAAGGCGAACAATTAAGCTTTGAGTTTTTACTATATAGCAAAGACTTTGAACGCATTATTCATCCTTTTCGTCGTAATTTGCAACGTATTGGCATCAAAGCAGATATTCGTTTAGTTGATGTTTCTCAGTTTATTAATCGTTTAAATAGTTTTGAGTTTGATATGTTGTCTTTACGTAAAGGACAATCTATTTCACCTGGCAATGAACAAGCTAGCTTTTGGGGGTGTGATACAGCTAATGATGCGGGAACTTCTAATTGGGCGGGTATTTGTTCTCCCGTGATTGATGCATTAACACAGCAGCTTATTATGGCCACCACGCGCGAACAATTGGTGAATACAACTAAAGCTCTAGACCGTGTTTTATTATTGCAACATATGGTTATTCCGCAATGGTATTTACCGGCTTACAGAATCGCTTATTGGGATAAATTCTCTCGTCCTAAGGTCTCACCCTATTATGACCTCGGACTGGATACGTGGTGGCTAAAAGCTTCCTCTGGTGTGACTACTAGCGAAGGAAGCCAATAATGCATCAATATATATTAAAAAGATTACTACTGATTATTCCAACTTTGATTGGCATTATGACTTTAAACTTTTTTATTGTACAAGTCGCTCCAGGTGGACCCGTTGAACAAGCGATTGCTAAATACCAAGGCATTGATTCCGACGCAACTTCTCGAGTGACTTCCGGCATTAATAGTGAAATAAAACAAGGCTCAAGTGACAGTAAATATCGCGGCGCACAGGGGGTTGATCCTGAATATATTGAAGCGTTAGAAAAGTTATATGGATTTGATAAACCATTGCATGAACGTTATTTTTCAATGCTTTGGCGTTACATTAACTTTGATTTTGGTGATAGTTTTTATCGAGATAAAAGCGTCATTGATTTAATTTATGAGAAAATGCCGGTATCCATCTCTTTAGGTTTATGGACGACATTACTCGCTTATCTTATTTCAATTCCATTAGGCATTAAAAAAGCCACTGCACATGGTAGTCGTTTTGATGTGTGGACAAGTACGATAGTAACCGTCGGTTATGCCATTCCAGCGTTTATATTTGCCATTATGCTGGTGGTTTTATTTGCGGGCGGTTCTTATTATAGCTGGTTCCCTTTACGTGGATTAACGTCCGATAACTTTGAGCAGCTTTCATGGTTTGGGCAAATAAAAGATTATTTCTGGCATTTAACTTTACCTATTTTTGCCAGCGTATTAGCCAGTTTTGCTACGTTAACGATGCTTACCAAAAACTCCTTCCTTGATGAAATTAATAAACAATACGTGATCACAGCGCGCGCTAAAGGCTGTTCTAAAAATCGTGTTCTGTATGGGCACATTTTTCGTAATGCGATGCTGTTAGTATTAGCGGGATTACCGGCTGCTTTAATCGGCATTTTCTTTACTGGTTCAATGCTCATTGAAGTTATTTTTTCTTTAGATGGGTTAGGGTTATTAAGTTTTGAAGCGGTCATTTCACGTGATTACCCAGTTATATTTGGCTCTCTGTATATTTTCACTTTAGTAGGATTAGTGCTTAAGTTAGTCAGCGACGTGACTTATACCTTGATTGATCCACGTATTACATTTGAGGGGCAATAATGTCTTTATTACTCGCTTGGCAACGTATTAAAAAGAATCCGAGTAACCATCAAAGGTGGGCACAATTCAAAGCTAATAAACGCGGTTATTACTCACTGTGGATTTTTAGTTTTTTATTTTTATTAAGTTTAGTCGCAGAAGTGTGGGTGAATGATAAGCCGATCATGGTTTCCTATCAGTCGAATTGGTATTTCCCAATCGTCCAAGATATTCCAGAGCAAGATTTAGGTGGTGATTTTGATATCACTACTGATTATCGCGACCCTTATATGGTGCAACAAATTAATAAAGAAGGGTGGATGATCTGGCCGTTAATTCCTTTCTACTATGATTCAATTAATTATGAGCTAACGAGTGCCGCACCCTCAAAGCCGGATGCTTTAAATTGGTTAGGCACCGATGACCAGGGGCGAGATGTCGTTGCGCGATTGGTTTATGGTTTTCGTATCTCGGTGATCTTTGCTTTATCTTTAACGCTGGTAAGTTCAGTGATCGGCGTTATCGTTGGCGCTATTCAAGGTTATTATGGCGGTAAAATTGATTTAATAGGGCAGCGTTTATTAGAAATTTGGGAAGGTTTGCCAATGTTATTTATGCTGATTATTTTAGCCAGTTTTGTTGAGCCAACCTTTACTTGGTTATTAGGCTTGATGATTTTATTTAGTTGGCCAAGTCTTGTCAGTGTAGTGCGTGCTGAATTTCTACGTGGACGCCATTTAGATTACGTTAAAGCGGCCAAAGCCCTGGGCGTAAAAGACAGTAAAATTATGTTTAAGCATATTCTGCCGAATGCCATGATAGCGACGTTAACGTTTATGCCCTATTTATTTACTGGTGCATTAACCACATTAACATCCTTGGACTTTTTAGGCTTTGGTCTGCCTTTAGGCTCTGCCTCATTGGGTGAAATGATTTCTCAAGGTAAAGAAAACTTACATGCTCCTTGGTTGGCCATTACTGCTTTTATCTCATTATCAAGCATTTTGGTGTTATTAGTCTTTATTGGTGAAGCTGCTCGTGATGCTTTTGACCCGAGGAAAACACTATGAGTAAAGTCGATTATTTATTACAAATTAATGACCTGTCGGTGAGTTTTGCACAGGAGCAGATAGTATCTGGCGTCAGTTTTTGTCTTGAACAAGGTAAAACATTAGCGATTGTTGGCGAAAGTGGCTCCGGTAAGTCATTAACGGCATTATCGGTTTTACAGTTGCTACCTTACCCACATGCACATCATCCAACGGGCGATATTATCTTTCAAGGTCAGTCATTGATGGGTAAATCAGAAAAAGTGCTAGAGGTGGTGCGAGGCAATAAAATTAGCATGATTTTTCAAGAGCCGATGACTTCCTTGAATCCTTTGCACAATATTGAAAAGCAGATTGCAGAAACTTTATTGCTTCATAAGGGACTAACGGGCAAAGCAGCACAATTACGTATTATCGAGTTGTTAGAATTAGTGGGGATCAAAAACCCACAATCACGTTTAAATGCTTACCCACACGAGTTATCAGGTGGGCAGCGACAACGTGTGATGATTGCGATGGCATTAGCTAATGAACCAGACTTATTAATTGCCGATGAGCCTACTACTGCGTTAGATGCAACGATTCAAAAACAAATTTTGAGGTTATTAAAATCACTACAACAACGTTTAAATATGGGGATTTTATTAATTACGCATGATTTGAATATAGTGCGTCAATTCTCTGACCATGTGCTGGTTATGTGTAAAGGCAAGCAAGTAGAGTATCAACAAACAGACAGGTTATTTAAATCACCCGCTGATGCCTATACTAAAAAGCTGTTAAATGCGGTACCTACAGGTCAAATGCCTGAATTAATCGATGCAAAGGTGATTCTTGAAGCGCATGATATTAATGTTAGTTTTGCAATGAAAAAGAATTTTTGGGGCAAAACGGTACAGTCATTGCAGGTGGTTAAAAATGTATCCTTAAAAATACATGAGGGTGAAACACTTGCTTTAGTCGGTGAAAGCGGTTCGGGGAAAAGCACCTTGGCACAGGCGCTATTGCAATTGAATAAAAGTACAGGGCAAGTTGTTTACTTGGGAAAAGATGTTCAGTCTTTAGCTAAAAATGATTTACAGGCTTTGCGTCAGCAATTACAAATCGTATTTCAAGATCCCTATGCGAGTTTAAGCCCAAGGATGTCGGTACAGGATATTATTGCTGAAGGCGTACATGTATTTAATCATCAACAAAAGTTAAGTGATCAAGAAATAAGTCAGCAAGTATCCCAAGTATTAACTAAAGTTGGGTTAGAACAAAGTGCTGCAAGCCGTTATCCACATCAATTTTCAGGTGGACAACGTCAACGTATTGCTATTGCAAGAGCACTGATTCTAAAGCCAAAACTGATTGTGTTAGACGAGCCGACATCGGCATTAGATAGAAGTATTCAAAAACAAATTATTGAGTTATTGAAAGTGCTGCAGCATGAGTTTTCATTAAGCTATCTATTTATTAGTCATGACTTATCGGTGGTGAAAGCCGTTAGTCATCGTGTATTAGTGATGAAAGCAGGTGAAATCGTTGAAGAGGGGCTAACTTCACAGTTATTTGCGCAAGCAAAGCACCCTTATACACAAGAGTTGATATCTTCGACTATTCTATGAAAAGATAGTTAACATTGTGAAAGTAGAGTTAAATTTGTAAAAAGCTTGCTAAGTTCATATACAGCTGACTATGTGTAGATAAAATGTACACATAGTCAGCTCATTTATTGTTTCCATTGAGGTGTTATGAAAAAATTAATTTTAGGTTGTTTGTTGTTTTCTGCATCAAACTTCGCCAGCGCCCTAAGTTTAGATGTTCAGCGTAATATTTTTACTGATACCTTAGACTTACAAGAAAAAAAACAGTGGCAAAAAGCCAATCTGAATATTAATGATATTGCTGATTATCCGCTTGCTTATGTCGCCCAATACAATTATTTGAATGCGAATATGTCGACGGTCAGTGATGCCGATATTATAAACTTTATTAAAACGCATAAAGGTAAAGTGGTCAGTGATGATTTACAGCGCTCATATCTCTTTTATTTAGCGAAACAAAAAAATTGGAAACAGTTTTTAACCGCTTACCCTAAAATGCCGAATAATCGCGTTTTAAAGTGTTATTACCTGCAAGCTTCTATTGCCACCGGACAAAGCGAAAAAGCATGGCCCGATGCACAAAAGTATTGGTTATCTAGTACTTCATTACCGAATGCCTGTGATGATGTTTATGTTTATTATCAAGCGCACAAAAACTTGACACAAGAGGATATCTGGCAGCGATTTAACTTAGCTTTTGTTAAAAATAAACAAGGCTTGATGCGTTTTTTAACTGCAAGAATGGATAAAGACAAAGCTGCCTTAGCGACTCAATTATATGAACTACATAAAGATCCTAAAAGTTTATTAGACAGTGATCTTTTTGCTTCTCGAAAAGTCCAAAGTTATCGTTTTTTAGTGCCGAGTATTAAACGCCTAGCACGAAAAGACTTAGCTAAAGCGATGCTAGCTTATCAGCAGTTTGATAAAAAAATTGCATTTACCGCTACTGAAACCAATGCAATCAAAAAGCAATTTGCGACACTTATTGTACAGCGTGATAAAACTAACTATTTTTCTTGGTTAGACAAAGAGTTGCCGTCATTAAACAACGCGTCTTTAGTTGAGCAGCGTATCCGTTATGCGATTAAACGTAGTGACTGGAAAAATATAGGTTACTGGTTAAGTAAGTTACCAGATGAGCAACGTTATTCATCTGCATGGTTATATTGGCAAGCAAAAGTATTAGAGCAAGCCGGTGAAGCAGATAAAGCAAAGTCTATTTATGAAAAGGTGGCAAAAAATCGTAATTTTCATGGTTTTATGGCATCTCAAAAATTAGGTTTGAATTTTTCTCTTAATGCACAAACTATTGTCGAAGAGAAGGATAGTTTGAACTCTTTAGGTGGCGAACTGGCGGTGATTGATGAGTTATTGTTTCATCAATTGAGGATACAGGCTAAAAGGCAATGGCAACGCCTTTTAAATACACAAAATAAGAAGATTCAACAGAAGCTAGGATTATACGCCTATGATCAAGGCTGGGCACATTTATCCGTACTAGCGAGTATTAACTCTAAAAGTTGGAATGCACTAAATATTCGTTTCCCAACGGCAAAACCAGAAATATTTATAAAAGCGGCTAACAAATATGATTTAGAAGATACTTATATTTATGCCATTACACGTCGTGAAAGTAGTTTTGATGAATATGCAAAATCACCTGTTGGTGCAAGTGGTTATATGCAATTAATGCCTAAAACAGCAAAAGAAACGGCGCGTAAGATTGATCTGACTGAATATAATGAAGTTTCACAACTTAACCAAGGCGCGCTCAACGTACAATTAGGCACCGCTTACTTTAATGGCCTATTAACACGTTATGACGGTAATCGAGTGTTAGCAACAGCTGCCTATAATGCAGGCCCACACCGAGTTGATAGATGGGTAACGCCGAACAAGAAAAATGGCAATATTGGGATTGAAATAGATAGCTGGGTAGACACCATCCCTTATTATGAAACACGTGCCTATGTGCAAAGTGTTTTAGCCTATAACGTTATTTATCAACATGTATTAGGAAAACCATTGAAGTTTTTGAATCAGAAAGAATTTTTAGCTCGTTATTAATGATGACTTAAGAATAAATAGTTGGCCGTTAATTGTCGTTAGCTGTTAACAAGGTCATTAATAAATGTTCTGTAGAGAAAAAGCCTGCAGAACATTATTTACAGGGGCTATTTTTAAATATCTCTAAATAGTAGTTTCTAAGCCTGCCCATTTTAATATTACTTTTCTAGCATTACCTACTAAACATTACCTTCTAGCATTGCCAATTAAACACTACTTTCTAAAAAATACTTCTGCTCCCTGCATATGTAGTACTACAGTGATTGGATTTATATTGTTCATAGTAGTTCACTTGATCTAGAAATTGAATTGAAGGCAGAAATGCTTTTAATTAATCCAGCAAACATTATTTTGCTGGTTACCATCGCTTGTTTTAGTGTTGCTCTGGTCTATATAAAGCGTTCTACAGTCGCTTTCGTCATTGATTTGACTACCTGTGGCTTTTGCTTCGGCTTTTAGCGTGTAGGTGTGTGTAGCGGCGGACACAATACTAAAAGTATAGTATTGATTATTTGAAGGTAGACCCGCAGAGGATGCATTAGATATGTAGGTAGGATGAGTGATGCGAAAACTGCTTTGTTCTATTTGTGCTTTAATCAGTTCACTTTGAGCATCTGCTCGTCGTGTTTTTATAACAAATCCTTGATACGAGGGATAAGCGATAGCTGCTAATAGGCCCAAAATAGCAATCGCTATCAATAGCTCAATGAGTGTAAAAGCGCGCTGCTTTTTTATTTTTAATTTTTTATTATTAACTATCAGCATAATCACCTACCTGTATAGGTTATCGCTCGCTCCCATATTTGTTATTAATTTTTTAGAGATTGAATAAATACTCGAAAAAACGAGGAAGCGGGGAGTATCTTCGCTCGTCATTTTTATCTATAACGATTTAAACTGAATTCGAGTTACTTATTACTTGAGTTATTACTGAGTTCCATATTGATAAAAGACCTAATTTCACTTTAAATCAATAGTGATGGTTGTTTTAATCAAATAGTTTGTGCACTACTGCCAATGTTTCTTCTATTTTTTGCGTATTACTTGGTGCAATGTAGATCGTATCATCGCCGGCTATCGTTCCTAGAATACCTTCTGCTTTACTCATCGAGTCTAATAAACGTGCAATTAATTGTGCTGCGCCTGGACTAGTACGGATAACAATTAAACTGTCATTTCTGTCGATATCAACAACTAAGTTTTTTAGTGGGCTGGTGGTCGTCGGAATGCCCAGTTCTGCAGGTAAACAATATACCATTTCACCCGTTGCATTGCGTGTACGGACCGCGCCTGTCTTACTTAACATACGGGACACTTTAGATTGATTAATGTGAGTGAATCCAGCGCCGATCAATGCATCGACAATCTCACTTTGTGAGCTTAAATGTTCTTTTTTAAGCAAGCCTTTAAAGAAGTCCATTAGTTCAGAGGTCTGTCGCATTTGCTAATTCCATAATTGCATTATAATAAAAGCCATATCTTAATCTAAATGCACCGTAGGTTAATAGATTAAATGTCACTTTTTTTGCATATTTATTCGTTTTTGGCTAAACGGTTCTATTTACATTGAGAGTCTCTACTTTATTGCTGGTACTTCTGCTAAAATTTGCAATAAATTGCCAATATCAAGGATGATTCATTATGATCTCTGTTACTCGCCTATTGGCGCTTATTATGTTTTTCTTTGCTACTGCAATAAGCGCTGAGATCATGCCTCAGATGCAGGTTAAATTTGCTACCGATAGTAATTACTATCCCTTTGAATATTTATCTAAAGATAAAGAGATCAAAGGCTTTGATATTGATATTGCTAAAGCAATTTGCCACGAAGTTAATTTGCAATGCACTTTTGAACATCACCGCTTTGATGGTTTACTATTAACGTTACCTTTTGGTCGATATGATGCCGTTATTGCCGCGTTAGACATTACTGCTGAACGTTTAAAAACCGTCGACTTTAGTGATAGTTATTATAAAGTGCCTCCGGTTTTTATTAGTAAAGAACCGTTGCAAGGGCAGTTTTCACTCTCCGGAAAATTCATCGGCGTACAGGCTAATACTTCAAATCAAAATTACTTGATTAAATACGCGAGAGACAATAGTTACATCGTGCCTTATTTTTCATCTCAAGCAGCATTCGAAGATTTAAAACTACAACGAATAGATGCCGTTTTTGCAGACTTTGCTGTAGTTAATGATTTTTTAAGTAAACAACTTTCAAGCCAACAACTGACAGGCGACTCATTAGTAATTAGCCGCACTGAAGAAGTCTTTATTAAAGAGTTTTCTGAAGGTTACGGTATTGCGGTAAAAAAAGGTAATGATCTGTTACGTGAACGTTTAAATACAGGATTAAAGCTCATAGTTGAGAATGGTACTTATGCCAAAATTTATCAGCAATATTTTCCATAATTAATTTTTAAAGTCCTAATATCAGCATTTTATAGAAAATAAAAGACCTTTCTTTTTTACATTGCTCACAATTACTTAACATATTTCACACTTGCGTATTTATTCACTTTAGAATGACAAGGCTAATCTTATTTCTATTATCATTAGAAATGCAAAATAAAGCATTTTGTTTGGTGATGGCTATACATACTTAAACATTTTATTTCACTGGAGAAAAATATGAAAGTTGCTGTTCTTGGTGCTGCAGGTGGTATCGGTCAAGCGTTGTCATTATTATTAAAAACTCAACTACCAGCTGGTTCTGAGCTAGCATTATACGATGTTGCTCCTGTTGTTCCTGGTGTAGCGGTTGATTTATCACATATCCCAACAGCAGTTAAAGTTGAAGGTTTTGGTGTTGACGCGTTAGGCGCTGCATTAACGGGTGCTGATATTGTAATTATTCCAGCGGGTATGCCACGTAAGCCAGGTATGGACCGTGCTGATTTATTTGCAGTGAATGCTGGTATTATCAAAACGTTAGCTGAAGGCATTGTTGCTAACTGTCCTAAAGCATTAGTTGGTGTTATCACTAACCCTGTAAATGGCACTGTTCCAATCGTTGCTGAAGTTTTCAAAAAAGCAGGTGTTTACGATAAAAACCGTATATTTGGTGTAACGACGCTTGATGTTATTCGTAGTGAAGCATTTGTTGCTGAACTTAAAGGCCTAAACGTTGCTGAAGTTAAAGTTCCAGTAATTGGTGGTCACTCAGGTACAACTATTTTACCACTTCTTTCTCAAGTTGAAGGTGTCACGTTCTCTGAAGAAGAAGTTGCTGCATTAACACCACGTATTCAGAATGCGGGTACTGAAGTTGTAAATGCTAAAGCTGGTGGCGGTTCTGCTACTTTATCTATGGGTGCTGCTGCCGCTCGTTTTTGTTTATCTTTAGTTAAAGGTTTACAAGGCGAAGACGTTGTAGATTACGCATACGTTGATATTGACGGCGGCGATGCTCCTTACTTCGCTCACCCAGTACGCTTAGGTGTTAACGGTGTCGTTGAAATTTTATCATACGGTAAATTATCAGCCTTTGAAGAAAAAGCTAAAAACGATATGTTAGAAACACTTAACAAAGATATCCAAGAAGGTGTTGATTTTATAAACGGCTAATCTTTTTTTAGTTTTTTATACAATATTATTAATAAGGTCAGCGATGCTGGCCTTTTTTGTGCCTATAATTACTTAAGCTTGTAATTGCTTATTAATAGTTACTTAATGAATTAATTTTTAAAAGGATCGCTATATGAAAGTTGCAGAAGCAATGACCGCTCGCGTAGTGACAATCGAAATGGATGATCGTATTCCTGCGATCCAAGAAATATTATCCCAACTAGGGTCTCATCACTTATTGGTAGTTGAAGAGGGGAAATTGTGTGGTGTTATATCTGACCGTGATATTTTGCGAATACTCAGCCCCTATTTGTATACAGAATCAGAGTTAGTACGTGATACTGAAACGATGCAACGTCGCGCTCACCAAGTGATGACGCGCAGTCCTATTACTGTTTCTCCAGAAGTGTCAGTTAAAGAAGCGCTGGCATTGATGTTAACCCATGATATTAGTTGTTTACCGGTACTTGAAGGCGATAATATTGAAGGGATATTTACTATTCACGATGGTGTTCGCGCGCTGATCAAATAATAATTGGGCGTTAATATAAAAACTTACTGCCCTGACTAATAATAACTCCTTAGTTGGGGCTGCTTTATTAGTTTCCTCAGTTAGATTGTGACGATATTTTATAATAACAGTATTCACTACAGAGTTAATTTGATGGTGTAGTCTCTTGGTATATACATAAACGTCATAAATAATGTGCTTTAAATATTTTATATTGTATGAATTATTCTTTATAGTGTGTGTATTGACTAATTACCCCCTGAGATTTACATGGATTATCTCCCTATTTTTACCAAACTTAATAACCGCCATTGCCTTGTTGTGGGTGGTGGTGATATTGCTGCGCGTAAAGTTCACTTATTATTAAAAGCTAATGCTTCTATTACCGTTTGTGCTCCGGAAATCTGTGACTCATTATTAGAAAAAGCTAAAAATAATCAGTTAACGGTTATCAAAGAAGTTTTTTATGATGAGCTTATCACTGATAAATGGTTAGTTATTGCTGCTACTAATCAGCATCATGTGAATGAACATATTGCACAACTTGCTGAGCAAAAACAGATTTTAGTGAATGTAGTCGATGAACCTAATTTATGTAGCTTCATTATGCCGTCTATTGTTGATCGCTCACCTATTGTTGTGGCCATTTCTAGCGGTGGTAAAGCGCCTGTATTAGCACGTTTAATACGCGAACGTTTAGAAGCTTTATTACCCATGCATATTGGCCGTCTAGCAAAGATCTCAGGGGATTTTAGACACCGAGTGAAGCAAGTGATCACCAAGGAGTCTTTACGTCGCCGTTATTGGGAAAAGCTGTTTGGTAATGGAGATTTAGCTAGCTTATTACAAAAAGGCCAAATGGAAAAAGCACAACAGTTGATGGAAGACAACCTCACTGAAGAAGTCGCACAGGGCGACGTGGCTTTAGTTGGTGCAGGACCAGGCGATCCTTCATTGCTAACGCTTAAAGCCTTACAGTTAATGCAGCAAGCGGATGTGGTGTTGTATGATCGATTAGTTTCAAAAGAAATTCTTGATTTAGTACGCCGCGATGCGGATTTAATTTCCGTGGGTAAAGCGGCAGGTAAGCATGAAGTTGAACAGTCTCGCACTAATCAAATGTTAGTGGAACTTGCACAGCAGGGTAAAAAAGTAGTGCGCTTGAAAGGCGGTGACTCTTTTATCTTTGGGCGTGGTGGTGAAGAGTTAGAAGAACTAGTAGAAGCAGGTGTCGCTTTTCAAGTTGTTCCTGGTATTACCTCTGCCTCTGGTTGTAGTGCTTATGCCGGGATCCCTTTAACTCACCGTGATTACGCGCAATCGGTGACGTTTGTAACAGGGCATAGAAAGAAAGATGGACAAGCATTAGACTGGAAAGCACTAGCTATTCCGCACCAAACATTAGTTGTGTATATGGGGCTATTACAAGCGCAAGACATTCAAACTAATTTGTTAGTGAATGGTCGCGATGCTAATACACCGGTTGCATTAATTAACAAAGGAACCAGTAGTGAGCAGCAAGTGATCACAGGGACGTTATCTGAGCTCTCTAAGCTCGGTGGCGGACTTGAAGGGCCGACATTAATGATTATAGGTGAAGTGGTTGAGCTGTCTTCTAAGTTAGCTTGGTTTAATCCAGAAAAAAGTAAAAAGTTATCCCGAGACCCTTTTTTAGTTGATTTGTCATAAACAGCTATTTAATCTGCTAAAAAATTACTGAGCTAATCGTTTACTGATACCCATAAAAAAGCCTGATTCAATATCAGGCTTTTTATTATTTACAGTTTACTCTTTCAGCAATAATACTTTTTTATACTCTCTTCAGTAACAGTAACAGTAACAGTAACTTACTTTACCCATCTGTTCTGTTGACTTATTTTACCAATGCTGGTGTAAGTGTAATGCTCGTTGATATAAGCGTTCATAATGTTTTGCTGAATCTGACCAGTAAAAATGCGATTGCATTGCCTGTGTTTTTAAACGCAACATCTCTTCAGGGTGCTCAATATAAAGCAGTACCACACGGCGTAACAGATTTAATAATTGATCTGGGTTGGCATCATAAAACATAAAGCCATTTGCATGTTCTGAATCTTGGTCATAATCAATAACGGTATCTTTTAAGCCTCCAACTGCACGCACTACAGGTAAAGTGCCGTAGGCTAAACTGTATAATTGGTTTAAACCACAAGGTTCGAATATAGATGGCATTAAAAAGAAATCTGCTCCAGCTTCAACCAAGTGTGACAATTTATTACTGTAAGTATTAACAAACTTAAACTTATCTGAATAATGTTCAGATAAGGCGGTTAAATGGCCCGTAATAGCAGGGTCACCAGAACCTATGATGATCAGTTGCACATTATGTTTTAAAAAACGCTCTAAAATTGGCAGAATTAAACCAAAACCTTTTTGATCCGTTAAGCGACAAACCATACCAAAAATAGGCAAATCAGCTACTTCAAGACCGACTTCTTGTTGTAATGCTTGCTTACATTTTTCTTTCCCAGATAAATCTTCATGGTTAAAGTTAAATGGAATTAGGTTATCTGTTTCAGGACTCCAATCATTATAATCACAGCCGTTTAAAATTCCTTCAAAGTCATGGATACGTTCAATAAAGTGATGTGACATACCATGGGAGCCTAAAGGTGTTAATAGTTCACTCGCATAATTAGGGCTAACGGTATTTACTTTGTCTGCATAAATAACGCCGACTTTTAAGTAGTTAATATAACTGAAGTTTTCTAAAACGCGTTCATCCATACATGAGCTAACTTCTGGGATCAGGTTTAATTGTGACTTTTCAAATATACCTTGGTATGCAGAGTTATGGCTGGTCAGCACAGTTTTGGTGTGTGCAAAATGAGAATGGTCATGGAAACGTGTTTTTAATAGGTAAGGTACTAAACCTGTATGCCAATCATTACAATGAATGATATCAGGAGAGAAGCCTTCAGCTAATGAAGTTAATAGCGATGCTAAGCTGAAAAATGCAAAACGTTCTCCATTATCTTGGTATGCATTATTTTCTTCACCGTAAAAGCCTGCACGGTCAAAATAATGTGCATTATCAATGGCTAAAACTTTAATCCCATCCAGTGATAACTCTTTTACTGTGAACTGTACGTCTGGTCGAGAAGAGTCTGTGTGCAAGGTTAATTGATGCACTTGTTGAGCATGTTCACGGTGTTCAATGGTGCGATAAAATGGTGTAATAATAACCACTTCATGGCCTAAATTGCGAAGTTCAAGCGGTAATGCTTTTGCTACGTCTGCAAGGCCACCTGTTTTAGAAAAACCTTCAACTTCAGACGAAATAAATAAAATTTTTAATTTTTGAGAATCCACTGGGACCTCCTTTGGTATAGGCCATGGATAGCAATAAAAAAGCCACCAGAAATAGTGGCTTTTAAAATCATTGTACTGGTTTAAAAACCGATTCTAGATCCTTTCGGAATAACTACAATACCTTCGTCAGAAACGGTAAAGCGTTTTTTATCATCCTCTAGATTAACACCAATTTCTATTCCATCGGCAATTCTTACGTCTTTATCAATAATTGTTTTGGTAATAACGCAATTTTTACCGATTTTAGTATCACCTAATAATACTGATTGATAAATATCCGTACCTTGACCAACAAAACAGTTAAAACCAAGAACTGATTTTCTGACCGTTGCACCAACAATTAGTGCACCATCGGAAATCAATGAGCGGCGAATACTACAGGTGATATCGCCATCATTTTGGAAATTAGCTGCTGGAAGTGGTGGATAATGTGTATGCATTGGCCACGCTCTATTGTAAAAAGAGATAGGCGGTACGGATTTAATCAAATCCATATTCGCTTCCCAGTATGACTCAATCGTACCCACATCACGCCAGTAAGCTTCCCCTTCTTCATTGGGGATTTTATTAGTTGTAAAGTCATACACAAAAACTTTACCGCTTGGCATTAAATAAGGAATGATATCTTTTCCAAAGTCATGACTTGATTCATCATCTGCTGCATCGCGGATCAATTCATTTTGCAACTCTGCAGATTTAAAAACGTAGTTACCCATTGATGCCAGTACATGGTCTGGGTCGCCAGGGATCGTTTTGGCATCTTCTACAGTTGGTTTTTCTGCAAAACCTATCATACGACCTTCTTCATCGACTTCGATAATACCAAAGTGATAAGCCTGTTCTTTAGGTAGGCGGATCGCGGATACGGTTAATATTGCATCTTTTTGTTTATGAAATTCAAGTTTTTGGCGGATATCCATCTTGTAGATATGGTCACTACCGAATATACAAATGGTATCTGCATCATCTGATTGGATAAATTGTAAGTTTTGATAAATTGCATCAGCTGTACCGCTGTACCAATGCTTACCCTTACGCATTTGCGCAGGAATTGCATCGATAAAAGTGTCAGTAAAGCTGTTTACTTCCCAAGCTTCACGAAGATGATCGTTCAAAGATTGAGATTTAAATTGAGTCAGTACGTAAATACGTAATAAGTCAGAATTTACAAAATTATTAAGTACACAGTCAATTAGACGGTAACTTCCTCCAAAAGGCACAGATGGTTTGGTGCGCGATTGGGTTAAGGGGTACAGGCGTGAACCTTCACCACCTGCTAAAATCATCGAGAGAACTTTTGCCATGAGAAAACCTCATCTAAGTAATATAAAAAATAGTCATTTGTAATCCTATGCCAGTTTAATCAAAACCCACACGGCTACCTTTTGCAATCACAACAATGCCTTTTTCAGAGACAGTAAAGTGCTTGCGATCCTCTTCTAAATTTTCACCTATCACCATGCCAGGAGCTATTTCTACATTCTTATCTAGTATTACATTAGTGAGGCGTGCACCACTACCAACTTTAGCGTTACCTAGGAAAACACAGCCTTTGATTTCTGCATTGGTACATAAATGTGTTCTGAAACCTAAAATAGAATTTTCGATAGTTGCACCATTAATATACGAACCAGCTCCAAGGTGGGATTTAGAAACGTGACTTACTGAGTCACCTTGATCTCGGAATGTTGCTGGTGGTAACGGTGGATGGTAAGTGTGTAAAGGCCAATGCTTGTTATACAAAGAAATAGGTTGATTGTCGCTTAATAAGTCCATGTGCGCTTCCCAATAGGAATCGATGGTACCTACATCACGCCAATATGCATGCTCTGGTTCACCTGGTATTTTATTTTTACTAAAGTCATACACAAAAACTTTACCCTGAGGGAATAGTTTAGGAATAATGTCTTTACCAAAATCATGACTAGAGTCTTCTATTGCAGCATCTTTTTCAAGTTCTTCCACTAGTGTGTCGGCTTTGAAAATGTAGTTACCCATTGAAGCTAATACATGGTCAGGGTCTCCAGGAATTGTTTTTGCATCTTCAACAGAAGGTTTTTCTGCAAATCCAATCATATGGCCTGCTTCATCAATCTCGATGATACCAAAATGGAAAGCTTGTTCTTTTTGCACTCGAATTGCTGCAACTGTTAAGTCTCCTCCCATTTCTTTATGGTAATCAACCATTTGTTGCACATCCATTTTATAGATATGGTCACTACCAAAGATACAAACATGTTCTGCTTCATTTTTGGTGATAAAACGAGAGTTTTGATAGATGGCATCTGCGGTACCTGAATACCAGTTTTTGCTTACACGTTGCTGAGCGGGTATTGCTTCAATAAAACGATCTGAAATACTGGAAAGTCGCCAAGCTCGGCGTAGATGAATATTCAGAGATTGAGATTTGAATTGGGTTAGAACGTAAATTTTCATTAAATCTGCATTTACGAAATTATTTAATGCAAAATCTACTAATCGATAATTGCCGCCAAAAGGCACGGCGGGTTTGGTTCTGTTCTGGGTTAATGGGAAAAGCCGAGAGCCTTCACCCCCAGCAAGAATCATAGCCAAAATACCAGCCATAAAAGCCTCCACATATTTTGTATAATAAAAAGCTATGCCAATACGGCGATAGCGCCTGTCCAATTATTTAATAATTTCAACTTTCTGACATTAGCAATAAAAACAAAGTTATGAAATGCCTGCTTGATGATTATTTGAGACAGCTCAATACTTTAAATTTATTGTTTTGGGCATTTTCAATGAATTTTTTATAAGTAAGGGTTAAAAGTGGCTCATAGCGTAGGAATTTATTAGCAACAATAGTCAATTTTCCTTTCTTTTTCAAAAATTTAATTGACTGATTTATAAATGTTTCTGCTGCGTCATAGTTCGTTTTTTGACCAGAATGAAAGGGAGGGTTCGAAAGCAATACATCATATTCTTTGCTTACGTTGGAAAAAACATCCGATGCAAACACTTTCGCGTGTAAATTATTTTTTTCTAGGGTCAATTTAGCACTAGCAAGTGCGTAAACGTTAACATCAATTAAATCTAAGCTTAATTTGGGATGCTTTTTAAGCAGGTAGCAAGAGAGCACGCCAGCACCACAACCAAAGTCTAAGCCGTCTCCACTTAATTGATCGGGCAAATTATTGAGTAACAGTTCACTACCTTTATCTAATTCACCAAAACTAAATACGCCAGGTAATGAGCGAATGGTAAGAGAGACATCATTAATATTAAGCTGGTAATCTTTTATCCATTGTTGTTGGTCAAAAGTAGCGACGGGTTTAGTTAGCTGCGCATAAATAATGCTGCAATGACGAGCAGAGTCAATGGCGTTGCTATTTTCAGCATAGGGAGTCAACAGAGACGCGACACTTTTTATCCCACACTTTTTCTCTCCAACTAATACAATATCCGCATTTTGCTTTAGGTGAGGAGTCAGGTTTGCCAGTAAATATTCAATTTCTGTTTTTGCTTTAGGGATATAAATCAATAATAGATCGAACTTCTCTTGATCATCTCTGCCTTTATAGTCTGCGGTAAAGTGAACTTCAGAAGATCCTAGTTGGCCTTCTAATTGATGATAATAACGATAATCGTTAAAACAAAAACAACTTGATGATGCTATTGTTTGTAAATGAATGGGGTAATTATCATCAATGTTACCTGCCACTAAAATAGACTTTCCGGAAAATAAAGATTCATTACGCTGTAAAACTTGACTTGGATTTGAATAAATTTGATTAGAGGCCATATAAAAGTCCTATTACAGCTTGTGATTAAAAGTTTGAATGATCATATATCCACGCTACTTCGACCTTACAGCTGGTAATGTATTTGAGCTGTAAGGGTATATATACCTAAAATGCATAAACATGGGCGTTTAAGTCATTAGGTTATAGAGTCTGAGGGCAGTATTATAAGGGTATTTTAACGATTACTCACCTAATCATGGAAAATAGTTTGTCACAGGGATGTTATGAAGTTTACTAATAAATTTACGTTTATTACGAGTGCTATTGTGTTGACTTGTATTGCGTTGGTACTGGCAGGCGGTATGGTTAGTTTACGTGCTTTGTCCTTGAAGTATCATCAGCAACGTATTGATAGCATTATTCAAGTTATTGAGAAGCAAGTAGCGAAGCAAACTACTATCACTCAATTTGATCACTGGTTACCTGATGTGCTGGATGCCTCGGGAGTGGTTCGTTTACGTGTTGAGCGGGATCAGCAAATTGTTTATCAAAATTATTATGAAGGGCGACGCTATTTTCCTTCTCGATTATTATTACGCTATGACTATGATCTAAAGTATTACCCCAGTGTTCGAGTAATAATACACACTCGACAGCCTTTTTCTGATCTCAAATTTACCTTTTGGCCATTATTAGGGATCACCTCAGCAGTTATTTTATGCCTTAGCTTATTATGGTTTGCCATTCGTTGGATGCGACGTTCTTTTTATGGTGCCGAGCTATTAGAACGCCGCGCTCGTTATCTATTACAAAATAATCCCACTGCTCGTTTTGCACAAAAAGGTGAGTGGCCAAAAGCTGCGAGTAAAGCTTTGGATGTGCTATCTGAGCGATTAGAGAACAGCCGTAAAGAGCGAAGTATCTTTGATACACATATTCGCGGAAAAGTATTCTTAGATGAAGATACCGGTTTAGGTAATCGCTTAGCCTTTGAAAATAGGTTAGATGCAGTAGCGATGGATGAAAATTTTTTAGCTAGCACCTTAATGTTAATTAGTTTGACTGAGTTAAGTGCAGTTAAACACCAGTTTGGTGCCGCTGAAGGTGAAAAAATCATTCAGCAGGTTGTTGATTTATTGCACCACTTTTGTGCTCGCTACGACGATAGTTTTTATGGCAGGGTTCAGAAGTCAGAGTTTGTGATCCTATTACCACAGATGTCCTACCAAGAAACCAAAATAGCTGCTAAACAGTTAGCTAAACTGTTGTCTCAACTACTCCTGCCAGATGCCACTTGGACTGATAATTTCTATCACGTTGGTGTAGTTAATTTTCCTTTTGGTGCTAAAACTATGCATATTATCGATGATGTTAATCAATCATTATTAGTCGCAGAGCATCAGAAAATTAGTGGTTGGCACTTGTCAGAGGAAGATAAAAATCAAGCGGTCATAGTCAAAGGAACAGTGCGTTGGCGTGCATTATTAACAGATATTTTAGATAGACAAGCGCTGTTAATGTATCGACAACATCTTATGCATCGCGATGGCATGAGTATTTTATATTGCGAGTTGTGGCCGCGTATTATTGGATACCAAAAAGAAATTATTGCCGCCGGTACTTTTATGCCAATGGCTGAAAAGTGTGGTTTAAGTGATCAAATAGACAAACAAATGCTAGAAAAAGTATTGGCGTTGTTAGTGATGCGTGGTGAGTTGTCTAAGCCTATCGCGGTTAATTTAGGTGCTCACCTTCTGATGAATAAAAAGAATCATCAATGGTTTATGTTTGAGTTGATGCAACAAACTCGGCAAATTCGCCATAATTTAGTGATTGAAGTGTCAGAGCATTTGATTGATAAAGATTATTTTGCACTTCGTTCTGCCTTAAATGCTTTACAAAAAGTGGGTTGTAAGATTGCGGTGGATAATGTCGGTAAGTCAGTGGTCAATACCTCCTATATACTGGATTTTAATATTGATTACTTAAAATTACACGCCAGTTTAATCCGTGATATTCATAATCGTAAAACTAATCAAATCGCAGTACAAAGCTTAATGGCTAGTTGCTTGAATAGTCATGCGAAAGTGATTGCTGTTGGTGTGGAAAGTAAAGAAGAGTGGGAATGTCTGTTGCGACTGGGTATTTATGCCGCGCAAGGATCATTATTTTCGACCCCTCAGGCAATGAGTATTTAGCACTGCTAAGCGTAAATCGTTGCTACTAAGCTGATAGCTCTTTTACTAATCCGCTTGCATTGTTACCAAGCAGGCAGCTTTTTTATAACGTTGATGACTCTTTTTCTGATCCGAGAATCAATAAGCACAGCAACGTTTAAAATTTTTGTTGTGCTTTTAACCCTGCTAGTCCTTGTAACCCTCCGGTATGAACGGCCACTATATGCGTTCCAACAGGAAAAAAACCTTGTTCAATTAATTGCCATAGTGCATAAAACATTTTCCCTGTATAGATAGGTTCTATCGGGATTGTTGTTTGTTGTGTAAATTGATGGCAAAAATTCGCTAAGGATGACGATATCTTACCGTAGCCTCCTTCATGAAAGTCAGTATGTAAATGCCAATTTAACGCGTTTGCTTGAGGTACAAAGTGGGTGACAGTGTTACTTAAATAGTGTGCATTTTTAAGTACTGCAATGCCATGAACTTGTGTTTCGGGAGAGTATTTTAATGTGCCGCTGATTAAACCTGCCAAAGTGCCCGCGCTGCCTGTCGCGGTAAAAACATGATCTATAGGTTGCTCAGATTGCTGCGCTAATTCTATGCATATCTCTTCTACACCGGGAAGGGCTAAATCGTTACTACCACCTTCAGGGATAATATAAGCATCGCTATATTGTGATTGTATTGTTTGTAAATATTCAGCCTGCTCTTTTAAACGGTAGGTTTTTCTATCCACAAATTGTAGCTGCATGCCCCATTGCTGAGCTTGTGACAGTGTAGGGTTAGCTGCATAGTGCGCTTCGCCTCTAATGATGCCGGTGGTCTTTACATTGAAGTGTTTACCCGCTGCTGCCAGAGCATGAATATGGTTAGAAAATGCCCCTCCGAAGCTAAGTATATGTTGCTGATGGTTTTTTTCTGCGTGCAATAGGTTATATTTTAGTTTTCTCCATTTGTTGCCGGATATCTCTGAATGCAATAAATCATCTCGTTTTATTGAGAGCTTTACTCCGTGAGCCGTGAGGAAAGGGAGATTGATTGATTGCAAAGGGCTAGGAGGCAGTTGCTGATATATACTGCTTTCTGTGAATCTCATTTACTTTATTACCTATAACGGAAAATGACAGTTTTTTGTACCTTATACGAGTTAAATTTATCATGATATGCATGATTGAGCGCTTAATTATCTGATCTGATTGTGAAGATGCTTAACTTTTTCTTTTCTGTATTTTCTTTACACCTTCCCTATACTTTGAGGAATACCATGTTTGAATTAAAAACCATTGCGCTTTTTGTGTTGACTGCGATTGCTGAAATTGTGGGTTGTTATCTTCCTTATCTTTGGTTAAAACAGGATAAAAGTATTCTATTATTGTTGCCTGCAGCTTGTAGCCTTGTACTCTTTGCTTGGTTACTTTCTTTGCACCCAGCAGCTTCAGGGCGTGTCTATGCCGCTTATGGTGGCGTTTATATTTTTGTCGCAATAGTCTGGTTATGGGCGGTCGATGGAGTGAAACCAACAGTCTGGGATATGGTGGGGGCTTCAGTCGCATTAACGGGAATGGCTATTATTATGTTTGCACCTAGAGGGACTTAATATTTAGTTGTACATTTATGTGATGATTAGCTACTTGCTGCTCTATTATTGGGTGCTTTAGTTGTTTATTAATAGTACGGAGTAAGATCTTATTAAAAATACGAGGACAAGATCGCATTAAAATGATATCGAGTGCGCTTAAATTACAGAGCAATATTAACCAGCGACGATCAATATTATCCAGCGACATTCAATATTAACCAGTAACGATAAGGCACTTTATTATTAATTATAAACAGTTTAATCAATTTTGTGCTTCGTTACCTGCTACCACCTATGTGCAACAGTGGGGCGGCTCACATGTCTGGAAAGTAGGTGGGAAAGTCTTTGCGATTGGCGGCTGGGAAAAAGATCAAATACCGGCTTTCACTTTTAAAACATCAATATTGAATTTTGGATTTCTAAGTGAAGTTGATGGCTATAAACCAGCTCCTTATTTCGCTAGTCGAGGTATGAAGTGGATCCAACTATATGATGGTGATGCAGGAAAAGATCAAGATTTACATTATTACCTAGGTGAGTCGCATCGATTAGTGTCATTGGGTTTAACTAAAATAAAACAGAAGCAATTAGGCTTAAATCAAGAAACACAATAAGTCATAGTTGCTTACACTTTCATTTATACTGTTGCTAAGTATATGATTAATTTAAGCTGTTAAAATAATCCACTGTCTCAATATTGTCTCCTTACGCCCTTATTTGAATTTCAACTTCACTCTTTACTCTAATACACCATCTTTGTTCTTTTTCTAAAGTAATACCTCCTTTTTTATTGCGCGATCCCTCTTTAATGATCAAAAAATAGATCCTGGTGTGATATGAGCAACAAATTGTTAATTAAAGAGATTCATATTTTTTAGTGCAATGGCACCCTGTTAACAAATAGGTAACATTTAGTTTAATGAAGCTTAATAAATTTACATATTTTTATTGGATTGCTGAATTAAGCAATAATTTCAATTCTAACCTTACATGGAGTTAATAATGCTGAAGACTTTTTATAAAAGTACCTTAATCGCGGCTGTTGTCATGGTGACAAGTGCTAATGCTTTTGCAGCAGATAAAGTATATCGATTGAAACTTGCTGAATCCTGGGGACCTAATTTCCCTGTTTTTGGTGATTCAGTTAAAAATATGGTGAAAATGGCTGAAGAAATGTCCAATGGCCGTTTAAAAATTCGCGTTGACTCTGCTAATAAGCATAAATCAGCATTTGGTGTTTTTGATATGGTTAAAAGTGGTCAATATGACATGGGCCACTCAGCAAGTTATTACTATAAAGGTAAAGTGCCAAACACACTATATTTCACTACTATGCCCTTTGGTATGACTGCGATGGAGCAACATGCTTGGTTCCAATACGGTGGTGGCCAAGAGTTAATGGATCAAGTTTATGGCGATCATAATCTAATGGCTTTCCCTGGCGGTAATACAGGGGTGCAAATGGGAGGTTGGTTCCGTAAAGAAATTAATAGCCTTGACGATCTACAAAACTTAAAAATGCGTATTCCTGGTTTTGCGGGTGAAGTACTGGCTAAATTAGGCGCGACTCCAGTTAATATACCACCTGGTGAGTTATATACATCATTAGAGCGTAATACTATTGATGCGTTAGAGTGGGTAGGTCCATCACTTGATTTACGTATGGGTTTCCATAAAATTGCACCGTTTTATTACATGGGGTGGCATGAGCCAGCAACTGAGTTGATGTTTATTATCAATAAAAAGAAAATGGCTTCATTACCTGCAGACTTACAAGCAATCTTAGAAGTTGCAATGCGTAAAGCAGCTTATGATATGTATGTTCAATCATACGCTTTAAGCGCTGAAAACTGGGAAAAAATGACTTCTGAATTCCCTAACATTCAAGTTAAAACTTTCCCACCTGCGGTATTAAGTGCGATTAAAAATGCCAATGATGAGATCCTTGCTGAAAAAGCAAGTGGCGATGAAATGGCTGCTAAAATCATTAAATCACAGCAGGATTATCTAAAATTAGTACGCGTGTGGACTGATATCTCTGAGTATGGTTACATTAAGAGTACCAAAGAATAACCGTTACACTCCTCATTAAGGCTACTTTATGTAGCCTTTTTTTCACCTATCTGTTTACTTAGAAGGAATTATCTTAAATGGAAGGTTTGCAAAAAGTCTTTGATCGCTTCTCAGATTATATTGGTAAAATTTCTGCAACATTAATGCTATTACTGTTAGCCAACGTTTTTTATGATGTTGTGGCTCGTTATTTTTTTAAATATAGCTCCATTGGTTTACAAGAATTAGAGTGGCATATCTTTGCTTCTATGTTCCTATTAGGTATTGCTTACACACTAAAAGAAGAAGGGCACGTTCGTGTTGATATTCTTTATGAAAAGCTCAGCCTTAAAAATAGAGCTTGGATTAACTCCATAGGTTGTGTGCTGTTCCTGATTCCTTTTTGTGCTCTGGTTATTTGGTACAGCTACGATTTTGCTCTGGAGTCTTATCATTTGAATGAAACCAGTGGCGACCCAGGTGGTTTATCACACCGTTGGTTAATTAAAGCAATGATCCCTCTTTCTACTCTCGCGCTTGTGTTTAGCGCATTAGGTATGTTGGTAAAAAATCTGCGTTGTATTGTTGAGAAAGATATTTAAAAGGGACTTTTTATGATTGGCATTATTATGTTTGGTGTAGCTTTATTGCTACTACTAACTGGTTTCCCCGTTGCATTTGTTTTTGCAGGTGTGGCATTAATCTTTGGTGTTTTTGCCGAGGGTTTTGAGTTATTTGCTTTTATGCCTTATCGCATCATGAGCATCATGGAAAACTCGATTATGATGGCCGTTCCCATGTTTATTTTTATGGGTAACGTATTACAAAAAACCAAATTAGCAGAACAATTACTAGAAGCCATGGGGCAATTATTTGGCCGTATACGTGGTGGTGTTGCGGTTTCAACTATTTTAGTAGGTTGTCTGTTAGCTGCTTCAACAGGTGTTGTAGGTGCTTCTGTAGTGGCGATGGGAGTTATCTCCTTACCTGTTATGCTCAAGTACAATTATGATAAAAAACTTGCGACAGGTGTTATCTGTGCCTCTGGTACGTTAGGGCAAATTATTCCGCCATCTATCATCTTAATTATTCTGGGTGATGTGATGGGAGTACCGGTTGGTGATCTGTTTAGATCTGCGGTATTACCCGGCGCAGTATTGGTCGGGGCGTTTATTCTTTATGTATTGATTTACGCTTTCTTCAAACCAGAGTCTGCACCTGCGCTTCCTGAGTCAGAGTTTGCAGGGCATGGAATGAAACCTTGTTGGACTGCTTTTAAAGCCATTGCTCCTCCTTTAGCGTTAATTTTTTCGGTATTAGGTTCAATATTTTATGGTATTGCAACACCAACTGAGTCTTCTGCTATTGGTGGCGGTGGTGCTATTCTGCTCGCTATTTTGTATCGTCAATGTTCTTGGAAGGTGTTGTGGGAGTCTTCAATTGAGACGGTAAAAGTCACGGCGATGGTATTTGCTATTTTCATTGGTGCAACAGCCTTTTCAATGGTCTTTTCTTACACAGGTGGGGAAGAAATTATTGAAGAGATCATGTTTAGTCTACCAGGTGATAAATGGGGTTTCCTAATCATTTCAATGTTGGTTATTTTGGTATTGGGTTTCTTCATCGATTTTGTTGAAATATCTTTTATTGTAGTGCCAATGTTGTATCCAATTGCTGAAATGATGGGGATAGATTTAACATGGTTTGCTATTTTAATTGCAATGAACCTTCAAACCTCATTCTTGACGCCCCCCTTTGGTTTTAGCTTATTTTACTTAAAAGGTGTGGCACCACCCGAAGTCAAAACTATGGACATCTATAAAGGAGTTATTCCCTTTATTCTCTTACAATTGTTAGTACTAGCTTCGATTGTGGTGTTCCCAGGGTTTTATGGGTTTGATTCATGATCAAAAGGGTCTGACTTTTAGTGGATTAGCGATAAAATTATTGTTATTAAAAACCTCTCTAGTAGAGGTTTTTTTATAGGTTTATTTTATTGATTTCATGAAGAAAATTATATTTTTAATCGTATAAATATTGCTAAGGAGAGTGTCGATTTTGCCAGTTAAACAAAGAAGCCTGCTTTAAAAGGAGGCTTCTTAACAACAGATCATCGTTGCTCATAAATCGTTGTTCATTAATAGTAGTTAAGCGTCATTGATAACAATACTGTAACGCCATAACAGACAATCGCAACATCATTACATCACAACTTTAGCACATTGCCACATTACTAAATCATAACAGTGCAATGCTTAGTCTCTGTTACTTAACTTCTTTACCCGATGCTTGTAGATCCGCATGGTATGAAGAACGAACTAAAGGTCCACAAGCTGCGTGTTCAAACCCTACTGATTTTGCCATTTCACCTAGTGCATCAAACTCTGCTGGTGGCACGTAACGCTCCACAGCAAGATGTTGTAAGCTAGGTTGTAAGTATTGGCCTAAGGTCAGCATAGTCACCCCATGAGCGGCTAAATCTTTAATTACCGTTTCAATTTGCTCATTGGTTTCGCCTAATCCCATCATTACACCTGATTTAGTCGGTACAGTTGGATGCTGCTCTTTGAATTTTTGTAATAACTGAAGAGACCATTTGTAGTCTGCGCCTGGACGAACTTGCTTGTACAAATGAGGTGCCGTTTCTAGGTTGTGGTTAAATACATCAGGCACATCTTTTTCAAAACAAGCCAGTGCTTTGTCCATACGACCTTTGAAGTCTGGCACTAAAATTTCAATTTTTATCGCAGGGTTAAGTAAGCGAATTTCACGAATACAATCAGCAAAATGTTGTGCGCCACCATCTCTTAAGTCATCACGGTCAACGGAGGTGATTACCACATACTTTAGCTTCATATCTTTGATCGTTTCAGCTAATTTCTTTGGTTCATCTTTATCAACAGCCAATGGTTTACCATGGCCTACATCACAGAAAGGGCAGCGACGAGTACAAATGTCACCTAGAATCATGAAGGTCGCTGTACCGTGGTTAAAGCACTCATTTAAGTTCGGGCATGAGGCTTCTTCACAAACAGAGTGTAATTTGTTTTTACGCAGTGCTGCTTTAATTTCATTGACGCGAGTATTATCTGCAGCCAGCTTGATTTTCATCCAAGCAGGTTTTTTTAAGATAGTGCCTTTGTCCGATGGAATAACTTTGATAGGTATATGAGACATTTTATCTGCATCACGCAGTTTGTTGCCCGCGGTTAATTGGCTTGGCTTAGTGTTCATTAATAAAGCTCTCTATCTGTGTGTATTTTAAATTCTGATTTAATTTCTCAATCAATAACGGCGATAATTCAGCGACGGAAGAGGTTAATCCTAAATCGCGACACTGGGTCATTTCTAATCCAGCATAACCACAGGGGTTAATTTGTAAAAAGGGAGTGAGATCCATGTCGACATTCAAGGCAAGGCCATGAAACGAACAGCCTTTACGAATCTTTAATCCTAATGATGCAATTTTTTTACCATCAACATAAACACCTGGTGCATCGGGTTTAGCTACTGCAGTGATATTATGATCAGCAAGTAGATCTATAATGGCTTGTTCAATAATCGTAACTAAGCTACGCACATTAAAATCTTTGCGGCGTATATTAATTAATAAATAAGCGATTAATTGTCCCGGAGCATGGTGTGTTATCTGCCCACCTCGGTCACTTTTAACAACAGGAATATCTGTCTGTGTTAATAAATGTTCTGCTTTTCCAGCTAACCCTTGCGTGAAAACAGGCGTATGTTCAACCAGCCAGATTTCATCGATCGTTTCTTGATCTCGCTGCTCGGTGAAATCACTCATTGCTTGCCAGGTTTGCTGATAGGGTTGAACCCCTAGGTAGCGAATAATTAATTTATCTTGTATTAATGTCATGAGCTTGGCTTATAAATAGACTGGCTTATAAAATAAAGCGAACAAGTTCAAGCTTGTTCAATTCACTATAAATTTCTTCTATATGTTCTTTGCTAGTAACAATCACTGGTACTGCTAAAGAATGATAGTTGCCTTTAGAGCTGGGTTTTATGGTCGGAGAATAGTCACCTGGTGCTATTTGTTGGATAACACTGATCACTTCTGGAACCAATTGAGGATGAGCCATACCCATCACCTTAAATGACAAACTACATGGAAACTCTAATAATTCATCAAATTTAGTATTCAATGCCATGACTAACTCCTGATTGAGAGATTGATTGAAAGTTAAAAGTGAGGACAAGCCTCACTGATAAAGATCCTATTAATGTTATATAGGTAATATAGCTTATATGGGGATCTTTTTAACCAAACCAACCAATAAATAATAATTTAATATAATCGATGATACGGCTGAAAATACCACCTTCTTCAACAGTCTCTAAAGCAATTAGATCATAAGTTGCGATGGCCTCATCTTCCAAGGTGTAATTCACTTGGCCCACTTTGTCACCTTTTTGAATAGGAGCGCGTAGTTCACTATCAATTACAAAGTCTGCTTTTAAATTCTGTGATTGGTTACGTGGAAGTGTTAGTGGTGTATCAACTGCAACACCTAAACGAATGTTTGCTTGTTGACCCATCCAAATACGTTCACTAGCTAATTGATCGTTTGCTTTGTAAGGAGTAATTGTTTCAAAGAAGCGAAAGCCCCAGTTAAGTAGTTTTTTACTTTCTACTTTACGACCTTCATCTGAACGAGCACCCATTACAACACTGATTAAACGCATGCCATCTTTAGTTGCTGAAGAAACTAAGCTGTAACCTGCTGCACTAGTGTGACCTGTTTTAATGCCGTCTACATTTAAGCTTTTATCCCACAATAGGCCATTACGGTTATATTGAACAATGCCGTTAAACTTAAATGATTTTTCACTATAAATGCGGTATTCCGTTGGTACATCTGTAATCAATGCTTTAGCAAGGATTGCCATATCGCGAGCAGTAGTATGGTGGCCGTCCGCATGTAAACCGTGGCTATTAACAAAGTGAGTCTTGTTCATGCCTAGCTGTAATGCCCATGAATTCATTAAATCTGCAAATGCGCCTTCACTGCCAGCAATGTGTTCAGCCATTGCTACACAAGCATCATTACCTGATTGAATAATAATACCGCGATTCAAATCTTCTACAGTGACTTCTTTACCTACTTCGATAAACATTTTTGAAGAATCTGGAAAGTTTTTTGACCATGCATTTTCAGAAATAGTTACTTTGTCATCAAGATTTAAATTACCTGATTTAAGTTCCTGTCCAATGATGTAACTGGTCATCATTTTAGTTAAAGATGCTGGCTCTAGTAATTCTTCACTGTTGTTTTCAGAAAGTACCTTTCCTGAATTGAAATCTATTAATAAGTACCCTTTAGCAGCAATAGACGGTGCTTTAGGAATGATCATAGGAGCGGAGAATACATTAATGCTAAATAAGAAAGTGATAAGCAGCAGGCTTACTTTTTTCATGTTACATACCTTCAAGGTTGTTAAGTCGAAAAATTGTTACGCACTATAGCAGATGAAGCGTTATTTGCTAAGGGGCTAAGATGATTTGTTGAGTAATTATTCTGGCTCCGTGCCTGTTCACCATTAAACCTTATTAATGAGTTTAATAAGGTTTATCTATCCTTATTGTACATTTTTTCACTGCAATCCTCTTAAATTAGTAAGAGGGCAGTTAAGCAAAACATAAGGGTAAGAAGCTTAGTCAAAAAAATAGTAATTAAGTTCGATACAAATATTTATAAATAAAATCCCAGTGTTTCATATTAGTGCAGAGAAAGAATATTAAATGCACCAAGTTGGTGCTAAATGAGTCACTTAAAATTATTGATGTTATTAACTTGTTGTTATTTAAGGTAAATATATTTTGGCACGTTAGTTGTAAATAGAATCATATATGCAAACGTTAAATACACATTAAAGGAATATATGATGAAAATGTTAACCGCAATTATTAAACCATTTAAATTAGATGAAGTGCGTGAAGCCGTAATGGGTATCGGCATTGCTGGTGTTACTGTTTCTGAAGTTAAAGGTTTTGGTCGTCAAAAAGGACATACTGAATTGTATCGTGGCGCTGAATACCAAGTAGATTTTTTACCAAAAGTAAAATTAGAAATTGCAGTGAAAGATGATGATATTGAGCGTTTAGTTGAAGCTATCGTTGGCGCTGCAAATACAGGGAAAGTAGGTGACGGTAAAATATTCATTCAACCGTTAGAGCAAGTTGTTCGTATTCGTACTGGCGAATTAGACGAAGAAGCACTTTAAACCAAATTCATTAAGTTAAGGATTACCATTATGGAAACGACAGTTACAGAACTACGATTTGCGTTAGACACCTTTTATTTTTTAATTTCGGGTGTTCTTGTTATGTGGATGGCAGCAGGTTTTGCCATGTTAGAGGCGGGTTTAGTTCGTTCTAAAAATACCACTGAAATTTTAACTAAAAATATCGTGTTATATGCGATTGCTTGTACGATGTTTTTACTTGTTGGTTACAACATCATGTATGTAGACAATACTGCAGGCGGTTGGTTACCTTCATTTGGTTCACTAATTGGTACTCAGGCAGAAGGTGCTGATCACTCTTTAGAATCCGACTTCTTCTTCCAAGTAGTATTTGTTGCAACTGCAATGTCTATCGTATCGGGTGCTGTTGCTGAACGTATGAAATTATGGGCATTCCTTGTTTTCACCGTATTTTTAACTGGTTTTATCTACCCAATTGAAGGTTTTTGGACTTGGGGTGGCGGTTTCCTAAGCGAAGCTGGTTTCAGTGACTTCGCTGGTTCAGGTATCGTTCACATGGCCGGTGCAGCCGCAGCATTAGCAGCAGTAATATTGCTAGGTGCCCGTCGTGGTAAATACGGTAAGAATGGTAGTATTCACCCAATCCCAGGTTCTAACATGCCACTTGCTACATTAGGTACGTTTATTCTATGGATGGGTTGGTTTGGTTTTAACGGTGGTTCACAACTATTAATCTCTGATGCAGAAAACGCATCTGCAGTAGGCCTTATCTTTTTAAATACAAATGCCGCAGCTGCTACAGGTGCTATTGCAGCACTATTAGTGAGCAAGTTTAAATGGGGTAAAGCAGATTTAACAATGATTCTAAATGGTGCATTAGCTGGTTTAGTTGCGATTACTGCTGACCCACTATCTCCATCACCACTATTTGCAGTCGTGATTGGTGCTATCGCAGGTGTTATCGTTATTTACAGTATTATTACTTTTGATAAATTGAAAATTGATGATCCAGTAGGTGCATTATCAGTACACGGTGTATGTGGTTTATTCGGTCTATTAGTTGTACCAATGTCGAATGACGGTGCATCATTTATGTCTCAATTATACGGCGCAGCGGTTATCTTTGGATTTGTGTTTGTTTCTTCATGGATCGTTTGGTCTATCATCAAAGTAACAATGGGTATTCGCGTTACTGCTGAGCAAGAAGATGCAGGTATGGATTTACACGATTGTGGTGTTGAAGCATACCCTGAGTTTAAAGATTAATTACAGCTGATTATTAACCTGTGAGTATTGTTAATATTTAAGATAATGCGTTAATTAAAATTGAAATCCCTACTTTATTATTTAAAGTGGGGATTTTTTTTATATTAACTTTTGATTATTCAATCTAAACTATGGCATCTAATAACGTATTTTTACCGTTGATTAAGGAATGATTATGTTTAAAAAAATCCATTTATTAAGTTTACCTGCACTGCTTCTGTTAACTGCTTGTTCGAATAACAACCCAACACAAGAAACAGCAATCGGTGAAATACCTAGCTGGATATTAAACCCTCAAACAGAAGATGGCATTGCCGTTTCTGAATGTGTCCTATGGTCTGGTAACATGTCGATTGATAAGCAACAGGCGATGGCGAATGCGCGTGCTTCATTAGCACAACGCATTGATACTCGTGTTAGTGCTATGGACAAAGCTTATAGTGACAAAGTAGACGTAGCTACTGGAATTGAGTCAGGAGTGACTTTTTCAAGCGTTTCTAAACAAGTGACCGAACAAAATTTATCAGGTACCAGCGCATTAAAAACAGATATTGTGAAGATCGCTGAGAAAGATAATTTATGTGTATTAGTGGCAATTGGGCAAGCGTCAACCAAAACTATTTTTGAAGAGTTGGTGAGTGCTTCTAAGCTACCGCTAAACGCAGAGCAAAAAGATGCTCTTTACCAGGAGTTTAAAGCTCAAGATGCGGAGCAGCAACTGGACCAAGAAATACAGAAGTTAAAAGATAATAACACTGATTAATTGTTGATACCGAGGCTTCCTTAAGCTTTTATTTTTTTCGTTATATTTTAAAAAGGCATTAATAATCGTTAATGCCTTTTTTATAGCGCCTAGATTGTCAAAATTACACTATCCTAACAATTGTGCCTTCATCACACAGCTTAACTATAATTACAACATAAGCATTGCAACATTAAGTTTTTCTATGCCAAATTTAAGCTATCGACAAAATATTCAATAGGTAAATATCCATTATAAAGTCAACTGGCATAGTTATTGCTATTTACTATTATCTGTGTCAAAAAAGGCTATTTACAATGAATATTAATGCTGCATCAATGTTTAAAGAGTTACAAACTCAAGGCTTAGAAGCAAAAGGGTTAAGTAACGAATTAAGTACAAAAGCAACTAATCCAGCGTCTGCTGATTTTTCTGCAATGCTTAAGCAAGCAATTGAAAACGTAAATGGCTTGCAACAAAATACATCAGATTTACGTAATAGCTTTGAAATGGGTGATAAAGATGTCAGCTTATCTGATGTTATGATCGCATCTAATAAATCTGGTTTAGCATTTGATGCGACCGTGCAAGTGCGTAACAAAATGGTTGAGGCTTATAAAGAAGTCATGAGCATGCCTGTTTAATCGTTTCACTGCATAAATATAATCGTTAAAAGGAAGCACTGTGTCTAATTCAGCAAGTAATGCTAATTTGTTGCTAGAAGGTAATGGTAACAATGATATACCAGCAGTACCGCAAAAAGGGGCGATTTCTTCGTTTTTCTCTAATGTGGATGTATTGCGTCAAATTAGTATGATCATCGGTTTGTTGATTGTCCTCGCAATTGTAGTGATCATTTGGTCATGGGGCAAAGAAGCTGATTATCGTCCTTTAGGCACTTATCAAACTGACGAGTTAATCAGCACGTTAGACTTTTTAGATCAGCAGAAACTTCCTTATAAATTAGAAGGTAATAATGTTTCTGTTATGTCTGATCAATATCAGAAAATAAAACTGCTAATGACACGAGCGGGTTTAGTCAGTGACAATACAGAAAATGGCGATGATATTTTATTGCAAGACATGGGGTTTGGTGTAAGTCAACGTGTTGAAAAAGAAAGATTAAAATTAAGTCGTGAGCGTCAACTAGCGCTTGCGATTAAAGAAATGAAAAATATTACTAACGCGCAAGTTCTATTAGCAATTCCCAAAGAAAGTGTGTTTGCACGTAAAGAACGCCAAGCCAGTGCTACCGTCGTTATTACCACTTCTCGCTCTTATGCATTATCAGGCCAAGAAGTTGATTCTATTGTTGATTTAGTGGCTTCTGCAGTACAAGGTTTATCTCCAAATAACGTCACCGTGACTGACCAACGAGGTCGCTTATTACATTCAGGTAGTACTTCAGGGGCTTCTGCGCAAACCAGTAAAGAATTTGGTATGCAGCGAGAACGAGAGGAAGAATATAAATCTAAAATTGATGCGATTTTAATTCCGGTATTAGGGATTGCTAACTATGCATCAGAAGTTGATTTAGTAATGGATTTTACTGTCGTTGAAGAAACTAAAAAAACCTTTAATCCTTCTAATCAAGCTGTACGTAGTGAAATGTTAATTGAAGATAGATCATCTTCATCTTCTTTATTAGGTTCTGTACCGGGTGCGCTATCAAACCAACCACCGGCTAATGGAGCAATACCTGAAGAGCTCACCGAAGCTAATGAAGAAGCTAATACTAACGATGGCTCATCACGAACTGAATCGACCCGAAATTATGAAGTTGATACAACCATCACTCATACCAAACACAAAGTAGGTAAAGTCGATCGCCTAGCGGTATCTGTCGCCTTGGATTACACTAAATCAGTAAATGATGCTGGTGAAGCGGTTTATACGGCAAGAACTCCCGAAGAAGTAGAAAATATTCGTCAGTTGTTGCTAGGTGGTTTAGGGATCAATGATGCACGTGGCGATATTTTGGCGCTGGCTTCTGTTAGTTTTAATCGTCCTGATGTTGAGCCTATAGCCGAAGAAGACTTTTGGGAAACTGAAACCTTCCAAGGTTATGTTCGCTTTGGTGGAAGTTTACTTGTCATAATTTTGACCCTATTGTTGATTGTACGTCCAATTATGAAAAAATTATTGTACCCAGAGGCTATTGAGACGGAAGAAGATTACGAATTAGGTGGCGCAATTGGTTCAATCGATAACGACAATCTACAATTATTATCTGATGACAATAATGATAGTGCTGAATTTGGATTAAATAACAGCGGGCAAATAAAATTACCTGATTTACATAAACATGAAGATTTATTAAAAGCAGTGAGAGCTTTAGTGGCGAATGAGCCTGGGTTGTCAGCGCAAGTAATTAGAGAGTGGTTATTAGAAGATGAGTGATAATGATACAAACGAAAAATCAACAAAAGTAGCAGAGTATGATATATCTACTTTAACGGGTGCAGAAAAATCAGCAATCTTAATGCTTAGTTTAACACCTGCTGATGCTGCGCAAATATTTCGAAATCTAGAGCCTAAACAAGTACAGAAGTTGGGGATGCGAATGGCCTCCTTGGAAGACTCTTCACAGGCGAAAGTAAGTGGTGTTCATCGTGCCTTTATTGAAGATATTCAACAATACAGTAATATCGGCTTAGATAGTGAAGACTTTGTGCGTAACTCATTAATCGAGGCCTTGGGTGCCGATAAAGCGGGTAATCTAGTTGACCAAATTATTTTAGGCAGCGGCTCTAAAGGTTTGGATTCCCTTAAATGGATGGATGCTCGACAAGTAGCTAGTATTATTCAAAATGAGCATCCACAGATCCAAACCATTGTTTTATCTTATTTAGACCCAGATCAATCTGCTGAGATCTTAACCCAATTTCCAGAGAAAATTCGTTTAGACTTAATGATGCGTATAGCTGATTTAGAAGAAGTACAACCAGCGGCATTGCAAGAATTGAACGAGATTATGGAGAAACAATTTGCTGGCCAAGCGGGAGCTCAAGCTGCGAAAATGGGGGGGACTAAAGCTGCTGCTGATATCATGAACTACTTAGAAACTGCTATTGAAGGTCCATTAATGGACTCACTACGTGAATCTGATGAAGAGATGAGTCAACAAATTCAAGACCTTATGTTTGTCTTTGATAATCTTATTGATGTAGATGACCGAGGCATTCAAACACTATTGCGAGAAGTGCCACCGGATCAATTGCAATTAGCGCTCAAAGGTGCTGAAGAGCAACTTAAAGATAAAATATTGGCTAATATGTCTAAACGTGCAGCTGAAATGTTAGTTGATGATCTTGAAGCAATGGGACCTATCCGTATTAGTGAAGTTGAAGGTGCGCAGAAAGAAATATTAACAATAGCACGCCGTTTATCCGATGCTGGCGAGTTAATGCTAGGTGGTGGTGGTGGCGAAGAGTTCTTATAATTGAGTGCTCATTAATACCCCTTGTTGTCAGTGTTTATTACTTACCTAATCGGTCACCCTTTTAGGTAAGTAAATACAATCATCCAACTTTAGTCAAATAGCCCTGTTATATCGCTCGTTAATCTAGAACAGTACTATGGTTTACAAATATAGGCTGGTTGTATTGTTTAGTCATATCGTCAGGCAACTCGTTAATTACTAAGTAAGGTAAATGCATGAGCATTGAAAGTGATAAAGATTTTCAAGAGTGGATCTTGCCAGATTTTGAAGTCGAGGAAAGCCTGCAAGAAAATGAAATTGACCTATTTGGTCGACCTGCAAATTGGTATCGTAGCCAGCAAGAAGAAATACCTACTCCACTCAAAGACGAACCTAAACCACTTACTTTAGAAGATATAGAATCAATTCGAGCTTCGGCCTATGAAGATGGCTTCAATGAAGGTAAGGAAGCTGGAATGGTAAAAGGTCTAGAGGAAGGGAAATTACAAGGCTTAGCGGAAGGGCACGAACAAGGTTTAGCGCAAGGCATTGAACAAGGCTTAAGCGAAGGCAAGGTAAAAGTTGATGTGCAAGTGTTACATTGGGAGCAGTTAGTTTCTCGCTTACACCAACCACTTGAAAAATTAGATGACAATGTCGAATTTCAATTGATTAAATTGGCAACTAGTTTAGCTGAACAAATGGTGCGCTGTGAAGTTAGTGTTAATCCTCAAGTTATTCTACAAGCGTTAAAGCAAGGTGTTGAAGCACTCCCAGTTAATGAACAAATGATTGTAATTTCGCTAAATCCTGAAGATCTTGTATTCGTAGAAACTGCATTCTCTGAATCTGAGTGTCAAAAGCGTGGCTGGGATTTACGTTCAGAACCCACCTTGTTAAGAGGTGATTGCCAAATACACACTCAAACTTCCAGTATTGATTATGCTTTCTCGACGCGTATCGAACAAGTATTAAAGCACTTCTTAAAAGAGAATTATGAAAATACCCCTGAAGTAAGTAATGACGGTGATATTAGTCATGATCAGCCTTTAGATTATGAAATGAAAACAGAACAAGATTTATTAGCAGAGGCCAAATCCTCGACTGAATCAACAGAGATTAATGGCACCAACTCCATTAACGATCCCGCAGCTATCACTGGTGCAGATAAAACCTCCAGTGAAACTGATGATAGCTCTGATGTAAATACTGAAGACGCCAATACTAATAATAAGACGCTTAATTAACCATGAAAACATTATCGCAACGCATTACTCAATATCAAGTGGGTGAATCAGTCACTCATCCGGTGGTGGCAGGAAAGCTGGTGCGTGTTGTTGGTCTGACTCTAGAAGCGGTTGGCTGTAGTGCTGCCGTGGGAAGTATGTGTAAAGTAGAAACCAATGACGGTTATATTGATGCCGAGGTTGTTGGCTTCTCAAGTGAGCGATTATTTTTAATGCCCAGCGAACGTTTAACCGGCGTATTACCTGGTGCTAAAGTCATTCCTCAAACAAAAGAAGTTGGTATTCCAGTAGGAATGGAGCTATTAGGGCGTGTTTTAGATGGCATGGGAAATCCTATTGATGGTAAAGGTGAAGTAAAAACCAATACCATGAGTGGTTATAATAATACGCGTATTAATCCTCTTTCTCGTAAAGCGATCAAACAACCTCTTGATACTGGCATTAAAGCAATTAATGCATTATTAACCGTCGGCCAAGGGCAACGAATGGGGTTGTTTGCAGGCTCCGGTGTGGGTAAAAGTGTTTTACTGGGCATGATGACCCGAGGTACTAATGCCGATGTGGTAGTGGTAGGGTTAATTGGTGAGCGTGGTCGAGAAGTAAAAGAGTTTATTGAAGAAATTTTAGGGGAAGAAGGGCGCGCTCGCGCGGTTGTGATTGCTGCACCTGCCGATGCATCGCCATTGATGCGTTTAAAAGGGTGCGAAACTTCGCTAACTATTGCTGAATATTTTCGCGATCAAGGTTTGAATGTTTTATTGTTAATGGATTCATTAACTCGTTTTGCACAGGCCCAGCGTGAAATTGCATTAGCAATTGGTGAGCCGCCGGCTACTAAAGGTTATCCGCCTTCTGTTTTTGCAAAACTACCGGCTTTAGTGGAACGTGCTGGGAATGGCAATGAAAACCAAGGTTCTATTAGTGCGTTCTTTACCGTACTAACAGAGGGTGATGATCTCCAAGATCCTATTGCTGATGCTTCTCGCGCTATCTTAGATGGCCATATTGTATTATCGCGTTCGTTAGCTGACTCTGGGCATTTTCCTGCTATTGATGTGGGAAAATCAATTAGTCGAGTTATGCCAATGGTGACTTCAGATGAGCATCAAACCTTAGCGAGGGTGCTCAAACAGGCTTATTCTTTATACGAAGAAAATAGAGAGTTAATTACTATTGGTGCTTATGCGCGCGGTAGTGATCCTCGAATCGATAAAGCGATCCTGATCAGGCCAAGATTGGATCACTTCTTGCAACAAGGTATGAAAGAAAGTATTAGTTATAACGATTGTTTGACACAGCTTGCAGTATTGACGCAGGAGTTTGTTAAAAGTTAATAGGGAAAAATCATGGCCGTTGATGCATTACAGCTTGTTTATGAACAAAGAGAAAAGCAAGTTGAGAAAGCTTTACAAGCATATCAACAGGCTCAAAAAGCATTATTCGAACAACGTAACCAATTGCAAAACCTACATCAATATCGACGTCAATATACCGCTCAATTAAGTGAAAAAGGCTCGCAAGGTCTCACCATTTCAACATTGGCTAAATACCAACAATTTATTGTACAAATAGATCAAGGCTTAACTAATCAACAATCTTCATTAGTTAAGTTTGAATATGCAGTACGCGAAAAAAAACGACAGTGGACAGATAGCCAGGTTGCACATAAAGCAATGGGCTTATTGCTAGAGAAAAAAGCACGTGAAAAAATAAAACTTGCTGATAAAAAAGAACAACAACTATTGGATGAGTTTGCCACTTTTCAGTTTTTTCGAAAGCAACAAGCGGAACAAGATAAAAATTAATTTTTTACTTAATAATATACTTTTTTGGTCTATTAATTGCTTTATTAAGGTAATAGTCAAATTTCGATAAAAGCGGCAACGAATGACATTAACCTTGTGAGAGATACCGCTAAAAATACACCGTAAGTGAAATAGAGAATACTTTTATGATGCAATCCTTATTAAATGGCACAGTAAGCGCAAAAAGCAATGACCTGAAGGCGCATAAAGAGAGCGATAAAATAGATTCGGCTGCAAATCATTCTTCAAAATCTAAGCTTACGGAAGAGCAAAATAGTTTTTCTAAAGTATTAAAAGACAATATTGAACAAGATAGTGTCGCAATAGATAATAAAGATAATAAAGATAATAAAGATAATAAAGATAATATTGAAGCAGAGCGTGCCTCTGAAGTTGTGAATGATAAAAGTAGCGCTATTAGTGACCAAATTCCTCTACAACAACCCAGTACTAGTAATAATAATTATTCAGTACTTGCTAGACAACAAAATAATGTCGAAGAACTGAATGCTTCTGATGTTCTTGATGTCAAAATGGGAGAGAATGAGGATATTAATAATATACAGAATGAGCAGCTATTATTAGGTATTCAATCAGCTCAGAAAGTAGATACAAAGGTTAATTCTAACAGCAACGAAGCAACAGGTGAGAGTGCCACTGAATTCGACATTAATAATCAATTAATGTATTTAGATGAAAATTTGGCGACTTTAAATACAGCTGAAAAAAATTCAAAAACAGAATCTGCCGATCTGATTGCATTGAAAAATACTTCTCAAGAAAACACGGTTGATACTGTAATTACAGACTCTTTCAACTCCCTAGTTGATGAACAAATTACTACTGACTTGCAAAGTCACCAAGTGATAAATAACAATGCTGATATTCAAGCAGCTAATACAATAGATTCTAGTATGGCTACAAAAAATGTTGAAGGAAATATATCTGCGACTGAAAAAATTGAGCCTGCCATTTCTGCTTTAGCGAAGGATAATGTACAGAAAAACAATAAAATTACTGCAGCTACGGACAGTCAGCCTCAGCCGGTCGGGGCAAGTGTATCAGGCACAACTCCATCAAGCGAGTCTGAACCTGTCAGCATAGAAGCAGAATTGCAAACACTTAAAAAATTAGAACAAGATGACAGTGTAGGCTCTCCCATTAAGCATGAAAGTACAGCTACAGCACAAACTGTTACTGATGTTAACGGCGCCAGACCAAATCAAACTAGTTTAGCACAGTTAGATAAACTAATGGCGGGCAACCAACAGCAGCAAGCAACGAATAATCTATTACAACAACCTTTGGATATTCAATCAAAACAAGCTGCGGCAATGATGGGTGAGCGAGTGATGATGATGATCTCTCAAGGTAAGCAAGAGGTTCAAATTCGTTTAGATCCTGCAGAGTTAGGATCAATGTTTATTAAAGTTCATGTACAACAGGATCAGCTACAATTAAATATTCAGACTCAAGCAGGGTTGAGTAAAGATATTATTGAACAAAATATGCCTCGATTAAGAGAGCAACTTGCACAACAAGGGATTCAACTGGGTGAAGCAAACGTTCAGCAACAATCTCAACAGCAAGGTCAGCAGCAACAAAATAACGGTATGAATGCCATGTCAGGGGGGCAGACTCATAACAATGGAATGGTCGAAGAAGAACAAATAGCGGTATGGATGCCATCAAAAGTAGCGTCTACAGATCAAGGAATTGATTTTTATGCTTAAACAAAGTAATAGTTACTGGCTTACTGAGAAAGAACGATTAAAATCAACTTATTATTTTTGTGTAAAACACATATTCTTGAGAAATTGAGAATAAATCGAGAGGAATAACCAGCAATGGCTGAAGAAAATGATGCATCAATAGATGGTGAAAATGCAGCACCTAAAAGTAAGAAAAAATTAATTATCATCATTGTTGCTGTTGTAGTTTTACTTGCCGCTGGTGGCGGTGGTGCTTTTTTTATGCTCTCTGGAGATGATGCAGCAAGCGATGAAACAGCGGTTGAAGCTACGACTGAAACCACAGAAAAAGGGGCTAATTATGTACCAATGCCAAGGCCTTTTGTGTTCAATGTATTAGAAGGTAAGCGTGATCGCACGGTACAAATTAAAGTACAATTAATGGTCAACACTAAAAGTAGTGAAGCTATTGTTCGTAAGCACATTCCATTATTAGAAAGTACGCTAGTGAGCGTTTTTGGGGCGGCAACGATTGAGCAGTTACGTAGCCCTGAAGGCAAAAGTGAATTACGACAAAAAGCGCTAGAAGAATTAAATGCCGCAACTACTATGGTTGGCGAAAGTGCACTTATCCATACGGTACTATTTACCGGTTTTGTTTTACAGTAATAGATAAGGGCTAAGCATGGATTTATTATCTCAAGACGAAATTGATGCACTATTACATGGTGTGGATGACGTTGATGAGGAAGTGATTGAAAGTGATAGTATGGATGAGAGTAACTCTCATGCTCATTTCGACTTTTCTTCACAAGACCGTATTGTTCGTGGTCGAATGCCAACCTTGGAATTGGTTAATGAGCGTTTCGCTCGTCATCTAAGGATCAGTTTATTTAATATGTTACGCCATACCGCTGAGGTTTCAATCAATGGTGTACAAATGCTGAAATTTGGGGAGTATGTTCACAGCTTATTTGTTCCTACCAGCCTTAACATGGTTCGTTTTAGACCTTTAAAGGGAACAGGGCTGATCACCATGGAGGCGCGACTGGTTTTTATTTTAGTTGAAAACTTTTTTGGTGGCGATGGGCGTTATCACGCCAAAATTGAAGGGCGTGAGTTTACTCCAACAGAGCGTCGTATTATTCAAATGTTATTAAAGATAATTTTTGAAGATTACCATGACGCGTGGTTGCCGGTGATGGATGCTGAATTTGAATATTTAGATTCAGAAGTCAATCCTGCAATGGCAAACATTGTTAGTCCGACTGAAGTGATTGTGGTTAATTCTTTTCATATCGAGTTGGATGGCGGCGGTGGTGATTTCCATATTGCGATGCCTTATTCGATGTTAGAGCCCATCCGTGAATTATTAGATGCGGGTGTGCAAAGTGATAAAGAAGATACTGACCTACGTTGGTCTCAAGCACTTCAAGATGAAATTATGGATGTTGAAGTTGACTTAGGTGCGCGCTTACTAGAAAAGCAAGTTTCACTGCGAGATATGATGCACTGGAAAGCAGGTGATATTATTCCCGTGGACCTACCTGAAAGTTTATTAGTATCAGTGGAAGGTTTACCGACTTATAGGGCAACATTAGGGCAAAGCAATGATAATTATGCATTAAAAATAATTCAAAAAATTGCACGTCCTGAAGTACAAAAAACACAAATTCAATTGCAAGACTTAAAAGAGAAAAAAGCTAAGTCCAGTTAACTTAAATACAGTTAAGCAATAATAAGTAAAGCGAAGTAATTAATCGATAGGATATAAAGCATGAGCACAGAACAAGATATGGCAGATGAATGGGCTGCAGCATTAGAAGAATCTGGAGATGCTGATTCAGGTGCTACAAATATTGATCTTGATGAATTAAAAGATACTGCAGCACCAATGAGTAAAGATGAATTAGCTCGTTTAGATAGCATCTTAGATATTCCTGTGACTATTTCAATGGAAGTAGGTCGTAGTAAAATTAATATTCGTAACCTGTTACAGCTTAATCAAGGTTCAGTAGTTGAATTGGAACGTGTTGCCGGTGAACCACTGGATGTATTAGTTAATGGCACCTTGATCGCACATGGTGAAGTTGTTGTTGTTAATGATAAGTTTGGTATCCGTTTAACCGATGTCATTAGCCAAACTGAACGTATCAAAAAACTAAAATGAGGCAGTTAATTCAAACAGTTTTGTTAACTGTGGTTAGCTTGCCTGTTGTCGCTTTAGAAGAGACGAGTAAGCGCCCAGAGTTAGCGATCGGTACTATGCTTGGATCGTTAATACTGGTACTTGCTTGCATTTTTCTATTTGCTTATTTAATGAAGAAAAGTAATTTTATTCGTCAAGGTGGCAGTAAAAATCCAATTAAAATCATTGCAACTCAACCGCTAACCAATAAAAGCCGTGTGCAAATTGTTGAAGTCTACGGTAAACAATATTTATTAGGGGTTAGTGAGCAATCAATCAACTTATTAGATCAACTAGATATACCGAGTGTCGAACTCCAGGCTGAAACACAAAGCCTACCATCATTTGCGACAGCTTTTGCCAGTGTATTATCTAAAGCAGGAAAAAAGAATAATGAATAAACTGCTGATATTATTATGCTCAGGCCTGTTTTTGTTTGTTCCACATGCCATCGCCGAGCCAGGTGCATTATCGGCAGTCACGGTGACAACAAGTGCCGCTGGCGATCAAGAATACAGTGTAACGTTGCAAGTACTTGCGTTTATGACCGCGCTCAGCTTCTTGCCTGCAATGTTGATTTTAATGACCTCATTCACTCGTATTGTGATTGTAATGTCGATCCTTCGTCAAGCGCTTGGCTTACAACAGACTCCTTCGAATCAAGTGGTTAATGGTATTGCTTTGTTTATGACGTTTTTCATTATGGCCCCTGTTTTTGACCGAGTGAATGAAAGTGCAATACAACCTTATTTAAATGAAGAGATGACCATAGTGCAAGCCCTTGAACAGGGGAAAAAGCCTATGATGCAATTTATGTTGTCACAAACACGCTTGAAAGATTTGGAAACATTTTTAGAAATTGCCAATGTAGAAGTTGATAGCCCTGAGGAAGTGCCGATTACTGTGCTGATCCCAGCTTTTGTGACCAGTGAATTGAAAACTGCTTTCCAAATCGGCTTTATGCTATTTATTCCTTTTTTAATTATTGACTTGGTGGTCGCTAGTATCTTAATGGCCATGGGGATGATGATGTTATCACCGATGATTATTTCATTACCCTTTAAACTCATGTTGTTTGTATTAGTGGATGGCTGGAATTTAGTGATGGGTAGTTTAGCTAATAGTTTCGGGTTGTAAGGAGACTTATGGAACCGGAAGTTTTTGTAAACATATTTAGACAAGCTTTGTGGTTGGTTTTGATCCTCGTATCTGCGGTTATCGTGCCCAGTTTATTGGTGGGATTGGTGGTTGCTGTGTTTCAAGCGGCAACATCAATTAACGAGCAAACCTTAAGTTTTTTACCGCGTTTAATTATGACCTTAGTTGCGTTAGCCTATGGTGCGCATTGGGGATTTGGTAAGTTGATGGAGTTTTTTATCGCCATGATTAATCAAATTCCGGAAGTGGTGGGGTAATGGTTTTTTCGGCTGATATTATTATTGATTTTATCGCCAGTTATTTATGGGCATTTTGCCGCATCGCTGCCATGTTAATGGTGATGGTCGCTGTCGGCTCTAACACAACACCAACACGGATCCGTCTTTTTTATGCGCTAAGCATTACTTTATTAGCCTTACCTTCTCTCCCTCCTGCGCCCGACTACATTGAACTCTTCTCCATGACTAGCTTTATTGTGGTGTTACAACAACTCTTAATTGGCATCGCAATGGGCACTATTTCTGTTTTTGTGGTGCAAACTTTTGTGGTTGCAGGGCAAATTATTGCAATGCAAACCAGCTTAGGTTTTGCTTCTATGGCAGACCCAATGAGTGGGCAAACTTCACCGGTTGTTGGTCAATTTTATGTATTGTTGGTGACTTTACTGTTTTTGGGAATAGATGGGCACCTCCTAATGATAGAGATGATTATTAGGAGTTTTGAAACCTTACCTATTTCTGAAAATGGCTTGTTAGCGGCAGACTATTATAAAATAGCTGAATGGTTCTCGACTATGTTCCATGCTGCACTAGCTTTCTCAATTGCATCGATGGTTGCGATGTTATTGGTTAACTTATCCTTTGGTATTATGACTAAAGCAGCACCGCAGTTAAATATTTTCAGTTTAGGTTTCTCAATCAGCATGGTATTTGGTTTATTTGTATTGTGGATCACATTATTAAATGTGCCATTACATTTTGAAAACCAATGGACAAAAGGTGTCATCACTATGTGTGAAATACTTGATAATCCTTGTACTAAACCGTAATGAGCTACACTCTTATCTATATTATTGTTTATATTGTTAGAGGTTACCTCACCCCACGGTTTATTAAAGGAGTAATTGATGGCTGAAAATGAAAACGGTACCGATAAGTCCGAGGAAGCCACCCCCGACAAAATACGAAAGTCCAAAGAAAAGGGGCAAGTCGCCCGCTCCAAAGAATTAGCGACTGCGTCGGTGTTAATTGCTGCAGCATTATCGGTATTTATTTTTGGAGATCGATTAGCCTACGAATTGTCGATAATGATGAAGCGTTCATTTACTTTTGAACGCGCAGATATATTTGATCCAGAACAGATGTGGCATGCGCTTGTCGATGGTTTTAGCGGTTTAGGCGTGCCGATGTTTGTTATTTTGTTAATGCTGTTTATTATTTCAATTTTAGGCAGTGCGTTATTAGGAGGCATGATTTTTAGTACTAAAGCAATGATGCCTAAATTTAGTCGTATGAGCCCGAAAGCTGGCTTAAAGCGCATGTTAGGTTTACAAGCTTGGGTTGAATTGTTGAAGTCTATTCTAAAAGTAGCCGTGGTGATTGGTGTCGCTTGGGCTATTTTAGGTGCCACCTTTGAAAATATTTTACATTTATCGGTGAGCCAGCTTCCCGGTAGTGCTTTTGAAGCCCTGGATATGCTGAGGTGGATGTTTCTTATATTGTGTTTATCGTTATTAATTATTGTTGCAGTGGATGTTCCTTATCAAATTCACAAGCACAGTGATGAGCTAAAAATGACCAAACAGGAAGTAAAAGACGAATACCGTAATTCGGAAGGTAAACCAGAGGTTAAGCAGCGAATTCGTCAATTACAATATGAGATGTCACAACGTACCATGATGGGGGATGTGCCTGATGCGGATGTTATAGTCACCAATCCAACGCATTATTCAGTGGCTTTGAAGTACGATAAAGATGGAGATAGGCCTCCTTACGTTGTTGCTAAAGGTGTCGATTTCATGGCGCTTAAAATACGTGAAGTAGCACGAGAAAATGAAGTACCGGTTATGCAATCTCCACAATTATGCCGCGCCGTTTACCATACCACTGATATTGGTAAAGATGTGCCAGAAGAGTTATTCATTGCGATTGCCAAAATATTGGCTTATATCTATCAACTAGAGCAGTTTAGAAAGGGCAGATCCGGGCGACCTAAAGCCTTACCGACGGATATTCCTGTGCCCGATGATTTTATTTATCCCAATTAAAAATTCGATCTAGGGTTAACAATAAAAGAATATCTTTGCCTGTTATTTATCTAAACTGGTATTGTTGCAGTGTTATCACTAAAATATAAGCATAAAATTAGTTAATATGTTTGATTAATAAGCATTAATTACTGGTTATGATCAAATTTGTTCAGGCAAGTTTCTATTTTTTAGCTATTATTTATGTCTATGCTCACGAGTTAAATTCGTAAAGCTAATATCTGCTACTTGAGTTTGTTAAAGTAGGCTGAATATAAGACATATTAACACTCGCTAATACATTCATTTTTTAGGTGACGCTATCAACACTGTTTTTTCATCTCTATGGGCTAAACGCGCAATTTTCTTCGGCGGTTTAGGTACTCCAATTTTAGTGTTAGCTGCACTAGGCATGGTTATTTTACCTATGCCTACTTTACTGCTGGATATCCTATTCACTTTTAATATTGCCCTCGCGTTAGTGGTTTTATTAGTTTCAATTTACACCAAGCGGCCACTAGATTTTGCTGCTTTCCCAACTGTTCTATTAATTGCTACCTTACTGCGCTTGGCGTTAAACGTTGCTTCTACCCGAGTGGTATTGTTAGAAGGTCATGAAGGTGGCAATGCTGCTGGTAACGTGATCGAAGCCTTTGGTTCGGTGGTGATTGGCGGTAACTTAGCCGTTGGTTTAATTGTTTTTATCATCTTAATGATAATTAACTTTGTGGTAATTACCAAAGGTGCTGGGCGTATCTCAGAAGTAAGCGCTCGTTTTACCCTGGATGCAATGCCGGGTAAACAAATGGCCATTGATGCGGATTTGAATGCTGGATTAATTAATCAAGAACAAGCTCGAACCCGCCGCGAAGAGGTCACCATGGAAGCTGACTTTTATGGTTCTATGGATGGTGCTAGTAAGTTTGTAAAAGGTGATGCCATCGCAGGTATCATGATCTTGTTTATCAATATCATTGGTGGCTTTATTATTGGTATGGTGCAATATGATCTACCTTTAGCTCAAGCTGCTGAAATTTATACGTTATTAACCATTGGTGATGGGCTTGTTGCACAAATACCGTCATTGTTACTATCGATTGCTGCTGCGATCACAGTTACTCGTGAAAATACTGAAGCAGATATGGGTAATCGAATGTTGGGGCAGATGTTTGATGACCCTAAGGCATTAACGATTACTGCTGGTATATTATTAGTGATGGGCATTGTGCCTGGCATGCCACACCTTGCTTTTTTAACCCTAGGTGGAATTGCAGCAGGTGGTGCATATTGGCAATTAAAGCGTTTGAAAGTTAAGCAGGAAACAGCCTTAGCGATCCAAGAAAATGGTGGACCAATTAGTGATAAACCTGCGGAAGTTAAAGAGTTAGGTTGGGATGACGTGCGCAGTGTCGATACCATTGGTTTAGAAGTCGGTTATCGCCTTATTCCGCTGGTTGATAAATCACAGGGAGGGCAGTTATTAGATCGTATTAAAGGGGTACGTAAAAAACTATCACAACAAATGGGTTTTTTAATTCCTCCTGTGCATATTCGAGATAATTTAGATTTATCGCCAAACAATTATAATATCTCCTTGATGGGTGTAAGCTGTGGTCAAGCAGATATATACCATGATAAAGATATGGCCATTAATCCAGGACAAGTGTTTGGGCCGATTGACGGGATTACCGGAGTTGACCCCGCGTTTGGATTAGAAGCGGTTTGGATTGATGAAGTGCAGCGTGAACAAGCACAAGCATTAGGTTACACAGTAGTCGATACCGCAACCGTTGTTGCAACGCATCTTAGTCAAATATTAAGTAATCATGCCGCGCAGTTATTAGGGCATGAAGAAGCCCAAAATTTATTAGATATGCTGGCTAAGAAGCAGCCGAAATTAGTGGAAGGATTAGTACCTGAGGTATTGTCGTTAAGTACAGTTGTTAAAGTGTTACAAAGTTTATTAAACGAGAACGTTGCGATTAGAGATATTCGCTCTATTGTACAAACGTTAGTAGATTATGGGCCGCGTAGCCAAGATGCCGAAGTTTTGACGGCGGCGTGTCGAATTTCATTAAAACGTATGATTGTACAAGAAATTATCGGTAATGAGCCTGAAATCCCAGTGATAACGCTGTCTTCAGAGTTGGAGCAAATATTGCATAAGTCTATACAGGCTGGTGGATCAGATGGTGCGGGTATTGAGCCTGGGTTGGCAGAGCGTATTCAAAATTCATTAATTGAAGCGTCGCAGCAACAAGAATTGATAGGTCAACCTGCGGTATTATTAACATCAGGTGTATTACGCGGTACCTTGGCCCGATTTGTTAAAAATACAATACCGAGTCTACACATACTGTCTTATCAAGAAATTCCCGATGATAAACAGATTAAAATAATAAGCTCAATTGGGCAATAATGGTTGTAATCAATGAAAATTAAACGATTTTTTGCAAAAGATATGCGCACGGCTATGGTTGAGGTCAAAGAAGTCTTAGGCCCAGATGCTGTGATCATGTCTAATAAAAAAGTAGTAGGCGGCATTGAGATTGTGGCCGCAGTTGATTATCAATCACAAACCTCGGTTGATGTAAAAGCAGATCAAGGCGATGCACTCTCACAGTTAAAAGAAGATAGCGTGCAACTATCGTCGAAAAGCGCTGAAAAAGTACCAAAAATTAAATTACCTAATAGTATTCGTAGTAATCGTAAAGAAAACGGAGATGACTTTGCTAAATCGTTAAACTCGTTTTTTGGTAAAGTAAATGCACAGCAAAACAAGAAACCACAGCCTAAAAAACGTGATGATTTGCCTGCTTTTTCATTTCAGGAAAAAGATGAAAGAACTTCTAGCTCTTATTCATCGTCTCAACCGGCTACTTTAGCAGAGCAGCAAAATTGGAATAATCGACAAGAAGCGAGTGCACCTTTAACAAGAAATTCAGCACCCACAAATCGTGCGAGTGATAATAAAGAGATTGCCAAAATCAGTGAAGAGGTTGCTTCACTACGTAAGTTGCTAGAGCATCAGGTTTCAGGATTAATGTGGCAAGAAATTGAACGTAAAGAACCTGTTCGAGCGATGATCATTAAGTGGTTAAACAGCGCTGGTTTTTCCGATGAAATCGCAGATCACTTAGCAAGTTATGTTCCTGAAGATGCCTCTTCAAGTGAAGTACAGCACTACATTCAAGCATTATTGCAAGATAAAATATCCATAGGTCAAAATGAAATATTAGTGCAAGGCGGTGCCATTGCGCTGTTAGGGCCAACAGGAGTAGGTAAAACCACGACCATTGCAAAATTGGCTGCACAATTTGCGATTAAGTATGGCCCTGAACAAGTTGCATTAATAACAACAGATACCTATCGAATTGGCGCTCATGAACAACTGGCAACCTACGGTAAAATAATGGGCTGTGCAGTACGTGTGGCCAAAGATGCCGATGAGTTGTCACAAATTTTATACCAGTTTAGAGAAAAACGATTAGTGTTGATCGATACTGCCGGCATGGGACAGCGAGATGTGCGTCTTTCTGAACAGTTAGAAACCTTAATGAGTAGTAGCCGTGTTAATATTAAAAGTTATTTAGTGGTGCCTTCCACTGCGCAACGTAGAGTGGTAGAAGAAGCGTTACAACACTTTAAGCGTATCCCGTTATCGGGCTGTATTCTAACTAAAATAGATGAAAGTATTGGTCTAGGAGAAGTGTTAAGTGTAACCATGAAGCATGCATTGCCGATTAGTTATATCACTACTGGACAGCGTGTTCCTGAAGATATTGAAATTGCTAAAGTAGAAAATTTAATTAGCGGCACTTTATCGATGATGGAAACACAACAACAACAAGACAAACATCAATGGTATAGCAGCACTGAAGATTAATTCAAACATGGTTTTGTGTACTATATTGGTTTAACTAATTTAAAAATGATGAGTAACAATGATGATGGCAGATCAAGCAAGCGGTTTAAGAAGAATGAGAAATCAGCAGGTTAAAGTGATTGCTGTCACTGGCGGTAAAGGCGGTGTGGGTAAAACTAACGTGACACTTAATATGGCCGTGTCACTTGCTAAAATGGGTAAGCGAGTGATGGTACTCGATGCCGATTTAGGGCTCGCTAATGTCGATGTATTATTAGGGATCCGTGTTCTTAAAAATTTATCACATGTGTTGTCCGGTGAATGTACTTTAGATGAAGTGATTGTAAAAGGGCCGGAAGGCGTGATGATCATTCCTGCAACCTCTGGTACGCAATCGATGGTTGAATTAACGGATGTTGAGCATGCGGGATTGATTCAGGCTTTTAGTTCATTGCAAACCCCGATCGATGTTTTGTTAATTGATACCGCTGCAGGTATTTCCAACATGGTGGTGAGTTTTGCTCAAGCTGCTCAAGATGTATTGATGGTGGTATGTGATGAGCCGACTTCGATTACCGATGCCTATGCGTTAATTAAAATATTAAGTAAGCAAAATGGTGTTTATCGCTTTAAAATCGTCGCAAACATGGTGAGAAGCTTACGTGAAGGGCAAGACTTATTTACAAAATTAACACGTGTAACGGATCGATTCTTGGATGCTTCATTAGAGTTAGTGGCTTGTATCCCATTTGACGGCAATGTACGTCAAGCGGTAAGAAAACAAAAAACCGTGGTCGATGCCTTTCCAAAAACACCCGCTTCTCTTGCTTTTAAAGCGTTAGCAAATAGAGCTTGTGATTGGCCTGTCCCTCATCAACCCGGTGGACATCTAGAGTTTTTCATTGAAAAGCTTTTGCTTAATGATAAAGACGATACTTTGAAAGAGCTGTTATAAGTGATTAAAGCGCAGGGATACCAAACCGACACATCAGAGCTGATTGGACGACATTCAGATCTGGTGCAAAAAATTGCTTATCATTTGATGGCTAGGTTACCTGCGAGTGTACTAGTCGATGATTTAGTACAATCCGGCATGATCGGGCTATTAGAAGCTGCGCGTAATTTTGATGCCACTAAAGGCGCAAGCTTTGAAACGTTTGCGGGTATTCGTATTCGTGGTGCGATGTTAGATGAAATGCGGAAAGGTGATTGGGTTCCTCGGTCAGTGCATAAAAACAGTAGAACTATCGCCAGTGCTATTGATGCTGTTGAAAAACAAACTGGGGAAGACGCTAAAGAGATCGATGTCGCTAAGTATCTGCAAATACCATTACTTGACTATCAACAAATGTTGCAGGATGTTAATTGTGCAAGGTTGGTCGCCTATGAAGATTTAGCCAATCCAGATGATATGTTTACCCAGCCAAGTTCTTCCTTTGATAGTACTTTTGATGCTGTTGCAGATAATCAATTCACTGCTCAATTAGCGCAAATGATTGAACAGCTTCCACAACGAGAAGCATTAGTGTTATCGCTTTATTATGATGAAGAATTGAATTTAAAAGAAATAGGCTTAATTCTTGAAGTCAGTGAATCACGTGTTAGCCAAATTCTTAGCCAAGCCGTACATCGACTGAAATCTAAAGTTAATCCTGATATAATGTAACTAATAAGGGGTAATTCCATGGAGTTGCTCACACTGTAAGTACCAAGCTAAAAAATAATGTAGAAATATAATGTTTTTTTCCAATTTTTATCTACTTTTATTGTAGCTAATAATAATAGGTAGATTGAAATACCAACAGGCAGATTTAAATAACAATAAGTAGATTTTTGACTTAGGGGAATGTTTTGAAAAAAGATATGAAAGTCTTGATTGTTGATGATTTTTCAACAATGAGAAGAATAATTAAAAATTTGTTAAGAGACTTGGGTTTTACCAATACCTATGAAGCCGATGACGGTCATACAGCCCTACCTATGTTAAAAAGTGGTAACTTTGATTTTGTGGTCACTGACTGGAATATGCCAATCATGCAAGGTATTGATCTTTTAAAAGAGATCCGTAAAGACCCTCAATTAAAACACCTTCCTGTTTTAATGGTAACCGCTGAAGCAAAACGAGAACAAATTATTGAAGCTGCTCAAGCTGGTGTGAATGGATATATTGTTAAACCATTTACAGCGGGTACGCTGAAAGAGAAATTAGATAAAGTATTTGAGCGTTTAGGTTAACTTTGGGGGGTTGCAGTATGGCAAATCCAATTATGCCACACATATCGCTCTCTCAAGCTAAGGCGCTTGTAGCACACTTAGAAGCTGAACAAATCACTGAAGCTAATAAGATTGTAGAGAGTATTGATTTTTCAGTTACATCCGATCAGATTATATTTGAACAAATTGGCGAACTTACGCGTGATTTGCATGAAGCTTTACTCAGTTTTAATAACGACACGCGTTTAGTTGATTTAGCAGGGCAAGATTTGCCGGATGCAAAAAACCGTCTAAATTATGTTATTGAGATGACTGATAAAGCGGCAAATACTACCATGGATGCCGTAGACTACTGTTTGCCTATTGCAGATAAATTAATTAACGATTTAGAGGCTATCACACCAAGCTGGCAAGGGTTAATGACACGTAACTTAGAATTAGGTGATTTTAAGAGGCTATGTCATTCTCTCGATGAAATTTTTGCTCATTCTAAAGTCAGTGCCGTTGATTTACGTAATAAATTAACAGAAATTTTAATGGCACAAGAGTTCCAGGATTTAACTGGGCAAATGATTAATCGAGTGATTGATTTAGTACAAGAAGTTGAATCTAAGCTGGTTGTCATATTGACTGTTTGTAGTAAAGAAAACGAATTAGCTAACTGCACAAAAACACAACATAATAACATTGAGCCTGAAGGTCCTATTATGAACGCTGAAACGCGTGAAGACGTTGTTAATGGACAAGATGACGTTGATGATTTACTTTCAAGTTTAGGATTTTAAAGGAACCGGGAAATGACATTTGAAGTAGATGAAGAGATCTTGCAAGACTTTTTAGTTGAAGCTGGGGAAATTTTAGAATTGTTATCCGAACAACTCGTTGAGTTAGAAAATAACCCCAATGATACCGAGCTGTTAAATGCTATTTTCCGAGGTTTCCACACCGTAAAAGGTGGTGCTGGCTTTCTTTCACTGACGGAGCTAGTGGAGACTTGTCACGGCGCAGAAAATGTTTTTGATGGCTTACGTCAAGGAAACCGTCAAGTTGATTCTGAATTGATGGATACAATCTTAGGCGCGTTAGATATTATTAATGACCAATTTTCTGCCGTGCAAAATGGCGAACAAATGGAAAAAGCCTCAGCATCACTTTTAGATGCATTACATCGATTAAGCAAAGCTGCTGCTACGACTGAAGTTGAGCAAGTTGCCGTTGCTTCGCCAGAAGCGATCATAGAGCCAATTCTTACAACGTCAGATAATATTAGTGATATTGATGAATTTGAGTTTGATGCACTACTAGATGAATTACACACCCAATCAGGTTCCAATGTAGAAGCTCAACCCGTCAAAAAAGAAAATGCGGATATTACTGAAGATGAGTTTGAAAATTTATTAGATGAATTGCATTCAAAACCGAACACAAATAATGAAGCACCTAAACAAGATGCTGGCGACGATTCAGATATTAGTGATGACGAATTCGAATCATTGTTAGATGAGTTGCATGGGGTAGGCAAGCATTCATTATCTGCAGCTACTGTTGAGAGTGATAGCGATGAAATTAGTGATGATGAATTCGAAAATTTACTCGATGAATTGCATGGCAAAGGCGCGCATGGTGGTATAGCTGCAATTGATAAGGATGCTTCAGACGAGATCACTGATGATGAGTTTGAATCATTACTTGATGAGCTACACGGCTCAGTAAAAAGTACTGCGACTGAGTCAACACCGCCTGAAACAATACAGTCCACAGTCAAAGCCACACCCCAAACGCCTATTGCTAAATCTGAGCCATTAAAAAGTGAAGCTGTAAAACCGACTATAGCTAAAGAAAAAGCAGTAGCTGCAAAAGCGCCTGCCAATAAAGTAGCGCAAGCTGAGCCTACAGTGCGGGTTGATACTAGTACACTAGATGAAATCATGAATATGGTCGGTGAGCTGGTGTTAGTACGTAACCGCTTGGTGAGTTTAGAGTCAACATCCGACAATGAAGAGATGTCACGTGCGATTGCTAATTTAGCGATAGTCACCGGCGATTTACAAGGTTCAGTGATGAAGACGCGTATGCAGCCTATCAAGAAAGTATTTGGTAAATTTCCTCGCGTGGTACGAGATCTTGCTCGTCAATTAGGTAAAAATATCCACTTAGAATTAGTGGGTGAAGAAACAGACCTTGATAAAAATTTAGTAGAAGCTTTGGCCGATCCTTTGGTGCATTTGGTGCGTAATTCCGTAGACCACGGTATTGAAATGCCAGATGTACGTATGCAGTCAGGCAAAGAAACACAGGGAAGAATTTTATTATCAGCCGCCCAAGAAGGCGATCATATCTTATTAGTTATCGAAGATGATGGCGCAGGAATGGATGCTGAAAGATTAAAACAGATAGCGATCAATAAAGGCATCTTAGATCAAGATGGTGCGGATCGCATGACCGATAAAGAAGCGTATTCTTTGATTTTTGCACCTGGCTTTTCAACAAAAGCTGAAATTTCAGACATTTCTGGACGTGGTGTAGGGATGGATGTAGTTAAAACCAGTATCAGTCGCTTGAATGGAACAATTTCTATAGATTCTGCGATTGGTAAGGGGACTCGTTTAGAAATTAAAGTACCGCTCACGTTAGCTATTTTACCTACTTTGATGATAGTCATTGCGGAACAAACATTTGCTTTACCATTAACTAATGTTAATGAAATATTCCATCTCGATTTAGCTAAAACCAATGTCGTGAATGGCCAACTGACTATCGTGATTCGAGACCGTGCTATTCCTTTATTTTACTTGCGAGATTGGTTAGCGCCTAAAGCACCACGTGCTGAAAAAGGTAAAGGTTTAGGTCATGTTGTGATTGTGCAGCTTGGTACTCAATTGGTGGCTTTTGTAGTGGACGGATTGTTAGGGCAAGAAGAGGTGGTTATCAAAGCCTTAGATAAATTGTTGTCAGGTACGCCAGGTATGGCGGGTGCAACCATTACAAGTGATGGTGGAATAGCTTTAATCTTAGACTTGCCAAGTTTACTAAAGCACTACACGTAAAGGAAAGTTAATGACGATTAAAGTATTAGTAGTTGATGATTCAAGTTTTTTTCGTCGACGAGTTAGTGAAATTATTAATGCATCGCCTGCATTAGAAGTGATTGCGACAGCGAATAATGGCCAAGAAGCCATCGAGATGGTGATTAAATATAAACCTGATGTTGTTACCATGGATATTGAAATGCCAGTAATGAATGGCATCACGGCAGTGCAAAAAATTATGGCATCGACACCGGTGCCTATTTTGATGTTTTCATCATTAACACACCAAGGTGCAAGTGCAACGCTAGACGCATTAGAAGCGGGTGCTTGTGATTTTCTGCCGAAAAAATTTGAAGATATTGCCAGAGATAAAGAAGAAGCAACCACATTATTACAACAACGTATTCAAACGATAGCCAGAAGAAGGGTTTATCGAGTGGCAGAGAAAACGGCTGAAGCTACGCATAGTTCTGTCTCCCATAGTGTCAATAAACCTAGTATTGTTAGTAAACCTATTACTGCAGGGGCTGCTTCACCTTCGTTAACGGCATTACAAAGAGCAAATGAGCGTCAGCAGATCTCCGCCAAAAGTGCGTCAAATTCAAATCTGTCAAGCGCGACAGTGGCGGCAGCAAAACCTATGCGTACTAAAGCATCGGGTAAGTCATACAAGGTGTTGGCTATTGGTACTTCAACGGGGGGGCCTGTTGCATTACAAAAAATACTAACTGCATTACCTAGTGATTTTAAATTACCGATTGTGTTAATACAGCATATGCCAGGTACATTCACAAAAGCATTTGCAGAACGTTTAAATAGTAACTGTCGGATTGCGGTGAAGGAAGCTGAAAATGGTGACATATTAAGAGCAGGCTGTGCTTATTTAGCACCCGGTGGTAAACAAATGATGGTTGGGCCAAATGGGCAAATAAAAATATTAGATGGTAGTCCTGCGCTTAACTATAAACCGAGTGTTGATATTACTTTTGCTTCTTTATCAAAATCATACGCAGATAAAGTACTGGCAATTGTGTTGACCGGTATGGGCGCAGATGGGCGAGATGGGGCACGTTTATTAAAAGATAAAGGTGCTGAAATTTGGGCTCAAGATGAAGCAAGTTGTGTTGTCTATGGCATGCCACAAGCGGTTACCAAGGCGGGAATAGCCACGGAGTCAATTGCATTGGAGCAAGTGGCCAAACGAATTTTAGTGGAATTAAAGCATGAATAGAATAGGTATTGTTGGCTTCATTGTCATCGTATCTAGTGTGTTATTTGCACAGCTTTATCATAATGCACCGTTGAGTGGATTATTTGATCTCGCTGCTTTTTTAATTGTGTTTGGTGGTACCGTTGGCACTATTTTAATTCAATCATCTTCAAAACAATTAAAAGATGCTAGTACACAGTTATTCACCTTATTTACACCTCCTCGTTATTCTCTAGATGAGCAAATACAAAAACTCAAGCATTGGTCTGTGTTATCTCGGCAGGAAGGGTTTTTAAGCCTCGAAAAGGAAAACCTAGAACAAAACGATAGTTTTACTCAGATTGGTATTGCTATGTTAGTGGATGGCTGTGATAAGGCTGCATTACAAGAGGTTTTGCAACAAGAAATTGAATTAGAGATGGATCAGCACGAGCGGAGTGCACAGGTTTTTGATGCGATGGGTGGATACAGTCCTACCATCGGTATTATTGGTGCAGTACTAGGCTTGATTCAAGCAATGGCATTTCTAGATCAGCCTGAATTATTGGGACAAGGCATCGCAGTTGCTTTTGTCGCAACTATTTATGGGGTTGCTTTCGCTAATTTTATGTTCCTGCCTATTGCCAATAAAATCCGTTTAAACTATCAACATCGAGCATTATTTCAAGAGATGTCGATGGTGGGATTAATTGCGATTGCCGATGGTGAAAATAGCTTATTATTAGAACGTCGATTACATGGGTATATCGCTAGAGCTGCTTACTAATGTCTAGACGCAGACCTCGTTTACATCAAAAGCAAAATAATCATATCCACCGTTGGACCGTCTCTTACGCAGATTATATGACCTTGATGTTTGCTTTATTTGTAGTGTTGTATGCGGTTTCGTTGAATAAAGAAGAAAAATACCAAGAAATTATTAGTGTAATTCAAAGTGCCAGTAAGTTTGTTCAACCTACCAATAGTGGATCTAATGCGACAGGCATATTAACTAAAAATAGTAACGATATTAAAGATAATACCGGCCCTGCATTAATTAGTGATGGTGATAATTATGCTCAGGGTTATGTTAGCGATTTGCCTTTTGAGCAACTTTCTATACAACAAATACCGGCTGAGCAGCTATCAACGCCACATGGTTATTATACTGGCAATGCCTTAAGCGAGTTACAGTTATCATTACAAGCTGAATTAGAGACAGAGTTAGAAGCAGGCGATCTAAGTGTTGATTTAAATGGTGATTGGCTAACCATTGAAATGAAAGGTCCGTTATTATTTGCAGCTGAAAGCCATACCATTTTAAATGCAGCTGAGCAGAAAATTGGACGCATTGCTGCTGTTTTAGCGCCGGCGACTAATATGATTCGATTACGTGGTTATACTGATTTAACTAACGTTTCCAACGAATTATACCAGTCAAACTGGGAGTTATCGGCATTACGTGCGATCAGTGTGTTACATGCTTTTAATGAGCGTGGTATCGTTGGAGAAAGAATGGTGATTGAAGGTTATGGAAAATTTCAGCCGATCACTGATAGTAACGGAAAAGTAGACCCATTAAACAGTCGTCGAGTGGTTATTGCAATCTCAAAATTTGCATTATATACAGATAATTCCTTTGGCAAAGACAATATGAAATCAACGGATAAAGAACAACAAAAAATATTACGCACACCTAAACCAGATAGTGAAGAAATGCGCGAGGTTTACCTTCCTAATGGACGACTAATTATTACCACAAGGCAGGAATAACGGTGAAAGTTTGGACGATTGCAAATCAAAAAGGTGGGGTCGGAAAAACCACAACCGTCACATCCCTTGCAGGGATCTTGGTGGATCGTGGATTTCGTGTTTTATTGATTGATACGGATCCACATGCATCATTAACCAGTTACTTACAATATGATTCAGACCAATTACCGGTAAGTTTATATGATTTGTTTCAAGATCCCGCGACTACCAAGGCGGAATTAGAAAAATTAATATTGCCTACAGCAATTGATAATTTATCCTTAATTCCAGCATCAATGTCGTTAGCCACCTTAGATCGTGTATTGGGAAACCAACAAGGTATGGGACTATTTCTCTATAAACAGCTTAAATTAGTCGAAGATGATTACGATTTTGTGCTTATTGACTGCCCGCCGGTATTAGGTGTGATGATGGTCAATGCATTAGCGGCGTGTGAACGGATCTTGATCCCTGTACAAACTGAGTTCTTAGCATCGAAAGGACTACAACGTATGGTACAAACCTTAGGCATCATGCAGCAGTCGAGAGGCAAAGATTTTAACTATTGCATTATCCCTACTATGTTTGACAGGCGTACCAGTGCTTCAATCAAAACTTTAGATGAACTAAAAAAGACCTATCAAGATAAAGTATGGAATGGTGTTATTCCTATTGATACTAAATTTAGGGATGCAAGTTTAGCTCACTTGCCTATTTCACATTTTATAAAAAGTAGCCGCGGTTCTTTTGCTTATGAAACTTTATTAAATTACTTGCTACAAACTGAGCATAACTAAATGAAAAACAACAATGACGAAGCCATGAAAAACTATTTTGATTCTATGCTTCATAATGAAAAAACGACGCCAGCCCCAGAAAAATCAGATAAATCAGAAAAAAAGGCCTCGACTGAATTTGCAGAGTTACCAGGATTACCTGAAGAATTAGTGTTTTCACATGCAAGTACTAAAGAGCAACTGGATTTACAAGTATCAGAAGAAGCTGTGATACAAAAACAACCCGCAGCTGCGGATGAATGGAAAAATATTGACGTAGATAATGAGTTTCAAGCATTATTTTTTGAGCTTAATCATGTTACGTTTGCAGTGCCTTTAACTGATTTAGGTGGTATCTATCACCTTGATAAAGAACTTAATTTTTTGATGGGTAAACCTGCTTGGTTTTCTGGTGTCACAAAACATAATAATAAACTCTATAATATCGTCGATACATCATTATGGTTGCAGCTTGGTTGCAGCGCTAAGGATCTTAAGTATAGTCATTATATTCTATTGGGTAGTACCGCTTGGGGATTATCCTGTGAGAAGTTATTAGGCACTGAAAATATTAACAAAGATCAAGTGAGGTGGCGCGATAAAAAAGGATCTCGTCCTTGGTTAGCGGGTATGGTGAAGAATAAAATGTGCGCTTTGATCCATGTACAAGAATTAATTAAGCTATTGAATCAAGGAATGGACATTCGAGGCTAGGTTAGCATGGAAATTTAAATATTTGCTACTAAACTAAATTAAAATTAATAACATTTAAGCAGAGGCAAAATGAATATAGAATCTAAAATGTCTGATAAATCATCAGAAGATGAAATTTTTCAACGTGTAACGTTTCTTTTAGACAACGAAACATATGGTATCAATGTAATGCAGGTGCAAGAAATTTTGCGTTACAGCGAAATTGCAGCAGTGCCGGGGGCCCCCGATTATGTAGTAGGGATTATCAACTTGCGCGGTAATGTGGTTACTGTTATTGATACTCGCTCTCGCTTTGGGTTAATGCCTGCAGAGATCACTGATAATAGCCGTATTGTTATTATTGAAGCAGAAAAGCAAGTGATTGGTATTTTAGTAGACAGTGTTGCTGAAGTCGTTTATTTGAAAAAATCAGAGATGGAACCAGCTCCTCATGTTGGTACTGAAGAAAGCTCTCAATTTATTCAAGGAGTTTGTAACCGCGACAATGGTTTGTTAATTTTAGTTGATTTAAACAAATTACTCAGTGATGATGAGTGGGACGAGTTAAACCTACTTTAATGACCTGTATCGAGTAACACATGTTTTTACAATATATTCCTTGGCTAGCACTTTTGTTAGCCATTATTTTTTTTATTACTATGCTTTTTTTATTTAAAAAAATGAGTAAAAAAACGCACTCTTTAGAAGTATTAGTGAAGTCTTTACTTGCACAGCAAGAAGCCCATAAAAAACAATTTATAGAGATTCATTCTGGTGCGGTAGGAATGGGGAAGAAGCTGCAGCAGTTAGATGTAGTAGTGAGAAAAACCCAAGAAAACCAAGTTAACTTAGTAGCTTCTGCACCTGAAAATAGACTTTATACACGAGCCATGAAAATGGTTGAGCTTGGAGCAAGTGTTGAAGAGTTAATGACAGATTGTGAATTGCCTCGAGCTGAAGCTGAGTTGTTAGTTAATCTACACCGCAAATAACTTGGGCCAATTAAGTTGAGCAACATAATTTTAACGACATAAGCATTGTTAGTCATAAGGAAAACATTGCTAGTCATAAAAAATTGCTAGTCATAATAAAAGCACAGGAGCACTACCTTAATGAAACTCAAAATGCGAGTGCCGCCTGTTCTGACTTGAAGTTAAAAGCCTTGATGATTATTTATTGACGCTGAGAGTGGGTTTGAGTCGCAACATAAGGTCATTACTTTTTGTTTTTCAATCAATATTGACACATTTCAATACTGTCACCCATCAATTCATTAATCTACATATCATTAACTTATATATCATTAACCTATATAGGGACTAAAAAAGAGGTGAATACCCTCCATTCTTAAAATAATAGATTATTCATCTTAACTTCCCCATTTTTTCTTATTTTACCTGATCTCCGATAGTTACTCGCCTGCTTTTTCTATGTTAGGATCCGCTAACATTTTAATATGACATTAAATGGCATATTATGACGATTGTACTTTTTAAAGTATCACTTTTTGGTCATACTCTTGAGCGCATTATTGTTAAAGTAAAAATAATGAAATTCATTATGTTATCGCGATGAATGTTATAGCAAATATGTAAGACAGCTATGTAAGCAAGGTTAGTTTGATAAGGCGATACAGAAAAACAAGAAATGCAGCTAAATAAGGCAGATCACTTAATTATTAAGATTGCTATAAGGGTAAGTTAGAATGTTTCAGTGTAAAAACTTAACTTGTGTGCGTGAAGAGCGAGTTTTGTTCAATAATCTAAATTTTACCCTAGCTCCCGGCGAAATATTACAGGTCGAGGGACCTAATGGCGTGGGAAAAACCAGCTTATTCCGTTTACTGGTGGGGTTATCGACTCCCTATTCAGGAGAAGTGCACTGGCAACAGCAAAATATAATGTTAGATCGTGATTCTTATTATCAAAATATGCTTTATCTCGGTCATAAGTCGGGCGTGAAACCTGAATTAACCGCACTTGAAAATCTACATTATTTCCATCACTTATTTAATCCCAAGGTTAAATTCGATGCATGGGAAATTTTGACCTTAGTAGGTTTAGCGGGATATGAGAATGTACCAACGGCACAACTATCAGCCGGTCAGCAGCGTCGTGTGGCATTAGCCAGAATGTGGTTTAGTGATTGCCCGTTATGGATTTTAGATGAACCGTTTACGGCAATCGATAAAAATGGCGTACAAGTGATTGAAAAATTATTAATTAAACATGCTGAAAAGGGTGGCATGGTGATATTAACGACTCACCAAGATTTATTGTTACCACCACAATTATATAAGAAATTAACCTTACAAAAGCCAGCGGCAGGAGAGCAATATGTTTAATGCTTTTTTGCAGATTGTACGTAAAGAATTATTAGGGGCTTTCCGCCAACAAAGTGATATTTTAAATCCGATTTGGTTTTTTGTTATTGTGGTTACGTTATTTCCACTAGGGATTGGCACCGACCCGGCTTTATTAGCTCGTATTGCACCTGGGATTATCTGGGTTGCAGCCTTGCTAGCTGCGTTACTATCCTTTGAGCGTTTATTTAAAGATGATTTCATTGACGGTTCTCTAGAGCAAATGATGTTAGCACCACAACCTTTAACCTGGTTAGTCAGTGCCAAAGTGTTTGCACACTGGCTACTAACCGGGTTGCCGATCTTATTAGTTTCTCCTTTATTGGCAGTGTTTTTATCACTACAGGAAAATACTTTCTGGGCGTTGTTTTTAACCTTGCTGATCGGCACGCCAATTTTGAGTTTACTGGGTTCAATTGGCGTTGCGTTAACTATTGGCTTACGCAAAGGCGGTGTGTTGTTAAGTTTGATTATGCTGCCTTTGAGTATTCCTATTTTAATTTTTTCAACGATGGCGATTGATGCTGCAACATTTGGGCAATCGTATATTGGTTTATTAGCGTTATTAGGTGCCATGTTAGTTGCAGCAATGACATTAGCTCCTTTTGCTATTGCTGCTTCATTAAGGGTTAGCGTTAGTTAATCTATTTGCTAAGTGTCAGCGTATAGACTGTTGTGTTTGTTAATGATCAATACTGATAACTCAATATCAGGTATTATTTAAACTTTTTTATTAATGTAAAGATCAATATAGAGATTCGATTATGTGGAAATGGTTACACCCCTATGCAAAAGCGGAAAAAAGTTATACATTATCAGGTAAGTTAATGCCGTGGTTTTTGGCCGTTGCATTGCCTACTTTTATAGTGGGTATGATCTGGGGCTTGGCATTTGCGCCAGCAGATTATCAACAGGGGGATAGCTTTAGAATTATCTACATACATGTACCCGCAGCGATGATGGCGATGGGCGCATACTCGACGATGGCGATTGCCGCTTTTATTGGCTTAGTATGGCAAATTCGTTTAGCCGAAATGACTGTTGCAGCGACCGCTCCGATTGGCGCTGTTTATACTTTTATCGCTTTATTTACTGGTGCTGCATGGGGTAAACCGATGTGGGGTGCTTGGTGGGTTTGGGATGCACGATTAACTTCAGAGTTGATTTTATTATTTGTATATCTAGGCATTATTGCTTTATACAACGCTTTTTCAGACAAAGTATTAGCTGGGCGTGCAGCCTCTATTTTAACCTTAGTTGGCGTGATTAATTTACCTATTATTCATTTCTCGGTGGTCTGGTGGAATACCTTGCATCAAGGGGCAACTATCACTAAGTTTGATCAGCCTTCGATGGCAACCGACATGTTAATTCCACTATTGATCATGATTGTCAGCTTTGCCGCTTTTTTAGGGTTTATGGTGTTATACCGTTTTCGTAACGAAATCTTGCAAAGAGAAAGTCATCGCCCATGGGTGATCGCATTAGTACAACAATCCAGTTCTTCAGTTAATAAACGAGGTTAATATGGCATTTGCATCCTGGTCCGACTTTATCGCCATGGGCGGTTATAGTTTTTATGTTTGGTTAGCTTATGGCGTGTCACTATTCAGTGTTTTGTTGTTAGTTATCAGCACAGTGGCCAAGCGTAAAAAAATATTCAAGCATGTTGAACAACGCCTACTGCGTGAACAACGTATTAAAGCAGCTGAAAATAGAGAAGGCACCCTATGAATCCAAGACGTAAAAAGCGCTTATTAATCACCTCTTCATTAATTGTCGGGTTGTCTGTCGCAATTGGTTTGACGTTATTTGCACTACAGCAAAATATTGATCTGTTTTATACACCCGATGAAATCATTAATGGTAAAAACGAAACAGGTATAAAACCAGAAGTCGGCCAGCGCTTACGCGTTGGTGGTATGGTTTTAAATGGTTCTGTACAACGTGATCCAGAAAGCTTGAAAGTGAGTTTTGATCTGATTGATAATAAAGCAGGTCAAGTCACTGTTTATTTTGATGGTATTTTACCGGATCTTTTCCGTGAAGGTCAGGGGATCGTGGCACAGGGAGTGTTAAAATCACGTAATGCTATTGATGCTTTTGAAGTCTTAGCTAAGCACGATGAGGAATACATGCCACCAGAAGTTGCTGATGCGCTGAAGGGTATGGATCATTTAAAAACACAACAATCAAACTAAAGGGTTAGATTAATGCTTCCTGAAATTGGCCAATTTTCCTTAATCTTGGCATGTATACTGTCATTGCTACAAACTGTGTATCCACTTTACGGTGTTCATACGGGGCACCAAGGTGCTATTCGTAGTGCTAAAATATTTACTATTTTACAATTTGTGGCCGTCGCTACTTCCTTTGTTATTTTAAGTTACTCTTTTTTAATCAATGATTTTACCATTGGTTATATTGCGACTAACTCTAATTCCGCATTACCTTGGTATTACCGTTTATCTGCTGTGTGGGGCGCACATGAAGGCTCTTTATTACTGTGGGTCTTTTTACTATCGACTTGGAGCATTGCGGTTGCTTTAATGAGTAAACGTTTGCCGATTGAGTCGGTGGCGCGAGTGTTAGCGGTATTAGGTTTATTAGCCTTTGGTTTTTATTTGTTTGTTATTTTAACCTCGAATCCTTTTGATCGAACCTTGCCTTATTTCCCTATCGATGGTCGTGATTTAAATCCCTTATTACAGGATTTTGGCTTAGTCATACATCCACCTATGCTTTATATGGGTTATGTGGGTTTTTCTGTTGCCTTTGCTTTTGCTATTGCTGCTTTGTTAGAAGGGCGCTTAGATAGTGCTTGGGCTAAATGGTCTCGTCCTTGGACGATGGCTGCGTGGATGTTTTTAACCGTTGGTATCGCATTAGGCAGCTGGTGGGCTTATTACGAACTAGGTTGGGGCGGCTGGTGGTTTTGGGATCCAGTAGAAAACGCATCATTTATGCCATGGTTAGCCGGTACAGCCTTGATCCATTCTCTCGCGGTTAGTGAAAAACGTGGAGTGTTCAAATCATGGACTGTATTATTAGCCCTAAGTGCATTCTCTTTAAGTTTATTAGGCACATTTTTAGTACGTTCTGGTGTGTTGGTCTCAGTGCATGCTTTTGCTAGTGATCCTACACGTGGTCTATTTATTTTAGGCTTCTTAGTGTTAGTGATTGGCGGCTCGTTATTATTGTATGCAATTCAAGCATCAAAAGTGAAAAGCCGTGGCCGTTACCAGTTAGTGTCGCGTGAAAGTGTATTGTTGATTAATAACATACTATTAATCGCTGCTTTAATTGTAGTGTTATTAGGTACCTTGTTACCTTTAGTACATAAAGAAATTGGGCTTGGTAGTATCTCTATCGGCGAACCTTTCTTTAATCGCATGTTCACCATTCTTATTGTACCTTTTGCTTTATTTGTGGGTGTCGGTTCATTATTCCGTTGGAAACGTCAGCAACTTAATGATCTGAAAAAACCGTTAACGATGATCCTTATTCTAAGTACATTATCGACCGTTATATTCTTATTTACCTTTGCACCTTCGTTAACTTGGTTAGCGGTAATGGGTACGTTTTTAGGGTTCTGGATCATCGTTGGTGTGATCTATGAAATTTATTTGCGTTCAACACATCGTCATCGCTTTAGTAAAGGAGTCATGAAGTTAGGCAATAGTCATTGGGCGATGAGTTTTGGGCATTTTGGTTTAGCGGTGATGATTATCGGTATTACCATGACACAAAATTATTCAATCGAAAAAGATGTCAAATTAGCCGTGGGTCAACATATTGCCTTTGAGCATTATGATTTTCATTTTGATCAAGTTAAACCACATAATGGGCAAAACTATACTGCCACTATGGGGGTGTTTACGGTGAAAAAAGATCAACAAGAGATTGCCGTGATGGAAGCGGAAAAACGCATTTATACGGTGCAGCGTATGCCAATGACGGAAGCCGCAATTAATGCAGGTTTCACGCGTGATTTATATATCGCCATGGGTGAACAGTTACCCGATGGCGCATGGGCTGTACGTATCTATTATAAACCTTTTATCCGTTGGATCTGGTTAGGCCCATTGTTGATGGCATTCGGTGGTTTGTTAATGCTCTGTGACCGTCGTTACCGTAGTAAAAAAGACAACATTGAAAATAGTGAAAATAAACCAGCACCTGTAGGAGGCACCGATGCTTAATAAACGTCGTGTATTAACCTTATTAGTGCCCTTTATTATATTTATCATTGGCGCTATTTTTTTAGCAACACCGTTATTAAAAGGTAGTGACCCCAGTAAATTGGACTCTGCTTTAATCGGGCAAGCTGTACCTGAGTTTACGTTGCAAGATATCTATGATGCAGATAAGCAATATGATGCGAGTATCTTCAAAGGTCAGAAAATGTTGCTTAATGTCTGGGCTACATGGTGCCCTACTTGTTATGCGGAGCACACCTATCTTAATAAATTAGCCAAACAAGGATTGTATATTGTCGGGATGAATTATAAAGATGACCGTAAAAAAGCGATTCGTTGGTTAAAAGACTTAAATGACCCTTACAAAATAAGCCTGTTTGATAAAAGTGGCATGTTAGGCATGGACTTGGGCGTTTATGGCGCACCTGAAACCTTTTTTATCGATAGCAATGGCATCATTCAATATCGTCATGTGGGCGATTTAAACAATAAAGTTTGGAATGATAAACTGCTGGCTATTTATGAGGATATGCAATGATTCAATTAAATAAAGTAAACAAATTACTGCCTTTGTTGCTCGCTGCCTGCATGATCTTATTCTCTCATGCCAGTCAAGCGGCTATTGATACCTTTGAGTTTGAAAATGCGCAGCAAGAAAAAACCTTTCATGAATTAACTAAATTGTTACGTTGTCCTAAGTGTCAAAATCAAAACATTGCCGATTCCAATGCTGAGTTAGCAAAAGATTTACGCAATAAAACCTATGAGTTAGTGAAACAAGGGCAAAGCAAAGATCAAGTTGTGGACTATATGGTAGCGCGATTTGGTAATTTTGTGCGTTATGATCCGCCAGTTACGCCAGCGACAATATTTCTTTGGTTAGGCCCTCTGTTGTTTATTATATTTGGCTTATTAGTATTAATTAGACAAATTAAAAAACAACCAGCAAAAGCAAATAACTTAGATGACCAAGAACAGCAAAAGTTACAGCAGCTATTAAAACAGCATGCTAAGGATACAAAATCATGATTTTACAGTTTGTTATTGCCGCATTGTTATTATTGCTGGTATTTAGTGTGGTGATGGTAACCCATTTTATACGTGATAAAGCACAGCAGGGGCGAAATGAGGATCGCCGTAATCAGCTTAACCATGAGCTTTACGATATTCGATTGAAAGAAGTTGAAGACGACCTTAGCCAAGGTGTGGTGGTTGATAAAGAGGCAATGGTTGCTGAACTGCAATACAACCTGCTTGATGATATTGATGAAGGTAAGCAAAGTAAGCAAAATAACGCACAACATATCTGGGTACCTGGGGTTGTATTTCTGGTTTTAGCCACGGTTGCTTTGTATTGGTCAGTAGGTGCATTTCAAGAAGTGAATAACTGGCAACAAACGTTACAGCGCTATCCTGAAATACATAAAAAATTATTCGAAGAAAATGATGCACGACCTAATGAGCAAGAATTACAAGACTTAATGTTAGGGCTGCGCACACATTTAGCTAATCAACCTAATGATGCTGAAGGTTGGGTGCTATACAGCCGTTTAGGCCGTGTTTTTAAGGATAAAGAATTAGCGTTGGATGCCATTAAAAAGGCTGTAGACGTTGCACCAGAAAAGCCAGAGATAGAATTAGAATACATTGAATTAAAAATGAAAATTGGTGATGAGTATTCGCAAGCAACGGCACCTTTAATGCTTAAAAACTTCTTACAAAGATACCCTGATAATTATGATGCATGGTCAATGTACGGCTTTATGGCACTGCAACAGGAAAACTTTGCAGGAGCTGTTGAGCGTTGGCAAAAAATGTTGGGGTTAGTTGACCCTAAAAGTGAAAAAGCGATCATGCTGAGTAACAGTATTGATTATGCTAAAAAGCAATTAGCGCAGCAGCAATTATCACAGCAAGCAGAGGGTGTTGAGAGTGAGCTGCAACTGAGCGCAAATCAAGCGACGGCAGAGGCACAAGCTTCGCCTGCTGTAGTAGGTGCTGCTTACCAAGTTAATATTACTGTTGCACAACAAGTTAGCTATACTAAAAACAGTACTTTATTTGTTTATGCACAAGCTGTGAATGGTCCTGCTATGCCGATTGCGGCTGTTAAATTACCGATTAACGAATTTCCTGTGAAAGTTGTTTTATCCGATGCTAATGCCATGATGCAAGGTATTAAATTAAGTGACCATAAACAGTTTATTATAAAAGCCCGTATTTCAGCTGATGGCACCGTGAATAAAACCAACGGACAATGGTCTGGTGTAAGTCAGGTCATAAAAGCAGGTCAGAAGGCGACGGTTAATATCGAGATCAATCAACAATCTTGATTGCTTACATTAACCCAACTTTAATATCTGACATTTTAATAACTGGCACTTTAATAATTGTGTAAAATAAACTCCATTACATTAAGTATATGATCAGCTACTTAGCGGAATGGGCACAATTAACATCAACAGATAACAGTATCGATGCATACTGTTATCTGTTCACTACTCAAACGATTTAACTTTTAGCCTCAATAAAGTGGGCACTTAAGTTATATCAATTATATTAAATAAGTGTGATTGGTATTTTTTCTTACAATAATTTATCTCTTACTTAATTTGTCGCAAGGTACAGCATATGCTTAAACGTTCATTTCTACTTTCTTTGTTGTTTTTGGCTAACAGCACTGTGTATGCGCAAAGTGTGCAGGGCGACAAAGAAACTTATATGAGTGACCCAATCGAACCAGTTAATCGCTTGGTGTGGGATTTTAACTATTATGTTTTAGATGGTTACATTTACAGACCGGTTACTGAAACCTATGTTGATTGGGTGCCCGACGGAGGCAGAACGGCACTTAATAACATGGTGCTTAATTTAGACGAACCTTCAAATATTGTGAATAACTTATTGCAGTTAGAGTTTAAACAAGCCACCAATGCTTTTTTTCGTTTTACTTTTAATTCAACGTTTGGCCTGTTGGGTTTATTTGATATCGCCAAATACGGTGGCATCGAACGTCGTAGAGAAAGTTTCGGCAATGTATTAGGGCATTGGTCTGTGCCGCATGGTCCTTACCTTATGGTGCCTGTGATTGGGCCACGTAGTACCAGAATATTAGTGGGTAATGTGGTGGATGGTTTGTACTTTCCTATGAGTTATTTGAACTTGTGGCAATCAGGCGTGGTATGGGGATTAAATGGCTTAGACGTACGTGAAGGTTTATTAGGTCAAGAAGCGTTAATCGACCAATCCCTAGATCCTTATACTTTTGTAAAAGAAGCTTATATACAATACGAAGCCTTTAAATTTTATTCGCAGGGAGCGAGCTCGGATGAGTTTATTAAACTGCAACAGCAAAAATCACAACGTTCACAAAAACAAACAGAACAAGAGCTGAATGATTTCTTAGATGAAATTGATTAATAGCCATGCCGTTAAATAGCAGCAGATGTTTGTTGGTTAAAATGAATTGCTTCATTATTCCTGTCAACATTTGCTCAAACACTAAAATGAGTTACTGCTACAAAACAGCCAAAAAAGCACCACATAAATGCTAGCAATATAAATATAAAAATAAAACGAAAAACTAATTTAATCAAAGACTCGGGGTTGATATGTCAGTTGCAAATTTAATTACCATTGATGGGCCAAGTGGTTCAGGTAAAGGTACCGTATGTCACATTCTAGCGAAAAAGTTAGGATGGCATTTATTAGACAGTGGCGCGCTTTATCGTATTTTAGCTTACGCCGCATTACAACAAAAAGTCGCATTAAACGACGCGCAAGGATTAGCGGATTTAGCATTAACATTAGAAGTTTCATTTGTCTCTAATGGTAGCGGTGTAGATACCTTATTAAGCGCTGAAAATGTCGGTGATAAGTTACGCACTGAAGTGGTTGCACAAGCTGCATCCGAGGTCGCTTCTATTGAGCTGGTACGATCAGCCCTGCTGGCACGTCAAAAAGCATTCTTACAGCAACCTGGTTTAATCGCCGATGGCCGAGACATGGGCACAGTGGTATTTCCGGAGGCTGAGGTCAAGATATTCTTAGATGCAAGCGCCGAGGAGCGAGCCCAACGCCGTTTTAATCAGTTGCAAGATAAGGGCTTTAATGTTAGCATCGCGCAAATTTTAAGCGAGATTAAAGAGCGTGATTATCGTGATCGTAACCGAGCTATTGCTCCATTACGACCTGCTGATGATGCATTAGTTATTGACTCAACGACATTAACGATTGATCAAGTTGTAGACAAAATATTAACCTTAACTGAACTTAAATTAAAAATTTCAACTGAATAATCAGTTGTTTACTAATACTACTTTATGGATGAAGTGGTAACTCTCTTGCCTCCCGTACGAATGGATTGTATGTGGTTGTATAAAATAAGTGTGAATAAATAGATGATGGAATCTTTTGCTGAACTATTTGAAGAATCTCTTCAACAAGTAGAAACTCGCCCAGGTACAATTGTTAAAGGTACAATCGTACGTATTAGCAACAACTTAGTATTCGTTGACGCTGGACTTAAATCTGAAGCTGCTATCCCAGTTGAAGAATTCAAGAACGCTGCTGGCGAAATTGAAGTTGAAGTTGGCGATGTTTGTGATGTAGCTCTAGACGCTGTAGAAGATGGTTTCGGTGAAACTAAACTTTCTCGCGAAAAAGCGAAACGTCACGAAGCTTGGATCCAATTAGAGAAAGCGTACGAAGACCAAGAAACTGTTATCGGTGTTATCAACGGTAAAGTTAAAGGTGGTTTCACTGTTGAATTAAACGGTATCCGTGCTTTCCTTCCTGGTTCATTAGTTGACGTACGTCCGGTACGTGACACTGCTCACCTTGAAAACAAAGATATTGAATTCAAAGTGATCAAGCTAGACCAAAAACGCAACAATGTTGTTGTATCTCGTCGTGCTGTTATCGAAACTGAAAACAGTGTTGAACGTGATGAACTTCTTGAGAACCTTCAAGAAGGTCAAGAAGTTAAAGGTATCGTTAAGAACCTTACTGACTACGGTGCATTCGTAGACTTAGGCGGCGTTGACGGCCTACTACATATCACTGATATGGCTTGGAAACGTGTTAAACACCCAAGCGAAATCGTAACTGTTGGTGAAGAAATCAACGTTAAAATCCTTAAGTTTGACCGTGAGCGTACTCGTGTATCACTAGGTCTTAAGCAATTAGGTGAAGATCCATGGGTTGCAATCGCTAAGCGTTACCCTGAATCAACTCGTCTAACTGGTAAAGTAACAAACTTAACTGATTACGGTTGTTTCGTAGAAATTGAAGAAGGCGTAGAAGGTCTTGTTCACGTTTCTGAAATGGATTGGACTAATAAAAACATCCACCCATCTAAAGTTGTTAACTTAGGCGATATGGCTGAAGTTATGGTTCTAGACATCGACGAAGAACGTCGTCGTATTTCTCTAGGCCTTAAACAATGTAAAGCTAACCCGTGGGAAGAGTTCTCTTCAACACACGATAAAGGACAAAAAGTTTCTGGTAAGATTAAATCTATCACTGACTTCGGTATCTTCATCGGTCTTGACGGCAACATCGACGGTCTAGTTCACCTTTCTGACATTAGCTGGGAAGTTGAAGGCGAAAAAGCAGTACTTGACTACAAAAAAGGCGACGAAATCGAAGCTGTTGTATTACAAGTTGACCCAGAGCGCGAACGTATCTCTCTTGGTATCAAACAAATTGCTGCTGACCCATTCAACAATTACTTAGCAGAATTCAAGAAAGGAACTATTGTTACTGGTACTATTTCTGAAGTTGATGCTAAGGGTGCAACAGTTACTCTTACTGAAGGCGTTGAAGGTTACATCCGTGTTGCAGATATCTCACGTGATCGTATCGAAGATGCATCTACAGTATTAAAAGCTGGTGAGCCTGTTGAAGCTAAATACGTAGGTGTTGATCGTAAAAACCGCGTAATCAGCTTGTCTATCAAAGCTAAAGATGAAGCAGATGAGAAAGATGCTATCGATAGCTTGAAGCAACAAGATGAAGCAAGCATGGGTAATGCAATGCTTGACGCGTTTAACGCTGCTAAAGGCAAATAATTAAAAGTGGCTGGTAACAGCCACCTTTAATAGCATTAACTGGTGTCTTTTTTAATTTGTATTCACATAATACGAGGTAAGTTATGACTAAGTCTGATTTGATCGAAAGGCTAACCAGCAAACACTTTCAATTGTCGGTTAAAGAAGTTGAAGATAGTGTTAAAGAAACATTAATGTTAATGACCAATTCACTTGCATCAGGCGAGCGTATTGAAGTCAGAGGCTTTGGTAGTTTTTCTTTACATTACCGTGCCCCACGCATTGGCCGTAACCCTAAAACAGGCGACAAGGTTGAACTAGGTGGAAAGTATGTTCCTCACTTCAAACCGGGTAAAGCATTGAGAGAACGTGTTAATGCAATAAATGCCTAAATAAAAATGGTGCTGAAAAGCACCATTTTTTTATCTATTATTTCTTCGTCATTTCTTTCAATCTTTTTTAAAGTCTACTTCTGCAGCCATTTCATCGCTAATAGTATTAATCTGATCAATATCCTAGAGGATAATAGCAAAGGAATCATATCAATGATTTATTCCCTGCTTGATTTATAATACACTCATCACTTCTTATTCTTGTGTAGGTATCAGTATGAAACGCTTTCTAACTATATTAATCACAGTGGTATTTTTTATTATTGTGATTGTAATAGGTTTAAAAAACCAACAGCTCGTCACCTTAAATTATCTCATTGCGCAAAATGAATTACGCTTATCAACATTATTAGCGATTGTTTTTTCAGTGGGTTTTTCAACGGCGATATTTATTGCTAGCTACTTTTATTTAGCATTAAAAATGAAGGCTCGTCAGCTGCGTAAATTAACCGTTAAACAACGTAGAGAGCTGAATGATTTACGCGCCAACATTGAAAAAGATTAATTCTTAGTGCAAGAAGTCTTCTTTCTCTTACTGCCTGTGGCTGCCTTTTATGGTTGGTACATGGGCGTGCGCAGCGTTTATCAGAAAAAACAGCAAAAAGGTAATAAATTAAGCCGTGATTATGTTCAAGGGTTAAATTTTTTATTAAATGAACAACCCGATAAAGCCGTTGATCATTTTATTGCATTGTTAGATGTTGATGATGAAACCATTGAAACACACCTCGCTTTAGGCAATCTATTTCGTCAAAATGGCGAAGTCGACCGTGCGATCCGTATTCATCAAAACTTAATTGCACGTCCTAACTTAACACTTGAGCAACGCGACCTTGCTATGTTGCAATTGGGTAAAGATTTCTATCAATCGGGGTTATTTGACCGCAGTGAAGAAACCTTTATTCAACTTAAGGAATCACCTGAGTACAGACAAGTTGCGCTAGAAAACCTATTACTTATCTACCAACAACTAAAAGATTGGCAAGAGGCGATTAATTGTACCGAACAGTTAAATAAAATGGGTCAAGATAAAGCCAAACCAAGAACCTTATCTTACCTGTATTGCAGCTTAGCGGACCAATTGAAAAAACCTGATCAACAAAAGCAAGCCATCAAGTTATATCAAAAAGCATTAGTGACTTACCCTAAGTGTATACGCGCTTGTATCGCTATCGCCGATTATTACGATCAAGTGCGACAGCAGAAAAAAGCGTTAGAAGTATTACAACGTGTACCAGAGTTAGATATCGACTTTACCGAAGTAATATTAGAAAAGTTATATGCCCTACACAAAGAGCTACATACAGAACAAGCGTTAATGGATTATTTGTACCATATTGTGGGTTTAGGGGGAGGCGCAAGTGCGGTTATCCTACTAGCTAGTTTGATTGCTGAATTTAAAAGCGTTGAAGAAGCCCAAGCATTTATGTTGCAAGAGCTAAGACGTAATCCGACCATGAAAGGTTTTAATCATTTAATGACCTATCATTTACGCTTAGCACAATCAGATAATGAGAAAGAAAGTTTAGTCTTTCTACATACCTTGGTGAGTGAGCAAATTAAATCTCGATCTCAATATCGCTGTCAAAAATGTGGCTATTCCACTAAAAAACTATTCTGGCAGTGCCCATCTTGTAAAAGTTGGGGACGCATTAAACCGATTCGTGGTTTAGATGGCGAATAGTCGATTGTGCATTTACAATCAGGTCACTTTGATACACGATCACACTTAAATTAACAATCACGCATTATAAGTAACTAATTATACGTTTGATATAGGAATAAAAATGACTCAGCTTACCGACCCTAAAGTTGTAATTGCACTCGATTATGACAACAAGCAACAAGCATTGGCTTTTATTGAGCAGCTAGATCCTAGTACTTGCCGTTTAAAAATTGGTAAAGAAATGTTTACTCACTTTGGTCCTGAATTTGTAAAATTAGTGGTTGCTAAAGGTTTTGATGTTTTCCTAGATTTGAAGTTTCATGATATTCCTAACACCGTAGCAAAAGCAGTGAAAGCAGCCGCTGACTTAGGGGTTTGGATGGTTAACGTACATGCCAGTGGCGGTCGTCGTATGATGGAAGCTGCCAAAGCTATTTTAGAACCTTACGGTGATAAAGCGCCATTACTGATAGCCGTGACGGTATTAACTAGCATGGATCAAAATGACCTCACCGAATTAGGCATTGACCTGACACCTGCAGAACAAGTAAAGCGTTTAGCGACATTAACTAAATCATCTGGGTTAGATGGCGTGGTTTGTTCATCACATGAAGTGCAGGAGTTAAAAGCTTTGCTAGGGGAGTCATTTAAGCTGATCACGCCAGGTATTCGACCAGCAGGCTCCGATGCTGGTGATCAACGCCGTATTAAAACACCAAAACAAGCGCTTGAAAGTGGATCGGATTATTTAGTAATTGGACGCCCGATTACTCAAGCAGAAGATCCTGTTGCCGTGTTAAATGAAATTAACGCATCGCTAGGTTAATTAAGCTCCGTTAAGGGATCGTCATTTTTTATGAAAAAAATTGATATTACTAAATACAAAGCAGATTTTATGCAAAAAATTGCATTTGATTTCAAACAATGGATGTCACCGGCAATACGCGATTATTATTCATTATTCTTGAAGAATGCACATCAAAATCGTGAACAACTTCTGTCATGGGTAAAGGAATATTCAGTATTAGAAAATGGTCGCTCGGTTAAAGTTGCACAAAAACCGATTCAAGTTTCTTCGGAAGCCCGTGAATTGTTTTTATGTTTACAAACTAGAATCGGTGAAGAAGTTCATGTAGGTGAGTGGTTGACGATCACACAAGATCGTGTGGATCAGTTTGCACATGTGACTGAAGATCATCAATGGTTACATAATGATGTTGAACGTGCTGAAAAAGAATCCCCCTTTAAAACCACCATTGCTCACGGTTTTTTGACGTTATCGTTACTGCCTCATTTAACCGATAGCGTAGATGCCAGTCGTCCTGCTTACCCTAATGCAAAAATGACAGTGAATTACGGACTTAATCAAGTACGTTTTCCTTATCCTGTTAAAACGGGCAGTGTGATCCGTGCACACAGTCGCTTAATTAAAGTATCACCGATAAAACGCGGTTTAGAGATCGAAAAAGAGATCTCTGTGGAAATACAAGGCACACGCCGCCCAGGTTGCGTGGCCGTTTCCGTGGTCAGGGTCTATTTCTAATTGGTGTTCTAAGATCTAGTAAACTTGAGTGGTTACAATAAATTGACACTGTATTGTAACCCTTATCAATGCTGTTGATCGCAGCCTTAATAAGAATTTCTTAAAAATGGATCATTAAAGAAAGCTATTACCGGTTAAAGTTATTCTATAAAGTTATCAATTAAAGCGACCGCCAAAAATGCGGCTTAAAATTGCCACCCAAAAAAGACGGTCCACGATCTTGCCTCTATTTTCTATTCTTTATTTATTTGCTCCCTTAATCACCTTACAACCTAGCATCTGTTGGCCTCAGCACTTGTTGCTACCTGTCGCTTTAATAGTGACGCGATGGTAAGGATCCATTGATGATCCTATATTGTTATTTTTAATCTATCGCTCAATCCTTGCTATTAAACCCTATCAAGGTGCTTTTTTATCCCTTACCTGTAGCGCGTCATTTTTTAGTGGCTGTATTTAAACCCGACCTCGATTTCTTGTTTTATAGCAAAATTCTTCTTTTAACAGGTAAGCCTTCAAATTTTTCAATGATTAATTTTTAGATTAAGTTATTGATATAAAATATTTTTATTTAATTTTTTTTAATCAGATTAGTAATATTAAAAGTTGGCATAAAACTCGCATTATTAACTCCGAGAGTAAAAATTGACGGCAAAACAAACAAATATTGCCGGTTTTTCCCAACATGGGATAGAAACAAACAAAGGAGTTAATCATGGCACAGGTTATTAACACAAATATCATGTCGTTGAATGCACAACGTCAACTCAACAAGAGTCAAAATGTCCAAAACGAAGCAATGTCTCGTTTATCTTCAGGCTTGCGTATTAATAGTGCAAAAGATGATGCGGCAGGTCTTGCTATTGCAACGGGAATGGAATCACAAATTCGTGGTATCAACCAAGCGGTACGTAATGCGAATGATGGTATCTCAATGTCACAAACAGCTGAAGGTGCTATGGATGAGATGACCAACATATTACAACGTATGCGTGAACTTTCAATTCAGGCTGCCAATGATACTAACTCTTCATCAAATAGGGCATCAATTCAAGAGGAAGTCGATCAACTATATGAAGAGCTTGACAGAATTTCAAGCGTGACACAGTTTAACGGTGTCAATGTACTTGATGGCAGTGGCGGAAGTACCACATTACAAATAGGTGCTAACTCAGGTGAAAGTTTAACTTTTACTATTGATTCGGTAACAACAACTGACCTCAACCTCAATGCCGTATCTGGCCTAGGGGACCTCAATGGTGGACGTGTAGCCGGTGGTGCAGGTCCATTAGCAGACAATTTGGTTGCTATTAATGGTGTTGATATAGGGGCAACTGCTAGTTCTGGCGCAGCTGATCAAATTGCGACGGCTATTAATGCTAAGCAAGGGTTAACCGGCGTGACAGCTTCCGCTTATAATGTTGTCGAAGGTACTGCCGGAATTGACGGTTCAACTGACGGAACACTTAAGATAGGTGTTGATGGAGGAGCAGTAGTTGATATTGCAGCCACCTCTAGTCCACAGGACTTAGTAGATACCATTAACCGTGATGTTGGTGGGGTAACAGCTTCTCTTAATAGTAATGGAGGGTTAGTGCTAAGTAACGACACTGGTAAAGCAATTGAAGTTCAAGGAGGGGAACAAGTTGGTTTGGTTTCTGATACTTATGCTGGTTACGTTTCTTTAACCAGCTCCGATGGTGAACCCGTCGAGGTGAGTGCTGGCTCTGATGCAGCTGCTGCTGTTGCTGATGTGCAAGCTTTTGGTTTTAATGTATCAACCGGATCTGATAATATTACAGGTGGTGCGGTAACTTCTGGTGAAATTGATGAGAATGATGGTATTCAAATTAATGGTATTGATTTAGGCGCTGTATCGGGAACCTCTGCTAGTGACAAAGCCTTTGCAATTAATGCTATTTCAGATCAAACCGGTGTCAGTGCTTCGGCCAAAACTGAGGTTGAATATTCAGTAGATGTTGCAAAGATGGCTGCAGAGGGGGCTACTAACTTTTCTATTAACGGCGCTTCTATTGATATGAGCGGTGTCACAAGCTTAGATCAGGTTGTGACTAACATTAATGATTCAGGCATTCAAGGTGTGGTAGCTACTGCGGATAATGAAACCGGACGCTTAATATTAAGCTCGCAGTCGGGTAATGATATTGCTGTTAAGACGAATGCGGGTGATGTATTTGATGTTGATACTTCAACAGCTGTAACAACTCGCGGTGAAATTACTTTAACAGGGGATGATGGTGCAGACGTTACTATCACCAGTAATGCAAGCGCTCAAAGTGATCAGGCAGCCGCTTTTGCAAAATTGGGTTTAACTGACATGGGGGGCAACTCTGGCGCCGTCGGTAAAGGATTAAGTGTGAATACCGCCGCTAATGCTGCAAACTCTATTGACCGAATTGATGATGCATTAGAAAAAATATCTGATTCACGTGCAAATCTAGGTGCGATCCAGAACCGTTTAGGGTCAACTATTTCGAACCTTGAAAATGTATCGCAGAACTTATCAGGTGCAAAATCGCGTATTTATGATGCAGATTTTGCCGCTGAAACATCGAAGATGAGTAAAGCGCAGATATTACAACAAGCAGGTACCTCTATGTTGTCACAGGCTAATGCTAGTTCACAAAACGTACTGTCATTATTACAAGGATAGATTAAGGCATTAAGTGCTTTGTTGGCGGCAATAATTTGCCAGTTAGGTATAACGTCTTTTTTATAAGTAAAATGGGTGAATGTTTTGTAGGTTTTTACTCTCATTTTCTCCTCTGTACCCACCCATTTTAAGGCAGCCTAGGCTGCCTTTTTCTATTCTAGTTACCACCAAAGTCGTTAACCATTAATCAAGAAAACCTTTAAACAGATTAAAAAACCTTAAAGGGTTAAAAATAAATAAAGTGTTTTAAGATTTTGACCTTAAAACCACAAAACCTATGAACCACGAAGCCGCTGCGCTGCACAGAGGGCACGAAGAAAACCCTTAGAAAATTAAAAAATTAAAAACGTTAAAGGGTTAAAAATCAATAAAGTGTTTTAGGTTTTTGACCTTACTTCTTTACCCTTCGTGCCTTCGTGGTTAATTGCTTTTGACCTTGAAACCGAAAACCCGTTAACCACGAAGCCGCTGCGCTGTACAGAGGGCATGAAGAAAACCCTTAAAAATTAAAAAACTTAATGAAGTTAAAAAATAAAAAAAGGGATACCTTCGTGGTTAATTAGTTTTTGACCTTGACCTGGCTTTTACACGTAAAATTTTGGGGGTTAATGCTTTTGATTTTCACCCCAGAAACCCTCTGTGGTTAAGGGCTTTAGATCTTTTTTCAAAATAAAAACGATCTTTTTTCAATCTACCCCTAAAGTAATTTTTTTGTCGGTCGATAAAGTTATTAAGTCCGAACATCGACTGTTTTGAAAATGAACCGTTTAGCTAGGAAAACTTTTAATTAAACAAAAACATTAAAGTTATTTTTTAAGCGGTCGATAAAAGAACATACACAAAATAACCTAATTCTAAAGTTAGAAAAACTAAGGAGCACATCATGGCTGCAGTAGTAAATACCAATGTAATGTCTTTAAACGCACAGCGTCAATTAGGCAAATCACAAGCAACAAGTAATGAAGCAATGGAACGTTTATCTTCTGGCTTACGTATCAACAGTGCTAAAGATGATGCTGCTGGTCTTGCCATTTCAACGGGTATGCAATCACAAATTACAGGTATCAACCAAGGCGTTCGTAACGCTAATGATGGTGTGTCAATGACACAAACCGCAGAGGGTTCAATGGATGAAATGACCAACATTCTACAACGTATGCGTGAATTGTCTGTACAAGCAGCCAATGATACTAACTCTTCTTCAAACAGAGCATCAATCCAAAAAGAGGTCGATCAACTTTACTCTGAATTAGACCGTATCGCAGAAACAACTCAGTTTAACGGAATCAATTTATTAGATGGTTCAAATAAATCAACCACTTTACAAATTGGCGCAAACTCAGGTGAAACGTTATCTTTCTCTATTGATGCAGTAACGACTAAAGATTTAAACCTTAACGCTGTTTCTAGTACAGGGGATTTGAATGGTGGACGTGTAGCTGCAACGGGGGCTACTGGCGCAAATGAAGTTGCAATCAATGGAGTAGACATTGGTGCCACAGCCGCTGGTACTGCAGATGAAGTTGCAGAAGCAATTAATGCAAAACAAGGTTTAACAGGTGTAACTGCAGAAGCATATAATGTCGTAGAAGGTACGTCTGGTGCATCTGGTGTGACAAGTGGTTTAAGTATTGCAGTAGGCGGAGGCACGGCTGTGACCTTAGATTCGACTACAGATATGAATGATTTAGTTGAGAAAATAAATCGTGATGTTGGTGGTGTAACTGCTTCTGTTAATAGTGATGGTGGACTAGTCTTAAGTAATGATACAGGTAAAACAATTACCATTGGAGAAACTGCCGCTGGAGATGCTGCTGGTTCAGGTTTAACTGTCGATGCATCTGGATATGAAGGTTATGTATCGTTAACAAGTGCAGATGGAACCGCTATTTCTATTGGTGCTGGTAGTGCGGCAGTAGCTGGCGCGAATGAAACACAAGAGTTTGGCTTTAATGTTTCGACTGGTTCTGACTCTATTACCGGTGGTGAAATTGACAACACATTAGCGAAAATATCTGCCTCTGACGGAATTAAAATTAACGGTGTTGATTTAGGGGCTGTAACTGGTACATCTGCTGCAGATAAAGCGTTTGCTATCAATGAGATTTCTGCTGAAACAGGCGTAACAGCTTCTGCTACAACTCAAGTAAAATACTCTGCTGATGTTGCTCTTTTAAAAGCTGGTGCTGATGCCGATGCCGATCTAGTGATAAATGGAGCTGCAGTTGATGTTACTGGCGCTGATACAATGGATGATGTTGTTACTGCAATAAATGGCGCTGGTTTACAAGGGGTTGTAGCAACAACAGACGAAGAGACCGGTGAACTTGTACTTACATCTCAATCTGGTTCAGATATAAATGTCGAATCTGCTACAACTGGTCTAGGTGGTGCTGTTAACGCCGCTGGTGGTGATACTACAGGTGGTAAATTGACACTAACAGGCGAAGATGGAAAAGACGTTATCGTAACTAGTAGCGCCAGTACAGAAACATTAAAAGCTGGTGCAATGGACAAACTTGGACTAACTGATGCTGGTGGTAGCTCAGCTTCTGTAGGTGTTGGTCTTAGTGTAACAAGCGCAGCAAACGCTTCAAACAGTATCGACCGTATCGATGATGCATTGAATAAAATCACTGAATCTCGTGCAAACTTAGGTGCGATTCAAAACCGTTTAGGCTCTACCATTTCTAACTTAGAAAATGTATCGCAAAATATCTCTGCGGCTAACTCACGAATTCAAGATGCAGACTTTGCTTCTGAAACGTCTAAAATGAGTAAAGCGCAAATATTACAACAAGCGGGTACATCAATGTTAGCGCAAGCTAATGCATCATCACAAAGTGTACTATCAATGCTTGGTTAATTCTTGGCTGGGTAGCATTGTTAAATGGCACTATAATAGCTCCCTTATTCAGGGGGCTTTTTTGCCATAAAAAGAACTAAAAATAGATGATTTGGAGGCGTTATGTCAGATTTTAATATAGCAATATCTTCAACTGGGGCAGTGGAGCATGATAAACCCCTGATTAACAATGACAATAAAAAAGTTAATGATGTTTCATCAATGCAGGCTGTGGCTTCAGAGTCTGAAACGACGATAGCTAAAGAGGTCACGCCTAAACAGCTAGCAGATGAAGATGTACAAGGTGCCTTAGAAGAAATGAATGCCTTTGTGCAAAGTATGCAGCGTAATCTATCCTTTCGTATCGATGAAGAGCTTGGGCAAGAAGTTATTTCTATAACCGATGCTGAAACGCAGGAAGTGATCCGCCAAATACCTTCTGAAGAACTGGTGGTACTGCGTAAAAAAATGGACGATGTAGTTGGTATTTTATTTGATAGCAAAGTATAAAAAACAGAACTGCGTATGCATAGCTACAATTGCGGCTATCGTTACTATAGAGAGGTTTTGACTTTTTTATATTCTTAATAGAATAGCGCAATGCAAAGTTTTATTTAATTAAACTGCCTTTATCAGTTTTTGGTCTGATTATTGCTTTTGTATTAGAGATTAAATATTAGTTGTCTTCATTATTAATTAGCAGGGAGTACTTATGTCTTCAATTACCTCAACCGGCCTCGGCTCTGGTTTGGATATCAATTCTATTGTTACTGCCATCGTAGGGGCTGAAAAAGATCCTGCACTTGCTAAAATGACACAATCAGCGGCAAAAGCCACTGCTCAAATTTCCGCTTTTGGCACACTGAATAGTGAACTCTCTGCATTTAAATCTTCTTATTCCGACCTTGGGCGAAGTTCTTCATTTTCTGCGGCGACTTACACGAGTAGTGATAGTGATATTTTAGATGCGAGTTTAGGCATAGGCGCAGAAACTGGAAGCTGGGAGTTTGAAGTAAAGCAACGTGCTCAAGCGCACACTATTGTTTCTTCATCTGCAAATTCTTTCTCCAGTGTTAATGAGCCCGTTGGTACCGGTACTGTGTCCTTTAGCTTTGGTAGTTATAGCGGTGTTGATAATTCAGCTTTTGCCATCGATGCTAACAAACCCATTGAAACACTTACTATTGATGCCTCTAACAATTCATTGTCAGGTATGCGGGATGCAATAAATGACGGTGATTATAGTGTTACCGCGTCAATAATTAATGATGGAACAAATTATCGTTTATTAATCACCAGTAAAGATACCGGCGAGCAGAGTGCAATTAAATTAACGGTTAGCGATGATGACGGTAACAATACCGATACCGATGGGCTTTCTCGTTTTACCTATAGTGAAACAACTAAAAACTTAGATCAAACTTCTGTCGCACAGGATGCCGAGATAGTGATGAATGGTATTACCATTACTCGTGATACTAACGAAATAAGTAGTGTGATAGAAGGAGTTACCTTAAATCTCAATGGCAGTACTGAAGTTGGAAAAACGGTTAAGTTAACGATTAATAAAGATACCAGTAAAGTTGAAGAACAAATTCAAGCTTTTGTCGATAACTACAATAGCACCATTCAAAAAATGAACGAGTTAACTGTATATAATGGCGCAGATGCTGAAAATGGCATATTAAATGGCGATGCTACTGTGCGAAATATCCAAAGTTTAATGCGTGGTGTATTAAATACTTCAATTGAACATATTGAAGGCACGGTACATAGTTTTGCTGACCTTGGATTGTTAACTGCGCGTGATGGTACGCTTGAATTAGACAGTACAAAATTTGCTGAAGTACTTAAGAATGATATACAAGGTATTGCAGATTTCTTTACTGCATCTGGCACCGCAAGTGATAGTTTTATTTCCTTTGATAGCAATAATAGCCTGACTGAAGATGGCACCTATGGAGTTGAGATAACGCAAATAGCTACTCAGGGCATACTCACTGGCATTGATATTAGTAGCGGCTTCCCTTTAACTATTGATAGTAATAATGACACTTTTAAAATGCGTGTTGATGGTTCAATTTCTAATGATATTTCATTAATGCAGGGGACTTATAACTCCATCGATGACTTGATGACAGAGTTTCAATCCAAGATAAACTCAGACAGTAATTTTATAGATAAAACGATAGGTGTCACTGTTATTGAAGACGCTGGACAAATATCAATTACTTCAAATAAGTATGGATCAACCTCAAACGTTGCTTTTACTGAAATTAGCAGTAATTTTTTAGCCTCATTTGGTTTTGGCGTAGAGTCAGGTACCAGCGGAGTCAATGTAGAAGGTAAAATTGATGGGGTTGAGGCGTTGGGTGATGGGCAATACTTGCTTTCTGAAAGTGGCGACTCATCTGGTATTAAGTTATTGATTGAAGGTGGATTACTTGGCGACCGTGGCGATGTCACCTTTTCCGAAGGTATGACGGTGGTGATGAACAACCTTTTAACGAATATTATCGATAAAAGTATCACATCAAGTAGTGGTGATGTTGATCTCAGTGAGGGAGTCGTCGATAGTAAAATTGATTCGTTATATAAGAAAATCACTGACCTACAGCGTCAAGAAGAGGATTTGACTTATCGGACGGATAAACTTGAAGCACGTTTATATAAAGAGTTTAATGCGATGGATATCGCTGTTTCATCACTCGGTAATACGATGAGTTATCTTACCAGCGCGTTAGATGCTTTACCGGGTTATACAAGGGACGGTTAATTTTTCATAGCTTTTATTTATAGGCATTTATTTTACTTTTATTACGCTGTAGCGATAAAGACTTATTTTTTAAGGAAAGGTAACAAGCATCGGCTTGTTGCTGCAATAATTGCACTTTATTTTGAAGCATTTTTAGTTCTTTAATGACGTTATTCAGTTCATTTTCAGAGTGCTTGGAGAGAAGATCTTTTATTTGGTCAGAAAAAAGATCTTGTTGTTGTTTAAACGTTTCATATTCTTCTTCTGCTAATAAAATCGTAAGCTTTTTTTCAAATTCAAATAACACTTCAAGTTTGGCATGGATATTAGTCATTTTCGGCTCTTTTATGCATGTTGGTAGCGATTATATCGTTGGCTATTGTCTTGTTGGCGAATAGTATTATTAGCGATTGTTGTTATAAATTGTTGTTATAAATTATTATTAGCGATTATATTGCTGGCGAATATCTTGTGGAATACCATCCCAACCCGATTTTATTTCTGCGATTAGCATCGTCACTTCAGTGAGGGGATCGGTAGTGTTTTTTAAGTTTGCTTGGTTTACTTGACGTATCATATAACCATATAGGTCATACAAGTTAGTGGATAGCTCTCCGCCTTTTTCCATATCTAAACTATTTTGTAACTCACCAATTAAACCAATGACTTTTGTTAGCATTTTATTTTTGCCTTCTATCTCTTTACGGTCGATAGCGCCTTTGGCAGCGGCTAAGTTTCCCAATATATGCTGCATTATTAATGAAATAAGGGCATGAGGGTCTGCTTGCTCGATGTTGTTCATCGTTGAGTTTTGGTATTGTTGGACTGAGCGGCGCATATTGATTCCTTGCTGAAAATATTTAATCTATCGTAAGCAGTGTACTTCTAGTTTCTATAATTACACTGCTATTTATATTGTTTATTTATAATGTTGTGTAGATTCTCAGTGTATTTTACCATTTAAGCCAGTTTGTATACTGCATAACCAATCTACAACTAGGTGCACTAAAGCAACATATAATGAAAGCACAAGCAAAATATATACCATTTTTCTTGTTTCTGGTTGTTTTCAATTATTTTACTTATGACAGCAGCATAAATATCATTATTTATACTACCTCTAAAGGTTTATTGTGTCATTTTACAGTCATTGTCATCTTTTTGACGATTTTTCAATGCAAATAGTAAAAATTGTTCTATCATAACCTTCACATCTTGGTTTCTTTGATATGAGTACTGATTATGCCACAACGCCCGCCGATTTATTTAGTCGATACAACGGCTCAACAAGTAGAGATATTACAAACTGTTTTACATTTTGTTGGTGAAGCTTATCAAACGGTTGCTGTTGAACAATTAGCGCAACAGGTAGAGCAACAAGCGCCTTTGTGCGTTATTTATGGTAATCAACATCAGCAATTGGATGCACTACTAAATAGCTTTGCTAAAACTCCTTTTATTAGTATCTCTGGGCAAGTGGCAAGTGTGGACAGTAATCATATCGGTGTGCTTCATTTACCTATCGTCTATTCAGAGTTGACGCAGTTATTACATTATTGCCAAACCTATTCGAATCCAAATCATAAATTAAGTAAAGCCAATAAATATTTAATTACCTCTTTGGTGGGCAAAGGGTTACGTATTCAAGAAATTCGTTATTTAGTAGAGCAAGTAGCTGAAAGTAATGCCAATGTGTTGATTCTAGGCGAGTCTGGGACGGGAAAGGAGGTGGTTGCGCGCGCTATCCATGAGGTGTCTGGCCGAAATAGAGGGCCTTTTGTCCCGGTGAACTGTGGTGCAATCCCGGCTGAATTATTAGAAAGTGAATTATTTGGGCATGAGAAAGGTGCCTTTACTGGTGCTTTTTCTGCGCGTAAGGGACGTTTTGAGTTGGCTGAAGGCGGTACGCTATTTTTAGATGAAATTGGCGATATGCCAATGCCGATGCAAGTTAAATTATTACGTGTGTTACAGGAGAGAACCTTTGAAAGAGTCGGAGGTAATAAATCTTTGCAGGCGGATGTGCGTATTATTGCGGCAACACATCGTAACTTAGAAGAGATGATTATTGCTGGCTCATTTCGAGAAGATCTGTTTTATCGTTTAAATGTATTTCCAATTGAAAAGCCGGCGCTTCGAGATCGCCAAGAAGATATTCCGCTGCTTTTACAAGAGTTGCTGTCAAGGTTAGAAACTGAACATAAAGCCACATTACGTTTTACTCAACGTGCTTTAGATTCATTAATGAAACATGCTTGGCCGGGTAATGTTCGTGAGTTATCTAACTTGTTAGAACGTTTATTAATATTACACAGCAATAAAATCATTGATGTCACTGAATTACCGGTTAAATATCGTTACTTAGATGAACAAGGTGAGGCAGTAGAACACATTCACTATAACCCAGAAGAAGAAGCGCTGATGGAACGTGAAGCGTTATCGGGTATGTTTGGTGATGCGCCTATTTTGTCCGATGAAAGTGAAATGCACGATGAATCACTTGGCTTTTTGGGGCATTTACCAGCAGAAGGCATGAATTTAAAGGATAAGCTGGTGGAATTTGAAATTGAGATGATCCGTCAAGCTATTGACTCTCAGGATGGTGTGGTGTCACATGCTGCTGAGTTATTATCGATGCGCCGAACCACCTTAGTAGAAAAAATGAAAAAATACGGGTTAAATAAAGAAGGCTAAGCTAGCCATTAAGCTAATCATCAAACTAATCATTAAAAGGTAACATCAAAAAGTAATATCAAAAGGTAAGCCGAGTATTTAGCGATACTTTTGCATCAGAAATCGTGCTTTTAATAGTGCGGTTTTTTGTTTTTAGGACTGTCATTTTTATGGCTATTTGCTTTTATCTTACTGTAAAGTAATTGGTTTATTTGGTTGGCATAATAACTGCTTAGTAGGGATATCTATCTTTATTTTTAGGTGTTGCTATGACAACTTCACAATCAACAAATAATACGCCATTACAAACTGAACGTTATGTCGGTGAGTTACAGCAGTTACGTGCTCAAGCGAACTACATGGAGCAGTTGTATAAAGAATTACCTTCTGGGTTGATTGTTATTAATGGTAATGGGATTGTGGAACAAGCAAACCGTGTCGCCGTGCAGTTGTTAGGTGAACCCTTAGAGAATATGCTTTGGGGTGATGTGATCAAACGCTCTTTTAGTCCTAAAAATGATGATGGCCATGAAATATCATTAAAGAATGGTCGCCGTATTCAGTTATCTATCTCTTCTTTACAAGGCCAGCCTGGGCAGTTAATTCTACTCACAGATCTTACCCATACTCGCCAACTACAAGAGCATGTTGCCACATTAAAGCGTTTATCCTCATTGGGTAAAATGGTGGCGTCATTAGCGCATCAAATCCGCACTCCATTATCGGCGGCTATGTTATACGGTGCCAACCTTGCCAATAAAACATTAAATGAAAGCTCTCGTGCTCGCTTTCAAGGCAAGTTAATGAACCGCCTGCAAGATTTAGAAACGCAAGTGAACGATATGTTGTTGTTTGCCCGTAGTGGTGAGCAGAAGATTGTAGAGGAAGTTTCCGTTGCAACATTATTAGAAGAAGTGCAAGAAGCCAGTGATGCTATGTTATTAAGTGTTAATGGCCATTTGCAGTGTCGCTTACCCAATCCTGATTTATTTATTCTGGCCAATAAAAATGCATTAACCAGTGCCATGACCAACCTTATTTCCAATGCCATTGAAGCTACCGGTGAAGGGGCGCAATTATATATTAGTGCTGTGCAACGAGGTGCTTCGCATTTAGAAATCTCAGTAATGGATAATGGGCCTGGTATTGAAAAACAACGTTTAGCACAAGTAATGGAAGCTTTTTATACCACTAAATCTCAAGGTACAGGTCTTGGCCTTGCGGTAGTGCAAAGTGTTGCTCAGGCACATAGCGGCACGGTGGAAGTTAAGTCGGAAGTCGGCAAGGGGAGCTGTTTTACTTTAGTGCTGCCCTTGCATCGTATTGCTGAGTTTAGAGAAGACAATAATACACTGAGTAATGTACAGAGCAATGCGCTGAGCAAGGTAATAGGAGCTTAATTATGTCGCATAATCAATCACAGGGTAGGTTATTAGTCGTAGAAGATGATGCTGGATTACGTGAAGCGTTAATTGATACTTTGTTATTAGCTGGTTATGACTGTCAAGAAGTCGACAGTGGCGAAGCTGCGTTGGTTGAGCTTAATAAATCGGCGCTTGATAAATCACGTTACGACTTGGTAATCAGTGATATTCAAATGGGCGGAATGAGTGGTTTAACCTTATTGCAAAATATTAAAAGCCTTCACCCTGAAATACCAGTTTTATTGATGACGGCCTACGCAACGATTGATGATGCGGTTAAAGCTATTCGCGATGGTGCCATTGATTATTTAGCAAAACCCTTTTCACCTGAGGTGTTATTGAATCAAGTAAGTCGCTATGCGCCTGTGCATAAAGTGCCTTCGTGTACGCCTATTTTTGGCGACCCTAATACTGCGGCTTTGTTTAAAATGGCTGAAAAAGTGGCGGCTTCCGATGCGTCGGTGATGATCACTGGTCCAAGTGGTTCAGGTAAAGAAGTGTTATCGCGTTATTTACATGATAAATCATCGCGTAAAGATCAAGCTTTTGTGGCGATTAACTGTGCGGCTATTCCAGATACCATGCTTGAATCTACCTTATTTGGTTATGAGAAAGGGGCCTTTACTGGCGCTGTTCAAGCCTGTCCTGGTAAGTTTGAACAAGCACAAAATGGCACTATTTTATTAGACGAAATTAGCGAAATGCCCTTGGAGTTACAAGTTAAGCTGCTCCGTGTTTTACAAGAAAGAGAAGTGGAACGTTTAGGCTCTCGTAAAACTATTAAATTAAATATTCGTGTATTAGCCACCAGTAATCGTGATATTAAACAAGCTGTAGAAGCAGGGACTTTCCGTGAAGATCTGTATTACCGTTTGAATGTTTTTCCATTACAGTGGTTACCGTTAAAACAGCGTAAAGGCGATATCATCCCACTTGCTGAGCATTTATTAGCGCGTCATGCTAAAGATCAGTCTTCTGCGATCCCTTCATTATCGGAAGCGGCTAAGCAATGTTTATTTGCTTATTCATGGCCAGGCAATGTGCGTGAATTAGACAATGTAATGCAACGCGCCTTGATTTTAGGTAATGATGATGTGATTGACTGTGATGCGCTAATTTTAGAAGATCAACAGTTTGAGCATATGCAACAACCGCTTATTTCTAAGGCCACAGTGCAAGATCAATCACCAGCAATAGAGGCTGGCGATGTTGATTCTCGCTCTGAGGGGCAGTTGTATAGTAATAATCGTATTAATAGTGGCTTTGATAATGATCTACACAAAAATCTTGTTAGTGACTTTGGTAATGCAACTATAAGTAGCACTCCAGCAACGATAGCTGAATCCGATGGAGCATCTGTAACTGAAGAACCTGAAGCTTTGGGGCAAGGTCTCAAACAACAAGAGCAAAAAATTATATTAGAAGCGTTACAAACCTGTCGCGGTAAACGTAAAGATGTAGCAGAGTTGCTTGGTATTAGCCCTCGCACATTGCGTTATAAAATTGCTCGTATGAAAGAGCAAGGCATTGCCTTACCTGCATAAAAATAACGATCTTTGAAATAATATGACACCTTTTACGCATTATTTGTGCAATTACACTTGTAAATAAGAATTGTTATCATTAGAATGCCGTTCTATTGATCATCACGCTTATTTATGGGAAACAATATGTCTATTAAAAAAAGTTTAACAGTTTTGTTAGCAGGTACATCGGCACTTGCGAGTTCAATGTCTTTTGCTGCTGAAGAAGTGAACGTATATTCGTATCGCCAACCGTTTTTAATTGAGCCGATGATGAAAGAATTCACCGCTGAAACGGGCGTTAAAGTGAATATTCTATTTGCTAAAAAAGGCTTGATTGAGCGTATTAAGCGTGAAGGTAAATTATCTACAGCAGATCTTATGTTAACGTCTGATTTTAGCCGCCTAACTATGTTTACGGAAGAAGGTCTAGCACAACCCGTTGATAGCGATATTCTAAATAAAAATATTCCGAGTCAATTTCATGGCGCTGAAAAACAGTGGTATGCATTAACTAGCCGTGCGCGTAATATTTATTCTTCAGTAGAACGTGTAGGTCCTGCTCCTACCATTACTTACCAAGATTTAGCGACACCTGCTTTTAAAGGCAAAGTATGTATGCGCTCTGGTAAACACCCTTACAATGTTTCTTTGTTAGCGTCTATTATTGCTCATGAAGGCGAAGCAAAGGCAAAAACTTGGTTAGAAGGTTTAAAAGCAAACTTAGCACGTAAACCACAGGGTAATGACCGTGCACAAGTTAAAGCCGTTAAAGAAGGTTTATGTGATTACGCTTTAACCAACAGTTACTACTTAGGTAAAATGTTAAACGATCCAAAGCAAGTTGCTTGGGCTGAATCGGTTCATATTAACTTCCCTAATCAAGCAACAACGGGTACACATGTTAACGTGAGTGGTATTGCACTGACTAAGTATGCACCTAATAAAAACAATGCGATCAAATTGATGGAATTCCTATCGGGTGATGTTGCACAACAGATGTATGCTGAAATCAATTACGAATATCCTGTAAAAGAAGATGTACAACCTTCTAAATTGGTTGCATCATGGGGCAAGTTTAAAGCAGACGATATCAAACTATCTGATATTGCTGCACAACATCAAGCCGCCATTAAGTTACTGGATGAAGTGAAATTTGATCTCTAAGTCGTTCAACCTGTACAAGTTACTGCCTTGGGTAGTAACTTGTATTTTGTTATCTCCTGTTCTTGCTATATTTTTCAGCGCTTTCTCTACCGATGAAAGTGGTAGTTTTCAACACCTTATTGATACCGTTTTATCAACGTATATTAGTAACTCTCTCTTAGTTATTGTGTATGTTGTTCTATTAAGTATTCTGTTTGCTTTGCCCTGCGCTTGGTTTGTAGCCTGTTGCGAGTTTCCTACTCGTGAGAAGTTACAGTGGATGCTGATGTTACCCCTCGCTATGCCGCCCTATATTATCGCGATTGTTTATACCGATTTATTAGACTTTGCTGGCCCCGTACAGTTAACGATACGGGCTTTGTTTGATTGGCAACCGAGTGATTATTATTTCCCTGAAGTGCGCACCTTATTTGGTGCTTCTGTTATTTTAGCCTTATCACTTTTCCCTTATTTATATCTGTTATTACGTGGCGCTTTTTTAACTCAGTCTGCAGGGTTATTTCATGCGGCAAGAACCTTAGGTGTACCACCTTTACGTGCTTTTTGGCGAGTCAGTATCCCTTTATCTCGTTCTGCTATGGCTGTAGGTGTTTCATTAATCGCCATGGAAACATTAGGTGATTTTGCGACGGTCAACTATTTTGCTGTGCATACGTTAACTACGGCTATCTATGATACTTGGTTAGAATTAGGTAGTTTGACGACCGCCGCCAAAATATCGTCTTTAATGTTGTTAGCGATTGTGATTTTAATATCGTTAGAAAGTTATAGTCGTCGTAAACAACAAGTTTATCAACGTAATGGCAGTGGTAATACCGAGCTGCGTTTTGTATTAACGGGGTGGCAAAAGTGGGGCGTATTAGCGTTCACTTGGTCGTTATTAGCCTTCTCTTTATTTATACCGATTGCGACGCTTTTATATTATGCAGTTAACTATTTTAATGCTTCGTTAAACAATGACTTAATGCAATACACCTTAAATAGTCTGTGGTTAGCCTTTTTAGTCGCTATATTATCTATCTTGGTTGCGCTATTAGTTAATTTTTATCAACGTTTAAGCCCAGGGTTAGGTGCTAAATCTAGCATTCGTTTATCTTCACTTGGTTATGCTGTACCGGGCACTGTGGTTGCGATTGGTGTGCTGATCCCGCTTACTAGTATCGATTTATGGTTAAATGATGTGTTGTTAGGCTTAGACCTTAAGCCTGTTGGCTTGCTGTTATCTGGCTCATTAGTTATTTTGGTATTAGGCTATTTAGTACGTTTTAGTGCTATTGCCGTGGGCAGTATCGATAGTAACTTAGTGCAGGTTTCACCTTCGTTAGATTTCGCGTCTAGAACCTTAGGTAATGGGCCTGTTAAAACACTTTGGCGAGTTAATATTCCGTTAATTAGAAAAGGTATGCTCACGGCATTTATTTTAGTTTTTATTGAATCTATGAAAGAATTACCTGCCGCGCTATTATTGCGACCTTTTAATTTTGAAACATTAGCCACTTACGTTTATCAATTTGTATCCGATGAGATGATAGAGCTAGCTGCATTGCCTGCGCTAATGATTATTGGATTAGGCTTAGTTCCTTTTATTGTGGTAAATCGTCTGTTGGAGAAAAAAACTTAATGAGTGCGTTAAATATCCAAAACTTAAGCTGTTCTTATCAAAAAACAGCGGTATTAGAAAACTTGGATCTGAGCTTACATGATAATGAAATTGTGTGCTTATTAGGTGAAAGTGGCTGTGGTAAAACAACCTTATTAAGAGCGGTTGCCGGTTTGCAAACAGAATTAACCGGACAAATTAGTATTCGTCAAAAAGTATTAAATGATCCACAAACCTATATTCCACCCGAGTTGAGAAAAATTGGTCTTATTTTTCAAGATTATGCGCTTTTCCCACATTTAAATGTTTTTGATAATGTCGCTTTTTCACTAACCAAAATGACTAAGCAAGAAAAACAACAACGTGTGCAGGAAGTATTGGCACTAGTGCAATTAAGCGACCTTAGTGCACGTTTCCCGCATCAATTATCTGGAGGACAACAACAGCGTATTGCTATTGCACGTGCTTTAGCTTATCAGCCAGATTTAATGCTGTTAGATGAACCTTTTTCTAATTTAGACCAGCATGTGCGTTTTCAATTGATCCATGAAATCCGTCAATTATTTAAACAGCGTCAAATGAGTGCTTTATTTGTGACTCACTCTAAAGAAGAAGGGTTTGCTTTTGCTGACCGTATTGCATTGATGCAAGCGGGGAAAATTGTACAAATCGATACGGCTCAAAAACTGTATCGTAAACCTAACTCGCCCTATGTTGCTAATTTTATGGGGCAAGCTAACTATATTGATGTACAAGTGGTAGACAAATATAGTTACCAGAGTTGTTTTGGTTTATTAGGCAGTAATAGCGTGATTGAACAAACGATTGGTAAACAGCTACGCTTATTATTGCGCCCTGAACATATTGAGATAACCCCAGACCTAAAAGGTGAAGCTTTGGTCAAACAGGTCGATTTTCAAGGTGCATTACAACAAATTAGTGTGCAGTTTGCTGGGCAAGAGTTCACCGTGAGATACAGTAATAGTAGCAGTGAATGTTTAGCGTTTAGTGTTGGAGATAGGGTTTCTTTGACTATATCGAATCATGAATTTGTAACCTTTGAGAACTGTTAGTCTCCTCTGATGTGAAACTCTGAAACTCTGAAACTCTGAAGTGCTAAGTTAGTGAATGACTAGGTTGCAGGTTTAGATTAGTGAATTAGTTTAGATTACTAAGTTAATCAATAGTTAGCATCATAAAAAAGCCAGCGCTGTAATGCATCGCTGGCTTTTTGTTTTTAAAGCGAACACTTTTTAAGTGCACTTTTTTTAGTGTGGCATAGGTTGTGAAAACTAAAGCTGCAGGAGTGCTAAGTACTTGGACTTAGTTCATACATTAAACTCGCTTTTAAGCTTTCCTCTTGCTCTTTTGTCAGTGAATCCCCATCAGCAGTGGAGACAATAAATAAATCTTCTGCGCGTTCGCCTATGGTGGAGATTTTAGCGGTATCAAGCATTAAACCATGGTCTACAAATACGGTTCCTATGTTAGCCAGAATACCAGGCGCATCGAATGCTACCACTTCAATCTGAGTACGTTTCCGGCGTGTTGGTAGAAACGTTATTTTAGGCTCGAATTTAAAGGGACGCTTAACTCGCTCCAGTCTAATGATGTTGGAGTTAACTACGTCTGGTTTTAATAAAGTATCTGTGATCGCTTCTCGTAGACGTTGAATTTTATCGTCATCAATATGTTCACCATCTTCCTCTAATACGGTGAAGGTACTAAGTGAATAATTATCTCGGCTAGAGAGAATTTTTGCATCGTGTACACTTAGTTTCTTATTATCTATTTCAGTCACAACGGAAGAAAATAACAGTGGCATATCTTTATGATAAACAAATATTTCACTGCCTCCGCGTGCATTATTGGTACTGATCAAGACCAAAGGTTTAGTATGGTCTTGGTGATGCAATAAGTTTTGCGTGTGCCAGCAAATCTGTGCTGAGGTATAACGGAAAAAGTAATTGAGCCTAAAACGTTTCCATAGTGGCTTCACTTTTTCTTCACTAATCCCTAGTTCAGCTAAAATACCCAATGCTTTTAATTGACGATCTCGAATACGATCGCGAATATCCGGTGGATTCTCTAAACCACGACGTAACATGGTCAAGGTTTTGTAATAGAGGTCACGTAATAAAGTACCTTTCCAACTATTCCATGTTTCCTCATTGGTTGCGCAAATATCAGCCACGGTTAAGCAATACAATAGGTTAAGGTACTTTTCATCGCGCACGGTTTTGGCGAAGGTAATAATAACATTAGGATCGCTGATATCACGACGTTGAGCGGTGACAGACATGGTTAAATGTTGTTCTACTAACCAAGCAACTACTTTTCCTTCATGGCGAGTAAGCCCATGCAATTCACAAAAAGCTAAGGCATCCACTGCGCCTAATGTAGAGTGATCACCTTGTTGGCCCTTCGCAATATCATGGAAAATAGTGGCTAAGAATAACAGCTCTGGTTTCTCTAACTTTTTATATATTTCGTGGGCAAGTGGATGCTCGGCTTTGCTTTTTGGATAGTTATAGATAAATTTAGCGAGCTTATGCGTATGTGCATCTACTGTATAAGCATGAAACAGATCAAACTGCATTTGCCCAACGATACGGCTCCATTGTGGAATATAAGCCGCTAACACGCCATATTCATACATTAAGGTAAAAGGAATGCCCATGCCGCGAGGGTGCCTAATAATTTGCATAAATACAGCGCGACATTCTGGAATATTTTGCAGCCAATGGGTCAAGCAGCGTCTTGCCTCACGCAGTTCGCGTAGCGTGCTTGAATAAATACCTTTAATACGTGAGTCATCGGCAATATGCACAAACAGTTGTAATATCGCTTCAGGGTTATCCTGAAAGTAACCAGAGGTGGTTAGTTCGATTTTATTACCACGGATTCGGAAATTGTCATCAATATCATGAAATTCAGTGGTCGTTACATTGCCTAAAATTGCTTCATCAAAATATTGCAATAACATTTCATTAAGCTCTTTTACACGGCGAATGGTTTGGTAGAACATCTTCATCATCTGTTCTACGGCTTCATTACGCTGACCTGTGTAACCTAAGAGCTTTGCTACTTCACTTTGGAAATCAAATAGTAAGCGGTTATCTGGACGATTGGTGACAGTATGTAATGCAAAACGAATGGTCCAAAGCTGCGACTGACAATCACTAACTTCGTGGTATTCACCCTGCGTAATATATCCGTAAGTGGTTAGTTCTAATAAGCTATGGGCATCAAAGTGACGTTTCGAAACCCAGGCAATAGTTTGAATATCACGTAAACCACCACACCCGTTTTTGATATCTGGCTCTAGGTTATATCCATCACCTCGGCAGTTCTTATGGCGTCCAAACTGTTCTTCTTTTTTAACCGTAAAAAATTCGTCCGATGGCCAAAAGTCATCTTTACTAATCAGCTCTTGTAGTTTTTCAAAGGTGCTTTCATTACCTTTAATCAAGCGAGATTCAATCATGCTGGTGGCAACAGTAATATCTGCTTTACCCTGTTCTAAACAATCTTTTAAGGTGCGAACGCTATTACCTACATCCAGCTTTAAATCCCAGAGTAGGGTGATTAATTGGCCTATTTTTTCTTCAGATTGTTTACTAAAACCATGGTCTGACAGTATTAGTAAGTCGATATCAGATTTGGGGTGTAGTTCACCACGGCCATACCCACCTACAGCTAAAAGACTTAAATCATAGCTCTCATCTAACCCGACTAAATCCCATAAACGACTTAAAAGCTCATCAATATAACGTGCACGTAACGACACAATTTTATTAATATTTTTTTTTGCTTTGAATTGTTCAAGTTGCCAGTCAGAAAATTGTTGCAGATGTTTTTTGATGAAAGGAATAGTTAGATCTTGTGGTTGAATTTGTAGCGGGGAATACTGTTCAAAGTCCATTTAATGCCTCGATGTTATGCCTTAACGTAACGCCTTAACGTAATGCATCAACGTTGTGCCTCAACGAGATGCTTCGATATTAACAGCCCAATATTAGCGCCTTGATAATAGCCAGTACGTTATTGACAACGTACTGGCTATTTACGTTCATTTTTTAAATACTACTTACGCTGGGTTAATGATTCGGTCAATAGTTTCTTCTGGGCGCAATGTTAAAATTTCAACACCCGTTTCAGTTACCAAGAGCGTGTGTTCCCATTGTGCCGAAAGTTTTTTATCTTTAGTCACAACAGTCCATTCATCACGTAATACTTTACAATCACGTTTACCCGCATTAAGCATAGGTTCAATGGTAAAACATTGCCCTGCTTTTAATACTTCACCAGTGCCTTTTTTACCGTAATGCAGTACTTGTGGTTCTTCATGGAAACCTGCACCAATACCGTGTCCGCAATATTCACGAACGATTGAGTAGTTGTGGTTTTCTGCGTGTTTTTGAATTGCAGCGCCGATATCACCTAAACGCGCACCGGGTTTAACCATATTAATTCCGATGTATAAACATTCTTGTGTTACACGTGCTAAACGCTCAGCCAAAATAGATGGTTTTCCAACCATGAACATTTTAGATGTGTCACCGTGATATCCATCTTTAATCACTGTGATATCTATATTTAATACATCACCGTCCTTTAGTGGTTTATCGTTAGGAATACCGTGGCATACAACATAGTTTAATGACGTACAGATAGACTTAGGAAAACCATGGTAGTTCAACGGAGCTGGAATGCCCCCTTGTTCATTAACGATAAAATCATGACAAAGCTGATTTAGTTCATTAGTAGTAACCCCTTTCTTAACATGAGGTTCAATCATGGTTAATACGTCAGCAGCTTGTTGTCCTGCAATGCGCATTTTTTCTATTTCTTGAGCAGTTTTAATGAGTCCAGACATGTTATATCTCTATACTTTGAATAAATTATTATAAGACAACTATAAAGAATTTTAGGCGTTGGTGCTAGATAAAATCCATTTCAGAAAGCCTTACAATGGACAAGGGAATAGGGGGGACGAAAGGAATCAAAAAATACGTTAATTAATACGCTATTTATTGAGCTAATTAGCTAACTGTGGTATAAAGCGCACCGAGATTGATAGATTAATTTTTTAATCGCTTTCTTAAATAATCAATATAATCCATTCAAAACATATAATGTATTGAATAATAAGGATTATTACTTAAACAACACACACGCATCGACACGTCACTCGGGGTGCCTTTTTCTGTATAAGAAATTAATGGTCGAGTGTATGGGATGTGTGGAGGCCTAACCCCCTAAAAGGAAATTCAAATGGCAACAGTATCAATGCGCGATATGCTACAAGCAGGCGTTCACTTCGGTCACCAAACTCGTTACTGGAACCCAAAAATGAAACCATTCATTTTTGGTGCTCGTAATAAAGTTCATATCATCAACCTTGAAAAAACAGTTCCAATGTTTAACCAAGCGCTTAACTTCCTAGAAGCTAAAGCATCTAAAAAAGGTAAAGTCCTTTTTGTTGGTACTAAACGTGCTGCATCAGAAGCGGTTAAAGAAGCAGCGATTGCTTGTGACCAATTCTATGTTGATCACCGTTGGTTAGGTGGTATGTTGACTAACTGGAAAACAGTTCGTCAATCGATCAAACGTTTGAAAGATCTTGAAGTTCAAAGCCAAGACGGTACTTTTGACAAGTTAACTAAGAAAGAAGCGCTTATGCGTACTCGTGAATTAGAGAAGCTTGAAAAAACACTTGGTGGTATCAAAAACATGGGTGGTATCCCAGATGTAATCTTCGTAATCGATGCTGATCACGAGCACATTGCAATTAAAGAAGCGAATAACCTAGGTATTCCAGTTATCGCTGTTGTAGATACTAACTCTTGCCCAGATAACATCGATTACATCGTTCCTGGTAATGATGATGCTATCCGTGCAGTTAAGCTTTACTTAAGTGCAGCTGCTACAGCTGTTAAAGAAGGCCGTACTGCAGAAGTAGTAGTAGCTGAAGGTTTTGTTGAAGAAGAATCAGCTGAGAAATAAGTTCTTCTACTAATAGAAGCTCTTATTAACCAATCATTGGTTGGTTATCAGGGGTCTATATGACCCCTTTTTTATAGAATCAAAATAGGAATTCGAACAATGGCTATTACAGCTCAGCAAGTTAAAGAACTTCGTGACCGCACTGCTGCGGGTATGATGGATTGTAAAAAAGCATTAGTTGAAGCAGATGGCGACATCGAGCTTGCAATTGAAAACATGCGTAAATCAGGTGCAATCAAAGCCGCTAAAAAAGCAGGCCGTATTGCTGCTGAAGGCGCTATCTTTGCAAAAACTAACGGTACTACTGCATTAATCATCGAAGTTAACTGTGAAACAGACTTCGTTGCAATGGATAAAAGCTTCTTAGCATTTGCTGAGAAAGTAGCTGATATCGCGCTTGAAAATAAAGTAGACAGCGTTGAAGCATTAAACGCACTAGCATATGACGATTCTACCGTTGAAGAAGCGCGTGAATTGTTAGTTGCTAAAATCGGCGAAAACATCTCTGTACGTCGTTTACAAATCGTAGAAGGTGAAAACCTTGGCGCTTACGTACACAGCCGTAAAATCGGTGTTATCTCTGTGCTAACAGGCGGTGATGCTGACCTAGCTAAAGATATCGCGATGCACGTTGCTGCAGCCGCTCCTCAGTTTGTTAAACCTGAAGATGTACCTGCTGACGTTGTTGCTAAAGAGAAAGAAATCCAGTTACAAATTGCAATCGAAAGCGGTAAACCTGCTGAAATCGCAGAAAAAATGGTTTCTGGTCGTATGGCTAAATTTACTGGTGAAGTAAGCTTAACTGGTCAAGCATTCATTAAAGATCCATCAATGAGTGTTGCTAAACTTCTTAAAGGTGCAAGTGCAGACGTAGTCTCTTTTGTTCGTTTAGAAGTTGGTGAAGGTATTGAGAAAAAAGTAGAAGATTTCGCTGCTGAAGTTGCTGCAACTATGGCTGCTTCTAAGTAATCTACTTTAAAAACAATAGGTAATGTTTTTTAGCATTGTTCCGTTGTAAAAAAGAACCGCGGCATGCCTGCGGTTCTTTTATATTCAGAAGAAAGTGAATATGCCTGCTTAATAAACGAATTTGAGACCTATTTTTTAAAATATCTTGTATGATTTTTTAAAAAATCGGTATTATTTCAACTTAAGGAATGAAATTATGAGCACTAACCCTAAATCAGCATATCGTCGTATTTTATTAAAACTGAGCGGTGAAGCCCTCGTTGGTGAAGAAGGGTTTGGTATTGATCCTAAGGTATTGGATCGTATGGCCTTAGAGATTAAATCTTTGATTGAGTCTGGTGTACAAGTTGGTTTAGTGATTGGTGGTGGTAATATTTTCCGTGGTGCGGGCCTTGCTCAAGCGGGAATGAATCGTGTGGTAGGCGACCATATGGGAATGTTAGCGACAGTAATGAATGGCTTAGCAATGCGTGATGCATTACACCGTTCACACGTTAATTCTCGTTTAATGTCTGCTATTCCTCTAAATGGCGTATGTGATGATTACAACTGGGCCGAAGCGATTAAATATTTAAAATTAGGCACTGTAGTTATTTTTGCTGCGGGTACAGGTAATCCGTTCTTTACGACTGATTCTGCTGCTTGTTTACGTGGTATCGAAATTGAAGCCGATGCCGTACTTAAAGGTACTAAAGTTGATGGTGTTTACGATGCAGACCCAGTAAAAAATCCGGATGCAAAATTATACAGTGTATTAGATTACCAAACGGTACTAGAAAAAGAGCTACAAGTGATGGATTTAGCTGCATTTACCTTAGCACGTGACCATAGTCTGCCAATTCGTGTCTTCAATATGAATAAACCAGGTGCATTAAGTCGTGTTGTTTTAGGCGGTGATGAAGGTACAACTATCACCCATGCACAGGAAAATATTTAATTGTTTATTTAACGATTACAATGCTGAAAACAGTTGTGATCTTTAAAAAAGTGACTATTTCTAAAGCAATATTAGTGAAAAATTGCATCAGTTAAAAAATAGTTGCCAATATAGATAACAAAATTTGATAATGAACTAATAAGTTAGGAACTAAATATGATTAACGAAATCAAAGATGATGCTCAAACTCGAATGAATAAAAGCATTGAATCGTTTAAAAGCCAATTAGCTAAAGTACGTACAGGTCGTGCACACCCTAGTTTACTTGATGGCATTATGGTGCCTTATTACGGCTCTAACACACCGTTACGTCAAGTGGGTAACGTATCAACTGAAGATTCACGTACATTAACAGTAACTGTATTTGATGCGACTTTAATTGCAGCAGTAGAAAAAGCGATTATGGGCTCTAACTTAGGGTTAAATCCTATGTCTGCAGGTACCGTTATTCGCATTCCTTTACCACCATTAACAGAAGAGCGTCGTAAAGACTTAATTAAAGTGGTTCGTGGTGAAGCTGAAAATACACGTGTTGCTATTCGTAATATTCGCCGTGATGCAAATGGTGACTTTAAAGATCTAGAAAAAGAAAAAGAAATTAGCGAAGATCAACAACGTCAAGGTGAAGAGCTAGTACAAAAAGTAACTAATGAAAGCATCAAAAAAGTAGATGAAGTATTGGCGGTTAAAGAAGCTGAATTGTTAGAAGTATAAAACTAACAAGTGTTCAAAAAAATGCACCCTCTAGTGACTAGTCGGTGCATTTAATTGTTAATAAAGGATTATTGTGAGATCAGAAACACTTAAAAGTAATTTCCCTAAACATGTTGCCATCATAATGGATGGAAATGGCCGCTGGTCAGAACAAAAAGGAAAACACCGAGTTTTTGGTCATAAACACGGCGTAAAAGCGCTGCGTAAGAGCATTGCTTTTGCCGCTGAAAAAAATATTGAAGCATTAACCATTTTTGCTTTTAGTAGTGAGAATTGGAAACGTCCTGAACAGGAAGTGAATATGCTAATGGAGCTGTTTTTTACTGTGCTTGGTAGCGAAGTAAAAAAACTCCATAAAAATAATATTAAACTAACTATTGTTGGTGATATCTCTGGTTTTAGTGATCGCCTGCAAAAAAAAGTACATGCAGCACAGTTATTAACTGCAAATAATACCGGTTTAGCATTAAATGTAGCTGCGAACTATGGCGGTCGTTGGGATATTGTTAGTGCAACCCAAAAAATAGCGCAACAAGTAAAAGAAGGTGTCTTAGAAGTTGATAATATCAATGAGCAATTATTGACTAACACACTGTCTTTAGGTGAATTACCTGATGTTGATTTGATGATCCGAACGGGAGGAGATTACAGAATTAGTAACTTCTTGCTGTGGCAACTTGCTTATGCGGAGTTATATTTTACCGATATATTATGGCCTGATTTTGATGCCAAAGCCTTTCAATTAGCTCTAGATGTGTTCTCAGGTAAAGAGCGACGTTTTGGACAAACCAGTGCACAAGTAAATAACTAATTTTTACCCAACAGATATAACGGGATTTCTCTGTGAAGCAACGAATTATTACCGCGCTTATATTAGCGCCACTAGCCATTGCGGCTATTTTCTTTTTACCTCTTCAATTTTTTATGCTATTTGCTGCTGGTATTTTTTTACTCGCTAGTAAAGAGTGGGCCGGCTTTGTCAGTAAACAACCGTCTTCAGCGACTCTTTATATATTTGGTTTGATACTCGGTATTACGTTGATGTTGATGCCGATCGGCTTAATTTGGGGCCCAGAGCTACCTCATCATTATATAATTACTGGATTGACTGTCGCTGTAACTTGGTGGTGTGTAGCTTTAGTCATGGTTATTCGTTATCCGACTTCGGCGACACTTTGGCGAAACAGTAAATTCCTAAAAAGCATTTTCGGATTGCTTACTTTGATTCCTTTTTTCTGGGGATTAGTGGTACTACGTTCAGTGAATATGCATCACGACTTCTATTTTGGTGCTGAATTATTAATGTATGTGTTTTTATTGGTGTGGGCTGCCGATTCTGGTGCCTATTTCGCGGGCAGACAATTTGGTAAACATAAATTAGCTCCCAACGTAAGTCCGGGTAAAACCATCGAAGGGTTACTAGGCGGCTTAATGAGTGCTGTTATCGTTGCTTATTTCGCGAGTCATTTCTTTGCTATTCCGGCTGAAAAATTAGGATTGTTTTTTGCTGCTTCAGTGATCACTACCTTAGTTTCTGCTTTAGGTGATTTAACGGAAAGTATTTTTAAACGAGAAGCAGGCTTAAAAGACAGTAGTAATTTATTACCTGGGCATGGTGGCATCTTAGATCGTATTGATAGTTTGACCGCTGCTGTTCCGGTGTTTGCCCTTATTTATATTTATTGGCTCGTTTAATGATGACCAACAATGCAACCAAAAACACTACACTAAAGCAATCAGTGGCTAAAAACTTAGCTGTATTAGGTGCAACGGGGTCTATCGGAGACAGCACTTTGAGTGTCTGTCGTCATAACCCTGAATTGTATAATGTACAGTTTTTGTATGCGGCAAGTAATGTTGAAAAAATGCTGGCACTTTGTATTGAATTTAAACCTGCTTATGTTGCATTAGCAAACCCACAGGCTGGATTGCAACTAAAAGAATTATTGCAACAAAATAATCTCAACTGTCATATGTTACCTGAATCTGAAGTGCTGGCGTTATTAGGTAGTGCTGAAATTGACTCTGTGATGGCTGCCATTGTTGGTGCGGCTGGTTTAAAAACAACGCTAGCGGCTGTACATGCGGGGAAAGAAATTTTCTTAGCAAACAAAGAATCGTTAGTTATGTCCGGTGCTTTGTTTATTGATGCAGTAAAAAAATCAGGTGCGACGTTGTGGCCTGTTGATAGTGAACATAACGCTATATTTCAATCAATGTCGCCGAATTTACAACAAACCATCGGCCATTGTGATTTAGCTGCCGCTGGTGTTTCTAAGATTTTATTAACGGGCTCTGGCGGACCTTTTTTAACCAAACCGTTGCACGAATTTTCAAGCATTACGCCTGATGTGGCAATTAAACATCCAAATTGGAGCATGGGCCCTAAAATCTCTATAGATTCGGCAACCATGATGAACAAAGGTCTTGAGTACATTGAAGCAAGGTGGTTATTCAATACTAATAAAGATCAGTTACAGGTGATTATTCACCCGCAATCAGTGATCCATTCTATGGTGCAGTATCAAGATGGTAGTGTCATTTCGCAAATGGGTAATCCAGATATGCGTATACCTATTGCACATGTGATGGGGGGGGATAAACGCATTAAAAGTGGTGCTGCGGGGTTTGATTTTTTTAACTCGGCTAACTTTACCTTCGTAGAACCTGATTATGACCGTTACCCTTGTTTGAAATTAGCGATACAGGCTTGTTATGAAGGACAGCATGCAACGACGTCACTAAATGCGGCGAATGAAATCGCGGTGCAAGCCTTTTTAGATCAACGTATCAAGTTTACGGATATTCCACGTATTGTGGATAGTGTTTTAAATACATTACAGCATCAACATGTCTCGTCAATTGAACAGCTATTAGAAATAGATAAGCAGGCTAGAGACAATGCGAGCAAATTGATTAATCGAGGTGGGGTTTGTTAGATTTTATATGGAATACAGCCGCATTCATTATTGCGTTAAGTATTCTAGTTGCCATTCATGAGTATGGCCATTTTTGGGTTGCTCGTCGCTGCCAAGTAAAGGTACATCGTTTTTCTATTGGTTTTGGCAAAGTTCTTTTTAAAAAACTGGATAAGCACGGTACTGAGTTTGTGATCGCTGCAATTCCATTGGGCGGCTATGTAAAAATGCTTGATGGTCGGGTTGAAGAAGTGCCTGAAGCATTATCTGAATTCTCTTTTGATAAAAAGTCAGTATGGCAACGTATTGCCATTGTTGCAGCTGGGCCTATAGCCAATTTTCTATTGGCTATTATTGCCTTCTTTTTAATGTACATGATTGGAGTAGGAAGTGCTAAACCGGTTGTTAATGGTGTACTTGAGAATTCGCCGGTTAGTGTGATCACAACTCAAGTCCCGTTTCAGGTGAGTGCGGTTAATGGCCGAGTGGTTAATGACTGGGAAGCACTCAATCTTGCTCTAGTTGCACAGATTGGTGAGCCTAGTGTAGAGCTCAGCGTCACGCCTGTTAATTTGTTTGACCTGAGTTCAAACTCTCAATCAACACTGACCGAGAGCAGGGAACCAAGTCAAACTTATACAGTCTCATTAGCTAATTGGAAGTTTGACCCTAAAAAAGAGTCGATTATTAGTAGCTTAGGGCTTATTCCTTATTCTCCAAAAGTACATTTAAGTGCTGCAAGTGTTGCCGAAAATAGTGCTGCACAACGCAGTGGAATAGAAGTTGATGACAAATTAATAGCTATTAATGGCGTCCAGTTAGATAATTGGCAACAATTTGTGAAGTTGATCCAAACAAATGCTAATCAACCGTTACGGCTAGCGATTGAAAGGGGGGCTATCAAGCACTCGCTCACACTCATCCCCGACGCTCGTGAAAGTGCAGATGGTACATTACAAGGTTATATTGGTGTTGCACCAAAGGTTGACCCTTACCCTGAACAGTTTAGAGTAAGCTTGAAATATGGTCCGATTGACTCTTTCTTAAAAGGAGTTGATAAAACTTGGCAGCTCAGTGAGTTAACTTTTTCAACATTAGTTAAATTAGTGACTGGTGATTTATCGGTAAAAAATCTTAGTGGACCTGTTGGTATTGCTAAAGGTGCTGGGATGAGTGCTGATTATGGATTTGCGTATTTTTTAGGATTTATTGCTTTAATTAGCGTTAATTTAGGTATTATGAATTTAATACCTCTACCTGTTTTAGATGGTGGTCATTTGATGTATTACTTTGTCGAAGTGATTACAGGTAAACCGGTCCCTGAAAGAGTCCAAGAATTTGGCTTTAAAATAGGAGCGGCAGTTTTATTCACATTTATGTCAATTGCTGTGCTTAACGACTTTAATTTATTGTAAAAGAAACACTAAAATTTATTATAGAATATAAACAATGAGATAGTGCTACTTTCTAACACGATTTGAAAGTAAGATTCACTCCCCATTGACCTGGATATTTAAATTGTTTTGCACTGAGGTGCAGTAAAGGATTTTGTAGATAATGTTTAAGAAATATTTGTTAGCATTGACATTTACTGTCACCAGCTGTTTTTCTAACCTTGCTTTAGCTGAAAAATTTACCGTCTCCGACCTACAGTTCGAAGGACTTCAACGAGTAACACTGGGTGCGGCACTATTGAGTCTACCAATTCGTGAAGGTGATGTGGTTGATGAATATGATCTATCGCAGGCAATTAAAAAAATGTATAGCAGTAGCTACTTCGAATCGATTCAGTTATTCAAAAATGAGTCTGTGCTTATTTTTAAAGTGAAAGAGCGCCCAACGATCAGTGCTATTGAATTAACAGGTAATGATAAACTCACTGAAGAGCAAATCTTTGATTCATTAAAATCTTCTTCTATCCAAGTTGGTGATGCGCTAGATAGAACCGTTCTGACCAGTATTGAAAAGAGCTTAGAAGATTTCTATCACAGCGTGGGCAAGTACAGCGCACAAGTAGAAACGATTGTGACACCTTTACCTAGAAACCGTGTTTCTATTCAATTTGTATTTCGTGAAGGATTGACTGCAAAAATTGAACAGATCAACATCGTTGGTAATAATGTTTATTCTGATGAAGACTTGTTAAAGCGATTAACGCTAAGTGACTCTGCAGGTTGGTGGGATCTTTTTGCCGACGATAACTACCAAAAACAAAAATTAGCCGGTGATTTAGAAGTTATCAAAAGTTATTACTTAGATCGTGGTTATATTCGTTTTAAAATTGATGAAACGCAAGTCGCGCTTAGACCTAATAAAAAAGGGGTTTATGTTACGGTTAATGTTAATGAAGGTAATATTTATAAAGTTTCAGATGTAACCTTTATTGGTGACCTATTAGGACATGACGAAGAAGTAAAAAGCTTAGTCGCGTTTGCCAATGGAGATATCTATGCTGCATCGGATGTCGCTGCCTCGGAACAAAGTATTCGCAAATACTTTGGCCGTTTAGGCTACGCATTCCCTGAAATTAATACTTATCCTGAAATTGATGATGCAACTAATACTGTTGTTGTTAATTTCTCTGTTGCCCCAGGACAACGTGGTTATGTGAGACATATTAATATTTCAGGTAATACAACTACCAAAGATGTTGTATTACGTCGAGAAATGCGTCAAATGGAAGGTGGATGGCTATCTAGTGAAGCGATCGAAACATCTCGCGCGCGTTTAAACCGTTTAGGGTTTTTCTCAACCGTTGATATTAATACTGAACGTGTTAGCGATGATTTAGTTGACGTGAGTGTTAACGTGGCGGAACAAGCGTCAGGTAGCTTCAATGCCGGCATTGGTTTTGGTACGGAATCAGGGATCAGCCTAAGTGGTGGTATTCAGCAGAATAACTTCCTAGGTAGTGGTGATAAGATTGGTTTCCAAACTAAGTTTAATGACTACAGTGTGAGTGCTGACATCAGCTACGATACCCCTTACTTAACCAAAGATGGTGTGAGTGGTGGAGCTCGAATTTATTACGATAAATTTGAAGCGGGCGATGCGAATATTGTCGATTACACCAATACGACTTATGGTTTACGTTTCAGTACTGGTTTTCCTGTTAATGAAATAAACCGTTTAGGGTTCAGTGTTGGCTGGGAAAATAACGGTATTTCTCAGCTCAAGAGTTACGAGCAATTAAGTACGTTTTGGGATATCTATGGTTCATTGCAAGATGATGATGGTGGTGCTGACTTTAGAAACTTTGATATTACCACTACTTGGTCACGTAATAGCTTAGACCGAGGCCAACTCGCTACACAAGGGATGTCGCATACTTTACGTGGTAAAATAACCATCCCTGGCTCAGATCTACAATACTTTAAACTTAACTTTGATATTCGTAATTACCAACGTATTACTGAAGACGGTGATTGGACTACCCTGTTACGTGGTAGTTTAGGTTACGGTAATGGTTACGGAAAATTTGAAGGGAACGACCAAATCTTACCGTTCTTTGAAAACTATTACGTGGGTGGTTACCGCACTATTCGTGGATTCTCTAGTAATACGGTAGGGCCACGCGCACTTTATACTGGCGAGCAGAACGGTAATAGCAACGCTACTTATACCAATAGTGCAGTGGGCGGTAATGCAAAATATACATTAAGTGCGGAACTTATTTTCCCTGTGCCGTTCTTAGATGAAGCCTATGCACGTCAAGTGCGTAGCAGTTTGTTCGTTGATGCGGGTGAAGCGTGGGATACTGAGTTTGATTATGATGCGTACAAAGACAAATGTGCGTTCAATTGTGATTACGCTGGCGACTACTCGAAACCTGGACGTATACGTGCATCGATCGGTACTCAGTTAACTTGGGTTTCACCAATGGGACCGTTAATCTTTACACTGGCTGTTCCATTAAAAGATTATGCGGGCGATAAAACCGAAGTGTTCTCATTTAACATCGGTGATGTTTTCTAAATATAGTTAATGGATGTTTGAATAACACCATTGTATCGACATTAAAATGTGCACGCAGTGCACGATTTCTTTTTTTATTTTATTACAGATTTATTAATACGGAGTTATAGCATGAAAACCATGAAGACCTTTTTTAAAGTAATTACCTTAGCCGCTGCAATGGTATCTGTGTCAGCAGTTCAAGCAGCAGACACATCAAAAATTGGTGTTGTATTCCCATCAAAAGTGATGAAAGAGTCTCCGCAACGTGCGCGTATTATTAAACAGTTGGAAGGTGAGTTTAAAGGTCGTTACGAAGAGTTACAGAGTTTAGAAAAAAGCATTAAAAGTATTGAAACTAAAATTAAGAAAGATGGCGAGTTATTAAATAAAAGTGAAGTCACTTCGTTACAACGTGATATCGAAGGCAAAATTTCTGAGTACAAATTAAAACGTAAAGCCTTTGAAGAAGATAACCGTCGCCGCCAAGGTGAAGAGAATCAAAAAGTATTAAGCATCGTTAGCAAAGTGATTAATGAAGTGGCAAAAGAAGGTGGATACGATTTGATCTTAAACGGCGAACAAATTGTTTTCTCAAAACCTGCTTTAGATATTTCAGACAAAGTTATTCAAAAAATTAGCACTAAGTAGGTTTAGATTATTATGGCTTATTCATTAGCAGATTTAGCACTTCAACTTTCAGCGCAATTAAGTGGTGATGAAAATCTACAAATATTACGTTTAGCCACGTTTGAAGCCGCTGAACAAGGTGATATTACCTTTGTGTCAGACATTAAACTACTGACTCGCTTAGATGAATGTAAGGCGAGTGCGATTGTCTTGCCTTCATCAATGCAGGCGACTTATCAAGGTAATGCGTTATTTATGGATAACCCTTATGTAGGTTATGCATTATTAGCGCGTTTGTTTGATACCACACCCAACTTACCTGTGCTTATTGCTGAGTCAGCTAAAATTCATGAAACTGCGGTGATCGGCAATAATGTAGCTATTGCAGACAATGTGGTGATTGGGGCCGGTGTTACGATTGGAGATAATACGCAGTTATTTGCGAATTCTGTGATTGGAGAAGGCTGTCAATTAGGTGCTGGCTGTAAAGTTTATCCGAATGTGTCTATTTACCATGCTTGTGAAATTGGCAAAAATGTCATTATTCATGCGAATAGCGTTATTGGATCCGATGGGTTTGGTAATGCGCCTTACCAAGGCACTTGGGTTAAGATCCCACAAATTGGTAAAGTCATTATTGGTGATAATGCTGAAATTGGCTCGAATACATCAATTGATAGAGGGGCGTTATCAGATACCATTATTGGTGATGGCGTTAAGATTGATAACCAGTGTCAAATTGCCCATAACGTGCAAATTGGCGAGCATTCTGCTGTGGCTGGTGGTACCAGTATCGCGGGTAGTACCACAATAGGAAAGAACTGTATCGTAGGTGGTAGTGTTGCGATGAATGGCCATATTAGCATTGCTGATAATGTTATTATTACTGGTGACAGTATGGTTATGCGTAGTATTAAAAAAGCAGGTGTTTATTCATCTGGTGTACCCGCTCAAGAAAATAAAGCATGGCGTAAAACAACTGCTTATACATTCAAAATTGAAGAATTATTCAAGCGCGTTAAGCAACTTGAAAAACAAATTGAAGATAAAAACTAAGGAAAATCATCGTGTCTAACGAATTAAACAGTCTTGATATAAAGGAGATCATGGATCTTCTACCGCATCGTTACCCATTTTTATTAATCGATCGTGTAGTTGATTATGTACCTGGAAAAACGCTAACAGGTTACAAAAATGTCTCTTTTAATGAACCACAGTTCACAGGACACTTTCCTGGCACGCCTGTTTTCCCTGGAGTGATGATTTTAGAAGCATTAGCGCAAGCAACAGGTGTATTAGCTTTTGCAACTTACGGCAAACCTGCAGAAAATGAACTATATTTCTTAGCGTCTATTGACCAAGTTCGTTTTCGTAAACCGGTTGTACCTGGTGATAAATTAGACTTAGAAGTTATTTATCTTAAAGAGCGTCGCGGTATGGGGAAATTTGAGTGTATCGCTAAAGTTGACGGCGAAGTCGCTTGTCAGGCAATGATTATGTGTGCAAGAAGAGAAATTTAATGATTGATTCTACAGCAAAAATTCATCCAACAGCGATAATTCATGAAAATGCAATTATTGGTAAAAACGTAGAGGTCGGTCCCTATAGCATCATCGGCGACAATGTTGAAATTGGTGATGATTGCTGGGTCGGTCCGCATGTTGTGGTCAAAGGCCACACTAAAATGGGTAAAAACAATAAAATTTTCCAATTTGCTTCGGTCGGCGAAGATTGCCAAGATTTAAAATATAATGGTGAAGTTACCTATCTTGAAATCGGTGATAATAATGTTTTCCGAGAAAGCTGTACTATTCATCGTGGCACAGCACAAGATGAAAGCGTCACTAAGATTGGTAATAATTGTTTATTAATGGCGTATGTACATGTCGCACATGACTGTATACTGGGCAATAATATTATTCTGTCAAATAACGCAACATTAGCAGGGCACAGTAAACTGGCTAATAATGTGATTATCGGTGGTTTAACTGCCTTGCATCAATTCACCCGTGTTGGTGAATACGCAATGATCGGCGGTTGTTCTGCAGTTAATAAAGATATTCCGCCTTACTTTATGGCGTCGGGTAATTACGTTCAAGCGCAAGGGATTAATTCCGTTGGCTTAAAGCGTCATGGTTTTAGTAGTGCGACAATTATGCAAATTAAACGTGCTTATAAATCACTATGTCGTAACGGTAATACATTGGCGCAAGCTAGAGCTGAAATAGCAGAAAATGTTGCAGATTGTCCAGAATTAAAAACGCTTTTAGATTTCATTTCAGATGAAAATCGCGGTATTGTTAGATAAGCCATTTTCTTCAAATATCGTAAAAAAAGGCTCTTTTGGAGCCTTTTTTTTTAACTTCATTATATAAGAGTAGAGCATGACTAAACCATTGCGTATTGGATTGATAGCCGGTGAAACATCTGGCGATATCTTAGGTGAAGGGTTAATTAAAGCCCTAAAAAAACAATACCCGAATGCTATTTTTGAAGGTATTGCCGGTCCTCGAATGATCGCTCAAGGGTGCACTGCTTTGCATCCTTTAGAGGCTTTGTCAGTAATGGGGTTTGTTGAGGTATTAGGTAAATTACGCAGTATTTTACGTATTCGAAAATCAATTATTGAACATTTTATCAATAATCCCCCTGATATTTTTATTGGCATTGATGCCCCCGACTTTAATTTAACGGTTGAATTAAAACTGAAGCAACATGGCATTAAAACGATTCATTATGTGAGTCCGTCGGTTTGGGCTTGGAAGCAATGGCGTATCCATAAAATTGCCAAAGCAACGGATCTTGTTTTAGCCTTTCTACCTTTTGAAAAAGCCTTTTACGATAAGTTTAATGTACCATGCCAATTTGTGGGACATACTTTAGCGGATCAATTACCGTTACAGCGCGATAAATCAACTGCGCGCGGCCAATTAAATATTAATCCTGATGAAAAAATATTGGCCTTATTACCGGGTAGTCGTAAGGCTGAAGTAGAGATGCTTGGACCGATCTTTTTACAAGTAGCGCAAGTTATCCATCAAAAATATCCCGACTATCGATTTATTGTGCCGATGGTTAATGACCGTCGCAAACAGCAATTCCAACTGCAAATAGAGGCGCTACCTGAGACGCTTCCGATTACTTTGATTAATGGTCAATCAAGTGCTGTTTTGCAGTCTGCAGATACTGTGTTGTTAGCATCTGGTACTGCAGCTTTAGAAGCTATGTTAGCTAAAGCACCGATGGTTGTTGCCTATAAAGTTTCACCGATCACTTACCTTATAGCTAAAGCTTTAATAAAAGTTAAATATACTTCACTGCCCAATTTAATTGCAGATAGGGAAGTGGTTAAAGAACTAAGTCAAGATGATTGTACCGTAGATAAAATAGTGGCGGAGCTAGAACGTTTAATCGCACATGATGGGCAAGCTATGGTCGAGACCTTTACCGAGTTACATAAACTTATTCGATGTGATGCGGATACTCAGGCTGCTAATGCGGTGGTTGAGTTATTAAATAGAGATAATAAATAATGGTCGCTAAAAATATACTATATCCAGAAGTTATTTATCCAGATGTTGCTTTTATTGCAGGGGTCGATGAAGTTGGGCGTGGCCCTTTAGTAGGGGACGTTGTCACTGCTGCTGTTATTTTAGACCCTAAAAAGCCAATAGCAGGGTTAGCAGATTCTAAGAAATTAAGTGAAAAAAAATTAGCTTTATTATTTGAACAGATAAATGCCAATGCTTTGGCTGTGAGTATTGGTAGAGCCTCACCGGCTGAAATCGATGAGCTAAATATATTGCATGCGACTATGTTAGCGATGCAACGTGCGGTACAAGGTTTATCAATAACACCTGAATTTGTTTTTATTGATGGTAACCGTTGTCCTTCATTAGCAATGCCTAGTGAAGCAGTTGTGAAAGGTGATTCCCGTGTTGCTGAAATTAGTGCAGCATCGATCATTGCTAAAGTTACCCGTGATAGAGAAATGGTCGAGTTAGATAAACGCTATCCAGATTATGGTTTTGCTCAGCATAAAGGTTATCCTACTAAAGCACACTTTGTAGCCTTAGAAGCGCACGGTGTGATTGCTGAATATCGACAAAGTTTTAAACCTGTTAAAGCTATTTTAGCTTTAACTTCAAAATAGGTTCTTGAAAGTATAATGTTATGTCTGAAATGAGTACCGAAACATCTGAGTTATTACCTATGGAAGCACCTTTAACAGCCCCTAAGTTTGTGCATTTACGTGTGCACAGTGATTTTTCAATGGTTGATGGTTTAACTAAAATAAAGCCACTAGTTGCTAAGACTGCTGCATTAAAAATGCCAGCGCTGGCGATCACTGATCAAACTAACTTTTGTGGTTTAGTTAAATTTTATACGGCGGCACATGGTGCGGGTATTAAGCCTATTGTGGGCGCTGATTTTTGGGTTAAAAGTGAGTTATTAGGCGATCAACAGTTTCGTTTAACGGCACTAGCGATGGATGCAGTTGGTTACAAAAATATTACTGAGCTTATTTCAAAAGCATATTTACGAGGTCATGTTAAAGGTCGTGCGGTATTAGAACAATCTTGGTTAGTAGAACATCAACAGGGGGTTATTTTATTATCGGGAGCCAAAGACGGTGACCTAGGTAAAATGCTTTTAAAGGGGAATACTGCGGCGGCTGTTGAGATCACCGAATTCTATAAAAGGTATTTTCCAAACCGATATTATATCGAGCTAATTCGTACTAATCGTGTTGCTGAAGAAGATTATTTACATCTCGCCATTGATTGGGCTGCTCAATACCAGCTCCCGGTTGTTGCAACTAATGAAGTGGTGTTTGCAGACCGTTCATTATTTGATGCCCATGACATTCGTGTCTGTATTAACCAAGGGTATGCACTTGGTGATGAAAAACGCCCCAAAGATTATAGTCCTGAGCAGTATTTACGAAGTGAAGAGGAGATGTGTGAACTCTTTTCTGATATTCCCGAAGCGTTACAAAACAGTGTTGAAATAGCAAAACGATGTAATGTGACGTTACGTTTGGGTGAATACTTTCTGCCTGACTTTCCAACCGGTGATTTAGAGATCGATGAGTTTTTTTGTAAAGTATCTCGTGAAGGGTTAGAAGCTCGCTTAGATTTCTTGTTTGATAAAAATAGTAAAGATTTTGCTGAAATAAGAAAACCCTATGATGAACGCTTAGAAATAGAGCTGTCAGTTATTAACAAAATGGGTTTCCCAGGTTACTTCCTGATCGTAATGGAATTTATTCAATGGAGTAAAGATAACAATATTCCAGTTGGACCTGGCCGTGGTTCTGGTGCTGGATCGTTAGTGGCTTATGCCTTAAAAATAACCGATCTCGATCCATTAGAATTAGAGCTACTGTTTGAGCGATTTTTGAATCCTGAACGTGTCTCTATGCCCGATTTTGATATCGACTTTTGTATGGATAGACGTGATGAGGTGATCGACCACGTTGCGCAGTTATATGGGCGTGATGCGGTATCGCAGATCATTACTTTTGGTACCATGGCGGCAAAAGCGGTTATTCGCGATGTGGGCCGAGTATTAGGTCATGCCTATGGCTTTGTTGATGGTATTTCAAAGTTAGTTCCACCGACACCGGGTATGACGCTAAGTAAAGCTTTTGAAGAGGAACCTCGTTTACAAGAACGCTATAATGCGAGTGAAGACGTACGCGCATTAATTGATATGTGCCGTACCTTAGAAGGCACCATTCGTAATGCAGGTAAGCATGCCGGTGGCGTTGTTATCTCACCAACTACTATTACCGATTTTGCACCTTTGTACTGTGATGATGAAGGCCATAACCCAGTAACACAATTCGATAAAAATGACGTAGAAACAGCTGGTTTAGTTAAATTCGACTTTTTAGGATTACGTACTTTAACGATTGTGCAATGGGCTTTGGATATGGCCAATGCACATAAACATGAGCGTGGTGAAGAACCTATTTTTATTGAAAAAATAGATCTAACAGAGCCTGCTTGTTTCGAACTGTTAAAACGTTATGAAACTACTGCTGTATTCCAATTAGAGTCACGCGGTATGAAAGATTTGATCCGCCGATTACAGCCAGACTGTTTTGAAGATATGATCGCCTTGGTGGCATTATTCCGGCCAGGTCCACTGCAATCGGGAATGGTAGATAACTTTATCGAACGTAAGCATGGCCGAGAGGTGGTTTCCTATCCAGATGAAAAGTGGCAGCATGAATCCTTAAAAGAGATCCTTGCACCGACCTACGGTATTATTTTATATCAAGAGCAGGTGATGCAGATTGCACAGGTCTTGTCAGGTTATACGCTTGGTGGTGCCGATATGTTACGTCGCGCAATGGGTAAGAAAAAACCAGAAGAAATGGCTAAACAACGTGCAACTTTTGAATCTGGTGCGATTGAAAATGGGATTGATGGCGAGCTAGCCATGAAGATCTTTGATCTGGTAGAAAAGTTTGCTGGTTATGGGTTTAATAAATCCCATTCCGCGGCTTATGCGTTGGTGTCATATCAAACCTTATGGATGAAAACATTTTATCCATCTTACTTCATGGCGGCAGTAATGTCTGCGGATATGGATAACACCGATAAGGTTGTGATCCTAGTGGATGAATGTCAGAACATGGGGTTAACTCTATGCCCTCCGGATGTGAATGAAGGTTTATTTAAGTTTAACGTCGACAAAGACCTGCGTATTATTTATGGAATCGGTGCGATCAAAGGTGTTGGCGAGGGGCCCATTGATGCGATTATCGAAGCGAGAACTGAAGGCGGTAAATTCAAAGATTTATTTGATTTTTGTACACGGGTTGATTTAAAACGTTGTGGTAAACGTATTATTGAGAAGCTAATTTTAGCCGGTGCATTGGATAATTTGGGGCCACATCGTGCGGCGTTGATGGCTAATTTAAGTGATGCATTAACAGCAGCTTCGCAGTATAAGAAAGCGGAGTCATCAGGCCAAGCCGATTTATTTGGTGTATTAACCACTGACCACGATGAAATCGAACATAAGTTTTCCGTGGTTGACAAATGGCCTGAAAAACAATGGCTGAAAGGTGAAAAAGATACCCTAGGATTGTATTTGACTGGGCACCCTATTAACCAATATGAACCACATCTGCGTGCCATTAACTGTGTCAAGCTAGGTGCATTAACGGTTAATGGGCGAGGTCAAAATAGCCGAGTTTGTGGCTTAGTATTAGCAATGCGTGTGATGGTCACCAAGGCGGGTAAACGCATGGGTATTTTGACCTTGGATGATAAAAGTGCGCGTATGGATGTGACGGTTTTTGCTGACTTACTGGATCAGCATGAAGCGTTATTATTCACTGATAATATTGTGGTTTTACAAGGTCAGGTAAGTGAAGATTATTTCAATGGCGGTTTGAAAATGAATGCTCGCGAAATAATGAGCATTGACCATGCGCGTGAACGCTTTGCCAGTAAATTACGCTTAACAATTACTTCTAATGTTCTGCAACAGCAATCATTGCCGCAATTTCAATCTCGTTTAAATGAAATATTAGCGCCCGCTTCAGGTGGTTTATGTCCGGTTTTTATTAACTACCAAAATCACCAAGCACAAGTTGAAATTGAACTTGGCATTGAATGGTCTATTACCCCAAGTGATGATTTGTTATTTGAGTTGGGGCGATGGTTAGGTGAAGACAATGTGACTTTGCATTTTGATCAAGGTTGATGTTAGCAATGCAGGTAGATTTATTTACAAGTTTTGAAAAGCATTTTAGTGAGTTATTAGCTACGCTAACCGTTACTTTAGCTGAAAGTATTAATAATGATACTGAGCACATTAGCTTAGGTTCTCTTAAGCCGCGTATCGTAGTGGCGTTAAGTGGTGGTGTCGATTCCGTTGTGTTACTGCATTTATTGTTCCGTTTTCGACAGGGCGGTGTTCAACAAAGCAGTGACTATTTAACGCTGATTGCACACAATGTTAATCATGGTTTGAGTGACAATGCTGATCATTGGGCTGCTTTTTGTACTGCCTATTGTCAGCAGTTGGATGTTAAAATAATTTGCTCTCAAGTTGATATCGAAAGAAAAAGTAGAACTAGCTTAGAAGCACTGGCTAGAGATGCTCGTTATCAATGTTTTCAAGAAAAAATGCAAGAGCATGATGTGGTTGTTACTGGTCATCATCAAGATGATCAACTTGAAACATTATTATTAGCTTTAAAAAGAGGATCCGGTAGTACAGGTTTACAAGGGATCCGCCTTTTTCAAACTTTTTTTAACGGTTATTTATTACGACCTTTATTAAATTTTTCTCGACAGCAATTGATGGATTATGCTCGTCATCACCACCTGCAATGGGTTGAGGATGAAAGTAACCTAAATATCGACTTTGATCGTAACTTTATACGCCAACAAATATCACCCCTGCTAAATGCGCGTTGGCCTGCTATTGCACAGTCAGTATCGCGAACTGCTCAGTTATGTCAAGAGCAGCAAAGTTTATTAGATGAAATGGCAGAACAAGACCTAAGCCTTTGTATGGAAGAGCGTTTTACACAGCAAACATTAACTATTGCGGCTCTATCGAAATTTAGTGAAGCAAGACGAAATAATATATTACGCTATTGGCTTAAAAGTAATGGCTTACAATACCCAAGTAGCAAGCAGTTAATGGTTTTATGGGACCAAGTTGCATTGGCTCAGAGTGATAAACAACCAAAATTACAGATGCCGACGGTGGCTATTTGCCGTTATCAAGGCCAGTTATATATTGTACCTAATCAAGCCCTAAGCTTGCCAGTGCAACCTATACTGTGGTCCGGTGAGTCTATATTATGGTTGCAAGCGGGTTATTTGGGGGTCAATTTTTCGCAGGTAGATAGCTCTCTGTCAAAGCGTTACAAAGTGCAGTGCTGCTTAAGATCTCATTTGAATGCGCAGTTAACTTGCTTACCTGAAGGGCGAGATAAAAAAAGAAGTATTAAAAAATTATTACACGAATACCATGTGCCGCCTTGGTTACGTGATCAAGTGGTCTTTATTGTTGTCGATGGTCAACTGCTGGAAGCGCTAGGTTTGTGGCGATGCCAAGTGAAAGACATACCACAAATGCAGATATCACAGCGCTTTTGTTGATGCTTTATGCTGGTATAAGTTTTGATCTGCTGACTCAAATAACTGCATTGAACTGGTGCCAATTTCCCAATGGCTATGTCCTAAGCTAAATGTACAGCCTATCTCTTTTAAAATTGTATTGTTAAGTATCGCTTGATTGATACGCCTATGCACTTTAGCAACAGAGCAGTTTTCAGAGGGTTGTAATATGATCGCAAACTCATCCCCACCTAAACGAAATGGCATATCCGAAGCACGCACACTCTGTGTTAATATTCGTGCAAACTCTTTTAATACTTGGTCACCTTTGAGATGGCCGTAAGTGTCATTAATAGGCTTAAAATCATTAATATCCAATATCATTAATGACAGGCCTAGATGAGTTCGGTTACTTTGTTCAATGGCATACTGAATAGAGCTATCATAATAGGCTCGGTTACCAATATTGGTTAGATGATCCTGATAAACCATTGTATTTAACTCAGAGAACTTGAGAGCATGTTTTAAACTGGGCAATAATAATTGGTGTAACTCGGTTAATAATTTATCTTCGTCTAAGGTTAATGCAACTTCACTCTGATAAGTGATAGTGCCTAATCGAGTTGATTGTCCCATTGAGCCTAAATTAAAACTTTTGCTATAACTGTTACGTTGCATTTGCACTAAACTAAAGAAACCATGAGCAGATTGAAAACGAATATTAAAAGGGCGGATAAAGCCTGCCACCAAAGCGGCAAAATTGTTCATCATCTCTTTTAAGTCTAAGTTTTGTTGCAGTGACTCTAAACTTACGAGTTTATCTTCAATACTTAGTAAAGGTTCATTGGAAAATACAGTAAACAGCGGCGCAGTATGTTCGAAAGTACTGTGGTTTATGTTTGGTATGGTTTCCATGCGAGCTTCCTTATCTATGTCACAACTAGTATCTTGCTAAATCTGTAACAAAAACTTGTGTTACCTTTTAGCCCCTACTTTTATTTTATTACTACTATATGAATAGTATTTGAACAATTATATGCAGTATTTATGCCAACTTTGTTTGTTTGATAATTGTGCAAATAAAAAAGATCTTAAGTTGATCTTTAATAGTTTCTAATTAAAAGTTATCAAACTTAGGCTCGCATAATAAGTTGTTGTTATTTATTTTAATTACATTAAAACAAAGGTTTAAATGTTTATTTTAGTTGGATGATGGCAGGTGTTTTTTTATATGACGGCTTCATTGCAGTTATAGATCGAATGCTCAAGAATTATAGTGATATTTTTTAGCGTAATAATAAATAACATTTATTTATTATCTATCATTGTATCGTCGTGAAATTGACACCCTATAAGTCATAGTGTGTCAATCGCAAGCTGTAGGTGAATAAACGAATAGGGGGCTGATTAAACTTGAGATTGAATATGTCATTGCTATCGATTCATTATTTGTATAAATAAAATCAACCGATTAAGTCTGCATAGAAAGTACTTATTCGAGATGAGTTTACTAGAACGCTAACTAGAATTGTTGCGTTTTGTCATGGTTGGCAATTATTAACATGTTATTCTAAGTCCACAGCACTCGGTTTTATTGGGCGCCAGTAGATTACAGTAAACTCTGTTTGAGTGTAATGCGGATTATTTTTGTGAACTTTTGCTTTGAATTATTTTCAAATAAGTTGATGCCGCATTATCACAAGCTCTATATTAAGTCTGCTAGCTCGTTTATTGAAATATTTTAAACTCCGTTATTTAATGAGAAATTTATGTCTGAGAATTTATCTGAAGTCTTATTTTCTGAAAAGTTTAATGTGCAAGAAACCTCTACCTTGATAGGCAATAGTGGTTCTAAGAAAAATAAAAAATTGTATAACTCAACCATGGACGGTGAGGAAAAGGTGGGGTGGTATCGACTGCTTAAATTACTGCAATGGGCTTGGCAGGGGGTAGATATTATTGACTGCTATGAAGTGCTTGCCAAAATAAGTGCTTCTACTAATAAACGCAGTGATCCCGATTTATTAGATACCGTGGTTGGATTCCGTTCGGGTAATTGGAGCTATGAGTGGTCAAAAAAAGCCATGCAATTTCAAAAGCAGGCTAATGAACTCGTACAATACGGTCAAAAAGAACAAGCTAAAAATGCTTATTATCTCGCTTCTCAATATTATAGTGTGGCAAGTTATCCGCATCTTAAGGGGGATGAAAGCAGTATTCAGGCGCAAACGTTAGCATTCAGTAATTATCGTAAAGCTTTTGAACAGGATGAGAACGCCTTATTAAAAGAGATTGAGGTTCCCTTTAAAGGTAAAACAGTACGTTGTTATTTACATTTACCGCACGATCAAACTATCCACCCAGTGGTGATTGTGAGCGGTGGTATTGATACCTTGCAGTGTGATTTATTGCCTTTATTCGAAAAGCAGTTAAAACCCGCTGGTATTGCAATGTTAACTGTCGACATGCCAGGGGTTGGTTTCTCCAATTATATTAAATTAGAGCAAGATACTTCTAATTTACACCAAGCGGTGTTGCACCATATGGATAATGTGCCATGGGTAGATCAGTCTCGAGTTGCTTTAATGGGGATGCGTATGGGCGGTAATGCACTAAATCGCTTGGCTTATGTCGAGCCGAAACGAGTACGTTCAGTGGTGAGTGTTGGTGCCGCCGTGGGTAGTGTTTTTGATAGCTTTGATAACTTTTCAAAATTACCTCCAATGACCTTAGATTGCCTTGCTAGTCGTATGCAAATGAGCCATTCCGATGTAGCAAGTTTATATCAACTTTGTGTTCCTTTTTCACTAATTAAACAGGGATTGTTAGGGCGTAAACGTATTAATACGCCGATGCTGAGTATTGGCCATTCACAGGATATTATGTGTAATGAGCAGGACTTAAAATTAATTGCGCGGGCAAGCTATGGGAGTGAGTCTAAGATTATTGACAAACCTCCCATTTTTGACTCTTATTTGAGATCTTTAGAGTACTCTGCACAATGGTTAACAAAACATTTACAAGAGTAAGTGATATATTGAAGATATTATTGATAGCTATTAAATTATACAAGGAAGCCTCTTAACATGTCAGATACTCTCATAAAGGGACCATCACGTGGGCGATTATTCAAGTTATTTACTGATTTTGGACCTTATTTTCGTAAATTAAAGTCAGACGAAAAAACGTTCTTTTTTGATTGTTTAGAAATATGTGTTAATGATAAAAAGGAGCCAGAGGAAAGAATATTTTTAGGTTGGTGGGCTGAATTAACACGTAGTGGTAATACATTTACTTATCAGCGCTATAACGGGCTGTATGATATTGAAGGCAATTGGGTTAGCAGTAAAATAACTAAAAAAGAAATGCTACAAATTGATCAGTCATTTAATACCTTTATTGAAAATTTAACTGAAATGATTGATGTCGAAGTGGGTTATGAATTAACAGAGCAGAATAGTTAGCTATCTTTATAAGTTTTAAGCTCTCTATATTTTTGCCCCTTTAATGGGTGCAATAATGATATACTGATCAACAGCAGCTATTTAAGTTGCTGTTTTTTTTGAGCTCAATGACGGTTATTATTGGTAGATCACCTCATGTAAATTGAGCTTTTTTATTTTTCTGAAATGAAGCATAAATAAATGAACGCGAATAAAAAAACAATTGTAGTTAAATTGGGTACCAGCGTATTAACCAGCGGAACCACTAAGCTAGACCGCGCACAAATGGTTGAAATAGTTCGCCAGTGTGCGATATTGCATCAACAAGGCCACCCTATTATTGTGGTCACCTCAGGCGCCATTGCCGCAGGTAAAGAGCATTTAAATATGCCTAATATTGAGCCCACTATTGCGAATAAACAAATGTTAGCCGCAGTAGGTCAAGGGCAACTTGTTCGAGAATGGGAAAACCTTTTTAAAATATACGGGTTACATGTCGGGCAAATGTTGCTAACACGTGCAGATCTCGATGATAAAGGTCGTTTTCTTAATGCGCGTGACACACTCAATACATTATTAAAACACCGTATTATTCCATTAGTGAATGAGAATGACGCAGTGGCTACACGTGAAATAAAAGTAGGCGATAACGATAATTTGTCTGCATTAGTTGCTTTATTAGCGGATGCTGATCAGTTGATATTATTAACCGATCAACAAGGGTTATTTACTGCTGATCCGCGCAGTAATCCCGATGCAAAATTAATTACAGAAGTGACTGAAATAACAGAAGCTATTCATAACCTTGCAGGCGGAAGTGTTGGTGGGTTAGGGACTGGCGGTATGGCTACAAAAATTGAGTCTGCTACTGTTGCTAATCGAGCGGGTATTGAAGTCGTGATAGCATCAGGCCAGCGTAAAAATGTTATTTTAGATGCCGCAAATGGTCTACCAGTGGGCACAAAATTTGTGTCTGCAAATAACCGTTTAGAAGCAAGAAAAAATTGGATCTTTGCGGGCTCACGCCCTGCAGGAAAGATTGTTGTTGACCAAGGTGCAGAGCAAGCCATCGTTCATGGTGGTAGTAGTTTACTAGCAAAAGGTATTCGCTCTGTACAGTCGCACTTTTTACGTGGTTACGTTGTTTCAGTTTGTAACCATAAAGGTAAAGAGATTGCCCGCGGTATCGTGCGTTATAAAAGCGCCGACATAGAGCGGATAAAGGGTCAACACTCAGATCAAATTGAAAAAATATTAGGTTATGAACACGGTCGGGTTGTATTACACCGAGATGATCTAGTTATTTTATAATCAAGGCTCCCTTATTTTGGAGCCTGTTGAAAGGAGTAGAAATGAATTTACAACAAATAGGTCAACAAGCGAAAGAAGCAAGTTACGAGTTGGCAATCACTGATACGACTACAAAAAATGCAGCGCTTGAAGCGATTGCAGTTGAATTAGAGGCAAATGTTGCAGAAATAGTCGCAGCAAATAAAAAAGATATTGAAGCAGGTAAAGCGGCAGGACTAACCGATGCTTTATTAGATCGTTTGTTATTAGATGAAACACGCTTAGCGGGTGTTATTGGTGACTTACGCAGTGTGATTGGACTTTCTGACCCGGTGGGGGAAGAATTTGATAGTAAGTTATTAGAAAATGGTTTGAAGCTTTGTAAACGTCGCGTACCGGTTGGAGTACTAGGGGTTATTTATGAAGCGCGTCCAAATGTAACCATTGATATTGCCGCATTGAGCTTAAAAACAGGTAACGCGAGTATTTTACGTGGTGGTAAAGAAACCATTAACTCTAACTTAGTGTTAGTTAAATTTATTCAAAGTGCGTTAGAGAAAGTCGGTTTGCCAAAAACGTCAGTACAATATATAGAAAATACAGACCGTTCATTAGTAGGTGAGTTATTAAAATTAGATAAGTATGTGGATATGATCATTCCACGTGGTAACGCAGGTCTGCAAAAATTCTGTAAAGAAAACAGTACTATTCCAGTGATTATTGGTGGTATTGGTATTTGTCATTTATTTGCAGAAAAAACAGTGAATGTTGAAAAAGCATTAGCGATTATCGAAAATGCTAAAGTGCAACGTCCAAGTGTGTGTAATGCATTAGATACATTATTAGTTGAAGCTGATATTGCTGAGTCTTTCTTACCTAAACTAGCCGCACATTTATTACCGCTAGGCGTCACGTTAGTGGCGGAAGAAAAAGCGAAAGCTATTTTAGGTGATGATGCACAGCTTGCTCAAGAAGGCGACTTTTCACGTGAATGGTTATCTTTAAACTTAGGCGTTAAAGTGGTGGCTAACTTACATGAAGCTTTGATGCATATACGTGAGCATAGTTCAGAGCATTCCGATGGTATATTGACGAATGACTTTACGGTGGCGAATAAATTTATCAATGCGGTTAACTCGGCGGCGGTTTATGTTAATACCAGTACGCGTTTCACCGATGGTAGCCAATTTGGCTTAGGGGCGGAAGTGGCGGTATCAACACAGAAACTACACGCACGTGGTCCAATGGGCTTACCTGAGTTAACTACCTATAAATGGATTGGTATTAGCGATAACTTAATCCGTTCTTAGGGATGTAATACGAAGCTAAATTTTTAGCTGAAATAACTAAAAAGGGCTTGATACAATTTGTATCAAGCCCTTTTTGTTTTGTAACTACTCAGGCCGTCGCTATTTAAGCCTATTTCTTCGTTGAAAAATGCTCATTTAAACCACTAAACTGCGCTTTTTCGCCTTGAACTAAGCATAAATAGCTTAGCCCTGAGCATTTACGTTTTTATTTTGGTAAAAAGCACTCAGTTTTAATGAGTGCTGAGTAGTTACTTTGCTTTTTATTAATTAATACATTTACTTAGACTGTAACAAACAAACAAACAAACAAACAAACAAACAAACAAACATATAATTACATGCTTAGATCAGGACAGTTTTAAAATAACTACAACTAAATAACTTGTGCTTTAAACTGCCCTTTATCAAGGGTCACCTCAACTGTTTCACCAACTTTGAGTTTTGCAGGATCAGTGCTTACTTTGCCTTTTTCATCTTTAACTATTGCATAACCACGGGCTAAGGTAGCTAGTGGGCTGAAGGCATTTAGTTGTTGTATTTGATGATGTAAGTGTTGTTCAGCATTATTTAATTTTGCCGCCATCGCTTGTGTTAATTGACGTTTTAATTGTTGTTGCTTTTGCAGTTCAATATTAATGTGATGCGCAGGGCTAGCTTGCTGTAATCGATTTTTTAACTGTGAATTTAGGTGTTGTTGCTGTTGCATTTTTTGTTGCATAGCATGTTGTAAACGCAGGCTTAATTCATCTAAATTTTGTGTCTGCTGTTGTAATTTATGTTTAGGATCGTGCTGTAATAAGGTTTGTTTTAATACACTTAGCTGGTGGGTCTTATGTTGCATTCTATTCTGCATGGATTGCTTAAGACGGGCGACTAAGTTATTGAGTTGAGTAGAAACAAATGTTTTATGTTGGCTTACTAACTCCGCTGCTGCCGATGGTGTCGCAGCTCTAAGATCGGCAACAAAATCACTAATGGTGACATCTATTTCATGACCTACGGCACTGATCACTGGGAGCTGGCTATTATAAATAGCGTAAGCAACATCGGGTTCATTAAAACACCATAAATCTTCTAAAGAGCCGCCGCCACGACCGACGATTAACACATCACATTCATTACGAATATTTGCTAACGCAATTTGTGCCGCTACCGAGAACGCACTACCTTGCCCCTGTACTTGAGTTGGATAAATAACCACCTGTAAGCGCGGGTCTCTACGTTGTAATACACTCAGTATGTCATGTAAAGCTGCACCGGTTGATGAGGTAATAATTCCGACACGTTTGATAATCTCAGGTAAAGGCTTTTTTATCGCTTCAGAAAATAAACCCTGAGCTGCTAATTGGCATTTTAATGCTTCAAATTGTTGTTTTAATAATCCATCACCTTCTGGTGCCATGGTTTCTGCAATTAGCTGATAATCACCACGCGCTTCATATAAGCTTAATTTTCCGCGTACGAGTACTTGTTGTCCATGCTTGGGTGTAAAACCGGCACGGCTGTTATTACCTCTAAACATGGCGCATTTTATTTGTGCACTATGGTCTTTCAAGGTGAAATACCAATGCCCTGATACAGCGATCGTAAGATTAGAAATCTCTCCGGATAACCAAATAACCCCTAACCCTGTTTCTAACAAGGATTTCGCGGCTTTATTAAGTGAGCTTACACTGTAGATATTGCTGTTCTTTATCGCCATAACAAAAATTTTTACCAATTAAATCAGGAGCTAAATATTAACACAGTAAAAACTGTGTATAAAAACATAAATTGTATTGTACTTATCATTGTTTACGATTAAAATCCCACCGCAATATCATACCCAAGCAATTTTGGGTATATCTAAAATGCTCCCAACTATAAGTGAGATATTGCAATGCTAAGAATAGCAAAAGACGCGTTAACATTTGACGATGTATTATTAGTGCCAGCCCACTCGACTGTACTGCCAAACACTGCCGATCTAAGAACCCAATTAACTCAAAATATTTCGTTAAATATACCGGTTGTTTCTGCGGCGATGGATACGGTAACAGAGGCACGCTTCGCTATTGCTTTGGCTCAAGAAGGCGGCATGGGTTTTATCCATAAAAATATGTCTATCGAAGTACAAGCTGAGCAAGTTCGTTTAGTAAAAATTCATGAAAGCGGTGTTGTTGCAACGCCTATTACTGTTTCTCCCTCTACAACGTTAGGTGAGATCAAGGAGCTAACTGAAAAACATGGCTTTGCTGGATACCCAGTAGTTGAAGATTCAGGTGAACTAGTCGGTATTATTACTGGTCGTGATGTATTATTTGAAACGGACTTAACAAAACTTGTTTCTGCAGTAATGACCAGAAAAGCAGAGCTAGTGACTGCTAAATCAAATACTCCTCGTGATGAAATTGAAGCATTAATGCATAAACATCGTATCGAAAAAGTATTATTAACTGATGATAACTTTAAACTTAAAGGCATGATCACGGTTAAAGATTTCCGTAAAGCGGAACAAAAACCAAATGCATGTAAAGACGAATTAGGTCGTTTACGTGTAGGTGCGGCTGTTGGCGCTGGCGCAGGTAATGAAGAGCGTGTTGATGCACTAGTAGAAGCGGGTGTTGATGTGTTATTAATTGATTCATCACACGGCCACTCTCAAGGTGTATTAGAGCGTATTAAAGCAACACGTGCTGCTTATCCTAATTTAGAAATTATTGGTGGTAATGTTGCTACTGGTGATGGTGCTAAAGCATTAGTAGCAGCTGGTTGTAGTGCGGTTAAAGTAGGTATCGGCCCAGGCTCAATCTGTACTACACGTATTGTTACAGGCGTAGGTGTACCGCAAATTACTGCTATTTCAGATGCAGTTGATGCATTAGAAGGTACTGGTATTCCTGTGATTGCCGATGGTGGTATCCGTTTTTCTGGTGATATTGCTAAAGCGTTAGCTGCTGGCGCATCATGTGTGATGATGGGCAGTATGTTTGCTGGTACAGAAGAATCGCCAGGTGAAATTATTTTATTCCAAGGTCGTTCGTACAAATCATACCGTGGTATGGGATCTTTAGGGGCAATGTCTCAAGGTTCATCGGATCGTTACTTCCAATCTGATAATGCTGCAGACAAGCTGGTACCAGAAGGTATTGAAGGTCGTGTTGCTTATAAAGGTAAAGTAAAAGAAATTATTCATCAGCAAATGGGTGGCGTACGTTCATCGATGGGGCTGACCGGTTGTGCAACCATCAAAGAAATGAATACAAAAGCAATGTTTGTGAAAATCACAAGTGCAGGTATGGGCGAAAGCCATGTACATGACGTTGCTATTACTAAAGAAGCACCTAACTACCGTAGTGGTAGCTAAGTAAAGAAACGAGTTTAATGTGCAAATAGACATATAACTATTTATTAAAAACAAAAGGTTTTATTGATAAACCTTTTTGTAAATAAGCACTTAGCTCAGCTTCCTTAAGTTATAAATTAAAAGACGATATATATCGTCTTTTATTATTTTTAGAAACTGAATAAAGAAAATTAAAGGACAATATAATGAGTAAGAACATTCATGAACAGCGTATTCTAATATTAGATTTTGGTTCTCAATACACTCAATTAATCGCGCGTCGTATCCGTGAAATTGGTGTTTACTGTGAACTTTGGAGCTGGGATGTTAATGAAGAGGACATCAAAGAGTTTAATCCTAACGGTATTGTTCTTGCTGGTGGCCCTGAAAGCGTTATTGCCGAAGGATCTCCTCGTGCGCCTGAATATGTATTTACAGCTGGTGTGCCCGTGTTGGGGATTTGTTACGGTATGCAAACAATGTCTCACCAATTAGGTGGTGCGGTGATTAAAGGTGAAGGAGAAGGCGAGTTTGGTTATGCCAAAGTTGAAGTACAAGCTGAATCGGCATTCCTTAACGGTATTCAAGATGCATTATCTGCAGATGGAAAAGCATTATTAGATGTATGGATGAGCCATGGCGATAAAGTGTCTGCTATCCCTGCTGACTTCACTACGGTTGCTAATACCGCAACGTGTCAATTTGCTGTCATTGCTAATGAAGAAAAACGCTTTTATGGTGTTCAATTCCACCCAGAAGTAACGCATACCGCGCAAGGCGAAGGTATGTTACGCAACTTCGTGGTGGATATTTGTGGTTGTGAAACATTATGGACACCTGCATCAATTATTGATGATGCTGTTGCTCGAATGAAAGAGCAAGTAGGTGATGATGAAGTTATTCTTGGTTTATCTGGCGGTGTAGATTCATCTGTTGTAGCGATGTTATTACAACGTGCTATTGGTGATAAGTTAACGTGTGTATTTGTTGATAACGGTTTATTGCGTTTGAACGAAGGCGCACAAGTAATGGAAATGTTTGGTGATAAATTTGGATTAAATATCGTCCATGTTAATGCTGAACACCGTTTTCTTGAGCAAATGGCTGGCGAAAACGATCCAGAAACGAAACGTAAAATAATTGGTCGTGTTTTTGTTGAAATCTTCGATGAAGAATCTAAAAAATTAGCCAATGCAAAATGGTTAGCACAGGGCACTATTTATCCTGATGTGATTGAGTCTGCTGCTTCTAAAAATGGTAAAGCACATGTGATTAAATCTCACCATAATGTAGGTGGCTTACCTGATGATATGGAAATGGGATTAGTTGAACCTTTACGTGAACTCTTTAAAGATGAAGTACGTAAAATTGGTTTAGAACTTGGTTTGCCATATAACATGTTATACCGTCACCCGTTTCCTGGACCTGGTTTAGGTGTTCGTGTATTAGGTGAAGTGAAGAAAGAGTACTGTGATTTATTACGTCGTGCTGATGCTATCTTTATTGAAGAGTTACATAAAGCTGATTTATACCATAAAGTAAGCCAAGCGTTTGTTGTGTTCTTACCTGTACGCTCTGTGGGTGTAATGGGGGATTGTCGCAAATATGATTGGGTTGTTTCGCTTCGTTGTGTTGAAACGATTGACTTTATGACGGCTCGTTGGTCTCACTTACCGTACGAGTTAATCGGTCACGTTTCTAACCGTATCATCAATGAAATTGATGGTATCTCACGTGTTGTGTACGATGTATCAGGTAAACCACCTGCTACTATTGAATGGGAATAATCATCAATAGATAATGACTGTTTAAACTAAAGCAGTGGTTTAATATAAAAAGGTGGCTTATTAGCCGCCTTTTTTGTTTTCAACTTATTTAAGCTTTAATAAGGAAATATAATGATCGATACATTTGGTTTGTTATGCAGTGCAACCTTTATTAAAAGTCCCTTTTATAATCAACGGCCTGATCAGGCTGAAATTAGTTTACTGGTGATCCATTGTATTAGCTTGCCAGAAGGGCAGTTTGCAACAGAGCATATTAAAAACTTATTCACAGGGTGTTTAGATTGTTCCGCCGACCCTAGCTTTGTTGACCTTCAAGGTTTAGAGGTATCTGCACATTGTGTTATTCGCCGAGATGGTGCAATAGAGCAGTATGTTCCTTTTGAGCAACGTGCATGGCATGCAGGTGTTTCAAGTTTTGAGGGGATAGCTGGATGTAATGACTTTTCTATTGGTATTGAATTAGAAGGCACGGATTGCAGTCCTTATACTGAATTACAATATCAAGCCTTAGCGGAAGTGACACGACAGATACAACAACAGTATCCTTTAATTACTAACAAACGTATTGTTGGCCATAGCGACATTGCACCGGGTCGTAAAACCGACCCTGGTAGTGAATTTAATTGGCCATACTTTTTTCAATTATTAGCGTAAATAACTCCTATTAATAACTCCTATTAATACTTTTTATTAGTAATCAGTGTTAAGCCCAGACTGTCTTTTTTGAATGCTAGAGATCATAGTTAAAGTGACCAGAGCTAAGGGGATATCAAGTACATTAGAGACTTGCGAAAGTAAATTAAGATTGACTAATTCAGTAAAGCATTTGAATTGAAAGTGACTATGCAATGGGGGAGTTCATTGAAACTTCACCAATCAGAAGCAGGTTATTGCGAATTACATCTAGATAAAGACACTAGGACATTATATTTAGACAGAAGCAACACCTTGATGCGTGAAGGTGATAGCGTAAGAGAACTGTCTCTTATGGATTCTGAATCGGTATAAGTGCATATACTTTCAGACAATTCCTCTCTAGAGTTGTACATCAATAATGGTTCTGCTGTAATGTCTGCGCGTATTTTTACACCGATAACAGCCACATTATTGAGCCGCTCAGGTCAGGTTGATATTGACGTTTGTTGGATGTTAAATAAAGCGGCATCTCCTTTTGCTAACTGATTAAACGTCTCTGACAATAACAAGATTACCTTTTTATTGATAATATTTTTTAACGCTGTATTAGTGATGATTTGTCAATATTGAATTTGATTTATTTTTCATTTTTTATGGCGCGAAATATCCCGCTATTATAATACGCTTATCAAAAGCAATAATAATCCCAGATCCCCTTTTTTATTGGTTATTTTTGGCTTATATGATGTAAGTCAATAGGCTGTTTATTACTTTTAATTTAAGCTTGATTGTTTGCCTAATTAAGCGCTAAATGATCTATATTTGATATAGAAAGTGACATCTGTTTAGCACCTAAATTAAGGGAGGGAGTATGTTAAATAACGATCAACGATATATCAGCAATTTGAGTAAAGATACCTATGCCATTATTTTAGCTGGAGGACGCGGTAGTCGTTTATTTGAGCTCACTGATCGCCGTGCTAAACCCGCCGTTTATTTTGGTGGCACATTTCGTATCATCGACTTTCCTCTTTCTAATTGTTTAAATTCAGGTATTGGGCGTGTGGGTGTGGCAACACAATATAAATCACACTCTTTAATTAGTCATATACATCGTGGATGGGGGACTTTCAAGGCTGATTTATCGGAGTTTGTTGAGGTATTACCTGCATCACAACATAAAATGAATGATTGGTACTCAGGTACTGCTGATGCGGTATATCAAAATATAGAGATTATTCGCACTCACAACCCTAAGTACGTCTTAATTTTATCGGGTGACCATGTTTACCGAATGGATTATGGTAAGTTATTGATGCAGCATGTGAATAATAAGGCGGATATGACGGTGTGCTGTATTGAGGCAAGCATTGAAGACGCCGCTGGCAGCTTTGGTGTGATGACTGTCGATGAAACAGGGAAAGTGAGCGCATTTAATGAAAAGCCAAATACGCCAAATGAAATACCCGGTAAACCAGGCTTCTGTTTAGCATCAATGGGAAATTATGTTTTTAATACTGATTTCCTATTTGAGCATTTAAATAAAGATGCGTGTGATCCTAACTCAAGTCACGATTTTGGTTTAGATGTTATTCCTTCTATTATTAAAGATTACGATATATTTGCTTATCCTATTGAAGATCCAGATGCTGACAAGCAAGCTTATTGGCGAGATGTAGGCACAATAGATTCACTTTGGGAAGCCAATATGGAGTTAATAGAGCCAGAGCCGCAATTCGACCTTTATGATAGATCATGGCCTATCTTTACTTATCAAAGTCAGTTGCCTCCAGCTAAATTTATCTTTGACAATGATATTCGTCGAGGTACCGCACTCGACTCTACCGTTGCTAGTGGTTGTATTATTTCTGGCTCAACTATTCGTAAATCAATATTATATTCAAGTGTGCATACTCATTCTCACTGTTTAATCGAACAATCGGTATTAATGCCTGAGTGCGATATTGGCGAGAACTGTAAATTGTTTAGAGTCATTGTTGATGCTAATTGTCATATTCCAGCTGGATTAATTATTGGCTACGACAAAGAGCAAGATATTGCGAGAGGATTTCGTGTATCGGACAAAGGTATTACTTTGGTCACTAGTACGATGATTCACAAACTAGCGGAAGCAGAAACAAAGCATAAAGCAGAAACAAAGCATAAAGCAGAAACAAAGCATAAAGCAGAAACAAAGCATAAAGTAGAAACAAAGCATAAAGTAGAAACAAAGCATAAAGTAGAAACAAAGCATAAAGTAGAGACGACTCGTTTATCAAAGGTTTGATATTCTGCTATAGAATCTTGTTCTGTTATAAGTCATCATCATTGACGACGGTGATGACTGTTTTTTATTGGTGTTGCTTTCGTAAATTAGCTCATACAGAGTTTGTTAATGTTGGATTCATTAATGTCTCTGATCCATCCTAAATTGCTATATTTCTTAATGCTAGATTGCTTGATAGTGAGCTGGTTGTCCTGACAATTATGTATTATCCACTTACCTTTTAATGCGGTAGCTAGAATATTTATATTAGAAACATCTCACGATTCTGAACGTTACTCAATTTTTTTCCTTTATCTAATACTATTTACAATATAATAAGTTACTGGTTTTTTATTAAAATAATCCATTTCTTGATTGTAAGTTTTATAAAATAAGTACTACCTGCGATCTTCGGCGCTTTAATGACGGTGGTCTTAAGCTTTTCTCATTTAATCTCATTTAATCTCATTTAAATTTTGATCTAACTTTCTTACAGCGTTAACCATATTATGTTCCTTCGGATTGATTAACGTTGAATATGGGTGAGAGCAGGTGAATAGTAATAAATATTACTTAGGTGGCAGATGTCAAAACTGCTGCGGATATTTTTGCTACGTGGATTAAGTTAATTTTCGCTAATTAAAGTTAACTTAGAAGTAACTTATGTAAATCAATAGGTTTGATAAATCGATCAAGCAAGCTGACCCTCAATATTTTTCTTGTCATATTAATAGCTATTTAAACTGCCACTTCAATGCATATTTAAAGTTGATTTTTTTTATGAAAACTTGCTTTTAAAAGTTGGATTTGCGTAAGTCAATTCAACTGTTCAAGCATTGATTCGTATTTGCGGCATAGCTCTCAAAATGAACCGTGTAACAAGAGCTAACTCACAAAATGAACCGTGGTTTCTTTCGATTATATAATACTACAATAGTATTATATTAAATCTAAACAGAAGGAATTTGACGTGATATCGCATAAGCAGTTAGCAATTGATGCAGTTGAGTTAGTGACTCCTGCAATAGAACGTCTTTTTGATCGAACTAATCGAAAAGAGCTTCATATTGTCATTATGGATCCGACTATAAAACCGTGGGAGTCACGTTTTGAAGATGCCATTCTGTATCAATCTTCTCTGGGTAACCCTGAGCAATGGGCTATTCCATTTGATCAACTGGCTAGAAAAAAAGCACATCAAGCATGGCGAGAGGGTTGTGCAAATATGAATCTTCAAACATTGCATCCAACGTCGTTGCACCATGGTGACGTACTTTTTTATGGGTCCTTTGTATATGGCAACATTGTAGTTGCTTGCAGTGGGGTAGAGCAGTGGTTTGATATGTTAGTAAGTGGTTGGATTGCAGTGGCCATCGAACAGTTAGCAATACATGACTATCAAACTACAAAAGTAAAAAATCCAACTCAAACTTATAGAGATTAATTAATACAATTTATTTAATAGAAAGGGAATATAAAATGAAAAAGTTATTGAAAACAGCCTTGATTAGCGCCGGTTTATTAATGTCAGCAAGTTCTTTTGCTGCTGACTATCCTTCAAAAAATATACGCTTAATTGTGCCATTTGGCGCAGGTGGTGGTACTGATGCGGTAGGGCGTACATTAGCCAATAGCGCTAAAGATATTCTAGGTACAAGTATTTCAGTTATGAATCGTACCGGTGGTGCAGGAGCAGTAGGGATGAGCTTTGGTGCTCGCCAACGTGGGGATGGTTATACGTTAACAGTAGTAACTCGTGAAATAGCATCTTTGCCGCAAATGGGATTGATGCAAAACACTGCCGATGATTTTAAATTAATTCGTATGGTTAACTTAGATCCTGCGGTTATTTTAGTACCTGCCGATAGCCCATTCAACACGGTCAATGACTTAGTGGCTGAAGCTAAAAAAATGCCAGGTAAAGTTAAGTTTGCATCAACCGCTGCACCAAACTTCTACTTAATGGCTTTAGAGCAATCACAAGATATTAAACTTAATGCCGTTCCTTACAATGGTTCGTCGGAAGCAATTCCTTCTGTATTAGGTCACCACACACAAGTCACTATGGTAACGCCAGGTGAAGCGATCGCTCAATTACGCTCTGGTCAGCTTAAAGCATTAGGTGTGATGTCAGAAGAACGTATTTCTTATATTCCTGATGTAGCAACATTAAAAGAGCAAGGTATCGATGCGACCACGGGTACATGGCGCGGTATCGGTGCACCGAAAGATACACCAGATGAAATCATTGAAATCTTAGGTAATGCCTTTGACCAAGCAATGGCGTCGGCTGAATTTAAAGACTTTATGGCAAAAGGTGCAATGACAATTCACCCACTTAAAGCACAAGAGTTTACTGATTTTGTAAAACAAGATGAGAAAGTGTTAAGTCAATTTATTAAATAACCCCTACTACAAAAACCAAGGAATAGGCCTTGGTTTTTGTTTCTCATGACTGAGCGCAATAGCGTTTATTAGCGAGTTTATTATGCTTAATCGTAATATTTTTTTTCCCAGTTTAGTTATTTTATTGAGTCTGATCTTCTTAGTGTTCATCTCTCAATTTCCTGAGCCTCGATACCAAGATGCACCCGTGGGAGCTGGCTTTTTTCCTGCGGTAATAGCTGTCCTTCAAATCATTATTTGCAGTGTGTTAATTTTTCAATATAAGCAAAAACAAAACAATCAAAATAAGCCTAAACAGCAAGAGACAAAAGAGATCCCACTAGTCTCTAAGCATTCTATTTTTGGTTTTACGTTGCTGATTGGTTATGCAGCGCTGATCACCCTAGTTGGCTATCTACCTGCTAGTTTGGTTGGTTTTACTTATTACTTGATCTATTACCGCGTTAAAAAGCCCCTTTATTATGTAATTGCGTGGATATTTGTATTCACTATCTATTTTCTGTTTGGTGAAGTTTTTGTTATTTCACTGCCAGAAGGTTTACTTTTTTTCTAGGTTATTATTATGACAGAATATTTATTAAGCGGGTTTGCTTCTGCGTTTAGTATGGCGGTTTTCCCTGTTTTAGTGTTTGGAGTATTGGGCGGCGTGATATTAGGTGCCTTACCCGGTTTAACTGCAACCATGGGGGTAGCTATATTACTGCCTTTTACTTTTGGTATGGACGCAACACCGGCATTAGTGATGCTGATTGGTGTTTACATCGGCGGTATTTACGGCGGTTCGATTGCTGCTATTTTATTAAAAACCCCTGGTACGCCAGCTTCAGCTGCGACCGTGCTTGATGGCCATACGATGGCGATTAAAGGTTTAGCTGCAAAAGCATTAAGTATTGCCGCTGTGGCTTCTTTTATTGGTGGGTTAATCAGTACCGTAGTATTAATTGCGGTAGCGCCTGTTCTCGCTGACTTTGCGCTACGTTTTAATGCACCTGAATATTTTGCATTAGCCTTATTTGGTTTAACCATTATTGCCAGTGTTTCCGCTAAAAATATTATGAAAGGGTTATTAGCAGGGACCATTGGATTGTTGGTCTCAATGGTGGGATTAGACCCCATTAGTAGTGTGCCTCGCTTCACTTTTGGTGTGATGGATTTATACAGTGGTATTAATATTATTCCGGTGTTAATTGGCTTATTTGCAATCGCAGAAGGGTTAAATCAGCTTGAGAAAATGTCTAGTGATAAACAAGAGATGCCCCCTAAATTTAGTTACAAATTACTTAGCTTTGCTGATTTCAAAAAGATATTACCGACCAGTATTAAAAGTGGCTTAATTGGTACTTCAATTGGTTCAGTTCCTGGAGCCGGTGCAGATATTTCAGCCTTTGCTTGTTATAACGAAGCGAAGCGTGTGGCGAAAAACCCAGAAGAGTTTGGTAATGGGTCAATGCATGGACTAGCGGCTGCAGAGTCAGGTAATAATGGTGTTACTGGTGGTTCTTTAGTACCGCTACTCACTTTAGGTGTGCCAGGTGATGCGGTATCAGCTGTATTATTAGGCGCGCTAATTGTACAAGGGTTAACACCCGGCCCGTTACTGTTTACACAAAATCCTGAAATTGTTTATGGTATTTTTAGCTCAATGATTGTGGCAAATATTGTGATGCTGATTATCGGCTTTCTGGGTATCCGCTTCTTTTGTCGAATCATTGAAGTGCCAAAAATCCTGATGATCCCGATTATTATCTTTTTGTCTGTGATTGGTGCCTACGCTATCAATAACTCTATGTTTGATGTGGGTATTGCTATTACTTTTGGTTTATTAGGCTTCCTATTAAACAAATTAGACATTCCTTCATCGCCTATTCTATTAGCGATTATTTTAGGGCCGATGGCAGAAACAAATTTACGTAAATCATTAATTATGTACGAAGGCAGTTGGTCATTCTTATATGACCGCCCGATTGCTTTAGCGTTTATTTTGTTTGCTATCTTCTCAGTTTATTCAACTATTAAGCTTAAAAAGAAAGAGCGTTTAGCAGAGAAAAATGAGTGATCCATAAGCTCACTTTTTGATACAAAAAAGGCCCAGTAAAAGATTGCTGGGCCTTTTATTATTAAGGGTAGGCGTTATCTTTGTATTGATTATTTAGCGCATAAAGCTGGCTAAAAAACATGTTAATTTAACGCTTTATTTATTTTATAAACGTGATCTTATTTTTTCTTTTTTTTGTCATTTATTTAAATGGTCTTACCAATTGTTTATTTTTGAACAGTTTCTATGTGTAGCTGGCTTCATTCATCATTTAACTTTGATTTGGATCATAAAATTCTAGACATAAATTGTTAATTTTGTTAATTTCTATGTGCAATTATTAATTGGTAATACCATTTTACATTTTGATGTTACCAACGCGTCACAATAACCTGTGCGATTAACTGATTTAGGGCTTTCATGACTTACGCAAAAATTAAACAACCTAAGCTTGCAGATGTGATTGAATCACAACTAGAAAGCATGATTCTAGAGGGGAGTTTAGAGCTAGGTGAGAAGTTACTACCCGAGCGTGAGTTGGCTAAACAGTTTGACGTGTCTCGTCCTTCATTACGTGAAGCTATTCAACGTTTAGAATCCAAAGGATTGTTAACACGTCGTCAAGGCGGTGGCACTTATGTTAAAGAAGAGCTGCGAGCACAATTAACGGATCCACTATTTGAATTATTAAATACCCACCCTGAATCAAAGTATGACCTATTAGAATTCCGTCATGCAATTGAAGGGTTTTCTGCTTATTATGCTGCTTTACGTGGTACTTCTGATGACTTTAATAAAATAAAAACAAGTTTCACTGCTATTGATATCGCTAATGCTGCTGGTAACATCGAACAAGAAATTGCTTCGGTTGCGCAGTTTTATCTTGCGGTTATTGAAGCATCACATAATGTGGTATTTTTACATCTAGCGCGTGGCATCAATCCATTATTACATCGTAATATCTCGGATAATGTTAAACAGTTGTATTTATACCCTGAAGTGGCTAAAAAAATTCATCAGCATCGTTTACAGTTAGTGGATGCTATTTTATCAAAGCAACCGATGAAAGCGAAAGAAGCATCAGATCAACATCTGAATTATATTGAAGAAACACGTTTAGTTATGTTACGTGAAGAGAGTGCTTTTAAACGCGAGTTAGGCGGCTTTTGAAACAAACTGCCGTTTTATAGTATGACGGGCACAGTTTTACTGTGAAAATATACTTATATAAATAACTATTTAGATTACTTATTGCCGAAATGGCATACAAACGTGCTGTGAAGCAGGTAGTGGTTAATGTAAATAATTATAAAACAACGCTTGGCTTTCGGGCTGAGATTATCTAGTGATATAGAAGGAAAGTGTCATGACTGACATCCTAAAAGATATTGATGCGCAAGAAACTTCTGAATGGCTTGAAGCATTAGCAACCATTCTTGAAGATGAGGGCTCAGAACGTGCTCAATTTATTCTTGAGCAAGTGATGGATAAAGCACGTAAAGAAGGTGTTAATTTGCCACACGGCATCAACACTAATTATGTGAATACTATCCCATCTGACCAACAACCTGCTTACCCAGGAGATCTAAAAATAGAACAACGTATTCGTTCAATCATTCGCTGGAACGCGATCATGATTGTTATGCGTGCTTCTAAAAAAGACTTAGATCTTGGTGGACACATGGCTTCTTATCAGTCAGCTGCTGCATTTTACGAAGTATGTTTTAACCACTTTTTCCGTGCACCAAATGAAACAGATGGCGGTGATTTAGTTTATTACCAAGGTCATATTTCTCCTGGTATTTATGCACGTGCATTTCTTGAAGGTCGTCTAACTGCTGAACAGTTAGATAACTTCCGTCAAGAAGTAGATGGTAAAGGTTTACCTTCTTACCCGCACCCAAAACTACTTCCTGAATTTTGGCAGTTCCCAACGGTATCGATGGGTCTTGGTCCGATTGCAGCTATCTACCAAGCGCGTTTCTTAAAATACCTTGACGGTCGTGGTTTAAAACCGACGTCTGCACAACGTGTTTATGCGTTCTTAGGTGATGGTGAAATGGATGAGCCAGAATCTCGTGGTTCACTATCATTTGCTTCTCGTGAAAAATTAGATAACTTATGTTTCTTAATTAACTGTAACTTACAACGTTTAGATGGCCCTGTAATGGGTAACGGTAGTATCATTCAAGAGCTAGAAGGCCTATTTACAGGTGCTGGTTGGAATGTTGTTAAAGTTATTTGGGGCGGTAACTGGGATGCCTTAATTGCTAAGGATACGTCTGGTAAATTATTACAATTAATGGAAGAAACTGTTGATGGTGATTACCAAACATTTAAATCTAAAGATGGTGCTTATGTTCGTGAGCATTTCTTCGGTAAATACCCTGAAACGGCTGCACTAGTTGCAGATATGACTGACAAAGAAATCTTCGCACTTAAACGTGGTGGTCATGATTCATCTAAACTGTACGCTGCATTTAAAAACGCAGAAGATACAGCGGGTAAACCAACAGTAATTTTAGCTAAAACAGTTAAAGGTTACGGTATGGGCGCAGCGGCTGAGGGCAAAAATATTGCTCACGGCGTGAAGAAAATGACTGAAGAGCACATCGAAACGTTACGTGATCGTTTAGGTCTACAAGACTTATTAAGTGATGAGCAAGCGGCAACACTACCTTACTTAACACTTGAAGAAGGCTCTGAAGAGTACAACTACTTACACGGTAAACGTGAAGCATTATTAGGTTACACACCTAAGCGTCTTCCTAAGTTTACTGAAAAACTAGCTGTGCCTGAATTAGATAAATTCTCTGCATTATTAGGTGAGCAAAAACGTGAAATTTCAACAACAATGGCTTACGTACGTATCCTAAATGTGTTGTTGAAAGATAAAGGTATTGGTAAAAACATCGTACCAATCATTGCCGATGAAGCACGTACATTTGGTATGGAAGGTCTATTCCGTCAAGTTGGTATTTACAACCCACACGGTCAAGAATACACACCAGAAGATCGTGGCGTCGTTTCTTACTACAAAGAAGCAACATCTGGTCAAGTATTACAAGAAGGTATCAATGAACTTGGTTCTATGTCTTCTTGGGTTGCTGCTGCAACGTCATACAGTACTAATGACTTACCAATGATTCCATTCTACATCTACTACTCTATGTTTGGTTTCCAACGTATTGGTGATATGGCATGGATGGCAGGTGATCAACAAGCACGTGGTTTCTTATTAGGTGCTACTGCTGGTCGTACTACGCTAAATGGTGAAGGTCTACAGCATGAAGATGGCCACAGTCACATTCAAGCAAATACTATCCCTAACTGTATCTCATATGACCCAACATTTGCTTACGAGCTAGCAGTTATCGTTCAAAACGGTATTGAGCGTATGTACGGTGAGAAACAAGAAAATGTTTTCTATTACTTAACAGTAATGAATGAAAACTATGCAATGCCAGCAATGCCTGAAGGGGCTGAAGAAGGTATCCGTAAAGGTATTTACAAGTTTGCTTCATTGCCTGGTAAGAGCAAAGTACAACTACTAAGTTCAGGTACCATCATGAACGAAGTACGTGCTGCTGCAACTATTCTAAGTGAAGAGTATGGCGTTGCTTCTGATATCTTCTCTGTGACTTCATTCAATGAATTAACACGTGACGGTCAAGACGTTGAACGTTTTAACATGTTAAATCCTGAAGCTGAGCAAAAAGTACCTTACATCACATCTGTATTAGGTGATGAACCAACGATTGCTGCAACGGATTACATGAAGAACTATGCAGAGCAAGTACGTGCATTTATCCCTGCTGATTCATACAAAGTACTAGGTACTGATGGTTTCGGCCGTAGTGATAGCCGTGAAAACTTACGTCGTCACTTTGAAGTTAATGCCGGTTACGTTGTTGTAGCTGCGTTAACTGAGTTAGCAAAACGTGGTGATGTTGAGCGTAAAGTCGTTACTGAAGCGATTGCTAAGTTTGATATCGATGTAAACAAAATCAACCCATTATTTGCATAAATCAGTCTCGGTGTTAGTCAAACCTAACACCGACTTTTATTGATTAGGAAAATTATTATGTCTGAATTAAAAGAATTTTTACTACCTGATATTGGTGCTGACGCGGCTGATATTACTGATATCTTAGTTGCAGTTGGCGACACCATTGCTGAAGACCAAGATGTATTAACGATTGAAGGCGATAAAGCGTCAATGGACGTACCTTCATCAGTTGCTGGTGTAGTTAAAGAAATTAAAGTAAACGTTGGTGACAGCGTTTCTGAAGGTAACCTAGTGTTAATCGTTGAAGTTGCTGGTTCTGCAGCTGCTGAAGTACCTGCGGCCGCTGAAACTCCAGCACCCGCGGAAGAAGCTGCACCTGCAGCAGCTACTGCTGTTAAAGAATTATGTGTTCCTGATATCGGTGGTGATGAAGTTGAGGTGACTGATATCCTTGTTGCTGTTGGCGATACGATCACTGAAGACCAAGATGTTATTACTGTTGAAGGTGATAAAGCATCAATGGACGTTCCTGCGCCATTTGGTGGTGTAGTAAAAGAAATTAAAATCGCAACGGGTGATAAAGTATCTGAAGGGTCTTTAATTCTATTAATTGAAGCTGAAGGCGATGCGCCTGCTGCGACACCAGCTACTGCCTCTGCACCAGTTGAAGCGCCTAAAGCTGCGGCTCCAGCTACTCCTGCAAAAGTTGAAGTTGCACCTGTTAGTGCTGCGATCAAGGCTTCTCCATCGGTACGCCGTATTGCACGTGAGTTCGATTTAGACTTAAATGCAATCGCTGCTTCTGGCCCTAAAGGCCGTACAACTAAAGAAGACGTACAAAAATTCGTTAAAGCACAATTACAAGCTGCTAAAAACGGTGGCGGTGCTGGCGCTGGTGGTTTAGCTGTTGCTGCTTCACCTAAAGTAGATTTTGCTAAATTTGGTGAAGTGGAAGTTAAAGAACTTTCTCGTATCCAAAAAATATCTGGTCCTGCTCTACATCGTAACTGGGTAACTATTCCACATGTTACACAGTTTGATGAAGCTGATATCACAGATTTAGAAGTGTTCCGTAAAGAGCAAAATGCAATTGCTGCAAAACAAGATCTTGGCGTTAAAATTAGCCCATTAGTATTCATGATGAAAGCAGTCGCTAAAGCGTTAGCGTTATACCCTAACTTTAACTCTTCTTTATCTGAAGATGGTCAAAGCTTGATCCTTAAAAAATATTACAACATTGGTATTGCAGTAGACACGCCAAATGGTCTAGTTGTACCGGTTGTTAAAGATGTATTAAACAAAGGTATTTACGACATTTGTCGTGAAATTGGTGAGATTTCTAAGAAAGCACGTGCAGGTAAATTAACATCTAAAGATATGCAAGGTGGTAGCATGACTATCTCTAGCCTTGGCGGTATCGGTGGTACGCAATTTACACCTATTGTTAATGCACCTGAAGTGGCTATTTTAGGTGTTTCTAAATCTGCTATGAAACCACTGTGGAATGGTAAAGAGTTTGAACCTCGTTTAATGGTTCCACTTGCGCTTTCTTATGACCATCGTGTAATTGATGGTGCTGACGGTGCACGCTTTATTACTGCTGTTAACAACTACTTATCTGATCTACGTACCCTGATCTTATAATCTTTGTTAACTAGGTCGGCATTTGTGCCGACCATTCATTTTACATTCATATAACATTTGAATAGACTATAAACCCTATTTTGAGTGTTCGTTTATTGAGGTCAACATGAGTAAAGAAATTAAAGCACAAGTTGTTGTATTAGGTTCTGGCCCTGCGGGATACTCTGCAGCATTCCGTGCCGCAGATCTAGGTCTAGAAACTGTATTAATAGAAAAATATGAAACGCTTGGCGGTGTTTGTTTAAACGTTGGTTGTATTCCTTCTAAAGCATTACTACATGTGTCTAAAGTAATTGAAGAAGCAAAAGCATTATCTGAACATGGTGTACTATTTGGTGAACCATCAACAGATATCGATAAAATTCGAATTTGGAAAGAAAAAGTAGTTTCACAGCTAACTGGCGGCCTACAAGGCATGGCTAAAATGCGTAAAGTAACCACGGTTAACGGTTGGGGACGCTTTACTGGCGCGAATACTATCGAAGCTACAAACCGTGAAGGTGAAGTAACAACAATCACTTTTGATAACGCAATTATTGCTGCTGGTTCTCGCCCTGTTAAACTTCCGTTTATTCCACATGATGACCCACGTGTTTGGGATTCTACTGATGCATTAGAGCTTAAATCAGTACCAAAACGTTTACTTATTTTAGGCGGTGGTATCATCGGTCTTGAAATGGGGACTGTTTACAAATCATTAGGTTCAGACGTTGATGTTGTTGAATTTGCAGACCAATTAGTACCTGCTGCCGATAAAGATATTGTGCAAGTTTATACTAAGAAAGTTAAAAATAAATTCAATATTATGCTTTCAACTAAAGTAACTGCTGTTGATGCAAAAGAAGATGCGTTATACGTTTCTTTTGAAGGTAAAAAAGCTCCTGCTGAAGCAAAACCTTATGATGCTGTATTAGTCGCTGTGGGGCGTGTACCTAATGGTCTTACTGTTGATGCTGAAAAAGCTGGCATTAAAGTGACAGAGCGTGGTTTTATTGAAGTTGATAAGCAAATGCGTACTAATGTAGCGCATATCCACGCTATCGGTGATATTGTTGGTCAACCAATGTTGGCTCATAAAGGTGTGCATGAAGGTCATGTTGCTGCTGAAGTTATTGCTGGCAAAAAACATTACTTTGATCCTAAAACAATTCCTTCAATTGCCTACACAGAGCCTGAAATGGCATGGGTTGGTGTTACTGAAAAAGAAGCAAAAGAGCAAGGTCTTAACTACGAAAAATCAGTATTTCCTTGGGCGGCTTCAGGTCGTGCAATCGCATCTGATTGTTCAGATGGTATGACTAAGCTTATCTTTGATAAAGATACGCACCGTATTATTGGTGGTTCTGTTGTTGGTACTAATGCTGGTGAATTACTAGGTGAAATTGGCCTAGCAATTGAAATGGGTTGTGATGCTGAAGATATTGCATTAACAATTCATGCACATCCAACATTACATGAATCAGTTGGTTTAGCAGCAGAAATTTATGAAGGTTCAATTACTGACCTTCCAAATGCTAAAGCAGTAAAACGTAAATAATACTCGTTTTATTTCTAGCATATTAAAAAGCTTGTTGCCTTAGGGTAGCAAGCTTTTTTTATGGGAGAAGGTTTTTCAGCGCTTTATATCATATGGTTTATGCATTCCTGTTTTCATTGATACTGCTTTCATTGGTACAGATAGATGTTGTAGTGATCGATATTGTAATGGCTGATAGTGCCTTGAACGAAATATTTCAATAAGTTAGTAAAATCGATTGCTAGAATCAGAAGCTAATAGGCGCAATATAAGCAACCTTCGTAACGGTTTAATACAATGTGGTTAGCAAGCTTATGATACGGGCTTGGCTTGCATTAACGGGGCTTGAACTGGTGTGGTGATATGGCGGTGGGAAAATATGAACTAAAGCGGAGAGAGTGTTATTACTGTTACAAAAAAGGGCTACTTATTATAGTTGATTATAAGATTTCTCTTACTCAACCAAAATAAATAACCCATATCTACTTTAAGTATCTAAGTGACTATTCAAGTTACTATTCAGTTACTCTATAACACTTAATCTTAATACGTTACAACATTCTAACTGCGACAGGTTTACCTGTGTATTTAGTGCTCATCTCTTGAGTCGGAGGAACAAAGTCAGTCAGGTTAATACCTTCTACTGCTGCTTTGTACTCTTCGATTGAAGGGAAGCGGCCAAGTACAGCTGAAAGCACAACTAAAGGTGTTGAACCAAGTAATGATTCACCTTTCTTCTCTGCTGAGTCCGCTACTACACGACCTTGGAATAAACGCGTTGAAGTGGCGATAACCGTATCACCAGGTTCTGCTTTCTCTTGGTTACCCATGCATAAGTTACAACCTGGGCGTTCTAAATACATAATATTTTCGTATTTAGTACGTGCCACACCTTTAGGGTTTACATCATCAAACTCGAAACCAGAGTATTTTTGTAAAATTTCCCAGTCACCTTCAGCTTTAAGCTCATCAACAATATTGTACGTTGGTGGTGCAATCACTAAAGGTGCTTTAAATGATACGCTGCCATTTTGTTTTTCAATATTACGTAACATTTGAGCAATAATTTGCATATCACCTTTATGTACCATGCAAGAACCAACAAATGCTAGGTCAACAGGTTTAGACTTGTAGAACGAAACAGGACGAATAACATCATGCGTATAACGTTTAGAAACGTCTTCATTATTTACATCAGGGTCAGCAACCATCGGCTCGTCGATAGCATCTAAATCAACAATCACTTCAGCGTAGTATTTAGCGTTATCATCTGGTGATAAAGCAGGGTTAGTACCTGATTTTATTTCTTCGATACGTTTGTCAGCTAAAGCAATTAAACCTTGTAGTGTCTTCGCTTTATTATCCATTCCCTTGTTGATCATTATCTGGATACGGCTTTTAGACAATTCAAGAGACCCAACTAATGTATCATCCTGAGAAATACAGATAGAAGCTTTCGCTTTCATTTCTGCTGTCCAGTCAGTGAATGTAAATGCTTGGTCAGCTAATAACGTACCAATATGCACTTCAATTACACGACCTTGGAAAACGTTATCGCCAAATTGCTTAAGCATTTGAGCTTGTGTTGCATGCACAACATCACGGAAATCCATATAAGGTTTCATATCACCTTTAAAGGTAACCTTAACTGATTCTGGAATTGGCATTGTTGCTTCACCTGTTGCAAGTGCTAATGCAACTGTTCCTGAATCGGCACCGAATGCGACACCTTTAGACATACGGGTATGTGAGTCACCACCAATAATGATTGCTTGATCATCAACAGTAATATCATTCAATACCTTATGAATAACGTCTGTCATCGCTGGGTATAAACCTTCAGGATCTCGTGCAGTGATCAGACCAAACTTGTTCATGAAACTCATCAACTTGGGAATATTAGCTTGCGCTTTACTATCCCATACCGATGCCGTGTGACAACCGGATTGGTAAGCGCCGTCAACCGTTGGGGATATAACCATCGCAGCCATAGACTCTAATTCTTGAGAAGTCATTAAACCCGTTGTGTCTTGAGAACCAACGATATTAACGGTAACACGTACGTCAGAACCTGCGTGCAGATTTGATTCAGAAGCAACACCGACTGCATTTTTATTGAATATTTTTTCAACTGCTGTAAGACCTTGGCCTTCATGTGAGATTTCTTTAGATGGTGCATAAACAGGCTGTAATGGAACACCTAAAGTTTCAGCTGCAAAGTTTTGTAGTTTTTTACCAAAAACGATTGCGTAAGAACCACCGGCTTTCATGAATTCAACTGACTGCGGTGTGAAAGCTGAAGAAACGTCCACAAGCTCTTTGTCACCGTTGTATAGTTTTTTCGTTTTAGTATTAATCGTCAGTACTGTGCCTGTTTCTACAGAATAGACTTGCTCTAATACTGGGTCACCATTTTCATTAAGCACTGTTTTGCCATCTGCATCGGTCTTTTTAACCCAGTTTTTAAGGTCTAAACCAATACCGCCAGTTACACCAACAGTTGTTAAAAATATTGGAGAGATACCATTCGTGCCAGCTACAACGGGAGCAAAGTTTACAAAAGGAATGTAAGGACTTGCTTGTTCACCTGCCCATAAAGCCACGTTGTTAACGCCAGACATACGAGAAGAACCCACGCCCATAGTTCCTTTTTCAGCAATTAACATTACTTTTTTGCCTGGATATTGCTTTTGTAGTGCTTGAATATCTGCTTGTGCTTCTGGAGAAATTAAGCATTTTCCGTGTAGCTCACGGTCTGAACGTGAATGTGCTTGATTACCTGGTGATAATAAGTCAGTAGAAATATCACCTTCACCAGCGATGTAGGTAACCACTTCTATTTTTTCAGCTATTTCAGGGAGTTTGGTGTAAAAGTCTGCTCTGGCATAACTTTCAAGAATGTCTTTAGCGACCGTATTACCTGCTTTGAAGGCTTCCTCTAAGCGGCTTGTGTCTGCTTCATACAAAAATACTTGTGTTTTTAATACTTCAGCGGCGGGGGGTGCAACTGATAAATCGTCAGATAATGCTAAATCAAGAAGAACTTGAATTGAAGGTCCACCTTTCATGTGTGACAACAACTCAAAAGCAAATGTAGGGGAAATTTCCTCTACTACAGACTGGCCTAAAATAATTTCTTTTAAAAACTCAGACTTAACACCTGCAGCGCTTGTTGTGCCCGGTAAAGTGTTATAGATGAAAAAATGCAGTGAATCTTTACGGTACTCATTATTTACATCTTTAATTTGAGCAATTATTTCAGATAATAATTCAGCACCATCAATCGGCAGAGGAGCCAATCCAAGATCCTTTTTACGACTTTCAATTTCCTTGATGTACTCTATATATAGATTCATTTAAAACTCTCTCTAGCTATAATGTGCTAACAATATTGTCATCATTAGCAAGGACAAAATTCAGCAGTAGTTTACCTTATTTTTCTACCACTAAGAATCATTTGCTTAATTTAACATTAAATTAACATTAATCTTGTGATTTATGCCTGATAGAATAAACACTTATATTAATCTTATTAAATTATTACTCATTCCGTTAACGCTTTGCCTTGCTCTCTCCTGTGTATATTTATTTTTTGGCTATGAATGATAACGGCCATACATAATTAAAATTTAATGCCTAAGAAAGGTAGGATTTTACTATAAAAATGATTCTGTTTAATGATAACTGTGCCGCTTATTTTCTTTTATTACGAACTATTAATTGTTATAAATATGATTATTTCTTGGTCATACAATAAGCATTTAAACAAACACTATCGTGAGACGGTTTATAGCAATATTTTTTTTAAATATTAGAGAAATGATTTACTTGGTAAGTAGGATAAAAGGAGCGCAAGTCAAAAGCTGATTTGCTAAAGCTAAGGCTGTACTAGTGGCTTGAAAGATTGAGTTTTTACTATGAAACTTATACTGTTTTTAGAACAATTAAAGCTGCTTTAAGCAACTTATTAGATTTTTTATTTGCATGATATAAAACTTACCCTATAGTAAATGTTTATGATAAAATTATTACAAAATTATGATGATCATGAAATACGTTTGTGTTTTTATGTTAATTTGATAATATGTTTGAGATTATATAAGAGATTGCTCAAGCAGTCCGAAAATTAAAATAAAAAATAGTCAAATCCACAGAGATTGGCATTTATATAAAACAAAAAATGGGTACTATTATTATGTTAGAAAAAAGTTTAATTGTGGGTGAATTCCACATTGATACAAGCCAAAACAGTTTAATTCACGGAAGTCGAAAAGTTTATTTAGGTCCATTACGTACATCACTATTACATTTTCTATGTAAAAACGTAAACACTGTGGTTACTCGCGAAGATCTAGCTCAACATGTATGGGGACGTCTAGTGACAGACCATACTATCAATCAACATATTTCTCAACTACGCAAAAGTGTAGGTACTTTGAGTCTTCATGGTTTAAATATTTCTACTATTCCTAAGCGTGGCTACATTGCACGAATGGAAGGGTTAGCTGTTTCTGAAAGTACAGTATCTCCAATGGCTCAAGGCGATTTAACTGCAAATGCTATTACGAATATGAAAGTATTAGTCGTTGAAGGTGAAGCGGAAGGTCGTATTCAACTAATTGAACAACTTGAAGCATTAAATGTTTCTTATGTTGAAGGTGTTGCTACTAGTGTAGAAGCTGAACGTTCAATTGCGCTACAGGATTTCGATTTAATCATTGTTGATGCATTATTAGCGGATTGCTCTGGTATCGAGTTAATTAAGTCAATTCGTACTGGTAAAACATCTGCATCTGCTGATATTAGTATTCTAAACTCTCATCATGATGTACAGCGTGAGTTATTAGGCTTAAATAGCCTATTGGACGTTCAAGGTTTATTATTAAAACCATTTGAATCGAACCGTTTGAAGCAAATGCTAATGGTAGCAAGTAAATCTAATGTGTTATTAAAACCACAAGCAGCTTATGAACTAATACCAACTAATGTTGTTGCGACTGCTCAACTAAAAGTAGCAGTTAATTCTTAGTCGTTAACTTTTAGTAGTTAACTAACGTGTAGATAAAACAAAGCCTTTGCATCAGCAGAGGTTTTTTTTGCCTAAAATATCATTGACACTCATTAACTACTGCACTTCGCACTATTACTCATCAAAACTATTAATTCATGGTTTCACATAAATTTCCATGCAGCTATTCTAAAACTGTTTATACTTCTGCTATTAAATAAATGAAAAGAGATTAACGTAATGGAATTTGACTTCAAAAAAGACTATTTCAGTGATAAAGCGACAGTGAAACTGTCTATGGGTCATGAAGCATTTGGAACATGGTTAGAGCAAGAAGGTCAAAAAAAAGGCTGGGTAGAAGCATTAATAACTGTGATTGAACAATTGCAGCAACGTGAAATAACAGAGTATAAATTAATAGGTAGTGAATTTTGTTTATACTTAAATGCAGAAGAGGCAAGTATTATCAATCATAGCTTACATCATTCAGAGTCTGATTTAGAGGATGCAAACGATTTGAGTTTTTATGATCAAGAAATCCAAGCTGAATGTGGATTGGAGGATTTTTTGAATTTAGTGGAGTCTTGGTTAGACTTTATCTGAGCCTGAGATTGCTAAAAATGATCACAAATAGATAACCGCTTATTTTAACCATTCACTTTAATTAAAAAAGTAAATGGTGGTGTATTTAAGCTGAAGTTCAAATTTTGAAGGTGTATCGGTTATATAAAAACAGGATCAGTGTCGTAATACTAATGTAGCCATACCTAAGAATGAGAATAGACCAATGACGTCAGTTACGGTTGTTAATGCCATACCACCCGCTAATGCAGGATCAATTTTATATTTATGCATCAATAGCGGGATACATACGCCCGCAACACCTGCAATTGACAGATTGATGAACATCGCGCCAGCAATAATATAACCGACTTGCATATCACCTTTCCAGAGAACAACTGCAGTAGCTACTAATACCGCCCAAATCATACCATTTAATAGCCCTATGGCGGCCTCTTTACCAATTAACCAACGCGTATTACTGCTACTAATATGTCCAACAGCGATACCTCGAATAACTAAGGCTAATGTTTGATTACCCGCAATACCGCCCATACTAGGAACAATGGTCATTAATACAGCAAGCGTTGCTACTTGCTCTAAAGTGGCTTCAAACATATTGGAAACAGAAGCGGCAATAAAAGCGGCAATTAAGTTAACTGATAACCATACCGTACGACGCTTAGCGCTTGGTAAAATGGGAGCAAAGGTATCTTCGTCATCATCCATACCCGCCATACCCATCATTGAGTGCTCCGCATTTTCACGTATAATATCAACGACATCATCGATGGTAATACGTCCTAGCAGTTGTTTATTCTTGTCGATAACAGGGGCAGAAATCCAATCATGTCGTTCAAATAGCTTTGCTATTTCATTTTCTTCCATTAAGACTTGTAGTGGTTCAGTGTCATGATTCATCACTTCACTAATAATAGAGGTAGGCTCTACAGTTAATAAAGTAGATAAGGAAACATCGCCAAGCAGTTTGTTATCAGTATCAACAACGTATAAAGCATCAGTAGTATCGGGCAATGAACCTTTTAAACGTAAATAGCGCAAAACCACTTCGATAGTGACATCGGGACGAACGGTTACCGTATCGGTATTCATCATTGAACCGGCGGTATCTTCTGGAAAGGCGAGAGCTAATTCGACGCGTTGTCTATCTTGTGCATCCATTTGTTCTAATACAGCACGATAAACTGTATCGGGAATACCACGAAGGACATAGGCCAAACCGTCGGTTTCCATGCCTTCAGTCGCTGCGACTAAATTATCAGTGCCCATTAAATTAATGATGCCATCTTTTGCATCTTCGTTTAATTCTTCGAGGATTTCCCCGTGTTGATCATGGTCAGTTAAATTCCATAATACTTTACGGTTAGCTGGAGGAGAAGACTCTAATAGAAAGGCAACATCACAGGCTGGCATTTTGTCCAAAATACTGCGTGCTCGGACAAACATTCCACTATCGAGTGCTTTATTAACTTCTTGAAGTCGTAGCTGGGTATTATCAACCTTAGTGTTTTCCAGCATACGAGCTCCTTTTTATTATTCTTCTTCTAAGAACTTATTTTCTATGAGTTCTGTGACGGCTTGCATCGCTTGTTTTGCTTCTGGGCCTTTGGCTTCAATTTCAATTTCTTGACCAAAACACGTTTCTAATACTAACAACCCTAGAACACTGCCTGCATCCGCTTGTTTACCATTATGAGTGATGATAATTTGCGCATCAAAAGCATTGACGAGTTCAACTAATTTGATGGTTGCTCGTGTGTGTAGCCCTAGTTTATTTTGTATTGTAATTGTTTGCTTAATGATATCCAACAGGAATTACTCCTTTAAACATTTGTGTTCAATTTGTACTTGGTATTTGTGTTTGAAACGTGCTGCTATTTGCTCTGTAACATAAACTGAACGATGTCTACCACCGGTACAACCGATAGCAATCGTGACATAGTTTCTATTGTTTTGTTCTAAATGCGGTAACCAAGTAAGGAACAGATTTTCGATATTAGTGATTGTTTCTTTGACTAAAGGGAATGTATTCAAATAATCTTGGATCAGCTTATCCTTGCCAGAATATTGTTTTAAATTCTTTTCCCAGTAAGGATTTGGCAGAAAACGTACATCAAAAATATAATCAGCATCTTCGGGATGTAAGTGTTTAAATCCAAAAGATTGAAAAATAACTAATACATTGCTTTTACTAGACCCTTGCAAGTAAATCTTAAGGTGTTCGTTTAAGTTGTGAACGGAGAGCGAGGTGGTATCAATTGAAAAAGCAGCCAATGCTTTCAAAGGAGCAAGCATTTCGTTTTCTAATTCTAAGGCCTGAGATAGTGATAACTTTTGTTTGGACAGCGGGTGTAAACGTCGAGTTTCGCTATAACGTCTAATTAACTCACTGGTTAATGCGTCGATATAGATAATTTCTAATTCGACTTTTTGTTGCAGTGATTCAATCAGCTTTTTTATCGCATCAACGTCAGAGGGCATGTTGCGGATGTCTAAACTGACTGCTACTTTGTTATCTTTAGGATCTACCGTATCAACCAATTGTTCTAATAATTGATATGGGACCCCGTCAATGCAGTTGTAGCCTAAATCTTCTAGGACATGGAGGGCAATTGTTTTTCCTGAGCCTGATCGACCACTAATAACAATTAACTTCATATGCGCTCCTAAATTTTATAGGGTTAATAACTCAAATAGCTTTTCATTCGTCTTTGCGCTGCGCAATTGACGCAGAAATTGCTTATCTAACAGTTTTTGGCTTATTTCTGACAACGCAGCAAGGTATTCTTTACACAGATCCTCAGGAACAAATATAGCAAATAATATATCTACTTTGTTACCGTCATATGAATCATAATCGATACCTGATTCGCATTGTAAAAATACCGCTGTCGCAGGGGAGTCGCTAGATATTTTAACATGAGGAAGCGCAATGCCAGAGCCTACACCTGTAGAACCGATCTTTTCGCGGGCAATTAAACTTTCGAATAATTCCTGTGCATCTAAATTTAACTGCTCTGCAGCAATAATACTGATTTTTTCTAATGCACCTTTTTTACTGGTGCATGCCGTTTGGCAGAAGACGGAATCTTTATTTAATAAAGTAGATATTTTCATAATATATTTAACTGTATTCAACGAACGCGCGAGTTTAGCAGGTTAGTATTAAATGACTATAGTTAATCTCATTTTTATTTGCACTGCTCACTATTTAAAGTAATTGTTTACGTTGGTTAGAAGGCGGAATACCTAAAGATTCACGATATTTTGCAATAGTGCGTCGTGCAACCTGAATACCTTTTTCTTCTAATAATTGTGTTATCTTATTATCACTTAAGGGTTTATTTGTCGGCTCTGCCGCGACTAATTTTTTAATTAATGCACGAATCGCTGTTGATGAGCATTCACCGCCGCCATCCGTTGCAACATGACTTGAAAAGAAAAATTTTAATTCATAAATACCACGTGGAGTATGCATAAATTTTTGTGTTGTCACTCGGGATATGGTCGATTCATGCATTTCTACTTCAAAGGCAACATCATTTAATACCATCGGTTTCATGGATTCATCGCCATATTCGAAAAAGGCTTGTTGCTGTTGAACAATACAGTTAGATACTTTTAATAAAGTTTCATTACGACTTTCTAAGCTTTTAATAAACCATTTGGCTTCTTGCAAGTGACCTTTAATAAATTGTGAGTCAGTTTTGCTGATATTACCTTTACATAGACTAGCATATTGCTCGTTTATAGATAAGTTAGGATCACAATCTTGATTTAATGAAACACGCCATTGTCCGTTTATTTTTTTAACGTAAACATCAGGTACGATATATTGCGTTTCACTGGTTTCAATACTGTTACCAGGCCTTGGTTCTAAGCTCTGAATTAAACGCATTATTTCAGATAATTGGCTTTCTTTGAATTTGCTTTTTCTGGCTAATGTTCGATAGTCTCGATTACCGAGTAACTCCATATATTGCTCAAGAATTAAAATAGCTTCTTCGCGCCAAGGAGTGCTATCAGGTAATTGGCGTAGTTGAATTTGTAAGCATTCTTGAGTTGAACGTGCGGCAACGCCTAACGGATCAAAATGTTGAATACGTTTTAATACTACTTCAACTTCATCTAACTCTAAGCCTTCAAGATCAGCTTCTAAACTTTCTAGAATGCTTTCACAGCTTGTTGTTAAATAACCAGACTCATCAATTGAATCAATGATTGCCATGGCAATAACTTGATCGGTTTCAGTAAAAGGAGTGAGTTGCATTTGCCATAACAAGTGATCCTGTAATGAAGTCGAGGACTCACCTTGATAAACGGAATCTTCGCCGTCATAAGCTACAGCATTAGAGCTAGTACCTGTGATAGGTGTCGATGTGTATGACTCTTCCCACTCTTTTTCTGCCGGTAAATCATCGGAAAATTCTTGTTGTGAGATAGCCTCAGAAGTATCAAGTTGGCTACTGTCAGATTCTTTAACTGTTTCTTCTGAACCCGTTTGATCATCTTGTTCTAAGAGAGGATTGGAATCTAGCGCGTTTTGAATCTCTTGTTGTAGATCGAGTGTTGAAAGCTGCAACAATTTTATTGCTTGTTGTAATTGAGGAGTCATCGCTAATTGCTGACCCATTTTCAATTGTAAACCTTGTTTCATCAAAACATATATTCCTAGAACTTATTGCTCAATTAAAAATAACTATACCTTAAAGTTTAAATTCTTCACCTAGATAAACGCGTTTTACATGATCGTTTGCTAATATTTCGTCTTGCGTCCCAATAGCTATAATTTCTCCGTGACTTACGATATAAGAGTGCTCACACACGTCCAAGGTTTCACGGACATTATGGTCAGTAATTAATACACCTAATCCACGGTCTCGCAACTGTTGGATGATATTCTTAATATCGATAACCGAAATAGGGTCGACACCAGCAAAGGGTTCGTCAAGTAAAATAAATTTAGGTTCAGTCGCCAAGGCGCGCGCAATTTCAACTCGGCGGCGCTCGCCACCTGATAAACTCATGCCTTTATTATCTCGAATATGTGTAATATGAAACTCTTCGAGTAGCGTATTCAATTTTTCGTCTCGCTGTGCCTGCGTTAATTCTTTACGAGTTTGCAGAATACCCATGATATTTTCTGTCACAGTTAAGCGACGAAAAATAGAAGCTTCCTGTGGTAAGTAACCAATACCTTTTTGCGCTCGAATATGCATGGGATCACTGGATATATCTTGATCATCAATGATAATAGAGCCTTGATCTTGTTTAACTAAGCCAACAACCATATAAAATGAGGTGGTCTTACCTGCACCGTTAGGCCCTAATAAACCGACGATTTCACCTGTTTTAACTGTTAACCCTACACCATTAACAACAGTTCGGCCTTTATAGCTTTTTACTAATCCTGTCGCACGTAATTCAGCCATCTTTATTTTTCCTCTTTTATTGTTTTTGGTGTAGAGGAATTAGATGACTTTTTAGTTTTATCTTTTTCAAATTGAGCGGGTAAAAAAACCGTCTTAACACGTTCCTGCTTTGCTTTATCGGTGCTGACATTAAGCTCTTGAGACTCTAGGAAGTAGACAATTTTAGCGCCATTAATCTGGCTATCTAATTGTTTTATTTGCGCATTTTTGGTTAACGTTATTGTACCTTTTGCGACGTCATAAAGAATATGTTTTGCCTGTGCATCTAACGGTTTACCATCATCTTGAGTTTGATAGAAAGTAGCCAAATTACCTTCTGCTATCATCGTCTCATGGTTAGCTTGTTTACCACGTACAACAGTAAGTTTATCGGCTGTAATTTTAATTGAGCCTTGGGTGAGCAATACTTCATCGGTAAAGATGATGGTATTACTTTTCATGTTAGCATGTTGTTTTACCGATGAAACGTGAATAGGTTGATCAAAGTCAGACTCAATTGCAAGTGCACTTGCACTGAACAATGTGAAAGAAATAAGTGAAACTGCTAATTTATTTAGATTCATTAAAATATACCGCTTTTGTATTCGAATTAAGTGTCATTTCTTCTGTTTCCATCGATGCCCACATACCAACTCCTTGCTGACGCATTTGTGGTCCAGTCCAATTGACTTGTAATGGTGTGGTGATAATTTTGCTATCTAGCATCACCGTGGCTTCATCAGTAGACATTGTTTGTACGATCTGATCTTTACTTAAGTTTTCAATCAATACTTTACCTGAAAGTATCAATTTATATTTATCCGTTAACGTACCGTTTAAGCTAGTTAATTGCCATGTGGAAACGACACCGGTTTGTCTATTTTTGTTATAAACGATGACTTTAGGCGACTCAAAGTGAGTTGACTCATCTTCCGAATAGTTAGTCATTTTATCTGCAAAAACACGATAATCATTAAACCCCAGTTGATCATAATGCTGGCTTGTCACATCATCGGCGATATAACTTGGATGGTGCTCTGGTAATGAGGGCACCTCTGTTTCTGGTTTAATATACACCCAAAATACAAAGGCGACGATTAAAGCAATAAAAGGAATGCTTTGACGTTTATTCATTTATTCACTTTTACCTTGCGTCATAGATAGTTGACCATGGCATTGTAGGAATAGGTCACATATTTCACGTACCGCACCAAATCCACCTTTGGTTGTTGTCACTAAATCTGCCTGCTGAATCACCAACGGATGAGCATCATTAACAGCGACACCTAATCCAGAAAGCATCATGGCAGGTAAATCTACAACGTCATCACCGATATAGGCCGTTTGTTCTGGCGTTAATTGTAATTGCTCAAGTAATGAATGATAAACCGTTAACTTGTCATCTTTACCTTGAAAAATATGTTTAATACCTAATGCACTCATTCTATTTTTTACGATATTAGATTCTCTACCTGTAATAATCGCAACATCAATACCTTGTTGCATGATCGCTTTTAATCCAAAACCGTCTTTTGTATGAAATGCTTTTAATTCTTCACCATTATTTCCCATATAAATTCGACCATCTGAAAAAACACCATCAACATCACATACAAAAAGTTTTATTTTTTGTGCTCGTTGAAAATTAGTTGTGCTGATTTTTCCATAGGGTGTATCGATCATTTATAGGCTCTTTTTTAAATAGGTGGTGATTTTAGGGTAAAAATATCAAAATGTGTACATTAAGGCGAGCATTGTTTACTTGAGTATTTAACTGTCATCATAACAAGACTGCTTATTTTTAAATAGCGTAAACAAGACTAATACCTAGATTATTTAATTAATTCACTGACTAATCGATTAATGAACAACCTATATTAATTGAAAATAACCGCTATTCTCTGACTAATTTTTGCTTTTTTAGAACTTTATGGGGTAAATTCGCTCTAAATTGATACTTTACTGACTTTATCGTCGATTATTAATTGCCTTTCTTGTCTGAATTATTAGACTGAGCTTTCGTTTCCTTAGAGAAAATGTATTCATGCCAACATCACACATTGTTATCAATCAACTTAGTTTCTCGCGCCAGCAAAAGAAAATATTTGATAACCTCGATATGCAATTTGAACGAGGTAAAATTACTGCCGTGCTTGGGCCAAGTGGAATAGGTAAAACTACCTTATTAAAATTAATCGGTGGACAGATCCCCGCGGACAGTGGCGAAGTTATTTTTAATGGCACATCTATTCACCAATGTTCACAAAAAGCGCTTTATGAAGTTAGAAAAAAAATGGGGATGTTATTTCAAAGCGGTGCTTTATTTAATGATCTGACTGTATTTGAAAATGTCGCCTTTCCGCTACGAGAACATACTCAGTTAGATGAAAAGCTCTTAACAACATTAGTGTTAATGAAACTCAATGCCGTCGGTTTACGTGGTGCAAAGGACCTGCATCCCTCACAATTGTCAGGGGGGATGGCGAGGCGTATTGCGTTAGCACGTGCGATTGCGCTAGATCCTGAAGTGATCATGTATGATGAACCTTTTACTGGTCAAGATCCTATTTCAATGAATGTATTATTAAAACTAGTAAAACAACTTAATGATACCTTAGGCTTGACCTCCATCATTGTTTCTCATGATGTCAATGAGGTGCTATCGATTGCTGACAACGTGTATGTATTTGCAGAGAAAAAAATCATCGCTGAAGGCTCTGTTGAGGAAGTGTTAGCGCAAAAAGATAATGCATTATTACAACAATTTTTAGCTGGTGCAGTGCAAGGTCCTGTTCCATTTCATATGCCTGCTGATGACTATCAAGCAGACTTAGAAAAGGCGAATCTATAATGCAACAAGGGGGACTGCAATTGTTACAAAATATTGGTGCATTTACGTTACAACAAATCGGAGGTGCTGGGAAATCGGCGTTGATGTTTTATCGTACGTTATTTACTAAGCCTCACCCTAAATTATTTAGTTTGTGTATTAATCAACTATATCATTTAGGTATTTTATCCTTACCTATTATTGTCACTGCCGGCCTGTTTATTGGTATGGTGCTGAGTTTACAAGGTTATTATGTCTTAGTGGATTATGCGGCGGAAGAAAGTTTAGGTAGCATGGTTGCGCTATCATTATTACGCGAACTAGGGCCTGTTGTCGCAGCCTTGCTATTTGCTGGAAGAGCCGGCTCGGCATTAACCGCTGAAATTGGTTTAATGCAAAGTACTGAGCAAATTGCGAGTATGGAAATGATGGCGGTTTCTCCATTAAAACGAGTTATTGCACCACGCCTCATTGCAGGTATTGTTGCATTACCTTTATTAACACTTATTTTTAATGTTGTGGCTATCTGGGGCGGTTATTTAATTGGTGTGAGCTGGATGGGGATTGATGGTGGTGCTTTCTGGTCGGTTATGGAAGGCAGCGTTAATTTCGGTCCTGATGTGCTCAATGGTATAATCAAAAGTCTTATCTTTGCTGTTATTGTTACTTGGGTTGCTTTATTTAATGGTTTTCACGTTATCCCTAATGCACAAGGCATTAGTAGAGCAACCACAAAAACCGTGGTGTTAGCTTCATTACTCGTTTTAGGAATGGATTTTTTACTAACTGTTATTATGTTTGGAGGCTAAAATGCCACAGAAAAAATTAGAAATATGGGTTGGATTATTTGTTGTTGCAGCGATAGCCTCTTTTGTCGTGTTAGCATTTAGTGTCGCAGGATTATCGTTTAAAGGTGAAGGTAATAGTTATACGTTACAAGCTAATTTTAATAATGTCGGTGGATTAAAACCACGTGCACCGGTTAAGTTAGGAGGGGTTGTTGTTGGACGTGTTGAATCAATTTCTTTAGACAAAGAATCTTATACACCGCTAGTGACACTTTCAATGTTTGAAAAACAAGGTTTTTATCCTGAAACTTCTTCACTTGCTATTTTAACTTCTGGTTTATTAGGTGAGCAATATGTTGGTATTAAACCTGGTTTTATCGATGACGGTATTGAAATGTTAGCAAACGGCGACATGATTGAAGATACTAAGTCTGCATTGGTGCTTGAAGATCTAATTGGGCAGTTTATTTACTCTATTAATAATAAGGACGACTAATGCGTTTATTTATTTATGTTTTTGCATTTTTATATTCTCTATCATTTTCACTGATCGCAAGTGAGAGTGACATTACCAACCCTAATCAAGTACTACATTCAGTATCAACGACTACTTTTAAGCGCTTAAACGATGAAAAAAGCCGCTTACAGAGTGAACCTGAATATATTAAGGTGATCATCAAAGAGGAACTTATTCCTTTCTTTGATTACAAATACACTGCCTATAGTGTGGTAGGGCCTAATCTAAAAAATACAACGCCTGAGCAGCGCGAACAGTTTGTCGATGCTTTTCTTGCATACTTAATCAATGCTTATGGACACATATTAGGTAAATACGATCAACAATCACTGTTGATACTTGATATTAATAACTTTAAGGGTAAGAAAATTGTCAGTATTCCTGTTAGAATGACCGACAATAATGGACAAGTAACGCAATTAGATTTTAAATTGCGTAACAATTCAAAAACAGGTGAATGGAAAGTTTTTGATGTGATTGCGGAAGGTGTCAGCATGTTAGATACCAAAAAATCTGAATTACGACCATTGATCCAAAAACAAGGGATTGATGAAGTGATCAAACTACTATTAGAGAAAAATAGTGAGTTTGTATCATGAGCAACGACCTGTTGCTTAGTCTAGATTTATTGCTCGCTAATTTAAGTGAGCAAACATACCCTGCGATAGAGACTTACCAAGCGGTTAATAATGTCGATTTATCTCAAATAACTAAAATTGATTCTGCTGGTGTCGCTTACTTAGTGCAAATTAAAACCAAATACCCTGCGCTGAAGTTGATTAATGCTTCGGACAAATTACGCATTCTCGCTGAGCTTTATGGTGTAGAAAACCTTTTTGAAAAATAGTGGTTTATTATGAATACAGAAAAAATTAAAGAGAAGTTGGAGCAAGCTCTAACATTAGATGTTTGTATTGTTAAAGGTGACAGTGGCACTTTTCAAGTGATCGCAGTCAGTGACATGTTTATTGACATGAGTCGTGTTAAAAAACAACAAACAATTTATGCTCATTTAGCGGATGATATTGCTACCAATGCAATCCATGCGTTAACCATTAAAGCATTAACGCCAGATGAGTGGCAAAAACAAAAACATTTTATTTAGTAGGTTAATAAGGATTTTCATGGGTCAATTTATTATTCAAGGTGGCTGCCAGTTAAATGGCGAGGTAACTATTTCTGGGGCAAAAAATGCCGCATTACCAATCCTATTTGCTACTTTATTATCTGAAGGTGATATTACATTAAGTAATGTACCTCTTTTAAAAGATATCTCTACAACGCTTGAGTTGTTGCAAGAACTCGGTGCAACCACACATCAAGATAAGCATACAGTAAAAATTAATGCTAAAGGTGTTAAAAACTATACCGCTTCGTATGAGTTAGTAAGAAGTATGCGAGCTTCTATTTTAGCATTAGGGCCTTTGGTTGCTCGTTTTGGTGAAGCTGACATTTCGCTACCAGGTGGTTGTGCGATTGGGGCTCGTCCAGTGAATCTTCATATTCACGGTTTAGAGCAAATGGGCGCAACGATTAAAGTTGAAGATGGCTTTATTAAAGCGCGTGTTGACGGACGTTTAAAGGGCTGTCATCTATACATGGATCTAGTGAGCGTAACAGGCACGGGTAATTTAATGATGGCAGCTGCGCTAGCCGAAGGTGTTACTACCATTGAAAATGCAGCGAAAGAGCCAGAAATTGTTGATCTTGCTAATTTCATTAACGGTATGGGTGGTAAAATATCAGGTGCTGGTACTGATACCATTACTATTGAAGGTGTTGAAACCCTAGGTGACTGTACTTACCAAGTACAACCTGATCGCATTGAAACCGGTACATTTTTAGTGGCTGGCGTTGTGAGTGGCGGTAAAGTACGTTGTCTCAAAACTGATCCTCAGCTCTTAACCGCTGTTCTGTCTAAGCTTGAAGAAGCTGGAGCGTTAGTGACAACTGGTGATGACTGGATTGAAGTTGATATGACTGGCCGCACTTTAAAATCAGTTAATATTACCACAGCTCCACATCCTGCATTCCCTACGGATATGCAAGCACAATTTACAGTACTTAATACGGTTGCGCCAGGCACTGGACGAATCAAAGAAAATATCTTTGAAAACCGTTTTATGCACGTACCTGAGCTAATTCGTATGGGTGCTAACATCGAGTTAGATGGCAATTTAGCTATTTGTGGTGATAACGATAAGTTAAGCGGCGCAATCGTCATGGCAACTGATTTACGAGCATCTGCTAGCCTTGTTATTGCTGGTTTAATTGCACAGGGCGAAACAATTGTTGATGAAATTTATCATATCGACCGTGGCTATGAAGCGATTGAAGATAAATTGATTCCATTGGGTGCAAAAATGCGTCGTGTAGAGTCTTAATTGATATAGCGTATTTTTGATATTGATGAGAAAGATAAAAAGAAAGCTAAGGCTTTCTTTTTTATTATCTAATTTTTAAGAATAATCGATTGTGCTGTGCTTTATTAACAGTATGAGGTAGTTGATTTGGCTGCTTCAGTTACTGAAGTTGTCACAGCTGCTTATGCCAGATCTAAAATCAAACATATCATTGATAGCTTTTATTGTTGTAATTCACCAATCATGACATCAAGGACTTGTTCTTTACCCTCTCTTAAAATTGTTATTTTTGTTGCAGAACCAGGTTTGATTTTAGCTATTTTATCCATGGTTACAATTAAGTTAATTGCATCTTTATCATCAATTTTTAGAATAATGTCATTCTTTTGCATACCGGCTTTTTGTGCTGGTCCGTTGTCGACTATTTTTTTAACTATAATACTATTTTTCGCCTCTAGCCCCCATAAGCGAGCCAGTAAGGGATCTAAATTCTCCGCTTCAATACCTAATGAGCCACGAATTACTCGTCCATCTTGAATTAGACTCTGCATGACAAATTTTACTAGACGGTAGGGGATGGCAAAACTAATGCCGTAAGTCACGTTACGTGTACCTGTGTAAAATTCTGACGTGTTAATCCCAACAAGTTCTCCGTAACTATTGATCAACGCACCGCCGGAATTACCTTCATTAATAGCTGCATCGGTTTGAATAAAGTCTTGTCGTCCTGTGCTGCTCATCCCGCTGCGACCAGTTGCACTGATCACGCCTTGAGTAATGGTTTGACCAAGATTGTAAGGGTTGCCAATAGCTAATACTAGATCTCCGATTTCTGCAATATAATCAGAGTTTTGTGGGATCACTGGAAGGTTGTTTGCTTCGATTTGTAATACTGCAAGGTCAGTGATCACATCACTACCAATTACATTAGCAGTGAATAAACGACCGTCCTGTAAAGCAATTAAGATTTGGTCTGCTTCAGAGATAACATGGTGATTAGTGACAATATAACCTCTCTTATCAAGGATGATACCAGAGCCTAAACCCGTAGGTTGTAACTGTTGTTTAGAACCCACGCTAGAGTCTATATATTGCTGAGAATAAATGTTAACAACTGATGGTGCTGCTCTTTTTACTGCATCAGAGTAACTAATAAGTGCTGGTTTATAACTACGATCATTTTCTAAGCTCTTATATATTTTTGGCCCATAAATAATCAGCGCGGCAAGGAACAATCCCCACAGAACAGGTTTAACTAGATAATTAACGTATTGTATTAGCTTCATATTTTTGACTAATGGGTAATGAATACAAAAAATGGAAGCTTAGTATATAGAAAACTATGCACAGACGGAAAATTAGTTTTTAATTAATGGGAATTTGCACAAAAAAAAACATCGCCCTGAAGCGATGTTTGATTAATTTATTTTCTTATTTTAATCGCTCAAAGAGCGACTAATCATTAAGAAATAACGTGTACAGAAGAAGTATTAGTTGTACCAGAAGAAACTAGTGCACCCGTTACCATCACGACTTTATCGCCTGTAACCACTAAACCTTGCTCTTTAGCTAAATCCATACCTAATTTGTAGAACTCTTCCATTGTTGCTTGTTGCTCGATAACTTTTGCAGAAACACCTTTAGTTAATGCTAATTGTTGACGAGTTTTAGCATTACTAGTTAATGCTAAAATAGGCATTGATGGGAAATATTTACGAATTGAACGTGCTGATTTACCTGCACCTGTCGCAACAATAATTAATTTCGCACCTAGCTGCTCTGCGTTTTTAACTGCACCGCTACATACTGCTTCAGTTATACGAAGGTCCGCATCTTTTTCTTCTACTACTGGATGAAGTACGCTGTCAGTACGTGCACAGATAGAAGCCATTATTTCCACTGCTTCAGCAGGGTATTTACCTTTAGCTGACTCCCCTGAAAGCATTACTGCATCTGTACCATCGATAATGGCATTCGCAACATCGCCAGCTTCAGCACGTGTTGGACGTGGGTTTTTGATCATGGAATCAAGCATTTGTGTTGCTGTAATAACAGGCTTACGTGCTTTGTTCGCTTTCTCAATCATCATTTTTTGTGCAAAGATCACTTCTTCAACAGGTATCTCAACACCTAAATCACCACGAGCAACCATGATTGCGTCAGAAACCGCTAGGATCTCATCAAAATTATCAACGCCTTCTTGGTTTTCAATTTTAGAGATGATTTGAATATTTTCGCCGCCGTTTGCTTTTAATAGCTCACGGATTTCTAATACATCTTCTTTTTTACGAATAAATGAAGCTGCAATAAAGTCTACATTTTGCTCACAACCAAAAATCAAATCGCCTTTATCTTTTTTAGACAATGCAGGTAGTTGAACTTTAACACCAGGCAGATTAACACCCTTGTTTTCGCCTAACTCACCCGTATTCATTACTGTACAGATAACGTTAGTATCAGTGATGCTTTTTACTGTCATTTCAATTAGACCATCGTCTAACAATACAGTGTTTCCAATAACAAGATCTTTTGTTAAGTTTTCGTAAGTTACTGCAACGATAGTGTTATCACCAACGATTGTTTGGTCTGTAGAAAGCGTGAATTCTTGACCTGCAGTTAATAATACGTCATTACCGTTTTCTAATTTGACAGTACGGATTTCCGGGCCTTTAGTATCTAAAAGAACAGCAACATTTTTACCAGTTTCTTCACACACTTCGCGGATACGTGTAATTCGAGTACCATGTTCGATGAAGTCACCGTGTGAAAAGTTAAGACGCATTACATTCATGCCGTTCTCAACTAGTTTTGTTAACATTTCTTTAGATTCTGATTTTGGACCTATCGTACATACAATTTTAGTTTTTCTCACCGTCTTTTCTCCAAGAGTGATTGTGCTTTTATTACTTATATTATTTACAGTTTTCTTTAATTTTCTTTTTTATTCTTTAGGGCGCGTATTTTACAAGAAATTTTTCAATAAAAAATGATTTATGATCAATAAATCTCCGTTATGTAGATATATATCTAAATTAAGCAGATATATATCCAAATTTTCTGTAAATTTATTACATTTTCTAGTTGAGCCTAGTCCAAAATAATATAAATGAGTCTGTTATTACGCATTATATTTAATGCTCTCATATTTTTAGCCTGCTCCAGTGCAGAAATAAGTTCCGCTTGATTACTGATAGCAGTCTTATTGACCGCTATTATTTTATCGTTTTCAAGTAAACCTATACGGCTTGCCATTGAATTTGGTTTTACTTCTACTACATTGACGCCAGCAACTGATTGCCCGGGTGCTATATCTTTTAAGATCGCACCTTCAAAAATAACCGGTAGAATAGGCGTTAATTTTGCTTTTGCAGTTGTTGTGTTGCCGCCTAATATAACGTTAATATTTTTATATTTATTGTCTTGAATCACGCTTAGGCTTACTTTTTTTCCTGAACTTAAAGTTCCTATTTTTGCACGTAATGCTGCAAATGACTTTATAGCTGTTCCATTGATTGCGGTAATCACATCTCCTGCTTTTAAACCGGCTTTATCGGCAGCTGAATCAGGAGTGACTTGATAGATAAACGCACCTTTTGTTACATCTAATGAAAAGCTTTTAGCTAAATCTGGTGTTACTTCGCCACCCTTAATACCCAAAATACCTCGGCGAATTTCGCCAAACTCAAGTAATTGTTGTGTGAGGTTTTTAACCATGTTCGATGGAATTGCAAAAGCGATACCAATGTTGCCGCCATTAGGGCCCAATATAGCAGTATTAATACCAATTAATTCGCCATTTAAGTTAAGTAGTGCACCACCAGAGTTACCGCTATTAATAGCTGCATCTGTTTGAATATAATTTTCTAGGTTTTGTAAATTAAGACCACTACGCCCTAATGCACTGACAATACCCGAGGTAACCGTTTGCCCTAAACCAAAGGGGTTGCCGATGGCAATGGTAAAGTCACCGACCTGTAATTGGTCCGAATTTGCAAATGTGATCGCAACTAAAGGTTGCTTACTTTTTATTTGCAATAAAGCAATATCACTTTGTGGATCTTGACCAATGACAGTGGCTTTATATTGATGCCCTGAAGTTAAGCTGATAACGATATCATCTGCATTTTCAATCACATGGTAATTGGTGATGATATATCCTTGCTGTGCATCAATAATCACGCCGGATCCTAATCCTGAAAATTGTTGTGGAGGACGTTGAGGCTGTAAAAACTCTAATAATTCATTAGGTACTCCCGGAGTTGCTGTACTTTCACCAAATACTGAAATATCAACCACGGCGGGACTTACTTTTTTAATCAGAGGGGCTAATGTGGGTAATGCTTTACCATTGATGTTATTAGGTAAGGCGGCAATGGAGTTAAAGCTAGTGATTATTAAAATCACCAATAAAAGGGAATGTTTAAAAACACGCATTGGGGCTCCTTGTAAATGATGATCAAAGCATCTGTTATTTGTTCATTATAAAAGATAATGATGATGATTAATGACATTTCAACTGTTTAAATAATGTTACTACTAACCTTTATTAAGTTGTTAACCATTGCATCAGTATTTCGAGAGATAAACCGCAAAACCTATTTCCGATCGCCTTTGGTACTATTTAAATAGTGCTAAAATATGTTATATAAAGATTAACTTACTGAATTATTAAGACATTAATGTGACGCCACTTTCTTTATATCAAGCCGACTTATTAAAACCCAACTTTTTTGCAGATCCTGCTCAATTGCAAGCCGTTACTATGTTGCAACGGTTATATGATGATTTATTACAAAATCAGACTAAGCCCGTACAAAAAAGTTCACTATTACAGCGACTGTTTAAGACCACTAACTCGTCTAAATCTGAGATCAAAGGTCTGTACTTTTACGGTGGGGTAGGGCGCGGTAAAACTTACCTTGTAGATTTATTTTTTCATGGCCTTAAAACAGAGCGTAAGCAACGTTTACATTTTCATCATTTCATGCTGCAAGTCCATAAACAGTTAACCTTATTGCAAGGGCAGTCAGACCCATTAAAAGAAATTGCTAAGCAGTTTGCGAGTAAAACAGACATTATCTGTTTTGATGAATTTTATGTAGAAGATATTACCGATGCGATGATATTAGCAGGTATGTTTGAAGCATTATTTGCACAAGGTGTGGTATTAGTTGCAACTTCTAATATACATCCCAACAATTTGTATCGAAATGGCTTGCAACGGGCACGATTTTTACCTGCAATTGAGTTAATTAATCAGCACTGTGAAATATTTAATCTAGATGGTGGAAAAGATTATCGATTAGGACGATTAATCGAAGCTGAAATTTATCATTATCCGTTAGATAAAAATGCAGCAATTCAAATCAAAAATAGTTTTGAAACCTTTGCTGCCGCTGATAAAGAGTATCAACAGGCGATAGTTATTAATGACCGTTCGTTAAATACAATCGCCTTTAGTAACGATACATTAAGCATTGAATTTAGCGAGCTGTGTGATGGCCCTCGCAGTGTGCATGACTATATCGAACTAGCTATTTTATATCGAACAGTATTGGTGTCGAATATTCCTAAAATGGATGACCAACATAACGATCTAACACGCCGTTTTATTGCCATGGTTGATGAATTTTACGATCGCAACGTGGTCCTTATTATTTCCGCAGAAGTGGACGTGTTGGAATTGTATCATGGCACTCGCCTTGCTTTTGAATTCCAACGCTGTGTTTCTCGGTTATTAGAAATGCAGAGTAAAGCCTACCTAAGTAAAGCCCATCATCTTGATTTATAAGCATTACTTTATAAACTTTGAGTTCTATTTTTATTAAAAAGTAGAACTCAAATCATGTGTTTGTATGGGGAATGGTTATAGGCATTTTAGGTCTGCAATGAAGCTTTTATAATAGTAAATCCTTGCCTGTTAAAAACTTGTACATAAATATGTAATAAACAGGTGATCTCTGTTGTAGTTTTCTATACAATATGGCCGCCCACGTTATCCACCTCCCCAATTGTAATGGTGGATCTGTTTACGCTAGACGTATTCGAAGGGATACGGAAAGGCGAAAAATACATTTTTGACTGCAATTATGCTGTCATATTTTTTTAAATCATTAATTTGGGTATAACTTAATGAAAACTTTTGTTGCAAAACCAGCTGAAGTAAAACGCGACTGGTTCGTAGTTGACGCTGAAGGTAAAACACTAGGTCGTTTAGCTACTGAAATCGCTTTACGTTTACGCGGTAAACATAAAGCTGAATACACTCCTCACGTTGATACTGGCGATTACATTATCGTTATCAATGCTGAGAAAGTTACTGTAACTGGTAACAAAGCTAAAGGTAAAATTTACTACCACCACACAGGTTTCATCGGTGGCATTAAAGCAATTAGCTTTGAAGACTTAATCGTACGTGCTCCTGAGCGTGTTATTGAAAAAGCTGTAAATGGTATGTTACCACGTGGTCCTTTAGGCCGCGCAATGTACCGTAAATTGAAAGTTTATGCTGGTTCTGAGCATCAACATTCTGCACAGCAACCACAAGTTTTAGACATCTAATAGGAATATAAAACAATGGCAAATCAATACTACGGCACAGGTCGTCGCAAAAGCTCTACAGCTCGTGTGTTTATGAAAGCAGGTAGTGGTCAAATCACTATCAACAAACGTAACTTAGATGAATACTTTGGTCGTGAAACTGCATGTATGGTTGTTCGTCAACCATTAGTGTTAGTAGACTCTGCTGAAAAATTCGACCTAAACATCACTGTTAAAGGTGGTGGTACAACTGGTCAATCTGGTGCAATCCGTTTAGGTATCACTCGCGCATTAATGCAGTTTGATGAAACACTACGTTCTGAATTACGTGGTGCAGGATTTGTAACTCGTGATGCTCGTAAAGTTGAACGTAAGAAAGTCGGCTTACATAAAGCACGTAAACGTCCACAATTCTCTAAACGTTAATTTCGTTTTTACGAATTGCAAAAAAGCCCAGTTTATACTGGGCTTTTTTTTGCTTGTTTTTTAATGGTATGAGCCTTAAGGTTAGGCAATAAATAATAAGAGGAGAAAATAATGCTGAACGTGGCGATGGTTGAAAAGTTGAATGAGCAAATTAACCTAGAGTTCTACTCTTCAAACTTGTACTTACAAATGAGTGCTTGGTGTGAAGATAAAGGTTATGAAGGTGCTGCGGAAATGTTGCGTAAGCATGCAACAGAAGAGATGGAGCATATGAACCGCTTATTTACTTACGTTAGTGAAACAGGTGCGTTACCTATTTTAGGCTCAATTGATGCACCCCCTGTTGGTTTTAAATCTTTGAAAGAAGTATTTGAAGAAACCTATGAGCATGAATGTTTGATCACCAGAAAGATAAATGAATTAACACATGTTGCTTTCACTACTCATGACTACTCAACATTTAATTTTTTACAGTGGTATGTTGCTGAGCAGCACGAAGAAGAGAAATTATTTAAAGGCATTCTAGATAAAATCGATTTAGTTGGAGAAGATGGTAAAGCCTTGTATTGGATCGATAAAGATCTTGCTGAAATTGCAAAATCGGGTGCGACTTCAATTATGGATAATGCTGTTTAAGCTGATAAAATTGAGTCGTTTCTTGCTTATAGAGCAAATCTAATGAGAGCATGGTCAATTAAGCCATGCTTTTTTGTATTTCCCCCTCAAAAGTAATGTTAATGGCTTGTAAATGGCAAGCGACTTCTTTAAAATTCAGCGAGTTTTTATGCAAACATTCGTAATTCATAATTCAACGGATTGATGTATACCCCCCAGTTTTGTAATTTTTGAACTGCTTTTTTAGTAGCTCACAATGGAGATGGTTAAATGAGCAATGCGCCTGTTAATTCTGGTCGTCGCAAGTTTCTGACACTAACAACAGGAGTTGTTGGTGGAATAGGGGCTGCTGCAGTGGCAGTACCTTTTGTGAAATCTTGGAGTCCAAGTGAAAAAGCTAAAGCTGCTGGTGCGCCAGTTAGTGTAGATATTAGCAAAATCCAGCCAGGTCAGTTAATTCGTGTCGAATGGCGTGGTAAACCGGTATGGGTAGTTTCTCGTACACAAAAAGTCATTGATGAACTCGCGACATTAGATAGTAAATTACGAGATCCTCAATCAGCAGAACCACAACAGCCTGAATATGTTAGTAAATCTGGGCGTTCTTTGAAGCCTGATTTATTTGTTGCTGTGGGTATCTGTACTCACCTTGGGTGTTCTCCAACTTACTTACCAGATTCATTTGGTGAGCAAGTTGAGGGTGTAGAATCTGGTTTTTTCTGCCCTTGTCATGGTTCAAAATTTGATATGGCAGGACGCGTATTCCAAAATGTACCTGCACCATTAAACCTCGTTATACCACCACATTATTATGTATCTGATACAACGATTCTTATTGGCTTAGACAAAGGAGATGCCTAATGCTTAAAAAATTAGCGATGGGCGGCATTGACTGGATTGATGCACGTATTCCGATGACGGATACGTGGAACAAACATCTAGCGCAATACCCTACACCAGTAAACTTTAACTTCTGGTATTTTTTTGGTTCATTAGCAATGTTAGTGCTAGTTAACCAAATTCTAACTGGTATCTGGTTAACAATGCACTATAACCCTTCTGCTGAAGGTGCGTTTGCATCAATCGAATACATTATGCGTGATGTACCTTACGGTTGGTTATTACGTTACATGCATTCAACCGGTGCATCTGCTTTCTTCGTGGTTATCTATTTACATATGTTCCGTGGCTTAATTTACGGTTCATACCAAAAGCCGCGTGAATTAATTTGGATCTTCGGTATGTTGATCTTCTTAGTGTTGATGGCTGAAGCATTCATGGGTTACTTATTACCTTGGGGACAAATGTCTTTCTGGGGTGCTCAAGTAATTATTTCATTATTCGGTGCGATCCCTGTTATTGGTGATGACCTAACACTTTGGATCCGAGGTGATTACGTTATTTCTGGTGCAACGCTTAATCGTTTCTTTGCGTTACATGTAGTTGCATTACCATTAGCCTTAGTGGCTTTGGTATTCCTACATATTGTTGCGCTACATGAAGTGGGTTCAAATAACCCTGATGGTGTAGAGATTAAACAGAAGAAAGGTTCTGCCTCTGAAGAAGCTAAAGGTAAGTTCACGTTCCACAAGCAATACAGTGGTAAAAAAGATATTATTGATGCGATTCCTTTCCACCCATATTTTACGGTGAAAGATATCATGGGCGTGTCGGCATTTTTAATCTGTTTTGCGGCAGTGATCTTCTTTATTCCAGAGGGCGGCGGTTTCTTTCTTGAGCCACCTAACTTTGAAGCTGCAAATGGTTTGAAAACACCAGCACACATTGCACCAGTTTGGTATTACACGCCGTATTACGCCATTCTACGTGCGATACCTGATAAATTGATTGGTGTTGTGTTCTTTGGTGGTTCAATTGCGATCCTATTCTTATTACCGTGGTTAGATCGCTGTAAAGTTAAATCAATACGTTACCGTAGTTGGATTCATAAACTAAATATTACACAGTTCATTATCTGTTTCATCGTATTAGGTGTACTAGGTGCATTAGCCGCAACACCGTTATATACGCTTATTGCACAGATTGCATCTGTCGGATATTTTGGATTCTTTATTGCACTGTTCTTGTACAGTAAAAATGAAAAAACCAAACCATTACCAACGAGGTTGACACACTAATGAAAAAATTATTGATCGCCTTAGTGGCACTTTTACCGAGTTTAGTATTTGCAGCAGGTACAGCGGTTCATTTAGATAAAGCTAACTATGATTTAACGGATAAAGCATCATTGCAAAACGGTGCAAAATTATTCATGAACTACTGTTCTGCTTGTCACTCAACTGCGCATCAACGCTACCAACGTGTTGCGACTGATTTAGGGATCCCAGATCAGTTAATGAAAGACAACCTAATTTTTACAAATAGTAAAATTGGGGAGTTAATGACAAACAGCATGGATAAAAAAGATGCGGCTAAATGGTTTGGTAATGCACCATTAGATTTAACCTTGGAAGCACGTTTACGTGGACCAGATTGGATTTATACTTACCTACGTTCTTTTTATAAAGATCCTGCTCGCCCATTTGGTGTGAACAATGTTGTCTTTAAAGATGTGGGTATGCCGCATGTATTGGAAGAGTTACAGGGGATTCCAACTGCCGTTTTCGAAACTACTGTTGATGAAAAAGGCGTTGAACACCACCAAGTTGTGGCACTGGAAAGTGTCGAGTCGGGTGAGATGTCATCCGATGAGTATGACCGAGCGGTGTTAGATCTGGTAAACTTCCTAGTCTATTCAGGTGAGCCGAATAAACTAGAGCGTCAAAGCTTAGGTTTTTGGGTAATTGGTTTCCTAATTATCTTATTTGTACTGAGTTACTTATTGAAGAAAGAGTACTGGCGCGATATTCACTAATCGCCGACACACTTTCTCTATTATCTTATCGGCAATGGTGTCACTATGACGTCATTGCCGTTTGTGTTTTTTAAACACTTAATTTTTTAACTACTAGGGGTATTCCATGGCCGTAGCTGTAAATAAACGTTCAGTAATGACGTTGTTCTCAGGACCATCTGACTTATATAGTCATCAAACTCGCATCGTATTAGCTGAAAAAGGTGTCAATGTTGACATCACAACAGTAGACGAAGAGAACCCATCTGAGGAGTTAGCTGAGTTAACACCAAATAGTGATGTACCAACATTAGTTGACCGTGAATTAGTTTTATATAACTCACGTATCATTATGGAATATTTAGATGAGCGTTTCCCACATCCACCATTAATGCCTGTATACCCAGTTGAACGAGCTAAAAGCCGTCTACTGATGCAACGTATTGAAAGTGAATGGTATCCTTTAGTAGCACTCATCATGTCAGGTAATGAAACTAAAGCTGAACCTGCTCGTGTAAAATTACGTGCTAAAATTCTTGAAGTTGCACCTGTATTTGAACATTTTGCTTATTTCATGTCTGAAGAGTTTACGATTGTTGATTGTTACATGGCTCCTTTACTATGGCGTCTACCTGAGTTAAAAATTGACTTAGGTTACGACAACGTAACGGGCTTGAAGAGTTACATGGTTAAAGTATTCGAACGTGAATCATTCCAAGCATCAATGACTGAAACTGAACGCGAAATTCGTATCGGTGCTTAATTCTTAATTTTGTAGGTATTTTATATGTCGGAAATGTTAGTACAACGTCCTTATTTAATGCGTGCTTTCTATGACTGGATAGTTGATAGTGAATGCACGCCTAATGTAATTGTCGATGCGACCAAACCACATGTTGATGTACCATTACAATTTGTAGAAAATGGTAAAATCGTATTAAATATTGCGCCGCGCTCTGTGGTTGATTTTTCATTAGATGATAATGCGTTATCCTTTAATGCTCGATTCTCAGGCATACCAACACAAGTTTATGTGCCTATGTATGCTATTGAGGGGATTTATGCGCGTGAGAATGGCGCAGGTACTATTTTCCCCGATGAGCCAGCATATGATGAATCTGATGTGCCTATGCAAGTCGTTGAAGATAAGAAACAAGTACAACAGGATACAAAAGGTGCTAACACAAAAGGTAATAACAAAAAATCGTTCCTTACTGTCGTTAAGTAACTAAATAGTATTTACAGCATATAAAACATTTAGTTATACCTTTTTAAAAACCGAGCTTGCTCGGTTTTTTTATGCCTTTTGTTTTTAACGTCGTAATACAATTCAGCTAAATAGCGAGTCATTGTTGTTGGTTAAAATAGATCACTCTGGGTTAGATATTTTGCAAAGAGAACAATTATTTGACGCAATTTTTGCTTTAAGTGGATGTGTTTTTCCTTGGCAATAATTGGTCCTATACTTATACCATTAACTCCGCTAGCTAACTGATCAATCTTACTGGTTAAAAGGAGCTATTTTCGCGTTAAAAACTGTGTAAAGGAAGCAACCGTTTACGGAAATTTTACCTTAAACTAGCTCCTTTTTCCTACGTAATATTTGATCATTAAATTAACGGAATTAATGATATTAGTGACATTAATGGTATAACTGGCCATCTAATCTGGTTATGTGGATTTAGGTATTAAACAAGAAATGATTAAAGACTAGTTTATGAAAGCAAAAAGCCGATAATAGGTTATGTTATCGGCTTTATTGTATGTATTGAGTCAGGCCTTAAAAAGGCTACCAACTTAACCTTTAATTATCATCACTGTGTTTCTATTAAAGGTGTTTCTGCAAAATGCTTTTTAGAAAAAGCAACGCGTTCTTCCACGGTCATTTTGTCTGCATCCTTTAAGCTTTCGACTAATTTAAGGCGAGGTAAGATACCTGTACCATTAGCAATTTGAATAGCCAATCCTGGGCGTGCATTGAGTTCTAATAGCATCGGGCCGATATCGCGATCTAATACCATATCCGTCCCTAGGTATCCCATTCCTGTCATCTCGTAACAACTTGCTGCTAAGTAAATCAAACGCTCCCAACTAGGCACTACAAGTAACTTTAGCTCTTTATCCGTGTCTGGGTGACGTTCAACTGGCAAGTCGAACTGAACTGCATTAATAGCCTTTCCTGTGGCGATATCAATACCAACACCGACAGCACCTTGATGTAAATTTGCTTTACCATCGGAAGCGGCCGTTGAAAGGCGCATCATTGCCATCACAGGAAAACCTTTAAATACAATAACGCGTACATCAGGTACACCTTCAAAGCTAAAACCATCAAATGCACTATCGAATTGAATTAAACCTTCGATTACAGCAACATCTGCGCTACCACCTAAGCTGAATAAGCCCGCTAAGATATCAGTCACATGGCGTTTGATCTCTGAAAGACTTTCTTCATTACCATTGGATTTGTAATAGCGACCATTTTTAACTTTGGTAACAACAAGAATCCCCTTACCACCACTGCCTTTAGCAGGTTTTATTACAAACCCAGGAGTATTGGTAATAAACTGTTCGACGGTTTCTACTTCCGCTTGCATGGTAATCACACCTAAAAGGGCTGGTGTGGTGACATTTGCATCACGTGCAATAATTTTAGTTTTTAATTTATTATCCACTAAAGGATATAAACGTCTAGGGTTGTAACGGCCTATATATCGGCTGTTACGTTCATTCATCCCCATTATGCCTTTTTTCTTTAACTTAAAAGGGCTACAGAAAAACATGCGCTACCCCTTATCCACTAATGGCTTGAAGCGGCGTAATTCTAGTAAGCGGTATCCAGTATAACTGCCTAGTAAAAGCACTAGTGCCATAACCACAAATTGCAGTCCAATAAAGTTAAACATCAGGTGTCTAGTGACATCATTACTCATTACGAAGTAAGCAAATACAGCTACGATCAAACTACCACCACCTTGCTTGAATACTTCTTTAGCACCTTCCTCTTCCCATAATACTGACATACGCTCAATGGTCCAAGACAAGATAATCATTGGGAAGAAGGTGATTTTAAGGCCTTCAGTTAATCCAAGTTTGTAAGACAAAACACCAAACATCGCAATCAATAGAATAACCATAATAATCACGGTGGAAATACGCGACACCAGTAATAAATTTAGGTGCGAAAGGTAGGAGCGAATAAATAAACCGACAGCAACTAACATCACAAAGCCGACAATGCCTGTGATCAAACTAGTTTGAATGAACGCCATTGCGATCAACACCGGCATGAAAGTACCAGATGTTTTTAAACCAATCAAAACACGCATCATAACCACGATCAGCACACCTAATGGAATCATTAAAATGCCTTTAAACAAAGACTGATCTTCAATCGGTAAACTATGGATCGAGAAATTGAATAAATGCTCATTATCATTTTTTTGCAAAATAGCTGCTAATGCTGGTTGGTCTTGCTGAATCATTGAGAAACTAACTTTAGAATTTACTCCTCCGGTTAATTCTAATAATGCTTTACCACTTTGATCCCACAATAATAGATCTTTACGAGCTACTTCTTGAAGGCTTGATGCATCAAATAAGCGAGACTCAATTTTTCCATTTTTTTCTTGAAAAACTTCAATCAAGGGCTGCAAATGCTGACGGCGACGACCATCTTCTAAAACTAACGCTCCGACTTTTTTAGTGGGAATCTTCGCTTCGTTAAGTAATCCAACCAGAATGTTTGTTTTAGAGTTTTTAGAAGCAAGTACCAATCTAATACTTTGATTAGGTTGTTCTGCATTTAATTGTTTTAAAATTTCACGAGTAAAACTAAAAGCATCAGCACTGGTTTTAAAGGCATCTTTAATAATATCAGTACCAGCAGCTAGGCCAGCAGCACCATATTCAGGATCAAATAGCTCAGGCATTTTAGTGATAGGTTGATCTACACTCTCGCTATCGACTAGTAGCTGAATATTGTAATAAAGTGTTTGAGGGCCTGTCGCTTGGCGAATTGTCCACTGTGCTTGTGGTTTATTATCTTCATATAAAAAAGATAAACCGTAACCCGGAGAAGCTGCATTTTGACTAATTTGCGTATAGCCCGCTTGGCTATTTGGTGTGCTCAATGAGGCGAGCACAGGTTTTCCGGTCGCTTCAAATTCAATCTTGGCATCAATATTCCAGACTGACCGTGTTTCACCTGGCATCCAAGGGATATCAAAAGCCAAATGGCGCTGTACTGTTTGAAACACACCCAGTAAAAAAAGTCCTGCTACCAAGGTGAAAAAGAAAATACGAGCATTCATTAGGAGTCCTATTTATTATTTTCAGCTTGATACTTAGGGTGAATATAATCTTGGCTAACATCAACAATCATGACGTCTTGTATAAAGCTACGACCAATGAGTACTGCATAGTCCATGTGTTGACGGTCGGTTAAGGTAAATTCAGATTGCTGAGTAATATTACCAACACGTACATTAAGCTTGATCACTGGGCGGCGATCTTTTTCACCTGGTTCGCTAGATTGTAATATTTTTACGTAACGATCGATTTTTGCTTCAATGATTTTTGCTTCTGCATCTTTATCGTGTGCCATGTTAAAACGAACCCAATTTTTACCATCACGTTCAAAATGTTGAATATTCACTGCATTAATTGACGAGGTAGCGGCACCAGTATCTACACGTGCTCTGAAACTTCTCTTCGCTTTATTGATATATAGCCATTCGGTTTGACCCAATACCGTTTTATCTAGGTAAATATCGCGTTTACTCACTTTGCTAACAACAACATTGCTTCTTTTGGGAGTTGCTGCCGCAGCTTTTTGGATTGCTATTTGTTGTGCTAATTGTTGATTAAGTGTTTGCGCTTCTTTTTGTGTTTTTTCCAAATCAGTTTTCACGGCTTCTAATGAGCTTTTTTTTTGTTCAATATCTGCTTTGGAAGTCGCTAATTCAGTTTCTAACTCTGTAATTTTTGTCGCTTGTTCGGTGAGTGTTTGCTGAATTTTTTGTTCAGTTTCAGTGGTAGAAATAGAGATACATCCAACGGTCAAAAATAGTGAAGTAAGTGTTATAATGGCCGTTTTTTTTAAAAACATGCGATTTCCTTAGCGTTAGTTAAAAATCAAAAAAATATGGTATCAGTTTGCGCTATAAATAGCAGTGATAAATTGCTTATGAAGCCCTTTATCGTTTAGGTTTAAGTAGGTAATACATTCCTAAGCCAGTGTTTTTTGTGTACTCGGTGAATGACTAATATTACTTTTATTAACTCCTCAGATAGCGTGACAATATAAGCTTCTACTAAACTGAAATTATAATAAGTGACTGCAATAAAAGTCAGTGGAATACCAACACACCACATGCAAAATATATCCATAAATGTACTGTAATTGATATCGCCGCCACTGCGTAGTACGCCAATAATCCCAATAAAGTTCACTACCCGGATAAATAGCGCGCAAGCAAGTACTAACAATACCTGTGATGCACTTGCGTTAGCCGATGTAGAGAGTGTTGGAAATAACGATAATACCGGCTCTCTAAAATAGATGATCAGCGGTATAAATATAAATGCTAAAACCGGCACAAATAAAATAAATGTCCAAGCTTGTTGCCAAGCTCTATCGAATGCTTTTGCTCCTAGCTCATGACCAATCATGGTGCCACTAGCAATTGCTACACCAATAAATAAGGCGAATATCGTTTGTTCTATCGTGGACACCATACTCATTACAGCTAACTCTTGTACACCAATCATGGCAAAGATTAGGGTATAAACAAAAACGCCTAAAGCCCATCCGCTATCATGTAATATCATTGGAATCGCAAGTTTCAAGTAACGTTTGATGTCTAACAGCGATAAAGCAGTCTTTACCTCTGCTAAACTGGCTAAGATAAAAGGCCTTTTTTTAGCAATAAATACTATCAATAATAGCATTTGAATAGCGCGAGCTAAAAAAGTTCCCCAAGCACTGCCTTCTACTCCCATTGCTGGAAAACCAGCATGCCCAAATATTAAAATATAGTTAAAAAAAGCGTTCAGTGGCAGCACTAAAAAGCTAATATTCATGGCCGTTTTAGTATCGCCAGCAGAGCGTAGTGCGGTCTCTAATGGCAACACGACTGCGATAAACATAAAGCTGTAGGCTGTGATTTTTAAATATTGGTTAGCGAAAATAAGCAACACAGGATCATCACTGGCTAAACCTGTGACAGAGCTTGGCGAGAGTACATAAAATGCAACAAAAGGTAAGGTGACAACAAAACTAATTAATAAAGAGGTGATTAAACTACGACGTAAGCCTGAAAGCTCTTTCGCACCAAAATATTGAGCAGCAAGCACACCGCCTGCATGGCTGGCACCAACCATCATTAGCAAGTTAAAGAAAAATACTTTATTACCTAAACCGACGGCTGCAATTTCAGTTTCACCGAGTTGACTCACCATCAGGATATCGACTAACCCAAGAAATGAATAAAGCAGAGATTGTAGAGTGATAGGTAACGCTAAGGTCCACAGTTTTTTTTGAAAGCCTTTATCGCGAAACGTAAGAATTTTATTTTTCATAACACACCTTAATCAACTTCTGAGCGAGCAGTTTAGGAAATAGTTTTAGTTTTTGTGTAGCTGCTGATGATTAAACTGCTTGTCTTTTTTTTAAAATAAACGCTGATAATAAAGCAAAAAAACAAAAGATAAATAATGGTATTTGCCCTATTTGTTGATAAGGGGTTTGTCCATAGGCGGGTTGTACTGAACGTCTTAATACCGCGGCTGTATTTGATGGTAATCGACCTAACTCATCACCGACACTGTTATAAATTGCTGTTATACCATTATTCGTACTGCGTAATAGCGGTCGTCCGAACTCAATAGCACGCATTCTCGCTATCTCTAAATGTTGATCGGGGCCAATAGAGTGACCAAACCAAGCATCATTACTTAATGTGATAATCAACCCTGTTTGTTGATGAACATTCTTTCGTAATAATTCCGGAAAAGCAATTTCATAACATAGCGCTGGCGCTAAAGTTGTTTGATCAAATCTCAAGTTATTTTGTACTTGTTGGCCTCGATTAAAGCTCGACATTGGCAAGTTAAAATAAGGTGCAAGAGGGCGTAAAAGATCTTCAAAGGGAACAAATTCACCGATCGGTAATAAGTGATGTTTATTGTATCTATTGGGACTTATCGGGGAATAGCCTTGTCCTTCTGGCAGTTTTCCGAGCATGATAATGCTATTAAAATATTCATTTTTTCTAATATTATAATTAATAATACCCGTTAATAGTGTTTTACCTTGATTTGCTAATTCCTTTGATAAAGGTTGTAGGAAACGCTGCATATCAATTTCAAGGCCTGCAACTGCTGACTCTGGCCAAATGATTAACTCATTTTTATTGGTTTGTTGCTGGCTTTTTAAATTAGTTTGTTCGGCATCTGCTTTAGTTGTTTTATTAGCTTTAATTTTTGTTTCACTTTGAGCGTTGATAAGTGGCTCTGAAAAAGGTGGCACGCGAGGTTTTGACAAGTCTAAATATTTAAACAAAGAAGGATACAGTTGATCCGCTTTCCATTTTTCATTTTGGTCAATATTACCTTGTACTAATGCCACATTGATTGCTGGCTGTAATTTGGTGAAGGTAAGTTGTTGTAAGCCGTAACCGCTAGACACTAAAAATATAATCAATAGGAAAGATAGCTTTTGTACTGATTTAGATACGGGTTGTATTGATTTCGAGACTTGTTTAGATATCTTTTTAGATAGCGATTGTAATTGTTGAGAGACCAACAACGTTAATGCTGAGCAAATAAGAATAATAGCTAAGGTAACGCCTTGCACACCAAAAATCGGTGCAAATCCAACTAAGGGGGTGTCTGCATGACTGTAACCAAGGTAAGCCCAAGGCATACCTGTTAATACCCAGCCACGTAACCAGTCCGTGATTAACCATAAACTCGGTAAAATAAGCAGCAATCTGATCGCAGAAACTGATGGAGGGAGCTTAATTTTATAAGTTAACCATAGCGCGATGGTGGGAAACAAGGCCAAATAAGCACACAATACAACAATTAATAGGCCACTAACAATACTCGGCATTCCGCCAAAAAGATCCATGCTGACATAGATCCAGTGCATAGTGGCAACGAACATTGAGAGGTTAAAACTAAAGCAGATTAAGAATAGTTTTTTGTTGGGTAATTGCGTATGTTGCAGTAATAACAATAAACCAACAAACGAAGGGTACAAAACCCACCATTGTTGGAAAGGTGCAAAAGCAAAGACTTGTATCGCGCCTAACAACGCTGCAATCATTATTTTCCCGAACTGAGTAGAAGCGATTCTACTCAGTGATTTGCTTAAGCTTTTGTTCAATCTCTTTTAAGCTCTTTTTTTAGTTCTTTTGGAACACGTACTTGTAATTGTACTAAGCGACGATTGTCTGCATTTGTCACTTTAAACTTATGCTCATTAATGGCTATCTTTTCGCCACGGCTAGGTAAATGGCCTAGTTCATGCAAAATTAATCCACCAATTGTATCTTGGATTTCAATATTATAATCGGTTTCAAAGAACTCATTAAAATCAGCCAGTGTGGTGAGCGCACTTACTGTGTAAGTACGTTTGCCTATTTGACGAATTTCATCTTCTTCTTCGTAATCAAATTCATCTTCAATTTCACCGACAATCACTTCTAAAATATCTTCAATAGTGACCAATCCTGAAACACCGCCGTATTCATCGACAACGATTGCCATATGATAACGTTGGCTTCGGAATTCTTTTAAAAGGGTATCTAAGCGTTTACTTTCAGGAACCACAACGGCTTCTCTGAGAATGTCTTCTATTTTAAACTCATCAGGATCTGAGCTGAAGCCATATTGAATAAGATCTTTGGCTAATAACAAACCAACAACGTGGTCTTTATCTTCAGTGATCACAGGGAAGCGGGAGTGGGCAGAGTTGATGATCTCTGGTAATAATTCTTCAACTGGTTGATGTAAACCCAATGTCACCATTTGTGAACGTGGGATCATGATGTCTCGAACGCGCATCTTAGACACGTCGATCACACCTTTTATCATTTCTTTGGTTTTTTGATCGATAACTTGGCGCTGTTTAGCACTATCAATCACATCTAATAGCTCATCTTGACTTTTTGGCTCGCCTTGGAAAAGGTTGCCTATTTTATCGAGCAGACCTTCTTTAGGCTGCTCGTTGCTAGAATGGTAATCTTCCGACATTAATTTTATTTACTCTTTTTCGCTTAAATAAGGGTCACCGAAACCTAACTCAATCATGAGTTTAGTTTCAATGCTTTCCATTTCTTCTGCTTCATCATCATCAATATGGTCGTAACCTAATAAATGCAGCGTACCATGTATTAACATATGTGCCCAATGTGAGACCAACGTTTTCTGTTGCTCTGCTGCTTCTTTTTCAACCACCTGTTTACAGATTACTAGATCCCCTAATAAGGGTAAAGTGATCCCAGGCGGGTTTTGAAAAGGAAAAGATAAAACATTCGTTGGTTTATCTTTTTCTCTATATTGGTGGTTTAACTGCTGACTTTCTTCACTGTCTACAATACGCACCGTCAATTCAGCATCATCGCGTATTATATCACTAGCTGCAAGGATGGTGGCACTTATCCATTTTTCTAATTGTGCCAAGTCAGGCAATGCTTGTTGGTTTTCACTCGCAAGCTGTAAATCCACATAAAGTTCCATTACGCGTTTCTCGCTTCACTTTCTGCTATTTCTTTCTTTCTATCAAAGGCATCGTAAGCTTTAACAATACGTGCAACAACAGGATGTCGAACAACATCATCTGCTAAGAAAAAGTTAAAGCTGATACCTTCATCGACTTCACCTAATACTTCAATTGCATGGCGTAAACCAGATTTTTGATGGCGAGGTAAATCGATTTGTGTAATGTCACCGGTAATCACCGCAGTAGAATTAAAGCCAATACGTGTTAAGAACATTTTCATTTGTTCTGTTGTTGTATTTTGGCTTTCATCTAAAATAACAAATGCATCATTTAACGTGCGTCCGCGCATATAAGCCAGAGGTGCAATTTCAATAATGTTTTTCTCAATCAGTTTTTCAACTTTTTCGAAACCTAACATTTCAAATAATGCATCGTATAAAGGGCGCAAATAAGGATCTACTTTTTGTGATAAATCACCTGGTAGAAAACCTAGCTTTTCACCTGCTTCAACAGCTGGGCGGGTTAATAGAATACGACGAACTTCTTGGCGCTCTAACGCTTCTACGGCACAAGCTACGGCTAAGTAAGTTTTACCTGTTCCGGCAGGGCCGACACCAAAGGTAATATCATTACGAAGAATATTACTTACGTACTTAGTTTGGTTTTCACCACGCGGTTTAATAACACCGCGTTTAGTTTTAATGGTTAAACTCTTAAAACCAACCTCTTCTGATGCCGGCTTTACTTCTAGTAAACGGTGTTCACTGATTAAGTTTTGTAAGGCTAAATGTACATCTTCATCTGATAAACGAGGCGCTTTGCCTTTAATTGGTTGCGTCTCAATATATAAGTCATTCAATAAGTCACTGCAGGCTTGAGCGTAACGGTGCTCACCAACCACTTGAAAATGTGCATCTTTATAGATTACTTCAACACCTAAACGGCGTTCAATTTGCTTAATATTATCGTCAAATGAACCGCATAAAACCGCTAAACGGTCTTTGTCTGCGGGGATTAATTCAAGGTGTACTGTCGTTAATTTTGTGGTCAAATTGTAACGCCTTCTTTTGCTGAGCTAAAAGTGATAAAAATAAAGTTAAGCTGGTATAAAAGTTTCAACACCAAGCTTGTTCGCTTTTTTATTCACAATATCACTTGGTCGAATTGATTCTCGTAGATTCATTTCTGATTCTCCACGCACAAACTTACCACGAATTGAGTTGGTATGTACTTCAGTAATTTCAACATCAACAAAACCACCGATTGAGCGATGATCGCCTTCGAAGTTTACAATACGGTTGTTTTCGGTACGGCCGCATAATTCCATGATGTTTTTACGTGACGGACCTTCTACTAAAATACGTTGTATTGATCCTACCATACGGCGACCAATCAATTGAGAGTGCTGATGGATTCGATCTTGTAAGATAGCTAAACGCTTTTTCTTGGTGTCTAACGTAACATCATCTGGCATATCTGCCGCTGGTGTACCAGGACGTTGGCTATAAATAAAGCTGTAGCTAGTGTCAAAACCAATGTAGTTGATAAGATCCATGGTTTGTTGGAAGTCTTCATCGGTTTCATTTGGGAAACCAACGATGAAGTCTGAACTGATCGTTAAATTAGGACGCACTTCTTTTAATGCGGCAATCTTTTCTTTATATTGAGCAACCGTGTGGCCACGTTTCATTAAGTTTAAAATACGATCCGCGCCTGCTTGTACTGGCAGATGTAAAAAGTCCACCAATTCAGGAGTATCACGGTAAACATCAATGATTTCATCAGTAAAATCGATTGGATTACTGGTGGTATAACGTAAACGGTCAATACCATCAATTGAAGCAACATAACGCAATAATTCAGAAAAACTACATTCTTCACCATCGTGCATTGCACCAATGTAAGAATTTACGTTTTGGCCTAATAAATTGATTTCACGAACGCCTTGCTCTGCCAGTTGTGCAACTTCTAATAGGATATCGTCTAACGGGCGACTAACTTCTTCGCCACGTGTGTAAGGTACAACACAGAAAGTACAATATTTAGAACAACCTTCCATGATTGAAACAAATGCCGTTGCACCTTCTGCTTTAGGCTCTGGCATTGAATCAAACTTTTCAATTTCAGGAAAACTGACATCAACCACGTTACCTTTGTTTTCTTTTACATCTTGAATCATTTTTGGCAAACGGTGTAACGTTTGTGGGCCAAAAACAATATCTACATAAGGCGCTCGACGGCGGATCGCTTTACCTTCCTGTGAAGCAACACAACCTCCAACACCAATAATGATGCTAGGATTTTTTTCTTTTAGTTTTCTCCAACGACCAAGTTGGTGGAATACTTTTTCCTGCGCTTTCTCTCGAATAGAACAGGTATTGAGTAGGATCACGTCAGCATCTTCTGCTTCATCAACAGAAACATATCCGTTGCTCGCATTTAAAAGGTCCGCCATCTTAGATGAATCGTACTCATTCATCTGACAACCCCAGGTTTTAACGTGTAATTTCATGCTCATATTCACTGCCTACTATGCTGACTAATTAGTGTGTTTCTTAAAACGAGGTCGCATTTTACGCACATCAAGGCAATCATGCTACTTTTTGTTTGCATGCTTTTCATTCGTTTTTCTATTTCTCTTGATAACTCTCTGTATCTTGATTTTAAGCAATTAAAAAATCAGGTTAATTTTCCCAAGGGGCATTCTTTTACGTACAATAACCTATTAAATATCAATTCAAAAATTGAGGGTGTAATGGCAAACAGAGAAATTATTATTGTTGGCGGTGGAATGGTCGGTGCTTTATCTGCATTGCTACTGGCTAAACATGGCGATACATTACACCTTATTGAAAAGTCACCGGTGCTAATGCCTGAGCAAGGTGAGCCTTTTGACCTGCGTGTTTCAGCGTTTAGCGCTCAAAGTAAACACTTACTTGAACAAGCTGGAGTTTGGGATGATATACCGCTTGACCGCTTATGTGCTTATCAAGGTTTAGAAACATGGGAAAAGGGTAGCCAAAAATTAGCTTTTTCAAGCGATGATATTGGGGCTGAGCAATTAGGCTATATCGCAGAGAACCGTTGGATCCAAGCTGTACTGTGGCAGCGCCTTAAACAGTTAGCGAATGTTCACTTCTATGAACAGACAGAAGTCGTGAATATTACCCAGCATGTCGACACTGAAAATAAAAACAGCCAGCGCATAGTGACGGTGACGCTTGCAGATCAACAGACTATTCGAGCTGATTTATTGCTGGCCTGTGATGGTGGTAACTCAGGGGTACGTAAACACTTACAACTGCCTGTGACAAGTTGGGATTATCGCCAACATTGTTTATTGATTAATATAACCACCGATTCCGCGCAGCAAAGCGTGACTTGGCAAGAGTTTAGAGAAACAGGCCCTTGTGCTTTTTTGCCACTAGCAGGTAATAATGCAAGCTTAGTGTGGTATCACAGTCCACAGAAAATAAAGCTGCTACAAAGCTTAAATAATCAGCAGCTCAAACAAACTATTTTAGCGGAATTTCCTAAGCTTGAATTTGATTTTGAAGTCCATAATAAAGGTGGGTTTCCACTGACTAGACGCCATGCTAAAAAATATTATCAAGGCAGTGTGGTGTTGGTCGGGGATGCAGCTCATACTATTAATCCATTAGCAGGACAGGGCGTTAATTTAGGTTTCAAAGATGTGCAATGTCTTGTGGAACTGCTCACTCAATGTAGCGATTTATCGATTCCAGAAATATTAAAACGTTATCAATGCCAGCGTCGACCTGCCAACTTATTAATGCAAACAGGCATGGATGTGTTTTATAAAGTCAGTAAGTCCGATGACCCATTGATTCGTATCATAAGAAAAAGCTTTTTAGGCGTAGCCCAACAATCGGGACAAATTAAAAATAGAGTGATGCGTTATGCGATGGGTATTAATTAAGCAATATAAAAAAAGCCGCTAACTGTTAATAAAAGAGCAAAAGCGGCTTTTTTATTAACAGTTAGCGTATTTTGTCGCTAACTGTTCTTTCCAGAAATCGGTTGTTGTTCCTAGAAAGAGGTGCGGCGGTAACTACGGTATTTAGGTAGCCAGAAGTTATCTTGCAAGCGACGTTGCATGTTTTCTTCTGTTACAGGCAAAGCTAAATCATCTGCAATGGCTTGCTTTGCAACGGCGTAAGCTATTTTTTCACTGATCTCTCTAATCACTGCCAATGGTGGTAATAGTGCACCTGGTGCTTTGTCGTAATCCATTGAAGCATCAGCTAAGGCTTGGCTGGCCGCCATTAACATATTGTCACTGATCCCTCTTGCTCGTGAGGCTAATACTCCTAAACCAATACCTGGGAAAATATAGCTGTTATTACATTGCGATACTTCAAAAGATTGATCTTTAAATAGAGTATTAGGGAATGGACTGCCCGTTGCAATAATCGCTTTGCCATTACTCCAATTAGTAATATCTTGCGGTGTACCTTCAACGCGAGAAGTTGGGTTTGACAGCGGCAATACAATCGGATTTTCAGTATTCGCACATAAGCTTTCAATAATGCTTTGCGTAAATAAACCTGTTTGACCACTAACACCAAATAACACGGTTATCTTCGCTTGTTTAACCACTTGCTCTAACCCTAACGGTTGGCTGTGATCCCAGTTTTCGATATCAGCTGCCTTTTGTACTAAAGACGTTTGGAAACTTTGTAAATCAGTCATGTTATCCGTTAATAAACCATAACGATCAACCATAAATACACGCTTACGAGCTTGCTCTTCAGTCAAACCTTCACGTTGCATTTGTCTAATAATATGCTCTGCTATACCACAACCTGCAGAGCCAGCGCCTAAAAATGCAATATTTTGTTGGCTAAGCTTTTGCTTTTTATTTAAACAAGCCGCTATCAGCGTACCTACGGATACGGCTGCAGTGCCTTGAATATCATCATTGAAACAACACAGTTGATCGCGGTATTTGTTTAATAATGGTGTTGCATTGGTTTGTGCAAAATCTTCAAATTGTAATAACACTTCTGGCCAACGACGTTTCACCGCTTGAATAAATAAATCTACAAATTCATTGTACTCTTCGCCTGTGATGCGAGGGTTACGCCACCCCATGTACATTGGGTCATTAATTAGTTGGCTATTATTAGTACCTACATCTAATAAAATAGGTAAGCAATGCGCCGGGCTAATCCCACCACAAGCTGTGTATAAAGCAAGTTTACCAATTGGGATCCCCATGCCCCCGATGCCTTGATCGCCTAAACCTAAAATGCGTTCGCCATCGGTCACTACAATCACTTTTACATTTTGTTTAGTGGCATTCTGTAACATATCATCAATTTTATGACGTTCAGGGTAAGAGATGAATAGACCACGTTTACGACGGTATATTTTAGAAAACTTCTCACAAGCTTGTCCCACCGTTGGTGTATAAATCAACGGCATTACTTCTTCGATATGTTGCTCGATGAGGTGATGAAATAAAGTTTCATTTGTATCTTGGATGTTTCGTAGATAGATATGTTTATCAAGATCGCTTTTAAATGAAGACAGTTGCTGATATGCACGAAATGATTGCTCTTCAATCGTTTCAATCGTATGAGGTAATAAACCTGTTAAATTAAAATTATCGCGTTCATCGGAGGAGAAAGCACTGCCTTTATTTAATAGTGGGGTTTCTAATAGTGCAGGCCCTGCAAAGGGAATATATAAAGGACGTTTGAGTGGCATAATAAAATCTTCTTAGTGAATAAAAGTATGTCTTAATACATACCGATAATTAATTGTATAGGAATTCAACGAAGATCGGCTTAAAGATGTTAAATTTTTGTTAACGAGCTGGGATCTGTTGTTCTTTGTGCTTAACTTTTGTTGTACAAAATAGTATCAAAAGATCAACGTGCCTAAAACAAAAACGTTCAAATAATATCCGAATTAGCACCTAGTTCAGCCCCTGTTGACCTTTTTTAAAGTAATTCTTCAGGTAATCGATTAATAACCGCAATTTTTTAGATTCAGCGGCGCCCGGTGGGAACACTGCATATACTTCAATATCATTAAATTGATACTCAGAGAGTAACTGAATTAGGCGTCCAGACTTTATTTTAGGCAGTGCATCATAACTTGGAATGCGTCCTAAACCATGACCTCCTTCAACAAAGGCCGTGCGTGCTGCGGCATTATTGGTACTGATATTTCCTTTTAATTTGACGCTGTAGGAGCGGCTGCCTTTTTTCAGCTCTAACGTAGTAGGCGCCAGTTTATAAAGGATCCATTGATGTGCCGTTAATTGAGCAGGAGTTGTTGGGCGGCCATATTTTTGTAAATATTCAGGCGCAGCGCACAAGCAGGTATTCAACGTTGATAGTTTAGTCGCCTGTAAACCAGAGTCAGCTAATTCTGCACCACGGATTGCAATATCAAAACCTTCTTTGATAATATTTACTACTTCATCGCTAAGGTTTACATCTAGTTGAATATTAGGATAAAGCTTCGCAAAAGCGTTCAAGGCGGGCACGATGGCATGTAATCCAACATTCATAGGGCAGGTTATTTTAATTAACCCCGTTGGGTTGTTCTTTAAGTTCTCTATCTGCTGGTTTGCTGCTAAAGCTTGTTCGACAATCACTTTACAACGTTGGTAATATTCGCTGCCAGCTTCCGTTAATGCAATGCTTCGAGTTGAGCGATTGAGCAGTTTAATACCTAATTGGCTTTCTAGTTTTTTAATATGGTAGCTAACCACGGCGCGTGACAATCCAATATGTTTTGCAGCTGCACTCAAACTACCTTGTTCAATAACTTGGGCAAACACCACCATGCTTTTTAATTGTTCAAATGACAGTTCCACTGTGACCTCTTTTTGTCGTTTATTGATGTTGGTTAGAGCTGTGTATTAACCTCCACTTAAATTTCAATCTAATAGACAGATAGTAAAAAAGGGGGGGGTCTTTCGTCGATGACCCAATATTACTTATTCACAAGCAAAATCCCTCTAGTGCATGTTCATCTGATTTTTAATTGTATCAACTATTGAAACAATGTTGTTGATAAAGTATGCATTGTTCAATTTTGTATAAGGTTTATACTTTCTCAATCAGCTAATAACTAGCTATTAAACACTCTCTCAACATTAAGGGCATTATCATGAGTAAGAAAATATTAATGGTTCTAACATCACATGACAAACTAGGCGATACAGGTAATAAAACAGGCTTTTGGGTTGAAGAGTTTGCTGCCCCTTATTACGTTTTTAAAGATGCTGGACTAGATATTACATTAGCATCACCGTTAGGCGGACAACCACCAATCGATCCATCAAGTGAAATGGATGATTTTGTTACCGAAGCTACTAAACGTTTTGACGAAGACGCTGAAACAAAACAACAACTAGCCAATACAGTAGCATTATCATCAGTGAATGAAGCTGATTACGATGCAATATTCTATCCTGGTGGTCATGGCCCATTATGGGATTTAGCTACTGATGCTAAATCAATTAAATTGATTGAAGATTTTTTAGCCGCTAATAAGCCTGTTGGCGCGGTATGTCATGCAAGTGCAGTGCTATTAGACGTTAAAGACAGTGCCGGTGAGTTTGCAGTTAACGGTAAAGCAGTTTCTGGTTTTACTAATAGTGAAGAAGCAGCAGTTCAATTAACTGATATTGTGCCATTTTTAGTGGAAGATGAACTGATTAAACGCGGTGCAGATTACCAAAAAGTAGATGACTGGAATGCTTTTGCAGTACAAGATGGTCTGATTATTTCAGGGCAAAACCCAGCAAGTTCTGAGCTGGTAGCTAAAAAATTGTTAGCACATCTGAATGCTTAATGATTAAAAATTAAGTTACCGTTATTTTAAGAACCTTTATTTACATAAAAAGTTTACATAAAAAGGTTACATAAAAAGTTTTCATAAAAAATTGGCATATTAAAATTGCCATATTAAAAAACCGCAATGAATGACCTTTATTGCGGTTTTTTTCGTTACAAGCAATGAATTCTTAATGGCTGCTAGTTATTGTCACTGCTCACATTAACACTTAACTCGCCGCTTTCATCATCACTAACAAAGAAGTTAATGGGTTGGCAGCAGACTTGGCAATCTTCGATATATTCTTGATCGATATCAGAGGGGTCAAGTAGTATGGTGATGGTTTCACCACAATAGGGACAGTTGATCTCTTCTTCTTGTAGAAATGCCATGTTGTATCCTTTTCTTTATGTCAATTTTACTTAATAGCAATTCCGGCGACACTACTTTCTTTTATCAGAAAAGAAAGTAGGCAAAGAAACTGACACCGTGTCACTTTCTGATCCAAGTCATCAATTGCTTTTCTAACGCACCAGTTCAAATGGCGCATTTATGTGCCAAATGAACGTAATTCTAACATCCTGTTTGGCTTTGCTAAAAGGAATTAATGACTCGGGAAAGCTCAACGGTGGACGTTGTAGCTGCATTGGGTAATGTTTTGTTTATAGCATTTTATATTTTTATTTTGAAACCCACTTATTACATGGAAAGTGATTGTTCGGATTTATTCCTTCTTTTTGGATCGTACCGCCTTTATCACTATTATTAATCGTTATTTAGCTTTTGTGGTGACAGGTCTTTTTTGTACCATATTGGTTGAGAAAAAGATGATAAGGCATTAATGTTCCTTTCAAAAATAAAAAACTTTTACATGCAAGGAGTGCATAGCCGATGAATATTGGAATCTACATATACGATAATGCAGAGGTGCTTGATTTCTCTGGCCCATTTGAGGTGTTAAGTACCGCTAAACGTTTGTCTGGGCATGATTGGAATATCTTCCTGATTGCCGAAAAGCCGGCACTTGTGCAGGCGCGAGGTGGGCGCCCTATTCAACCACACTTTTGTTTTGATGCGCATCCCGATATCGATGTGCTAATAATTGTTGGTGGTGTGCATACAGAGGAAGTTAAAAAAACAAATGTGATCACTTGGATAGCTGATATCGCGGCCAAATCTGAAAGGGTGCTATCAGTGTGTACTGGTGCGTTTATTTTGGCTGAAGCGGGGTTGTTAGATGGCTTAACAGTAACTACGCACTGGCAAGATATTGATGATCTTAAGGCGGGTTATCCGAAGTTAAAGGTAATAGACAATCAACGTTGGGTTTCTCAAGGCAAATATATTACATCGGGAGGTATTTCGGCTGGAATAGATATGAGTTTGCACTTAGTATCCGAGTTAACAACATCCTCATTGGCAGAAAAAACAGCAAGGCAAATGGAATATCATTGGCAAAAACACACATACTCTTGAATGTCATATGCTACTCGAATATTTTTGATGTGGGTATAAATAGCTTTTATTACTTTAATTCAAGCCTTAAAAAATATACGCGACATAGAATAAATGATATTGATGTCAGCCTATATAATATTTCAACAACAGGTATTAATAAATGGACATCGCAAACTATCTACCCGAACTGCTTTCTGTCACTGTGATTGCTATTTTTATGGCGATTAGCCCAGGTGCTGACTTTGTGGTGATCACGCGTAATAGTATGTTCCATGGCAGGCAGAGTGGTTTGTACTCTGCCCTAGGCATAGGCTTAGCGATTTGGATCCATGTTGCTTACTCGATTGCAGGGTTGGCGATTATTATTTCAAAATCAATCATTTTATTCTCATTGATCAAGTATTTAGGCGCGGCTTATCTTATTTATATTGGTTATAAAACCTTCACTTCCAAAGGTAACTTGAGCGCAGAAGGACAAACGGTTGAGCCTAAGTTATCGCGTCTAGGCGCAGTCAAACTGGGTTTTATTACTAATGCATTAAACCCTAAAACGACACTATTTTTCTTGAGTTTATTCACGCAAGTGGTTAATCCAACAACACCCGTTTGGGTGCAGCTGTTATATGGATTAATCATCTGCTTAGCACATATTTTATGGTTTACTGTGGTGTCGTTATTTTTTAGCCATCCTGCGCTGGTGAAAAAATTTAATACACACAAGAAAAAAATTGAAAAATTAGTAGGTAGTGTCTTAATTGGTTTTGGTATAAAAGTGGCAGTAGCCAGTAGCCAGTAGCCAGTAGCCTTTATAAAAATAAACCTTTTATACAAATATACAGATAAAAAAAGGGCATGAGGACGACCTCATCTCTCAACATAAACTGGGGACGGCCCCAATAATGAGAGGTGAACATGAGTTGGTTTTTATTAGTGCTAGCAGGTTTGTTTGAAATTAGCTGGGCAGTTGGGTTGAAGTACACAGAAGGTTTTACAAAGTTATGGCCAAGCCTTTGGACGGTCTCTTCGTTAATTATAAGCTTCACTTTATTGGGACTTGCCGTTAGAACCTTACCCGTCGGTACTGCTTATGGAGTGTGGGTTGGTATTGGTGCTGTGGGAACTGCTATTTTAGGTGTTGTATTATTTGGGGAGTCAGCTTCATTATTGAAATTTATCAGCCTTGCTTTTATTTGTATTGGTATTGTTGGCCTTAAAATAGCGCAAAGTTAGGGCGAAGTTAATGTTTTTGCATCGAGCTTTTACTGTTCATTATTGTACGGGGCATAAGGTTGCAATCTATACTTTTGTTGTGGGCAACCTTTGAAAGTGAGCAAACAAGTATTTGTTAAAATTGATAGTACGGCAGTGTTAGATTTTGCCATCACTTGCAAAGCCTCGGGTGTTACCCATTTTCAATTATTAAATACTAGCGCTGAATATGCTGAATGTTGAATGCTAAAACCACTAAGATACTTTTTTTGTTAAGGCGTGTATTAATAAAAGTTGTTTTGATAAGGCTTTTATAAAGATTAGATAAAGTTAAGGGCAAATAAAAAAGCAGATAAAATTCACTTATTTTATCTGCCAAGGTTGGGAGTAGGTTTAAGCGATATAAAATTAAAGCTCAGTAACAAAATTCATGTATTGCTCAATGTCGCCTATAACAGCTTGGTGCATTAACTTACCCGTTTCTAATACGTAAGGCTGATTGAAGTGGATATCCCACAGATCAGATTCTTTACGCCAATGCTCATAAACCGCTAGCGTATCGTCTTGACCCTCAATGGTGTACAAATCAAAAAGGATATTGCCTTCTTCTTGGCTGCGAGTTTGCGTTATATGATGTTCAAATTGAGTGAGTAATCGCGCTCTATACTGCGGTTTTATTTTGAAAATAAAGAAAATAATACAAAGCTCGTCCTGTGCATGGGAATATTTAGGATTTTTCTCATATAGCGGTGCAGGCGTTGTTTCGTTTAAAGGCATCACTTCAGGTGCGCGATTACACATCATGGCTAATGCTTCAAGTAGTTGCTTGGTATAATCCTGTGCAGAATGGTGATCAACTGCTGCTTGGTTTTCAAAACGTTCGTAGGCAAAAAAGAGATTAGGGGTTTTTTTATCTTGATATAAACGCATTTCAAGTAAACCAGCTTCATTTTTTGAGCCTTGTTTATCATTCTCAAGTAACACTTTAAATTGTTCAATGTATTCAGTTTTAATATCAAACTTAACTATTTGTATAAGCATTGTGCATTCCTCTTCGCTGTAATATGTTGCGAATTATGCGCACTAGTAATGAATAGAGGAAGAGAGTAAACATCCAATTAATATGGAATATATTATCCATAATCATGATGCTTCTATGTCGAGGTCATTAAAATTATATTTCATAAGTGATAATCAATATCAATAAGGTTGTTTTATCTCTTTCTTTAGATGATAATAAGTATCACTTAAAAACTGGTTAATACTCAAGGAAGGCAAGTTATGTTTAACTGGAAATATTTAACGAACAAAGTTACTGCTGCTGTTTTAAGATATGCGCGTGTTAAATCATCAGTAATAGTTCAGGCTGATACTGCTGTAAACCATAAAGAAATAGAGGTGGTGGCGTTAAAAAAGCCTAATAATGTTAGTCAATATACTGATAAAAATGCCATCTCGTCAAATCAACGCGCATTAATACAGTTAAATCTATGTGATGTTATTAGTCCTGATATTGAAACGGCTAATGAAGTGATTACGGCCGCTACCGATGAGTTTTTACATCAGGCGAATGTTTATAATGCTTCTGGAGAACTGGTTTTGGCTAACATTCAATATAAAAAAGCGATTGTCTTGTTACAAACGGTCCTGAGCAGCCACGATGTTAGTGAAAAATATTACGCACAGTTAATGCGTACTATTGGTCGCATTCGCTGTGAATGGGAGCTCTTTAACCATAATACTCAAACATAGGTTACAACTGAGTTATTACTCGTTTCAGGAGTGACAAAATTTATGTAATCTCTAGTAAAAAAGAGGGCGGTATGACGATGATTATCTGTTTTTTTGATGCTTCCTTTATTGCAGGGAATAGGCGTGTATTTTGGCCATTAATGCCGAATAATGATCAATGCTGTAAATAGTTGATCATAGTTATTGAGCAATTGTTATAATCCATGAATATTTGCACTCTTGATCTTTAATATGCATAAATCAACAAACCTTAGGGTGAACAGGTTTTAGATATATAAACGAAGATCTAGCGGTTCAATATCAATACTTTAATATTAATCATTAGTAATGGATGACATAGTGAATAAGACTCTCAGCAATTTAATAACCTTAGCAACATTAATAGCAACGCCTGTTTTCGCTGCATCGCAGGAAAAATTAACCGTCTATACATACAGTTCGTTTGCTTCAGACTGGGGGCCAGGACCAAAAATAGAAGCCGAATTTGAAAAATTCTGTGCATGCGACCTAGAGTTTATTGCGTTAGATGATGGTGTGTCAGTATTAAATCGCTTGCGTTTAGAAGGTAATAATAGCGAAGCTGATATTCTATTAGGACTTGATAATAATTTAATGGCCAGCGCTAAAAAAACAGGGCTATTGAGTGAACATAATATTGATTTAAGTACGATTAAGATGTCCACTGATTGGCAAGATAAAACCTTTGTGCCTTTTGATTATGGTTATTTTGCATTTGTTTATAACAGTGAAAAATTAACTAACCCACCTAAGAGTTTAAAAGAATTGGTCGAACAACGTGACGACTTAAAAATCATCTATCAAGATCCTCGCACTTCAACTCCAGGGTTAGGCCTGATGCTTTGGATGAAATCTGTTTATGGTGACGAAGTCAATCAAGCTTGGAAGCAACTTGCTAAAAAAACGGTAACTGTAACCAAAGGTTGGTCTGAATCCTATAGCATGTTTCTAAAAGGAGAAGCCGATATGGTGTTGTCTTATACAACCTCTCCTGCTTATCATATGATTGCTGAAGGCAAAAATCAGTTCCAAGCTGCGAGTTTCACCGAAGGTCATTACACTCAAACTGAAGTGGCGGCTGTGGTTAAAAGCAGCAAACATAAAAAATTGGCAAATGAATTCATGAGCTTTATCCTGAGTGATGCTTTTCAATCTAAAATCGCAACTGGTAATTGGATGTATCCGGTTACCGATGTGGCATTGCCAGAAGAGTTTAATCAACTCGTCTCACCGACTAAGTCATTGTCATTCTCAAGTGATGAAGTGGCAGCAAAACGCAAAGCATGGACAAAAGAGTGGTTGATCTCATTAACAGATTAATCACTTAATGCCACTTATTAACCCATTAACGGTATTTGTCAGATTACTTAAACCTGTTCAAATTCCCGGACTTTTACTGTCCATTGGCATCTTTTTGTTTGTGCTAATGGCAGTCAATGCACTGTTTGCTTATTCTCCGGTTTTAGAGGTAACGGCTATTTGGTCTGATCCTTATTATCGGCACATTACAACATTTAGCTTTTATCAAGCTGCATTATCCACCCTATTAAGTGTTTTATTCGCGATCCCCATTAGCCATGCTTTGTTTAGGCGAGAGTTTAGGGGCAAAGCTTTATTACTCAAGTTATTTGCAACAACCTTAGTCTTACCGGTGCTGGTGGCTGTCTTTGGGTTGTTAGCTATTTATGGTAATAGTGGTGTGTTAGCGGGTATTTTTGAATATTTTGATAGCATATTACCTTTCTCAATTTTTGGATTAAATGGCATTTTATTGGCCCATGTTTTTTTTAATCTGCCCTTTGCTTGTCGTCTATTTCTACAGGCATTAAATGCTATTCCAGATAAACAGCACCAATTAGCTACGCATTTAGGAATGAAGCATTGGAATAAATTTCGATTTGTTGAATGGCCACAGATTGTTGCTCAATTGCCACATGCCGCAGGGCTTATCTTTATGCTTTGTTTTAGCAGCTTTGCAACGGTAATGGCATTGGGTGGCGGGCCTAAATCAACCACTATAGAGCTGGCTATCTACCAAGCAATTAAATTTGATTTTGATTTGCAGACGGGGGCTTTACTTGCATTATGGCAAATTTGTATATGCGCAGTTTTAGCTGTTTTTATTCAAAAATTATCGCATTCATCATCCTTAACAGCCAATTATCAAGGGCCTAAAAATACCTTTTATCATGATTCATGGATTGCTAAATGTTGGGATTTTAGTTGGATTATTGTGATTTCCCTATTGGTAATTCCACCGTTGTTAATGGTGGTTATATCAGGGGTAAATACTCAGTTTTTTGTTGTCTTAACCGATATTAAATTTTGGTTGGCCTTTAAAAACTCATTGCTCATTGCTTTTTTTGCAGCTCTTATTGCTGTGAGTTGTGCTTTTTTTATTTTGTTAGCGAGTCGGCAGTGGCGATTGATTGGACTTAATGGGTATGCTGATAAAATTGAAATGTTAGCCACCATTATATTAGTCACCCCTGGTTTAGTGATTAGCACTGGGTTGTTTTTACTGTTAAGAGAAATCGGACATTTTTCTTCCCTAGCCCTATATATACCCGTGATCAATGAAGATGCTTGATTTTTAGCTTAATGAGGATCATGCTACCTCAATGCAAAAAATAAACCTCACTTCTGACCAAAAGC